>NZ_ASRX01000012.1 GCF_000601485.1 Chondromyces apiculatus DSM 436
GGGGCGGGGGCGGGGGCGGGGTGGTGGTAGGCGGTGCGGGCGCCGTGGCGATAGAGTTCCGCCTGGCCGAGGAGAGACGAGAGCCGACCATGAACGTTGATGCGCGCTTGCCGGAGATCTTCGAGGACGTCGAGGCGTGCGTGGAGGCGATCCTCGCGCGGGTGGGGCGAGACGTGCGCATTGGCGTGCCGCTCGGGCTGGGCAAGCCGGTGGAGCTGGTCAACGCGCTGTACGCGCGGGCGCGAAGGGACAGCGGGATCCAGCTCACCATCCTCACGGCGCTGTCGCTGGAGCGGCCCGTGCCCGGGGAGGGGCTGGAGGGGGCGCTGATGGGGCCCTTCCTGGACCGGGTGTTCGCGGGGGTGCCGAGGCTCGCGTACACGGAGGCCCAGCGCGAAGGGCGGCTGCCGGCGAACGTGCGGGTGGTGGAGTTCTTCTTCCAGCCAGGGAGCCGGCTGGGGGACGCGCGGGCGCAGCGCGATTACATCAGCACGAACTACACCTTCGCGGCGCGCGACGTGTTCGGGCAGGGCTGCAACGTCGCGGCGCAGATGGTGGCGAAGCGGGAGGGACGCGGAGGTCTGGCGGGGGTGCGGTACAGCATGAGCTGCAACCCGGACACGAGCCCGGAGCTGGCGCGGATGCTGCGCGCGGCGGAGGCGGCCGGGGAGCGCAAGGTGGCGGTGGTGGGGCTGGTGAACCAGACGCTCCCGTACATGGAGCTGGACGCCGAGACCGGGCCGGAGATGTTCGATTTCGTGGTCGACCACCCGCGCTACACGACGGCGCTGTTCTCGACGCCGAAGACGCCGGTGGCGACGGCGGATCACGCGATCGGGATGCATGCCTCGGCGCTGCTCCGCGACGGGGGGACGCTGCAGATCGGGATCGGGAGCCTGGGGGATGCGCTCGTCCACGCCACCATCCTCCGGCACCGCGACAACGAGGCTTACCGGGAGGTGCTGGGGGCGCTCGGGGTGCTCGACGCGGCCAGCGCGCACCACGCGCTGATCGAGGGCTGGGGAGGGCTCGGGCCGTTCACGCGGGGGCTGTACGGGGCGAGCGAGATGTTCGTGGATGGGTTCCTGCAGCTCATGCGCGCCGGCATCCTGAAGCGCCGGGTCTACGAGATGCGGGCGCTGCAGGAGCTTCTGGACGGTGGGCTCGACGAGGCGGCGGCGCCCTCGGCCGCGCTCCTCGACGGGCTGGTGGCACGGGGCGCGCAGTTCCTCCGCGCCGAGGACTTCGCGGCGCTCCAGCACCACGGGGTGTTCAGCGACGAGACGGGCTACGAGGACGGGCACCTGATCGCGGAAGGAGGCGCGCGCATCCCGGCGTACCTGGCCGATCCGGAGGCGCGCCGGGCGATCGGGGAGCGCTGCCTCGGCGCGGGGCTGCGCCGGGGGGTGGTGCTGCACGGGGGGTTCTTCCTCGGGCCGCGCGATTTCTATGCGGCGCTGTCGGCGATGAGCGACGAGGAGCGGAGGACGATCTGCATGACGGGGGTGGAGAAGGTCAACCAGCTCGATCTCGACCCGCCGCTCTACGAGGCGCAGCGGATCCACGCCCGCTTCGTCAACACCGGGATGATGGCGACGCTCTCGGGCGCCGTGGTGTCGGATGGGCTGGAGGATGGGCGGGTGATCTCCGGCGTGGGGGGGCAGTACAACTTCGTGGCCCAGGCGCATCAGCTCTCCACGGGGCGCTCGATCCTGCTCGTCCGGGCGGTGCGCCAGAAGGAGGGCAGCGAGGCCACGAGCAACATCGTGTTCTCCTATGGGCATTGCACCATCCCGCGGCACCTGCGCGACGTGGTGGTGACGGAGTACGGCATCGCCGATCTGCGCGGGAAGACGGACAGTGAGGTGGCGAAGGCGCTCCTGAACGTGGCCGACGCGCGCTTTCAGGGAGCGCTGCTGGAGCAGGCGATCCGGGCCTCCAAGATCGAGCCTGGCTACAAGATCCCGGCGCGGCACCGGGACAACACGCCGGAGCGGCTGGCACGGGTGCTGGGGCCGCGGGCAGCGATGTTCCCGGCGTTCCCGTTCGGGAGCGACTTCACCGCCCAGGAGCTGCGGCTGGTGAGGGCGCTGCAGGCGGTGAAGGCGCGCGTCAGGGCCACGCCGAAGTGGAAGCTCCTGCCGCAGGCGTTGCGCCAGGAAGAGCCCTCCGAACCCGAACTGCGGTCCGACCTGGAGAGGGTCGGGCTCGGGCGCGCTCAGGGGATCGAGGATCGTGTCGCCCGCAGCTTGCTCATCGAGGCGCTGCGCGGGGAGTGACTCAAACGCTCTGCCACTGGAACGCGACGTGGTCGGGGGCCTTGCTCGCTTGCAGGATGTAGCCCACGCCGTTGTCTCCGAACATCACGGGCAAGTTGTTGCTCGAATTGATCTGGAAGAGGAGCCTGTCCAGCTCCACGCCGCGCTTCTTCGAGGTCGGGTAGCTCGCGTCCTGCACCCAGCTCGGCCAGCCGCAAAGCTTGTCCTCCTTCACGTTGAGCTTGAAGGTCGTCTCCTCGGCCTCGCTGGGGATGTCGGCCTTGTAGCGGTGCCATGGCTGGCTCCCGGCCTCCCGGAAGGGCGTGTCGCTCACCTGCTTCCAGCCGGTGATGGCCTTCTGGGGCAGCGGTGAGAGGCCTTGCGGCGGGATGGCGAGGCCTCCCTTGCGGAGGTTGGCGCTGCGCACGATGCGGACGAGGTGGCCAGGCGAGAAGGGCTCGTAGGGCTGATTCTCGACATCGAAGAAGAGCTGCAGGAGGCCGCCGCCCGTCTGCGCCCGGGCCTCCACCGGAGCGTCGTCCAGGTTGATCTGCAGGATGAAGGTGAGCGGCGCGCCCTCGCTGGACACGGGCCACGCCTCGTCCGCCGCGAGCCAGGGCAGGCCGCCGAACCGCGAGGCGTGCGGGATCACGAACGCGGTCGGCTTCTGCGAGGTGACGCGGGGGACCCAGGCGGGGCGCGCGAACTGCTTGAGCTGTTGCTTCGTGGCCGCCACGAGCTTCTGCTTCGCCTTGGGGTCGCCGCCGGCGGCGATGAGGAGGGCCCGGATCTCCGGCTTCCCCTTGGCGTCGTCGAGCGCATTGTCGCCGTCCTCGGTGCGGGCGTGGACGTCGGCGCCCGCCTGGATGAGCAGGGCGACGAGCTTGGGGTGCCCCTTGTAGGCGGCGACCTGGAGCGCGCGCCGGCCGGTGAACGACTCGGCCTCGGGGCTCGCGCCCCGCGCGAGGAGCAGCCTGGCGGGAGCCTCGTGGCCGTTCTGCGCCGTGAACCAGAGGGACTGGTCGAGGGACTTCTGCGGGACCGGTCCGGCGAGGAGGAGCTCCACGATCTCCGTGTGGCCCGCCGCCGCGGCCATCTGCAGCGCCTGGCCCCGATCCTCTTCGGTGGCGTCCGGCAGGAGCTCCTGCACGCGCGCGATGCGGCCGAAGTTGGCGGCGCTGAAGAGGGAGAGGTCGGCGTCGGTCCGCGGGGTCGCGCCGGCCGCGAGGAGGAGGTCGATGACGGCCTGAGAGCCTTGCTTGCGGGCGTGATCGAGGGGCCTGTCGTCGTTGTAGCCGATCAGGAAGTCGAGGCGCGCGCCGGCGTCGAGCAGCGCCTGCACGATCTCCGGGTCGCCGTTCTCGATGGCGCGGGTGAGGGGGTGGTCCTCGTTCCTGTTGCCCTGCAAGGAAGGGTGTTCGGGCGAGGCCCCCGCTTCCAGCAGCAGGCGCAGGGGGGCGATCCGGCCAGCCCTGGCGGCATAGGCGAGCGTGCTGGTTCCCGACTCGGGGGTGAGCGCCCCGGGATGCGCGATGAGGTTCCGGAGGAGGGCAAGGGAGCCGGAGAGCGCGGCATTGGCGAGCGCGCTGGAGAGGGCGTGGGGCGGCGGGTTCTCGCGGAGGAGGCGCCGCTGGATCTCCAGGAGGGCGTCGTTCTGGAGGCCCTGGATGGCGGACGGTACGTCGGAGGTGTCCTTCGCGAGCACCTTGTCCACGGCGTCGAGCTTACCGCTCGCGATGGCGTCCCAGAGTTTCATGGGGGGCACGGTAACAGGACGGAAAGGCCGGGTGCAGCCGTCACGCTCCTCACCAGCGAAGGGCGCCAAGGGCGCCAAGGGCGCCAAGGGCGAGGGCAACCGTCAGGAGGGGCAGCCGCTCGCCCCCTCCCCCGGTTTGTGGCTCGCCCGGTCGCCGGGGGACCGGTCAGGAGATCATGAAATGGGGGGAAGGCCACGGGCAGAGCAGCTTCTGGACGTCGTCCGGGAAGCGCATCCCGACACCTCTCCAGGTGATTGCAGCGCGCGGTTTCGCGCTACACTTTGCGAAGATGTCGCACTCTCTGAGACCGGTCCCGTCGACGCTCTCCGTGGACGAGGAAGCCCCGAAGCGGCGGCGGCGAGGTCGGGTCCTTCGCGCCTCCGTTCTGGCAATCGCGTCGGCCACGTTGCTCATCGGCGGGGCGCTGATCCGCCGGGCAGATTCGGCCGATCTGCAGGACGTCGCGCGGGAGCTGTTCCCGGCGCCCTCGGCGAGCTTCATGGACCGGCTGGACGTGAGCGTGTTCCAGCGGGGCAACCTCCACACGCACTCCGCCCGGACCGACGGCGACAGCCCGGCGCAGGTGGTGATCGACTGGTACCGCACGCACGGTTACCAGTTCCTCGCCCTGACCGACCACAACACCTACCTCGACGGCGCGCGCCCGCCCGAGGTGCAGGACCACGATTTCGTGGTCATCCCGGGCGAAGAGATCACCATGGTGGCTGCGATGCAGCCGGTGCACGTCAACGCGATCTGCACGAAGGAGCGCATCGGCGGGGGGACGTTCCGCACCCCGGGCGCCGCGCTCGCGTGGGCCACGGCCAAGATCCTGGCGCAGGACGGGGTGGCCATCGTCAATCACCCGAACTTCCACTGGGCGCTGGATCCCGAGCACATCGCGGAGGCGAAGGGCGCGCAGCTCCTCGAGATCTGGAGCGGCCACCCGCACGTGCGGAGCGATGGCGACGAGGGCCACGCCTCCGCGGAGGCCAAGTGGGATCAGGTGCTCTCCTCCGGTCGGTCCATCGCCGCGGTCGCCGTCGACGACATGCACGCGCTCACCGGTCTCAACAAGAACGTCCCCCAGGCTCCCCCCGGGGTGGCATGGGTGGAGGTGTTCGCGGAGGAGACCTCGCAGGAGGCGATCTGCGAGGCGCTCGCCGCAGGGAAGCTCTACGCCTCGGCAGGTCCCCGGATCACGCACCTCGGCGTGGGCGACGATCGGTTCACGCTCGATGTCGAGACGCCCGAGCTGAAGGTCGAGTTCCTCGATCACGGAGGGCAGCTCCTCGCCTCGGAGCAGCCGGAAGCGGTCGAGGACTCCGGCGACGACGAGGCACGCCCGGTGTACCGCGCGAGCTACCGCCTCAACGGCACCGAGCGGTTCGTCCGCGCGCGGCTCACGGCGCCCGACGGGAAGCGCGCATGGACCCAGGCCTACTGGGTCGCCCGCTGACCGCGGTGTAGCGATTTGCGACGGCGAGGGCGCACGCGGGCATGCTCGGGGGAGAGGCGGTGCTGGGGGCTTTTCGAAGCTGCCGAGGGGCACCGTGGCAGGGCACAGCATCGCTCATGACGACGTGACTTGAAGGAGCTGCAACCATTTCCTAAGTTGCAGCGACGTGCCTCGGACGTCGTCCCTTGCAGGCTGGCTCGAACGCCTGGGAATCAGCCGCATGGCCGCGCGGTACAACCCGACGCTCGACACCCTTGCGCGGTGCGTCGCGGCATGCGTCGCGGTGGCCCTCGGCGCCGTGCTCGCCGACAGCGCGGCGCGCCATGACTTCGCCGGCATCCAGCCCCTGAAGCACCTCGGCGCGGCGGTGAGCCTCTACGTCGCGGTGGGCGCGGCGGTCGGCGTGGCCTCGTTCGTGTGGGTCACCGTCGTCCAGCACCTCACGAGGCCGCTGAAGGCACGCGCCCCACGCGCGCGGGTGGCTGTCCGGGCGGCCATGTACGGCGCCCTCGCGGTCGCGGCCTTCACGAGCACGGCCTTCTGGACCTTCTCGGGCCGCGTCGCGCGGGGAGGATGGCTCGGCACCGTGGGGCCCTACCTGTTGCTCGGCGCGGTGCTCCTCGCGGCCGCCACGCTGGCGCTCGTTCAGGGTCGGGCAGCACGCGCGGCGAGGGAAGGGCGCCGGGCGGGGCTCGCGATGGCTGCCGCGCTGGCCGTGGTCGGCGTCGGGGTGGTCGTCGTGGACCTCACGGTGCTGGTGGGGGTGTACCGGCGCCTGCACACGGCGCTCGAAGTGAGCGCGGGGGTGCTCCTCGGGTGCGCCTGCTTCACGGGCCTGCTCTTGCTGGCCCGGCGCGACCGGGCGCGGGTCGCGGCGCGGAGGCTCACGCTCGTCGCCGCACTCTGGGCGCTGTGCTTCCTGGTCTCGCCGGGGCTCCGCGGGTGGCACGAGGGGGCGCTCGCGCACACGGGCCGGAACCCGGTGTACATCGGGCGGATGCTGCGCCGCCTCCAGGTGGCCAAGGCCACGCTGCGGGGCGAGGACCTCGGCGAGATGCGCGAGAACCGGCTGGCGGCGCTGCTCGATCAGTACGACGTGGACAAGCTGACCCGGGATCCGCGCTGGGACGCTGGCTGGAGCGAGCCGCCCGCGGCGCGCGCGGCGGGGGCGGAGGCGGCGGAGATCCGCAAGGAGGCCGCGGACTACAATGTCCTCGTCTACTACGTGGACACGCTCCGCAGCGACGTGGCCTACGACGACGAGGTGATGCCGAACGCCGCGGCCTTCGCGCGGCAGGCGATGAAGTTCGAGCGCGCCTACTCCACCGGCTCCGACACGCTGCGCGCCTTGCCGACGCTGCTCGGGGGGAGCTACGACGGCCTCGCGAAGAGCCCGGGGAGCCTGCTCGACGTGGCCAGGCGCCGGAAGATCGAGACCAGCCTGTTCATCCCGGACTCGGCCGCGGACTTCCTCGGGCTGCACCTGCCGGAGTTCGCGTTCGACGAGACCCACCGGGTGCCCGACCACGCGCAGGGAGGGGTGTGGGGCTACGGGGCCGACCAGCCCACGGCAGGGCCGATGGTGGACCGCATGCTCTCCTGGCTCAGCCAGCGAGGCTCGAAGCAGTTCTTCGCGTGGATGTTCAACTTCGACGTTCACAACTGGCGCGAGCTCGACCGCACCTACGTCTACGGCTCCGCGGAGCGCTACCACGTGCCCGACGAGGGGCCGTGGAACTGGCGCTACCGGGTGGTGGCGCGCAGCCTCGACGAGCATTTCGGCAGGCTCCTCAAGGGGCTGGAGGATCTCGATCTGACCGATCGCACCATCGTGCTGTTCCTGTCGGATCATGGCGAGGCGCTCGGCTACAACGGGTTCTGGATCCACTCGACCTTCCTCTGGGAGCCGCTCCTGCGCGTGCCGATCGCGCTGCGGATCCCCGGCGTCCCGCCGGTGGCCATCGACGAGGTGGCCTCGCTCATCGACATCGCGCCGACCATGGCCCGGCTGCTCGACCCGAACCCGCCGATGAACGGCTACCACGGCCAGGATCTGCTCGGGTTCCTCGCGTCGCCGCCGCCTCCGCGCCGGTTGCCGCTGCTCGCGGGGGCCGTGTCCGATCAGCAGATGGCGCGGGTGGGCCTCATCGAGGGTCAGCAGAAGCTCGTGCTGCCGCTCGAGTGGGGAGCCCCCGAGCTGTACGATCTGACGGCGCCGGATCCGGACCAGGTGGATCTGGCGGCGCTCCGCTCCCGGGAGACGCTGCGGCTCATGAGCACCTTGCTGCGCTCGCCGATGTTCCTGGCAGCGCAGGCGGAGCTGGAGCGGGCAGGGCCCTGAGCGCGGGTGCGACGCGGGTGCGGCGCGGGTGCGGCTTCGGGGAGACGCGCAGAATCTGCGCCCCGGAGCGCGCGCGAGGCACCGAGGTGAAGGTGCGACCTGAGGACAGGAGACGTCAGCGCGTGCGCACGCTGAGGCATGCAGTACTCACCCCCTGGAGGCGCCTGCGGCGCTCCCTGGAGAAGAGCGCCGAGTTGCAGGCTTTTCAGGTCCGAGATCCCCTGCCGATTGTAGGGTTCCGCCCATCTCCACGCGCGGCACGGGCTGTGTAGGGTTGAGGTGCTGCGTCTCCCCGGAGACGCGGGGGGTTCCTTGTTTCCGATCGGACGAGAGGTGTTGCTCATCACCGTGAAGTGCGTGTTCGCGCGCTGAACCCGTGGCGCGCAATTCCCCTCGCTGTCAGCGACGTCGTCGCTGATGTCACTCATCCACCCCCAAGCACGGCCTCCGCGGAGGCCGGCGGAGGAACTAGATACGTGAAGAGAAGGCTTGGATTCGGCGGGCTCGTAGGGCTCGCTCTCCTGGGCGCAGCAGGGAGGACCGCGCATGCGACGCCGTCCCTGCGCGTGCAGGTGGATCAACGGGGCGACTTCCTCCTCGTGGGGAACACGCTCGGACATGACTGCGTGGCGGCCACGCCCCTTCCCACCGTGGGCACGGTGGGCGCCTGCGGGACCAACACCACCGATTCAGCGCCGGATGTGTTCTGGCGCGCGGACGAGCCGGCCGCTGGTCAGGCAGCGGCGAACACCGCCATCACCGTGGATCTGGCGCGCAGCACGGCGGTGTTGACGATCCCGGCGAACGCCACGGTGACCCACGCTTTCCTGTACTGGGGCGCGCGGAGCCCCGGCCCGAACCCCGACGCCACGGCGACGCTGGACCGACCCGGCGCGAACGGCTTCAGCGCCGATCTGACCGCCATCCAGTCCTTCGTGGTCGATCCGGCGGGCGCTGACTACTACTACCAGTCGGTCGCCGACATCACCTCGATCGTCCAGGCCCGCGGCTCGGGGGCGTACCGCGTGAGCGGCGTCGAGTCGAACACGCTGGCCAACGTGACGAGCGACCTCAATTACGCCGGCTGGTACATGGTGGTGTTCTACCAGCTCAGCACCGAGCCGCCGCGCAACCTGGCGCTCTTCGATGGGCTGGACCGCGTGGCGAACGGCGCGCCCCAGAACGCCATCCTCTCGGGCTTCCTCGTTCCCCCCGCCGGGTACGACGCGAAGCTCGGCGTCGTCGCGTACGAGGGTGACACCGCGATCGTCGGCGACCAGTTCCTCTTCAACGGCACAGCGCTGTCGAACGGCGCCAACACGGCCAACAACTTCTTCAACAACACCCGGTCCTACTTCGGCAATCCGATCTCGTCGGTGGGTGATCTGCCGCAGCTCACGGGCGGACCCGGGAGCATGTCCGGCCTCGACATCGACGTGCTCGACATCACGCCCTACGTGACGGCGGGCCAGACGTCGGCGCCCATCCAGGCGACGAGCACCGGTGACGTGTACCTGCTCGGGGGCTTCGTCACCTCGGTCTCCACCTTCAAGCCCGACTTCACGACCTCCAACAAGACGGCGGTCGACGTGAACGGCGGGTCGCTGCTCCCGGGCGACGTCATCCAGTACACGGTGCAGGTCGTCAACACCGGCAACGACACCTCGGTCAACACGATCCTCACCGATCCGCTGCCGGTGGGGGTGACCTACGTCCCCGGTTCGCTGGCGATCACCGCGGGCGCCAACAGCGGCACCAAGACGGACGCTGCGGGGGACGATCAGGGGGAGTACACCGCGGCGACACGCACCCTCAGAGTGCGCCTCGGGACCGGCGCGAACGCGACCCAGGGCGGCACCATGGCCATCGCCGCCACCGCCACGGTGACCTTCCGGGTGACGGTGGACGCGGGCGCCTCGGGGACCATCGCCAACCAGGCGATCATCAACGCCGCCGGGCAGCAAGGCGCCCCCGCCACGGACACGCCCACCGACGGCAACGGCCCTGCGGGCGGCGCTCCCCCGACCACGGTCAACATCGATCAGTGTGATAACGACACCGGCTGCGCGGCGCCGACGCCGTACTGCAACGTCGGAGGGACACCGAACCTCTGCGTCGAGTGCCTGACGGACGCGCACTGCACGGCGCTTGAGCCGACCTGCGACGACGAGACGAACACCTGCGTCTGCGTGCCCAGCGGCGCCGAGGTGTGCGGCGATGGGATCGACAACGACTGTGACGGCGTGGCGGAAGAGTACTGCGTCGACACCGATGGCGATGGCATCTCCGACGACGAGGAGGAAGACCTCGGGCTCGATCCGAACGACGCCGACAGCGATGACGATGGCGTGATCGACGGCGACGAGCCCGCCTACAACGAGGACACCGACGAGGACGGCCTCATCGGCGCCCTGGATCCCGACAGCGACAACGACGGGATCTTCGACGGCACCGAGATGGGCCTCGACTGCGCGAACCCCGCCACGGACCCGGCCGCCATGTCCTGCACCGCGGACGGCGACATGGGCGCCACGGTGACCGACCCGCTGAACCCGGACACGGATGAGGGCGGCGTCATCGACGGCAACGAGGACCGGGATCACGACGGCGTGCAGGATCCCGACGAGACCGACCCGACGCTCGGCCACGGCGCCGACGACGCGCAGAACAACGACAGTGATGGCGATGGCCTCATCGACATCATCGAGACGGCGAACGGCACCGATCCCAACGACGCCGACAGCGACGACGACGGCGTGACCGACGGGAACGAGCCCGGCTACGCCGTCGACACCGACGGCGACGGCCTCATCGGCGCCCTCGATCCCGACAGCGACAACGACGGGATCTTCGACGGCACCGAGATGGGCCTCGACTGCGCGAACCCCGCCACAAACGCCGGCGCGAACACCTGCATCGCCGACGCCGACAGCGGCGCGACCACCACCGATCCGCTCGACGCCGACACGGACGACGGCAGCGTCTCCGATGGGATCGAGGACGCCAACCACAACGGGATGATCGATCCGGGCGAGACCGATCCGAACAACCCGGCCGACGACCTCGCCAACGTCGACTCGGACGGCGATGGCCTCTCGGATCTCGAGGAGATGACGATCGGCACCGACCCGAACGACGCCGACAGCGACGACGACGGCGTGATCGACGGGAACGAGCCGGACCACGACGAGGACACCGACGGCGACGGCCAGATCAACGCCCTCGACGCCGACAGCGACAACGACGGGATCTTCGACGGCACCGAGCTGGGCCTCGACTGCGCGAACCCGGCCACCGACACGGGGGCCAACTTCTGCGAGCCCGACGCCGACAGCGGCGCGACGACGACCGACCCGCTCAACGCGGACACGGACGGCGGCAGCGTCTCGGATGGCATCGAGGACGCGAACCACAACGGCGCCATCGATCCGGGCGAGACCGATCCGAACAACCCGGCCGATGATCTCGACAACGTCGACTCGGACGGCGACGGCCTCTCGGACCTCGTGGAGGACGCCATCGACACCGATCCGAACGACGCCGACAGCGATGACGACGGCGTGCTCGACGGTGACGAGCCGGACTTCGACGAGGACACCGACGGCGACGGCCTGATCAACGCGCTCGATCCCGACAGCGACGGCGACGGGCTCTTCGACGGCACCGAGATGGGCTTCGACTGCTCGAACCCGGCCACGACGCCCGGGGCCACGACCTGCGTGCCCGACGCCGACAGCGGCGCGACGACGACCGACCCGCTCAACGTGGACACCGACGGCGGCAGCGTGTCCGACGGCGTCGAGGACGTGAACCACAACGGCCAGATCGACGCCGGCGAGACCGATCCGAACAACCCCGCCGACGATGTCGCCGGGCAAGACTCGGACGGCGACGGGATCCCGGACGACGAGGAGGACACCCTCGGCACGGATCCGAACGACGCCGACAGCGACGACGACGGCGTGCCCGACGGCGACGAGCCGGACTTCGATCAGGACACCGACGGTGACGGCCTGATCAACGCGCTCGACGTCGACAGCGACAACGACGGGCTCTTCGACGGCACCGAGATGGGCCTCGACTGCTCGAGTCTAGGGACCGACGCCAGCGCTGGCCACTGCCGGCCCGACGCTGACAACGGGGCGACGACGACCGACCCGCTCGACGCGGACACGGACGACGGCGGCATCCCCGATGGCCAGGAGGACGTCAACTTCAACGGTGTCGTCGACGGGGCCGAGACCGATCCCAACGACCCCGCCGATGACGCGACGTTGATGGACACGGACGGGGACGGCCTGACGGATGCGGTCGAGGAAGCGATCGGGACCGATCCGAACGACGCCGACAGCGACAACGACGGCGTGATCGACGGTGACGAGCCGAACTTCAGCGACGATCAGGACGGCGACGGGCTGATCAACGCGCTCGATCCCGACAGCGACGGCGACGGGCTCTTCGACGGCACCGAGCTGGGCCTCGACTGCGAGGATCCGGACACGGATCCGGCGGCCAATACCTGCATCGCCGACGCGGACGGTGGGGCAACCACCACGAACCCGCTCGATCCGGACACCGATGACGGCGGCGTCAGCGATGGAGACGAGGACACGAACCACAACGGTCAGGTGGACCAGGGCGAGACGGACCCGAACGATCCCGAAGACGATGTGGTCGACAGCGACGGCGACGGCGTCCCCGACGACGTCGAGGTCCAGATCGGGACCGATCCGAACGACGCCGACAGCGACGACGACGGCGTGCCGGACGGGCAGGAGCCGAACTTCCTGCAGGACACCGACGGCGACGGGCTGATCAACGCGCTCGACCCCGACAGCGACAACGACGGGCTGTTCGACGGCACCGAGCTGGGTCTCGGCTGCTCGAACCCCGCCACGGACGTGAGCGTGGGCAACTGCGTCGCGGACGCGGACGGGGGGGCGACGACGACCGACCCGCTCGACCGCGACACCGACAACGGTGGGGTGAGCGACGGCGACGAGGACACGAACAAGAACGGCCAGATCGACCCCGGGGAGCGAGACCCGAACGATCCGTCCGACGACTCGCCCGAGGAGAGCTGCACGCAGGACAGCGACTGCGGCGCAGCGAACAGCGGTCAGATCTGCAACACGGACACCGGCGCCTGCGAGCCGGGCTGCCGCGGCGAGGGTGGCAATACGTGCCCCGATGGCCAGACGTGCAGCTCCACGGACGCCACGGCAGGTGACTGCTCGGAGCCTCCGACGGACGACGTGTACCCCGAGGGCAACGGCCTGCTCTGCGCCGCGCGGCCGGCGCAAGGCAGCGGGAGCAGCAGCGGCCCGCTCGCGGTGGCGCTCGCGGCAGTCGCTGGTCTGGCCCTGCGCCGGCGCCAGCGCGGGTCACGACGCTAGGCATCAGGACTCCGAACTCCTGACCGGAGCCCTCCGGCGTCAACGCGCTGGAGGGCCCGGGTCGGCCTCTCCCCTCCTCCCCCTACCTTCACCCTCGGTATCACCGTCTGCATCGGACTGGCGTCAGGCGCCCGTTCCGCTGAACAGGTGGCCCCGCCTCGCCCCACACCTGCTCACCCTTCGAGGTACACGACAGAGGTGCGTAGTGCCGCTCGCGCTGAGGACCGGAGGCGGCAGGGGGGTCACCCGAGGTGAGGCTCGGAGCCCTCACCTCTTCGCCCACGTACTCCGGCGGACTGCCGCATTTTGCTGCACTGTTACCGGTTGCCCGCGCCCGGATGGCCAGGAGTGCGCCTTGAGTCGTTCATTTCCACGTCCGGCATGGACTGTGTAGGGTGGAGATCCGCGTCTCCCGGAGTGCGTGGCGAACCGTCGTGCCTTCTTGGATCTCATGTAGCGGAGACGCCGCCGTCACCCACCCAACCTTCACCATTGCTCCTGCAACGCCAGGGGCTGAGGAGATCGAGCTTTGAAGAGAAGTCTTGGCATCAGCGGGCTCGTAGGGCTCGCCCTCCTGGGCGCAGCAGGGAAGGCCGCGAACGCGGCGCCCTCCCTGCGCGTGCAGGTGGATCAACGCGGCGACTTCCTCCTCGTGGGGAACACGCTCGGGTACGACTGCGCGGCGACCACGCCAGCCCCGGTGGTGGGCGACGTCGGGGCCTGCGGGAACGCCAACAGCATCAACGACTCGGCGCCGGACGTGTTCTGGCGCGCCGACGCGCCGTCCGAAGGAATGGCCGCGGCGAACACCAACATCTCCGTCGCGCAGGCGCGCAGCACCGCGGTGCTGACGATCCCGCCGAACGCCACCGTCACCCACGCCTACCTCTACTGGAGCGCGCGGAGCGGCGGACCCGCCGCGGACACCACCGCGACCCTGGACCGGCCGGGCGCCAGTGCCTTCAGCGCCGACGTGAACGCCATCCAGTCGTTCATCGTCGATCCGGCGGGCGCCGACTTCTTCTACCAGTCGGTCGCCGACGTGACGCAGCTCGTCCAGACCAACGGCTCTGGCGCGTACCGGGTGAGCGGCGTGGACTCGAACAACCTCATCAACGGGACGAGCGACGTCAATTACGCCGGCTGGTGGATGGTGGTCTTCTACCAGCTCGACACCGAGCCGCCGCGCAACCTCGCCCTGTTCGATGGTCTGGACCGGGTGGCGCAAGGCCAGAACCAGAACGCGACCCTCTCCGGCTTCTTCGTCCCCCCGGCCGGGTACGATGCGAAGCTCGGCGTCGTCGCCTTCGAGGGCGACACCGTCATCCAGGGCGACCAGTTCCTGTTCGACGGGGCGGCGGTCTCCAACGGGATCAACGGGGCCAACAACTTCTTCAACAACAGCCGCTCCTTCTTCGGCGCTCCCGTGTCGACCATGGGCGACCTGCCGCAGCTCACCGGCGACGCCGGGAGCATGTCGGGCATCGACCTCGACGTCATCGACATCACCTCCCTCGTGGAGGCGGGGCAGACCTCGGCGCCCATCCAGGCGACGACGACCCAGGACGTCTACCTGCTCGGAGGCTTCGTCACCTCGATCTCCACCTTCAAGCCGGATTTCTCCTCGTCCAACAAGACGGCGGTGGACCTGAACGGCGGGGCGCTGCTCCCCGGCGACGTCATCGAGTACACGGTGCACGTCGCCAACGAAGGCAACGACACCTCGATCAACACGGTGCTCACCGATGCGTTGCCCTCGGGCGTGACCTACGTCCCCGGCTCGCTGGCGATCGCCACCGGCGACAATGCAGGGGGCAAGACGGACGCGGCGGGCGACGATCAGGGAGAGTATGACGCGGGCACGCGGACCCTGACCGTGCGCCTCGGCGCGAACGCGGACGCAGCCCAGGGTGGCACCATGATCATCGGCGCCACGGCCACGGTGACGTTCCGGGTCACGGTGGACGCGACGGCCACGGGGACCATCTCCAACCAGGCGGTCATCAACGCCGCCGGCGAGCAAGGCGCGCCCGCCACGGACACCCCCACCGATGGCAACGGCCCCGCGGGCGGCACCCCTCCGACCGACGTCGACATCGGCCAGTGCGTGGACGAGGACGACTGCACCGACACCGACGGGGACGGGCTGCCCGATGTCTTCGAGGAGTTCATCGGCACCGATCCGAACGACGCTGACAGCGATGACGACGGCGTGCCCGACGGCGAGGAGATCGACCCGGCAGGAGACGCCGACGGCGACGGGCTGATCAACGCGCTCGACCCCGACAGCGACAACGACGGCCTCTTCGACGGCACCGAGATGGGCCGCGACTGCATGGGGACCGGTACCGACGCGGCCGCTGGTCACTGCCGGCCCGATGGCGACCAAGGCGCGACCACCACCAACCCGCTCGATGCGGACACCGATGGCGGCGGCGTCAGCGACGGCAACGAGGACTACAACTTCAACGGCGTCTTCGACGAGAGCGAGACCGATCCCAACGATCCGGCCGATGACGGGATCATCGTGGACACGGACGGCGACGGCCTGAGCGACATCCTCGAAGGGGTGCTCGGCACCGATCCCGAGGACGCCGACAGCGACGACGATGGCGTGCCCGATGGCCTGGAGCCGAACTTCAGCGACGATCACGACGGTGACGGGCTGATCAACGCGCTCGATCCCGACAGCGACAACGACGGCCTGTTCGACGGCACCGAGATGGGCCTCGACTGCCCGAACCCGCCCACGGACCCGGCCGCAAACAACTGCATCGCCGACGCCGATCCCACCACCACCACGAACCCGCTCGACGCGGACACCGACAACGGTGGCGCGCTCGACGGCGACGAGGACGTCAACCACAACGGCCAGGTCGACCCCGGCGAGCGCGATCCGCTCAACCCGGCAGACGACTTCCCGGACAGCGATGGCGACGGCATCCCCGACAACATCGAGGAGCAGATCGGCACCGATCCCCAGGACGCCGACAGCGACGACGACGGCGTGCCCGATGGCCAGGAGCCCGACTACGATCAGGACACGGACGGCGACGGGCTGATCAACGCGCTCGACCCCGACAGCGACAACGACGGCCTGTTCGACGGCACCGAGATGGGCCTCGACTGCCCGAACCCGCCCACGGACCCGGCCGCAGGAAACTGCATCGCCGACGCCGACGGCGGCGCGACCACCACCGACCCGCTCAACCCCGACACCGACAACGGCGGCGTGAGCGACGGCGACGAGGACACCAACAAGAACGGCCAGATCGATCCCGGCGAGCGCGATCCGAACGACCCGTCCGACGATGGCGTCACGCGCTGCACGCAGGACACCGACTGCGCTCAGGGTCAGGTCTGCGACACGGAGGCGGGGATCTGCGTGCCTGGCTGCCGCGGCGAGGGAGGTAACGCGTGCCCTGACGGGCAGGTGTGCAGCTCCACCGACAGCTCGGTGGGCACCTGCTCCCAGGCCAACCCGGACGGGTTGTACCCCGAGGGCAACGGCCTGCTCTGCGCAGCGCGGCCCGCTCAGGGTGGCGGTAGCAGCAGTGGCCCCCTCGCGGTGGCGCTCGCAGCCGTCGCCGGCCTGGCCCTGCGCCGTCGCCAGCGCGGCTCGCGTCGCTAGCGCATCCCCCTCCCCCAGGGGGGCGATCCGAGGGTGCGCGAGGGGTGATCCAGCCGATCACCCCTCCCCTCGGGAGGTGATCCAGCCGATCACCCCCTCCTCTGCACCTCCCTCTTCACGACCCGACCACACCCGCCCGGCGGAGGCCCGCAGTGCCTCCGAAGCCCGCCCGCGTCTCGCGATCCGAGTCTCTCGCACTCGCTGACGTCCGCAGACGCGACCCCGTGAGCGCCGCATGCGCCAGGGTGGCATACCCGGTGCAATCCCCGGCGCCCAAGGAGATCACCCATGGTTGCCAAGCACGTCCCAGCCCTTCTCTTCCTGCTGCTCTCGGCCTGCGGTGCCGCCGAAGATGGGCTGACGGACGGAGAGAGCGTGGAGGAGGACGCTTTCGGCGCCACCTCTGCGTCCATCACCGCGGGTGACTACGTCATCCGCGCCGTGCACAGTGGCAAGTGCCTCGACATCCAGAGCGCCAGCACCCAGGACGGCGCCCCCGTCCAGCAGTGGGACTGCAACGGCACCCCGGCCCAGGTCTTCCGGGTCATCCCGCTCGGCAACGGCTACGTGCAGCTCCTGAACCCGAACAGCAACAGGTCGCTCGACGTGCGGGAGGTGAGCACGGCCGACGGAGCGCTCCTCCAGCAATGGGGCTACGGCGGCGGCGCGAACCAGCAGTTCGAGGTCTTCGACGCGGGCAACGGGCAGTACGGCATCAGCGCCCGCCACAGCGGCAAGATGCTCGACATCAAGGACGTCAGCACGGCGAACGGGGCCCCCGTCCAGCAATGGACCTGGGCCGGGTCCACGAACCAGCGCTGGACCTTCCAGAAAATCGGCGGCGGCGGCGGCGGCGGCGGCGGGTGGAACCTGGTCTTCTCCGACGAGTTCAACGGCGCGAACGGCGCGGCGATCGACGGCTCCAGGTGGTCGGCGGAGATCGGCGGCAACGGGTGGGGGAACGCGGAGCTGCAATACTACACGAACAGCACCAGCAACGCGCGCCAGGAGAACGGCAGCCTGGTCATCACCGCCACGCCCCAGGGCGCAAACCAGCTCGGGTGCTGGTACGGCACCTGCCAGTACACCTCGGCGCGGCTGGTCTCCCGGGGCAAGTTCGAGACCACCTACGGGCGCGTCGAGGCGCGGATCAAGGTGCCCCGCGGGCAGGGTCTGTGGCCCGCGTTCTGGATGCTCGGCAACGACATCGGCAGCGTCGGCTGGCCGAGCTGCGGCGAGATCGACATCATGGAGAACGTCGGCAAGGATCCCGCGCGGCTGCACGGGACCTTGCACGGGCCGGGCTACTCGGGAGGCAACCCCCTCACCGGCAGCACGACGCTCCCGAACGGCGCGCCGCTCGCCGACGATTACCACGTGTACGGGGTCGAATGGGAGCCCAGCGAGATCCGCTGGTATCTCGACGGCGCGCTCTACCTGCGAAAGACGCCTGCCGATGCTCCTCCGGGCACGAGCTGGGTCTTCAACCACAACTTTTTCATGATCCTCAACGTCGCCGTGGGCGGCAACTGGCCGGGCTCACCGGATGGCTCGACCTCGTTCCCCCAGCAGATGCTCGTCGATTACGTGCGCGTCTATCATCGCTGAGCGACGCGCCACCCATGACGACTCACCCCTGAACCCCCCGATGGTCACCAACTCAATGCATACCCTCTTCCGAAAGCTCCACGTCTCCGCCTTCGCCGCCTCCTTGCTCGCGTCCTCGACCGGCTGCGTCGTGAACGCCGACGATCCCGAGGGCAGCGACATGGACGAGCCGGTCGACGAGATCGCCTCCGAGCTCGACTACGCGCCGCCTGCCGGGTGGCGCCTCGACTGGTCGGACGAGTTCAATGGCTCGTCCCTGAACACCGGCAACTGGACCACCCTCAACAGCAACTGGGATCCGGTCACCAACAACTGCAACTTCGGCACGGGAGAGCTGGAGTACCCGCGCGCGCAGAACGTCAGCGTGAGCGGCGGGAAGCTGATCCTCTCCGCGCAGCGCACCGGCGACGCCCCTCGCGATCCCAACTGTGCTGGCTACCCCGCGCGCTCCTTCTATTCGGGCCGCATCCACAGCAAGGGCAAGGTCGAGCGGCGTTACGGCAAGCTCATCGCGAGCATCAAGGTCCCCTCCGGCTTCGGCATGTGGCCCGCTTTCTGGACCCTCGGCGCCAACGTCTCCTCCGTGGGCTGGCCGGCCAGCGGGGAGATCGACATCCTCGAATGGAAGTCGACGGAGCCCACCTGGATGAAGTCCGCCACGCACTGGCACAACGGCGGGGATGCCCACTGGGGCACCGGCGCGAGCGGCGGCTACAACCTCGCCGACTCGTTTCACCTCTACGAGGTGGAGTGGACGGCGAACAGCATGATCTTCAGGCTCGATGGGTCCATCGTCGCCAACAACGCCTACTCCCACAACGAATCCGAGTTCCAGCAGAACCACTACATCCTGCTGAACCTCGCGGTCGGGGGGAACTGGTACGGCGACCCCAGCCCCGCCAGCATCGATCTGCCCAGCGGCGTGACCAAGACCATGGAGGTCGAGTGGGTGCGCTGGTATCAGCCTGACGGCGGGAGCGCCCCTGCGCTCACCAACCCGAGCTTCGAGTCCGGGTTGACGGGCTGGACCACCTGGAGCCCCAACGGCACCGCGAACGCGGCGCTCTCCGAGACCTACAACGGCGCTCAGTCAGGCGCCTATCACCTGACGCACTGGACCAACGGCACGCCGTTCGAGGCGTGGACCTACCAGGCAGTCTCCGGGCTCTCCTCGGGCACGTACAGGGTGCGGGCGTGGGTCCGCAAGGGTGGCGCGTTCAACTTCGCCCGCCTGCAGGCCAAGACGTGCGGCTCCTGCGCCCCGACCATGACCGAGCTGGGCACCTACGGGAACTGGACCCAGGTCGAGACCGGGCCGATCAACGTCACCGGCGGCTACCTGGAGCTCGGACTCCATTCGAACTCACCTGCCAACGGCGCGAACTTCATCCACATGGACAGCGTGCAGATCATCAAGCTGTGAGGCACCGACCGACGGCGACGCGGCATCACGCTCGCAGCGTCGGAATCGCGTGCACCTTGCCTCGCCTTGCCCGGCCTCACGGAACCTGGCGACGGGGCCTGCCCCGGCCGTGCCTCGCGTCCGGCGCAAGCCCCTGCCCTGGCGTGCCTGTCTGACCTAACGGCACGCCCACCCCCCGTCCACGGGCAAGGCGTGTCCGGTGATGAACGAGGCCTTCTCGGAGCAGAGCCAGACCACGGTGTTCCCGACCTCCTCGGGCGTGCCGAGGCGGTTCATCGGGTGCAGTCCATCGAGCTGCGCAGCGAGCAGAGGATCGGCGTCCGTCAGCACCCCCAGCATGGTCGTCTTCACCACGCCCGGGCACACCGCGTTCACGCGGATGCCCCGCTGCGCATAGCTCATCGCGGCGACCTTCGTCAGGGCCACGATCCCTGCCTTGCTCGCCGAGTAGGCGTAATGGTTGGGGTAGCCCACCAGCCCCACCACCGACGACATGTTGACGATCGACCCGCCGCCGTTCTTCAGCAGCTCGGGGATCTGGTACTTCATGCACAGCCAGACCCCTTTCATGTTGATGTCGACCGTGGCGTCCCACTCCTCCTCGAGCACCTCGGTGATTGGCTTGAAGGGGAAGACGACCCCCGCATTGTTGCAGACATGGTCCAGCCGACCGTAATGGCCGGCGATCTGCCCCACCATGCGCTCCACGTCGCGCGCCTGGGACACGTCGGCCGCCACGAACACCACCTCCGCGCCTGTCTCTCGGCGCAGCATCTCCGCTGCCACCTCACCCTCCTGCGATCGCCGTGAGGCGATGCCGAGCTTCGCCCCGGCCTCGGCGAACGAGCGCGCAATGGCGAATCCGAGTCCCTCGCTCGCCCCCGTGATCAACGCCACCTTTCCCTGCATCTCGCGACTGCTTGTCATGACCCACCTCTGCCCTGGAGCCCTTCGCAGACCACCATCAGGGGTGTGAACATGCACCGCGACGCGCAGTCCGTGGTTGGCTCAACCTGCCCGTCTCTAGCAGAGTTCAACACGAGGGGCGGCGGGTTCAGGGGCGCCGGGTCACGCGGCATACCTGCGAGGACACGCGAAGACGTCCGAAGAGAGCGCGCGCTCACCCATGGTAGGTTGGCGCTCACCTTCCGCCGGAGAGATGACCGATGGGTTCGGATCTGTACGACGTCCATGTGGAGCGATGGACTGCCGCACCGCTCGACGAGATCCTCACGAGCGCTGTGAACCAGGGGCTCTCCGCGGAGCTCACCCGCGCGTGCGTCCGCCGCGGTGGCGAGGGTGACGTGGCCATCGAGATCGATCTCTACATTCACCAGATCCACCCCGATGCCCCCATCGGCGAGCTGACCGCCGCCTACATGGCCATGACGCTCCAGGCAGCGGACCATGCCTCCCGCGGACCGGGTTCCCTCCCCGAGCGCATGGAAGCGCACTTCGGCGGGTTCGATCGGATCAACAGCCACGAGTTCGCCCCTGGCCTCGACGACGCCTGCTTCGCCTTCTCGCTCCTCGCGCGCGGCGTGGCGGAGGGGAGCCCTGACGACTACGACAGCGACGATCCTGACGTCGTGGCGCCGCCCGAGGAGTGGGCGCGGGTGCGGGTCTGGCTCGCCGAGCCCCTCGGCCGCACCCTGAAGGGGGCGCACTGGCGGTCGCGCGCGTGGTCGGGCTTCACCGGGAAGCTCTGGTCGAACCACTTCCCTCCAGCAGGTCCCCTCGCCCACCTCGGGGAGCCGAGAACCTTCACGCCGTTCCCCTCGAATGCAGGGAAGCAGGCGTTCATCAGCGACATCACCCTCTCCGACGACCAGCTCGTGAGCATCGACGAGGACGGGGGCGTCGTGGTCTCCCTCGATCGGGAGAGCGGCGAGGAGCGCTGGCGCAAGGCGGACCTGACGGAGGGGCGGTATGGGGAGACCGTCGCCTTCGCGCCCGAGGGCACCCGCCTCTACATCGCCGCCGCTCATGGCTGGCTGGGGAGCACGAACGCGCAAGGCGAGGACCTGCGGCGTTTTCCGGACGGGGCGAGCCTCTGCCGCCTGAAGGTCGGCAGTGACGGGTCTCTGTTCGAGATCCAGGTCTACCACGGGGGCGCCGATGGGCCGACCGAGCCAGGCAAGGTGTGGCTCCGGGACGGCACGACGGGGGCGCGGGCGCGCCTCGTGGCCGAGCACCGCGTCACGCCATCAAAAGCCAGCGACGACGCGGCCATCGCCTACCACGCCTTCGCGGCCAGAACGCCCATGGGCGCGTCCGTCACCTCCGCCGGCGATCTCGTGGTCTGGGATCGGGAAGGCGAGCGGGCGCGCGCACAGCTCCCGGCAGGTCAGGTCGTCGGCCTCGCCCTCAGCCCGGACGGCGCGATGGCCTACGCCACCACCCACGATGCGCGGCTCCTGGCCTGGGACGTCGCGCAGGGCCGCCTCGCCTGGGAGCATCTCGTGAAGAGGCGCGCCCACGGCATCATGCCCGTCGCGATGAGCCCCGATGGCAGCACGCTGGTCCTCGGCGACAACGACCTCGGCAAGCTGCGCTTCGTGGACGTGGGCCGGCGCGCCGAGGTGCTCCTCATGGACGCCCTCCCGGGCAGCCCGCGGTACCTGAACCTCGCCCCCTCCTTCACGCCCCGTGGCGACGCCCTGTGCGTGCCGATCGACCAGAAGGTCGTCTGCCTCTGGCCTCTCTCCTGATCCCGCCACCCCTCACCAGCGACGCACCCCGCGCGGCTCCGACGCGAGATCCGTCTCCGGGTCGAGGAGAAGCCGCGCCGGATGGCCGTTCAGCGAGACCATCACCCTGGCCGTCACCACCGGGCGCACCCCGCGCGACGCCTCGTGCCTGTCCGCGAGCACGTGCGCGAAGTCGGTGAGCAGGTCCGGGTTGGTCCGCATCTCCTTGACCTGTCGGGTCGTCAGCCATGCGTGCGGATCGACCTTCTCCCGCGTCCCCGTCACCGGATCCCGGAGGTGAATCTGGAGCTTCTCCGCCTTCTTGTTCCGGAGCTTCATGCGCCACGAGAAGCGGTGCCCGGACTCGGTCCACGCCACGTCCCCCGGATACAGCCAGTGCCGCATCGGCACGAGGATCTGCACCAGCACGTACCCGTGCAACGCGGCCATCCCGAGGGCGCGGACGGCGCGACGGGGCATGCCCGCCGCATCCTCCCGGAGCGCCACGGCGCGCCGCCCGAGGAGCCGCCGAGGCCAACCCGGGTCGGGGAAGAGCGCGAGCGCGGCGATCATCACCCACGGGAAGATGCCGATGCTGAAGATCAAGGCGTTCGCGACGTGGAACGCGATCAAGAAGCCGATGCCCCACGGCCGGCCGCGCCGGGAGAGGAGCAGGAACGGCGCGGCGAGATCGATGAGGAGCCCCGCGTACGCCACCGCGAGCGCTGTCGTCGGGAGGGCGAGCAGCGGACCGATGAGCGGCAGATGCGCGCGCGCCGGGAGCCACAGGTCGAGAGGCCGACCGTGGAGCCAGTCCGCGTTGAGCTTGGCGATCGCGCCGAACAGGTAGACGACGGCCACCTGGAACCGCAGGATCCAGAGCGCCCACCGGGGGACGCCTTCACCCGGTACCTCCGTGCCCGCCCGCGCCGCGCGGCGCACTGCGCGCAGGCGATCCAGCGAGAAGACCCGGTGCGCCGGGGCGATCGCCAGGAGCAGGCTCAGGAGGCAACACAGGTAGAGGTGGTTCAGGTACTCCGCCTTGTCGAGCAGGAAGACGTACGTGATTCCCACGCAGCAGAGCGGCGCCGTCACCCGGTAAAACAGCCCCGCCGCGCCGCAGAGCGCGCACACCCCGAGGGCGGCGAAGTGCCAGATCATCCCCTGCCCGTGCCAGGGCTTGATGACGTCGACGTAGCTGAAGAAGATCTGCGGCTCGATGTAGTACCGCTGAATCCGGTGGTTCGCGAAGTAGCGCACCACCTCCCAGGCGAGGAGCACCCCGAAAGCCACCCGGAACAGCGCCAGGGAAGCGCCGTCCACCTCGGCGAAGAGGTGACGCTCCCAGCCCTTCCAGCCTCCCGGAGATCCCCCCTCCACGGCCGGCCCTGAGGCCTCGTCACTCCCGGTCGGCTCCGTCGAGGAAACCGGAGACACCATCCCTCTGCCCTACCATGCAGAGGCGCGTCCGCGCCCCGGAACATGCACACCCAGGCCCCCGATCCTTCGGACGTCCAACGAACCCGATCCCCGGAACAGGCGCCCGAACGTGTCAGTCACGTGTCAAACCCATCAAGAATGTTTAGCCCCGTGGCCCCGACGCCCGGCGCGTGAGACATCCGGTCCTGACCAAGATGGAGTACCCTCCGCGCTGCGGGGGGCCCTCTGCATTCGCCCCCGGCCACGAGGATGACGATGACGTACAGAGCTTGGATTGCGCCTCTCCTGATCGCGACGGTTGCCCTCGCAGCTTGCTCGGATGACTCCGATGGCAGCTCGTCCTCGGGCGACACCTCGACCGATACCAGCACCGACACCGGCACCGGCACCGGCACGGCCACCGGGACAGGCACCGGGACGGACACCGGCACGGCCACCGGGACAGGCACCGGCACCGGCACGGGAACTTCCGCGATCGTCATCAACGAGATCGCCGCGGCCTCGAGCGCGACGCCTTTCGGGGACTGGATCGAGCTCTACAACGCCGGTGACACGGCGTTCGACCTCTCGGGCTTCGGCCTCGCCGACACGGACAATGCGACCAGCGGGCCGAAGCTCGGCGGCGAGGAGCTCCGCTTCCCCGCGGGCACCATGCTCGAGCCCGGAGACTACCTGGTGGCCATCGCCGATCAGGACATCACCGGCGGCCCTGGCCCCTACACGGCGTGCGGCTCGCTCGTCGCCTCCTGCTACTACGCAGGCTGGGGCGCGACCGACAACGGCGAGACCATCTTCCTCGTCGACGCGGACGACGCCATCCTCACCCAGGTGACCTACCCCGCGCTCGACGCCAACGTCGGCCAGACCTGGGGACGCCTCCCCAGCGGCGCGGGTGACTTCGACTTCAACACCCCGACCGCGGGTGCGGAAAACGAGCCGGTTACCCCCTGATCGCGGGACCTACAGCATGAAGCCCTGCCCGCCGTCCCGGAGACCTCCCCCACCCCGCGCGCAGCACCGCCTCGAGGCCAGGCGCCTGTCGCGTGCGCTCCTCACGCTGCTCACCGTCCTCGCGCCGGCCCTGCCCCTCGCCTGCGGGGAAGGAGAGGCGGGCACGACGTCCCAGGCGCCGACCGGCAGCGGCGCTGGGGCGAGCACCGGCACGGGAGCCAGCGGCGGCGGTGGCAGCGGCGGCGGCGCGAGCTCCGGAACGGCCGGGGGCGGCGGCGACGGAGCGCACCAGGGCGACAACGACTTCTGCACGGCCTGCAGCACCGTCACCACCCTCGGGCAGGTCCAGCGCGGCGACCTCCAGGAAGCTTCGGGGCTCGCCGCCAGCGCCATCCACCCCGACGTGCTCTACACCCACGAGGACGCCGGCAACGACGCGGAGATCTTCGTCCTCGGCGTGGCCGGCGAGGACCTCGGCCTCATCACCGCGAGCGGCGCCGATCCCGTCGACTGGGAAGACATCGCCCGCGGCCCGTGCGCGGCGGGGAGCTGCCTGTACGTCGGCGATACCGGCGACAACGACGCCGAACGGGCGACGTACGCCATCTACCGGCTCGCCGAGCCGGAGTTCATCGGCGCGAGCCAGACCCTCTACGCCGAGCAACATCGCTTCCGCTATCCCGACGGCAGCCACAACGCCGAGACCCTCCTCGTGCACCCCACGACGGGCATGGTCACGGTGGTGACCAAGGTCCCTTCCGGCTTCTCCTCGGTGTACGAGTTCACGCTGCCGCCCTCTCCAGGCGACATCGTGACGGCCACGAAGGTCACGGACATCCTCCCGCCCGCCGGCAGCCCGCGCTTCACCGGCGGCGACGTGCACCCTCAGGCGAAGGGCGTCCTCCTCCGCACCCTGACCCACGTCTTCTTCTATCCCCTCGCCCCTGACCAGCGGGTCGCCGAGGCGCTCTCGGGCACGCCTTGCGCCGTCGCCGTGGCCAGCGAGGACCAGGGGGAGGCCATCGCCTGGACCGCCGACGGCAGCGGCTACATCACCGTCAGCGAAGGCGAGGACGAAGACCTCCACGCCGTCGCCTGCACGTCGCCCTGACGCCAGCCTGACGGCTGCCTGCACGTCGCCCTGACGCCAGCCTGACGGCTGCCGCCCTGGCTGGTAGCTTCTCCCCATGAGAGGCTCCTCGATACGTGCGATCCGCGGGTGGGGCTGGTGCGGCTCCCTCGGTCTGGCCCTGCTCCTCGGCTGCGGTGGGAGCGAGACTCCGGCCGGTGAGCCCCCCCTCCCCGCCTTCGTGCGCATCACCCTCGTCGACGCCAAGATCGGCCCGGGCAAGATCGACGCTAGTGGGGAGACTGGCACGCAATGGGACAGCCCGATCCCTCTACCGGTTGAGACGATCCAAAACCTGATTCGCTCACTGTCGATCGTCGACAAGCGGGCCGCCATCGCCGCGGGTGGGATTTCGGTACTCAGCCTGGGCATGGACCGCTTCACACCTCCAGACCCGGTTGGATATGCCGAAGTAGTAAATGGCGGTGAGTTCATCGGCCCCCCGCGCATAGAGCTGACCTCACAAGAAGATACCTTCAGCCCTCTCTGGAACGGCCCTCCGTCGTGGCTGCGCGTATCGTTCCAACCCGAGTTGCGCGTGTTCGGCGCGATCCTGGACAACGATAGCCCCTTCGATTCTGAGAAGATCGGCGCCTTCCAGATCAGCTACGACGTGCTCGTCGCCGCGCTCCGCTCAGGCAAGGTCCACCAGGTGCAGGTCGCCGACCAGACCCACAACCAGCTCCTCTTCCTCGGCATCCAGGTCTGGCCCGTCCCCTGACCTCACCCTCACCTCACCCTGCCGCGCCCTCCGCCTCGAGCGGCTCGCGCGCGAGCACCTCGTCCACGGCCTCCGCGCCGACCTCGGCCCCTGCCTTCTCGGCCTGCGCTTCGGGCCCCAGAAAGCGCGCCACCGGCTCGAAGATCTCCGCGGCCGCCCGCGCGCCCACCGCGAGATCCCCGTGCCCGTAGTCCTCCTGCTGCCCGAAGTCGCGCCCCAGCACGATGAGGCGCTTCGGCGTCTCCGGCCTCTCGCGCCCCCACGCCTCGAAGGCGTGCCGCACCGCGCTGACCGGCGCCAGGTTGTCCTTGCTCCCCGCGAAGAACAGCACCGGCACCTCGACCTTCGCGAGCCCGTCGAGCACCCGCTCCCCGCCCACCCGGATCTCCCCGTCGCCCGCAGCCCAGCCCAGAAACTCCGCCTGGAGCACCGCGGGGATGTCGCGCACCAGGTTCATCAGGATGAGCCGCGTCACCCCTGGCGCCAGGTTCCTCGGGTTCGCCAGCGCCCCGTGCAGCGGCGTCCGCGCCCACTCCGACGCGAACGCGAACCCCTGCGCCAGCGAGCGCATCGGCACCGTCGGGATGAACCCCCGCGGAACGAGCCGCACGAGCCGCGTCGGTGACAGCACCCTCCCGGGCGACCCGATGATCACCGCGCGCCGCACCTTGGCCACGTCGAGGGTCCGCCCGAGCGCCGCATAGAGCAGCATTCCCCCCATGGAGAACCCCACGTAGTCGACCTGCGCCTTCCCTGTCCGCTCCAGGATGGCCTGCACCGCCATGGGCACGTCGTGCTTCACCATCGCCCCGAAGTGCGCCCGACGCCGCTCCGCCCAGCCGACCAGGAGCCCGCTGCGCAGCGTGACGAGCCACACGTCGCGCCCCACCGCCGCCAGGTGCCGCGCCAGCGACCAGTCGGGGTGCAGATCCTGGTTCCTGTGGTTCGCCCCGAGCCCATGCACGAGCAGCACCGGCGGCAACGCCGCGTCGTCGGCAGCCTTCGTCGCCTCCGCACCCTTCGCCCGCGGCACGCGCCGCAGCTCGATGTGCGCGCCATCGGGCGTCGGCAGCACCTCCTCGACGTCGTACGCGAGCGCGAGCCCGAGCCGCGAGTTCCAGAACCGCAGGTGCGCCCACGTCGCGAGCGCGAAGACCACGAGCAGCGCGAGGCCGAGGAGCAGGAGGGTGGTGAGGGTCCAGGTCATCCGTCCAGCCAGATTGCTGCCATGCGTCAAGACACCCTGCAAGGGAAGGCCACGCGCTTCCGGCACTCTTGGAGGACGTTCCCTGCCGTGGTCCGGGTGAAATCGGACCCGGGGACAGGGGAAAACCGAGAGGGCGCGCGTCGTGGTAGACAGCCGCACGGGTGACTGCCCGACGTCCTCGCCACGACCTCGAACCGCACCTGCGCCGCCTCCGCGCGGCGGGCCCGCTCAGAAGACTCCATGCCTGACTTCCCTGCCCCGGCGCGCCTCGCCCTGACCGCCGTCGCCTCGCTGGCCTCGTTGCTCCTCGGCTGCGCTGGCACCCAGCTCGATCCGGCCTGGGTCACCGCGAACCGCACCGTCTGGCGCGACCCCGAGGCAGAGACGCTCGATCCGGCGGTGGCGACTGCGATCGACCACCTCGTCGCCGGCAAGCGCATCGTCTTCCTCGGCGAGCCTGATCACTACATCCACGAGAAGTACCCCTACCGCCTGGCCATTCTGCGCAGGCTCTCCCGCCATGGCTTTCACCACCTCGGCATGGAGATCGGCACCTCCGACGGCGCCCGCATCGATCGCTACCTGGACAGCGGCGACGAGCAGGCACTCGCCCGTGTCGCCCTCTTCGGCTACGCGGGCAAGAGCCCCGAGGAGCGCCGCGAGCTCGAGCGCTTCCAGCCTCGCGTCGAGTCTGACCGCGCAGCGCTGCGCGCCTTCGCCGCCGAGGAGCGACGCTTCTTCCGCGCACTCCGTGCCCTGCGCACGCCCAGCGCCCCCGACGCCTCCAATGCTCCCGGCGCTCCCAACGCTCCCGACACTCCCGGCGCTCCCGGCGCTCCCGGCCCCACGGACGTGGAGGAGGGTGGCTTCCGCTTTTTCGGGTACGACACCGACGCCATCGCCGGCAGCGCCTACCAGGATCTCCGTGACACGCTCGCCCCGGTTGCCGGGACGCCTGAAGCGACGGCCGCTGCTGCACGCCTCGCCCTCGTCCGCGGCGAGGACCTGAGCCAGGAGACCCTGCGCGTCGTCACCTTCTCCGACGAGGTCAGCGCCGACCCTTCCCCCTACGTCACCGCCTTCGGCTCGGAGCGCGCCAGCACGTTCCAGGATCAGCTCCACGCCCTCTCCGAGTCCCTCCTGTTCATGGTGGGGCGCCTCCAGGATCCTCGCCCTCTGGCGCAGCGCCGCTTCTACGAGCGGCGCGAGACCTTCATGCACCGGCGCCTCGACCGCTGGCTCGCCGCTCACCCGCGCGACAAGCTCGTCCTCCTCGGCCACAACACGCACCTCTCGCGCGCCTCGACCACCCTCTCCGTGGGCCCCTCCGACGGCGAGCACATGCCCATGTGGCGCTCCATCGGCACCCACGTCACCGAGCCGCGCCCGACCGAGGTCCTCGCCCTCTGGCTCCTCGCGCCCGAGGGCACCCATTTCATGCCTGACGGCAAGCAGCCCGTGGTCCGCGACGTCCCTCTCCGCCGGAACAGCCTCGAAGCCGCCCTCGCGCCGTTCGGCGACGCCTTCCTCCTCGACCTGCGACGCCGCCCGCCGGGCACGCCCTTCGACGAGGTCCACGACCACGGCAATCCCAGCTCGTACGGCCACGGCCCTGTCGGCCGCAACGCCGACGCCCTCGTCTTCTTCCGTCGCGTCTCCCCTCCCCGCGAATGACCCCCCCCGGCCGTCACCTCAAAGCGGCGAGTAGCAGACCTTGAGGCGGGGCCGCGTGTCCACCTCCGCGTGCTCGCTGCTCCGGAACGAGCTCGCCATCTCGGTGTGCTCCTGCAGGAGCAGGCCCTGGTTCTCCGTGTCGCCGTCCAGCCACCGCTGCACCATGCCCTCCAGGTGAATCTGCGCCGTGCCTCCCCCCCAGGCATAGAACGACGTCGTCGGCGTGGGCGCGAATGCCTGGTTGAAATTGGCCCAGGTCACCGTGCTCTCCGACCAGGGCTCCAGCACCTCGTGGATGTCGATGTCCGTCCCGTCGTCCTTGTAAAGCTCGGACAGGTAGAGCACCGCCGAGTCCACGTGCACGTTCGCCGGGATGTTGCTCACATCGAAGTAGAGCAGCGCCTGGCGAAACCCGATCGACGAGGTGCCCGTGTAGATGAGCGAGATGTCGCCGGTGTTGTAGGTCGGCGTGTTCTGCCATAGCGTCGCGTCGGCCACAGTTCCGGACACGCCCCGCCGGTAAGCCACGCAGCCCCCGTCCGCCGCTTGTTCGGCCACACCCACGGCCTCCTCGACCCCCACCTCACCCATGTCCTCGGGGACCTCGCCCACGCAGGCTGGCAGCGTCAGCGCCGCAGTGGCGACGAGGCATCCCCTCGTCAGGAGGGGCGAAACGACCCGCGAAACGACCTGCGCAACGAACGACAGCTTCATGATGGGGCTCCTGCTCGACGTGGAGTTGGTTACGTGGAGGACCAACCTGTTCTCATACTCCCATTCATTCCAAGATGAAATGGTCGCAGGAGACCCGCTCACCGCAATTCATGCATGTCCGCCTGCACCTGCAATTCATGGTACGCCCACCTTCCTGCCATGCCTTACCCGGACGATCCTGCTCTCCACGCTGCCGCCAAGGCGCTCCTCGGCTCCGCCTGGCCCCGCGTCCCTCCGGGCATCGACCTCGCGCGCGCCTGGGGCGGGGACTGGTTCGAGATCTCGACGCCCTTCTTCCGGTTCGAGGGCGGCACGCCCGTCGGCCATGTGGGCGTCATCGAGATCCCCCTCTCCTTCGACGGCCACGACCTCACCGTCGCCGGGATCCATGGCGTCTGCGTCCACCCCGCTCACCGCGGCAGGGGCCACCTCCGCGAGGCCATGCGCGAGGCCCTCACCTGGGTCGACGCCCGCCACGACACCGCCATTCTCTGGACCGGAGAGCCGGACATCTACACTCGGTACGGCTTCCAGCGCTGCGAGGAGCACATCTTCAAGGGTCCTTGCCCCGAGGGCCGCTCGGGCCAGAGCCGCGCCCTCGCGCTGCACGACCCGGAAGACCTCCACCTCCTCCGCGACCTGCTCGCGCGGCGCGAGGCCGTCTCCGCCCGGAGCGCGACCCGGGACCCCGGCTGGCTCTTTCTCATCGACCTGGCCCTCTGGCCCGGCGCGGTCGAGCGCGGCGTCCTGCGCTACTTCCCCGACCTGGAGTGCGTGGTGGTCTGCGATCTCAAGGAGGGAGCCCTCCAGATCCACGACGTGATCGCGCCCCGCATCCCTCCCCTCGCCGCGCTCCTCCCCGGCCTCCCGGGTCCAGCGGACCGGATCGAGGTGCTGATCACCCCCGATCGGCTCGACGCTCCTGCGCTCGTCCCAGCACCTCAGCCGAGCATCGATCTGCTCATGGTGCGCGGACGCCCCCTCCCCGTCCGCAGCCCTTTCACCCTCTCCCCCCTCACCCGCTGCTGAAGCGTCGAGCGGGAGAGCCGCGGCGTCACCGCGTCAGAAGCGCGGCGTCTCCCAGTCGTCGGCGGCGGTCACGTTCCCCTCCATCCAGGTCCAGGTGATCTTCTGGTAGGTGAAGGAGATCTCCTCGCGCGCGGGCAGCCGAGCCGTGTGCGGGTTGTTCGTGTTGGGCATCCGGAAGTCGATGCTGCTGATGTTCGCGTTGGTGAGAGACACCGTGTAGTGCTGCCGCTCCACCCCCGTCCTGTCCGGGGTGTAGAACATGATCTCCACGCTCGTGACGTTCTCGTTGGTGCAGAGGATGGCGTAGAGAAGCGGGCTTGAGCGGTCGACTTCCTTCGTGATCACGAAGGGCATGTGCATCCGCTTGCCGGTGGGTCTCCCGCTCGCCGGGTCGCGCGGCCCCACGATGGTATGGCTCGCCGCGAGCACCATGACGGTGCCCTCCCTGCCCTTTTGCAACACCGAGCCGAGCACTGGGCCCTGCTGGGTCGCAACGAGCCTGAGGTGGGCGTTCAGGGCCATGGGTGAGCTTTAGTGTACTGCACACTCACCGCTTTCTCTGCAAGCGGTCATTGCGAAAAGCGAAGGAACGAAGTGAGTCCCCTGAAAAGCAAAACGGGCGGCTGAGAAGCCGCCCGCCATTGCCGAGACCGCAGCCTGGCTACGATCCCGTCGTGTCGCTGAGTCCGATCAGACGTTCGGGGCGACCCAGCTGTCGGC
>NZ_ASRX01000013.1 GCF_000601485.1 Chondromyces apiculatus DSM 436
GCTCATGTCCACGATGTTCTCGTTGTTGGTGAGAACGTTGTAGAGAAGCGGCGACGACTTATCGAGCTCCTTCGTGATCACGAAGGGCTTGTGCATGCGCTTGCCGGTGGGGAGACCGCTGGCCGCATCGCGGGGGCTGATGATCTCGTGGCTGACCGCGATCACCATGATCGAGTCCTCACGGCCCTTCTGGATGACCGAGCCCTTGATGTCGCCCTGGGTCTGACCCTTCAACCGGAGATATGCTGCGAGTGCCATGTCAGTGTGCCTTTTCCTTACTACGGTTCTTCGCCTGGACTCAGTCTACGCCCCATTGCGCGCTGGCAGATGAATCGCCGATTCGGGATCGGGTGGTGCAGCAGCTCATCGCTGCTGGCTTCTGGATGTCTCCAGGAAGCGACGACATACATCTCGCACTTTCGCCCAACCGTCAATGCATTTCCTTGCCCCGTTTGCCTTCGCCATGCTGACAATCGGCGGTCGATCCAGAGGGTTTGAAATGGTCCATCCGTGACCTCCTCCGGTGACGCGGCTGCCGCAGCGCGCCACCCCTCTGGCCCCCTGACATCCCCCATCGACCCCTCGCGTCGCCAGGAGAGGAGCCCGGAATGCTCCCCCTGTCTTTCCTTCACCAGGAAAGGTCATCCGGACCGTTCCGACCTGTCATCCTTCCACGAAGAATGTCGCCTGGACGTTCTTCACGACTGGATCCGAGGGCGACCCGCAGGCGCTGGAGAGAGCATGAGGCGTGCCAGGGTCCAAGGTCCGACCCCTCATGCGGGGGTGGCGTTCGTTCCCCGCTTGGCGGCGTTTGCTGACGCGCACCGTGTCGTCCCTGACAGGAGCCTGGAAGCGATCGGCCCATTCGCTCTACTTGATGTCAGCAGGGTTCTCTCAAGATCAGCGCACCAATGGGCGTCGCACCTGCGCACAATGAGGTGGTGCCGCCGTGAATCACTCCAGCAGTCTGTGGTCAATCTGTTCCGCTCACGTCATTGAGTGAGGTGCTGACTCGTGCCGCTCGGCCCTGGCTCCCTCGTCGGAGGCAAGGTCGCCTTGAGGGCGCCCCGACGCGCGGCGGGATGGGCGAGGTATGGGTGGCGCGGCATGCTCAGCTCCTCTCCGCCATTGCGGTCAAGGTGATGGATCCGGCGCACGCGGGTTCGCTCCTGCCTTGCGCCTCCCGCCAGACCTGGCAGGTCGCGTACATCTTCATTCCCCTGCTCGTGTGGACGTGACCGGTTGCTCCTGTCCAGTGCGCAACCTGCGCCCTGCGCAGGCTGGCGTGTGCTTTGCCTGTCACAGGCCGCCAGGTTCATCGCCTGCACGTGGAGCGCTCATGCAAGAGAAGACGTCAGACAGGGTCGTGGTGATCACCGGCGCCTCGAGTGGCATCGGCCGCGCGGCTGCGCAGCTCTTCGCTGCCACCGGGGCTTCCGTGGTGCTGGCGGCGCGCGGCCGGGAGAAGCTCGAAGAGGTGGCCGACGAGGTCCGGCGGGCCGGCGGCGTGCCGCTGGTCGTGCCCACGGACGTGCGCAGCGAGGACGAGGTGAAGGCGCTGGCGAGGAGCGCCCTCAAGCAGTTCGGCCGCATCGATGTGTGGGTGAACAATGCGGCGGTGTCGCTGTTCGCGCGGACCGAGGACGCTCCGTACGAGGCCTACAAGCAGGTCATCGAGACCAACCTCTTCGGCTGCATTCACGGCGCCAGGGCCGTGATCCCCTGCTTCCGCGGCCAGGGGTACGGCGTGCTGATCAACGTCGGCTCGGTGGCGGGGATCTACGGGCAGGCCTACACGAGCGCGTACTGCGTGACCAAGTTCGGGATCCGCGGCCTGGGCGAGAGCCTGCGGCAGGAGCTGCTCGACACGCCGGACATCCACGTGTGCACGCTGATGCCCGCCACCATCGATACGCCCATCTTCCAGCACGCCGCCAACTACACGGGGCGCGCGGTCCAGCCGATGCCGCCCGTGATCGACACCTACCGGGTGGCTCACGCGATGGTGAGCCTCGCGGAGAGGCCGCGGCGCGAGCTGATCATCGGGTGGGCCGCGAAGCTCCTGGCGGTGCAGCACAAGTTCGCGCCCGGGATGACGGAGCGGCAGATCGCCAGGATGGTGGAGGACAAGCACCTGCAGGAGCGGCCCGCGCCGCTGTCTCCGGGGAACCTGTTCCAGTCGATGCCCGAGCTGAGCGGGGTGAGCGGCGGGTGGAAGCACGATGGCACCCAGGGTCGCAGGAAGCGGCTGCCCGCGGCGATGGCGGTGGCGGTGCCGACCGCCGCGGCGGTCGCGGCGATGGCAGCGGTGGTGCTGTTCCTGCGCCGGTAGGCCGGCGCGGGGTGTCGTTACCGCGATCGCGGAAGCGGGTTCGAGGCGTTACGAGATGGCCGACGTACTCGTTTGTGGAACCACCTTGTTGCTCGTTCGTGTGATCACGGCACAGAGCGACCTGCTCTGCACCGGAGCTGCAGGCTAAACTCTCCCCCATGGAGCACGGCAGTTCCCCGCAGGCCAACAGACCTGTCCGCAGGCCCTGGGCTTTCGTCGTCCGCGATCCTGCGCCGCAGGACGTCGCTGCTCGGATCGACTGGTCAGCGTGGTATCTGACGGATGAAGAGGACATGGGAGACAGCGGCGAGCACGCCGAGATCATCACCATCCTGCTCTCTGTACTGAGCGAACTCGCGGCGATGCGGGGCTGGACCGAGGTGCTCTTGTCCCGCGACAACTTCTTCGCCTGGATCCAGGAAGAGCCGCTGGTCCGCGTCTCGCCCGACGTGTACCTCCTCGACGATCCGCCGCCCCGCCCCAGGCCCAAGATGTGGCAGACCTGGTTGCCTGGCCACAGGCCGCCTCGCTGGGCGGTGGAGATCGTCTCCGACGACTGGCGCAACGACTACGAGGAAGCCCCGCAGACCGCCGAGGACAGGGTGCGCGTGGAGGCGGCGGCCCGGCACGAGGCCGAGGACCGGATCCGCGCGCTCGAAGCCGAGCTGTCGCGGCTGCGCGAGAAGCGCTCAGGATCGTAGGGACCCAGCGGCGCCTGATGGCAGGGTACGCCGTCTAGAAATGGCCAATGGGGGAGGTGTAGGCGCTGGGCCTGCCGGTCAGCAGACGGCGGACCTCGCAGGCACGACGCCAGGGCTCGTTGTAGGCGAACTGCAGTCCCGTCGTGAGGTCCGGGTCGTCCAGGAGGAGCTCCTCGTCGGGCATGTCGCCAGAAGACGAGGCGATGGAGGCCGCCAGGAAGGGGGACAGGCCGGACTGCATCGTCGCCTTGCGGGGAGCGATGTGGAAATGGCTGGTGGCGGAAGTCTCCTGGTGGTGACAGCCATTGCACGTGGACAGTGAGAACCCGTGGCGCGCCAGGCCCGAGATGGCCGTCGGATCCGGGTTGCTCCAGAGCAGGGGGCCAGCGCCCGTCGGCGCCTGGGAAGCGGCGCCCCGCAAGTAGGCGGAGAGGGAGTGGGAGGCGGTCTCGATCTGGGCCTGGTCGTCGATGAGGTAGGTGCTCAGGGACGCGGTGCCAGCGAGGGTGTTCGGAGGCGTCTGCGCGGTGGTGGAGGTGACGAGCTGGCAGCCGCTCAGGATGCCCGGGGGGCACTGGAGGCGGTGCTCGCGCATCTCCCAGACCTTGTCGCCGGGGGCGGCGCTGATGTCGAAGGACACCTCGTTCGTGCGCACCTGGCCCGAGAAGCTCCCCCGGTTCGGGCGCCAGGGGTCGGTGCCGGCGCGGAGGATGCCGTCGGTGCGGGCCTGCAGCGCGTCGCTGAAGACCGTGGAGTGCGGTGCCGCATGGGGGATGCTCGACGCGGGCAGCGGTATGGTGCTCAGGCCATGCAGGTAATACGCCCAGGTATGGCCCGGCAGGATCTGGGGCAGGTGGTATTCGAGGACCACGGTCGCGTCGAGGACACCCTGCCTGTCGTCCGGGGCGGCGCTCTGGAGCTGGTCGAGGTTGAGGGCGCCGAACACCACCCTGAATTCACCAGACGCGTGGGCCGCTGCATTGCCGTGCGAGGCGCTGCCAGAGAGATCGACCCGGTTGACGAATGCGAGGAGACGGAAGGGCGCTTTCCTCAGGTCGAGCGCGCAGGCGCCGGGGCCCAGCAGGGGAGCGCCCGGCATGCACCCCGAGGCTTGCAGCCACGGGTCGATGAGCACCGCGCGAATGCCGGAGCGCCTGGCGACGAGGTGACCATTGATGGTCTGATCGGTCTCCCAGGTGCTGAGCCAGCGCGCCATGAACTGCTTCGCCACCGGGTCGTCGGGGCTGGTCACGCCCGCCATGAGGGTCATCATGTGGCCGAAGGTCCAGACGCCGCGGCGCTCGGGGAGGCAGCCCGCACCGGTCCAGGTGGTGCGGCAGGGGTCATCGACGACGCTGCGGTGCCGGATCACCAGCTCTTTCTCGAAGGCGATCGGCTCGGTGGGCTCCGGGAAAGGACAGGCGGTGACCACCGCGCCCGAGGCTTCGGACACGCGCTCCACGTCGGTCTGCGTGGCGGTGGCCCCAGTGGCCCCGGCGTCGACACAGCCGCCCAGGGCCAGGGTGGAGAGCGACACACCCCACCGGATGATTCGATTCAGGTTCATGCATTCCCCCCGGTTCCGATCGGTGGGCGGACCTCGCGTGCACGCGTGACCTCGGCCCGCCCTGGTCTGCCATTGCAGACCCCAGGGCGACGCACGAATGCATCCGCGTCACGCCGGATTCGCCAGGAGCGACCGGAATTACAGTGCACTGGAATGATCTCCCGGAGTGGCCGTGTCAAATGGTCTCGCGGCGGGACATTGCGCTCTGGAGGGTGCCGTCGCACATCGCGCCGTCGGGAGTGCGCCTTCGCCGCCGCGCCCGTGGTCGGGCCCTGACCGGGACGTCGCGGGCACCGACCCGAACGTCAGGAAGGCGAGGCCTCAGGGCGTCGCAGCGGCGTCGACCACGACGTCTCTGACGGGGCGGTAGGTCTTCTTGTCGTGGAGGAGCCAGAGGTCGGCCTTGCCCGGGCGAGGGACGCGGAGCACCCAGTGATCGGTCAGCGCGCCCGGCGCGATGGCGGCCGGCAGGAGCCCGGGGGTCTTCACGAGCGCCGCGAGCGCCGCGCTGCTGGGGTCGACGTCGTGGCCTGCGCTGCGGGCGTGGGCGAGGCACGCCGCGAGGACCACCCGGTCGCTCAGGGCCTCGTTGAAGCGGGGGATGTCGCCGGAGGGGATGACCGCGAACGTGGCCAGGTACGACGTCCGGTCGATGGTCTGGTTCGGCCTCTCCGGGTACGGGTCGAGCGAGACGAGCACGGCCACGCGGTCGCCCTGGAGCGGCGCGACGTTGTTCTTGCCCGCGGGTTGCGCGTTACGGCCGCCGAAGATCCGGAGCTCGCGCGGGCTCCCCTCGGGGGCTCCGGGGCTGGTGAAGCTCACGCGGAGGGTGGCCTCGCCAGACCAGGCACAGTCGACGCTCGACGGACAGCGTCCATCGGAGAGGACGCCGAGGAGGGCGATGGTCACGACGTCATCGATGGTCGCCGACTGTCCGATGGCGACCTTGACGGTGGGCCCCGGGATCAGCACCTCGGGCAGGAGAGGTCCGCGGACCGGCGACGGCGCAGACGACGCCGTGGGCACCGTGGGCGCCGCGACGACACCGGAGGACGCCGGCCGCGTCGCCGGCAGGGGGAGGGTGCCGTGCGGAGCCTCGCGAGGGGCGCTCCGGTCACACGACGACGCGAGCAGGAGGATGGTGACGAGCTGGAGAGGCCAGGCCAAGGGGGCGCGCATCAGGTGCATGTCAGGCGCATGGTAGAGGCTCGGGAGCGCGCCGCGACAGCCGCCGTGAGACGGCGTGGGCGTGGGCGTGGGTGGGCGTGTCGAGGACGCGTCAGTCGATCTCCACCCACACTTCCAGACGGCGGAGGATGGGGATGGTCGAAGGGCCATCATAGCCGGCGAAGGTGGGCTCGCCCCGGGCCGTGAGACCGGCGCGCTCCACCAGGTCGAGGAGCTTGCGCTGGTGCAGCGCGACGTTGGTGCCCTCGTACCTCCCGGTGAAGCGGAGCACGGCGACGCGGCGCGGGGGGACGTCCCGGAAGCGGACGCGGTGGTCGCGGGGGACCGGGAGGGAGCCCGAGGAGCGCGCCTCGGGCATGATGAAGGCGACGTTGAGGCCCGCGGCGCCGTCGGTGGTGGAGCCTTCCGTGGAGGCGATGGCCGTGGTCTCGGCGACGGCGGCGGTGGCGATGACGGGAGAGGTCATCGCGATGTGCTCACCGGCGCTGTTGCTGCCGAAGATGAAGGCCCCGAGGCGCCGGAACCCCTCGTCGAGGGCCCGCCTCCAGAAGACCCCTTCGACGAGGGTCACCGCCTGCACAGTGGCCGGGTAGGTGCGGATCTCGAGCGCGCCGATGCGCCCCTTGACGGTGTGCGCAGGCTGCTCGACGAAGAGCCGGCCGAGCTGCCAGCGCACGAGCCCGACCCCCACGGCCGTGCCGAGCGCGGTGAGGGCGATGGCGCGCTGGTGAGGGCGCGGAAGCCGGGTCGCCGCCACGATGGCTGCCGCTGCGGAGACGCCCGCGAGGACCGGGACAGCCACGCGCAGGGTACGGGCGCGACGCGACTGGGACAGGATGGGGGGGTCGCCGAACTCCGCGGACACCGGAAGGATGGTGGCCGAGGTGGCCAGGTCGGACGGATCGGAGGCGAGGGGATTCTGCATGATCTGCCTGGACAGGCAGGTGCCGTGCCGGGCAGGGGCGCTCACTCGCTGCTCAGCCACCGCTGAGCCATCGGCTCAGCTACCGCTGAGCTACCGCTCGGCCACCCCTCGGCCAAGCGCTGAGGCGCTGCGGGGGCGTTGCTCGCGCATGCAGAGCTTGATGGCCTCGCGCAGGTTGCTGAGGGTGCGCACGTCGGAGAAGCCGGCGTGGAGGGCCGTCAGGGTCTGGGCAACGGCGGGCCGGATGCCCGTCACCAGGCCCTTGGCGCCGAGGAGCTGGATGGCGCGAAGGATGCGGACCAGGTGATCGGCCGTCGCCTCATCGAGGATCTCCACGCCCGTCAGGTCGAGGATGGCATAGCGCGCCCTCCCCTCGACCACGGCGTCGAGCACGCGCGAGGTGATCTCGGCGGCCCGCGCCCGATCGACGGTGCCCACGATGGGCAGCGCCAGGACGCCATCCCACACGTTGATGACCGGCGCCGACATGGCGTGGATCGCGGACCGCTGCTCGGCGATGATCGACAGCTTCTCGGCGAGATCGAGCTCGCGGCGCTTCATGTCGTCGATGTCCTGGAAGGCGCCGATGACCCGGACCACCTCCCCGTCCTCGATGATCGGAGAGCCAGCCGTGCGCACCCAGACCCGGCGGCCCTTGGCCGTGACGATCTGCAGCTCCATGTCGTACGGCTTGCCCTCGGTCGCACATGCCTTGAAGGCGGCGTTGATGATCGGGATGTCCTCTGGGGCGTAGAAGTTGATGCCGCCTTCCACGCTGGGCTCGACGCCGGGCGGGAGGTCGTGGATCCGGAAGGTCTCCTCGGTCCAGATATGGTCCCAGGTGCGGCAGTCGACTTCCCAGCCTCCGACCCGCGCCACGGCCTGCATCTTCTGGAGCATGACCTGCTGCCGCCGCCCCTCCTCCACGGAGCGCTGCGGTCCGTCTTCGTGCCCGGCGCCATAGACGTGCGGGTCGCCCTCGACGCGGCGGAGACCGAAGATGAGCTTGCGGTAGCTCATGTCGCGCTGGAGGAATCGCCCGTCGAGGCGCAGCAGGGGCCGCGTCGCCCCCTCCGGCGAGAAGAACGTACGGAGTGGCTCGACGTCCTCCGGGTGCAGCAGGGTGGCGAGCGGCTCGCCGATCAGCACATCGCCCGGATAGCCGAGCACATCCCGGAACGACTGATTGACTGCAATCAGGTGTCCCCTCTCGTCGAGAACGCAGAGCAGATCCGAAGACGTCTGAAAGAAGTAGTCGTAATGGATCTGTCGCTCGTTGGAGACGGATGACATCAGCCTCGTACAGATGCCTGCCACTCCAACTACTGTCAAGAGATCCCTGAGCGTGGCACGGGCTCACCTCACCCCGGCCCCCCGAGGTGAGCCTTGCGCAGAATCAGGGTGATTCGACGCGGTAGTAGGTGATCAGGCGCAAGGTCCGCCGCGAGATCTTCCAGCCCTGCGACGTGCGGACCACGGTGTCCTCGTAGGTGCCGTTGGCGATGTCGACGGCGCTCTCCGGTTCGATGACGTGCGTCGCGTGGAGGTAGGTCGACATCTTCGCGGTGTTGGAGTTGATGAACTTGATCTGGATGTTGCTGATCAGGTGCTGGGTGCGCCCATAGCCGCCGCTGTCGAATGCATCCTCCACGATGTGGACCCAGTCGCCCGCATTGTCGACCAGGCTGGGGGAGCCCTCGGGGTCACCGGGGTTGTACACGTCGATGATCGCGTTGTGCAGGAAGCACTTCTCGTACAGCGAATCGGCGAGCTGGCTGTTGCCCGCAGCCACCGCGTCGGTGGCCTGGGCATAGCACTTGGTGAGCGCCTCGATCTCCGCCTCGTCCACGAGGCGCTGGAGGGTGCTGTTCGGAACGCCACCCGAGGGCGTGCCGGACGCGGGAATGGCGGCCACGACGCCGCTCACCGCCAGTGACGCCACGCAGAGCGCTGCAGCGACACGACGCATGTTCTTCCGGGCAATGGGCTGGTTGTTATTTTCCATGACAGATCTCTCCTGTGATACCCGCCGGGGTCCTCGGGGGATGAAGCACTACGGGGTCTGTTGTTCGCATGCCTGGTCAACCATCCATTCGTCGTCGCCAGTGCTGGCGAACGAATGTTGAATCTGGGGCACGCAACTTTGTTTTCTCACGGACACGCGAGAATGTCTAGACGTTAATGCCAATGCAGAGAAGAATCGTCCGGCGTCATCGACAATACCAAGGTGCAATGACCACCCAGTGAGAGGAAGTGGGTCACGGTGCTGCTTCGCGCGACGCGACGGGCGACGGGCGACGGGCGACGGGCGACGGGCGACGGGCGACGGGCGCACGCGCGAACGACGCACGGCGCGACCGCGGAGCGCATGCGGCGAGAGACATCTGATTCAGGGTATGCGGTACTTCTACGCGTTTATCGCCGCTCCCTGAGCCGGGCGTCCGACGTGCTGCGACACGATGCAGCGCGGAGCCGTCCCTCGGGAGCGCGGGCTCCGGCCGGCCCCTCAGGTGTGCCGCACGGTACGGATGGGCTGGAGGAATGGCCGGGCAGCGAGGTGCAGGACTGGAATCTTCAGGGTACGATTCCTACTCTGGACGCTCGTCCACTATTGCTCGGGCTGCTTCCGAGCCCCGACTGGCACCCACCTGACAATGGATGGTCCCTGATGGTGAAGGATGTCTCCTCTATCATGATCGCGGCAGCGTTCCCCTGGTCTCGCCGCGACGCGTCGCAACCGCTCCATGCCGCTCCGGCTGCTGCAAAGAGGCGGCGGTAGCCATGCCGGGACCCATGAGGCAGGGCAGGACGGCCCTGGTGCTCGCCGGGGGAGCGGCGCGCGGGGCTTACGAGGCTGGGGTGGTGCAGCACCTCGTGGAGGAGGTGGCGCGCGATCTCGACCACGTGGTGCGGTTCGATGTGCTGTGCGGCACGTCGGTGGGAGCGCTCAATGCGTGCGGGCTCGCGGCTTTCGCCGATCTCGGCCAGGGAGGCGCCCGCCGCCTGATCGAGGTGTGGACCAGGCTACAGGTGTCGGAGCTGGTGCGACCTGATGCGCGCGGGATCCTGGAAATGGGGACGCGGCTCCTCGGCCGGCCCTCGACGACGCGGGTGCCCGCGCGGGAAGGAGGGCTCATCGATCCAGAGGGCCTGGAGCGGCTCGTGGCCCACAGCATCCCTTTCGCCAGGATCGAGGACAACCTGCGCGCCGGCTATGTGGATGCCCTCACCGTCTCCACCACCCACGTCGCCAGCGGGCGCACGGTGGTCTACGTGGACACGCACGAGGGTGAGATCCCCTCCTGGGGCAACGATCCGACCACCATTGCCCGGGCCGCCAGGATCGGGGCCCAGCACGCGCTGGCCTCGGCGGCCATTCCCATCCTGTTCCGCGCGGTGAAGCTCGATGGCGATTACCACTGCGATGGAGGACTCCGTCAGAACGTACCCCTGTCACCGGCGCGGCGGCTGGGGGCGTCCCACGTGCTGGTGGTCAATCCCCGTCACCTGGAGACCACGCCCCTCGACGACGGGGCCGCGGAGGACATCTTTCCCGGACCGCTGTTCCTCCTCGGCAAGACGCTCAATGCGCTCCTGCTCGACCGGATCGATACGGACCTCGCGCGCCTTTCCAGCATCAACCGGATCCTGGAGGCAGGGACGCGGGTCGCGGGCCCCGGCTTCGTCGAGGCGCTGAACCGGGAGATGGGCTTCCCCGAGGGGGTGGGCCTCCGGACCATGAAGGCCATGCTGGTGCGCGCCTCGGACGACATCGGCCAGCTCGCCGTGAACTTCGTGCGGTCCCCGGCCTTCTCCAGGGCGTCGGGGATGGGCGTGAAGCTCCTCCGGCGGCTCGCCGAGCGCGACTCACGCAGCGAGGCCGACCTGCTCTCCTACCTGCTGTTCGACGGTGGCTTCGCCGGTCAGCTCATCGAGATGGGCCGCGCCGACGCCAGGGCGCGCCACGAGGAGCTTTGCCGCTTCTTCGCGGAGGCAGCGCGGAGCGCGCTGGAGCAGGAGGCCCTGAGGCGCGACGCCGAGGTGGTGAGGAGCGCGGTGCCCCGGGAACCCGGCGGGGACCTAGAGCCCCTCGCCGCCGGATGACCGGGGAGTCCCTCATCGCCGGGTGACCGGGGACCCCCTCATTGCCCCCTGACGGCCGCCCCTCCCGACCCCCCGACGCGGCGCGGCGCCCGCCGCTACCAGCGCGGCGCCCGCCGCTACCAGATCCGGTGTCCCACGGCGAGCAGGGCGCGGGTGTGGTCGAGCCAGGCACGCACGGGCGCCGACATCGCGTCCCCGCGGATCTCGCCGTCCTTGCCGAGGTGGACGAGGATCCGGGTGGCGCGCAGGCGGTTGTACTCGTCGAGGGCCGGGTTCTCCACCATCTGCAGGAGCGATGCGGTGATGGACGGGCTGCGCCCGGCCTCCTGGATGGCGCGGGCGAGACGCCCGGCATCCACCTCGTTTCCCGAGGGCACGCCCTCGAAGCGCACCACGAGCCCCCGGAAGAAGCGGTCGAGGTCGATCCCGGTGTCGCGCAGCATCCCTGCCCCGGTGTCGACCGGCGCCTCGCCGTAGCTCGATCCCGTGGTCCTGTCGAAGCCGGTCCCCATGGTCCGGACGTGGAGTTGCAGGAAGCACCCCAGCTTGCCGAGGCCGTGGCACAGCTCCGCGTAGTCGTGCTGCACCTGGTCCGGCCTCTCGTCCATGGAGCAGCCCCGCGTCCACGGGAGGTGGTTGCGGTAGATCCGCAGCGCTGCCTCGTGGTCGCCCCTGGTGAGGGCGGGGGCGAGCGCGATCTCCTGGATCTCCCAGTGTCCCCCGCGCGCGTCGGCGGCGTACACGGGCAGCTCGGAGCGCAGGAACGTCGTCGCATAGGCCCAGTCCGCGAGGGCGACCGGCTCGGGGGCCTTCACGGGAGTCACGTAGGATGGCGTGAGCCACACCAGCTCCCCGGCGTCGGAGAAGGTGAGTCGCCTGGAGGAGCCCTCGTCGAGATCGCCACCCTCCAGCCGCCATCCCGCGTGCACGTAGGGAGACACGAGCCTCGCGGCCTCGGCGGCCGGCGGCGTCGCCACCTCCAGCACGAAGGTGCCGTCGTCGTTGCGGCGCACGGAGAGGTCCAGGCCCTCGTACCGATGCCCCCCCGGCGCTTCGAGCAGCCCGCGCACGAGGCGGATGGGTCTTCCGTACCGGGCCGCCGTGTCGGCGACGTCCTGGAACGTGCTGGCCTCGGGCCAATCCCAGCGCGTGGGGCCGGAGGGCAGCACCGCCTCGGGCCCGAGGAGCGCGCGCGCCGCGACGCCAGGGTCGGGTGCCGCCAGGGCGCGCGTGAGGCTCCCCGCCAGGACCGCAGCAGCCACCACCCCCACCGCAGCACCCAGGGCCCAGCGGTGCCGCCCTGGACTTCCAGCGTTCATCGCCCCTGGTGATCGAGCCATGTCCGCGCCACCCTCGGCAGAGCATCCTGGCGAAGCGCGCCGTGCTTGTCGAGGAGCGCGAGCACCTGGATGGCGCGCAGGCGGTTGTAGTCGTCGAGATGCGGGTTCTCTGCCATCTGCGTCAGCGACGCGGTGAGGGTGACTGCCCGCCCCGACTCCTTGATGGATCGCGCCAGCCGGCGGACGCCGAGGTCCCCCACCGCGGGCACACCCTCGAAGCGCACCACGAGGCCCCGGAAGAAGCGGTCGACGTCGATCCCGGCATCGAGGAGCAGCTCCGCCCCCGTGTCGGCCGCGGCCTCTCCGTAGTTCGAGTAGGCCACGCGCGCGAAGTTGTTGCCCATGATCCGCAGGTGGAGCTGGAGGAAGCACCCCAGCTTGCCGAGCCCATGGCACAGCTCCGCGTAATCACGGGCCACCTCCGCCGGCCTCTCATCCATGGAGCAGCGGCCCACGGGCTCGTGGTTCCTGTAGATCTCCAGCGCTGTCTCGTGATCGCCGCTCTTGAGGGCACTGGCGAGCCGGAACTCCACCTCGTCCCAGTCGTCCCGGTGGATCTCCTCGCTGTACACCGGAGGCTCGGCGAGGAGCAGGGTGGCCACGTACGCCCAGTCCGCGAGCGCTGCCGGCTCGGGCGCGCTCGCCGCGGAGATGGACACCGGCTCGAAGTCCAGCGTGGCTCCCCGGCGGCCGAACGTGAGCTTCCCCGAGGGGCGCGCCTCGACGTCCCCTTCATGGAGCCGCCACCCCTCGCTCATGCCGTAGTCCAGGAGCTGCGAGGCCTCCTGGTTCATGGGAACCACAGGCCAGAAGGCGAAGACGCCGTCCTCGTCCCGGGTGAAGGCGAGATCGACCCCCTCGAACCGCACCCCGGTGTACCCCTTGAGCGCGCCGTGGAAGAGGCGGATGGGCCGTGCGTCCCTGGCCGCCATCTCGGCGACGTCCGCGAAGGTGCTCGCCGCGGGCCAGCTCCAGCGCGAGGCCCGCGTGGGCACCACCGTCTCCGGCTGCAGGAGGGTCTTCACCTGTGCGGCAGGGTCGGGCCGCGCCGGCGCGCACTCTAGGGCCCCCGTGGCGGCGGCGAGGACCACGCACCCCACGGCAGCGCGCCCCGCCCAGCGGCGCCTCCGTGGCGGAGCACCGGCCGCCCAGGCCTTGTCGAGGACCTCCACCGCGCGGACGGGGACCTCGGGCGGGAGATCCAGGTGGGTGGCACCCGTCCCGCCTTGCTCGTCGACGTTCTCCATGGGCTCCCTCCTGCAGGCAGGAGGTTGAGTCACCAGAGGCCGGCGAGAGTTCCCGAAAAAGGATGAGGGTGCCGACTCAGGCGAGGAGGCGGTGGAGTAGGCGCCGGACAGCCTTCTGATCGGCGATGCGGTGCGGGGCGCGGCTGTCGCTCGGGCCCACGTGAACGGCCGTGCCGTGGGGAGGCAGGGCCGCGAAGAGGTCCTCGTCGGTCTGGTCGTCGCCGATCGCGAGGGCGGCCTCTCCCTCGTCACCGGAGAGGGCTGGCTGGACGATGGATCCCTTGTTCACCCCCTGGACCCGGATCTCCACCACCTTGTGCCCCTGGAGGATCTCCACGGGCTGGTTGCTGAGCAGGGCCCCGAGGTGCAGCCGCAGCTCCTTCGCCTGGACGGCGCCGAAGCCAGGGTCTGCCATGCGGTAGTGCCAGGCGAGGGACGACGCCTTGTCCTCGACGAGCGAGCCCGGGGTGCGGCTCGCGAACAGCTCGAAGATGGGCCGGACGTGCTCCCGCCACGCAGTGGGCGGGTCGATGCGCCTCTGCCAGTCCTCTCCAGGCGCGGAGCGCGACCAGAGGCCGTGCTCGCCATGGAGGGCGATGGGCAGGTCGCCGAAGAAGCGCTCCAGGTCCTTCTGCGAGCGCCCGCTGACCACGTGCACCCGCGTCCGGGGCCGCTCGGAGAGCGCGCGCAGGAGGGTGAGCAGCTCGGCATCGGGCACTGCCTTCTCCGGGGTGGGCGCGAAGGGCACGAGGGTGCCATCGTAGTCGAGGAAGAGGACGAGGGAGGGCGCGGCCCGGAGCGAGGTGACCAGGGCCTCGATCTCCTCCGCCGGGGACTGGCCGCCGACGGGCTCGCGCTGGGTCGCTGCGTCGTCGAGGGCGCGGAGGAAGTGCGCGACCCACTGGTGGACGTCGTGGGCGTGCACGCGGCGGCGCAGGGCGCTCATCCGGGCCTTGCGGTCCTCGGGAGAGAGCGCGAGCGCGGTGGCCATCGCCTCCGCCGTCGCGTCGATGTCGTAGGGGTTGACGCGGAGCGACTCGCCGAGCTCCGAGGCGGCCCCGGCCAGCTCGCTCAGCACCAGCACGCCGTCGTCGTCGACGCGGGAGGCGATGAACTCCTTGGCCACCAGGTTCAGGCCGTCGCGCACCGGCGTGACCAGCATCACGTCCGCGGCGCGGTAGAGGGTGATGAGCTGCGCCTCGGGGATGGAGCGGTAGAGATACCGGATGGGCGTCCAGGTGATGGTTCCGTACTGACCGTTGATGCGGCCCACCAGCTCGTCGACCTGCTGCTTCAGGGCCACGTACGCGTCCACCGAGGTGCGCGAAGGCACGGCGACCTGCACGAACTCCACCTTGCCCCGCAGCTCCGGCTCCTTCTCCAGGAGGCGCTCGAAGGCGAGGAAGCGCCGGGGGATGCCCTTCGTGTAGTCCATGCGGTCCACGCCGAGCAGGATGCGGAGCGGCGCGATGCGCTCCCGGATCGCGGCCGACGCGGCAATGATCTCCGGCGAGGAGGAGACCGAGGAGAAGCGGGCCGCGTCGATCCCCATGGGGAAAACGCCGAGGCGCAGGTTGCGGCCCGCGTACCGGACGCGATCCACCTCGGCTTCCACGCCGAGGAGGCGCATCAGGGAGCGGGTGAACAGGTCGAGGTACGCGAAGGTGTGAAACCCGATCAGGTCGGCCCCGAGCAGGCCGGTGAGGATCTCCTGGCGCCGCGGCAGGACCCGGAAGGTCTCCGAGGAGGGGAAAGGGATGTGCAGGAAGAAGCCGATGGTCGCCGAGGGCAGGCGCTCGCGCAGCATGCCGGGGACGAGCATGAGCTGATAGTCCTGCACCCAGATGGTGTCGCCGGGGCGGTAGTGCGCGACGGTGAGATCGGCGAAGCGCTGATTGACGCTCCGATACACCTCCCAGTCCCTGGATTCGAGGGGAATGCGATCCACGAGGGAATGGAACAGCGGCCAGAGGAGGCCGTTGGAGTATCCCTCGTAGAATCGGCTCGCCTCTTCCTGGTCGAGGTAGAGGGGGACCGTGCGCAGCTCGGCGAGCTTCTCGTCGAGGGACGCGCGCTGCGCATCGTCGAGGTTCCCGACGTCGCCCGGCCAGCCGATCCAGAGCCCACCCGATTGCTCGTGGGGGCCTTTGAGGCCGGTGGCGAGGCCCCCGGCGCTGGGGGAGACGGTGAACTCTCCCCCGTCACTGGAGACGGTGACGGGGAGACGGTTCGAGACGATGAGCAGGCGCGACGTGGTCACCGCTTGGGCCTCCTGGGCGGAGCCATGCCGGTGCCGGGAGGCCCCTCTCGATGGCCGTCGCGGTCGCGACGGACCTGAACCTTGCGGCCCTTGAGGCGCGTCGCGCTCAGGGCACCGATGATGTTGTCGGCGGAGCCTTCGGGCACCTCCACCACGGAGAAGTGATCGGAGATCTCGATGTTGCCAATCACGCTCGAATTCAGCGAGGCCTCGTTGGCAATGGCGCCGACCAGGTCCGACGGGCGGATGCCCGCGCTGCGCCCGGCGCTGATGAAGAGGCGGGCGACGCCTCCCTGATCCTTGCGCCCCGGGCCGCGTCCTTCGGCGCCAGGCGGTCCATGGCGCGGGGCACCGCGCGCCGGGCCACGGCCCTCCCCCTCCTCGATGAGGTCCTGCCACCGGGGCGGGCGTCCCTCACGCTCGGGAGGGGCTTGCCAGCCGCCCTGGTCACGCGACGGGCCGCGTCCTTCGCCTCCACCAGGCCCGCCCTGCCAGCCGCCCTGGTCACGCGACGGGCCGCGCCCTTCGCGCTCGGGAGGGGCTTGCCAGCCGCCCTGGTCACGCGACGGGCCGCGTCCTTCGCCTCCACCAGGCCCGCCTTGCCAGCCGCCCTGGTCACGCGACGGGCCGCGCCCTTCGCCTCCACCAGGTCCGCCTTGCCAGCCGCCCTGGTCACGCGACGGGCCACGACCCTCGCCGCCAGGTCCGCCCTGCCAGCCGCCAGGGCCGCGGTTCGGCCCGCGGCCCTCGCCCTGGGGGCGGCCTTGCCAGCCTCCAGGGCCGCGACCCTCGTTGCCCGGACGCTCCCAGCGCCCCGGTGCGCGGCCCTGGAACCGGCCCTCGTTGCCGCGGAAGCGGGAGGGCCCTCCCCAGGCGCCGTAACGGTCCTGCTGCGGCGGCGGGTTGGGGATGTCCTGCTCCTCGGCCTCGTCGCGATCGCCGGAGGCGGCCTGGTGGACGAGCTTCGCCGCGGCGGCGGCGACGTCCATGATGTCGAACTCCTCGGCGAGGGCCGAGACCACGCTGCGGAAGGCCTCGGCGCCGCCCTCGGTGAGGACCTCGCGGATGGACTCGCGGGTCACGTCGAGGCGCCGGGCGCGCAGGTCGGCGACGGTGGGCAGCGAGGCGATCTCGATGCGCTGGCCGGTGAGGCGCTCGATGTTGCGGAGCAGCCGGTGCTCGCGCGGCTCGGCCAGGGTCACCGCGGCGCCCTCGCGGCCAGCGCGGCCGGTGCGGCCGATGCGGTGCACGTACACCTCGGCGGCAGGGGGGACGTCGTAGTTGACCACGTGCGAGAGGTGGTCGATGTCGAGGCCGCGGGCCGCGACGTCGGTGGCCACGAGCAGCTCGGCCTGGCCCGAGCGGAAGCGGGACATCACCCGGTCGCGCTGCTCCTGGGAGAGGCCGCCGTGGAGGGCCTGGGCGTCGTAGCCGCGGGCGTGGAGGGCCTCGGTCAGCTCGTTCACCTCGTTCCGGGTGCGGCAGAAGATCAGGGCGGAGGCCGGGCTCTCCATGTCGAGGACGCGGGTCAGCGCCGCGGGCTTGTGGGCGCGGCCCACCACGTAGGCGGTCTGGCGAACTCGGGGCAGCTCGCCGGGGGCCGTCTTTTCGACGGCGATCTTGATGTGCACCGGGTCGCGCAGGTGCTTGCCGGCGATGGCGGCGATGCGCGGGGGGAGCGTGGCCGAGAAGAGCACCGTCTGGCGCTCGGCGGGCGTGGCCGAGAGGATGGCTTCGAGGTCGTCGGCGAAGCCCATGTCGAGCATCTCGTCGGCCTCGTCGAGGACCACGGTGCGCATGCCATCGAGGGCCAGGGTGCCGCGTCCGACGTGGTCGAGGGCGCGGCCCGGAGTGGCGACGATGACGTGGACGCCGCGGCGCAGCGCCCGGAGCTGGAGCGAGAAGGACTGGCCGCCGTAGATGGGCAGCACCTGGACGCCGAGGGGCCTGCCGTAGCGGTGCACCGCCTGGGCGACCTGCATGGCCAGCTCGCGGGTGGGGACGAGGATCAGGGCGGTGGGCTTCACCGGACCGCCCGGCTCCATCTCCAGGCGGTTCAGGAGGGGGAGCGCGAACGCCGCGGTCTTGCCGGTGCCCGTGGCGGCCTGGCCGACCAGGTCGCGGCCGGTGAGCAGGGGTGGGATCGCTTCGCGCTGGATGGGCGTGGGCTCCTCGTAGCCCAGCTCGGCGAGGGTGGTGAGCAGGATGGGCTGGAGGCCGAGGTTGGTGAAGCGGGAGGCGGAAGCGGACGGGGGAGGACTGGATTCGGTCGCCATGGTTCTTCGGAGAGAAGCGCGGCGCCGCGAGGCGCCTCGGGGCACGCCGGCGCGTTCTCGACGGCGGCGCGCGAGGCCACCCGGGCCAGGAGCGGCACGGCAGGGGCCTCGTTCGGCGGGACCCTACCACGGCCCGCACGCCCTGAGGCCGTCGCGATCCCCATCTTCCCCGGCCGGGACGGACCGTCAGCCATTCCGGCGTGCAAATGCGTGATTTCGAGGGGAGCGGGAGAGCGGTGCCCGCCGCGCTGGGACCTGGAGCGGGGGCGCTGACAAAAAAAACCGAGCCACCGGCTCATGGCGCACCGGCGGCTCGGGGAGATTCGGGGCTGTCACGCGGTGCCGCGGTGCCTGAAGGAGGCACCGCGTGCGTCACCTCGGGGTCAGCGGGCCCCGCGCGCCTCGCGGCGCTTCTCGATGCCGGGGAGGCCGGCGCGGACCCACTGCGGGACGCTCTCGGCGCGCTTGGCGAGGGCTGCCTCGTCGGAGCGCAGCTTGACGAGCGTCTGCATCTGCGAGTCGCCGACGAGCACGCCGTTCGCGTACATCGTGGTCTCCTCCGCGCTCATCGCCGCCCGCTCCTCCGGCGTGCCGAGGACCAGGTTGTAGACGGCGCCCTCGTAGTCTTCCTTCTCGACGTGGGCCACCACCGCGACGCCATCGGCCGTCTGAATGCGGTCACCGATCATCAGGTCCTCCGCCTTGATGATCCGGGCGTCGACCGTGGGCACCGGGTGGGTGTTGGTCATGCTGACCGCGTTGCCGAAGCTGTCGACCACGCGGACCAGCGGGTGCCGCTCGCTGCCCTGCACCACGTCCACCACCGTCAGCATCCGGCCCTTCTCGTCGGCGAGGACCTTCTGGCCGGGCACGATCTTCTCGATGTCGAGCTTGTTGCCGTCGGCCATGGTGATGTCCGTACCGGGCGGCATGCAGCCCCACCAGATCGAGATGTGGTCCGCGTTCTTCTGCGACGAGAACCCGAACGTCGGCCCCTGCACCCCGGTCACCGAGTCGACCGTGGTCACCTCGACGTGCAGGTCTACGTACTGGCGGTGATCGACGCAGTGGTCCGGCCAGTTGGCGTTGCCGAGCGCCGGGGCGAAGGCGTCGATCACCAGGCCCTTGCGCACCGCGGTGAACGCCTGGAGCCGGATCTGGGGGGCGCCCGTGAGGTCCGCCTTGCAGAAGCCGCCGGCGGGCGTGGTGTCGCCGGGGGAGCTCAGGGTGAGCCACGCGCTCGCCTTGTCGACCTTGAGCGAGTTGGCGGCGGCCGGCGTCGAGCTGCCCTTCATGGGCATGTAGAGCTTGTCGTCGTTGTACGTGCCGGCCGGGTAGATCGGGAACGCCGGGTTGTCGTTGCGGTCGCAGATCGCGTTGCCCGAGCAGGCGCCCCAGGGGCGGTGCTTGTAATCGCAGGCGGGGTCCTCCGTCTCGCGCTCCAGGCAGAGCCGGATCTCGTTGTCCACGTTCTGATCGTAGGGCGCGCCCATGTTGATGCTCACCGGCACCGGCGCCTCGGCGGCCGCGTTCACGAGCAGCGCGCTCATATGGTAGTACGCCTCGTCCACGCCGTTCTTGGTGGCGAACACGAAGCTGTCCGCGTACACGCCCTGATCGACCGGGGGGTTCGCCGTGTCGAGCTCGACGTCCGCCACGCCATCGGGCTCGTCGACGCCCGTCGACTCCTTGTAGTCGAACGCCAGCACGTTGAGGTTGGCGTCGAACTGGTAGCTGTCCTGGTAGACGTACTCGAGACCGTTGATGCAGCCCGCGCGGCCCTGGGTCTTGAGGTGCTGGTCGTCGACCTCCTGGGCGAAGACGAAGGTGTCGCAGGACTCGGGCGCCGCGCCTGCCGCATCGAGGGCGCGCGCCTCCAGGCTCGACCCGCTCACGCCCGCCTTCATCGCGATGGCCTTCTCCCGGGCGACCATGATCCGATCGACGATCTCGGGGGCCGTCTTCGCGGTGATGCCCGCGCGGCGCATGCGGTTCTCCATGAAGCGGAACTGCTTGTCGTCGGCGAGATCGAGCTTGAGCGAGGTCCGCTTCTCGGCCGTCTCGAAGCGCATCTTCATGTAGCTCGCGTCCTCGCGGACCACCTCGGGAGAGGGCATCTCCTCGGCATCCTCGGTCGAGATGGTGCAGGCAGAGGCCAGGATGGAGAGAGAAACGAGGCCCAGGAGATTGCGGAAGGACAGCTTGCTCATGACACGCTCCTCGATGCTGGTGGCGGCGGTGGCGAGAGTCGGCGTAGACGGCTCCGCGGCGTTCCTCCGGGGCGCGCTGGTTTCAGCAGCGCTCTTCCCGGCCTTGCCGCGCCGTGACCAACCCTTAAGCAGGGCGCGTGCCACGCCCTGGATCGCAAGAATCCCCGCGAAAACGAGGGGTCGTCGCGTTGTGCAACCGCTGGCTGAGCGACTTGTTCAATTTCTGGACGACAGGTTGTTCAACCGGCGAGCTTGGGTTGTTCAACCGGCGGGCGGGGCGTTGTTCAACCGGCCGCGGCGTTGTTCAACCAGGCTCGACCACCTCGTCCACGAGGCTCCACAGCCTCCTCCACGAGGCTCCACAGCCTCTCCTCCACGAGGCTCCACCACGTCTTGCACGAGGCTCCGCGACCTCCTCCACGTGGCCGCCGACTCTCCTCCACGTGGCCACCGAGTCTCCTCCACAAAGCGCCAGAGCCTCTTCCAGGAGGCTCCAGAACCTCGTCACGACGGCAAGGTTCCTCACAGGGTGGCACGCATCCCCCCGGAATCGGTGGGCAGAGCCTGTAGCTGGGTGTGGATGCTGGGATTGTCGACATCACCGTGGTGACGTGACAGCGGAGGGCGTGACTGGGTGAACAGAGGGCGCGTACGCCCCTACCCTGCTCAGGTGCTGGCGGCCTTGTGCTGGTCGCGCAGGGCCTTCACCTGGTCGTGGCCCTTCTGGACCGACTGGGCGGCTTGCTGGATGACGGTCTGCATCTCGGCCGGCAGCGACTTCTCCATGGCCTTCTTGAACGCGGCCTTGGCGAAGTCCTCGCCGCGCTCGCACTCGTTGAGGATGGCGGTGTCGTCGCGGCCGGTCACGGCGGACTTGAGGTTGATCCATCCCCGGTGGACCGCGCCGGCGGTGCTGCCGGACTTCTCCGGCTCGCCGCCGAGGGAGGCGACGACGCTCTGGAGCTGCCTGGCGCTCGCCGCGCGCTCCTGGGCCAGCGTGGTGAACACCGACTTCAGCGAGGCGTCCTTGGTGTCCTCGGCGGCGACGGTGAAGCCCTTCTCGCCGTCCTTGAGGGTCTCGACGAGGTCATTGAGGGTCGAAATGATTTCCTGGCTCATGGATGTCTCTCTGCGCTGAGCGCGATGGCGTGAATCGCGGCGAGGGACGCGGCGTGCGCGCTCGAAACCGCCCCTCCCCGTGGCACCGTTCTTCACGGTGCCGTGACAGCGAGGGTCGGCCTGAGCGAATGGCATGCCAGGGACGGGGCTACCCAGGATTGGCTGCAACTTCAGGACTCCGGGCGGCGAAGAGCGGCGAAGAAGTGTCAGCACCGTCAGCGCGGACGGCACGGCGCACGGGGAACCGCGCACGGGAGGTACATTCCGGAGAGCGCTGTCGGGGGCGGATCGCGCGGTGGCGCGGGGAGGCGCCTTCGGGGAGGTGCCTTGGTGGCGGTGGTTCAGGGGAGGTTCATCCAGAAGTCGAGCTGGTGCACGCTGGCGTAGGGCTCGGGGTGGACGGTGTCTTCGCCAGCGGCGAGGTGAGGAGGTCGGGGTAGCTGGCGTCGGTGACGGGCATGCCAGCGAGGTCGTGGAAGAGGGCGACGAAGAGGCGGGCTTCGTCCTGGGTGGCGCCGGAGATGACAGGGACGCGGGTGAAGCGGCCCTCCAGGAGGGCGGTCCGGGGGTCCTCGGGCAGGATGTCATTGCCGAAAACCCAGCGGGTGAAGATGGAGGAAACGGGCAGCAGATCCTGGGCGGGCAGGGCGCGCAGGCAGTCGAGCGCCGTGGCCGGGTCGGGGCACCCGAGCTGAGCGGCCACGGAGGCGCCGAGGGCGTCGCCTTCGTCGGGTGAGACGCATGGCGGGGATCGGGGGGGAGCCGGGCATGAAGGTGCCCGCGGGGTAATCGATGAAGGCGAGGCCGCTCTGGATGGCGGCGCGGTGGAAGAGGTCCCCGGCAGGAGGGGAGGTGAGCTGGGCGGTGACGTGGAGGGCGCCGGCCGACTGGCCGAAGAGGGTGACGTTGGCGGGGTCGCCACCGAATGCGGCGATGTTGCGCTGGACCCAGCGGAGCGCTGCCTGCTGGTCCTGGAGGCCGAAGGTGCCAGAGCCGTCCAGGCCGGGATGGGAGAAGGTGCCGAAGATGCCGAGGCGGTAATTGACGGTGACGACGATGAGGTCTTCGTCGGTGGCGAGCCGGCGGGCGCCGAAGAAGTGGGCCGCGCCGTTGGCGCCGCCGCCGCCGTGGAGCCACACCAGCACTGGCTTGAGCGGCGGAGCGTCGCTGGGACATGGCGTCCATCCTGACAAGGAGGCGGCGCTCAGGCACGCGCGCTTGGACATGCGCGCTCAGGCACGCGAGGGAGCCTCGAAGGTTGCACGTACAAGGATTCCTGTCGGGCGCTGCCTGCTGCGAAGAGACCGGAATTCATTCAGTGATGGTTTCGCGGCGCCGGCCCGGAGATGCGCGCCTTGAGGCAGAATGCCCCGGAACGATCTGCCCTTCACGGGCATCGACCCGTAGGGACATCGAGCAGCGAGCGAGGACGCCTGATGCATCCTGCTCGCTCGGGCTTCCTGCATGGCGTTCCTGTTTCCACCCTGGAGCAACACCGCGGTCCGCGTTGCCCTGGCCTCCCTGCTGCTCGGTGGGGCGTCGGCGGTCGCGGCGCCCATGATCTACATCAGGTCGGACTGGAGCTCGGGGGAGAGCGAGGCGCAGGTGCAACCCGTGCAATTCGACCACCGGCACCATTACCAGGACGACGCCATGGATTGCCGCTACTGCCACAACACGGTGGAGGAGAGCGCGACGGCGGGGATGCCGTCGGTGGGCAAGTGCATGGGGTGCCATGGCCAGATCTGGAACGATAGTCCGCAGCTCGCGCCGGTGCGGGAGAGCTACTTCTCGGGGCGGCCGATCCGGTGGCGACGGGTGCACAACGTGCCGGATTTCGTGTACTTCAACCACGCCATTCACGTGAACAAGGGGGTCGGCTGTGTCACCTGCCACGGGCGGGTGGATCAGATGGCCTCGGTGAGGCAATCGGCGCCGCTGACGATGCAATGGTGCCTCGATTGCCACCGCGCGCCCGAGCCACACCTCCGGCCTCTCTCGGCCATCACGGACATGACCTGGTCGCCCGGAGGGGGTGGGGACGAGGTGGGGCGAGGCGTCGCGGAAGCGCTGAACGTCCAGCATCTCATGCACTGCACCACCTGCCACCGCTGAGGGACGAGGAGATGGGCGAGGACGAGCGCAAGACATGGCGGCGAGCACCAGGTGCGCCAGGTGGACCAAGTGCGCCAGGTGGACCAGGTGCGCCAGGTGGACCAGGTGGACCAGGAGAGGACGCAGGCCTTGCGGAGGACGGCGGCGAGTTTCCGGAAGGTGCGGACGCGCCGCCCGGGGTGAGCCGGCGGGAGTGGATGAAGCTTCTCGGGGCGGGGCTCGCGCTCGCAGGGATCCCGGGGTGCAATGTGAGCAGGGTCGAGGGGATCCTGCCCTACATCGAGGAGCCGCGGGAGGTGACGGCGGGGGTGCCGCGCTTCTACGCGACGAGCCTGGAGCTCGACGGGTTCGCGACGGGGGTGCTGGTGCAGAGCGTTGCGGGACGGCCCACGAAGGTGGACGGGAACCCCGACCATCCGGCCAGCCTGGGGGCGAGCGGGGTGCTGGAGCAGGCCTCGGTGCTGGGGCTCTACGATCCGAGCCGGGCGCGGGGGATGCGGGAGGGGAAGGAGCCCACGAGCTGGGAGGCGGTGGTGAAGCGGTTCGGGGGGGCGCGGGCCGATCGGGGGGCAGGGCTGAGGTTCTTGCTGCTGCCGCAGAGTTCTCCGCTGGTGGGCGATCTGGTGGGTCGCATCGTGGCGCGGCATCCGGAGGCGCGTTTCACGTTCCACGCGCCGGCGCTGAGCGATGCGCCGTGGGAAGGGGCGGAGATGGCGTTCGGGAGGAGGCTCTCGCCGCAGCGTGATGTGGCGGCGGCGCGGGCGATCCTCTCGCTCGATGCGGACTTCCTGGCGGGGATGCCGTTCTCGCTGCGGTATGCGCGGCAGTTCGCGGAGCGGCGAAGGACGCCGAGCCCCGCGAGCGAGATGAACCGGCTCTACGTGGTGGAGACGGCGCTGAGCCCCACGGGGAGCATGGCGGACCACCGGTTCGCGCGACGCCCCGGAGAGGTGGCGCGCTTCGCGGCGGCGGTGGTGGCGGAGCTGGGGGTGCTGCGGGCGGCGGAGGGGGCGGCAGGCGCGGCGGAAGAGGTGGCAGGGGGCGTGGCAGGGAGCCTGGCAGGGGGCGTGGCAGGGAGCGTGCCGGAGGGGGTGCGGGCGGTGCTCATGCGGCTGCGGGCGGCGGAGGGGGCGGAACGAGGGCTGGCGCAGGCCATCGCGCGGGATCTGGCTGCGGGGCCGGGGGAAGGGCTGGTCATCGCGGGGGACCGGCAGAGGCCGGAGGTGCACGCGCTCGCGCACCTCGCCAATGCGTTGCTCGGGAGCCGCAAGGCGGCGTGGACCACGGAGTCGCCGCTGATCCAGGCACGGGCGGCGCAGCAGAGCCTCTCCGATCTGGTGGGTGATCTGCGCGCGGGGCGGGTGGAGACGCTGGTGGTGATCGAGGCGAACCCTTCCTATGCAGGGCCGCCGGAGCTGGGGCTGTCGGAGGCCATCCGGGCGGCGCGGGAGTCGATTTACCTGGGGCATCACGAGAACGAGACCGCTGCCGACTGTCGGTGGTTCGTGCCCATGGCCCATTCTCTGGAGTCGTGGGGGGATGCGCGGGCCTGGGATGGGACCTTGTCCACGGTGCAGCCGCTGCTGCAGCCGCTGTTCGGGGGGCGGACGGCGGGGGAGCTGCTGGCGGTGTTCGCAGGGGAGATGTACCCGGAGGCGCGCCGGCTGCTGGAGGATGCGGCCCGGCGGCGGTACCAGGGCGAGGGGTTCGGGCGGTGGTGGGCAGAGGTGCTGCGGCGGGGGACGGTGGCGGGGAGCGCGCTGCCGCGGGTGGAGGCGGAACTCGACGAGGTGGGGCTCGTCGAGGCGCTCACCAGGCTCGCGGTGCGGTTCGAGACGGTGCGCGCAGCGCGCGCGGCGCCGACGGCGTCAGGGGACAGCGCAGACGCCACGGTGGAGACGGTGACGGACGAGGTGGTCGAGGTGGCCTTCACGCCGTGCGCGCGGGTGCACGATGGGCGCTTCGCGAACAATGCGTGGTTGCAAGAGCTGCCGGACCCGGTGACGAAGCTGACCTGGGACAATGCGGCCCTGATCAGCCCGGCCATGGCGCGGCGGCTGGGGGTGGAGAACGAGCAGGTGGTGGAGCTGTCGCTCGGGGGGCGGAGCGTGCGCGCGCCGGTGCTGGTGTCGCCAGGGCACGCGGACGGTGCGGTGACGGTGCACCTGGGGTACGGGCGGCGGGGGGCGGAGGTGATCGCGGAGGGGGTGGGCTTCGATGCGTACCCGCTCCGGCAGGGGGAGGTGGCGGCGGCAGAGGGGATGGTGATCAGGCGGGTGGAGGGGGAGCGCCATGCGCTGGCGATCACCCAGGAGCACTGGTCGACGCACGGGCGGCCCATCGCGCTGAGCGCGACGCTGGAGGCGTATCGGAAGGAGCCGGCGTTCACGGCTTCCCAGAAAGGGAGGCTGCCGACGCTGCTGCCGGAGCCGCGGCGGGCGGGGGAGCAGTGGGCGATGACCATCGATACCAGCATCTGCACGGGGTGCAGTTCCTGCGTGGTGGCGTGCCAGGCGGAGAACAACGTGCACGTGGTGGGGAAGGAGCAGGTGCGGAAGAGCCGGGAGATGCACTGGCTGCGCATCGACACCTACTACAGCGGAGCGGTGGAGGCGCCGGAGGTCGTGCACCAGCCGATGCTCTGTCAGCACTGCGAGAAGGCGCCGTGCGAGTACGTGTGCCCGACGAATGCCACGGTGCACAGCCCGGATGGGCTGAACGAGATGGTCTACAACCGCTGCGTCGGGACGCGGTTCTGCTCGAACAACTGTCCGTACAAGGTGCGGCGGTTCAACTTCTTCGATTATCCGGAGCGCGGTCCGCTCAATGACGAGCTGGTGAGGCTGCAGCGCAACCCGGAGGTGACGGTGCGGGAGCGGGGGGTGATGGAGAAGTGCACGTACTGCGTGCAGCGGATCCGGAAGACGGGGATCCAGGCGCGGGTGGAGGGGCGGGACATCCAGCCAGGGGAGGTGGTGACGGCGTGTCAGCAGGCCTGCCCGACGGGGGCCATCCAGTTCGGGTCGCTCAGCCACACCGGGGAGAAGGTGGTGACCTGGCGGGAGGAGCCGCGGAGCTATGCGGTGCTGCACGAGCTGGGGACGCGGCCGCGGACGATGTACCTGGCGCGCATCCACAACCCCAACCCGGAGATCGGGTGAGCCGTGGCCGAGCCGCTGATCCTCGGTGAGCCCAGCGATCGGGAGCTGTCAGAGCAGCTTCTGTCGGTGGTGTGGCGGCCGCGGTCGCGGCTCTGGCTGCTGGCGTTCGCGGCGGCGTCGGCGGGGACGGGGCTGTTCTTTCTGTGCGCGGCGATCACGGTGAGCACAGGGATCGGGGTGTTCGGGAACAACATCCCGGTGGCGTGGGCGTTCGACATCATCAACTTCGTGTGGTGGGTGGGGATCGGTCACGCGGGGACGTTCATCTCGGCGATCTTGCTCTTGCTGGAGCAGAAGTGGCGGACGAGCATCAACCGGTTCGCGGAGGGGATGACGCTGTTCGCGGTGATCCAGGCGGCGATGTACCCGCTGCTGCACCTCGGGCGGCCGTGGTTCGGGTACTGGCTGGTGCCCTACCCGTCGACGCTGGACGTGTGGCCGCAGTTCCGGAGCGCGCTGCCCTGGGATGCGGCGGCGATTGCGACGTACTTCACGGTGTCGCTGCTGTTCTGGTACGTGGGGCTGATCCCGGACTTCGCGTCGCTGCGGGACCGGGCGCCAGGGAAGGCGCGGCGGGTGCTCTACGGGATCTTCGCGCTGGGGTGGCGGGGGTCGACGCGGCAGCTCACCCATTACCGGGTGCTCTACGGGCTGCTGGCGGGGCTGGCGACGCCGCTGGTGATCTCGGTGCACTCCATCGTCAGCAGCGATTTCGCGATGGGGCTGACCCCCGGGTGGCACGCGACCATCTTTCCGCCGTTCTTCGTGGCGGGGGCGATCTTCTCGGGGTTCGCCATGGTGCTGACGCTGCTCTTGCCGGTGCGGCGGATGTTCGGGCTGGAGAACGTGGTGACGCAGCGGCACATCGGGGCGCTGGCGAAGATGATCCTGGTGACGGCGTGGATCGTCATCGGGTCGTACATCATCGAGTTCTTCGCGGCCTGGTACAGCGGGTCGGAGGTGGAGAGCTACCAGTTCTTCGTGGCGCGCCCGACGGCGCCCGGGGCCGGGGTGTTCTGGGTGCAGATGGTGTGCAACGCCCTGGTGCCGCAGCTCCTCTGGTCGCGGAGGGTGCGCGAGAGCGGGGTCGCGCTGTGGATCATCTCGGTGCTGGTGAACGTGGGGATGTGGGCGGAGCGGTACGTGATCATCGTGCTGTCGCTGCAGCGTGAGTTCCTGCCGGCGCAGTGGGGGGACTTCAGCCCGTCGTGGGTGGACATCGGGCTCTTCACGGGCACGCTGGGGTTCTTCTCGCTGCTGTTTTTGATCTTCCTGCGGCTCTTTCCGTTCATCCCGGTGTCCGAGGTGAAGGAGCTGAACCACGAGCTGCGGAAGGGGCACGGATGAAGGCCGATCTGCTCGCCGAGTTCGAGACGCCAGAGGCGCTGCTCGCCGCGGTGGAAGAGCTGTACCGGCGCGGCTACCGGGTGCTGGATGCGTTCACGCCCTACCCCGTGCACGGGCTGGAGCAGGCGCTGCGGCTGCCGCGGTCGAAGCTGCCCTGGCTGGTGCTGCCCTTCGCGCTGGGGGGCGGGGGGGGCTGCTACGGGCTGCAGGCGTATCTGAACGGGTGGGACTATCCGCTCGACGTGGGGGGGAGGCCGCCGCACTCGGCGCCGTCGTTCGTGCCGATCAGCTTCGAGATGATGGTGCTGGCGACGGCGCTGATGGGGGTCCTGATCTTCTTTGCGCTGTGCAAGCTGCCGGAGCTGCACCACCCGATCTTCGAGGTGGAGGGATTCGCGGGGGCCAGCCAGGATCGGTTCTGGCTGGGCATTGATGGGCGGGACCCGGCCCTCAAGCGGGGGACGACGGAGGCGCTGCTGGCGTCGCTGGGGGCGAGCCGGGTGGCGTGGACAGGAGAGACGGCAAAGGCGGCGGAGACCAGCGAGGCGGTAAAGAAGCCGACCGAGGCCGCGGAGGAGGTGCCCGGGGCCGTGACGAAGGAGGAGCCGTCGTGAGGCGGGGCGGGGTCTGGGCGGTGGTCTGGGCGCGGCGCGGGCTGCTCCTCGGCGCAGTTGCGCTCGCGGGCGGGGTGGCGGGGTGCGCGCTCCAGGATGATCCGGCGCTGGAAGGCGAGGGCGATGAGCGGGGGGCGGCGCGTCTGGAGATCGATCTGGAGCGGATGATCTACCAGCCCCGGTACGACGCCTGGGAGCCGGCGGCCGTGTTTCCCGATGGGAAGGTGATGCGTCACCCGCCCGAGGGGACGGTGCCGCGTGATCGGGTGACGGAGAGCGCGCTGCTCAGCGAGGGGCTGACCGAGGAGGGGGGCCACGCGGCGCGGGTACCCATCACGCTCAGCCGGGAGGTGCTGCGGCGGGGGCAGCAGCGCTACGACATCTTCTGCGCGCTCTGCCACGGGGTGGCCGGGGATGGGGTGTCGGAGGTGGCCAGGGTGATGACCCAGCGGCCGCCGCCGAGCCTGGTGGAGGCGCCCATCGCGGGGTACGCGCCGGGGCGGGTCTACCAGGTCATCGATCAGGGATACGGGTTGATGCGGTCGTATGCGGCCGATCTCTCCATCACGGATCGGTGGGCCGTGGTGGCTTACGTGCAGGCGCTGCAGCGGGCGCGCAGCGTGTCGCTCGATGCGCTGCCTGCACCCGTGCGGGAGCGCGCGCTCTCGGAGCTTCGATGATCCACGATGCACCTCGCTTTCAGGGCGGACGCCGCCTCTTCGCCGCCTCGCTGGGGATGTCGGTGCTGGGGGCGGCGGGGCTCCTGGCAGGGCTGCTGGTGAACCCGGATCGGCTCCACTTCGCGTACCTCGCGGCCTTTGCCTGGGCGGCGACGATCGCCACGGGGGGTCTGGTCTTTTTGATGATCTGCCACGCGATGCGGGCGGGGTGGCCGGTGGCGCTGAGGCGGCTGACGGAGACCATCGTCAGCGCGCTGCCGCTGCTGGCGCTGCTGTTCGTGCCGCTGCTCTTCGGGCTCGATCGAATCTATCCGTGGACCCACCCGGAAGCAGCGGCCGACGAACATGTGCGGCATCTGCTGGAGCACAAGCGGCCGTACCTCAACGCGACAGGGTTCGTGATCCGGGCAGGGGTGTACTTCGCGGTGTGGGGGGTGGCGGGGCACCTGCTGCGGCGGTGGTCGCTGCGGAGGGATGAGGCGCCGGAGCTGGACGTGGACGGGAGGATGAATGGTCTGAGCGCGGTAGGGCTGCCGGTGGTGGGGCTGTCGCTGGTCTTCGCGTCGTTCGACTGGCTGATGTCGCTCGATCCGACGTGGGTCTCGACGATGTTTCCGATCTACGTGTTCGCAGGGGGGTTCGTGGGGGCGCTGGGGCTGCTCACGGCGCTGACCTGCGCGGCGCAGAGGGCGGGGCTCTTGCCAGGGCTGAACGGGTCACACTACTCCGCGCTCGGACGGCTGATGCTGGCGTTCACGGCGTTCTGGGCCTACGCGGCGTTCTTTCAGTTCCTGCTGATCTGGTCCGCCGATCATCCGCACGAGGTGGCGTTCTACCTGCGGCGGTGGGAGGGGCCCTGGAAGGCGACGACGGTCGCGCTGTGCGCGGCGAGGTTCGTGGTGCCGTTCGTGATGCTGCTCAGCTACCGGCTGAAGCGGCGGCCGGGATACCTGGCGGTGGTGGCCGCGTGGATCGTGGTCTCCCATTACGTGGACATGCACTGGCTGGTGATCCCGGAGGCACGCGCGAGGGCGTGGTTCCCGTACCACTGGCTCGATGTCGCGGCGCTGCTCTTCTTCGGGGGGGCGTGCGTGGCGTTCACCACGCAAAGGCTGCGGGGGAAGCGGGCGATGCCCGTGGGGGATCCTTCCCTGCCCCGGGCATTGCAGTACGAGAGTCTATGAGCGACGAGGAGCGAGAGCCGGGTCTCCGCCAGGAGGCGGACAAGGTGCCGATGGGGCAGGTGCTGCTCCTCGCGTTCGCGATGGTGGGGATCGCGGGGGTGATGGTGATGGCGTCGGCGCTGCTGCTGGGGTCGAGCCTGGATGCGCTGAGGCCTTCGCGGGTGTGGCCGGAAGCGCGGCAGGAGCGGCGGGCGTTTCCGGTGATCCAGCAGGAACCTTTCGGGGAGACAGGGCCAGGGCAGGCGCTGGAGCGGAAGAAGCGCGCGGAGATGGGGGCGTTCCGGTGGGTGGACCGGGAGGGGGGTCGGGTGGGGGTACCCATCGATGTGGCGATGGATCTGGTGGTTGAGGAGAGCCAGCGATGAGGCGGGGGACGGTGGTGAGGCTGGCGGTGGTGAGGCTGGCGGTGGCGCTGGCGTTGACGGGCGTGGGGCTCGGGGCAGGCGCGGCGTTCGCGGGACAGGGTGGGCCTGCGGCAGCGCCTCCGCCGGGGGGGGCCGTGGCGCTGCCGCCCGTGGCGCGGGGGGCGGACATCGAGGAGCGGCTGGGTCAGGCGGTGCGCAAGGATCTGGCGTTCACCGATGCGGCGGGGCGGGAGGTACGGCTCGGCGATTACCTGGGGGGGGATCGGCCGCTGGTGCTGGTGCTGGCGTATTACCGCTGTCCGGCGCTGTGCAGCATGGTGCTGCGGGGGCTGGTGGAGGGGCTGGGGCGGCTCTCGTTCACGCCCGGGGACGAGTACCAGGTGCTGACGGTGAGCTTCGATCCGCGGGATACGGCGGCGGCGGCGGCGAAGAAGCAGGCAGGGGTGCTGGCGGAGCTGTCGCGGGGGCGGGAGGGGGCGGCGGTGTCGCCAAAGGCGTGGCCGTTCGTGGTGGGGAAGGAGGCGGAGATCGGGGCGCTGGCGGCGGATCTGGGGTTCCAGTTCGCGTTCGATCCAGCGACGGAGCAATACGCGCACCCGGCCGCGGTCTTCGTGCTGACGCCCGATGGGCGCATCTCGCGTTACCTGTACGGGGCCGATTACCCGGCGCGTGATCTGCGGCTGGCGCTGCTGGAGGCCAGCGAGGGAAAGGTGGGCGGGATCGTCGATCGGGTGATCATGACCTGCTACCGCTACGATCCGGCGACGCGCCGCTACGGGCCGGCGATCAGCGGTTTCTTCAGGCTGGGGAGCGTGGGGATCCTGGCCACGGTGGGGACGCTGCTGGCGACGCTCTGGCACCGCGACCGGAAGCAGCGGAGGCAGGAGCGCGAGGAGGCCGGCCATGAATGAGCTGCTGCGCAGGCTGCTGTTCTTGCCGCCCCAGCGCTCGACGGTGGCCGCGGAGATCGATGGGCTGCACTTCCTGGTCATCACCATCACCATGGTGGGGGCGACCGCGGTGGCGCTGGCGGGGGGGTACTTTCTGTTCAAGTACCGGCGGCGGGCGGAGATGGTGGGGAAGCCCAATCCCGGGGCGACGTCGCGGCCCGCGCTGCTGGTGGAGATCGTGGTGCTGGTGCTGCTGGGGGCGCTGTTCCTGTGGCTATGGCTGATCGGCTACCGGCAGTACATGCGCCTCGCGGTTCCGCCGGAGGATGCGCTCGATGTGTACGTGATGGGGAAGCAGTGGATGTGGAAGTTCGCGTACCCGCACGGGGCGGCTTCGGTGACGGATCTGTACGTGCCTGCGGGGAGGCCGGTGAGGCTGACCATGACCTCGCGGGACGTGCTGCACAGCTTCTTCGTGCCGGATTTTCGCATCAAGCAGGACGTGGTGCCGGGGCGGTACACGACCGTGTGGTTCCAGGCCACGGAGCCGGGGACGTACCAGATTCTCTGCACAGAGTACTGCGGGACGGAGCACTCGTACATGCGGGGGCAGGTGGTGGCGCTGGGCCCGGAGGACTACGCGCGGTGGCGGGCCGACGGGGAGAAGATCGTGCCGCGGGAGCCGTCGCTGAAGACCGACCTGACCGGGCGGGTGGAGAAGCTCGACGCGCCGCGCGAGGCGCAAGCGGCGCAGGCCGAGCAGACCATGGCCTGGCGGGGGCAGCGGGTGGCCGCGGAGCAAGGGTGCCTGCGCTGCCACACGCTGGACGGGACGCGGCACATCGGGCCGACGTTCGCGGGGCTGTACGGTCGGCGGGTGCCGCTGGAGTCGGGGGGTGAGGCGGTGGTGGACGAGGCGTTCATCACGGCGTCGATCATGGATCCGGTGAGGGAGATTCACCTGGGGTTCTCGCCGGTGATGCCGTCGTATCTGGGGCGCATCGCGCCGCCGGACGTGGCGGCGATCGTGGAGCTGATCCGCTCGCTGCGCCGCGTCGAGCCCGCGGAGGGGGCGCTGGAGGAGGGGATCCGGAGCTTCGACGAGGAGGTGGCAGCACCATGAGCCATGCTCTCACCGGAGACGCGGACCTGCCGCAGGAGGCGGTAGGGCCGCAGGAGACTCACGAGGTCGACTACCTGCGGGCCGAGGGTGGGGTGCGCTCGTGGCTCCTGACGACGGACCACAAGCGCATCGGGCTGATGTTCTACGGGCTGGTGGTCCTGTTCCTGATCCTCGGTGGCCTGTTCGCGATGGTGCTGCGCGCCGAGCTGATCACCCCGGAGCCGACCCTGATCGAGGCGGACACCTACAACCGGATGTTCACGCTGCACGGCGTGATCATGGTGTGGATGTTCATGATCCCCTCGATCCCCAACGTGTTCGGCAACTTCGTGCTGCCGCTCATGCTAGGCGCCAAGGACCTGGCCTTCCCGCGGCTGAACCTGCTCAGCCTGTACGTGTTCGCGCTGGGGTCCGTGGTGACGCTGGGGGGCGCGGCCCTCGGGGGCACGGACACGGGCTGGACGTTCTACGCGCCCTACAGCACCTCGACGTCCACGGCCGTGGTGCCGGTGGTGGCGGGGATCTTCATCCTGGGGGTCTCATCGATCATGACCGGGCTCAATTTCATCGTGACCACCCACACGATGCGGGCACGGGGGATGAGCTGGACGCGGGTGCCGCTGTTCGTGTGGGCCATCTATGCGACGAGCGTGATCATCCTGTTCGCCACGCCGGTGCTGGGGATGTCGATCACCCTGGTGGGCATTGATCATGTCTATCACTTCGGCATTTTCGATCCGAGGCTCGGGGGGGACCCGGTGCTCTTCCAGCACCTGTTCTGGTTCTACTCGCACCCGGCCGTGTACATCATGATCCTGCCCGCGATGGGGGTGATCAGCGAGGTGGTCTGCACCTTCACGCACAAGCCGCCGGCCTCCTACAAGGCGATCTTCATCTCCTCGCTGGGGATCGCGTTCGTCGGGTTCTTCACCTGGGGCCACCACATGTTCGTGGCGGGGATGAGCACCTTCGACGCCGGGGTGTTCGGCATTCTCTCGATGTTCGTGGCGATCTTCTCCGCGATCAAGGTGTTCACGTGGGTGGCGACCATGCACCGGGGGTCCATCCAGTTCAGCACTCCGATGCTGTACTTTCTCTCGTTTCTGTTCCTGTTCGTGTTCGGGGGGATGACCGGGGTCGCCGTGGCGACGCAATCGCTCGATGTGCACTGGCACGATACCTACTTCGTGGTCGCCCATTTCCATTTCATCATGGTGGGGGCCACGCTGACCGGGTTCCTGGCGGCGGCGCATTACTGGTTCCCCAAGATGTTCGGGTGCCTCTACTCCGAGCGGGTGGGGATGATCGGGGCGACCGGGGTGTTCTGCGGCTTCTTTCTGACCTTCTTCCCGCAGTTCCTGCTGGGCAATGCGGGGATGCCGCGCCGGTACTATGCGTACCCGGAGCGGTTCCAGTGGCTCAATGCGCTGTCGAGCGGGGGTGCCTTCCTCCTGGGGGGCGCGCTCCTGCTGACGCTGGTAAACCTGCTCGTGGCGCTGAAGCGGGGGCGGCGTGCGGATGGCAACCCGTGGACCTCGCGCAGCTTCGAGTGGATGACGCCCACCCTGCCCCCCAAGCACAACTTCGCGGTGCCCCCCAGGATCGGGCGCGGTCCCTACGATTACCACCTGACCGAGGAGGAGGCTCATGCGCGCGTCTCGCCTGGCTGAGCACTTCGAGGATCTGGAGAAGCAAACCCACGCCGCGCGCCTGGGGATGTGGATCTTCCTCGGGAGCGAGACGCTGCTGTTCGGGGCGCTGTTCGGGCTGTATGGCGCCTACCGGACGATGTACCCGCAGGCGTTCGTGGAGGCCGCGGCGCACAATGCGGTCTGGCTGGGGACGATCAACACCCTGGTGCTGATCACCAGCAGCTTCACGGTGGCGCTGGCGGTGGGGGCGATCCGTGCGGGAGCCGGGAAGCGCGCGGGATGGCTGCTGGTCCTGAGCCTGGTGCTGGGGGGGGTCTTCCTGGGGCTGAAGGGGCACGAGTACGCCGACCACATTCACCACGGCATTCTCCCGGGCAGCGCGTATCACTTCGGGGCGCTGCCCTCCATGGGGGCGAACCGGTTCTTCACGCTCTACTACCTGCTCACGGGGCTCCACGCGTTCCACGTGATCGCGGGGATGATCTTCCTCGGGGTGGTGGCCGTGGGCTGCTTCCGGGCGCGCTACGACGCCGAGGACCACCTGCCGGTGGAGCTCGGGGGGCTCTACTGGCACCTCGTGGACATCCTCTGGATCTTCCTCTGGCCGCTCCTCTACCTCTCGCGCTCCTGAGGGACTCGACGCCATGAACCACAAGCACGGGTCCACCAGGCGCTACGTCACGGTCTACCTCGCCCTGGTGGGGCTCACGGCGCTCTCGTTCGGGCTCTCGTGGCTCCACCTGGGGACGGTGGACACGGTGATCGCGCTCCTGATCGCGGTGGTGAAGAGCACGCTGGTGGTGCTCTTCTTCATGCACCTGCTCGAGCACCGCACCGTGAGCGGGCTGGTGCTCGGGTGCACGGTCTTCTTCATCGCGCTGCTCACCTCGCTGATGGCCGCGGACGTGGCGACCAGGATCAACTCCACGCCAGCGCCGTTCGTGATCACCGGTGAGAGCGAGGGCGGCAGCGAGAGCGCCAGAGAGAGCGTCAGAAGCAGGGCCGGAGAGAGCGCCGGAAAGCGCTGAAATCCAGGGCTGACGCGCCCCCGAGAGGGGGCGGACATTCTCTATCCAGGGAGGGGCCTTCCGGACATTCTCCGTCCGTCCGACGTCTTCTCGCGCGCATTGAATGGGGCTATCACTGTATCTGCGTGGGGGACACGGCGTCCGACGCGAGGAGAGCTTTCATGGACAAGATCTCGATGACGTACTTCGTGGACTTCGTGCTCAAGGCCGGCACCCCGAAGCTCACGGGAGTGCGGGAGATCAAGGAGCGCAAGGACGAGCTGTTCACGGATTTCTACCGGCAGGTGCGCGAGGCGATCGTGGCCATGCACCGCGGCAACAAGAGCGATCGGGTGCTCGACGATTTTCTGGCCGCGCAGACCGATGAGCGGCGGCGCCGCATCTATCCGGGGATCATCGCGGGGTACCGCAAGCTGCTCGCAGGCGGGAAGGTGACGTGGTTCGAGCCCACGGTGGGCACCTACCGGATCGGAGACCTGGACATCAACGTGAACCCCGAGCTGGGTCTCAACATCGACGGGAAGCCGCACCTCATCAAGATGTACTTCCGCGGCGAGTCTCTCTCGGCGAAGCGATTGACGGTCATGCTCAATCTGCTGACCAACGGTCTGGAAGGAATCGCGCCTCCGGGGACGGTGTTCGCGGTGCTCGACGTGCGCAAGGCGAAGCTGCACACGTTCAAGGTGCCGAACCCGCGGGTCAGCACGCTGCTGCGCGGTGAGGCAGCGTCGTTCGCGACCATCTACGCGTCGATGTGAGTGACGCGGCGGGGGCACGCGCCCTTGCCGCCGCCGCCACCGCCGCTGCCGCACCAGCGCCGGTGAAGTCTCGAGCATCCCCCATCCACTGAAGCTCTCCTGTTCACCGCGGATGCGCATCGCGCAGCGCTCACACGCATCGCGCAGCGCCGACAGGAAGCGCTACGTGCACCCGCGACCGTGGCGCGCCTTCGCCGTGCGCGGAGGGACGAGCCCGCCGGAATGCATGCGTCTCACCGGCTGACCGTGCTCGGGCTCACGGCTGTTCATGTCATGATGGCAGCGACCAGCGCATACTGCACGCACCATCCAGCCACCCCTTGGTCAGGACATCCTTGGTCTGTAAATGACCTATCGAGACATGGAATGGCTGTTCTACCTCAAGAGCATCGGTTACCGTTATCGTTCCGATGGCGCGAACAGGTCAGATCACGGCGACTCCGATCCATGTCCCGAGCGTGCTCGTGGTGCTCGATGCTGCGTGGCCCGATCTGTTTGCGCGGTGCCTGGGTGCCGCGGTGCGCAGTGGGGTGCTCCTGCACCGGTGTGAGGTGGCCGGTGCAGCGACCTTCGCGACGGAGCGGCGGCCGCTGGCGATCGTGATGTCACAGGCGGTGTACGAACTCGACCCGGACGAGTTCGAGGCTCTGGGGCGCGACGTGCACGCGACGCTGCTCAAGGTGGACGAGGACATCACCGAGCGCGAGCTGGAGGCGATGTTCACGGCCATGCTCCGGGACCGGGACCGGGACCGAGACCGAGATCGGGATCGGCGCGACGAGGGCAGTCGCTACACGCTCATCCACCAGGTGGAGGCCGAGGCGCCGATGCCGCGCGCGAGCCAGCCTCCCGCGGCGCCGCGCGGGACCATGCCCCCGCCCTCGCGCACGATGCGGCCCGAGGCGAGCGTCGCGCCCGCCGCAACCCGGCAGTCGCAGCACGCCGGGGTGTTCCCGAACCAGACGCCGCCCCCTTCGGTCAGGGCGCCGCTGCCACCCTCCTCGGTGAGGTCGCCGCCGCTGCCGCCCTCGTCGGTGAGGTCGCCGCCGCCGCCGCCCTCCATGCGCGCGCCGATGGTGCCGGGAGCGCCGCTCGCGCCGCGTACGGCTGCAGGCCCGGACGCGCCGCCGCCTTCGGTGCGCCCGCCGATGTCCCAGCGCTCCATCACGGTCCCGGACATGCCGCCGCCTTCGGTGCGCCCGCCGATGTCCCAGCGCAGCGCCTCGCCGTTGCCGCCCTTCGCGCCTTCGGGGGCGGATCAGCCGCCGCCGTCCATCCGCAACGGGATGCTGCCCGGCCCCCCTGCGCCACGGGGTGGGCCGCTCGGGACGAGGGGCATGCAAGGGTCGGTGACGCCCGTCCCAGGCAGCCTCCCGGCCCCTCCGTCGGTGCGCAACGTGCAGCCTTCGCCCGCCGCGCCAGCGCCGAGCGGGAGCCAGCCGCGAGCGGCAGGAGCGGCAGGAGCGGCAGGAGCGACGCCGACACGTCCTTCGATGCCCGCAGTCAAAGGCACAGGCGCCAAGCCCTCCGAGCCGCGCTCCGGGGTTCGCTACGGCGGGGACGCGCTCGATGCGGTCTTCGAGGAGCAGGAACTCCCGCACGAGACGATCGCCCGCGGCGGGTCGAGCTAAGTACTGCGTACCCCGGATCAGGGGCCGATTGGCCCCCTGCGCTCCCGATGGTCGCTACCCCTGGTTTCTCGCGCGAGCGTCACGCCAAGGACCCGAGACGAACTCAGGAAACGCAGGACCAGGCAGGAGCAGCGTCGGGCGCGGGTCCGAGCCACGCAGCCAGGGCGCGGAGACCACGTCGCGAGAGCGCCCGGACCACCTCGCGGGGGCGGAGGGGCGGGGGGCAGCCAGGATCGCGGCCGAGATCCACCAGGATCCGGTCTGCGCATTCCATCGCGCTCGACGCTGCCAGATCCACCCCGGCACCACGGCCTCCGGCGGTGCTCCCGGCGAGGTAGAGACCGCGCACGGCCGTGAACACGGGAGGACGGGCGCCTTCGCCTTGCCATCCGGTGGGGGCCGCTCCCGCGAGGGGGAGCGTGATCACTGCGTCGATGGCGCAGGTCTGCGCTGCGAGCGTCGGGATCACCCGCGTGAGCGCCTCGACCACGGTGGCCTGCAGGGCCTCGGAGCTTCGTTCCGGGACGTCGTCGCCGTCGAGGAAGACGTGGGCATGCAGGAGGTCTGCATCGTCGGTCATGCCGGATGACGCGCGTGCGGGCGGCGTGGGCGGCGTGGGCGGCGAGTCCGCGCCGGGCGTCAGGGGCGGTGCGGGGCTGGGGGTGCAGAAGACGGCGCCCACCAGCCTGCCCTGTTCCTCCAGCGCGCAGAGGATCGCCTCGTCGCCGAGGACCCTGCCACGCACGCGGAGCTGGAGCACGAGCGCCGCACGAGCGCCGCCCATCGCGCGCAGACGGGCCGCCAGCGCTCCCGCGACATCCTCCTCGTTCGCGACATCCTCCTCGTCGAGGAGCGCTGCAGTCTGTGCCGGGTCGAGTGCGCTCACCACCACCGCTGCCGGGAGGAGCGCCCCTCCCTCCAGCACCACGCCGCGCACCTGACCGTCCTTCACGAGGATGCGCTGTGGCCGCACGTCGTCACGGAGCTGCGCACCTCGCGCCTCGGAGAGGGTGCGGAGCGTCTGCGCGAGGGTCGCCGCGTCGGCCGAGGTGCGCGCGATCCCTCCGGCCTCCACGCACGCCCGGAGGGCCCGCAGCGCCTCCGCGGCGTCCACTCCGTCGAGGGGCGGCGCGAACACCAGCCCGGTGAGCGCGCGGACGAGCGCCCGGGCCTGGCCCTGCAGGCGCGCGGTGTCGAGCAGGGACGAGAGGGGGCGTCCTCTCCAGGCGACGAGCTCGGCCTCCGTGGCGGCCAGGGCCATCACCACGAGCCGGGCGATGCCGAGCGCTGCACGAGGCTCTTGACCGAACCCACGCACGAGCGCGCGCAGGCTCCACAAGAGCCCGGGCTGGGTGGGCGTGAGGGGCACGCGGCGCGGGGGGGCCTTCGGCGAGGGGGTATCCGGCGCGCCCGACGGTGAGGGGCGCGGCAGCCACAGGGTCAGGGGGGCGCGGCGGAAGGCGATCGCCCCCTCGGCCCCGGCGCGGCGCAGCAGTCTTGAGAGCGCGCCGCGCGGGCCCAGGCAGACCACCGGTGCCCGGTCAGGAGCCGGCGCGCCACGGTCACCCCCCAGCGCCCCGGACGCCGAGGGTTCCGCAGGAGGGGCCGGCGCTTCCCGCGCGGCGCTGCCGAGGAGCGTGGTGGGGAGCCCGGAAGATGCAAGCAGCAGCGCCACCGCGGCGCCGCCGATCCCTTCACCGAGCACCACTGCCCCGCCTTCCACGTGCGCGGAGGGTAGCAGAGACGTTCCCGGTGGAGCGTCCGGCCGTTGACCCTCGGGAGCAGCCCCACCTAGAGTAGCCAGCGTCCCTCGCCCCTCGCCCCAATGAAGACCTGCCCGCAGTGTAACCAGCGTTATCCCGCGGAGACCTCGTTCTGCTTCATCGACGGCGCAGCGCTCGTCGTCGAGAACGATCCGCGTGTCGGGACCACCGTGGCTGGCAGGTACGTCATCGCAGAGGCCCTGGGCATCGGCGGGATGGCCACGGTCTACCGGGCGCACCACAAGCTCGTGGACCGGCCCTGCGCGATCAAGATCCTGAGCCTCCAGCTCGCGCAGGACGCCACGGCGCGCGAGCGGTTCCGCCGGGAGGCGCGCCACGCGCAGCGGGTCGCCCACCCCAACATCATCGAGATTTTCGATCAGGGTGAGACCGACGACGGGGCGCCCTTCCTGGTGATGGAGCTGCTGGTCGGCGAGCCGCTGGCGTCGGTGGTGGCGCGTACCCGCGTGCCGCTCCGGCGCGCGCTCCCCATCTGGGCGCAGATGGCCCGGGCGCTCGCCCGCGCCCACGACTTCGAGGTCGTCCACCGCGATCTCAAGCCCGAGAACGTGTTCGTGCTCCAGGATGAGCGGATCAAGCTGCTCGACTTCGGGATCGCCCGGTGCGCACAGGATGCACGGCTCACCAACCTGGGCGAGATCTTCGGTACGCCGCAGTACATGGCGCCCGAGCGGGCCACCTCGATCGACGCGGGCGCGGGGGCCGACCTCTACGCGCTCGGGGTGATCATGTTCGAGATGCTCACCCAGGATCTGCCGTTCACCGCGCCGGATCCGGCCACCTGGCTGATGAAGCACGCGACCGAGGTCCCTCCGCGCCTGCGCACGCGCTTCCCCGACGCGCCCCAGGCGCTCGACGATCTGGTGGCGGCGCTCATGGCGAAGAACCCCGCGGATCGCCCCGCGGATGCGCACCGGGTGCTCGCGGAGCTCATCGAGATCGGGGACGCCCTCGGCATTCCCGTCCCGCCCGAGCCCGAGGTGCCGCTGCCGCCCGAAGGGTCGGTGGCGCCACCGAGCATGGGCCACGATCCCTGGCGGAGCCGCATCGCGCTGTTCGAGCGGATGCTGGTGCAGGGGGTCGGCCCCGACTCGCCCCCGGACCTGCCCCGCCTGCTCGAATCGCTCAAGGCAAACGCGCGGGAGCTGAACGAGCTGCGGCGCCGTGGTCTCGGGGCCCAGGCGCAGCTCGAAGAGGTGGAGCACGACGGGCGCATCGGGCGCTTGCAGATCGGCCGGGCGATGGATGCGCTCACCGTCGACGCCTCGCTGACCCGCGAGGAGGCGAGGGTGCTGCGGGCCAGGGTGACCCCCGCCACGACCCACGTGCAGGCGTTCATCCCCCAGATGATGGCGGCCCACAAGGACGTGCTCCACTGGGAAGGGCGCACCGGGTTCATCGAGCCGTACCGGGAGCTGGCGGCCAGCTACCGGAGGATCGCCGATGTGATCGACGCCTGGTTCGACGCCCGCAAGGAAGAGCGGGAGTTGCAGGCCGAAGCCGTGGCGCGGGAGCACGATGTCGCCGACGTGGACGCGCAGATCAAGCAGCTCAGGAACCGCCTCGAAGAGGTGGACCGGGAGATGAGCGAGCGCCGACGCGTCTCGCAGGCGGCCATCGCAGAGATGGGTCGGCGCGCCGATCACATCGAGGCCGACCTGCTCCGTCTCGCCAGCCGCTTCTGCGCGCCCCTGCGCGCCCGACCCGAACTCACGCCCCTCTTCGCAGAGCTCGAGCAGCTCTCCGACTGATGTCTGGCTCGGGCTCACCCCGGCCCGACCGGGAAAACCCCGACCAACCAGCAACGCCGGGGTGTGCAGCTACCGCCCGATCGGGAGCGGCACGAAGCAAGCTTCAGGAGGGGCCGATGGTTCCGACCCCGATGCAGACCCCTATGCTTCGACCGAGCCGCCTCCGCCGTGCGCTTGCACGGATCGGCGCAGGCCTCGGTCTCACGGTGGTCGCCGTGGGGAGCATCGCGGGCGGCGCGCTGCTCCACCTGGGGACGCCGGTCACGCGCAGGGTGGCCCAGGACGTGACCAACCAGGTGATGGGCTCCCTGTTCCGGGGGCGCATCATCCTCGGCGCCGTGGACTCCCTCGGCCTCGGGGGGCTCACCCTCCGCGACGTGATCGTGCAGGAACCGCGCGGTGGACAGGTGCTTCAGGCCAGCGGCGTGGCCGCCAGCGCCGATGTGATCGCCATCCTCCAGAACATCCTCCTCGGCAGCGGGGAGATGCAGATCACCATCTCGTCGGTGCGCGTGGAGCACGTCGATGTCCTCGTCGAGGCCTCGCCTGACGGGGGCGTCACCCTCGGGCAGGCCTTCGAGCCGGTTCCGTCGAAGAAGCCGCAGGCTCCGCCGACCACCCCGAGCCGCCCGACCCGCATCTCGCTGCCCAAGATCGAGGTGGGACATGCCTGGGCCCACGGCACCATCGCTCCGCCCCAGAGCCTCGACGCCGAGGTGAAGGAGCTCCACGGCGCCGTGCTGGTGACCGACGAGGGGGTGAGCCTCGATCTCGATCGCACCCAGCTCGTCGAGCGGGCGCTCCTCCCCGCGAACCTCCCCGGCTCGTCGGCGATGCTCGACGGTTCGGTCGTCTTTCACCTCTGGCTCGGGGACACCATGGCCCTCTCGGGCGCCTACGCCGGCCGCGTCGGCGGGGTGGAGCTGAGCGTCAGCGGGGGGATGGACGACGACCGCCTGAGCGGCACCGTCAGCATTCCGTACGTGACCCCGGAGGAGCTGGCGACGCTCGTCCCCGACCACCCCGTCACCCAGCCGGTGAGCCTTTCGGTGGAAGCCGATGGGCCCCTGGACTCCATCGAGGGCGCGGTCGAGGTCAACACGGCGCCGGAGGATGCCCTGCTCGGTGCGCAGGTCCGGGTGGATACCCGCGTCGATCTCGACGAGAGCGCGCTCGAAGCCGACATCGGCGTGGAGGCCTTCGATCTGCGCCTGGTCGGCAAGGATCTCCCCGCCACCGAGGCCAGTGCAGAGGCCCATGTCAGCGCCGGGTTCTCCAACCTGTGGGCCATCGCCGAGGTACGCACCGAGCCGACGAGCATCGTGGGCCAGGACATTCCGGCCGCGGACGTGCACGCCGTCTACGCGGGCGACGAGCTGAGCGGAACCCTCACCGCCCACGAGTCAGGCATGCCGGTGCGCGGCATGTTCACCCTGCTCCCGCGCAACGTGGTGCGCTTCCTCGTCGAGACGGAGGCGCCCTCGCTCGCCGCGGTCCCTCGTCTCGGAGGAGCCCTCACCGGCAGCGCCCGCGTGCGCGTCGAGGGGACGGCCAGCAGCGAGGCCCTCGATGTGCGCCTGCGCGGCAACCTGGGTGGCATCGGCGCCGCAGGTGCGGCGTCGCTCGGCAGCGCCACGCTGGAGGGAAGCCTCACCGGCCCCATCGACAACCCCCGCATTGCCGCCACCGTGGCCGGCCGCGGTTTGCAGGCAGGAGATCTCGCCTTCGAGACGGTGCGCGTCGAGGCCCACGGCGGCCTCACCACCCCCACCGTCAGCGCGCGCCTCACCAGGGGCGACGATGCCATCGCGGCGAGCGCCAACCTCTCGGCGGCCGCGATGAGCGCCAGCAACGTGCGCCTCTCCGTCCGGCGCGGGGGAGAGGAGATCGAGGGCAAGGTGGCGCGCATCGGTCAGGGCCCCGGCGGCCTCCGCATCGAAGGCGTCGACATCAAGGGCACGGACGTCGGTGGGATCCAGGGGGGGCTCACCATCAACGGCAGCGACATCACCGGCGCGGTGCGCGCAGAGAACCTCGACCTCACCCGCATCGCCAAGATGGTGGGCCTCCCCTTCGCCGTGGGTGGCCTCGCCAGCGTCGACGTGGCCCTCGACCGCGACGCGCAGGGCCGCCCCAAGGGCAAGGTCCTCCTGGAGCTGGAGAACGGGGCCTTCGCCTCGGTGAGCGGGGTCAGCGCCCACTTCACGGCGACCCTGGCCGAGGAGCAGCTCTTCGCCGACGGCCTGTTCCGGCTGATCGGTGAGGAGCAGGAGCGCACGCAGGAGCGCACGGCAAACCGTCCTCCCATCGGCACCACCCGGCCTGAGCCCGGCGCGCTCGGCGCTGTCGAGGACCTCCACTGCGGCGGCTCCATTGCGCGGGTGCGTCTCTCGCGCGCCCAGGCCAAGGTCTCCGGCCCTCTCCTCCAGGCGAGCACCTGGAACGAGGCCCTCGGCTCCGCCGAGGTGGCCGCCGAGCGCCTCGACCTCGGGTGCCTCGTGGAGGCGTTCCCCATCGCCTCCACCTGGGTGAGCGACGTGCGCGGCAGGCTGAACGCCTACGCCGCCGTCGCCCGCACCGCCGGCGACCGCTTCCCTACCCTCTCCAAGCTCGTCGTCAACACGACCGGTTTGCAGGTCTCCGGTCCTCGCGGCTTCTTCGAGGAGGCCGAGCAGCCCCCGTGGACCTCGCGCTTCATCAACGCCCAGGTGGAGGCCTCGCTCGACGGCAAGTCGGGCCGCGCCACGACGAAGCTCGACGTGCACGATGGGGACTCGCTCCTCGCCGTCGCGTTGGGCGCCGATCTCGATCTCGCCGCGCTCCTCGATCGCCCCCTCGACCGCTGGGCCACCCTGCAGCGCACGCCCTTCGAGGCGACGCTCGCCATTCCGCGGCGGCGCGTCGGGACCTTCCGCCGCCGTCTCCCGGCGCCCTTCAACGAGAGCATCCCCCCGCTCTCCGGCGAGGTGCAGCTCGACGCCTCGGTCAAGGGCACGATCGCCGATCCCTCGCTGGACATGCGCTTCCGCGGCTACGGCGTCTCCTACGGGAACCGCCGCACGGCGGGCTCGGAGCGCTTCGCCTTCCCCCTCGATCTCGACCTCCGCACCACCTACGCGGCCGACAAGGTCGCCCTCGACGCCACGGTGGCCAAGGGCTCGGCGCGGATCGCCACCATCGAGGGTCGCGCCACCGTCCCCCTCGCCCTCCTCACCGAGCCCGCGCCCAAGCAGCGCCCCTTCGCCATGCTCGGGAAGGAGGAGTCCTCGGCGGGAGCAGGGGCCTCCGGGACCAGCGCGGCCCCCACGGACACGAAGGCCGCCTCCCGCATCACCGGAGACCTCGTCGCCCGCATCACCAAGGCTCCCCTGAGCGAGCTGCCCTTGCTCGGCGATCTCGGCGTCGCCGGGACGCTCAGCGGCGAGATCGCGATGCGGGGCTTCGGCGTGAACCCCACGGTCAACGTCCAGCTCGACATCCCCGACCTCCGCATCGGCGACGATCTCGCCTTCGATCGCGCGGCGATCGCCTTCTCCATCGCCCCGCCCGGTGAGCAGCCCACGCAAGCCACGCAAGCCACGCAACCCGCGCCAGCCCCCGCGCAGGGCCCCGGGGACAAGGCCGTCGCCAGCGTCGAGCTCGTCACCAAGGACGGCGGAAGCTTCAACCTCAAGGGATTCGCCGGCGTCACCTGGAAGGACGGGCTCATCCCCGGCCTCGATGCGAAGCGCCCCTCGGACGTCACCGTCCGCGCCCAGCGCTTCCGCCTCGCGGCTGCGCAGCCCGCCGTCGAGGGCGTGCTGAGCCGCATCGACGGCTACCTCGACGGCAGCCTGCACCTCGGCAAGGCCCTCACCGAGGGCGTCGCGCTCGACAAGCTCGAGGCGAACATGACGGTCAGCCAGGGCGTGGTCAACATCCCCACCCTCGGCCAGGAGCTGCAGAACCTCACCCTCCGCCTCCAGGCCAAGAACGGCAAGCTCACCGTCACCGACCTCTCCGCCAACGGCCTCAGCGGCCGCCTCACGGGCGGGGCCGAGGTCCGCCTCGACGGCCTGAGCTTCGTCAACGCCAAGGGCGAGATCAAGATCGCCAAAGGCGAGGAGATTCCGCTGACCATCGAGGGCGTCCCCCTCGGCACGATGCGCACGGAGATCAACGTCACGGCCGAGAAGAAGGGGGAAGACCTGGTCATCGTGGCGAGCGTTCCCACCTTCAACCTGAACCTCCCCTCGCTCAGCGCGCCCTCCGTGCAAGGGCTCGGCGCGAACGCCGACGTCGCCATCTCCCACAAGCTCGGCCCCGAGGAAGAGCCCGAGGCTCCCTCCGACAGCAAGTCGCGCCTCGTGCTCCGCGTCCCGCTCGGCGACATCCACGTCGAGGGGTCCGGCCTCGATATCCACGTCACCTCGCCGCAGAACGCGCAGCTCACCATCGTCTCCGGTGGCGAGACGAAGATCTCCGGCGACATCGTGGTGAGGCAGGGATCCTTCGAGGGGTTCGGCAAGCGCCTCGACGTCGAGCGCGCCCTGGTCCGGCTGCGCCCCGAGAATGTCTCGAACCCCTACATCAACGCCGTCGCCTACTACGACGCTCCCGACGGGACGCGCATCTTCATCGAGTACAGCGGCGACGTCCTGCCCATCACCGACGACAAGCTGCGCCTCCGCTCGGAGCCCGCGCTCACCCAGCAGGAGATCTTCTCGAAGCTCCTCTTCGGCTCCGGACAGAGCACCGACGAGAGCAGCAGTGGGAGCACCGGCGCGGGAGGCGTCGCCGCCGACGTGGGCGGGTCCATCGCGTCCTCCCAGCTCGACGCCCTCATCCAGGGCCTCACGCCGCTGCGCGGTCTCTCGACCACCCTCGGGACCACCGAGACTGGCGGCCTCAAGACCGGCGTCGCCTACGAGATCGGAAACAACCTCACCGCGGCGGCGACCTACGAGGAAGCCTCGAAGAGCCGCACCGCGGGCGGTGGCGCCACGACGGGCACCACCTCGGGCACGCCCACGGGCGCGGCAGGCAGCGTCGGAGCCCGCACCGAGTTCAGCGTCGACTGGCGCTTCCACCGCAACTGGCTGATCCGCGGCACCGTCGGCGTCGGCAACACCCAGACCAGCTCCGGCGTCCTCGACGTGCTCTGGCAGTACCGTTACTGACGGTCGGTCCCTGTCGTCGTGCCCGCGACCACCTCGCGGACACCAGGTCGATCCGCTGCGTCGCGCGTCGCGCGTCGCGCGTCGCCTTGGAAGAGCGCCCGTTGCGCGACCACCTTCGCCCCGGCATCATGTCCCCGTATGCTTTGCCTTTTTCAACCTCCCCCCGCCTGGGCACTGCCGAACCTCAGCCCCGCGTGTATGAAGCTCGAGACGTGGTTGCGGCTCGCGGACATCCCCTACACGATCGCTGCTCCCGACTTCAACGTCGCTCCCAAAGGCAAGATCCCCTACGTCGATGATGCGGGCGCCCTGATGGGGGACTCGACGCTGATCATCGAGCACCTCATCGCGACGCGGGGCCGGGATCCCGACGCAGGTCTCTCGCGGGAAGAGCGCGCCATCTCTGTCGCCTTCCGCCGCCTCTGCAAGGAGAACCTCTACTGGGTCACGCTCAAGATGCGCTACAGCGACCCGCACAACTGGAGCCTCTACCGCCCGGTCCTGGCCGGGATGCAGACGACGGCGCCCCCCGACGTCAAGCTCGCCATCGCCGACACCATCTACCGGAACATGATCGAGCAGCTCCAGAACCAGGGGCTCGGGCGCCATAGCCTCGAGGAGGTCGACCGCATCGGCATGGCCGATCTCACCGCCCTCTCCGACTTCCTCGGCGCCAAGCCTTTCCTCATGGGTGATCGCCCCACCAGCGTCGACGCGACGGCCTACAGCCACGTCGCCAATACCATCGAGGTGCCCCTCCAGAGCACGGTGCGCGACCACGGCCGCGCGCTGCCGAACCTCGTCGCTTACTGCGAGCGAATGCGCGAGCGGTTCTTCCCGGATCTCCCGCGCGCCTGAAGCGCCGTGCGCGCCCCGGCCAGCACCTCGACGAGGCCTCCTGGATGACGAAGACGCTGGCAGCGTGCATGGCCGGACTCGACCTCCTCGCCCTCCCGGCCTGGGTCCTCGACCCCGAGCGCATCCAGATCGTCTGGGCGAACGATCTCGCCGCCTCGCTGTGGAGCGCCGAGGACCGCGAGGCGCTGATCGCCCGCGACTTCTCGGACATCTCGCCCTCCATGCGCACGCGCGTCGCACGCCAGGCCTCCGAGGCCCGCGCCGGTCGCAGCGTGGTCGAACAGACCACCTTCTATCCCCTCGGGTTCCCTGCCACCGTCACCACGCACACCACGGCGATCGGCCTCCCCGACGGGCGCGTCGGCCTCCTCGTCCAGGTCACCGAGCGTGACACCGCGCCCGACGCCGACCTGGTGCGCGGCATCGAGGCCGTTCGCCACAGCGCCACCCTGGTGGCGATGATCGCCCTCGACGGCGAGCTCCTCATGCGCAACCCCGCCACCCTGAGCGCCTTCGGCGACACCTCGTTCCACCAGTGGTTCTCCGAGGCCGACGCTTCCCTCAGCCTGCTCCAGCAGGTCATCGACACGGGCCACGTCACGGCGGAGCACATCGTACGGACCACCGAGGGGGAGCGCTTCCACACCATCGACATGCGCATGGTCCGTGATCCGGTCACGGGAGAGCCCGTCGCACTCGTCCAGCAGGTCGACGATACCGCGCGCTTGCTCACGGAGCAGGCCGCAGAGGCCGACGCCCTCGTCCTCGCGCGTCAGCACGAGGAGATCCTCGCGCTCTCCGTACCTGTGCTCGAGGTGGGCCTCCGTCAGCTCGCGCTCCCCATCATCGGCACCCTCGATGCCGCACGGGCGACGCGCATCGTCGACCAGCTCCTCCCCACGGTCGTCGAGCGCGGCGCGACCTCGGTGATCCTGGACCTCACCGGCGTCACCCACCTCGACGCGGACAGCGCAGGGCGCCTCCTCCAGATCGCGCACACCATCCAGCTCCTCGGGGCCCGCACCGTCCTGTCGGGCATCCGCCCCGACGCGGCACGGCTCCTCGTCGGCTGCGGCAGCGACCTCTCCGGCTTCCTCGTGCGGCGCACCCTCCGCGACGCCCTCGAACGCGCTGGCCGCGACGATCGCTGACGCCAGCGCGTCACGCCGGGCCGCTCACCGCTCGGCGCGCAGCGTGTCCGCCCAGTCCTTCCCCGACCGGGGCTTCCAGCGCTCCAGGTGCTCCACGCCCGAGAGCACCAGGTCATGCGCGATCCCCCCCACCGCCAGGTGCCCCGCCGTGTCCGCGTCGAGGCCCAGGATCGCCTGCTTTCCGGCGTAACGCGCCCACGCGGCGTCCCAGCGCTGCGCCCCCGCGAGCCCCACCACCGAGGCCTCGATCCCGTCCCGCGCCAGGAGCCACCGGAGCGCCAGCACATCTGCCGCGCCCTCCACGATCGCCAGCACCGAGCCCGCGCGCACCTGGTCGACGCCGTACATGTCGCGCGCTGCCCTGCCGGCGGGGAACACGTACTTTTTCTCGGATCCCCCGTCGATCCTGCGCCGCTGGAGGGTCTGCACCGCCCCTCCCGGCGCTCGCCAGGGGATCACCAGCCGGTGGCCCGGATGGGCGAACGTGTGCCCGCGTCCCCGCTTCCACAGCAGCCCTGAGGCTTCCATTGCCTTGGCCCCGAACACGTCCACCAGCATCCTCACCCACGCCGCCTGCGTGGGCCCGGGAGCCGGCAGCGCCGCCCACCCCTCGGCGCGGGCCAGGTCGAGCAGCTTGCGGTCGGCGAGGTAGCGCGCGACGTCGTCCGTCAACGCCCCCCCGTCGAGGCTCCCGGCGTGCAGGAGCACCTCGGAGATCGCCGCGAAGGTGGCGTCGTCGAGCGCGGGAGCGGCTGCGGACGTGGGGGCTGGCGCCAAAGGGAGGCCGGGGACCAGCACCAGGTGCCGTGCCCGCGGCGAGGAAGAACGCACCCCCACCTTCGCGAGCGCCGGACCGGTCGCCGCAGCCCTCCCCGCAGCCTCTTGCCTGGTCTCTCCTCGCCCTGCCTGAAGCCCCGCCACGCGCGCTGCTTCCTGCAGCACCTCCGGGAAATCGCGCCGCACGTCCAGCCCATGTGCCACCGCCACCAGGGACAGCGCGTCCCCGGAGGCGCCGCACCCGTAGCAGTGCGCGACGACCGTGCCGTCGTGCCCCCCCCGCACGGAGCACGAGGGCGTCTTCTCCTCGTGCCAGGGGCAGAGGATCATCAACCCACCGCGCTGCTTGCGCGCGCCGCGCGAGAGCCCGAGCCGCGCACACAGCGTGCGAGGGTCGTCGAGCGCGCGACGCACCTCCGCCGCCGTGAGCCTGGGCTCGGTACGATTCGCCATGGCAAACGCTGCCGGCGTCGGCGAGTAGGCGCGCCGTGCAGGAAACATGTGCCGATGAGGATCGCAGGGAACGCCTCCGAGGGCGAAGAAACCGGCATCGATCGATCACGGGACCGGGGCATACGGCCTCTTGCGCGCCTCTTGCGCGCCTCTTGCGCGCCTCACGCCGACGCCAGGGAGGAGCGCCTTACGCCCGCGCCGCCACCCCGGTAAGCTGCAGCTCTCCCGAGGCGCGTTGCATGGCTGCGTTCATCCTCAAGTCGTTCGAGTTCCGCCGGGAACGCGAGGCGACGTGGACCGAGCTGGAGGTCCTGGTCGGTCGCGTCGAGCGCCAGGGCATCGCTTCGCTCACCGAGGAGCAGCTCCGCCGACTCCCCCTGCTCTACCGAGGCGCCCTCTCCTCGCTCTCGGTCGCGCGCGCCATCTCCCTCGACAAGAACCTCCTCACCTACCTGGAGGGCCTCGTCGCCCGCGCTTACGTGTGCGTCTACAGCCCGAGGCGGAGGTTCTTCGGCGAGGCGCTCGCCTTCTTCTCCCGCCGCTTCCCGGCGCTGGTGGTTGGCATGCGCCGGGCCCTCCTCGTCACCACCGTGCTGATGCTCGCCGGCACCGGCGTCGGCCTCGCGCTCACCCTCTTCGACCCGGAGCGCTACTACAGCTTCGTGGAACCAGCGATGGCCGGCGGTCGGGGGCCCACCAGCAGCCGCGAGGAGCTTGCCGAGATCCTCCGCCACGGCAGCGACGGCGAGGGACAGCTCACCGCCTTCGCGAGCTTCCTCTTCACCCACAACGCCAAGATCGGCCTCTCCTGCTTCGCCCTGGGCTTCCTCGGCGGCGTCCCGGTGCTGCTCCTCGTGTTCGTGAACGGCCTGACCCTGGGCGCGATGCTCGCCATCCACGTGCAGAAGGGCCTCGGCCTCGACTTCGTGGCCTGGGTGCTGCCGCACGGCGTGACGGAGCTGTTCGCGGTGTGCCTGTGCGGCGCCGCGGGCCTCAGCGTGGGACAGGCCCTGATCTTCCCGGGCCGCCTGCGCCGCCTCGACAGCCTCGCCCGGCGCGGGCGCGAGGCCGGGGCGGTGGTGGTGGGCGCGGTGCTGCTCTTCTTCATCGCGGCCCTGCTCGAAGGCTACTTCCGGCAGATCGTGCACCACATCCCCGCGCGCCTTGCCGTCGCCCTGGTCACCGCCCTCCTCTGGATCGGCTATTTCCTCCGCTTCGGGAAGCAGAGGGGGGCCGGATGAGCCCCGGGGTCAGCATCGAGCGCCACGCGCGCGTCACCATCACCACCCCCGAGCACGTCTCACTGGGCTTTGAGCTGGCCCCCGTGTCGAGCCGCTTCCTCGCCATGCTCCTCGATGGCGCCGCGATCGCCGGGTCACTCCTCGCCCTCGGGCTGCTGGGGATCCTGATCCAGGCTGGGTTCAGCGACGTCGGCGCCTATCCCATGGCGCTCTTGCTCGTCGCCCTGTTCTTCCTGCGGAACTTCTACTTCATCTTCTTCGAGCTGCGCTGGGAGGGGCGCACCCTCGGCAAGCGCGCCCTCGGCCTGCGGGTCATCGCCCGCGACGGCGGAGGCCTCAGTGCGGAGATGGTCTTCGCCAGGAACCTCACCCGCGAGCTGGAGATCTTCCTGCCCCTCCTCGCCCTGATCGCGCCCGCGTCGGTGCTGGGCGGCCTCTCTTCCTGGGAGCGTGCGGCCTGCGGCATCTGGCTTTTGATCATCGCCCTCATGCCCTTCTTCAACCGGCACCGCGCCCGCGTGGGCGACCTCGTCGCCGGGACGGTGGTGGTCGTCACCCCGCGTGCCACGCTCCTGCCCGATCTCGTCACCGCTCAGGTGGAGGGGCGCCGCGCTCCTCCGCGCGAGCTGACGTTCACCGACGCACAGCTCGACATCTACGGCATCCACGAGCTGCAGGTGCTGGAGGACGTGCTCCGCGGTGAGGTCGCGAGCTCGGACGAGCTGCTGGCGTCGATCACCGAGCGGGTCCAGCGCAAGATCGGGTGGCACGCGAGGAACAAGGTGGATCCCGAGACGTTCCTGCGCGCCTTCTATCAGGCCCAGCGCAAGCGCCTCGAGCAGAAGATGCTGTTCGGAAAACGCCAGGAGCGGAAGGTCCGCTGAGCGCGTAGCTCGGGCCTCCCGCTCTCGTTCGCGATCGTCGCGCAATCGTCACGCGATCGTCGGAGAATCCGTCAACGCTTCGTCGACGCTCAGCGCACCCCGGTCCGGGGCGCGTCGTTGCGGGGCCTCGGCTCGGCGCCGTCCTGGCCACCGCGCGCGCCTTGCTGCGGCCCGATGCCCATCGTCGATCCACCCCCAGGCTGAGCGGCACGCACCGCCGGATCAGGCTTGGCCGCCGCCGGCACCTCGCCCGTGGGGCTGCCGTGCGCGTCTGGACTGTTGGTGGTCGTCTGGCCGAGGGGCGCCGGAGGCGCGCCTCCGCAGGCCATGGGGGTGATCCGGATGGCCTCTTCCCGGTGGGCCTGCGCGCGCGCCATCACGTCCGAGAAGAAGTAGTCGATGTCGGGATCGCGCGAGACGCGCTGACCCTGCTCACCGAGGTGCTCCATCAGCATGTGGCCCGTGGGCTGGCCCGCCATGAAGGCCGCGTCGAACGACTGCCCCACCATGCCCTGCAGCATGGTCAGGGCCTGCTTGCCAGCGTCGAGCTGGGCGCGCACCTGGGCGTCGGCGAGCGACACGTTCTGCACGTCGAGCTTCTTGTCGCGGGCCAGCTCGCCCACCTTGTCGAGCTGCCGCTGGTGGTCGTCGATCATGGTCTGCGCAAACTTGCGCACCTCATCGGTGGTCGCCTTTTCGAGCGCGAGCTTGGCCTTGGCGATCTCGCCCTGGGCCATCACCTCGGTCGCGGCGAGGAGGCGCGCGGTGGCCATCGGCTCGGAGTCCATGGCCGCGCCCTCGACGACCACGCCACCCTTCTGTCCCTGGCCCGGTGCCACGCCCGTGGGCTTCTCGGAAGCCACGACCTCACCCTGGTTCCCCGGATCGCACCCAGCCAACAGCGCCAGGGCAGCTAGCATCCAGACTCCTCGCATGACAACTCCTCCTGATGAAGCTCTCCTTGCGACGGGCGTGCCGGACGCCGTGGGCATCAGGCGCGCATGCGGCCCCGTCCGGCGATCGAGGGGCTGGTGCGCCACGCGCCCGTATGTACCCTTTGCACACGGTCTCCTCTGGATCCGGGCTGCCCGCATGCGTGGATCCGCTGCGCGGCCCCACGAAGCCCTGTACAGTCCGCCGCCCTAGACCCCGAACCCCCGGGAGGGCCCGTCCATGTCCACGAAGCTCAGCATCGCCGACGTCGAAGCCTCTGCCGATCGCGCCTGGGAGCAGGAGATCGTCCCCGCGCTCGTCGACTACATCCGCATCCCCAACAAGTCGCCCTCGTTCGACCCGGCGTGGCGCGAGCACGGCCACATGGACCGCGCCGTGGAGCTCATCGCCGGCTGGTGCCAGAAGCAGCCCATCGAGGGCCTGACCGTGGAGGTGGTGCGCCTCGAAGGCCGCACGCCGGTCATCTACATAGAGATCCCCGCCCGGGGTGGGGGCGCGGGCAAGGGTGAAGGCGCTGGCGACACCGTGCTGCTCTACGGGCACCTCGACAAGCAGCCCGAGATGGTCGGCTGGCGCGAGCCCCTCGGCCCCTGGGAGCCAGTGCGCGAGGGCGACAAGCTCTACGGGCGGGGCGGCGCCGACGACGGCTACTCCGCCTTCGCCTCGCTGCTCGCGCTGCGCCTCGTCGCCGAGCAGGGCCTCCCCCACGCGCGCTGCGTGGTGCTCATCGAGGCCTGCGAGGAGAGCGGCAGCCCCGATCTGCCGGCCTACGTGGACGCCCTGGCCGAGCGCATCGGCAAGCCGAGCCTCATCGTGTGCCTCGACTCGGGCTGCGGCAACTACGAGCAGCTCTGGACCACGACCTCGCTGCGCGGCCTGGTCCAGGGCACGCTGGAGGTGCGCATCCTCCGCGAGGGGGTGCACTCCGGCGCGGCGAGCGGCATCGTCCCGTCGACGTTCCGCATCACCCGACAGCTCCTCTCGCGCATCGAGGACGAGGACACGGGCGAGGTGCGCGTCGGTGCCCTGCATGTGGACATCCCGCCCGCGCGCATGGAGCAGGCCGGGGCCGCCGCCGCGGTGCTGGGGAGCCACGTGCACGACGAACTGCCGTTCGTGGGCGGCGCCCGCCCGACGACCGCGGAGGGCAAGGAGCTGCTCCTCCGGCGCACCTGGCGCCCCGCGCTCTCGGTCACGGGCGCCGAGGGCCTGCCCCCCATCGCGAACGCAGGCAACGTGCTGCGCCCCTTCACCAAAACCAAGCTGTCCATGCGCATCCCGCCCCGCCTCGATCCGCGCAAGGCTGCCGCGGCGCTCAAGGAGACGCTGGAGAAGGACCCGCCGTACGGCGCGGAGGTGTCGTTCAAGGTCTCCGAGCCCTCCTCGGGCTGGGACGCGCCGGCGCTCGCGCCCTGGCTGGAGAAGGCGATGGAGACGGCATCCCTGGCCTTCTTCGGCAAGCCGGCCATCGCCTTCGGCGAGGGGGGGACCATTCCGTTCATGGCCATGCTTGGCGACAAGTTCCCCGAGGCCCAGTTCCTCATCACCGGCGTGCTCGGCCCGCAGTCGAACGCGCATGGCCCCAACGAGTTCCTGCACCTCGCCTACGGCAAGAAGCTCACCTGCTGCGTGGCCAGCATCCTCGCCGACCACGCTTCCCGGCAGTGACGCGCCCGAAGGCGGCGGTCACGGGTTCTGGTTGTAATAGATGAACTGGTCGGTCCCCTCGGTGACGGTCACGACGACGATCGTGTCGGCCTTCACCAGCGGATCGACCAGGTCGTAGGCGGCGGCGATCGTGTCCGCGTGACCCGAGGTCTGCGCGATGACGGAGAGGATCTGCTTCTCCCAGGCATCCGCGGGGGCGACGTTCGCCGTGCTCTCCTGGATGTCCGAGAGCTTTCCTTCGAGGAGGTCGCGCGCCGTGTTCAACGGGAAAGCCGCGCCCTCGGGGTAGCTCATCGCGCGCACCACGCTCACGCCGACCTTCTCGCTGGCGATCTCGACCAGGATGTCGGTCTTCTTGCCGTCGACGTCGTAGGCGATGTCGGCCTCGGTCTTGAGAAGCACGGCGCCTTCGCAGCGGTAGAGCACCTCGAAGGCGAAGATCTCGGAGTAGATCGAGCTGCCTCCGAGGTTGGGGGTGGCATAGATCTGTCGGCCACCATCGCTGAGGAAGTCGGCGTCGAACGTGGACTCGCCCGTGAAGTCGATCTCGGACTGGATGAGCTGGGGCTGAGGCGAGTCGATGTCACTCCCGTCGATGGTCCCGCATGCACCGGAGAGGGCGCCGTAACCTGCGAGGGCACCGCCGCCTGCGCCGCCTGCGCCGCCTGCGCCGCCTGCGCCGCCTGTACCTCCGCTGCCTCCGCTGCCTCCGACTCCCCCGCTGCCTCCTTCGCCGCCCGCCGTGCTGCTCGTGGCGCCGCCTGCGCCGCCTACGCCGCTGGTGGTGGCGCCGCCGCCCCCTGAGGTGGTCGTCGTGCTGCCAGGTGGGGAGCCGAAGTTGCCGCATCCGGCGAGCCCGAGGGCCGCCATCGCCACGAGGAGGACAGAGGCGTGCATGGACCGAAGGTACACCGGTTCACCGCAGACATCACCAGTGCCCGTGTCAAGGCCGAGGCTCGACAGCACCCACGCGTCATCGTCGCTGCGCGCCGAGGCTGCCTCGGGCACGCGGCGCGATGGGCTTATTTGACCATCTTGTAGATGGAGTTGTTCGTCGACCAGTAGACGCGCTTCGCATCGACGGTGACGGCCTGCGTGGGGCTGTCGGTGACGACCTCCTGCTGCATCGAGGGATCTCCCTCGCGGGGGACCCAGAACAGGCTCGAGGCGCTGGCGTCGGTCCAGTACACCCTCTCGCCATCCGAGACGATCTCCCGCGGAACGGCGCTCTCGCCGAGGGGCTCGGGATTGCCGTCGCCCTCGAGCGCCTTGCGCATGATCCCTCCCGAGTCCTGAGGACCACCGGAGGACACGTAGGTCCAGTAGACGTACCGGTCGTCGACGGCGATGGCGCGGAGCCCCTGCTGCTGGACGGCGAGCGTGGTGCGGCTCATGCCGTCCTTGTCCGCACGCACCACCTCTCCTGCGTCCAGGTTCACCCAGTAGACGTGGTTCGCGTCCACCGCGATCCCTCCTGGCTTTCCCTGGCCAGTGGCGATGGGTTGGCTGGCACCTGGGACACCGGGGAGCAGCTTGCTCCCCACGCTGTCGTCATATTGATCGGTCCAGAAGAGGGCGGTCCCGTCGGTCGCGAGCCCCACCAGGCTCTGGCCTTGCGCGAGCGCCAGCGTCTCGCCTCCCGCGAGAGGCATCCGGACCAGGTAGCCGTAATCGCTCGGGTTGCGGTTGGTCCAGTAGAGATGCTCGCCGTGAACGACGAGGGTGCTCGGCGCTCCCTGCTCATTGACGAGCTCGGCCACGTCGTCGGTGAGATCGAGGCGGCGCCTGGCCACGGTGCCGGTCGCACCGCCGAGGTCGCCCTGGTTGAGCCAGTAGAGATGGGTGGCGTCCACGGCGAGGCTGACGGGTTCATCTGTCTGCATGTCCGCCACGAGCACGGGCTGGCACACCCCCACGACGCACAAGGAGTCCTCGCAGGTCTTGCCGCACGCGCCGCAGTTGTTCGCATCCGCCCCGACCAGGAGCGTCTCGCAGGTGCCGTCGCAGGTGTCGCAGTCGCCGAGTCCCTGCTCGCAGACGGTCTCGCACGCGGGGACTCCGGCGCCGCTGCCGGCGTCACCGCCCTGACCCGCCCCCCCGGCGCTGATCGAGCTCGTCGTGCCCGAGGAGCCTCCGGCACCTTCGAGCTCGAAGTCCCCGAGGAGGGACGTGCAGGCACCGGTGAGGGCCGCGAGGCCGAGGAGAAGCGAAGCTGTACCCAGTGCGATGCTCTTCATCAGAACCTCCCCTCGGCGCCCAGGTAGCCAAGGCCCACGCGCGGGGCGATCCAGGCCCCCTGCGAGGACGCAGAAGACGCGCGCGGCGCGGTCAGCAACAAGATGGTGCCTGCCGCGACCCCGACGCCGCCCACCACGAAGCCCACGGTCGAGAGCGTGCCGAGGGTGTGGTAGCTGTCGAGGGTCGACGCCTCGCCCGAAGGACACTGCCCGCCCGGGCAGCGTTCGGACAGGTCGCTGTGCTTTCCGAGCGCGAGCCCGCCGGTCACGCCGCCGAGGATGAGCCCCGCGCCTCCCACGCCGAGCGCCACGATGCCGAGGGTCTTCGCGGGGAAACCGCCGCCCTCGGCCCCGTCGGGGGACTTGCCGCCGGCGGCGGGAGGCGTGGCGCCGACGCGGGTGAGGGTGAGGCGCACTTCCTGGTGCGAGCCCTCGGTGAGGCTCACCCTCGCCTCGGCGGGCACGTAGCCCTCGGCGGTCGCGCGGATCACCCGGGGCCCCGGATCGACGAGGCGCCGCACGCCGATCACGGCGGCGGGAAGGGCCACGTCGTCGATGGTGACGCGCGGGGAGGGAGCGTCGCCTGCAAGGGTGATCGTCACCGCCGGGATGCGCGGGGCGAGGTGAGCGACCTCCTTGCGCGCCTCTTCCACCGCCAGGACGAACGCCTCGGGGGCGTCGGCAGAGAGGTTCTCGCGGAGGATGCGGTTGTAGGTCTCCTGGGCCTTGATCAGCTCTCCCACGCCCACCTGCGCGCGGGCCACGCCGATGCGCAGGGTGGGCGCCTGAATGATGGCGTCAGCGCGGCTGAAGCGATCCAGGGCGGTGCGGAAATCGCCACGCTCGAGCGCGTCCTGACCTTCGACGGCGAGGGTGCGCGCGGTGGCGCGGTCCGCGTCGGAGATGTCGTCGGCGAGCGCCGTGGCTGGCGCGAGGCAGAGGAAGGCAAGCAGGGTGGTGGCGCAGAGGCGATGCGTCATGGCAGCCCAGGGTTGGGAGTCGCGCTCAGATCCCGAAGTCTTTCGGGTCGCGCTTCTTGGTGTTCGGCGTGGTTGGCGCAGTGGAACCGGTCGGGGTGGGCGCGGGCGTCTTCGCCGTGCCGCTGGGGCGCGGCGGCACGCCTGCCGTGGCGCTCGCGGCGGTGCCGCTGGGCCGGTGCGCCCCGGCGGTGCCGGCAGCGCCGACGGCGAGCGCTGCGGAGGGCGTTGCGGTCGCCAGGGGCGCGGCCTCGGTGGGCACGGCAGGAGGGGTGGCTCCCGGGGACGCCGGGGTGACCGCCGGCGGCTGCTCCCCGGGGCTCCCCTTGTCGTCGGGACGCGCGGTGGCCCCGGCGCTGTCGCGGTCTGCACCGGGTTGAGGAGCGCTGCTGCCGCGGAGCAGCAGGAAAGCCCCGGTGGCAGCGACCCCCATGCCGAGCACGACGGCGGCGACCCTGGTGATGGTCTTCGTCGGCGCGGAGCGGAGGGATCCCGGCTTCAGCGAGGTCGAGACAGGCCCTGCCGTGGGGTAGTGGGGGCGCGCATCGGGCGAGGCTGCTCCCAGAGGTGCGCTCACGCCCGCGGGCATCACGATGGGCAGCGACGCCGGGCCCTCGCCGGAGGACGGCGACGGAGGGACGCTGAACAGGCCCATGTGGCTCTCGTGCGCGGGGAGGGTCTTGGCGCTGGAGGCAGCGTCGTCGAAGGAGCGGTCCGAGAGCGGCTCGGGGGTGGGAAAGGAGCGACGCTCCAGCGGGGGCACGGAGATCCGCTCCGGAGCAGGGAGCACGCCCGGCGGGAACGAGGGCGACGAGACGACGTCGAGGCGGAAGCTGCCCGAGATGCCGGTGAGCAGCTCGGTCGCGCCAGGGGCCAGGCCGAGCGCCACGAGCAGGGTTTCGGCGAGATCCTTCGCGCTCTGGAAGCGCTTGTCGGGGTCACGCTCCGCGGCGCGCGCCCACCAGGCGTCGAACCCGGCGGGGACCTCGGCGAACTGCGAGGGCACCGGGAGCGGCTGGGTCATGATCTTGAGCAGGAGATCCCCGAAGGCCTCGCTCACGAAGGGGAGGTAGCCGGTCAGGCACTCGTAAACGACCACCGCCAGCGACCAGAGATCGGAGCGGTGATCCACGGCGCGGATGCCCTGGGCTTGCTCGGGGCTCATGTACACCGGAGTCCCCAGCAGGGAGCCGGTCTTGGTGGTGCTCGCGACGGAGGGTGTGACCTCCTTGGCGATGCCGAAGTCGAGGACCTTGACGATCTCGCGGTCGTCGTCGCGCGCGAGGAAGATGTTCGCCGGCTTGAGGTCTCGGTGCACCAGGCCCGCGGCGTGGGCGCGGCTCAGCGCGCGCGCCACCTGGGAGATGACGGTCGCCGTCTCCAGGGGGCTCAGGCGGTGGACCCGGCCGATGCGCTGCTCGAGATCCTCGCCCTCGAGGAACTCCATGGCGATGTAGGGCGTGTCCTCCCAGACGCCGTGGTCCAGGATCTGGACCACGTGCGGGCTGCGGATCTGCGCCGCGGTCTTCGCCTCGCGCTCGAAGCGGCGGCGAACGTCCTCGGAACCGCGGGAGTCGGCCTGGATGAGCTTCACCGCGCAGAGCACGTCGAGCTTCAGGTGCTGCGCGAGCCACACCGAGCCCATGCCGCCTTCCCCGAGGGTGCGCACCAGGCGAAAACGGTCGGCGATGATGGTCCCGCTGGCCGGGGTCACAGGCGCTCCCCTCAAGGTATCAAGGTATCCGAATACCATGCACTACCATGGTCCCCAGGCCCGGGTCTACTTGGGGGACCGCCCGCGCAAAGGGTGGGTGCGCTCGGCCAGTGTCATGCGATTCCTGTGCTGCATCTGCTGATGGAGCGGCGGCTGACGGAGCGGCGGCGGCGCGGCGGCCCATCATGGAAATAGCCGCGCGCACGACGCAATGCAGCCAGATGCGCTGAGCCTTCGTCCGTCCCTTGTCGGCGGGGCGCCCTCGGGTGTAGAGGCGCGAACCATGTCCATCGACTGCATCGTCCTCGATCTCGACGGCACCTTCACCGACGTCACCCAGGAGGCGGCCGCCTTCTCCGAGGCCTATCCGGTGCTGCTCGGTGACCTGCTCGGCCGCGACCTCGGCGCCCACTGGGAGGCGCTCGTCACGGAGACGCGCGCGCGCTCCTCGGAGCTCGGCTGGCAGTTCGGGGGGCACATCGTGGCGCCGGCAGACGCGGACCCGTACATCCTCGCCACGTGCGCGGCGCAGCTCCTGCTCGACAAGGAGGGGGTGCTCACCCGCGATCTCACCCTGCGGGCCGAGGTGCTCACCGCCGTGTACCGACGGGCCTACCGGCACACGGGCGCCTCGTTCCGGCCAGAGGCGAAGCGGGTGCTGGAGGCGGTGCTCGCGCGCGGGTTGCCGGTGTACTTCGTCACCAACGCGGCGACCGACGCGGCCGTCGACAAGCTCGGGAAGCTCGCCCCAGAGGGGTTCGGGAGGCTGCAGATCCGGGGGGATGCGAGGAAGTTCCACGTGGCGGCTCCGGCCGAGAGCGACGCCCGCTTCGACGCCCTGCCGCGCGAGAGGCACGTCGCGGGGCTGGCGCGGCCGGTGATGCTCGGGCGGGGTCGGTACTTCGAGGCGCTCGCGGCCATCTGGAAGGAGACCGGGGCGCGGCCGGAGACCACCCTGGTGTGCGGGGACATCTGGGAACTCGACCTGGCCATGCCAGCGGCGCTCGGCGCGCACGTGCACCTCATCGCGCGCGAGCACACCTACGCTTACGAGATCGATGAAATGTCTGCGCTGGGTGAACGCGGTGGGTTCAGCAAGGATCTCCATGGATTGCTCACGCGCCTCGGCTGATTGACGCGCGCAGACTCGCTCATACGCAGGCGCATCGCGACGCATGTACATACGCGGGCGCATCGCGACGCGTATACATACGCGCGCGCGCCGCAAACGGCGTGACATCCACCCACCGCCAGGGGTCGCGCAGCGGCGAGGAAAATTGCCCTGCTCACTGCACCCAGCGGTGGTGGTCCGGCGTCCACGAGCCCACGAAATCGGCTTCCGTCCAGCCGTTGCCTCCCTGCGAGATGGTTGCAGCCGCGTCCATCCTGGGCGATAGGCCGAATGAATGCAGCGCAGCCATGTGGTGCGCGCACATAGGAGCTTCCTGATGACCGGAAACAAGTTGCGATTCGCATGGGCGGGCTGGGCGTCAGCCATGGCGCTCGCGTTCGTGGTGGGCTGCGGCGGAGAAGGCCCCAAGGGTGACCCGGGTGACCCGGGGGCGCCGGGGACTGAAGGGCCTCCCGGGCCCGGGACCGTTGGCGAAGGCAGCGTCAGCGCCGTCAGCCCGAACATCGTGTACCTGGACCGCCAGGTCGAGGTGATGATCAGCGGCTACGGCACGCGCTGGTCCAGCGGGGTGACGGTCGACTTCGGCCCCGGCATCGCCGTCGACCAGCAGAACATCATCGTCGCGAGCGACACCTCGCTCATCGTGTTCATCTCGGTCGCTCCCGATGCCGATGTCACGAGCCTCCGTGACGTCAACGTCACCGACTCCACGGGCACCGTCACCTTCGCTGGCGCCTTCGTGGTCCAGCCGCCCATCGCCAACCTGGGCCGGCTCGGCACCGTCGCGCAGGGCTCTCTGTTCCTCGTCCAGGGCGACGTCATCGATCGCTCGACGCCCATCGATACCCTGGAGGAGACCACGCTCGAGCTCGGGCAAGGCAACAGCCAGTACGTGCTCTCGCCCGCAGACGGCGAGGTCGCGCCTTACTCGTTCTCCGGGCTGGCCTTCGTGGACGTGAACACCGCCCCGGGCCAGAAGGAGATCGTCCTCCTCAACGGCTTCCAGGGCGACCCGGACTTCCCGCCGGTCTCCTACCGGTTCCCTGCGAGTCAGTTCTTCGATGTGACGCCCCGGACGCCCACCCCGATCGCGCTCGGCACGCCGGCGGTGGGCTCGTTCGCGAGCTCCCTCCAGACCCACCTCTTCGAGGTCGCGCCCCTGCCGACCGAGGACGTCTTCGTGCAGATCGAGGCTGCGAACGGCGAGGGCGCGGCGTTCGTTCTCCTGCCCCCGAGCGGGCGGTTCGACGACCTGGCCCAGGTCCAGTTCTGGCTCGGGAACAGGGTGCCGGCCTCGAACTCCACGGACCCCTGGTACGTCATCGCCATCAACCTCGACAGCGCCACGGGCTACGACTTCACCATCGAGACCACGGCGGTGGAGGCGGAGACCGCCGACGTCTGCGAGAACGCGGCCGTCGTTCCCCTGCCGGCGAACCTCACCGGGCTCACGCTCGAGGACGACGCGGACCAGGACTGGTTCGCCATCGAGGTGCCCGCGGATGCCCTCGGCGGCACCATCGCGGTGGCCACCACGGCCGGCGACGCCAACGCCGACACGATCCTCGAGATCTTCGGGCCTGACGACTGCCTGGTGGCGTTCGCGGGTCCGCGCGATCAGGACTACCACGAGACCCTGGTCAGCCCGGAGCTCACCGCGGCCGGTACGTACTACGTGAAGGTGTCCTACTCGGACTACGCGCCGTACGCCGCAGGGGGCTACAACCTCTCGATCAACCTCAACGTGCCCGTCGGTCCGGACACGAATGAGCCGAACAACACCTGCGCGATGGCCACCGACGGCGGTCCGCTGCCGGTCAGCCTCCTCGACCAGTCTCTGGACACCGCGACCGACGAGGACTGGTTCTCGTTCGAGGTGGACGCGGCTGCGGTGGGCGGCACCTTCACGGTGGCGACCCTCCCCGGTGACGCGCAGACGGACACCATGATCGAGGTCTTCGGGCCCGACGACTGCTCCGTGGCCCTCAGCGAGCCGATCGACGACAACTACCACGAGAGCTACACGAGCGACGCGCTCACGGCGCCCGGCACGTACTTCGTCCGCGTCTCCAACTCGCCGACCACCACGAACACGGGCATGGCGTACGACCTGTCCGTCACCGTGGACCTGCCGACGGCCCCCGACGTGCACGAGCCGAACAACACCTGCCAGGCTTCCACGGCGCTGACGCTCCCGGCGACCGAGATGAACCTCTCGCTCATCCCCCAGACCGACGAGGACTGGTTCGCGGTGACGCTGGACGCCGCCGCGGTGGGGCAGCGCCTGTTCGTGGTCACCTCGCCTGGCGACGACGAGGTCGACACGGTCGTGGAGTTCTTCCAGAGCGACTGCACCACCTCCTTCGGTGGCCCGAGCCCGGACCTGAACTACCAGGACATCCACGCGAGCCCCGTGATCACGGCGGCCGGCACGTACCACATCAAGATCTCGAACTCGACGTTCGGGTACACCGGCGACGCCTACAACATGCAGGTCCTGCTGGTGCCCGCCTCGGTGACCGAGAGCGAGCCGAACAACACCTCGGCCACGGCGGACAGCACGATGGGCAGCCCCGACGCCATCGGCGCCATCGGCGTGGCTGGTGACAACGACTGGTACGCGGTGCCCCTGCCCGCCAACGTGCGGTTCGTGGCGCAGGTGGACAGCGGCATGGTCAACGAGTGCGGCGTCGACATCGACTCGGAGCTCGAGATCTACAGCCCCAGCGGCACCTCGCTCGCCTTCTCCGAGGACATCTCGCCCTTCGGGAACTACTGCTCCGCCGCGCTCGTGCAGATCACCACGGCCGGGACCTACTACGTGCGCATCGCGTCCTCGACCGATTACGAGCCCGACGGGATGTTCGACTACACGGCGCGCTTCTACTACTTCCCCTGAGCTGCTGCGCGCAGCGCCCTCTCGGGCCCTCCGCCGCCTGGCGGCAGGGCCTGCAGGGCGGGGGGTACTCCCCGGATCCCCGACGGTAGGGTGCTCCTCAGCGCCCGCCGTCTCCCTCCATCGCGGTTCCCCTTCACGATCACCGTCTTCGAGGCTCTCCGCCTGGTGAGGCGCGGTGACAGCCCCTCCTGCATGCGGCATAACGGGCCGCGAGAGGAGGTATCCATGACGACTGTGCGGCTGACGACGCTGGTCCAGGGTGGCGGCTGAGCGCGGAAGCTCCCCGCCGAGAGCCTGGTCCAGGTTCTGAAGACCATTCCCAGCTACGCCCACCCGTGGACGGATGACCGGCCTGGCCCGTTCGACGACGCGGCCGTGGTGCGCCCGGAGGGTGCCGCGCGCGCGATGGTGCTGACCATCGACGTGATCACGCCCATCGTGGACGACCCGCGCGCGTTCGGCGCCATCGCGGCCGCCAACGCCATGAGCGACGTGTGGGCCATGGGCGGCCGCCCCGAGGTGGCGCTCTCGTTCGCCGGCGTCCCCACGGACAAGGTCCCTCTTGAGGTACTCGGAGAGATCCTGCGCGGGCTGCAGGAGGCCTGCGCGCGGGCACGGTGCGCCATCGTCGGAGGGCACACGCTCGCGGACGCGGAGCCGAAGTGCGGCCTCGCGGTGGTGGGCAGCGTCGACCCGGCCCGGGTCTGGTCCCACCGGAGCGCGCGCGCGGGGGATGCCCTGATCCTCACCAAGGCGCTGGGCACCGGGATCGTGTCGCAGGCCATCCGGGCAGGCCGCGCCGACGCAGCGCTGGTCGCCCGGGCGACGGCGCAGATGCTCGCGCTGAACGGCCCGGCGTGCGAGGTCGGGCTCGCGGTGGGCGCCAGCTCATGCACCGACGTCACGGGATTCGGGCTGCTCGGACACCTGCGCAACGTGGTGGAGGCGTCGGACCTCCTGGCGACGCTCCACGCGGGAGCCGTGCCGATCCTCGAGGGGGTGCTCGGGTTCGCCGAGGAGGGGCTCGTGCCTGGCGGATCGAAGCGAAACCTCGCCTACGCGAGCGCGGTCACGGTGTTCGCCGACGACGTGGCCGAGGCGCAGCGGCTCCTTCTCGCCGACGCGCAGACCTCGGGGGGCCTCTTGCTCTGCGTGCCCGAGGCGCGCGCGGAGGAGGCCCTCGCACGGCTGCGCGACGCCGGGTGCGACCGGGCGGCCCTCATCGGCCACCTGGAGCCCCCCGAGGCGGCGGCAGGCGAGGGCCCGGCAACGCGCATCCAGGTCCGCGCCCGCGCCGGCTGAGCCCCGTCTCCCCGCGGCGGGGTGCGGCGTGGGGCGGCGGGATGCGGCGGGATGCGGCGTGGTGACGAGGCGCGCCCCTCAGTACCGAGGCGCCCGGGCCATCATCGCCGCCCGGTGCTGCTTGATCTCGTCGCGCAGCGGGATGATGAAATCCGCGCTGATCGTCCGCTTCTGTCCCTTCATCGCCCGCGCCGTGTGCCACTTGCTCAGCCCGAGCCGCGCCCCTGCCCGGATGAAGTTGCGCCCCGACGCGCCCCGCCAGCCGAACGTGCAGCGGAGCCTGCCCACCGGCGAGCACACCAGGTCGATCTCCTCCTGGCTCAGGTGCCCGAGCAGCACCTCGTCGCGCAGGTTCTCGCGGATGAGCCGCCCCTTGCGCACGACGAGGGCGATGATCAGCACCGAGAACGCCGCCACGAACAGGAGCCAGAGGAGGAGCCACGGCACGAAGACCGCGCCCATCGCGCTCCCGAGGGCCGTGGGCAGGAAGTTCCACATCGCGTGCAAGGAGACGCCGATCATGTACCCGGCGACGGGCGCGAGCAGGCGCGTGGACGACTTCGTGGACTCGCGCGCGAGGCCGAAGCCGATCCCGGTCATGGCCGTGAACAGCGGGTGGAGCCACGGCGTGAACACCCCGCGCAGCACGAACGTCCCCGCGAGGACGTCGCCCCCCTCCATCGCCGCCTTCGCGTAGTACAGCACGTTCTCCACCGCCGCGAACCCGAGCGCCGTGAACGTGGCGTAGATGATCCCGTCCACGATCCCGTCGAACTCGCGGCGCATGAAGTAGAAGAACCCGAGCACTGCCAGGCCCTTCCAGAACTCCTCGGCGAACGGCGCGCTCACGGACGCGCTCACCAGATCCCCCACCTTCGGACCGAAGGCCGCGGAGAACACGTCGTGCACGGTGGAGTTGATGAGGATCGAGAAGCCCGTCGCCGCCACCGCGCCCCAGAGGAACGCCATCAGCAGGCACCACCAGGGCTCCGGATCGAAGCGGTCGAGGACGGAGGGAATGAACAGGTACACGACGAGCGGGGGGAACGCGAACACCGCCCCCACGAACATCGCGGGGATGATGCTCCCCTGCGTCGCCAGGATGCCGCGGAAGGTGTAGAAGAGGTTCAACACCACGCCGAGGATCATGCCGGTGATCCACAGCGTGAGGCCCAACCTGCGGCGCTTCTGCTCCGCGTCGTGCTCCGAGGAGACCGTGAACGACGCCCTCCCGTGCACGGCCACCGGCCCGTTCATCCTCGCCGGTCCGTGCGCCTGGGCGGGGTGGCCGTAGCCTTGAGGCGGGCCGTGGTGACCCTGGGGGTACGGAGCCCCGCCTTGCGCCGGGTAGCTCTGACCGTGAGGGCGTGGCGCCCCCCCCTGCGCGGCGTGACCGTGACCTTGCGCGTACGGCCCGTTCCCATGCGCCGCATGGCCGTGGCCCTGCGGTGGACCGTACCCCGGCTGCGCGAAGCCCGCCCCCTGCTGCGGGGCACCGTATCCCTGCTGCGGGTGACCTCCGTGCCCCTGCGGGTGGGCAGGGTACTGAGGGGTTCCGGGGGAGCCTGGTCCGGGAGGAGGTCCGTGGGGATTGTTCATGGGGAAGCTGCCATCGCGCAGGGCGCGACGGTTCTTTTCCAGGGTACGCGATGGTTCGGGGGGCGTACACCCCGCGCCAGGGCAAGCAGGCCATGACATCGTCGCACGGACAGACCACGACGTCGTCGCACTGGCGGGCGACGGATCACGCCCACAAGGCGCCGGTCGCGACAACCTGGACACCATCACAATCCTGGAAGATGCCCCTGCCGCGTCCCCCTCCGACGGATCACACCCGAGCCACCACCCCTCGGGTCAGCACGATGAAGCGACCCGTGAGCAGCACGGAGACCGCCATCAGCCCTGCGGTGAGCCCCATCCACAGCCCCACCGCGCCCAGCTTCAGCACGAAGCCGCAGAGGAGCGCGAGCGGAAACCCCACCAGCCAGTGTCCCATCACCGTGGCCACGAACGGGACCCGCGTATCGCCCGCCCCGCGCAGCGCCCCTGTCGCGACGGCCTGCACACCGTCGAAGATCTGGAAGATGGCCGCCATGCGCATCAGCGAAACGCCCACCGCGATGACCTCGGGGTCCTCGGTGAACAGACCGACGAGCGCCCTCGGAAACAGGGTGAAGATCAGCGCCGAGATGGTCATCAGCGCGCCCCCGGTGGTGATGCCGAGGAGCCCGGGGCGACGCGCCGGACGGCCTGCGCCCACCGCGTACCCCACCGCCACCGCCGTCGCGCTGCTCACCCCGAGGACGCTCATGAAGCTGAAGCTCGCCAGGCCGATGGCGACCTGGTGCGCGGAGACCGCGTGGATGCCCATCTTCCCGGCCACGAGCGCCACCGCGGAGAACACCCCGCCCTCGATCAGGATCTGCATCCCTGCGGGCGTCCCGAGGCGCAGCACCTGGGCCAGGGTCACCCGCGCCCCGGGCCCTGCCGACGCATCCGGATGCGCCGCCTCCTGCGCATCACGCTGCGTATCACGCTGCGTATCGCCATGACTCGCCGCCGCGCGCAGGATCACCGCCACGAGCACCACGCCCCCGATGCTCGCCGAGAGCCCCGCCCCCAGCGCGCCGAGCTGCGGCAACCCCAGCGCGGGCAGCCCCACCACGGCCAGCGCCTCGTCGCCGCGCACGAGCACGCTGCACGCCAGGAAGTTCACCACGTTCGCGATCAACACCGCCACGATCGCGGGCCTGGTCCGCCCGTACACCTGCAGGAACGTGCGCCCTGCCGAGAACAGCGCGTAGCAGAAGGTCGCCGGCACGTGCCCGAGCATGAACCTGCGCACGCCGGGCACGAGATCCGCGTCGATCCCCATGGGGACCAGCACCAGCGTCACCAGGAACCCGAGCAGCACCGACACCGCCGACATGAGCAGGCAGGCCTGCAGGGTCACCCCCAGCGCGGAGCGCGCGCGCCCCACCTCCCCTGCCCCGAGCGCCTGCGCCGCGAGCGGCTCGATGGCGGACGCCACCCCCACCGAGAGCCCCCCGGACGCGAACAGGATGGCGCGTCCCATCGAGGCCGCCGCCAGCTCCTTCACCGACATCCGCCCCACGATCGCCGTGTCGATGAGGGTCATCGCCGTGATCCCGGCCTGCGCCAGGGCGATGGGCCCCGCGAGCCGCAGCAGACGGCGTAGATCCTGGGGAAAGTAGGCTGGGGGACGGGCTGGCTGCGTCACGGGCCGCGCAAGGTAGCGCGCGAGGACGCGCCGCGCGACGGCTCGCGCGAGAGGGAGCAAGAGAGACAGGGCGGGAGAGACAGGGGCGGGAGAGACAGGGGCGGGAGGTGCCGAGGAACGCGCCCCCGAGGGTTGGAGCGCTGGGTCAGGGGAGGGCGGTCCCCTGACCTGGGGCACGCATCGTCACTTCACCGAGGCGAGCGCCTTCGCGAAGTTGTCTGCCGGAACGAACTCGTTGAACCGAGCCGCTTCCTTGCCGGTGCTGTCGAGCAGGATCACCGTCGGCAGACCCTTCACGCCGTACTTCGCCTGCAGCGCCACCACGTTGGGATCCTCGTCGTCGGTCGCGTCGACCCGGATCGCCGTGTAGCGCGTCGCTTCCTTGCGCACCGAGGCCTCGGGGAAGGTCTTGTGCTCCAGCTCCTTGCAGGCGCCGCACCACGAGGCCCCGAAGTCGACGATCACCGGCTTCGCGCCCGCCGCCGCCGCCTCGCGGCCAGCCTTCTCGTCGGCGAGCCAGGTGATGTGCGGAGCCTCTCCCGCGGCGCTGGCGCCCTCGGCCGCGGCCGGCGGGAGCTGCACCCAGGAGACGAACATGAACACGCCCACGACGGCCGGGAGGATCGAGGCCAGCTTCATCGGCTTCGACAGGTGCGCGATGGGCGAGCGGCGCCGCTCGGCGGCGAGGTGCACCAGCGCGAAGACCAGGCCCAGGCCGAGGATCGCGCCGCCCACGATGCCGTAGGTCACCTGGGGCGACACCAGCGCCTGGAGCGACGGCATCACGTCGCGCACGTAGGCGAGCGCCATGTACGCGAGCGCCACGCCGCAGACCCACTTGATGCCTAGCATCCACGCGCCGCCCTTCGGCAAGCTCACCGCGAAGGTGCCGACCACGAAGAAGAGCACCCCGAGGCCCAGCGCGAAGGAGGTCATCGCCGCCACGCCGAGGACGAGATCGCCGGTGGTCGCGATCCACATCGCCACGCCGGTGAGGCCGGGGCCGGTGCAGGGCGCTGCGATCAGCGCGCACACCATGCCGAGCGCAAAGGCGCCCTTGAAGCCGACGCCACCCACGGAGGACAGCTTGTTCTGCACGCTGCCCGGGAGTGTCATCTCGAAGGCGCCGAACATCGAGGCGGCCAGCGCGAGGAACACCACCGCGATGAAGCCGACCACCCACGGGTTCGCCATCGCGCTGCCGAGCATCTTGCCCGACACTGCCGACAGCACCCCGAGCGGCGCGAAAAGGCTGACGATCCCGAGCACGAAGGTGCCGGAGAGCGCCGCTGCCTGCAGCCGGCTCTTGGCCTCCTTTGCCCCGAAGATCGAGACCGTGATGATGATCATCGGATAAACGCACGGCGTGAAGCTCGCGAGCAGACCGATGCCGAAGCATGCGGCGATCGCGACCGCCGGTCCCTGGGCCAGGGCCCGCTGGAACGCCGAGGTATCCGAACCAGCAACTTCCTGGGCGGACGCCAGCCCGGAGACGAGGAGCGCGGCGAGGAGCAGCGCGGCTACGAGCAATCGATGACGCGATTTCACGGGGGTCCTCCGTCGGTCTGACCGCGATGCTGCCGCGGTCTTGCACAGACTACCTGCAACCAGCGGGCCGGCGCAGGGCAACTTCGGGTACGTCGATGTAAGCTAGCAGAATCCAAGCCTTTTTCAGTCTGCGCCCTCTGGCCGAGGCTCCCTGGTCGGAGCCCCTCACGGATCCATGCAGATCCAGGATCGGGGCCGCAATTCGGATCAGGAACGTCCAGGTCTGGATCATCCATGTACCAGGTCGAGGGCTTCCCTCGTCAAGTGTTCAGGCCAAGGGAAGCGACAGGGAGCGCGGGACGCAGGCGCGGGACGCAGGCGCGGGACGCAGACGCGGACGCGGGAAGTAGGTGGGGAGCAGGCGCGGACGTGGACGCGGGACGCAGGCGCGGACGTGGACGTGGACGTGGACGCGGGACGCAGGCGCGGACGCGGAGGGGGTCAGGCTGGGGCGCGGGAGGGCGCCCCGACCTTCCTCACGGCTTCACGATGCGCGTCCCCGGAGGCGGCGTGAACTCGAACTCACCCTTCGTCACGGGCTGGTTCACCACCGGCGCCGAGAAGTCGAAGCGGTTCCGGTTGCCCTGGGCGTCGAGGATCAGCACGCGCCGCACCTGGTTCGTCGCGCTGTCCACGTAGAGCAGCACCTTCTGGTACGCCGGCGTCGCCTCCTTGGGCGTCCCTTCGAGCACGTAGCCGCCCTCGAACTTCATCTGCTGCGCGTTCAGGAGCTTCAGCGAGAAGTCCTTGGTCAGCTTGCCGGTGCCCATCAGGAACGCGAGCGCCGCCGGGTACTGGGACCCCTTCACGGAGGTCTCGTACATCTGCTCGTTCTCCTTCTCGTACACCTTGATCGTGGTGCCGTCGGAGACGACGCGGTTGCCGTTCGGCGCGTCGTAAGTCCAGCTCATCTTGCCGGGCTTCTCGAACACCACCTTGCCCGTCGACACCTTCTGCACGTTCTGCACCTTGATGGTGTAGTTCTGCTTGAAGGTCGCCTGGAACGTCTTCGACGAGTCGTAGAACTGCTGGACGCGACGACCGATCTCCTCCGCGGTGGGTTCAGCGGCGACGACCTCGGCCGAGTGCGAGAGCACCACGGCGGGGACGGCGAGCCCGAGCAGACAGGCGACGCCGAGACGGTAGAGCAACGAACGCTTCATGGCTTCCGGATCTCCTTGATCGATCAGGCGTGGGCGGCGACCCGTGTTCCCGACCCGCTGGACGCTGGAACGGGGCTGGGCTCTCCGACCTTTCATTCTCTTGGACGCACGACGGCCCGGGCCGATGCAAGGGGACATAGCACAACCTGAAACCCGCCACGTCCGAGGGGCTTTTTCCCCGGGATTTTCTCCCCGAGCCCCTTCCCCCCGGCCCGTCCTCCTCTCCCTCGCCCCCGTCCCCTGCCCCCCTCCCCTACCCCTTCTTCATCGCCTTCGCCTTCGCCGCTTGCGCCGCCTGCGTCGCCCACCCTGGCCGCCGCGCCCTCCCCTTGGTCGCCGGCAGCGGCAGCCCCGACGCTGCCATCGCCGCGTTGAAGTTCGCCACGTGCAGGTGGGTCATCGCGATCGCCAGCGCATCGGCCGCGTCCGAGCGCGGCGGCTCCTTCAGCCCCAGCACTGCCGTCATCACCATCGCCACCTGGTGCTTGTCGGCCGCGCCTCGCCCGACCACCGTCCGCTTCACCAGCGCCGGCGCGTACTCGTGCACCGCCACCCCCGCGCGCGACAGCCTGAGCAGCACCACCCCCCGCGCGTGCCCCAGCTTCGCCGCGCTCTGCGCGTCCTTCGCGAAGAACAGACTCTCCACCGCCCCGGCCACGGGCGCGTGCTCCGCCATGAGCGCCGCCAGCGCATCGTCGAGCTGCACGAGCCGCGACGCGAACGCCCCCTCCGTGTCCACGTCCACCACCCCGTGCGCCACGTGGAGCACCCGCGACCCGTGCCGCTCCACCACGCCCCAGCCGAGGTGCCGCGTCCCCGGATCGATCCCGATGACCCGCATGGTCAGCACGCCCCGTGGAGCGCGACGGCGCGCCCATCCACCACGCTCGGCGCCGCCTCGAGCTGCCGCCGCGGGAAGATCTTGTGCGGGTTCAGGAGCCCCTTCGGATCGAACACCCGCTTGATCTGCTTCTGCAGCTCGATGAGCTCCGGCTGCTGCTCCAGCCCGAGGAAGTCGGCCTTCGACGTCCCCACCCCGTGCTCCCCGGTCAGCGTCCCCCGCATCGACACCACCGCGCGGAACAGCCGGTGCAGGCTCCGCTCCACCAGCGGCGCCATCGCCGCGTCGTTCCAGAGCAGGTTCACGTGCAGGTTCCCATCCCCCGCGTGCCCGTACGTGATCATCCGGATCCCCGTCTCCGCCTCGATCGCCCGCGTCTCTTCGAGCAGCGCCGGGATCCGGTCTCGCGGCACCACCACGTCCTCCGACAGCTTGTACCGCGCCATCGCCCGCGTCGCCGGCGAGAGCTGCCGCCGCGCCTCCCACAGCCTGTCCCGCTGCGCCGCGTCCTGCGCCACCAGGATGTCGATCGCGTCCACCGCGCACACCTCCCCGAGCCGCTCCGCCTGCGCCTCGCAGTCTGCCGGCGCCCCGTCCACCTCCAGGATCAGCATCGCCCGCGCCCGCGCGTCCACCGCCACCCCCCGCGCCCGCACCGCGTCGAGCGTCCCCTCGTCGAGCAGCTCGATGCACCGCGGCCTCACCCCCGCCGCGATCATCGCGCTCACCGCCCTGCCGCTCGCGTACACGTCCGGGAACAGCGCCATCAGCGTCATCACCGCCCCCGGGTTCGGGATCAGCCGCAGCGTCGCCTCCGTGGTGACCGCCAGCGTCCCTTCGCTCCCCACGAGCAGCGACGTCACGTCGTACCCCGTCACCCCCTTCACCGTCCGCTTCCCCGTCCGGAGCCGCGTCCCGTCGATCAGCACCACCTCGAGCCCCAGCACGTAATCCCGGGTGCTCCCGTACTTGAAGGCCCTCGGCCCTGCCGCGTTCTCCGCGATGTTCCCCCCGATCGCGCACATCTTCAGCGAGTTCGGATCCGGCGGAAAGAACATCCCCTCCGCCTCCACCGCCGCGTGCAGGTCCGCCAGGATCACCCCCGGCTGCACCACCGCCACCTGCTCCTCCCGGCTGATCTCCAGGATCCCGTTCATCCCCAGCGTCGCGATCACCACCCCGCCCGCGACGGGCACGCACCCCCCCGACTTCCCGCTCCCCCCAGCGCGCGGCACGATCGGCACCTCCGCCTCGCTCGCCGCCCGCATCGCCTTCGCGATGTCCTCCGCGCTCGACGCCAGCACCACCGCATCGGGCGCCACCGGCTCCTGATCCGACTCGTCCCCTGCGTACGCCAGACACGCCTCCGGCGACGTCAGCACCTTCGACGGCCCCAGCGCCCGCTCCAGCAGAGAGCGCGCCTTGTCGGCCATCGCAGCAGAAGGACGAGGGAAACTCGGATGCAGCCGCATCCTCATCCTCTACCCCGGATCGCCCCCGGACGCAGCGCCGCTCCCCCACCGCTCCCCCACCGCTCCCCCGCCGCTCGCCTGAGCTACCGTGAGGCGCATGACCTCGTCCGTCGCACCGCTCGCGCCTCCCCCGCTCGTGCTCGCCAGCACCTCGCCTTACCGCCGCATGCTCCTCGACCGCCTCGGCGTCCCCTTCACCGCGGCAGCTCCCGACTGCGACGAGGACGCTTACAAAGCCTCCGCCACCTCACCCCGCGGCCTCGCCGAGACCCTCGCCCTCGCCAAGGCCGAGAGCCTCCGCGCCACCCACCCCGACGCCCTGATCCTCGGCGGCGATCAGGTGGCCACCCTCGACGACGACATCCTCGGCAAGCCCGGCACCCGCGACGCCGCGATCGCCCAGCTCGAACGCCTCGCCGGCCGCACCCACCTGCTCATCACCGCCGTCGCGCTCCTCCACCACCACGGCCGCCTCGTGCAGCACACCGACGTCGCCCGCCTCACCCTCCGCCCCCTCACCCGCGCCCAGATCGAGCGCTACGTCGACGCCGACACCCCCCTCGACTGCGCGGGCTCCTACAAGCTCGAAGCGCGCGGCATCGCCCTCTTCGCCTCCATCGACACCGCCGACACCACCGCCATCACCGGCCTCCCCCTCCTGTGGCTCACCGGCGCGCTCGCAGGCCTCGGCTTCGAGATCCCCTGACGCTCGGCCGCTGCCCTGTGGTGCCGCAAGACGGCTGGAGCGCGCCCCGTCACCTCATACATACGGCCGAGGGCATTGTCCGCTTCCCCAGGCGATGGGCATCAGGCCCGAAGCGGCAAAGCGCTCTGGAAACTGCGGGTGGAGCGCGGAGTGGGGGGCCCCGACGAGCTTTGCTCGGTGGGGGGCGGGGGCGCGAGCCCCTGCCGTGTGAATCAGACGTCACCCACGACCTCGGCGAGCGTCGCCGCCGTCAGGACCCGCTCCGCCCACACCTCGAGATCGGCAGTTCCAGCGCTGTTCACCCGCGCCACGACGGCATCAGGCAAGGTCCTGAAGCGAGCCCCGAGCTGTTTCAGCAGCATCACCCGGCGCCCCTCCAACACGCCTTCCTGCCGCCCTTCCTTCAGCTCGGAAGCCGCCTGCTCCACCTGTGAGAAGGTCGCCTTGAACAGCGCATCGTGGATGCTGTTCGCCATCGGCGAGGCGCATCCTATACAGCGCCAGCGCGACGCGCCTCTCCTGCAGTGCCAGCGCGACGCGCTTCTCCACGGCCCATGCCTGCCAGCGGCGAGGCAGGCCCGCGAGTGCCCCCGCCTCGCGCGGCTGGCCTACTTCCTGGGCGCCTTGAGCCGCCGGTTCGCCTCGTCCTTCACCCACTGCGAGGGGTCCTTCGTGAAGCCCTGCACGAACGCGCGCCCTGCGGTCGGGTTGCAGACCATCACCGCCCCGAGCGCCGACGCGCGCACCAGATCGTCGTTCTTGCCGGAGGCGAGCGATTTTGCGATCGCCTCCGCCTCCTGCCGCTGCACCTCGTTGATCCAGTCTCGCTCGCAGGCGTTCAGGAGCGCCGTCGGGAGCAGGTGCTCCTTCACCCCGCCGGCCGCGGCGCGCTTCTTCTCGTACGCCAGGAGCTTGTCGAACTGCGCCTCGCAGGGCGGCCCGTACCCGAGGCGCTGCGCGGCCAGCCCGAGCACGTCCGAACTGGGGTCGTCGAGCAGCCGCACGTTCTCGCCGCAGATCTCCTGGTCGAACGTCTTGCTCCCCCGCAGGCTGAGCAGCACCAGGTAACGCATCTTCGCGTCGTCCTGCCGCAGCGACGCCAGGTAGAAATCGAACGCCTCGCGCGACGTGTCGTTGGTGGGCAAGAGCGTCCCGTAGATCCCCTCCCGGAGCCCCCGCAGCGGGCTCGCCTCCGCCAGCTTCTTGATGCGCGGCAGGTGCCCCGCGGTGTCGACCCGGATCCACCCCACCGCGTAGCCGAGCGGCTTCGCGATGCGCGGCGAGGTCTCGCGCTCCGCCTGTCCCACGAGCCGCCCCGCGGTCGCGCCGTCCTTGTAGAGCGCCCCCGACGACGGCAGCTTCGTCACCGCCAGGTAGCGCACCTTCTCGTCCTTGTCCTCGAGCAGGTTCAGGATCGTCAGCGCCCCCTTGTCTGCGTCCTCGCCGAGCAGATCGTCCTCTCCCCACGCTTTGTACGCTGCGCACTCGACGAACTCCCCTTCTTCCGAGGTGACGTCGAACCCGTCCTCTGCGGTCCACGGGCACGCGAGCGCCTTCTTCAGCGCCGCGAGGATGGTCGGGTCGTTGTCCGGCGCCGCGAGCCCTTCCGACCGCGCGCCCCTGTCGCCCACCGCAGGCGTCTCCGGCAGCCCCGTCGAGGGCCCCCCGGCAGCCTCCTGTGACCCGGCGGCCGCAGGCGAGGTCGCCACCGGCGGCGGCGGCGCGGCAACGCACCCAGCGAGGACACCCCCGACGACGAACACCGACGCGGCACGACGCAAGCGAGACCGGACCATGATTGTGCTCCCTGCGTGCTCCCGGCATCCCACGCGGTGACCGTCCACGCGACCGCAGCCTTTACTCGGTCGACGTTCCGGCAGGCAACCGCCCCGGACCACGGGTCGCTCGACCCATCGCACGGTGTCCCTCGATACATCGAGCAAGGTCCCCCGACCCATCGCGTAAGGTCCCCCGACCCATCGAGCAAGGTCCCCTGACCTATCGCGATAGGTCCCTCGACCTATCGAACAGGGTCCCCTGACTTATCGCGATAGGTCCCCCGACCCATCGAGCAAGGTCCCTCGACCCATCGCGCAAGGTCCCCTGACCTATCGCGATAGGTCCCTCGACCTATCGAACAGGGTCCCCTGACCTATCGCGATAGGTCCCCCGACCCATCGAGCAAGGTCCCCTGACCTATCGCGATAGGTCACTCGACCCCGTCCATGGCATCCCCCAACCTCGTCTATTGGTCCACAGCATCGCCCACCTTCCTACATCTTCGGCCTCACCTTCTCCCACCATAGCGCGTCGTGGGAGACTCACCCCGTGACCATCACCTTCGCCCTCGACGATGTCACCCGCGCCACCGAGCCCCTCCCCACCCGCCGTCTCGGCGACGCTCTGGGCGAGGTGCTCGCGCTCGGCGGAGATCCCGAGCTGCCCGTCGTCGATCATGGCCACACCCATGCGCTCCTCGGCGCGGTGCACCTGGCCTTCGCCCAGCATCGGCCCCTCATCCTCTCGCCTGACGCCGTGTGGCTCACCATCGCTCAGGGGGTCGCCCAGCACGTGCGCCTCCACGCCGACGCGCTCCGGCCGCGGCTCGTGCGCCACGAGGGCACGAAGAAGCTGGAGGTCGCCTGGGATGGGCCCATGCCCGAGGACCCGGCCTCGTGGACCGCCATCGTCGCCGCGTTCAGCGCGCAGGTGGCGGGAGAGATCGGCGCGGGCAGGGCGCGGCTCTTCGCCTGCGATTTCTCCACCAGCACGGAGGTCGAGCGCGTCGCCGGCCAGGTCGCGCTGCTCGACGTCCACGCGCCTTACTTCGAGTACGCCCTCCTGTGCGTGTGCGGCATCCCCGAGGTGACGCTGCTCGGCTCTGTGGAGGACTGGCAGCGCATCCGGCAGCGGGTCGAGGTGCTCGCCGAGCTCGACCTCGGCTTCTGGACCGCCTCGCTCGCGCCGATCTGCGACGCGCTCGCGCGCACCGCGGCTGGAGAGATCGACCTCGCCTTCTGGCGGCGCATCTACAAGCCACGCGACGCCTACGGGGGCGACGTGATCACCGGCTGGATCGCGCGCTTGTACCCGTACCTGATCGAGGAGGGGCGCGCCGCGCTCCGGAACCCGCTCCTCGCGCTCCCCCTCGACGAGCCACGCGACGTGACGGGCGGCGCGGCAGCGGAGGGGCCGTCCTGGTACTCGGGTCCGGCGATCCGCGCCTCCCAGGTGGTCGCCGGGGCCTCGACCGCGCGCATCGACGTGCGCGACGTGGTGCGGGACGCGCAGGTCGCGGTGGCGCTCGACGCGGGCGTGCTCGCGGTCACCCAGGATGGTGACGGCAGGCTCGCCCCCGTATGCGCGTGGGCGCTGCGGCGACCCACGCCGACGATGGGCGCGGTGATCGCGCGCATCCGCGCGGAGCACGAGGCCGTCCCCGCACCGCCGCGTACGCCTCAGGAACTCAACTGGCTGACCGGGCCCGCCGACTTCATGGCGCTCTACCTGGAGCTGGAGTCGGCGACGCTGTTCGCGCCGGCGCACCCCTGGACCGTGCGCGCTTCCGAGGAGCACGAGCGGGTGATCGTCTCTTGCCCGCACGGCAGGACCACGGAGGTGCTGCGCTTCCTCGACCTGCCCGACGGCACCTTCCTCGCGCTGGCCCGCGCCAGGGCGCGGACAGTCCTCGTGCGCGGGCGCGACGATACCCTGGAGCCCCTCCCTCCCTGGAAGCCTGGCGACCCTGAGCCGGGAGATTTCCTGCGGGGTGAACGGCCACCGCGCGAGCGGCGCTCCAGCCAGCACGTCGACGAGATCCCCGTGCTGCGCGGGACGCTGGCCGAGATCCTGGCGGCAGCGCTCGACGCGGAGGGAGCGGTGGATCTCGCCGAAGAGGCGCGCCTGATCGAGGTGCTGCCAGAGTACCTGACGAGGCCACCGCCTCCGCCGCAACCGCGCGGGAAGCGGTAGGCGCACGCGCGTGAGGCGCGTGGGCCGTGCGAGGCCCCTCTTGCCTGTCGAGCTGAGAGACCTCGACGCGAAGCTCGGGCGCGGGCGCGACGAAGGTGGATCGAGGAGGAAGTGGAGCTTCGCTTCTCCGCAGGCCGTCTGGTGGTGCCGGATCTGGCTGGCTATCGAGGTGGATCCGTGGTGGCGACCGGGTGGGGAGGCGGTCTAGCTAGGGGCTCTGCTGACGGGTGATCCGGGGAGGCGCTCGACAGGCGCACCAGGGAGGCGCGAGCGCATTGCAGAGCGCCGCTTGCGGGTGCGGGAGGGGCAGCCCTAGATGAGCCCCCGCGGAGCAGGTGTGCCCGCGGACGAGGCAGATCATGGCGAAGAAGAGCTTTCCCTGGGGCAAGGTGGCGCTGGTCGGCGGGACGCTGGCAGGCGTGGCGCTCGCGTACTACGCGCGGCGCGGGGCCGGGTCGGAGAAGAACGCGGTCCTCATTCCGGACGTGATCGAGGACGAGATCGACAAGGTCGTCGATCAGCTCAACGAGAGGTTCGACAGGGAGTGGGTGACCCGGGGGCTCGATGCGCTCACCCTGGGGCTCGCGGCGACACTGTCACCGACCGGCAAGCTGCTGCTCGCCGTCCTCGACGAGGTGGAGCAGTGGGCCTCGGATCACCCGAACATCGCAGGGATCAACCTGGGGCCGGTGAAGAGGAAGCGCGCCGCCGACATGTTCCGGGAGCGGCACCCCGCGCACGCCTGATACACACGGCCGGGGACATTGTCCGTTTCCCGAGGCGACGGGCGTCAGGCCCGAAGCGGCAGAACGCTCCGGAGACCGCCTACCCAAGCTCGCGGGAGTTCTGCATCATGTCGTCTCCCCTTCTCTCCAGCAGGAGCGGCGAGGGACGAGGACGAGGCGATGACCGGTCGGAGTGAAGGCACGGCGCAGACGGTGCCTGCGGTCCTGGAGCGCTACGAGTTCCTCGACAAGGTGGGTGAGGGCGGCTTCGGCGATGTCTACAAGGCGCGCCAGCAGGTGAAGGGGAGCGCCCGAGGGGGCACGGAGGCGCCGCACGTCGTGGGACCTCGGTCGTCGACGCCCAGGCCGAGCGAGGGCGAACGGCGGCAGGTGACGGTGGTGTGCTGCACCCTCTCCGCGACGGGCAGCGAGGATGACGACCTCGAGGTCGAGGAGCTCGACGCGCTGCTCGACGCCGAGCACGAGGCCTGTGCGGTGATCGCGCGCCGCTTCGGAGGCCACCTGGACAGCGCGCTGAGTGACACCACGCTGTTCTTGTTCGGCTACCCCACGGCGCGCGAGGACGACGCTCAGCGAGCCGCGCGCGCCGCCCTCGCGATGATCGCGGAGGTGCACCGCAGGAGCGTTGCGACGGCGAAGCGCCACGAGGCGCGGGTGAAGATGCGGGTGGAGATGCAGGTGGGGGTCCACACCGGGATCATCGTCACGCGGGGGTCGAGCGGCGCGGCGAGCCAGAGGGGGCACCGCATCGGCGGGGCGACGCCGCAGACGGCGAGCCGGTTGAGCGCGCTGGCGCATGCGGGAGAGGTGCTGGTCAGCGGAGCCACGTACCGGCTGCTGCGTGCCCGCTTCGAGCTGGAGGAGCACTCCCCTTCGGCGCAGGCAGGGGCGCCGCCCGAGGTGTACAGGCTGCTGGGGAGCCGGGGAACGCTGGGGGTGCGGGATCTGCCCCTCGTGGGGCGGGAGCGAGACCTGGAGGCGCTGGTCGAACGCTGGCAGAGGGCGCGCTCCGGAAAGGGGCAGATCATGCTGGTGAGCGGAGAGGCCGGCATCGGCAAGTCGCGGCTCGCCCGGGCGCTGCGGGAGCAGATCGGCGCCGAGGTCCACCTGGCCCTTGAAGGGCGCTGCGTCCAGGAGGCGATGAACACGCCACTGCACCCGTTCATCGATCTGCTGCACCGGTGGCTGGATCCGCGCCGGGAGCACGCGGCCGAGGGCAAGGCGGCCCTCCTGGGCGCGCTCCTCGAGCGACATGGCTTCGATCTCGCCGAGGCCATGCCCCTCTTCACCTCGCTGCTGGCGCTGCCGCTGCCCGCACCATACGTGGCGCTGGATCTGACACCCCAGCGGCAGCGCGAGCTGACGCATGGCGCGCTGCTCTCGCTGCTCTTCGAGGCGAGCGAACGCGCCTCTGGGCTCCTCGTCCTGGAAGATCTTCACTGGGCCGACGCGAGCACGCTGGAGGTCTGTACCGCGCTCGCGAGCGACGCCTCGGCCGGGAAGCTGCTCGCCGTGTTCACGGCGCGCCCCGGGTTCACGCCACCCTGGTCCGCCTCGGTGATGCCCATCCTGCAGCTCGGCCACCTGGAGAGGGCGGACGTCGTGCAGATGGCCGCCGCCATCGGCGGGGGCCGCGCGCTGTCCTCGGAGGTGGTCGACTGGATCTTGGCCCGCACGGACGGGGTGCCGCTCTTCGTGGAGGAGCTGGTGCAGATGCTGCTGGAGTCCGGCACGCTGGTGGAGCGCGAGGGTCACCTGGTGCTCGCGGCAGGGTTCGACCAGACGCGCATCCCGAGCACACTCCGTGACTCCCTGGCGGCGCGGCTCGACAGGCTCGGCCCGGCCCGGGAGGCGGCGCAGGTGGCGGCGGCGATCGGGCGTGACTTCGGCTTCGAGGTGCTCCGGGCCGTGCTCGACGTCGACGCGCGCAAGCTGCGCGAAGAGCTGGACACGCTGGTGGCCGCGGATCTGGTGTACCACCGGCGCCGCCTGCGGAACCCTTCGTACATCTTCAAGCACGCGCTCGTGCAGGACACGGCCTACGACACCATGCCGAAGGGCCGGCGGCGCGAGGTCCACGGGCGGATCGCGCGCACGCTGGAGCGCGACTTCCCCGAGGTGGGTGAGGCGCAACCGGAGATCCTGGCGCGGCACTGGGAGACCGCGGAGTCGCTGAGCAAGGCCTCGACCTACCTGCTCCATTCTGGCCGAAGGGCGCTCGGTCGCGGGGCGAACAAGGAAGCCATGGCCTCGCTCAAGAAGGGCATCACGCTGCTCGACGGCCTGCCCGAGGACAACGAGCGGTGGCACCAGGAGTTCGCCCTTCGCTCTGCGCTCGGCGGCGCGCTCGTACCCGTGACGGGGTACGCCGCACCAGAGGTGACAGACAATCTTCTGCAGGCTCGTGAGCTCGGCGAAAAGATCGGCGACCCGACGATCCTGTTCCCGGTGCTCTATGGTCTATGCACGAACAACATGTCGGCAGGGCGCCGGGAGATGACCGAGCGCTGTGCGACGCAGCTCTCCGAGTTCGCGCTCGCTCACCCGGCGCCCATGCGCGATGTCACGGCGCATTTCACCGTCGGCGTGACGCACTTCTACCGCGGTCGCCTCGACCAAGGCTGGCGCGCGCTGGACCAGGCGATCGCCTCCTACGACACCAGCATGAATCCGCGGTTCGTGGAGCTGTTCGGCGACGATCACGGGTTGTTCGCGCTGGGCCATCGCGCCTGGCTCGAGGCCATGGCCGGGCGAGCCGACCAGGCCCGTACATCGACCTGCCAGGCGAGAGAACTCGCAGAGCACATCGGGCATCCTCTCACGTCCATCCTGGCCATGGTGTTCTCGGTGATCGTTCACCGTGAGCTGCGTGATGTGGAGCGAACCTATGAGCTCTCGGAGAAGGTGACGTCGCTGGTCACCGCGCAAGGATTCCCTTTCTGGTACGTCAATGTCCGGAGGGCCAGAGGCTGGGCTCGCGCAATGCTCGGTGATCACGATGACTGGGCAGCGGAGATAGAAGAGATCAGCAGGTCCCACGAGCTCATTGAAGGGATGAAACCATCGCTGGTCCTCTATCGCGCTGCCCTCGGTGAGGTCTATCTGCGCGCAGGACGCCACGACGATGGGTTGCTGGCCATCGACCAGGCCATCGCCGATGGGTGGACGAGTTCGGTCAGCTTTTACCAGCCGGAGTTCTTGCGCCTGAAAGGCGATCTCGTCGCGGCTCGGAGCGGTGACCCCGAGGCGGGCATCCCGCACTACGAGCAGGCGATCGCCGTCGCCCAGGAGCACGGCGCCGTCTACCACGAGTTGCATGCGGTGACGCGGCTCGCCCGCGCCCTCCTGTCCTGTCGAGGGGGCGAGCGCGCAGGCAAGCACCTGACCGAGACCATGGCAAAGATGGTCGAGGGGCACGACACGCCCGTCTACCGCGAGGCAGCGGAGGTGCTCACCGAGATCGCGGCTGCGGGGTGGCGCTGACGCTAGCGGGCGCCGCTCAGGGCGCGCAGCGCGGGTCGCCGTCCTGGATCTGCTGGATCTGCTCGGCGCTGAGGGGGATGGGGTCGCAGCCGTGGGTGTCCTCGCAGATGAGGTCCCACTGCGGCTGGGCGAGCGCGTGGCAGTCGAAGCAGTTGCCGCCGAAGGCGTTCACCGTCTCCGCCGCGCCGCGGGCGAGGATGGTGGTGCCCGAGGCGCTCACCTCGAGCGAGAAGAACTCCCAGTCGCGCGTCGTGGCGTCGAAGCCGGCGCGGCGCTTCACCATGGCCTCGGTGGGGACGAGCTGGAGGACGGTGCCCACCGGGTAGACCCCGCCGTCCGGCGAGTTGGCGACGGCGAGGGCCTCCTCCTGGCGGCCGAGGCGGTTCGAGACGCGGAACTTGCGCACCTTGTCCCAGCCGAGGATGCAGTCGAAGTCCGCCGCGGCCATGTCGAGATCGTCGGCGCTGACGCCGCCGCCGCTGCCGCCGTCGCCGCCGCTGCCGCCCTCGCCGCCATGGCCATGGTGCGCGCCGCCGTGGCCGCTGCCACCCTGACCGCCGCCACCGGACGCGGGTGCGCCTCCCTCGCCGTCGTCGCTGGAGCCGCAGGCGGCGAGGACGACGAAGAGAAGGGCTGCTGACATGGAGGACACGGATCGGGAAAACGTCATGGATGCTCCGGGGCGGTGAGGAACGCGGTGGGAAGCGTACCCGTGGTGCGACGAGAGCGTCACGTACGCAATGCAGCGCCGCGGCCTCGCGAAGGAGGTGGTGGACGGGTGTGGAAGGGTGGAAGGAAGTCGTGCAGGAGGAGCGGTCATGCGCTCTGCGGGCACGGGGGGGGCTCGCGCCTGTGGGGGCCTCGGGGTAACCTCTGGGCGTGGGTCAACCTGCTCCGAGAACGCCGACGTTCGACGAGCTCTACGCACAGATCCGCGCGTTGCCGAGAACGTGGCAGGAGAGATCCTGGAGCAGGGGGTCGTGCGCACCGTGTCGAGGCCCGGGAAGGCGCACCGACACGCGGCGCGACAGTGCCTGCATGGGCTCGGGAAGGTCGACGCGAACGTGGGCGGCGCCGGGTGGTGGATCGGGCAGGAGGCCGAGATCCGGTTCCCGGGTGGGCGGCTCTTGGTGCCGGCTCTGGCAGGGTTCAGGGTGGAGCGGGTGCCCGAGCTGCCCGACGAGAACCCGCTCACGATCCTGCCCGACTGGTGCTGCGAGGTCCTGTCTCCGCGCACAGCGCGGGATGACGTGGCGGTGAAGCTGCCACTCTACGCGCGGTCGGGGGTGACGTGGATCTGGCTCGTCGACCCGAGGCGGCGGTGGATCGAAGTCTTCGAGGCGGTGGATCACCAGCCCGCGCTCACGGCCGTGGCGACGGAGGATGCTCGGGTGGCGCTGCCGCCCTTCGGAGAAGAGATGGCCGTGGGGCCCTTCTGGCTCCCGGCTCCGGCCGACGACGAGGGCGGCGAGCGCTGAGGGGCCTGGAGTCCCTCAGCGCTCGCTCTTCACTCACTCGGCCATCTCGAACTGGACGCAGTAGTTCCGGTGGTCGTGGTGGAAGGTCAGGTCCGCCGCGCCGCTCGCGCCGGGGAAGGGCTGCGAGAGCACCAGGGCCTCGTTCGACGCCTTGGTGAGGACCACGGTCCCCTCCGGGAGGCCGCCGCCGCTCACCAGGTCTCCCACGGCGCGGGCGGCGAAGGCGCCGGCCGGCCCGGTGATCTGCGCCGAGCCGCTGGTCACCGTGCTCATGACGGTCTGCTTGCTCTGCCCCTCGAAGGGATCGGAGTCCCGGAGCTGCCCCCGCCGCGCGTCGGCCGTGCCGCCCGTGAAGCCGTCCACGTCCTGGGTCATGGCGTAGCGCACCACGAGGTTCTGGCCGGCGGGGGGAGCCGCGAGGGTGATCTTCACCGCGAGCCCCTCGATGGCCACCGAGGCGATGGTGAGCGGGCCCGTGGTGTCCTCCACTTCGAAGCCTCGACCATTGGCCCAGGCCGTGTTCGCGACCTGGTGGGGAGGCGTGATGGTCTCCTCCCAGGCGAGCGGCGGGTCCGGCACGTCGAAGTCGAGGGTGATCGTGGCGCCATTGCGCGACATGGCCCTCGGCTGGAGGGGCTTCCAGGTCTGGTTGAGCAGCGAGATCCGGGCGAGCACCTCGGCGTTCTTCTCGCCGAGGCGCACGTAGCCCGGGGCGTCGAGGTGAACGCGATCGCCCGCGTAGCCGTACTGGTACTTGGGCCCCACGCAGAGGATCTCGCCCGGGTAGTCGAGGCCGAGCCGCCATTGCGCGACCGTCGAGACGCTGCGCGCGCCGGCCTGGCCCGGGAACGTCGATTGCTGGGTGACGAGCATCGGAATGGGCGCGGTCTGGCCGGTGATGGCGGGCAGGTCGGTGTTGTAATCGGCCCAGAGCTGGTGAATCTGCGCGGCGTAGGTGGGGTCGGCGGTGTCGGTCTCGCCGTGGGTCAGGGTGATGGCGGCGACGCCGTAGCTCTGGCCCGCGGCGGCCGTGAGCGCCTTGATGGCCTCCACCTCGTAGAGGGTCGCCGCGTAGGCCTTGCCGGTGCCGTTCTTCTCGATGACCGTGATGCTCTGGCCCGACTCGCCGATGACCGTGTGCGCGGAGGTGTAGTCGAAGCCGTGCTCCATCGCGGTCGCGGAGAGCTGGTTGGCCATGCCGGCGTGGATGGTCTCGCCAAAGATGTTGTTCGGGTACGGCCCCGCGGGGAGGCCCGTGAGCCCGCCGCGCACGGGCTCGGTGAGGGGCACGAGCGAGAGGACATCTCCCTGGCCGTCGTACTTCGGGTCGGAGCCAGCGTCGTCGAGCTTGAGGTTGCCGTAGGGCTGGGTGGTGCTGAGCACCGGGTTGCCGCTCACGCCGACCGAGAGGCTCTGGCCGGTGCCGACGATGCCCACCACGTCGTACGGCGGCGGCGAGACGGTCACGCCGCCCCCCTCGCCCCCACTCCCACCGCCGCTGCCTCCGGCGTGGCCTGCATGCCCTCCCTGGCCACCGCCCTGTCCCCCCTGCCCTTGACCGCCGCCGCCGGTGGACGAGGGGCCGGGGTCGCTGGAGCAGGCGGCGAGGAGGGTGAAAACCAGGAGGGAGGAGAGGGAGAGGCGCATGGTGGAGTCCTTCGCTGCAGGGGAACCGTCGCGTGCTGACGAGAGCTTCCGATGCCGGTGGTCCGGAGAGGAGCGCAAAGAGGTGGCGTGAAGGTGCATTCGTGGGGGCCATCCCCGTACACGGGTGCCGTGGAGCCGGAGTGGGTGGCACCGGGACGTGGAGGGGGACATCTTACAGGCATGTCGGCCGACCCCCTCGATCGCGCTTTCGAGCGCCTGCATGCCACCGACTTCGAGTACGCAGCGGAGGGCCTCGAAGGCCTCTCCAACCACGGCCCCATGGCCGCCGAGTCGCTCGTCTCCCTCGGGAGGCCCGATCGGGTGGAGCCCTTCGTGGAGGCCTATCTCCCGAAGCTGCGGCCACTCACGGAGGAGGCGAAGGAAGGCATCGCCCGGTACGAGCGCGCGGTGGGCGCGGGGGATCTGCGCGGGGTGCTTCGTTTTCCTGCACGCCGTCACCGCCACGAGCGCGCTGCGGCTCGTGAGCGAGGTGCTGGACGAGGAGGCGAAGCGCGCGGCGCTCGGCGCCGTCTTCCAGGTGGTGGCAGCGCTGCACGCGACGCACGCAGACCCGGCGACCGCAGGCTCCGCACTCAGGACCACCTTCGCGCCCGACGTGGATCTCGGCAAGCTCGACACCTCGCCCGCCGCGATCGCCGCTGGCGGCGCGGAGAGCGAGGACGAGCACGACGTGAAGCTCGCGGCGGCCGTGCTGCGCGAGCATGCCTGCGCGCCGCAGGACGAGCTGCTCGCCGCGGGCGCCGTGAGGCTGAGGGGGCGGGAGGGTCGGGGGCGGGCCTGAGGCTCCGCTCAGGTCGAGGCGCGGACGTGGGCGCCGATCTCCGCGACGAGGCGCTCGACGTAGGCGAGGCAGAGGGTGATGGCCTCGGGCTCCAGGTTCTCGGGGGTGTCGGTGGGCAGGTGGTAATGGCGGGGGGTGCCGGTGCGGTCGTCCACGCAGCCGAGAGAGACGGCCGGATAGCCGGCGACGGCGAAGGGGATGGCGTCGGTGCCTCCCACGGGGATGGCAAACGGCTTCACCTCCGCGAAGCGAGGCTCCGAGCCTGAGACCCGCTCCAGGGCGTCGCGGAGCCACGGCGCGAGGGGGACGGGGACGATCTCGCCTTCGAGGTAGTAGCGGAGGGTGCCGTTCGCGGGGCTGTCGACGCCGATCACCACGGTGTGCGCCGGGTCCCAGCGCTCCTTCATGGCGTCGCAGAGGGCCTGGGCGCCGCCGAGGCCCGCCTCCTCGCAGCCGGTGGCCACGAAGACCAGCTCCACGTCGTCGGGCTTGTGGGCGCGGAGGCGGCGCGCGAGCAGGAGGAGCGCGGCCACGCCGGAGAGGTCGTCCATGGCGCCAGGGACGACCTGGCGGCGGAGGGAGACGTCGAGGTTGAACGCCGCGGAGAGGAGCGGGGGGATGGTCAGGGCCACGCGGGCCGCGGTGCGAAGGCGGGGAGAGCCGACGCCGGGCGGGAGGAGGTCGAGGGCCGCGAGGCCGGCGAGGGCGAGGGTGGCGAGGCGAAGGGGCTTGGCGAGGGGGCCCCTGGAGCCGGCGGCGCGGGAGGCGACCTCGGGGTGGAAGATGAGGCCGGTGTAGGCGGCGTCGACATGCGCGAGGAAGACGATGCGGAGGCGGGGCGCGGTGGGGGTGCTGGAGGAGGCGGGGCCGGAGGAGGCGGGGCCGGAGGAGGCGGGGCCGGCAGACGTGGTGGCGGGGAGCGTGCCGAGGACGTTCTGGGAGGGGCGAAAGCCGAGGAGGCGGCGCAGGACGAAGGCCTTGCGGGTGGAGTCGGCGAGGTACGAGGCCGCGGTGCCCGCGTGGAGGGCGAAGGCGAGGCGGGGGGCACGCGCGGTGAAGAGCGAGCCGAGGGTGCCGAGGCCGAAGTGGAGGGCGAGGCTCTCGTAGAGGCTCTGGTTCCAGGAGAAGGTCTGGCGCTCGGTGGCGAGGCCGAGGGCCTTCATCTCGGCCTCGACGAGGGTGTGGGCGCGGGCCTCGTCATCGCTGGTGGAGGCGCGCGCAGGGCAAGCAGCGACGACGCGCGCGATGAAGTCGCGGGCCCAGGCAAGCTCGTCGAGGTCGCCGTCGGTGGAGAGGGAGGGCGGGGAGGCAGACGAGGAGGAGGGAGGGGTGGGCGGCGAGGACATGGCCGAGGCATGCTCGCATGAGGCGGGAAGGCTGGGACAGGGGTGAGAGGTCGAGGATGGAGCGGGTCAAGACCTGCGTACGACGCGAGCCTCAGCGCGGAGCCTCTGCAGCCCTGAGCGCCGCAGAGGCTTGGCGCATCCTGCAGGACGTCAGCGGATCACCACCCGCTCCGCCTCCGAGTACCCGGTCGAATCCCCCTCGTACATCAGCTCTGCCGACGCTGGCGGCACCACGAACTCTCCGGCGGTCGTGGCGCGCGCCAGGTAGGTCGCGGCCACGCGCTCGCCCGAGACCTCGTTGAAGTAGAGGTGCACCCGGTCGTCACGCAGCTCGACGTGGCTCGCGTCGCTGCCGTAGCGCAGCACGCCGGCCAGCGGATGATTGCCATCGAGGTCCGGCGCGGACGCGACGGTGTTGAGGTCGGGCTGGATGGGTTCGAAGCCCCCGGGAAGGCGATCGGTGATGGCGAGGTAGCCGAGGCGCTCGCGGGGGACGCCGGTGGGCAGGCCGATGAGGAGGGCGACGCGCACCACGTCACCGGGGCGCACGGCGGCGAGGTCGAGGGGGCGGCCGCTGGGGTCGGTGTAGATGCGGTGCACGCTGGGGCCGCGCTGGGCGCGCGTGGCTGCGAGCTGGCCGGCCTCCTCGCTGTCGAAGGCGCGGCGCCACGCGGCTTCGAGCTGGTAGGCGACGGCGCCCTGACCGTCGGCCTCCAGGCGCAGGGTGGCGCGCTTGCCGCGCAGCTTGTCGAGGGGGATGGTCAGCTCCTTGCTGCCGAAGCCCAGGTCGCGGGACACCGCGAGGGGTTCGCCGTCGACGAAGGCGCGGACCGGGGTCCCCTCCCCCGCGGCGGCGGCGAGCTGGCTGGCGACGGCGAGGAGGGCGTAGGAGGTGGCCTGCGTCGTGTAGGCCTCGGTCTCGCGGACCAGGCTGGAGAGCAGGCCGGGGAGGACGGGGGCGCTCCGGCGCAGGCGGGTCAGGGCCATGGCGGCCTGGGCGCGGCTGCGGGTGGGAGAGCCGTAGTAGTAGAAGTCGTCCGACTTCGGCGGCGAGGTGAGCTTGCCTTCGGCGTCGAAGCCCGCGAGCACCGCGTCGACGAGGGTGGCGACGCGATCGTCCTGACCGGGCAGGCTCGCGAGGGCGAGGGCGAGGCTCGCCTTGCCGAAGACGCTCTGCTTGTCGCGGGTGTCGTAGAGGGCGTCGGCGGCGCTCGGGGGCAGCTCGTGCAGCTCGGCCAGGCTCTGGGCGATGGCGGCGCGGACCTCGGGGCCGACGCTGCCGTCGAGGAGCCGGTCGGTGAGGTAGCGCTTCATGCCGTCGAGGAGGCCGGGGGGCGGGGTGACGCCGGAGGCCTTGGCGAGGACGACGGCGCGCATGGCGTAGGCGGTGCCGTAGACGTTGGGCTCGTCGTCGCCAGGCCAGTACCCGAGGCCGCCGGAGGCGGTGCGCATGGTGGCGAGGCGATCGAGGCCGGCGCGGATGCGCACCGCGATGTCCTGATCGCTCAGGCGGGAGATGCCGATGCGCGGGAGGATGGTGCGCGCGGCGATGAGGGGCAGGGTGCTCGACGTGGTCTGCTCCACGCAGCCGTGCGGGTAGCCGAGGAGGAACTCCAGGCGCGCGCCCAGCTCGGGCCAGAGGTTCTGGCCCACGCGCAGCCGGAGGGAGCCGCCGCGGGTGTCGACGCTCGCGGGGACGGCGAGGGAAACGGCCTGGGTGGCCACGAAGGCGCCTTCGAGGTGGGGGCGCTCTTCGAGGCCGGGCTCGTCGACGCGCAGCTTGAGGTCGACGGCGTCGCGGACCTTGCCGGAGCCATCGGCGATGGCGAAGGAGAGGGCCTGCTCGCCGGCCTGGGTGGCCTGGAACGGGAAGGCGACCTTGCTGTGGCCTCCCGCCGGGACCGCGACTGCGGTGGTGCGGTCACCGAGGCGGACCGTGCCGGCGACGGGCGCGTCCGTGTTGTTGTGGACCATGGCGGCAAGCTCGAACCTGTCTCCGCGGGTGGCGAACCGGGGGAGGACGGGGACGATCATCAGCGGCTTGCGCACGGTGAAGTCGCTCTCCGCCACGGCTCCCTTGCCGGCGCGATCGAGGGCGAGGGCCATGATCCGGAACTGGGTGAGGTTGTCGGGGAGCTTGAAGCGGACGCTGGCCTTGCCGGCGGCGTCGGTGCGGAGGTCGGGCCGCCAGAGGGCGGTCTCGACGAAGTCCTTGCGGGCCTGGTCGATGGTGGCGCGCTCGGAGCCGCTGCCGTCGCCCGCGATGTGGCTGCGTTCGAGCAGCTCGGCGAGGCCCTCGCGGCTGTCACGCAGCCGGAAGCGGAGCGGCTGGCCGGGGCGCAGGGTCACCACCGGGTCGGGCTGGTGGAAGTCGGTGAGGCGGAGGATGCCCTCGTCGACGACGGCGAGCGCGATCTCGGCACCCTCGACGGGAGCCTGGCCGTCCTTGAGGGAGAGGTCGATGGCCACCTCTTCGCCAGGCTCGTAGGTGCGCCGGTCTGCGCGGGCAGTGAGATCGAGGCGCGCACCGGCAAGGGAGACCGGGACGCGGACGGCGCCGACCTTGTAGTCCAGGGCGGTGGCGCCTGACTCTCCGATGGGGAGCAGGGTCACCGCGACGTGCACGTGGGGGGCGTGGGCGGCGGTGATGGGGACCTCGAAGACCGCGGAGCTGCCCTCGACGCGCACGCTGCGGTGCTCGAGGAGGCGGCCTTGCTCCACGGTGAGGAGGGCCGTCGCTGCCTTGTAGGGGCTGCGGACCAGGATCTTCGCGGTGTCACCGGCGGCGTAGCGGGGCTTGTCCGCGGTGAGCTGCACGGCGCGGCCACGATCGGGGAAGCTCACCTGCTCGCTGGAGCCATGCCGCCAGGCCCAGAGGGAGGCGGTACCCCCGGGGCGACCGTCGATCTCGGCGGTGATCTCGTGGTCGCCGTATCCCTGCACGTCGAGGTCGCAGCGGACCGCCGTGGCGGCGCTCTTCACCTCGCACCGCCCGACGTCGGTCCGGCGCGGCGACCAGGTCCACCGCAAGGCGCCTCCGGGCCCGCGCTGCTGGCTGTACGACCACGAGAGCCGGGTGAGGCGCGCGGTGACCTTGGCGCCGATCACCGGCTGTCCCTGGGTGTCGATCGCGCCGAGCTCCACGGGCACGGACGCGCCCACGCCGACCCACGAGGTGGGGACGCGGAGCCCGGCGTAGCGCGACACCGGGTGCTTCACCATGCGGGCACGGCCGGCGATGTGGCGGTTCGAGCTGTCGGTCACGTCGGCCTCCAGCACGAAGGCCTGCGGTCCGACCGTGCCGTCCATGGCAAGGGCCTGCTCCACGGCGAGGGTGCCATCGGGGCCGAGGGTGCCGTTACCGGCGCGGCTCCAGAGAGCGCCCGCGGCGCCCGCGTCGCGGTCCTCCCACCACGCGCGCGGGCGCCGGAAGCTCAGCCCTGCCTGCGTGAGCGGTCCGTCGGGGAACGACGCGGGCTCGCGGCGCAAGGTCCAGCTCACGTCGCCGCCATCCATGGCCGCGCCGAAGAGGTAGCGCCCGCGCACCTTCGCGCGCATGCCCCCGGGGGTCTCCGTGGCGTCGACGTCGACGGCGAAGCGGGGCGGCTCGAACTCGGCCACCTGCACGATGGTCGAGGCGATCACCTTGTCCTGCGAGGTGAGCAGGACCTGGTGGCGGCCCACCTTGCCGTCCGCGGGGATGTCGAACCGCGCGGCGACGCTGCCCAGATCCCCGGTGGTGTGGGCCTCGCGGCGCACCTCTTCGCCCGTGGGACCGACAACGCGCACCTCGACGGGGGCGCCGGCCACGGGCACCAGCCGATCTCCCTCGGGGCGGCGCACGGCGGCCTTGATGAACGCCGCCGATCCGGGCCGATAGATACCGCGATCGGTGAAGATCATGGCCCGCTCCACGGAGGGCGCGACGTCTGCCGGCTCCTCCGACTCGTCCTCCTCGTCCCCCGCGCTGCGCACTCCACCGGCCAGCTCCGGAAAGAGCTGCTTCGCGTCGATCCCGCCCTCGTCGAGCGGGAGGAACAAGGTCTCGCCGGCCATCTCCACCCGGAGCTTGCCGCCCGGTGAGGCGCCGAGCAGGGCGACGCCCTGGGGGTCCGTCTTCGCGGGCTGCGCGTCGTGCCCCTCGAACGTCACCGAGGCGCCTGCCACCGGCTCACCGCGCGCGAGGCGGGTGACGTGCACGACGGTGGCGCCAGCGAGCGTGCGCACATGCGCAGCGAGCGAGGTCTCGCGCGCGGGGCGCACGAGGGCGACGCTGGGCCTGGAGGCCTCGCTGTCCTGCGGGAAGGCCACGGCCCTGGCGCCCGACACGAGCTTCACGGGGCGCACGGTGGCGAGGTAGCTCCCTCCGCCGGGGAGGAGCTTGCCGAGGTCGACACCCGTGGTGACCAGCGCATCGCTGCGGAGCGCTTTCACGGGCACCGGCACGCGGATCGAGGGCGCCTCCGCGGGGATCGCGTGGGTCCGCGCGCGGGAGAGGGCCGTGTCGAAGGCAGCGGCGTCGCCCGGAGGGACGGCCCAGGCGAGGAACTCGGCCTCCTCCACGTTCCGGCTGGTGAGAGGGAAGCTCTTCGAGGTGGCGGGGTCCAGGACGAGCAGGCCCTCCGGCATGGTGACGCTGGCCTCCTGGGGGCGCTTGCGCACGGTGAGCCGGAGGGGCTCGGCGAGGCGTCCACCGTACTCGTCGAGGAGGCCGGAGACGTTCACCTGGTAGCTCTTCGAGGACTCGAAGCCCCCGGAGATGGACACGCGGTTGTCCCACGGCTCGTTGCGCACGGCGAGGTTGCGTACGGGCGGCGTCACGGAGACGTGGTGCGCGAGGGCGCTGGAGGCCATGTCGATGCCGTGGTTGAAGCGGAGGTAGAGGCCACGATCGGCGAACCAGATCTGCCCGTTCTCCTCCGCGCACTTCACGTCATCGTCGTAGTAGGGGGCGCACTTCACCTCCTCGAGCGCGAGGGACCTGGCGACATGGAGGCGCCGGGAGACGACCTCGCTGTCCTCGTAGGCAACTGCCCCCCGGCCCGGCGCTCCACCCGCACCGCTCGCCGCGCCGCTCGCCCGGAAAACGACATCCTGCCCTGGAACGAGGGGGGTTGCAGGTCGGACGAGCACCACGAGGCGCGGATCGACGGAGATGCCCTGGAACGTGCCGCTGCGCGGGTGGTCGAGCACGAGCGGGATGGAGCGGTCATCCGCGTCGGTGAGCGAGACCTGCCCCCGGGCCACCGTGAGGGAGATGGGCTGATCGTAGAGCACGCTCAGGGTGGGCGTGCGCGCGAGCGTGGACTCGTCGGAGGGATGTACCGCGATGATGCGGTGAACGGCCGGGGTGGGCACGTAGCCGAGGACCTTGCCGGCGATGGTGACGCTGGGTGTGGCGGTGAGCTTGGCGCTCCAGGCGGGCAGCGCTTCCCCGGAGGCACTCTTCAGGGCGCCGAGCGCGACCTCGTAGGTCCGGCCAGCCTCGAACTGCGCGGCGGCCGTGAACTCCAGGGTGTAGTGGTTGATCCAGCGGGCCACGCCGGGCACCTCGGGGGTGAGCCGGAGCGTGGAGGGCGCGGCGCGGCGCTCCTGCGATGCGGGAGCCGCGGCGGCGAGCGGTGGAAGTTCCATGCTCTGATCGAAGGAGATCTGGAAGCTCCTGCCGACGATCGCGAAGGCACCGTGCGTATCGAGCGACGGCTCGGACACGCCTGGAGGCTGCTTGCGCTGAGGATCCGCGAGGACATCCCCGAGCACCGACGCGAGGGAGCCCCGCGGCGCGCGGGCACCTGGTGGAGGCGGGAAGACCACCTCGCCGGCAGGTGCGGTCACGCTGCGTACGAGCAGCTCCACCGGGGCCTCCGAGAGGTGCGCACCGTCCGGCAGCGAGGGGCTGACGCCACCGCAGACGAGACCGAAGGGCGCGGTGAGCAGGGCAGCAACGAGGAGCCATCTGCGGCGCAAGTTTCCAGAGAGCGTGCGGCGTGCACGAGGAGCGCACGGTTCCGTGGATACCGTAGGAGAGCGCTGATGCGCATCCTCGGGGTGTTTGCTGCCTTGCGCAGCAGGCCTGGGCTCCGCCTCTGCGGGCCGTGCTTGGGGCTGATCAGCCATGGGAAAAAGCCTCCTTGAGCGTGACCGGAGTCATGCGACGTCACTCGAACGCCACTCAGGTCACGCCGTATTCCGTGGTCCTTCTTCCCGCCTCCCGCCCCCGGCCGATTCCATTCCCGGCGCGCTCGCCTTACCATCGGGTGCATGATTGGCCACTCTCACCCTGGGCTCCGACGCAGCACGACGTGGATGCTCGCCTTCCTTGGGCTCGTCTCGTGCGCCGTGCTGCCTGTGTCCTGCGTGCTCGATGTGGAGGGGACAGCCCCGGACCCCGCAGCAGGCACCGGCGGCAATGGCCCGGGAGGAGGAGGTCCGGGCAGCGGCGGCGGCTCGCCGACCACCACGGGAGGAGGCGAGGGCGGCGGCCAGCCGCCTCCGCAGGAGGACTGTCTCGACGGCCAGGACAACGACGGCGATGGGCTCATCGATTGCGCGGACATCGACGACTGCGCACCGGCGGACTACGAGTGTGCGCCGACACCCCCGACCGGGTGGACCGCCAACGCGTTCGCCGGCCTCGTCAACTTTGCGGAGATCGACAACCTCCCCGAGTGCCCCAGTGGCACGACCGGCGCGGACTTCTTCGCCGATCCGAGCGCGGCCTCGTGCAGCGCGTGCTCGTGCGTCCTGGATCCCAACTCGGCTTCCTGCTTCGCGCCCCAGTTCACCTGCAACTGGTACTCGCAGAACTGCTCGGGAGGCACGCAACAGGTCGACGCCACGGACACGGACAGATGCCTGCAATTCCAGGGAACCGTCCCCAACTCAGGCTCGTGCCGGATCACGGCTCCCAGTGCGGTGCGTCAGGCTGGCACGTGCACGGTCACCTCGGGTGCGAGCACCCTGCAGAATCCTGCTCCGTGGGGCCGCGCGGTCCGTGTCTGCCAGAGCGACACGCACCAGGGTGGAGGCTGCGATGCGGGTCTGGTCTGCCAGCCCCGTCCGCCCACGGGTGTCCCCGGACTGGAGGGCTTGAGCTGCCTCGTGAAGGAGGGCACGGATGGGTGCGACCCCGGCTGGGCTCAGCTCGACGTGCAGCTCTTCGCAGGCGGTACGGATCAGCGGAGCTGCTCGGCGTGTGGCTGCAACACGAGCGCGGTGGGCTGCACCGGAGGCAGCATCACGGCCAACTCCAGGGATAATTGCGTGCCCGAGGGCACGCAGACCACCCTGACGACTCAGTGCCAGAACGTGACGGTTGCCCTCGACAACAACACGTTCTCTCTCCAAAGCAGGCTCGGGACAGTGACGGGACAGGCCACCTGCACGGGTGGCCAAGGCCAGGGCTCCGTGGCGACCGAGGGCCCCACCAAGCTTTGCTGCCGTACGCCCTCTCCCCCTTCAAATTGATGAAGAGACTGCGCATGCCGAGCGCGCCCTGGGCCTGGTAGCTCCCGCACCAACGTCCTACCCTGCGGTCCATGAGGGGACGTCAGGACCGACTCGGCATGCAGGTGAGAGCCTGCCTCCTTGCGCTCTGCGGGATCGCCCTGGTGGGGCTCGCGCCCGCGTCGTGCGTGCTCGACGTGGAGGGCACGGCCAGCGAGACCACGGCCTCCAGCGGGAGCGCAGGGGAAGGCGGCACTGGCGCGGCTGGCGGTGGCGGCGGCGGCACATCCGGGACCGCCGAGGACTGCCTCGACGGGATCGACAATGACGGCGACCGCCTGACCGACTGCGAGGACGAAGAGGACTGCGCGCCCGCCGCCTACGAGTGCGTTCCCGCAGCGCCCGAGGGCTGGACCGGCAACGTGCGCGCCGCGGTGGTGCCCACCGGAGATGCCGGATCACTGCCGGAGTGTCCTCCGGGCACGACCGCCGAGGACCACCACGCCACTCCGGCGACGGCTCCCGACTGCAGCACATGCGCCTGTGACTGGGACGACGACCAGGCCCGGTGCTCGCCGCCGCAGGTGACCTGCTGGTGGGGCAACACCTCCTGTGGCGGAACCTCGTTCGAGGTGTTCAACGACCTCGTCGACAACACCTGCAGGGGCGTCAACTACCCGATGCCTGGCGGCTCCTGCCAGAGAACCGGGCCGGGTGTGGTGACGAACCCCGGGACCTGCGCCCCCGCGCCCGGAGCGGGTGAGCTGCAAACGCAGGCTCCCTTTGCCGAAGCGGCGCGGCTCTGCACGAGCCCGGGAGGCGGCGGCTGCACCGACGGCCAGGTGTGCGTGCCCCGCGCCGCCACCGGGAACGCGGACGTCGACGCGAGGGTGTGCATCACCCAGGAAGGAACGGGCGCTTGCCCCTCCGGCTGGACCGATGCCGAGATCCAGCTCTACGCCGATGGCGCGGACAGCCGCGCTTGCTCACCCTGCGTCTGTGGAGAGGTGACCTGCACCGGCGGCTTCGCCTTCGCCTACGACAGCGACGACTGCAACGTGGTGTTTGGGGTTCTGCCCATTATCCAGTTCTGCTCCGATCAGTCGAGCTACATCGACAACAACCAGTTCTCCGTCCGCGGTACCGCAGCCACCCCCCAGCCGCCCTCGTGTGATGGAGGCCTCGGTAGCGGCACGGTAGAGCCTGAAGGTCCCACGAAGCTGTGCTGTCACCAGCAGGTGCCCTGAAGGAACATGACCATGCGCAAGAGCCGAGCTTCCCGAACGGATGTGCGTCATGCCGGAGCCTTGCTGCTGATGGTGCTGACCGCCGGGAGCTGCGCCGTGCTCAGCGGGCTCGATGACTACGAGGTCACGAGCGGAGGCCAGGGCGCAGCGCCGGGCACAGGCGGTGCGTCCACCACGGGCACAGGCAGTGCGCCGACCACCACGGGAGGAGGCGGAGGCAGCACTCCCGGCCAGCATGAAGCCAACTGCCTCGACGGCCTCGACGATGACGGTGATGGGCTCATAGACTGCGCCGACCTCGAAGACTGCGCCCCTGCGGACTACGAGTGCGCGCCGACACCCCCGACCGGGTGGACCGCCAACGCGTTCGCCGGCCTCGTCAACTTTGCGGAGATCGACAACCTCCCCGAGTGCCCCAGTGGCACGACCGGCGCGGACTTCTTCGCCGATCCGAGCGCAGCGTCGTGCAGCGCGTGCTCGTGCGTCCTGGATCCCAACTCGGCTTCCTGCTTCGCGCCCCAGTTCACCTGCCACTGGGGCTCGCAGAACTGTTCGGGCGGCACGCAACAGGTCGATGCCACGGACACGGACAGATGCCTGCAATTCCAGGGAGCCGTCCCGAGCACCGGATCTTGCCGGATCACTGGCCCCAGCACGGTGCGTCAGGCTGGCACGTGCACGGTCACGGGTGCGAGCACCCTGCAGGATCCTGCTCCGTGGGGCCGCGCGGTCCGTGTCTGCCAGAGCGACACGCGCCAGGGTGGAGGCTGCGATGCGGGTCAGGTTTGCCAGCCCCGTCCGCCCACGGGTGTCCCCGGACTGGAGGGCTTGAGCTGCCTCGTGAAGGAGGGCACGGATGGCTGCGACCCCGGCTGGACGCAGCTCGACGTGCAGCTCTTCGCAGGCGGTACGGACCAGCGGAGCTGCTCGGCGTGTGGCTGCAACACGAGCGCGGTGGGCTGCACCGGAGGCAGCGTCACGGCCAACTCCAGGAATGAGTGCGTGCCCGAGGGCGCGCAGACCACCCTGACGACTCAGTGCCAGAACGTGACGGATGCCCTCGCCAACGACTCGTTCTCCCTCCGCAGCAGCCTCGGGACAGTGACGGGTCAGGCCACTTGTACGGGTGGCCAGGGGCAAGGTTCCGTGGTGACCGAGGGCCCCACCAGACTTTGCTGCCGTCTGCCCTCCCCTTCCGCCAACTGACCAGCCCCCCTCCTCCGACAACCAACGACAACCAACACGCACGGCGCTCCCGACCCGGCTCCTCCCCACGCACCTCCATGAAGCTCGTCTCCACCACCCTCACCGGGAGCAACGCCGACATCCTCGGCGATGCGCTCCGCAGCGTCGTCGACTGGGTCGACGCTTGCCTCGTCATCGACACGGGCGTCACCGATCGCAGCCTGGAGATCGCCCGCGAGATCGCCGGCGACAAGCTCGTCGTGCGCACGTTCCGCTGGATCAACGACTTCTCGGCGGCGCGGAACTTCGCCCTCGACGCGGCCCACGAGATCCAGGGGGACTGGGCGCTCACCCTCGACACCGACGAGCGCATGGAGCTGCGCGGCGAGGACGTCCGCGCGGAGATCGAGGGCGCCACCGAGGGGGTGCTGATGGTCCTGGATGCGGCGGGGACCTATGCGAAGGAGCGGTTCTTCCGCCTGCCCGTCAAGGTTCGCTTCTCGGGGCCCACGCACGAGTCCTTCCCGTCGTACAAGGTCGGGTGCCGCACCCTCTCCCGGATGCGCTTCACGGAGCTGCCCAAGTCCCCGGAGGGCTACCGGAAGAAGTTCGAGCGCGACGCGGAGGTGCTGCGGCGGCACACCAAGGCGAACCCCAAGGATCCGCGGTGGTTCTACTACCTCGGCGACGCGCTCCAGAACCTGAAGCGCTACGAGGAGGCGATCAAGGCCTACAAGGCGTGCGCGGCGCTGCGCGGCTGGAACGAGGAGTCTGCGTGGGCCTGCTACAGGGCCGCCGAGTGTATGATCACCCTGGGCCGCTACACCGACGCCGTGGACTCCTGCGCGGCGGGGCTCACGCTCCACGCGGGGATCGCCGAGCTTCCGTGGCTCGCGGCGTTCGCGTCGTGGAAGGCAGGGCGGGCCGAGCAGGCGGTGTACTGGGCGCGGCTCGCGCTCCCGATGGGGCTGTTCATGGGGGAGGGCCACAAGGTGAAGCGGATCGGGTTCCGTCACGTGAGCGCGCTCCACGAGGGGCCCTTCGACGTGCTCCGGTTCGCGCTGCGCGCCATCGGCGATCCTGCAGGGGCGGCCGAGGCAGAGCGGCTCTACCAGGAGGCGCTGAAGGCGCGGTCAGCGGGCGGCGGGCAGGGCTGACGCGGGAGCCCCCAGGCACGCGGCGCTTCCCGTCGCACCACGCACGCCCGGTCAGCGGGCCACGAGGAGGACGGCCGGTGCCCACCAGTACGGGTACAGCGCATGGCGCTCGACGTGGCTGAACCCGGCATCTTCGAGGAGCGATGCCCAGTCGGAGATCGGCTGCTCGTAGGTCGCCCGGGTGACTCCCCTGTCCACGTAACCGAACATCACCGGCATGAGGAAGCCCTGCACGACGACCTCGCCCTCGGCGCCTTCGTACTCGCCGAGGCCCACGCGGTAGCGGCCGAGGACGTGGCGCACCATGCGCGGTTCGAGCGCGTCGTGCATGTCGGGCGCGTCGAACTCGGCCACGAGCAAGGTGCCGACATGGTCGCGCAGCCAGCGGAGGAGCGCCGGTCTGTCGGCAGGCGGGATGGCGTGCAGGCTGTACGTCGCCTGCGCCACCTCCCAGCGCCGTGAGGCCATCTCGGGCGCCGCGAGGAACGCCTGCGCGCTCCCGGCGAAGGTGGCGAAGGGGAGGTTCTGAGCCGCGAGCAACGCGGCGCAGCGCTCAAGCATCGGCGTCGCCGGCTCCAGCAGCGTCACGTGGCGCACCGCGCGCGTCAGGGCCGGCAGGAGCGCCATCCCGTCACCCACGCCGATGTCGAGCAGATCGAAGGGAGCGTCGGGGTACTGGCCCGAGAGCGCGGCGCTGGTCCTCTCGTAGAGCTGCACGTTGCCTCCGCCGCGGATGAAGGCAGCGAACCCCTCGGCCGACACGTAGACCTGGCGCTTCCCCTCACGGACCACCCGCGCGAGGTAGGTGGCCGCTGCCTGGAACAGGCGATCCTCCGGCACAGCCTGGGCGGCCCGCGCTGCGAAGGCTGCAGCCTCCGGGGCGCGGTCATCGGCGAACGCCAGGAGCGCCAGGTAAAAGATCTCCTCGGGCGATGGCGTCTTCACGGCCGCGGCAGCGTCGAGACCTGCAGCGCGGTAGCGGTCGTGGATCTCCTCCAGCAGGCGCAGCTCCTCGTCCATGGGAGCCATGTCTACAGGAAGGCGCCGGAAGCTGCTTCAAACTCCTGAACGACGCGCGCGCTCCGGCCCACCTGCCATGGCTCGGCACCACCCAGAAGCGCGGGTCACACCTCGAGGGCAGCCCAGGCGCGGCGCCGCCACAGGACGGCGAAGATCAGGGCCTGGATGGCGCGGTAGCACGACTGCGCGATCCAGATGCCGAGCAGGCCGTACCCGAGCATGGGCCCGATCAACCAGGCCGCTGGCAGGAACACCAGCCACTGCATGCCAACGCTCACCAGCATGACGGCCTGGCTCGCCCCCGCGCCGAGCAGGGCGTTCATCAGGATCATGCCCACCGCGTCGGCGGCAATGGCGGCGCCGAAGACCATCAGCGAGGGGCGCGCCAGCGCGAGCGTCGCCGGATCGTGGATGAAGATCGAGAGCACCTGCTCGGGGAAGAGCAGCATTGGCAGGCCCAGCGAGGACATGGCGACCATGGCCACCTTCACCACGTCCCACCCCCAGCGGTAGGCGTCCTCGCGATCCTTGCGGCCGAGGGCCTGGCCCACCAGCGATGCGGCGACGATGCCGAGGGCGATGCCGGGGAGGATCGCCACCAGCATCACGTTGGTGAGCACGCTGGCGGCTGCCGCCTCGGCCGTGCCCACGCGGCCGAGGATGGCGAACAGGGTGGTGAGGCCCGCGGCGTAGAGGAGCTGCTGGAGTCCGGCCGGGATGGAGATGCGCAGCATGGTCCGCAGGGCCGTGGGATCGGGCACCTCGCGGAGGAAGCCCCAGGGGCGCGCGAGCCGGATCGCCTGGGTGGTGTAGTAGAGGGTGCCCACGCCGGTCGCGGCAGAGGTCGCGATGCCGGCGCCCAGGGTGCCGAGGCGCGGCGCGCCCAGGTTGCCGAAGACGAGCAGCCAGCAGAGGACGATGTTCACCGCGTGCATGATCACCAGCGTCTGCAAGTAGTTGCCAGGCCGGTTGATGCCGTTCCAGTAGCCGCGGTAGGCGAAGTTGCACCCCACGAACACGGCGCCGAGGAGGCGCACGCGCAGGAACGGTACACCGAGCGCCACGACCTCAGGGTCGGGGTTGAGCAGCCGGAACAGGGCTGGCGCGGCGAGCCAGGCGATGGAGGTGAGGGGGAGCGCCAGCGCGATCGCGAGGAGGAGCCCTCCGTTCAGCGGGACGGCCGTGTCGGTGACGCGGCCCTCGCCGTGACGGCGCGCAGCCATGGCCTGCACCCCGGCGGAGAGGCCGGTGATGAAGGCGGTGGTCACGAAGAAGACGAAGCCGCCGACCCCCACGGCCGCGAGCGCCGCGTTGCCGAGGGTGCCGACGAAGGCGGTGTCGACCAGGTTCAGCAGATTCTGCGAGATCATGCCCCCGATCACCGGGAGACCCAGCGCCAGGATCGTGGTGGTCCGGCTTCGCCCGTCCACCACGTGGTGCTTCACCGTCATGGAGCCTGATACCATGGCGGGCCTCCGATGAGATCGAACCCCTCCTCCGCGCGCCGCTCCGTGGCGCTGCTCGGCGCGGTGCTTGGCGCTGCGTGCAGCCACGACTGGAGCGCTTACGATCCGCGGCTCGACGCAGCGAGTCAGGGAGGCACAGGTCAAGGGGGCTCCGGTGCGGGCGATCCGGGGTCGGGGACTGGCGCCGGCAACACAGGCCCGGGTGGCCAGGGGCAGGGTGGTGCCGGCGCGGGGCCGTCCTCCGGCGAGCCCCTCTGGGCCATGGCGCTGACGGACGACGACGTGGATACCCCGGCACCGGCGGTGGCCGTCGACAGTGCAGGAAACGTGTTCGTGGCCGGCACGTTCCGCGGCGAGCTGCGGGGTGACGGGGAGTTGCTCATGACCTCGCTGGGAGAGCGCGATGCCTACGTGCTCAAGCTCGGACCAACAGGAGGCCTGCTCTGGACTGCACGCCTCGGAGGCCCGGGGGACCAGCGGATCTACGGGGTGGCCGTGGACGCCGCAGAGGGGGTGTTCATCACCGGGGAGTACAAGGGCGAGCTCGCTTTCGGGAGCGAGGTCCTGAGCAGCCCGGAGACCACGAACATGTTCGTGGCGCGCCTCGATGCGTCGGGCGCGCCGCTGTGCGCGCGGGAGCACGGGGACGCCGACGGCGACCAGTTCGGCATCGACGTGGCCGCGGTGGGCAACGGGGCGGTGGTCGTCGGGATGTACTTCGGGACCATCGAGCTCGGCGGCACCACCTACGGGAACGCGGGCGATCGGGACACGTTCATCGCCCGCTTCGACGCGCAGTGCGAGGTGGTCTGGTCGCACGCCTACGGGAGCACGGGGGCCGACTTCGGCTGGAGCGTGGCCGCGACCGCCGGGGGCCGGGTGGCGCTCGGGATGGACTCGCCGGGCACGCTGGATCTCGGTGGAGGCGAGCTGCCGGGCGACGACACTGATGATGACGCGCTCCTCGCGAGCCTCGGCCCCTCCGGAGAGTACCTCTGGGGAAAGCGGCTCGGAGACGGCGACAGTCAGTGGGCACCACGCGTGTCCTTCGATCTCGCGGGCAACGTGCTCGCCGCGGGTTCGCTGTGGGGACAGATGGATCTCGGCGTCGACGTGCTGACGAGCGCCGGAGGGCCCGACGTCTACGTGCTCAAGATCGACGGCGCGGGGACGCCTCTCTGGGGGCGTCGTTATGGCGACGGCCTGGAACAGCACGCCTTCAAGACGGCCGTGGACGCCTCGGGCGCGGTGCTGGTGACGGGCGGAATGCAAGGCACGGTGGACTTCGGCGGGGGCTCACGCGCCAGCGCGGGGAACATGGACCTGTTCGTCCTCAAGCTCGACGGGGATGGGCAGCACCTCTGGAGCCTCCACGCGGGCGACGCTGCGGAGCAGGTGGGTACCGGGCTCGCGGTGGCTGGGTCCGGTGCCGCCGTGGTGTCGGGTTACTTTTCAGGGACGATGGATCTCGGCAAACAGCTCGTCAGCACCAGCGGCGTCGACGGCTTCGTGGCGAGGCTCGCGCCCTGAGGCCTTCGGCAGGGGCTCGCGGGGACCCTCACCTCGGAGGGTGGAGGGAAATTCCAGGCTCGCTCAGGGCTCGCTCGGGGCTCGCTCGGGGCCGAGGTGGCGCCGGGCCAATGCCTCACGACGCACCTCGGCCGTGCGCCCCTGCAGGCATGCGGGACTATTCGCTCGGGTGAGAACGATGAAGACAGCGGAAGCTCCGGGCATGTAGCTTGTCCCCGTGCGCTGATTGGCGCGCTGGAGAGGTCTCATGCGCAGGCTGCTGACTGGATCCCTTGCTTTCGCTGCCGTCTTCTCGGCAGCCACCGCGTCTCGGGCGCACATCGATCTCCTCGATCCGCCGCCCCGGCACACGGGCAACGACTCCCAGAAAACAGGGCCGTGCGGCGTGGCCAACGACGCGCGGAGCGCCACGCTGGTCACGGAATACGTGGCCGGCTCGAACATCACCGTGAAATGGGACGAGACCATCGATCACAATGGGCACTACCGCATCCTGTTCGCGCAGGACGGGTTCCAGTTCCCCCCTGCGAGCGCAGCGACCTTCTGCTCCACGGGCGATGAGGTGACGCCGGGGGTGTATTGCCTCGCGGACGGCATTCAGGATCAGGCTGGAGCGCCCGAGTACCAGATGAACGTGACGCTGCCCGACATGCCTTGCGACAACTGCACGCTGCAGCTCATCCAGTGGATGGACGACGCGGCAGCGGGGCAGGAGACCTACTACGAGTGCGCGGATCTCATCCTGACGCCCGCCGGCGCCGGCGGCGCAGGAGGCGCCACCAGCAGCGCCACGGGGACCGGCGTCGGAGGTGGAATGACGAGCGGCACCGGCGCGGGCGTGGGCGGAGCCGGCGGCGACGACAACTCCTTCAACCCGTATCCCGACGATAGCAAGGGCTGCTCCATGGGTCAGGGTCAGGGTCAGGGCAGCACCGCGGCCGCAGCCGCAGCCGCGCTGGGCCTGCTGGCGCTCTTCAGCCGGCGCCGCCGCTCGGCGCGTTGAGGGCTCCGGCGGGGGGCGCAGAGCGACGCTGCCGCCCCTCCTCGATCCTCCGCTCGGCGATGCGGTCTGCGGCCACGCTCGGCAGGATCCCCTCCGACACCGCAGACTCCAGGATGGCCAGCACCGTGTCGTGGATGCCGTCGACCCGGCGCTGCATCTCGGAGCGTGGCCAGTCGAAGAGGTCGACGCCGCCGCTCAGCACCCCGCCCGCATTGGCCATGTAATCGGGGATGTACAGGATGCCGCGCGCCGCGAGCGCGTCGGCGTGCCGGGGTGCGCGGAGCTGGTTGTTGGCGGCGCCGACCACCACCTCGACCTGGAGGTCGGGGATGCTCGCGTCGTCGAGCACGGCCCCGAGGGCGCACGGGGCGAAGATGTCGGCGCTCACGCGCGCGATCGACGCGGGCGTGGTCACCTCGGCGCCGGTCTCGCGCGCCACCACCTCGGCGCGCGCTGCATCGACATCCGCGACGACGAGCCGGGCGCCCGCCTCGGAGAGCGCACGTGCCAGGGGCGCGCCGACGTGACCACACCCCTGCAGGGCGACCCGCTTGCCCGCGAGATCCGCGCTGCCCCAGCGCCAGTGCGCAGCGGCGCGCATCGCCTGGAAGACACCTCGCGCCGTCCACGGGGAGGGATCGCCCATGCCGTCGGGGAGGCCTTTGACGTGGCGCGTCTCGCGGCGGATGAACTCCATGTCGGCGGGGCTCGTCCCCACGTCCTCGCCGGTGATGAAGGTCCCGCCCAGGCGCTCGATGAACCTGCCGTGCGCCCGGAAGAGCGCTTCCCGATCGGGAGGGGCATCGCCGAGGAGGATCACCGCCTTGCCTCCGCCGGCAGGCATGCCCGCCAGCGCGTTCTTGTAGGTCATCCCCGCCGAGAGGCGGAGCGCGTCGTCGAGGGCCTGCGCCTCGTCCGCGTAACGCAGCACGCGCGTGCCGCCGATCGCCGGGCCCAGCACCGTGCTGTGGATGGCGAGGATGGCCCGGTAGCCCGCGCCGGGATCCTGGCAGAAGAGGACCTGTTCGTGGCCCGTGGAGGCCAGCGTGTCGAAGATCTGCATGCGGGTGACCGTACCACGCGGCGCGGGGCCGACAGGGTGGTCAGCCGGGGGCCGGGCGCCTGCAGGAGCATGATCGAGAAGGCGGGGATGAGCGCGATGGCCGAGGGCCAGGGCAGCGCACGGGGCATGCAAGAGGGCCAGAGATGGTCCGCTGGAATGCGCTCGCCCTGCTCGCCTTGCTCACCTCCCTGTGTCTCCCATTCCCGGCAGGTGCCCAGCCGCCAGCGACGACGGACACGACGGCCGTGCCCGTGGCACCCACGGAGGCAGCGACGCCGGAAGCAGGCGCGAAGGGGCCTTCTGCGAGGAGCGAAGCAGCCCCGACGCCAGACGCGCGGGCGGATGGGTCCGATCTGCTCTTTCGCATGGGCGCCACGGCCGAGGTGGATGCGGGCAAGCGCGTCGGCCAGGTGATCACACTCGGCTGTGACGCGCGCGTGGACGGGGTGGTGTCCGACGATCTCCTGGTGATCGGGGGCGATGCCTCGGTCACCGGAGAGGTGACGGGAAATGTGACCATCGTGGGCGGTCGCCTCGACCTCGGCCCGGGGGCGCGCGTGGGCAACGTGACGCTGGTGCAGTCGGAGCTGACGCTCGTCCCTGGGGCAGCGATCTCCGGGCAGGTCACGAAGAGCAGCGGCCCCGTCTGGGGGTGGGGCGTGGGGTGGTTCTTCTGGCTCAGCGTGAGCGCGTTCGTGGTGGCCTGCGGGCTCCTGTTCGCTGCGGTGGGAGGGCGGCAGCTCGCCTCCGCGGCGAGCATGCTGTCGGCGCGACCGGGCGGCGCTGGCGTGGCAGCGCTCGCGCTGTGGATCGGGCTCCCGGCGCTGGGGACGCTGGCGCTGTTCTCGGTGGTGGGCATCCCGATCGGAGTGGCGCTGCTGCTCTTCGCGCTGCCCGTGCTCTGGTTCCTGGGATACCTGGTCGCAGGCGTGGGCGTCGGGGTGCTCATCGTCGGGTGGCGCGGCGCGCCGCGGCCAGTGGACCACCCCTATGCGGCAGCGGCGCTGGGGCTCCTCGTGCTGCAGCTCGTGTCGTTCATTCCCTGGATCGGGACCCTGCTCGCGCTCGCAGCGGGGCTCTGGGGCGCCGGAGCGCTGGTGCTGCGCTCCGTGCGGATGATGCAAGGACGACCGCCGGAGGCCGCTGCCGCCACCTGAGCGTCATGGAAGCACTCTCGGGGCGAGGGCGCTTTGCGACGGCATGCGTTCTCGGGTAGCGTCGCGGCCGCGCCGGACCTCCAGCGAGATGCACGCAGGTCTCGGCGTCGCCGCTTTCGACCCGAGGAGATCCCCCATGATCAAGAGGCAGCCTGCACCCGCAGCTCCCCTGCTCGCCCTGCTGGCGACGCTCGCGCTGTTCATCGGCCTCACCCGCACGGCCGCCGCACAGACCACAGTCCCTGGCGGCAACGTCATCAACCAGACGTGGACCCCGGCCGGGAGCCCCTACCTCGTGCAGGGGGACATCATCGTCCCCTCCGGCGCGATGCTGACCATTCAGGCGGGCACCCAGGTGCAGTTCGCTTCCACGGATGCGCAGGGCTCCGGGACCGATACCGGCAGGGTGGAGATGACCATCCGGGGGACGCTGAACGTCAATGGCACGGCAGCGAGCCCGGTGGTCTTCCGATCCCAGTCGGCAGCCGGCGCGGGGAGCTGGTACGGGGTGCGGATCGATCAGGCGTCGGCCGTGCTGAATACCGCGAACCTGGAGGTGCAGAACGCGGTCTACGGCTTCTTCATCTCGAGCGGCGCGCCGACGCTGACGGGGATCACCGCGCACACCAACACCTGGGGGGTCTTCTACTCGGAGAGCGGAGGGGGGTCCGTGGTGAACTCGGTCCTCCGCGACAACACCAACGACGCCGTGTACGCCACCATCGGGGTGGGTCAGACCATCGTCGTCAACATCACCGGGTCGACCCTCTACGGCAACGCGGACGCCGGGGTCGCCGCGCACAACTCGAACAGCGGCAACCTCACGGTCAACATCAAGAACGCGATCATCACCGGCAACTCCCAGGGCGTCACCCGCTTCAGCAGCGGCGGGACCACCAGCGTCAACGTCACCTACTCCGACGTGTGGGGCAACGCGGGGGGCAACCTGTCTGGCGTGAACGGGGGGACGGGCACGTTCTCCGCGAACCCCCTCTTCGCCGCGGAGCCCACGAACCTGCGCCTCACCTCCAACTCACCGGCGCGCTTCGCGGGCGAGGCGGGGGCCGACATCGGGGCCCTGCCCTACACGAGCGACGCCACGAACGGCCTGCTCGGCACGCTGTGGACCAGCCAGACCTTGAACGTCGCCGGCTCGCCGTACACGGTGAGCGGTGATCTGACCATCGCGCCGGGGGTGACGCTCACCCTCCAGCCGGGCGTGAACCTGCGCTTCGCCACGTCGGACGCGATGATGTCCGGAAAGGACACGGGGCGCAGCGAGATGATCGTGCAGGGCACCCTGCTCGCCGCGGGGACGCCTGCACAGCAGGTGCGGCTCGACGGGGTCGGCAACGGCGCCGGGAGCTGGTGGGGCGTCCAGCTCGCGTCCACGTCGACGGGCAGCTCGCTCTCCAGCGCGGTCGTCTCCGAGGCCACCTACGGGCTCTGGGTGGAGAGCGGGACGCAGGCCATCCAGGGCGTCACGCTGCAGAACAACACCTGGGGTGCGTACTACTCGGGCTCGGGCTCGGGCTCGCTCGTCAATGCGCTCTTCCGCGACAACACGAACGATGGCGTCTACGTGACCATCGGCGTCATCCAGACCATCACCCTCGACATCACGAACTGCACCTTCTACGGCAACGCGGACACCGGGGTCGCCGTGCACAACTCGAACAACGGCAACCTGACCGTCAACATCAAGAACGCGATCATCACCGGCAACTCCCTGGGCATCACCCGCTTCAGCAGCGGCGGGACCACCAGCGTCAACGTCACCTACTCCAACGTGTGGGGCAACACGGGGGGCAACTTCAGCGGCGCCAATGCCGGGGCGGGGTGCATCTCGGCGAACCCGCTGTTCGTGTCCGAGCCGGCGAACCTGAGGCTCCAGAGCAGCAGCCTGTGCGTCGATGCGGGCACCGCCACGGGGGCGCCGAGCACAGACCTCGACGGGAACCCGCGGCCCCTCGACGGCGACCAGATCAACGGTCCGGCCTTCGACATGGGCGCCTACGAGTACGCCCAGCCTTCGGTGTGCGGGGACGGCATCCTCGGCTCAGGGGAGGCCTGCGACGACGGCGCCATGAACGGGCAGTACGACCATTGCCTCATGGATTGCTCGGGCCCTGGTCCGCATTGCGGTGATGGCATGACGAATGGCCCCGAGGCGTGCGACGACGGCAATGGCAGCAACGACGACGCTTGCCTGAACACCTGCGTGATGGCCACCTGCGGCGACGGCTTCGTGCGGGAGGGCGCCGAGGACTGCGACGACGGCAACACGAGCAACGGGGACGGGTGCAGCGCCGCGTGCCAGCTCGAAGGGCAAGGCGGCGCGGGCGGTGCCGGCGGCGCGGGCGGCGCAGGGAGCAGCACGGGCGGCGGCGAGCCCGGAAACGGCGGCGCTGGGGGCAGCGGAGGAGCTTCGCCTGGCGCAGGCGGCGCGGGTGGAGCAGGCGGCAACGCCTCGGGAGGCAACGGAGGCGCGGGGGCTCCGGGCGAGGGCGCGTCGTCCGGTGACGAAGGCGGCTGCGGGTGCCGGGCTGTGGGCTCCGAGGGCGACACGCGCGGCGGGGTGCTCCTCGTGCTCGCCGGTCTCGCGGTGGCGCGGAGCCGACGGCGCAGGACGCGACGGGCTGCGTGAGCCTCGGGGGCGGCGCTCACCGGCTCCGCCCCGCATCACCCCCAGAGCCTGTCCGTTGCGACGGCGGGGCTCCTCGGATAGGGTCGCGGGCTCGGCGCCCTGATGCTCCCCATGAGGCTCAGGCGCCGCTGCCCTGCTTTCGCTTCCCGAGGAGCCTCGACCATGCTGAAGCGGCATTCACCGCTCGCCTTTCCCCTGCTCGCCCTGCTCTGGACCTTCGCCCTGCTCATCGGCCTGACACAGACCGCCGCTGCGCAGACGACGGTCACCGGCGGCAACGTCATCAACCAGACGTGGACCCCCGCAGGGAGCCCCTACATCGTGCAGGGCGACGTCATCGTCCCGGCCGGGGCCACGCTCACCATCCAGGCCGGCACGCAGGTGCGCTTCGCGTCCTCGGATGGACAGGCTTCCGGCACGGACGCCTCGCGGGTGGAGATGACCATCCGGGGGACGCTGAACGTCAACGGCACGGTGGCGAGCCCCGTCGTGTTCCAGGCCAACTCGGGCTCGGGCACCAGCGTCTGGTACGGGCTGCGCGCGGACCAGGCGAGCTCCGTGCTCAACACGTCGAACCTCGAGGTGCGGAACGCCATCTATGGCATTCACGTGAGCGGCGGCGAGCAGACGCTCGTCGGGATCACCGCCCACACCAACTCGTACGGCATCTACTTCACCGGCAATGGGTCCGGGACCGTGCTGAGTTCCATCATCCGGGACAACAGCTCCACCGGCATCTACGCCGGCATCGCCGCCGGCACGACCGGCATCGTCAACGTCACCAACTGCACCGTCTACGGCAACAGCAGCTACGGCGTGGACGTCAACGGCGCGAACGCCGCGAACCTGACCGTCAACGTCAAGAACGCGATCATCACCGGCAACGCCCGCGGCGTCTACCGCTCCACCAACGGCGGCACCGTCAACGTCGCCGTCACCTACTCCGACGTCTGGGGCAACTCGACCCTCGACTACAGCGGCGTCTCCGCAGGCACCGGCTCGTTCTCCGCGAACCCGCTCTACGTCTCGTCGACGAACCTCCGCATCACCTCGAACTCCCCGGCGCGCTTCGCCGCGGAGCTCGGCGGCGACATCGGCGCCTTGCCTTACGCCGGAGACAGCACGGGCATCCTCGCCGGTACGCTCTGGAGTGACCTGACCCTGGGCACCGCCGGCTCTCCCCACCTGGTCACCGGCGATCTCGTCGTGGCGCCCGGCGTGACCCTGACCCTCCAGCCGGGAACGACGCTGCGCTTCGGCGCCAGCGACGCCATGGTCACCGGGCAGGACCTCTCCCGCAGCGAACTCATCGTGCGGGGCACCCTGCACGCGGCAGGGACCACGGCGCAGCCCGTCAACATCGACTCCAGCGGCTCGGGCACCTCCGTCTGGTGGGGCATCCAGCTCGCGCCCACCTCCACCAACAGCTCCTTCTCCAATGCCATCGTCTCCGAGGCCATCTACGGCATCTGGCTCAACGGGGGCACCCAGACCTTCAACGGGCTGACCGCCCACACCAACACCTACGGCATCTACTTCACCGGCAATGCCTCCGGCTCGGTGCTGAACTCCATCATCCGGGACAACAGCTCCACCGGCATCTACGCCGGCATCGCCGCCAGCGCGACCGGCATCGTCAACGTCACCAACTGCACCGTCTACGGCAACAGCAGCTACGGCGTGGACGTCAACGGCGCGAACGCCGCGAACCTGACCGTCAACGTCAAGAACGCGATCATCACCGGCAACGCCCGCGGCGTCTACCGCTCCACCAACGGCGGCACCGTCAACGTCGCCGTCACCTACTCCGACGTCTGGGGCAACTCGACCCTCGACTACAGCGGCGTCTCCGCAGGCACCGGGTGCATCTCGGTCAACCCCCTCTACGCGGGGGCGCCCGGGAACCTGCGGCTCCAGGGCACCAGCCAGTGCATCGACGCGGGGACCTCGGTCGGCGCACCGAACAGCGACATCGAGGGGAACCCTCGCCCCATGGACGGCGACCAGATCAACGGGCCCGCCCACGACATGGGTGCGTACGAGCTGCCCTCGCCGACGATCTGCGGCGACGGCATCCTGGGCCCGGGCGAGGTCTGTGACAATGGCCCCCTCAACGGGCAGTACAACCAGTGCCGGACGGATTGCTCGGGCCTCGGTCCGCGCTGCGGCGACGGCGTGACCAACGGCCCGGAGCAGTGCGACGACGGCAACGCCAACAACACCGACGCTTGCCTCAACACCTGTGTCCAGGCGACGTGCGGTGACGGCGTCGTCCGCGCGGGCGTGGAGATGTGCGACGACGGCAACCAGGTCAACACCGACGCCTGCCTCAACACCTGCGCGCAGGCATCCTGCGGCGACGGCTTCATCCGCGCCGGCATCGAGACCTGCGACGACGGCAACCAGAACAACGGCGACGCCTGCCTCAACACCTGCATGATCGCCACCTGCGGCGATGGCTTCGTCCGCGCCGGCGTCGAGGCCTGCGACGACGGCAACCAGAGCAACAACGACGCCTGCCTCAACACCTGCGCGCAGGCTGCCTGCGGCGACGGCTTCGTCCGCGCCGGCGTCGAGACCTGCGACGACGGCAACCAGGTCAACACTGACGCCTGCCTCAACACCTGCATGCCCGCCACCTGCGGCGACGGCGTCGTCCGCACCGGCGTCGAGGCCTGCGACGATGGCAACCAGGCCAACAACGACGCCTGCCTCAACACCTGCGTCGCGGCCTCCTGCGGCGACGGGGTGGTGCAGACCGGCGTCGAGGCCTGCGACGATGGCAACCAGGTCGACACCGACGCCTGCCGCAACAACTGCTCTTCGCCAAGCTGCGGGGATGGGGTCGTCCAGACCGGCGAGACCTGCGACGACGGCAACCAGGTCAACACCGACGCCTGCCTCAACACCTGCATGCAGGCCTCCTGCGGCGACGGCTTCGTCCGCGCTGGTGTCGAGGCTTGCGACGACGGCAACCAGAGCAACACCGACGGCTGCGTCGACGGCTGCGAGGTGGCGGCCTGCGGGGATGGCTACGTGCAGGATGGTGTCGAGGACTGCGACGACAGCAACACCACGGCTGGCGATGGCTGCGACGCCGACTGCCTGAGCGAAGGCCAGGGGGGCGCGGGTGGTGGCGGCGGTGCTGGCGGCGAGGGCGGCGTCGGCGGCGCTGGCGGCACGGGCGGCTCCGGCGGGAGCGGCGGCGCTGGCGGTGCGGGAGGCACGGGCGGCGCCGGTGGAAGCGGCGGTGCTGGTGGCGAGGGCGGCTCCGGCGGTGAAGCCGGCGCCACCGGTGAAGGCGGTACCCAGGGCGCGGGTGGCAGCACGCCTCCGAGCAGCGGTGACAGCGGCTGCGGCTGCCGCACCGCCGGCTCCGAGCAGGGTACGCAGGGGGGCCTCCTCCTCGTCCTCGGCGGGCTCCTCACGGCAGCAGCACGCCGCCGGCGCTCACGCCGCGCCGCCTGATCCCCACGAAGCAGCCCCCTCCGGCAGGGACTCGCGCGCGACGCACGAGCCCTGCCGAGACAGGCCCGCTCAGCCCTTCAACCCCCGCCTTCCGACGGTCCCCCGTGCGCCGCGAGCCACTCGGGATCCCGCGCCGTCGAGAACACCGGCAGCCTCCTCAACCACCGCTCCCCGGCACCCGGCCGTTCCAGCGCGATCCGCAGCGCGGCGTTCAGCTCGAGCGGCGTCGCATCCAGCCCTTGCTCCCGCGCAGCCCACCCGAGCCCCGCCATCACGGCGTTCGTCACCTCGTAGCCGGGCGCGTGGAGCGGCGCCGCTGGCTCTCCGAAGGGTTCCGCGGCGTGGCGCTGGCATGCGCCCACGTCGAGCGAGGTCCACGAAGCGCACACCAGGGGCCGCGCCGGGTGCACCGAGCACGACCCCTCCGCGTCGAGCAACGGACAGGGCACGCCCCGCTGCGCCCGCGCGAGCCGGCTCAGTCCCCGCGTCTCCGCGTCCGCTGCCCGCACCCGTTCGAGCAGCGCGGAGAGCTCCTCGGGGGTCCGCGTCGACCTGAGCCATGCGGCGAGGCGCAGCACCTCCGGCGCCAGCACCAGCACCTTGGACAGGCAGCAGCTCGGGCACCTCGGCCCGCACGCAAGGGGCGTCTCCGGCGGCTCCGCCTCCCGCGCCGCTGCCGCGAGCGCCTCCGCGCGCCCCAGGGCCTGCGCCGTGGCCTCGATCGCGCCCGCCTCGCCGCGCCTGAACAGCGGCCCCAGCGCGGCGCGCTCCCCGTCGGCGATGCCCTCCAGCACGGCGGGCGTGTAGCGGGTGGGCTGCGCGAGGGGCAGCGACCGGCGCGGCGCCTCCGCGTCGCCCGTCACGTGACCCCCGGGACGCTCCTCCACGCCCGCGCCACGCTCACAGCTCCACGGGCAGCGTCCAGTCGATCTCCCGGTGCCCTGCGCCCCGCAGCGCCTCGTTGATCTTGGAGAAGGGCTTGCTCCCGAAGAACCCCGCCCGCGCCGACAGCGGCGACGGGTGCGCCGACTTCAGGATCACGTGGCGCTTCGCGTCGATGAGCTTCTCCTTCTTCTGCGCGTGGCCGCCCCACAGCACGAACACCACCGGCGTGGTCTTCTCGCTCACCCTCTTGATCACCGCGTCCGTGAACGTCTCCCAGCCCTGACCCTTGTGCGAGTTCGGCTGGTGGGCGCGCACCGTCAGCACGGTGTTCAGCAGGAGCACCCCTTGCTCGGCCCACGAGGTCAGGCATCCGTGCCGCGGGATCTGGAAGCCGGGCACGTCCTCCACGGCCTCCTTGTACATGTTCGCGAGCGAGGGCGGCGTCGCCACCCCGGGCAGCACCGAGAAGCACAGGCCGTGGGCCTGCCCATCGTCGTGGTAGGGGTCCTGCCCGAGGAGGAGCACCCGCACGTCGGCATACGGCGTGAGCTTCAGCGCGGCGAACACGTCGTCCTCCGGCGGGAACACCTGATGGGCGGCGCGCTCGCCGTCCACGTAGGCCGAGAGCTTCGTGAAGTAGGGCTTCGACAGCTCGTCGGCGAGCACGGCCTCCCACGATCCAGGCAGATCGATCTTCACCTCACACCCCGTTCTTCGCGCAGAGGTCGGCCATCCCGCACGTGCTGCACTGCGGCTTCTTCGCCATGCAGGTGTAGCGCCCGTGCAGCACTGTCGCGGGCCCGAAGAACGTCCACTCGTCCTGCGCCACGACCTTCATCAGGTCCTTCTCGATCTCCTCGGGCTTGTCCTTCTGGCTCAGCCCCATCCGCTGGCTCACCCGCGCCACGTGCGTGTCCACGATGATCCCGGTGGGCATGTTGAATGCCGTGTTGAGCACCACGTTCGCGGATTTCCGCGCCACCCCGGGCAGCGTGATCAGCGCCTCGATCGTGGTCGGCACCTCGCCGCCGAACCGCGCGAGCAGCTCCCGGCTCATCAACTGCACGCTCTTCGCCTTCTGCTTGAAGAAGCCCGTGGGCTTCAGATCTTCTTCGAGTTCCGCCGTGTCCGCCTCGGCGAACGCGCGCGGCCCCTGGTACTTCTTGAACAGCGTCGCGGTCACCCGGTTCACGCGCTCGTCGGTGCACTGCGCCGCGAGCATCGTGGCGACCAGCAGCTCGAAGGGCGTGGTCCAGTCGAGCTCGTACTTCGCGTCCGGGTGCTCCTCTCGCAACCGCGCCAGCATCGGGGGAATGATCTCGGCAGGTGTCATGGGCAACTCCACATGCAGCCTACCTGGATGCGCACCCCGGATCACCTGCGCCGCGCGTCCCGGAGGCGCGTCCCGGCTAGAGAATGTCTTACCCCCGCGACCCCGCCCACCGCCCCGAGACAGTGCCCTCGCGCCTCACTTCTTGCGCGCGGCGAAGTACGTCTCCAGGAGCTCCCGGCCCACCAGGTTCGCCTTGGTCCGCCACTTCACCCCGTTGCTCAGCATCACCGCCACCGCGATCTGGGGCCTGTCCGCGGGCGCGAAGGACGCGAACCACGAGAACATCCGGGGCTTCCCCTTCTGTCCCGGGATCGTGCCCACCAGCGTCCCGGTCTTGGCAGCGACGGGCATGGTGCCGAGCGCGCGCGTGCCGTCCGGCTTCCGGAACGCCTTCGCGCACGTCCCGCGGCGCGTCGTGATCTGCAGCATCTGCCGCATCATCCGCGCCTCACGCCCTCCGAGCCCGCGGCCCTCCACCACCCGGAGCGGCTCACCGCCCCGATCGAGCAGCGACAGCTTCACCCGCTCCCCGTCGTTGGCGATGGTCTGCATCGCGAACAGCGCCCCGAGCGGCGTCAGCCGACCGCTCCAGAACCCGGCCGCAGCCCGCGCGAACCCCAGCTCGTCCTCCGGGATCTCCACCTCGCTCGCGAGCACCGGGATGTCGATCGGCACCCGCCCGGCGAACCCCAGATCATGCGCCTTCCGGCGCAGATCCGACGCCGACAGGTGCTTGTCCGCCAGCCGCGAGAACACGGCGTTGATGCTGTAGCCCAGCGCGTCGCCGAACGACGTGCACGTCGCCCCCTTTGCGGAGAGCTCCCGCTGGGTGATGGACCGCTCCCCGCCCGTGTAACAGACGGTGGACGCCGGAGTGACCTTGTTCTCCTCGAGCAGCGCCGAGGCGGTGACCAGTTTGAACAGGCTCGCGCTCGGGGCGAGCGGGGTCACCACATAGTCCCTGTCACCGCGGCTCGCCCACGCCAGGATGCGCCCGGTCCTCACGTCCGAGGCCACGATGGCGGCCTCCGGGGCCCCGGAGCGCTCCAGCAGGCGCTCTGCGGCGCGCTGCAGCTCGGGATCCACCGTGAGCTTCACCTGCTTGCCCGAGGCGCCCACCACCGCAAACGCCGCGTCGTTGCGGATGCGCAGGGCGCGGACCCCGGGAGCCGCAAGGGCCCGCACCGGAATCAGGCCGAGGAGCGCGGCAAGAACGAGCGCGAAGAGGCCATGGGGTCGCACAGGTGCCTACATCACCGGGCCGGGCAACGCGGGCCAAGTATCCGACCTTCCTTGGATCCCGAAAGCCGGCCCACTGTCGCGAAATGCGACTCAACCCCCTACTGCCGAACCAAACTGTCGTGGGTGCTTTCGGCTTCCATGAACCTACCTCGTTGCATAATTTATTAGACCGGACGTTCTGCGCCCGGAGGTTCATTCGGGCCGAAGCCGTCGTGGAAGGGCACGCATTCTTATGCGTCTTACAAGACAAGTTGCAGTGGGACTGGCGCTTGTCCTCGGGACTCTGGGGACCACCGGCTGTGAGTTCATCGCGAGTCCGGACCGATCGTTGATCCCGAGCGTGTCAGGCTCGGGAGGCGAAGGCGGCACCGGGGGTGACGGCCAAGGGGGAACCGGCGCTCAGGGTGGTCAGGGTGGCGCGGGCGGCCAGGGCGGCCAGGGCGGCGCGGGCGGTTCGCCGCCCATGCCCTGCACCATGCCCACCGAGTGCCCGACGCCCCAGAATGCGTGCGAGATCGCGGCCTGCACCGACGGCGTCTGTGGCGCCGATCCTGCACCGGCGGGCACCGTCATCGGCGCCCAGACGGCGGGTGACTGCCAGCAGGCGGTGTGCGACGGCAACCGCGGAACAACCACCCAGGTCGACGACACCGATCTGCCCGACGACGCCAACGACTGCACCTTCGACGAGTGCGACGGCGGCACCATCGTCCACACCCCGGAGCCCTCGGGGACAGGGTGCGACGACGGCGCTGGTGGCGTGGTGTGCGACGGCTCCGGACAGTGCGTCTTCGCCGAGTGCGGCGACGCCGTGGTGGATGGCCCTGAAGTCTGCGACGACGGCAACCTCACGGACGGCGACGGCTGCGACGCGAACTGCACGGAAACCGCGTGCGGCAACGGCATCGCGACGGACGGCGAGGCGTGCGACGACGGCAACGCCGTGAACGGCGACGGCTGCGACGCGAACTGCACGGAGACCGCGTGCGGCAACGGCATCCGCGCTGGCCTGGAGGTCTGCGACGACGGCAACACGGTGAGTGGCGACGGCTGCAGCGCGAGCTGCAACGTGCAGCATAACTACACCTGCACGGGCACGCCGAGCGTGTGCCATGCCGCCATCGAGCTGAACTGCAACGACGGCATCGATGGCGACGGCGACGGCTTCATCGACTGCGCCGACACCGACTGCGCCGCGGGCTGCAGCGCGAGCTTCCTCGGCTGCGGTCCCGACCAGGCCCTGTACGTGGTGCCCTCGCGCGACCTGCCGCTGCCCATCAAGGATCTCCAGAAGACCACGAGCACGGTGGCGGTCGAGAACATCCCCGGGATCATCAAGGCGGCCGTGTGGATCGACATGCTCCACACGTACGACGCGGATCTCGACATCTCCCTCATCCCGCCCTCGGGGACCGTCTTCGACCTGTCGAGCGACAACGGGTCGAGCAACGACAACTACACCGCCACCCTCTTCGACACCGCCTGCGCCACGGCCGTGACCAGCGGCGCCGCCCCCTACACCGGGTGCTTCCGCCCCGAGGGCAGCCTGGCCCCGCTGGCGGGTACCAACCCCTCGGGCTACTGGGCGCTGCAGGCCTACGACGACGCGAGCGCGCTGGAAGGCACGTTCAATGCCTGGTCGCTGATCCTCTGCACCGCTCCCGCGAGCTGCGGCAACGGCCTCCTCGACGGCAACGAGGAGTGCGACGACGGCAACGACGACGACACCGATGCTTGCCTGGGCACCTGCCGGATCGCGACCTGCGGTGACAGCGTGATCCAGACCGGCGTCGAGGGATGCGACGACGGCAACCCCGGCAGCGGCGACGGCTGCAGCAGCGCCTGCCAGGTAGAGCCCGGGTTCGTCTGCACCCCCGCGACGCCGAGCGTCTGCTACCGCCCCGAGACGGAGCCCAACAACGCTTGCGGCGCGACGAACCCCCCGCTCACCCCGAACCCCAGCACCCGCATCGCCGCGGAGATCAACCCCATCGGCGACCAGGACTACTTCCCGTTCGTCGTCCCGGCGATGGCGAGCGTGGAGATCGACACCTTCACCAGCCTCGACGGCGAGGCCTGCGCGACGGGCAACGACACCGTAATCGAGCTGCGCGGCCCGGACTGCACCACCGTGCTCGTCAGCGACGACGACGGCGGCATCTCTCCTTGCTCCAAGATCGCTCCGGCCACCGACGTGCAGGCGCGCCGGCTCGCACCAGGCACGTACTACGTCCGCGTCGAGGAGTACGGCAACAACCTCAACATCCCGCAGTACAGCCTGCGGATCCGCTTCCCCTCGCTCTGCGGCAACGGCGCCCTCGAAACCTACGAGGTCTGCGACGACGGCAACCTCGTCGACGGCGACGGCTGCCAGGCCGACTGCACCATCACCCCGGGCTGCGGCAACGGCCTCCTCGAAGGGACGGAGGTCTGCGACGACGGCAACACCGCCTCGGGTGACGGCTGCTCCGGCGCCTGCGCCATCGAGACCGGGTACTTCTGCGCCGGCACGCCGAGCGTGTGCGTGATGGGCACGGGCGAGACCGAGCCCAACAACGCCTGCGGCACGGTCAGCGGTCCGCTCAACCCCGCCCCGAACGCGAGCATCATCGGGGCGATCACGCCCATCGGCGACCTGGACTTCTACTCCTTCGTCGTCCCCGCCACCGCCACGGTCGACATCGAGACCTTCAGCGGCGTCACCCCGGGCGCCTGCGCCGCGATCGACACCGTGATCCAGCTCCGGGGCCCGGACTGCAACACCATCCTCGTCACCCAGGACCAGGGCGGGGTCGGCAACTGCTCCCGGATCAACCCGGCGAGCGTCGCCGCCGCGCGCAAGCTCGCGCCAGGCACGTACTACGTGCGGGTCGCGGACTACCTCAACGACGGCACCATCCCCGCCTACAACCTGCAGGTCCGCTTCACCTCGCTCTGCGGCAACGGCACCGTCGAGCCCTACGAGGCCTGCGACGACGGCAACCTCGTCAACGGCGACGGCTGCCAGGCCGACTGCTCTCCGACCCCCGCGTGCGGCAACGGCATCGTCGAGACGGGTGAGCAGTGCGACGACGGCAACCTCAACGCCGGCGACGGCTGCGCCGCTGCCTGCGCCATCGAGCCCGGCTACGCCTGCCTCGGCTCGCCCAGCGTGTGCGTGCCCGGCACCGCCGACATCGAGCCCAACAACGCCTGCGGTCAGGTGAGCGGCCCGCTCACCCCGAACCCCACCGCCAGCGCGGTCGGCGCCATCACCCCCATCGGCGACCTGGACTTCTACTCCTTCGTCGTCCCCGCCACCGCCACGGTCGACATCGAGACCTTCAGCGGCACCACGTCAGGGGCGTGCACCGGCATCGACACGGTGATCCAGCTCCGCGGGCAGGACTGCACCACCATCCTGGTCGAACAGGACCAGGGCGGCATCGGCAACTGCTCCAAGATCAACCCGACGAGCGTCACCGCCGCGCGCAAGCTCGCGCCAGGTACGTACTACGTGCGGGTCGCGGACTACCTCAACAACGACGCCATCCCGGCGTACAACCTCCGCGTCCAGTTCACCGCGCTCTGCGGCAACGGCACCCTGGAGCCCTACGAGGCCTGCGACGACGGCAACCTCGTCAACGGCGACGGCTGCCAGTCTGACTGCACCCCCACCGGGGTCTGCGGCAACGGCATCGTCGAGACGGGTGAGCAGTGCGACGACGGCAACGTCAACGCCGGTGACGGCTGCGCCGCCGCCTGCACCCGCGAGCCTGGCTATGCCTGCATCGGTACCCCGAGCGTATGCGTGCTCGGTACTCCCGACATCGAGCCCAACAACGCCTGCGGTCAGGTGAGCGGCCCGCTCACCCCGAACCCCACCGCCAGCGCGGTCGGCGCCATCACCCCCATCGGCGACCTGGACTTCTACTCCTTCGTCGTCCCCGCCACCGCCACGGTCGACATCGAGACCTTCAGCGGCACCACGTCAGGGGTGTGCACCGGCATCGACACGGTGATCCAGCTCCGCGGGCAGGACTGCACCACCATCCTGGTCGAACAGGACCAGGGCGGCATCGGCAACTGCTCCAAGATCAACCCGACGAGCGTCACCGCCGCGCGCAAGCTCGCGCCAGGTACGTACTACGTGCGGGTCGCGGACTACCTCAACAACGACGCCATCCCGGCGTACAACCTCCGCGTCCAGTTCACCGCGCTCTGCGGCAACGGCGCCGTCGAGCCCTACGAGGCCTGCGACGACGGCAACCTCGTCAGCGGTGACGGCTGCCAGGCCGACTGCACCCTGACCCCGGTGTGCGGCAACGGTGTCATCGAGGTGGGCGAGGCTTGCGACGATGGCAACGTCAACGCCGGAGATGGCTGCGCCGCCACCTGCACCATCGAGACGGGCTACGCCTGCGGCGGCACGCCGTACGCCTGCATCCCGGTCGAGCACGAAACGGAGCCCAACAACGCCTGCGGCACGGTCAGCGGGCCCTACCTGCCCGACCCGATCGTGGACATCAACGGCGCGATCACCCCGAGCGGCGACCAGGACTTCTACTCCTTCGTCGTCCCGGCCACCGCCACAGTCGACATCGAGACCTTCAGCGGCACCACGCCAGGGGTGTGCACCTCGATCGACACCCAGATCCAGCTCCGGGGCCCGGACTGCACCACCGTCCTCGTCACCCAGGACCAGGGCGGCATCGGCAACTGCTCCAAGATCAACCCGACGAGCGTCGCTGCCGCGCGCAAGCTCGCGCCAGGCACCTACTTCATCCGGGTCGAGGAGTACGGCAACGACGGCACCATCCCGGCGTACAACCTCCGCGTCCAGTTCACCGCGCTCTGCGGCAACGGCGCCGTCGAGCCCTACGAGGCCTGCGACGACGGCAACCTCGTGAACGGTGACGGCTGCCAGGCCGACTGCACCCTGACCCCGGGCTGCGGCAATGGCGCCCTCGATGCAGGCGAAGGCTGCGACGACGGGAACAACGCCTCCGGCGACGGCTGCTCCGCGATCTGCGCCATCGAGACGGGTTACGCCTGCGGCGGCACGCCGTACACCTGCATCCCGTCCACTCTCGAGACGGAGCCCAACAACGCCTGCGGCACGGTCAGCGGGCCCTACACGCCCAACCCGTTCGTGGACATCAACGGCGCGATCACCCCGGGCACCGACCTGGACTTCTACTCCTTCGTCGTCCCGGCCACCGCCACGGTCGACATCGAGACCTTCAGCGGGACCGTGCCGGGGGCGTGCGCCTCGATCGACACCCAGATCCAGCTCCGGGGCCCGGACTGCACCACCGTCCTCGTCACCCAGGACCAGGGCGGCATCGGCAACTGCTCCAAGATCAACCCGACGAGCGTCGCTGCCGCGCGCAAGCTCGCGCCAGGCACCTACTTCATCCGGGTCGAGGAGTACGGCAACAACGCCACCATCCCCGCCTACAACATGCGGGTCAGGTTCACGGCGCTCTGCGGCAACGGCGCCGTCGAGCCCTACGAGACCTGCGACGACGGCAACCTCGTGAACGGTGACGGCTGCCAGGCCGATTGCACCATCACCCCGATATGCGGCAACGGCATCGTCGAGGCGGGCGAGGCTTGCGACGATGGCGACCTCCAGTCGGGCGACGGCTGCTCCGCCACCTGCACCATCGAGACGGGCTACACCTGCGGCGGCACCCCCTACGTATGCGTCCCCTTCACGCTCGAGACGGAGCCCAACAACGCCTGCGGTACGGTCACCGGGCCCCTCACGCCCGCGCCGATCGTGGACGTCCGTAGCGCGATCACCCCCATCGGCGACCAGGACTTCTACTCCTTCGTCGTCCCGGCCACCGCCACGGTCGACATCGAGACCTTCAGCGGGACCGTGCCGGGGGAGTGCGTCTCCCTGGACACGCTGATCCAGCTTCGCGGACCGAACTGCACCACGGTGATCATCGAGGACGACGATGACGGCCTCAGCACCTGCTCCAAGATCACCCCGTCCACCGACGCGGCAGTACGCAGGCTCGCGCCGGGCACCTACTTCATCCGGGTCGAGGAGTATGAGAACAACGCCCTCGTCCCCGCGTACAACATGCGCATCCAGTTCACCGCGCTCTGCGGCAACGGCGTCCTCGAACCCTACGAGGTCTGCGACGACGGCAACCTCGTGAACGGTGACGGCTGCCAGGCCGACTGCACCATCACCCCCGCCTGCGGCGACGGCTTCCAGGAGGCGGGAGAGGCCTGCGACGACGCCAACGTCACCGCCGGCGACGGCTGCAGCGCCACCTGCACCGTCGAGGCCGGGTTCTTCTGCGCGGGCACCTACCCCACCACGTGCGGCAGGCCCGAGGTCGAGCCCAACAACACCTCGGTCGACGCCGACGCCCGCGCGCTCGACGCGACCCCGGTGGTCTTCACCCACAGCGGCCGCGTCTCCGGCGCCATCACCCCGGCGGCCGATGTGGATCGCTACCGCGTCGAACTCGCCGCCCCGTCCACGGTGCGCTTCGAGACCTTCGACGGCGCCGGGATCACCTGCCCGACAACCGGCCTGTCCACCGCGCTGCGCATCTACAGCGCGACCGGCGTGGAGCTCTACGCGGACACCACGACGGGCATCAACTCCTGCTCGGCGCTCATCGTGAACCTGCCAGCGGGCGTCTATTACGCGCAGGTCGCGGCGGCCAGCACCACGACCACCATCGCGGCCTACCAGCTCGAGGTACACGTCCAGGCGGACCTGGGCGTCGAGACCGAGCCGAACGAGACCCAGGCCACGGCGAACCACATCTACGACTCCAACGTGTTCGCCCTCGGCGGCCACCAGGTGCAGACCGACTCCGACTTCTTCGCGGTCGTCGTGCCCTTGAACGGCATGTCGATCCTCGCCGAGGTCATCGAGGGCGGCGCCGAGACCTGCGAGTCCAACGGAGTCGACAGCCGGCTGACGCTGTACAGCCCCTCCGGGGCCCAGCTCGTGGACGATGACAACGCGGGCCGCGGCAACTGCTCACGCCTCGATGGCACCGGCAGCACCGGGACCAACACCGGAGCGCACAACCTGACCGCAGGCATCTATTACCTGCAGGTCCGCGCCTCCTCGACCTCGAGCACGCAGACCGGACCGAACGGCCAGTTCGACTACCGCCTGGCCGTCACCGTCCGCGCCCCCTGACCACGCTCATCCCCTCCCTCTCCGCGCGGCGCCCCGCTCCCTGAGCTGCGGGCGCCGCCCTCCCCATCACCGCACCGGCCCTGCTCCCGGCTCCGGGCGCATCCCCTTGCGCCGCCGTGCCCCTTCGCGCCTGCACCGAGCGTGGTCGTCGCAGGCCCAGGATCAGGGTGGCCTCGGCAAGTGCGCCAGGATCGACCCGGCGTACGTCACCTACCAGCTTGCCGCCGCGCTCCGCATGCCCTGAGCCGCGCCCCGCCTGCTCCTCTCCCCCAGCGCGGTGCCCTCTCCCAGGTGTGAGGGCGCCGCTCCCTTCCCCTACTCCCCCTTCGGCTCCCGCCGGAGCGCTGGCACCCCGACCGGCATCAGGATCGCCTGCGCCCCTCCCCGGTAGCTCCCGGCCGCGCCCGCGTCGACGATGCGCTCGAACTCCCCGAACAGCCGCACCCGATCCCCGGGCTGGAGCACCAGCTCCTGCACCGTGTCGTACGGGAACAGCGCGTCGTCGTCGGGCTCCGGGTTCCTCGGCGCCAGCTCCTCCACGTACCGCGCCACGGCCGGCGCCGATCCGCGGCTCCTCCGCTCCATCGGTCCTTCCAGGCGGATCCTCCCCGCCGGAACGTGCGCCACCGACCCGTCGTCGAGGCGCACCTCGAAGCCCGCGCTCTCGGCGGTGTGCAGCATCAACCCCGCGCGCAGGAAGCGCTTGCAGCTCAGGTCCACCGCGTATGCGGCGCACCCCACCCCGCTCGCGGGCGCCTCGAGCAGCCGCGGCCCCACCCCCGGCGCGGCCTGCGGATCGGGCAGCACCCGGGTGATCACCCCGGCCGGCCCCACCCGCCTCCCCACCGAGGCCGGACGGAGCAGCCCCCCGTGGGGCTTGGGCCGGTTCTGGTGGGCCCGGATCGCCTCCACGATCTTCATGACCACCCAGTAGAGCGCCATGCACACCGCCCCGATGAGCGCGATCACCGCCACGACGATCAGCGCCTCTCCGTCGGGCACATCGCACCCGCCGCAGCTCGTGCATCCCTCCAGCACCGAGCCCACCCCCACGCCGCCGCCGCCTGCCCTGGCGAGCTGCCGCGCGCGCCGCCGCGCCGACGGAGGGCCCCACACCTCGTCGAGGAGCTTGCCCCGGCCCTCCACGCTGTCCAGCGAGGTCACCCGGTGCATGGGACCACCGTCGCACCGCTCGCCAGCCGGGAGCAGCGTGCGGCAGTCCACGCAGATGGCGCCTCGGTGGGACGCGTGAGGCGCGCGCAGCGCCGTCGACGACGCCTGGGGCGGGGCGAGGGGTGCCTGGCTCACCCGCCGATCACTGGGGCGGTGCCACCGGCGCGCAGGTCGACACCCCGGCGCCCACGATCCGGAAGCCGATGGAGGTCATGTACGCCGTGTCCACGCTCCCGTCCGAAGGCCGGTAGCGGTTCACGTTCGAGGTCCCGAGGCTGGCCGTGTACAGGTAGAAGTCGCCGCCCCAGAACGAGAACGCCCAGGCGCTCGGCACCGGTACCGTCGACAGCGCAGCGGAGTTCGAGGTCGCGCCGGTGGTCTTGTCGATCTGCGCCACCTGCACCGGGCTCGTGGTGAAGAAGCCGAAGAGCGTGCCGTCGCCGGTGCCGGTCAGCTCGGCGCTCTGGCCGGCGAGGGAGCCGCTGAACGGGCCGATGGGCGAGAGCGTGCCCGTGTTCGTGTCGATCCGCGCCAGGCCGGCGGAGCTGGCCGTCGCGGCCACGTAGAGCGTCTCCTCCTCGCCGCCCGCCACGTCGGTCGAGAAGCCCATGCCGAGGCGCTCCCAGCCGGAGGGCAGCGTGGCCGCGGGCGTCGGCTCGCACGAGGCGTCCTCGGTGCTCACCCGGAAGAGCGCGCCCTGGGAGTCGAAGCCGTCGACGTAGTTGACCCAGGCCACCGCGTTGCGGTCGACCGCCATCGAGTTCGGCGACAGTGCCGTCGGGCAGTCGATGTAGCCGATGAACGTGAACTGCTTGGTGTCCGGCTTGAAGCTGTAAAGCTCGTTCTCGTCCGAGAGCACGTACACAAGCTTCGCGGCCTCGCTGCAGTTGTCGCCAGATCCGGTGTTGGTCCCGGTGCCCGACGCGGTGCTCCCGAAGAGATCACCCCCCGCGCCGCCGCTGCCCGGGCCCGTGTTGCCCGCCCCGTCACCGCCGCTGCCGCTGCCCGACGAGAACTCGTTGCGCGAGCTCTCGGCGCTGCAGGCCACCGCACCGAGGAGAGCGAGGACGGAGAGCACACGAAGGGGGGTCACAGCCATGGCGGGGCTCCTGGGTCACGGGTCGGGAGAGGACGGAACGGGGCGCATGCTAGCGGGGACAGGCCCCTGCGGAAAGCCTCCAGCACGGCCGCGGCGCCCTCGACCACGCGCCCCGCGTACCCCGCCGCCCCGCTCATTCCGCCCCTGTCCACGCTCCCCCTCCCGTACGGACGCAGAGCAGGATAGGCTCCCGGGCGTGCACAGCCCGGAGGAGCGGCTCCAGATCTTGCTGGAGGCCAGTGAGCGGCTCGCGAGCTCCATCGACTACGAAACGACGCTCGCCAACGTGCCGCAGATCCTTGTCCCGCATCTCGCGGATGGCTGCGTGATCGACGTGGTGGCCTCCGACGAGACGGTGGAGCGCGCCAGCGTGGTGTTCGCCGATCCCGGCAAGCTGGAGCTCGCCGCGCACCTCAAGGGCCTCGGCTCACCCGAGCTCAGCGCCAGCGAGGGCCTGCTCTCCCTCCTCGAAGTGGGCCGCGGCGGTCTGCTCACGAGCTTCGGCGAGGGCGCCACCTACGCCGGTGCCCGCGGTGATGGCCGCGCCATCCTGCAGCAGCTCGCGCCGACCTCCGGGATGGTGGTCCCCATGCGCGCGCGGAACCGCTTCATCGGCCTGCTCTGGCTCTACTCCCTGGAGTCTCGCCGGACGTTCGGCTCCGGCGACCTCGCCCTCGTCGAGGACCTCGGGCGCCGCGTCGCCCTCGCCCTCGACAACGCGCGGCTCTACGCCGACTCGCAGGCGGCCATCCGCTCCAGAGACATCTTCCTCACCGTCGCCTCCCACGAGCTGCGCGCCCCGCTCACCGCCCTGCAGATCCAGGTGCACAGCATGCGGCGCCTCACCGCCCGCGCCGCCGGCCCCGACGGCCCTGGCGCTCCCGGTGGTCCTGGTGGTCCTGGTGCTCCCGGTGCTCATGGTGCTCCTGGTGCTCCTGGTGCTCATGGTGCTCCCGGTGCTCCTGGCGTTCATGGCATCTCCGGCGTCCCTTCCGAGCGGGGCATGGCCGCGCGCCCCATGGAGCGCCAGTCTCTGGAGCGCATCGCCGCCAAGATCGAGGTCGCCGCGCGCCAGGTGGCCCGACTGACCCGCCTCGTCGACGACCTCCTCGACGTCTCGCAGATCGGCGCCGGGCGCCTCAAGCTGCGCATCGAGCCCTTCGACCTCGCCCAGCTCGTCCGGGAAATCTTCAGCCGCATCGAGGGCCAGCTCGCGCAGGCCCGGTGTCGGCTCAGCGTGGTGGCCGCCGAGCAGATCTCCGGCAACTGGGATCGCTCCCGGCTCGACCAGGTGATCGTCAACCTCCTCTCCAACGCCATGAAGTACGGCAGCGGCAAGGCCATCGAGGTCGAGCTGACGGCGAGCCCTGCCGGCGCGCGCCTGCAGGTGCGCGATCACGGCATCGGCATCGCCCTGGAGGACCAGGCGCGCATCTTCGAGCGCTTCGAGCGCGCCGTCTCCGCCCGTCAGTACGCGGGCCTCGGCATGGGCCTGTGGATCGTGCGCAAGATCGTCGCCGCCCATGGCGGCACCATCCGCGTCGACAGCCGCCCTGGTCAGGGCGCCACGTTCACCGTGGACCTGCCGCTCACCCCACCGGCGTGGGCGGGCGTCGAGCGCCGCTCCGAACGTCCCAAGACGGGCTGACCCGCGCATCGCACCCGCGCTCCCGATCGCGCCCCCATCGCCCACCCCTACCTCACGCACGCGCGCTCTGCGCCGGGGAGTGTCGCCGGCTCACCGCTCCCCGTGTATCATGCCGCCAGACGGCGCGAGGGCCCCGCGTCCGGCACCTGCGCAACGCGGGGCCGTGGCCATGACCCCCCGAGCCCGTCGGGAGCGCTTGCACACATGGAACACGCTTCGTTCGCTTCGCGCTGGCTCCTTCCGGGGCTCCTCGTCGCCGCCACCACCGCCGTCGGCTGCAGCATCAGCGACTTCACGGAGGGCATGTTCTCCGGAGGCCAGACCCCGGGCGGCGAGGGCGGAAACGGCGGCGCGACCAGCTCGGGCACCATCGACCCGACCACCACCTCGACCACCAACAGCGGCACGCCCACCACCACCTCGGGTGGCGGCGAAGGCGGCACGGGCGGCGCAGGCACGACGACGACGACGACCACGACCACGACCACCTCGGGCGGCGGCACCCTCGACTGCGCCGGCGACACCTGCCCCCAGGGCGACGACAGCGCCTGCTGCTGGAACGACGGCGGTAACCAGGGCGCGTGCATCGATGGCCCCGCAGATCCGCAGACCTGCAACACGGGCGCCACGGGCTTCGACGGCCGCCGCACCCGCATCGAGTGTCAGCTCCCCTCTCACTGTCCGGCCGACACGGTGTGCTGCGCGACCCGGGTCTCGCTCGGAGGCAACAACGGCTACTACTCGCAGGTCGTCTGCACGGCCGAGGACGACTGCGAGCCCTCCGATGAGAACGGCAGCCTCTACATGCTCTGCGACCCCGCCAACGCGAACTGCCCCAACGCGAGGCCGAACTGCGCGGCGAGCTCGCTCCTCCCCACCGGCTACAACATCTGCCGCGGCAACTGACCGCTGCGCGCGTGGACAACGGACACGCTGCATCGCGCATCCTGACAGACCGACCGCGCGGTGAACACGCTCCTGCCTTCTGAGGCCCGCGGGCCACCCGGTCCCGAAGCCCCTCCTCCGGATCCCGAAGCCCCTCCTCCAGACCTGGATCCGTCTGCCCATCTCGCCGACAGCGCGGTCTGCGCCGCGGACCTGGGCACCTCGATGGCCGTTTCCCTTCCCGCCGCCGCCGTTTTCAACCCGGCGGTTTCTCAGTCAGCCTGCCTCACACGTGGCAGAGGTGTCGTCGGTTGCCAACACGACCGCTCCCCCGCGGGGACAGGTGCGGGCGGACGCCTCCGCCTCCTCCCCACCGCGGGAACAGGTGCAGTCGGCGTCCCCCACCCGTTCCATCGCGGGAACAGGTGCGGGAGGTGCCGACCGACGGACGTGTTTCCCCGGGAATCCGGTACGGAGGAGAAGGCCGACCGCACCCTTTCCACCACCGGAGAGGGAACGTCGGTCGCCGACCGCACCCTTTCCACCGCGGGAGCAGGCGCGGGGGGCACCGACCGCACCCTTTCCACCGCCGGAACAGGTGGGAGAGCGCCGCCTTACCGCTTCCACCGCGGGAACGTGCACGTCGGCGGACGCCGGCCCACGCTCTCCCGCAGCGGGAATGAGGCAGGAGGAAACCGACGTACCCCCTTCCACGCCGCACCTCCCCGGAAGCGGACACCGACGTACCCCCTTCCACGCCGCACCTCCCCGGAAGCGGCTTCCTCCCGCGCCGCTCACCGCGGGGGAGGCGCGACCCGACCCGGTTCGACCACCATGTCCGGGGGCAGCTCACCCTCCAGGGGAAGATCGAGCTTCAGGCCCTCGTGCACGGGCAGGGTGGCGTCGATCTTCCACTCGCGTACGCCCGCGTCTCCGCCCTCTCGCACCTCCCGCAGGACGGCCCCGGTGTAGGACATCGCGCTCGCGTTGAACACGCACACCCCGAGTCGGTCACCGCGCTGGGTGGCGCCGCAGGGGATGACGGGCGCTGCTGCCCGGCGGATGCGGTCGAGGGTCTCTTCTTCCTGGGCGTTCGACCCGCCCCCGAGTTCGCCGAGCGCGTCGGGGGCGCGCGGGTCGCGGTGGTAGGCGAGCATCTTGGCCGCGTGGATCCGGACCGCGCGGGAGCGGGCACGGGTCAGCTCCACGTAGGCTTCCGGCGGGGCCGCTTCGCCAGGGAGAGGGCCCACGACGCCGGGCTCCACCTTGATCTCCGTGCCGGGCGCCTCCACGTGCCACTTCACGGCGCGGGCCGGGCGCAGGAGGCCCTCGTAGAAGAGACCGCGCTCGGTGATGCCGGTGCGTCGGTTGCCCGCGTCGCGGCGGGCGAAGGTGAGGAGCACCCGCACGTCGCGGAGCGGCTCCGCGCCGTTGTTGACCACGGCGAGATCGAAGGCGTACTCGCCGTCCTCGTCGGGCGCGACGGCGCCGCTCGTGTCGTCGGGCCCGCTCCCGAAGAAGAGGCTCAGGTGCGGCACGCCGTCGCGCCAGAGGAGCGAGTCGGCGCGCTCGCACAGGCAGCGCGGAAGCGAAGGCTCGATGGGCGCGAGCGCCGCCGGATCGAGGTCGGACCAGCGGCGGGCCCGCGCGAGCGCAGTGGGCCCCACCCGGTCGATGGTGGCGAGCGGCGTCGGCGCGCGGGGCGTGGCGAAGCGCTGCACGAAGGCGAGCGTCGCCACCACGAAGACCGCCACGATCGCGACCGGGACGAGGGCGCGCGGGCGCGCGAAGATCCCCTCGTCGGCGACGCCAGGCGGCGGCGGCGGCGGTGGCGCAGGAGGGAGGTTCGAGGCCCCCGGAGCGAACGGCGGCGGCAGCGGCGGGGGGCGCACGTTCGAGGTCCCCGGAGTGAACGGCGGTGGCGACGGCGGGGGCCCTGCGACGGTCCGGGGGTGCACGCCCACGGGAGGCGCGGCGAAGAAGCCCATGCGGCGTGAGAGTTCGGCCTCCAGGGCGTCGCGTCGGCGATCCGAGTTCGGGCCTCCCCAGGTGAGGGCGCGGACCAGCACCCGCAGCGCGAACCAGGCGACGGCCGCGACGACCGCGGCGAGCGAGGCGACGCCGAGGGGGCCGCTCACGAGGTCTGCGGGCGCGGCGAGCGCGGTGACGACGCCGAGCGGCAGCGGCGCGGCGAGGCTCGCGACGTGCGCGCGCTGGCGGGCCTGGTAGGCGCGGGCCAGGGTGTCCACCGGCGCCTCGGTGAAGCGGGTCAGGGTGAAGCGGTTGTAGGGCGCGCACGCCTCTGGATCGAGCGCCAGGCACAGGGCGCGACCCCGCCGGAACAGGGCGCGGATCGCGGGGTACGGGACCTCGACGCCGAGGCTCTCCACCACGGCGCCAGGCGCGAACCCCGAGGCGCCATGCCAGGCCACGAGCAGGAGGTCGATGTGGAGCCGTTGCTCGCCGCACGTGAACCGCACGGCCCCCACCGCGTTGGCGCGGGCCTCGGCGATGGCGAGGGCCGTGAACTGCACGCCCTGGATCGGAACGCCGTGCGTGCGCGGAGGAAGGGGCAGCATCCTGCTGCCGCGTACCCTACATCAGGCGCAGGCCCTTGATCGGCCCCGCAGGGCCGCTTAAAGACGGGGGGGCATGAAGATCCTCGCGCTTGCCCGCCTCGCGGCGTGTGCCGCCATGCTGCTCCCCCTCGCCGGCTGCGACCGGAAGGTCCCCGAGCCCGAGCCGGATCCGAGCCGGCCGGTGATCCCGCGATCGGTGGTCGAGGTGCCCGAGCCGGCCACGCTCGAGAAGGAAGACGTCGTCGTCGGCGCCGGGGCCGAGGCGAAGGAGGGCGACCTGGTGCGCGTGCACTACACGGGCCGCCTGAAGAAGAACAACGCGCAGTTCGACTCGTCGGTGGGTCGCGATCCGCTCAAGTTCACGATCGGCAAGAGCGAGGTGATCAAGGGCTGGGAGGAAGGCATCGCCGGCATGAAGGTGGGCGGCAAGCGCAAGCTCACCATCCCCTCGCGCCTCGGCTACGGCGACGCCGGGAGCCCGCCGAAGATCCCCCCCAAGGCGACGCTGCTGTTCGACGTGGAGCTGATCGGGATCGGCGAGGAAGCCGCGCCCGCCCCGAGCGGTTCGGCCAAGGCCGGCAAGAAGCCCGCCCCCACCCCGAAGAAGCCCGCCGCCAGCAAAGCCTCCGAGTGATCGCGGCGCCGTGATCGCGGCGCTCTCTGACCAGGGGGCGGCGGCGCTCTCTGACCAGGCGGCGCCCAGGGGCGATAGGGGGCGTCAGGAGACGCTCGGCGGCCTGCGGTCACAGCCAGCGGAGCTGGCGCATGTCCTCCCAGGCGTCGCGGGCGGAGAGGTAGCGGTAGGTGTCGCGGCGGCGGAGGAGCTTGGCGATGATGTTGCCGATGCCGGTGCCGAGGGCCTCCGCCTTCTGGCGCGGCGTGCCCTCCGCGATCTGCCGGGCGACTTCCTCGTAGGGGACGTTCACGTCGATCGCGTTCTGGCCGGTGTGCATCTGGAACATCAGGAGGCCGAGCTGGTAGAGGTCGCTCTGCGCGGTGGTGTACCCGGCGGTCACCAGCTCCGGCACCAGGATCTTGGGGTTGGCCACCTGGGGGCGGTACCAGCGGCGGTTGCCGTCGAGCTGCTGGGCCACGCCGAAGTCGGTGAGCTTGACGATGGGGGCGCGATCGAGCTGCGAGATGAGCACGTTGCCGGCGTGCAGATCGGCGTGCACGAGGCCGTTGTCGTGCAGGTACTGCAGCGTCATCAGGAGCTGGCGCGACAGCTCGACGAGCAGCGCGGGCTGGAGGGGATGACCGAGCAGCGCGCGCAGGCTGGTGTCGCAGCGCTCGAGGGCCAGGTAGAAGAGGTAGTTCTCCTCGAAGGCGTCGTGGATGTAGACGATGTTCGGGTGCCGGAAGCTGTCGAGGCGGTGCATCTCCCGCGACCACTCTTCCTTCACCACGTGGTACGGCTTGTTGGCCGGACGCAGCATCTTGAGGGCGTAGGGCTGGTCGAAGGGGCCGACGCACTCGTAGACGGAGCCGTACTGCCCATCGCCGATGAGCTGCCCGACCACGTACGTGCCACGCGAGGACGTGAGGTGCGCCCCCGGGATGGGAAACGGGATGAGGAACGAACCGGTGGTCGACCAGCTCACGGGAGTCCTCCCATGCTAACCCCAAATCGCGCAGCGCGGGCGGTCGTCGTCACTCCCTCCAGCCGGCGCGGGGGGAAGTCGCGTGCCGCCGGGCCGCGGCGCGGGCCTCAGGGCTGCGCGGCACCGCGATCCCGCGTGCGCTGCGGCGCGTAGTGCACGCTGCAGCGCCGGGCCCATGGCCACCCGGGAGGCCTGGCGCGGGGGTCGCGCGGTGCGCGGTCAGGTCGGCGCGTGCTGCGCGACGAGGTCCGCGGCTTCGTCGCGGGAGATCTCAAGAGCGTCGGCCATCTCCAGGAGAGCCTCACGCTCGGTGGTCCGGATGATCCCATCGGCGACGATGACCGCCACCACGAGGGAGAGGCCCACCTTGCGCAGGGCGATGGACTCCAGGCGCTCCCGGATGGAGGCGAGGCGCACGTCGCGGCCGTCCTTGCGCAGATCGGCCTCGAAGCGCGCGACGAGGCGATCGAGGCTCGACCCGGAGATCTGGCGGTCGGTGAGCGACTCGACGCTGCTGAGGAAGTGGGCGCGCTCCTCCTTGCTGAAATCGCCGTCGGCCGAGGCGGCGAGGTACATCAGCTCGACCATCGCCTGGAGCCGGGGCTCGCCGAACGCGCGCAGCGAGGGGGGCATGGACGGGGGCATCGATGCGGACATCTCTCGCGTGTACACCGGGCATGAGCGCGGGACCAGGGACATGGACCCCTGGGCAGGCGCCGGGGGTGTGTCATAACTGACCCCATGCGGGCCTTTCCCTGTGTCTTGGCGGCGACGGCTTGGACTGCGCTCCTGGGGTGCGCAGCGCAGCGCGCAGAGGGAGGAAACCGCGGCGGGAGCGTGCCGCAGGCGACGGTCGCCGCCGAGGCGCGGGTGGCGACCCCTGCCGAGCCCGAAGCACCACCTTCCCTGCCCTTCCACCTGCCCTGCGAGGCCACGGACCTCGTGGGCTGTACGGACGGATGCGCCGCGCACCACGTGGAGGACTGCGTGACGCTCGGGGCGATGTACCTGCGCGGTGACGTGGTCTCCATCGACACCGAGCGCGCGACGGGTCTGTTCCGCGAGGCATGCTCGGTGGATAGCGCGCGCGGCTGCCTGCTGCTCGGGGACGCGTACCACGCGGGCCTGCTCCAGGGCGCCGAGGAGGAGACGGTCGCGTACCGGCGCTCCTGTGAGGCGGGGGCGAACCTCGGGTGCCTCGCGACGGGGCGGGCGTACCTGGAAGGCCGCGGCGTCGGCGCCGACGCGGTCTTCGCCGCGCAGCTCTTCCGGCGGGTCTGCGCCCTGGGGAACGCGCCGGCATGCGTGGAGCTGGGCCACCTGCACGCGCATGGAGAAGGTGTGCCGCGGGATCAGGACAAGGCGCTGGAGCTGTACACGAAGGCCTGCAAGCTGGGCCTGGACGAGGGGTGCCTGCTGGCGAGCCACACCGGCGAGGTGCTGCCGCCACGGGAGTGAGCGCAAGAGCGCGGGAGCGCGGGAGCGCGGGAGCGCGGGAGCGCGGGAGCGCGGGAGCGCGGGAGCGCGGGAGCGCGGGAGCGCGAAAGGCAAGCAGGAGCATGAAGGACGCGGGGAGACACGCGGGGGCGAGGTGGCCAGGCGTCGTGATGGCGCTGGTCGCGGCGGTGCTCTCGGTCGTGGGCGGTGGAGCTTGCAAGCGCGAGGAGGCGAAGCGCGAGGTGACGCTGGGGGTGGCAGCGAGCCTGCGCCAGGCGATGCCGGAGCTGGTGAAGGCGTACGAGCGTGAGCACCCGGGGGTGACGATCAAGGCGACCTACGGCGCGTCGGGGAGCCTCCAGAAGCAGGTGGAAGGAGGGGCGCCGCTCGACGGGGTGGTGTTCGCCAGCGCGGCGCCCGTGGATGCGCTGATCGCGCGCGGGTTGTCGGACGGGGCGACGCGGCGGGTGCTGGCGACGAACACGCTGGTGCTCATCGGTCCCGCAGGCGGGAAGCCGGTGACGCTGACGACGCTAGGGTCGCTGCCTCCGGGAGAGCGCATCGCGCTCGGAGAGCCGGAGACGGTGCCGGCGGGGCAGTACGCGAAGGAGGCGCTGCAGAAGCTCGGGACGTGGGAGGGGCTCAGAGAGCGGCTGGTGTACGGAGGAGACGTGGCGGCGGTGCTGGCGTACGCGAAGCGGGGCGAGGTGGCCGCGGCGTTCGTGTACCGCTCGGAGGTGCGGAGCGTGGAAGGGGTGGTCGTGCTCGACGAGGTGAGCCGGGCCGTGCTGCCGCGGGTGGAGGTGGTGGCAGCGACCGTGAGCCGGGCTCAGGGCGCCCCGGAGGCGGGCGCGTTCCTGGAGCACTGCGGGTCAGCGGCGGGGCAGCAGACGCTCGCGGCGTTCGGGTTCGGGCCGCCCTGACGCGCAGTCAGCGGGCGCGGGCGCGCTGGTGAGGGGCGCGGTCAGCGGGTTCGGGAAGCTGGTGAGGGGCGTGGTCAGCGGGCGCGGGCGCGCTGGTGAGGGGCGCGGTCAGCGGGCGCGGGCGCGCTGGGCGATGTCGAGGGCGGTGGTGATCATCGCGGCGAGGGTGGGATCGGGGACGTCCTCGGAGGGGAGGACGACGAGCTCGGCACCGACGCGACGGGACAGCTCGACGAAGCCCTCGGGATCGAAGGTGCGCACGTCCTCGGTCATGATGATCGCGAGGGGCATGAGCCAGGCGGCGGTGCCGCGCAAGGACACCATGTCGCAGTCGACGAGTTCGGGGCCTTCGACGAAGAGGATGCGACGGCAGCGCTCGGTGAGGGCTTCGCTGGCGCTGACGAGCAGCACGACAGGGCTCGTGGTGGGCCTTCGCCGACGCCCGGCAGGTCGGGTGGGGAGGTCACGTGTGCTGGTCATAGGAGGACTTTACGGCGATGTTGCTGGCGGCGTCAGCACGTCAGGCGCGACGGCATTCACCTTGTCAGCGCGTTTGCTGGCGCGTCCGCCAGCGCGCCAGCCGGCACGCGTGCCGGTACGTTCGCCGGCGGATCCCCCCCCGGCGGACTTGCCGGTGCGTATGCCCGGCGACGTTACCGGCAACATTGCCGGCGTCCCCTGTGGGCATGTCTCGTGCCATCCAGGAAACTCAACTTTTGCGCGGCTTCCGAGGGGGGTGCGCGTCGCGCTGTGGTCGGATTCGACCACGCCGCGCCCGGAAATGGGCATGGCTGGATGAGGTCATCGCGCGAGATGCGCGCGCGCATACGGAACGGGGCGGGGTGTGGAGGCGGTGCTGCATGGCGCAAGCACCACGTCGACCACGGGAGGCTCGGCGGCGCGCCGCTCGTCTTCGAGGGCGAGGTCCATCAGAAACGAGCCGAGCTCGTAGCGGAAGTCCTCCTCGCTCCGCTTTGACGCGTGCATGGCGAGGAGAGAGAGGATGCTGCCGATCCGCGCGGCCTCGACGTCGTCGGGGCAGGCACGAAAACGATCGGCGAGGCGACACAGGCTCTTGAACAGCGCGCCGCCCGGATGAGGCCCCGACCCGCACATGGCCAGGGTCCCGCTGCCTCGATAGATCGCGCGACGTGAACGCCGCGCCCTCGTCCCCTCTGCACCATGGCTGCGCATGACCTACTCCCGCCCGGCACACCGACTGGCGCCATACCAGCGACGAACCGGGCAATCACGGAATGAACCCTGGTATAGGTCGCGCGGGGGAATGGGTCAATGAAGCGGTACGGGGAGCGCGGGACAGCGATTTCCCGGTATCGTGCGACGAATCAACGCGACGAATCAACACGAGGCACTCCTCCATGAAGGCCGTTCTGCTCGCAGGTGGGAAAGGATCCCGTCTGCGTCCCTACACCGCATTGATCCCGAAGCCGCTCATGCCCATCGGCGATCACACGGTCGTCGAGATCCTGTTGCGTCAGCTCGCGAGGGCGGGCGTCACGGAAGTGCTGATGTGCGTCGGGCACCAGGCGGCGCTCATCGAGGGGGTGATCGGTGCCGGGGATCGTTATGGGTTGAAGATCGCTTACCGGCGGGAAGAGGAGCCCCTCGGGACGGTGGGGCCGCTGCGGGCCTACGCGAACGAGCTGCCGGAGCGCTTCCTGGTGATGAACGGGGACATCCTCTGCGATCTCGATTTCAAGGCGCTCTACGCGGCCGGGGAGCGCTCGGAAGCGCCGCTCACGGTGGCGGTGTGCGAGCGGACGTCGCGGGTCGATCTGGGGGTGCTCGATCTCGACGACGGGGGGCAGGTGGTGGGGTTCCGGGAGAAGCCGACGTACACGTTCTGGGTGAGCATGGGCATCTACGCGATGGGCCGCGAGGTGCTGCAGTTCATCCCGGAAGGGAGGCCGTTCGGGTTCGACGAGCTGATGGGCGCCCTGCTCGGGGCGAAGGCGCCCGTGGCGACGTTCCCGTTCCGCGGGCACTGGCTCGATATCGGGCGAAATGACGACTTCGCCGACGCGCAGAGCGAGTTCGAGCAGCACCGGGAGCGCTACCTGCCGGAGTGACGCGCAGGCGCGCAGACCGAGGGGGGGGTTGCGGCCGCCCCGCACCCCGCAGCTTGCGCGCGCGAGCGCGAGCGCGAGCGCGAGCGGAGCGCGAGCGGAGCGCGAGCGGAGCGCGAGCGCGAGCGGAGCGCGAGCGGAGCGCGAGCGCGAGCGGAGCGCGACGTCAGGTCGGGGAGGCGGCGTCGCGGAGGGAAGCTTCAAGGGACGCGCAGACGAGGTCGACGTCCTCGTCCTGCATGCGCGGGTAGAGGGGGAGGGTGAGCTCGCGGGGGGCGAGGGCGTCGGTGCGTTCGAGGCCGTCGCGGCGCACGAGGTCGGACGAGCCGTGGTGGGAGAAGAGGTGAATCGGGGGGTAGTGGACGCTGGTCTGGATGCCGCGGGCCTTCATCTGCTCCATGACGGGCTTGCGGGAGAGGCCCTCGGGGAGGAGGACCGGCATGAGGTGGTGGGCGCTCTCGCCCACGTCGCGCGCGTAGAAGTCGCGGTACGGGAGGACGAGGCCGGGGATGCCGGCGAGCTTCTCGTGGTAGCGGGCGGTGAGGGCGCGGCGGCGCTGGTTGCCCTCGGCGAGGCGCCCGAGCTGCACGACGCCGATGGCGCTGCGGAGCTCGTCGATGCGGTAGTTCATGCCCGCCTCGACGACGTCGTAGGAGAAGGCATGCCCTCGGTGGCGGTCGAGGGTGAGGGTGGTCATGCCGTGGGAGCGGAGCAGGCGCATGCGGGTGTGCAGGGCGTCGTCCCGGGAGGAGACGGCGCCCCCCTCGCCCACGGCGAGGTTCTTGTTGGAGAAGAAGCTGAAGCAGCCGATGTCGCCGAGGGTGCCGAGCTTCTCACCGCGCCAGGTGGCGAGCGGGGCGTGGGCCGCGTCCTCGACGATGGCGAGCTTGTGCTCGGCCGCGATGGCGCGGATGGCATCCATGTCGCAGGGGTAGCCGGCGTAGTGGACGACGGCGATGGCGCGGGTCTTCGGGGTGATCTTGCGGGCGACGTCGGCGGGGTCGAGGGAGAGGTCGTGCGCGCCGAGGACGTCGGCGAGGACCACGCTGGCGCCCGTGAGGAGGGCGGCGTTGGCGGTGGCGACGAAGGTGAGGCTCGGGCAGATCACCTCGTCGCCAGGTCCGATGCCGAGGGCGACGTAGGCGAGGTGGAGGGCGACGGTGCAGTTGGCGACGGCGAGGACGCGCGGCGTGCCGAGGGCCTCCCCGAAGCGGCGCTCGAACTCCAGGGTGCGGTCGCCCATGGTGAGCCAGCCAGAGTCGAGGACGCGCTGGGCGGCTTCACGCTCCTCGGGGCCGAAGGTCAGGTCGCTGAGGGGTACTTTCCACATGATCACACCGTGAGACTCAGATTGAATATTCCTCGGGGCGGTAGTCGGCGAGGTGCTGCTCGATGAAGGCGTAGGTGCGGGCGAGGCCCTGTTCGAGCGAGACCTTGGGCGCGTAGCCCACGAGATCGGCGGCGCGGCGGTTGTCCGCGAGGAGGACCATGACCTCGCTGGCATCAGGGCGGACGCGGGCGTCGTCGGTGACGAGATCGGCGCGGCGGCCGGTGACCTGGAAGATGATCTCGACGAGATCGCCGATGGAGACGGCGCGGCCGCTGCCCACGTTGAGGGTCTGGCCGATGGCGCGGGGATGGGAGCCCACGGCGAGGAAGCCGGCGACGGTGTCGGCGACGTAGTTGAGGTCGCGGATCGGGGTGAGGCTGCCGATGCGGAGGGTGGGCTTGCCGGTGGCGAGCTGCGCCATGACGGTGGGGATGACGGCGCGGGAGGACTGGCGGGGGCCGTAGGTGTTGAAGGGGCGGATGGTGGCGACCTCGAGGCCGAAGGAGAGGTGGTAGCTCTCGGCGAGCTTGTCGGCGCCGATCTTGGTGGCGGAGTAGGGGGACTGGCCGGTGAGCGGGTGGGCCTCGTCGATGGGGGTGTAGCGCGCGGAGCCGTAGGTCTCGCTCGTGGAGGTGTGGACGACGCGGGCGCCATGCTCGCGGGCCGCTTCGAGGACGTTGAGCGTGCCCTGCACGTTGGTGGCGACGTACTGGTGGGGGGCGACGTACGAGTAGGGGATGCCGATGAGGGCGGCGAGGTGGAAGACGACGTCGGAGCCCTTCACGAGGGCGCGGACGCAGGCGGCGTCCTCGACGTTGCCGAGGGAGACCTCGATCGCGCGGAGCACCTCGGGGGAGAGGCGATCGAGGTGCCCGCGGCGAGAGCCCGAGGTGTAGCGTACAAGCGCTTTGACCCGGGCGCCGGCGGCGACGAGCGCCTCGACGAGGTGACTGCCGATGAACCCGCCAGCGCCGGTGACGACGACGCGGCGACCTGCATAGAAGCTGTCGCTCACCGCGGCGTGCGTGACGCCTGGGCCGGCGGGCGTCAAGCGGCTACTCGATCTTGATCTGGTCGCTCGGCACCCGGCCCTCGTCCTCGGGAGTGCCTTTCTCGCGGTGCACGCAGAGGCCCTGCTTGCAGTAGACCTCGGGGGGCGCCTTGCAGTCGACCTTGGGCTCCTCGCACTTGCCGCCCTGGAACTTGTCGGCGAGGGGTTTGATCTTGTCGTGGTCGGCGTTGCTGAGGGGCTTGGCACATCCGGGCCACTCGCTCTGGCGGCAGTCGGCGTCGGCGTTGCAGTGGTGGGCCTTGTTCAGGATCTCGAAGGCCTCGCCGCGGAGCTTGTCGCACTCCTTGGGCTCCATCTTGTTCTCGCAGCCGGCGAGGAGCGCGAGCGCCGCGAGGGCGAGGGCGAGGGCGGAGAGGTGAGCGAGGGGACGTGTGAATGCGGTCATCCGGGATCCTCCGTGATCAGGTCCCCCTTCCTACCACGGGCTGGATCCGGGAGCGCACCTGGCGTAGCCCGTGTTCATGGATCGTCTGCGCGTGCTGACGCTGAACATCTGGAATCGGCAAGGGCCCTGGGAAGAGCGGCTGCATCTCATCCGCGCGGGGTTGCGCGAGCTCGCCCCGGATGTGGTGGGGCTCCAGGAGGTGCTGTCGGGCGGGGAGCGGTCGCAGGCGCACGAGATCGCCGAGGAGCTCGGGTACACCGTGGCGTTCGGGAAGGCCAGCACGGGGCGGAGCGGCGAGGCGTTCGGCAACGCGGTGCTGTCGCGGTGGCCGATGGTGCGGGAAGAGGTGTTCCCGCTGCCGACGGGGGAGCGCGATGAGCCGCGCTCGCTCTTGCTCGCGGAGATCGCGTCGCCCTGGGGGCGCCTCCCGGTGTTCGTGACGCACCTGAACTGGAGGTTCCACCACGGGGCGGTGCGGGAGCAGCAGGTGCAGGCGATCGCGGAGATCGTCCACCGAGAAGGGCCGGTGGATGCGCCCACGATCGCCGAGGCGCCGGAGCGGGAGGCGGGGTATCCGCCGATCCTGATGGGGGATCTCAACGCGCAGCCGGAGTCGGCGGAGGTGCGGTTCCTGAAGGGGCTGCAGTCGCTCGGGGGTCGGAGCACGTTCTTCTCGGACGCGTACGAGATCGCCGGGCACGGGCCGGGGTACACGTACGACGAGACGCGGAACACGTTCGCGGGGCCGCACCACGAGCACCCGCGGCGGATCGACTACGTGCTGGTGCGGGGGCCCGATCGGCTGGGGCGAGGGAAGCCGCTGGTGGCGCGGCTGGCGTTCCAGGACATCCACGCGGGGGTCACGGCGTCGGACCACTTCGGGGTGTACGCCGAGCTGTCGGTGGGGAGCGAGGCCGCCGGCTGAGGTGAGGGCAGGCTGGGGAGCGCCTCAGCGACCTCCGGGGGAGCGCCTCAGCGGCCCTGGAAGGAGGGTTCGCGCTTCTGAACCCAGGCGGCGACGCCTTCCATGCAGTCGTTGGAGCGCAGGCAGCGGAGCTGACCTTCCTTCTCGGCGTTGAGCGCGGCTTCGAGGCCACCGCCGAGGGCATCGCGGGTCGCGCGCTTCATGCCGGCCAGCGCGAGCGGGGGGCCGCTGGCGAGGGTCCTGGCGAGGTGCAGGGCGGTGGCGCCGAGCTCGGGGGGAGCCACGACGCGGTTGACGATGCCGTACTCCAGGGCGCGCGCCGCGGGGATGGTCTCGCCGAGCATCATGATCTCCATGGCGCGGGCGAGGCCGACGAGGCGCGGGAGCCAGAAGGTGCCGCCGCCGTCGGGCATGAGGCCGATCTTGACGAACTTCTCCTGGAAGTAGGCCTCGGTGGAGACGATGCGCAGGTCGCAGGCGAGGGCGAGGTCGCAGCCGAAACCCACGGAAGGGCCGTCGACCGCGGCGATGACGGGCTTGGGGGCGTAGGCGATGGCGCGGATCAGGCTGTGGTAGACGCCGAGGGTGACGTCGATCTCGTCGAGGACGTTGGGGTTGTCGACGAACGCAGACTTGAGGTCGGCGCCGGCACAGAAGGCGCCACCGGCGCCGGTGAGGATGACGGCGCGCACCTCGGGGTCGTCGGCGACCGCGCGGAGCTGGGTCGCGAGCGCCTCCAGGAGCGCCTTGTTGAGCGCGTTCTTGGCGCGGGGACGGTTCATGGTGAGCGTCGCGACTGCGCCGTCACGGGAGACGATCAGGACCTCTTCCGACATGGTGTTCTCCTCGCGCTTCATACCATGGATCAAGGGGCCTGCGGGTCCGCTTGCGTGCCCTCGGCAGGGGCTCCGGGAGCTACGGGCTCTCCTGGTTCTACGCGCGCCTCGACGCCCGCTTCGACGCGCTTGGCTTCTTCCCAGTAGCCGTCGAGCTCCGGGAGGGAGAGCGGGTCTTTGCCGCCGGGCCAGCCGCCGTGCTGGGTCACGACGCGCTGCTCGACGTGCTCGAAGCGGCGGGTGAACTTGCCGATGGTGCGGCCGAGCGCGGCTTCGGCGTCGATGCCGGCGTGGCGGGCGAGGTTCACGAGGGCGAAGAGGACGTCACCGAGCTCGGCCTCGGCGCTGTCGGCGTCGCCACTCGCGAGCGCCTCGTCGAGTTCGCGCAGCTCTTCTTCGACCTTGGCGCGGGAGCCGCGCTGGTCGGGCCAGTCGAAGCCGACCCGGGCCACCTTCTCGCCGATGCGCTGGGCGCGGGTGAGGGCAGGGAGGCTGCGGGGGACGCCGGAGAGGACGCCACCGTGGCCGGATGTCTTGCGCTCTGCCGCCTTGATGCGCTCCCAGTTCTGCAGGACGTCGTCCACGCCGTCCACGGAAGCATCGGCGAAGACGTGGGGGTGGCGACGGACGAGTTTGTCGCAGATGGCGGCGACCACGTCGTCAGGGCCGAACGCGCCCTCGGCGCGGGCCAGCTCCGCCTGGAACACGATCTGGAGCATCAGGTCGCCGAGTTCGCCGCACAGCTCGCGGCGATTGCCCCCGTCGATGGCGTCGATGACCTCGCAGGCCTCTTCGAGGACGTAGCGACGGAGGGTGGCGAAGGACTGCTCGCGATCCCAGGGGCACCCGTCGGGCGCGAGGAGCCGCTGCATCAGCTCGACAAGGCGGGGAAAGGTGGAGCCCGACTGCTGGTCGAGGGGCGGGGGCATGACCGGGTCGAAAGGGCGCGCCATCGCCGAGTACATACTGCGAACCCGGCCGGGAGGGGAATCGTCGAGGCGTGGACGGCAAGCTGAAGGTGAATGTCGGCAATGTGACAGCACGTCGTTTGCGACGTACCACTGCGACCAGATTGCGTTGCAACTTGGCGGCGCAATTTGTCGCCTCGCCTCACGAATGCGCTAGATACCCGCAGGGGGCCCGGCATCTCCGTGTGTCCAGCAGCAATGCGCGGCGCGGAGAGCGTGCGTGGACTGATTTACGCGTCGTCAGGGTGAGACGTCGGGCATTTCTGTATGACGAGTTCCGGGAGCGGCGCGGATGACGACGAATGAATGAAGCGCCGGGGCTGCCCGAGATTGCGTGGAGATTATCGACATGTTAATCGACCTGCGCAGGTCGTGGCCGCATCTCACGGCGACGCCCTGGAGGGGTCTCATCACCACGGTGACGCGCGCACGCTGCCCCGCCTTCCGTCGGCAGCGCGTCACGAAGGAGCGGCACGTTCTGGTGAACGAAAGCCGCGCACATTGGCACCTCGGCGCCCTTCCACCGGGCCCGAGCCGGACCGCCACGTCGAAGCGCGGTTCCCGTACCAAACCTCAACCTTCGACCGATTGCGCGAGATCATGAGCACAAAGAGCCTCCGCTATGTCTTTCTCGGACTCTCCCTCACCTCGTCCTGGGGGAATGGCCATGCCTCGGCTTACCGGGCGCTCCTCCGGGGCCTGCGGGCGCGAGGGCACAGCCTGCTGTTCCTGGAGCGGGATCTCCCTTGCCACGAGCAGCACCGGGATCTGCGGCGGCCTCCGTATGCAGAGGTAGGGCTGTACAGGAGCCTTGACGAGCTGCGCGATCGGTACGCGCAGGCGGTGCGCGAGGCGGCGCTGGTGGTGGTGGGGTCCGGTGTGCCCGAGGGGGCGCTCGTCGGGGCGTGGGTCACGGAAGAGGCCCGGGGAAGGGCGGCTTTCTATGACCTGGATACCCCGGTGACCCTGCGCAAGCTGGCGCTCGGCGACCACTCCGGCCTGACGCCACAGCTCATCGGGCGGTACGATCTCTACCTGTCCTTCACAGGGGGGCCCACCCTGTCGCTCCTGGAGCGCAAGTACGGCGCGCAGCGGGCGCGGCCGCTGTATTGCGGGGTCGATCCGGAGATGTACCACCCGGAGCCGGCAGAGCCGCGGTGGGATCTGGGGTATCTGGGGACGTACACGGAGGAGAAGCAGCAGGTGCTGGAGCGGTTGCTGCTCGAACCGGCGCGGCGATTTCGCAGGGGGCGGTTCGCGGTGGCGGGGTCGCAGTACCCGGCGTCGATTGCGTGGCCCGAGAACGTGCACCAGCTCGAGCACCTGACGCCAGAGAAGCACCGGGCGTTCTACAATGCGCAGCGGTTCACGCTGAACGTGACCCGGGGGGACATGGTCGAATCCGGATGGTCTCCCGGCGTGAGGTTGTTCGAGGCGGCGGCGTGCGGGACGCCCATCCTGACGGATCCATGGCCCGGGCTGGAGGCGTTCTTCCAGCCGGGCCGGGAGATCCTGCTCGTGCGCTCGACCGACGACGTGGTGCGCAGGGTGCGGGAGACGTTCGACTCGGAGCGGCTGGCGATCGCGCAGAGGGCGCGTCAGCGCATCTTCGCGGAGCACACGTCGTCGCACCGGGCGGAGACGCTCGAGAAGTACACGCTGGAGCTGCTGGACGAGGGGAGCCGGCAGCGCCTGAAGGTGGGCCGGGAGGCGCAGGTGGCGCTGCACCCGGAAGGCTGATCAGTCACGACATTCAACGAAGCGTCGGGATACACCACCCGGGACGGGCTGCCGGAAGCTGCCGGCGATGATCGGCGGGTTCCACTTGGCGTCCTTGTACTGGAAGATCACGTCGTCCTCGGTGTGAGGGGCGCGCATGCGGATGGAGTGGGGGATCTCGGCCCGGCACGCGCCGCCAATCGGAGGCACGGGGGGATCGATGCCATCGGGATCTTCGCGAGGCGGGGCGGTCGCGATGGGGCGATGGTTGCTCAACTCGGCGTGATAGAGGTCGACGCCGCGCTGGGTCACCCGGACGTCGAGGACGCGGATGCGCTGCTGTGCCCAGGGCTTGTCGAAATCGTCGGGGTGAACGCCGAGGTGGATCTCCTCGCTGGCGTCGCGGGTGCTGCCCAGAGAGAGGCGGTAGAAGCCGTCGCCATCCCAGCGGAGAGAGGTCTCGGCGGGGGTGTGCACGAGGACCGGCGCTTCGCCGCGGAGGAGCGAGACGAGGGCGTGGCCCGGGACGGGGACCTGGGTGAGGCGGGCGAGGTTGCAGGCGCTCGCCGGGCCGTGGAGGAACTGCTTCTCCTTCACGTCGAGGAGCTGGAAGACGGAGCCGTTCGAGGTGAGGGTGTAGAGGTTGGCGCCGAAGGGGCTGACGATGTCGAAGCGGACCCGGTCGGGGTTGACGGCGAGGATGTACACCTCGCCGCGGATGCGTCCGTGTGGCGAGAAGTGATCGATCTTCGCGGTCCCCTGGACGCCGTTGACGCACGCGGCAGAGGCCTCCATCCGGTCGAGGAGCGCGTCGCCCGTGGGGAACTGCGAGCGGGGTGGGCTGACGGAGGTGCAGCCGGTGATGAACGCGGCGAGGAGGGTCGCAGCGCAACAGATCGCGCGTTCACGCATGCGGCAGGACGCTGGCAAGGATCGCCGGTGACGTCAACCGGCGAAGCAGATGGGCAGGGCGAGGACGCTGACGGGCACGTTGTGGTTCGCGATGGACGTCCCAGATGAGCGTCCCCGATGGGTGTCCTCGATGGGCGTCCCCGATGGGCGGGTAGGTGCAGCTCAGGAAGCGCGGAGGGCTTCGAGCAGATCGACGTCGGGGATGGCGATCGGCAGGCGGGCTCGCACGACGGCGACGTCGTTCTCCTCGCAGAGGCGCGCGATGGCGACGCCGTCGTAGAGGGCGATCGGGGCGGTGCCCGGAGCGGCGGCCTCCTCGCGGGCGCCCGAGAGGGTCTGGCCCGCGGTGAGGAGCCAGCCCGCGATGGCGGAGCCGTAATGGTGGAGGGCGCCACGCAGCTCGGTGACCTTCTCGCGGCCGATCTCGCGGCCGTCGCGCCGGATGATGAGGGCGATGCGCATCTCGTCGCCGCCGAGGGGGCGGAGGACGCCGGAGAAGTGGGCCTCGCTCCCGGGAGCACCAGCGCGACGGATCGCGCGGATCTGGCTCACGCCCACGCGCTCCAGGGCGAGGAGGCAAACCTCCACGAAGGCGTGGCCGGGGAGCTCGGAGAGCTTGCGGATGAAGGCCCGACGCGCGGCTTCGCGGTAGCGCTCGACGGCGGCGATGGCCTCCTGCTCGAGCCGCACGAGCTCGCCGGAGAGGACCCAGTCGGTGAGGGCGATGCGGCCCGCGGTGAAGCGGAAGCGAGGCCGGTTGCCGGCAGCGGTGCGACGCGCGTTGTCCGCGCGCACGGCCGCGGCGATCTGGGACTGAATGAGCTGGGCGTCTCCCTGGAGCTTGCCGCGGCGCTGCGCGATCTCCGCGATCTGCCGCAGCGAGACGGCACCAGCGTTGCGGTCGAACGTTCCGAGGAGCGACGCCACGGCTTCCGCGAGGTCGCGGCCTGCAAGGTCGTCGAGGGCGTGGCCATCACCACCGGTCAGCTCGATGACCTGGGGGCGGAAGGCGGGTTCCATCGTCACCGCAGACTCACGGCCGCTGTTGCGACCCTCGAAGCCACGGCCTTCGCCGCGGCTCTCGAAGCCACGGCCTTCGCTACCACGACCCTCGAAGCCACGGCCTTCGCTACCACGACCCTCGAAGCTCCGAGCTTCGAAGCCGCGCCCTTCGCCGCGCCCTTCGCCGCGCCCTTCGCCGCGCCCTTCGCCGCGTCCCTCGGAGCTACGGCCCTCGCCGCGTCCCTCGGAGCTACGGCCCTCGCCGGGGCCACGGCCCTCGCTGGAGCGTGCTTCCGTCGGGCGCGCCTCGACGGGGGTCGCCGTGTACGCCGGCAGGCCACCGCCATTGCCCGCAGGTCCCGCCTCGACACCGCTGCGACCGCGGCGGCGGCGGCGACGACGACGACGACCCTCTCCCTGCTCCCCGCCCGCGGCGCCCCGATCGTCGCCGCCGAGGATGGGCTGATCGTCGTCGTCTTCCTCGTCGAAGATCTCCGCTGCGCCCGCGACCGCCTCGGCGCGCATCGCGTCGTCCGGGCCCGGGGGCTCGGCGTCCTCGTCTTCCTCGCTGTAGGAGAGCGACGAGCGCGAGGGAGAGGGCGCCGGCACGGCAGCGGCACGGTGCGCGCTGGGCCTGTCGGCGGGGAGGCCTTCCTCGGCCTTGTCGCCGACATCTGCCTGGTCAGCCTCATCGGCGCTGGATGCGACGAGCACCTCGTCGGTCTCGTCGTCAGCGGGGACCGCCGGGTGTCCCTCGGCCTCGACGGCCTCGACGGCTTCGACAGCCTCGTCGGCCTCGTCGGCCTCTTCCGGCTCGCTCTCCAGTTCCGCGTCGCCGCTCACTTCCGGCTCTGCGTCCACGTCGCTGAGGGGCTTCGAGGCCTCCTCGACCTTCCCAGCCTTCTTGCCCTTCTTCTCCAGCCCCGTCCGGATGGTCCGCTCGTCCCAGTCCCGGAGGGCGAAGACGCCCGGCTTGACGCGAACCAGAGGATTGTCGGGTGATTCTTTCTTCAGCATCGCCGCGAGGCGCGCCCCCATGGTCACCTCGGGGCTCTTGCCCACGTGGCTGAGGAGGTTCTTCTCGATCGCGATGTCGGTGATCTCTTTGTAGTGAAGCGGTCTTCCGACAAGGCGAAGAACCTCGGCGGCTGCATCCGTGAATGTCATCTATCTTCGTCCCTTGAGCGCTCCGAATGACGGTGCGCTCCTCGGTGCCCCCCGCGCGGCCACTCCGCCCGTAGCTGACGGGCCAAGGCCCATGCCAGAACGGAACTCGCGGGATTTCCCCACCGCAGCCGGGAAGCGCACAGTCGCTCCCACTCGGCCGAACGCGCGGACCTATGCCGGCTCCTAACACGCTCATCCTACCCCGTCAATGAAAGTGGGTGGCCAAGGTGTGAGGGGAAGGGTCTGAGCTGCGCGGTGCAGACGAATCGTGCAGGCGGCAGACGCAGGAGGCGCGGGAGACGCAGAGACGATACGCTGGGTGGGTGGAGCTCTCGCGGCTCTTCGATGAGCTCACCCGAACGGCCGCACGGACGGGCATCAAGGTGCGCATGGAGCACTTCGACCCGAACCTGTCCGACATGCGCAGGCCACGGGGGGGGCTGTGCACGCTGCGGGGTCGGCAGGTGATCCTCGTGGACGCGGGCGCTGCGCTGCCCGATCGGATCGCCACCGTGGCCGCGGCGCTGTCGCAGGTGGACCTGGAGGCGTTGTTCTTGCCCCCCATCGTGCGCGCGACGATCGGGGCGCACGCGGTACAGGGGAGCGCGGCGCGGAGGCAGGCTGCAGCGGCCCCGAGGGCACCACAGCCGTTGCCCCCGGTGCGCGCTCGCCACCGTGGGGACGACGATGGGCAGGAGGGCGGACGGGGAGGCCGAGAGGGGCCAGGCTGACCCCTCAGCCCAGGGCGCGCTCGAACTCCGCGTAGGCCGCGGCGATGGCGGCGTCGAGCTGACCCACCTCCGTGCCACCTGCCTGCGCCATGTCGGGGCGCCCGCCACCGGAGCCACCGACGAGCTTCGCCACGGGGCGGATGATCTCGCCAGCCTTGAGGCGGTCGGTGGCCGCCTTGGAGACCATCAGCGCGAGCTGTGCCTTGTCGCCGACCACCGAGCCCAGGAGCACCGCGGACCGCTCGCCGAGCTTGTCGCGGAGCTTCTCGGCGATCTCCCGGAGGGCAGCGCCGCTCGTGCCGTCGGCCACCCGCCGCGCGAGCACCTTGGTGCCTCCGATGTCCCGGGCGCCTTCCAGGAGGCCGTCGATGCCGCCGCCACTCCCCTGCCCCGGGCCGCCACCTTCGGCGAGCCGGCGCTCGAGATCGGAGACCTTCTTCTCGAGCTCACGCTCGTGCGCGACGAGCTTCTCGATCTTGGTGGCGAGATCGCCGCCCGTCGCTCTGGCTGCCTGGCGCGCGCGGCCGATGTCTCCTTCGAGCTTGCGCACGTGGGTGAGCGCATTCAGGCCCGTCTCCGCGAAGAGGCGCCTCACGCCCGCGGCGACGCCGGCCTCACCGACGATCTTGAAGAGGCCGATGTCGCCGAGGGCCTTCGCGTGCGTCCCTCCGCACAGCTCCACGACCTCGGACGACATGGAGAGCATGCGCACGGTGTCGCCGTACTTCTCCTCGAAGATGGCCATGGCGCCGCGCTTCTTCGCCTCGTCCATGGAGAGCACCTCGGTCTGCACCGTCTCGTTGGTGAGGATCTTGGCGTTCACCAGGTCCTCGATCTGCTCGATCTCCTTCGCCGTGACCGGCTTGTTGTGGGCGAAGTCGAAGCGCAGCGTATCGGGGCCGACGCGCGATCCCTTCTGCTGGGCGTGCTCACCGAGCACCTTGCGGAGTGCCCAGTGCAGCACGTGGGTGGCGGAGTGGTTGCGCCGCGTGGCGGTGCGGGCCGCGTGGTCCACCTCGAGGTGCACCTTCTGGCCGACCTCGATGGCGCCTTCGCGCACCACGCCCTCGTGCACGACCAGGCCCAAGAGCGGCTTCTGGGTGTCCTTCACCTCGACGCGGAGACCCGCTGCCGAGATCTTGCCGGCGTCGCCCACCTGTCCGCCGCTCTCGGCGTAGAAGGGCGTCCGGGAGACCACGATCTCCACGCGCGTGCCCGCCTCGGCGCGCTGGACGAGCGTGCGCTTGGGACGCGCTCTCGTGCGGTCGGGCTGGCCTTCGGCGTGGTCGAGCTGTCCTTCCACCTGGATGAGGGCCACGACCTCGCTGTCACCGGCCTCCTCCTCGTACCCCGTGAAGACCACGGGCTCCTTCAAGAGGGCGCGCGCCTCGCGGAAGGCGGGGTCGAGGGCGGCTTCCGGGTTGATTGGCCCCTCGACGCCCTCGGCGCCGTGAATGATCGCCTCGGCGCCGGCGACGTCGACGCCGAACTTCTGCTCGGCGCTGATGACCTCGGTCAGGTCGAGCGGGAAGCCATAGGTGGTGTACAGGTCGGCGGCGGCCTCGGCCGGGAGCGTCGTCTTGCCCTGGCTGCGCATCTCGCCGAAGCGGTCGTCGAGGATCTTCATGCCTCGCTTGAGGGTGGCGCGGAACCGCACCTCCTCGTCCTCGGTGACGCGGGCGATGAGCTCGCGGCGGTCCTTGAGCTCGGGATAGACGTCGCCCATCCGGCGCACCACCTCCAGCGCCACCTCGTGGAGGAAGGGGCGCTCGATGCCCAGGCGATGGCCGTGGCGGATGGCGCGGCGCATCACCCGGCGGAGCACGTACTCGCGCTTCTGGCGCTCGGGCATCACGCCCTCGGCGATGAGGAAGGCAGAGGTGCGGGCGTGATCGGCGATGACCCGCATCGAGACGTCGTCGGCGGAGGTGGAGCCCGTGTAGCGCTTGCCGCTGAGCTCCGCGGCCCTGTCCACGAGGCCCCGGAGCAGGTCGGTGTCGTAGTTCGAGGTCACCCCCTGGAGCACGCTGGCGATGCGTTCGAGGCCCATGCCGGTGTCCACGCTCGCGGCCGGGAGGGGGACGACGGGGCCGTCCTTCTCGGCGCGGTCGTACTGCATGAACACGTTGTTCCAGATCTCGGTCCACCCGCTCCCGTCGATGCGCGGCTCCTCGCCGAAGCGCGAGGGGTCGGGCTCGCCGCCGTGGAAGTAGTGGATCTCGGAGCACGGGCCGCAGGGCCCGGTGTCCCCCATGGTCCAGAAGTTGTCCGCGAGGCCGAGGGCGCGGATGCGGTCCTCGCCGAAGCCGGTCACCTTGCGCCAGATGGCAGCCGCCTCGTCGTCCTTCGGGAAGCCTCCCTCACCGTTGTAGACGGTGACAATCAGCCGCGAGGGGGAGACGCCGTAGACCTTGGTCAGCAGATCCCAGGCATAGACGATGGCCTCTTCCTTGAAGTAATCGCCGAAGCTGAAGTTCCCCAGCATCTCGAAGAACGTCTGGTGCCGGGCGGTGACGCCGACGTTCTCGAGATCGTTGTGCTTGCCGCTGATGCGGATGCATTTCTGGCTGGAGGCTGCGCGCGTGTAGGGCCGCCGGTCCTTGCCGGTGAACACGTCCTTGAACTGCACCATCCCCGCGTTCACGAACATCAGGGTGGGGTCGTTCTGGGGAACGAGCGGCGCGCTGGGGACGACCTCGTGGCCACGCTGGGCGAAGAAGTCCAGGAACGTACGGCGGATCTGGGCCGAGTCGTTGGGCTGAGAAGGTGACATAAGGGCACGGCGGTCTAGCACGTCCCCGGTCCGCGAAGAACCGCGGCGCGCTGGTGGGTACGGCTGACGGGTACGGCTGACGGATGCGCTGGCGAGCTGCGCCCGCCAGCCGCGCAGCTCCCTACCGCTTGCTCAGACCTGCGGCGGACTCCAGCGCGGAGGTCGCTCCCCGGAAGGCGCTCTCGACAGCGCCCGACACGGCGTCGCGCTGGAGCTGGGCGATCTGCGCAGGACCACGGACCGAGCGGGCTTCTGCAAGCGCTCGGGCCGATCCGCTCAGAGATCCCTTGAGCGCTTGCTCCGGCTGCTTGCGGAGCAGGAACTCCACCTTGGCCGCGTAGGAGACGTCGCCGCCCTGTTGCCCGTTCGCGAGGTGGGTGATGGCAGCGTCGAGGGTGATCGAAGGCAGCTTGCGGCTCTGGCCCGCAGCCACGGGATCCACCCCTTCGGAGAGGACCTCCACGCCCGGGATGAGGGCAGCCTTCGCGCGGGTCTCGCCGCGGAGGATGTCGTTCACACCCGCGTCCTTCACGCCCGAGCGGTTCTCGACCTTGCCGAGGGAGACCAGGAACCGCACGGGGGCCTTGCTGGCGAGGCGCTGGACGGTGGCGTCGAGCTGGGTGCGGACGTTGACGACCTCTTCCTTGCTCAGCGCGGCCCGGAGGGCGGGGAGCGAGGCTTGCTCGCCCCGGGTGCCAAGAGCCGCGGCAGCGGCAGCGCGCACCGAAGGGTCCTTGTCCTGGAGGGCTTTCTCGAGAGCGGGGCGCGCTCCGGGGTTCGTCGCTTTGCCGAGCACGAGCGCTGCAGCGACCCGCTGCCGGCTGTCGGTCGCCGTCGCGAGGTCCTTGAGAGCGCCCGTGTTGTCCTGCGCCGTGGTCTGGGCGATGGGGCCGAGCAGCGTCGCAACCAAGGTGACGGCGGTGAGCAGGCGGCGGAGCATCGGCAGGCCCTCCCAGGACACCGGCCGCAGTGGCGACGGGTGTGCCGGCGTCAGAAGATCAGAAGAGGATACCGAGGTACCAGCGCACCGTCTGCGCCGTCGACGTATCGAGATCGGTGGATCCCGTGATCTGCCCGTAATTGGAGACCTGCCCCGGCAGATAGCCGAGGCCTCCGAGCGGAAACATCACACCGTACTGCATCATGGTGTAGAAGCCACCCATCTGGTTCGGGTCGTCGTTGAGCGCCCCGTCGCGCGCCTGATAGTAGAGCGTCGCGTTCAGCTCGATGCCGAGATCCCGCGCGTGTCCCGGGGTCTGCGCGAACTCCGCCGCGCGGCTCCAGATGGCCGCCGCGCCGCCGCCGAGGCGCTGGCCGTTCTTGTCGCGGGCGAAATCGTACTCGACCGAGGGGCGGAAGTAGTACGCCCCCTGGACCCTCTGCAGGATGTTGCGCCAGAGGATCAGATCCACGCGGTAATCGGGGTGGAAGCTGAAGGTGGAGTAGGTCCGGTCTGCGGTGAGCTGCGGCTGGATCCCGCCGCCTTGCCGCGACGAGAAGCCGGCGACGTCGTCGTCACCGCTGGCGTAGCCGAAGTTGAACTGCACGCGCAGCCGGTCCTCGAAGGCGCGGAGCTCTGCCTGGGTGGTGATGCCGAACTGGCGGATGCCCCAGCCGTTGTCGTCCTGGACCAGGAGGTTCTCGTAGTCCGAGCCCGAGACGGCCGTGTTCTCCATGGAGCCCAGCACCGCCGCGGCCTCGGCCTCGAAGCGGAACTTCTTGTAGAGGAACTGGAACCAGAGATCCGGGATGAACATCTCGACGCCCCGGCGCGTCCACCCGTCCCGGAGCTGGGCGGGGGTCTGGCCGAGCGAAGCTCCGGCGGCGGCGTCAGGCGTGGTGCTGATGTCGTTGGCGATGGTCTGGTTGCGGTAGGTGAAGTGCACGCCGCCGTTCAGCACCATGTTGCCGCGCGCCAGCTCGAGCTTCTGCAGCTCGGGGTTCTTGCGGCGCACCGCGGTGAAGACGAACTGGTCGACGTCGTCCTCTGCAGAGAGGTCGTAGGCCTGGCCCTGCTGCTGGTAGGGCGAGGCGCTGATCGCCCCCTCGTTGGCGAAGTCCCACGCCGCCGAGAAGTAGATGTCGTACTTCTTGATGCCGGTGACGAGCATCAGGCGATCGACGGTGGTCTGCCAGTCGGAGTCGTGGCCGTCGCCGCTGTTCCAGAGCATGCCGAGGCCCCAGTGCTGGGGCATGCGCCCGAAGCGGAGCAGGCCGACCGGCGTGAGGTACTCGCCCCAGACCCGCTTCACCATCACCGAGTCCGAGAGGGAATTGACTCCGGAGACGGGCGCCCACTGGGTGTTCGCGAAGGCCCCCGCGGGCGAGTAGCCGCCGCGTGCCACCACCTGGTATCCGGCCCCGGCGGGGCGGTTCGCGTAGCCCTCGGGCGTGGAGCCGAGGACGATGTTGTCGAGCAGATCGATCTGCGACAGCACGCGCACGTTGTCGCTGATGTGCAGCTCGGGGTTGAGCCTGAAGCGCATGTTCGCGCCGGAGTGGGTGTTGTTCTCGCAAGGCTCCTGGTTCGCCACGAGCGGATCGTCCCCGCACAGCCTCACGGCGTGCGGGATGCCGTTCACGTCGACGTACGAGGTGTCGGGCGGCTGCTCCCAGAGGAGGGCGGAGCCAGGGGCCTCGCGTCGACCGAGCGCAAACTGGTGGAACAGCTCCGCGCGCACCCGGAAGAGCCCGTGAACCTCGAACGTGGGGCGCGCATGCGACCACCAGTCCTCGGCATAGACGTCGCTGGGGCGCGCCCCGATGTCGGGAGAGCCAGCCTTGCGGGTCGTCGCGACGGGCGCCGTGGCCACGGCTGCCGGTGTGGCCACGGGCTGACCCCGCGGCGCGGCAGGTTGCGAGGGCATGAGCGGCACATCCTCTTCACCTCCCGGCTCGGCGAGATCGCCAGGCTGGGGCGGGGGGGCCGCCGGTGCCGCATCACCGGGAGCCGGTGCGGCCTGGCCGGGGGCCGGCTGTCCAGGCGCGGCCTGAGCAGGGGCGGGCTGCCCGGGCGCGGCTTGAGCAGGGGCGGGCTGCCCGGGCGCGGCCTGGCCGGGTGCGGTCTGGCCGGGCGCGGCTTGAGCAGCCGGGGGCTGCGCTGGCGCGGCTTGACCAGGCGCGGCTTGAGCAGGCGCGGCCCGAGCGGGGGTAGGCTGCGGGGGCGGAGCGGGTCGAGGTTGAGCAGACGCGCTCACGGCAGCGAGCGACAGCGCGGAGGCGAGACCCAGGCCAAGGGCGGAGAGGCTCGATCTGCACGACATTCCCGGAAACCGCGACGAGAGACGCATCGGGGGGGCGGTGTCTCACGCCCGGCCTGTGTGGTCAAGGCGCCGCTCGGCCCACCCTCGGCCTACCCGGCAGCCATGGCCCCCGGCGAGCCCGGCGCCCCACAAGCAGGCAACGCCCCCACATGGCCTGACGTGCGGAGCGCGAGAGACGAGGCGGGCCTGGCTTCGAGTGCCTGACCCCATGGGGCGGCCTCCCTGTGGACCTCATGCTGCCGGCGAGGGGCCTGCAGGAATGGGCGGGGCGGGGAAGCGAAGTAAGGAGAGAGGAGGGCGACCGATTCAGCGGCTGTCTCGGTCGCCCTGGGAGGGAGCCACGCGGCGTACTCGCCCAGGAAGGACGGAGGAGATGCGCCCGCCATATCCCGGCAGGCCGCGCGAAGGCCGCATCGTCGAAGGAGCGCCGACGAGAGCGCTTGGAAATGACCCACAGATCCGGGAAGATTCCAGATTACGCTGCGCCGGATACTGTGCCCGCTCACGTGACACGCCTCCGTCGACCAGCGCCCCAGGTATGGCCGCCGTGTGGGAGTGAAGAATGACGATCGTGATCAAAGAGGATCGATGAAGACGCTGAGAGCGCTGTCTCTGCTGTCGGTCGTGTCCGCCGTGGTGCACCTCATCCCCGATGTTTCATTCGCGCAACCAGCGGCCGAGGGGGAGTTTTCGGTCCAGCGGTTCGAGCCCGCGCCGGGATCCAAGAACTACCTGAGCGTCGAAGGCGCGCGCATGGAAGCCGCGGTCGGGTGGTCCGCAGGCGTGATGTTCGACTACGCCAACCGCCCTTTCGTGGTGCGGAGCTGCATCTCCGAGGAGGAGTGCTCCCAGCCGAACCCCGCGACGGAAGACGTGGCGGTGGTCTCCGACATGTTCACGTGGAACCTGATGGGCTCGGTGACCCCTCTCAAGTTCCTGCAGATCGGTCTCCGTGTGCCGCTCGCCTACGTGAACGGCTCGGGCTTCAACCCGGAGACGGGGACGGCCGCACAGGATGGCCTCGGCGCGTTCGCGGTCGGTGATCCCACACTCGAAGGCAAGGTGCGGGTCTATGGACAGCCGCAAGACCCGGTGGTGATCGGTGCCGCGCTCGACCTGAGCGCGCCGCTCGGCCGACTCACCGCGGAGAACAGCTACGTCGGCAACTCCGCCCCGGTCCGGATCGGCGTGCGCGCGATCTTCGACGGCGCAGCGGGGCCGCTGAGCTTCGGCGCCAACGTGCGGGCCGTCATCCTGCCCGCCACGCAGCGGCTCGGCACCACGGAGATCGGCCCGGTCGAGCTGCGGTACGGCGTGGGTCTCGGCTACAAGGTGAGCGAGGTGTTCCGCGTGATCGCCGAGGGCTACGGCGCGACGGGCTTCAAGTTCTCGAACTCGGGCCAGACGGGGACGAACTCGCTGGAGGTCGATGGCGCCATCCAGGTGCAGCCGCTCAGCATGGGCCTGGTGCTCACCGCAGGCGGTGGAGCCGGGATCCTCCAGGGGGTGGGCGTGCCGGCGTTCCGCGCGCTCGGTGGCATCGCGTTCGTGAGCGAGCCGGGCGACGAGGACGGCGACGGGATCGACGACAAGAACGACGACTGCCCCTCGCAGCCCGAGGACAAGGATGGGTTCGAGGACGACGACGGGTGTCCCGAGGACGACAACGATCGCGACGGGATCCCGGACGTGAGCGACAAGTGCCCGCTCCAGGCGGAGGTCATCAACGGCCTCGCCGACACGGATGGCTGCCCTGACGACGTGCCGGACCGCGACAAGGACGGCATCCCCGACGAGAACGACAAGTGCCCCGACCAGGCCGGCAAGGTGCGGACCAAGGAGTTCCACGGCTGCCCGGACAAGGACGAGGACGGCGTCCCCGATCCGGTCGACAAGTGCCCCGACGCGCCGGAGGACACGGACGGCTTCGACGACACCGATGGCTGCCCAGATCCGGACAACGATCAGGACGGCATCCCCGACGAGCAGGACGAGTGCATCGACCAGCCCGAGGTGAAGAACGGGTTCAAGGACGAGGACGGGTGCCCCGACGAGACGCCCGATCGCGACAAGGACGGCATCGCGGACGACAAGGATCAGTGCCCGGACAAGCCGGAGAACTTCAACGGGATCCAGGACGAGGACGGGTGCCCCGATCGCGGCCCGAGCCTGGTTCAGATCGGCGCGGACGACATCAAGATCCTGCAGCGGGTCGAGTTCAAGCCGAACAGCGACGCCATCCAGGGCAACACGAGCTTCACGGTGCTCGATGCGGTGGTGAGCGTGCTGAAGGTGCACCCCGAGATCTTCAAGCTCGAGGTGGCGGGCCACACCGACGACGTGGGTGGCGCTGACCTGAACCGGACCCTCTCCCAGAATCGGGCCCAGGCCGTGGTCACGTACCTGGTGAGCAAGGGGATCGACGCCGGTCGGCTGGTGGCCAAGGGCTACGGGCCGGACAAGCCGATTGCCGACAACAAGACCAACGGCGGGCGGCAGAAGAACCGGCGCGTGGAGTTCAACATCCTGAAGTCGCCGACGAAGACCCCGGAGGCGGGTGACCTCGCGCCTGCGGCCACGCCCGCCCCCGCACCCGTGGCAGCGCCGCCCGGCGGCTGATCCCCGCCACTCTCCCTGCAGGGCTCCTCCCCTGCTGGAGTCCCTTCCGTAAGCACCACCCCCCACGCGGCGGCCTCCGCATCTCGCCGGACCAGGAACCCCCGGGCAGTCCACGCTGTCTTGCCGGATCTTGGTAGCCTCTCCGCGGGGGGAGAACTTCTTCCCTCCGTCCTCGTCTTGCACGCGCGGAGGATTTTCGATGCCGTCGACCCGTGCCTGCGTGCGCTCTGCGCGCGCCGTGGCCGTCATGCTTCTCGTGCTCGCGGCCATTGCCGTCGGGTGCAGCCCTGGAGAGCGACCGCTCCTTCCCAAGACCCAGACGTGGGCCGAGCTCCGGACGGTGCGCCGCGGCGTCACCGTCCAGATGCCCGACGAAGCGCCACGCGCCCCCTACCCGCGAGAGCGGCTGGTGGACGGCGAGAAGATCCACGTCGCGGACGAGGGGCTCGCGTGGCTCCGTCGTGACGGAGGCGCCACGCTCCTCGTGCGCGGCCCGGCGGACCTCACCTTGCGCGCCGACGGCGTGACCCTCGACAAGGGGCGTGCCTTCATCGACACGCCAGCCGGCACGGTCGAGCGCATCGTCACTCCCTCCGGGCCGCTGCAGCTCGCCCACGTGCGCGCGAGCATCGACGTCGGTCAGGTCTCGGCGTCCGGCGGGAGCCCCGGCGGAAAGCAGGCCGATGCGACCGAGATCTACGTGCTCGCCGGCGAGGTCAGGACGCAAGGCGGAGGGGCCGCGCGGGCCACCGCAGGCGAGCGGCTCACCCTGCGCGGCAAGGCCCCCGACGCCAAGGCGGAGACGGCGGCGGCGCTCATCTGGGACGACTGGACGGGTGGGCTCGCCACCACCGATCGCGCTGCCGAGCCAGCACCGTATGGCGTCGGGACGGTGGGCGCGCGTCCACCCTCGGAGCAAGGCGCGCCCCGCTTCCCGCTCGCGATCCAGCGCCTCGAAGTGCGGGTCACCATCGACGGGGACTTCGCGGTCACCGAGGTCGACGAGATCTTCTTCAACCCCAGCTCGCAGACCGTGGAGGGCGTGTACCGCTTCCGGACCCCCGAGCACGCCACGCTTCACCGCTTCGGCGTCGACCGCGACGGCGTGACTGTGTGGGGCCGCGTCAAGGAGAAGCAAGCTGCCGCCGCGCAGTACCAGGCCAACGTGTACGCCGGCTCCAAGGAAGACCCGGCCCTGCTCGAATGGGACGCGCCTGGCGTGTACCGCGCGCGGCTCTACCCGATCGGGCCTGGCGAGTCGCGGCGGGTGGTGGTGCGCTACGCGGAGTGGCTGGGCCGCACCGGCGCCAAGGGCGAGCGGCGGATGTACGTGTACCCCATGGCCGCCGAGGGCGCGGAGGGGTCCTTGCCGGTCATCGAGGAGCTCGTCGCCCGCATCGATCTCTCCCGCGCAGGCGCCAAGGAGATCCGGGTGGGGATGCAGGGCTCACGCGAGCAGGACACCCTGGTGGTGCGGGCGCAGGACCTGACGCCGCGCGCGGATCTCGCGGTGGAGCTCTTCGATGAGGGCGCCGCCTCTCCGGACGGTGTGAGCGCGCGCCACACGGTCGATCTCCCGACGCTGCCCCCCGAGGAGCGCGCCGAGGCCCAGCGCCGCGTCCACGGCGAGGCCGACTACGTGCTCGTCCCCGTGCGCGCCTCGGACGTGCGCGTCCCGGAGGGAGGGATCGATCTCGCGGTGGTGCTCGACGCCTCCGCCGCGACGGACACGGGCTCGCTGGCGATCGGGCGCGCCGCCGTGGCTGCGCTCCTCGCGCACCTCGGCAAGGACGATCGCATGGCCCTCTGGGCGGGCGACTCGGCGCTCCGGCCTGTCGCAGGAGGCGGACTCGCGTCCGTGTCCCCGGAGCGCCGCCAGGAGCTCCTCTCCGCGCTCTCCTCGGTGGAGCGCGGCGGCGCCACCGATCTCGGCGCCATGCTCGCCGCAGCGGCGGCCTCCCTCGATCCGACGCGCCGCGGCGCGGTGATCTACATCGGTGACGGCAACCCGACGGTCGGTGAGCGCACCTTGCCGGATCTGCGCGAGCGCCTCGCCAAGTTGCCCCGCCCGGCCCGCATCTTCAGCCTCGGCGTGGGTGACGGGGCGGACATGGCCATCCTCCAGGGGCTCGCCCGCGGCGCGTTCGCCGAGCGGGTCGGCGACGCCAGCGCTGCAGCGCGCGGAGCGCTCCGCCTCCTGGAGCACGCCGAGCGGCCCGCGTGGCTCGGGGTGCGGGTGGACCTGGGGCCCGAGGTGGAGCGCGTCTTCCCGAGGGATCTCGGCGCGCTCGTCACCGACGAAGGCGCGGTGGTCGTGGGGCGGCTCTCGGGGCGCAAGGCCCCGAGCAAGATCACCCTCACGGGCGTGGACGGCGAGACGAGGACGATGCCCCTCAAGATCAAGGCTACCGAGGACCAGGGCGATCTGCGCCGGCGCTGGGCAGAGGGCCGGCTCGCCCAGCTCCTCGACGAGGGGGTGGGTCGCGCGGCGCTGGTCGATCTGGGCTCCCGCTACGGGATCATCACCCCGGTCACCTCGCTCTACGTGCCCACGCGCAACGAGATGACCGCGAGCGAGCAGAACGAGTTCGCGCTGCGTCGCGCGCAGGAAGCCGCCAAGGAGAAGCCGAAGAAGAACGCCGGCTGGCTCGCCAGGAGCAAGGACGACACCGCCACGGCGTCCGCCGAGGCCATGCCGAGCAGCGCCGACAACCTGGAGGGTGGGACGGGGACCCGGGCCAAGGGTGAGGCCATGGAGGAAGCGCCTGCCGCGCAGGCAGCCCCGGTCGCCGTCGCTCCCCCCGCCGAGCCCGCCGCGCCCGTCGCTGCTGCGCCGTCGGCGATGGCCAGCGCGCCCACGGCGACGCTCGCCGCACCCTCCCCCGCGCCGCCTCGCCCCGCTACCCGAGGTGGAGGAGCGGCGTTCATGCCTCCGGGCACGGGGTCGACATCATCGGGCAGCGCCGAAAAGGCTGCAGACATCCCGTCCCATCCCGCAGATCCCCTGGCCCAGCCGGAGCAGAAACCCGCGCCCGACCAGGCCAACATGGTGGCGCAGACCTTCGGCACGCTCGGGGCGCTCGACGAGACGAGGGCTGACGGAGACACGAGCGGTGGCGATTTCTCGGCACGCGGGAACATGTGGGGCTCGGAGATCGGAGACGGCTTCGGCTCCGGCTCCGGCCTCGGCCTCAGCGGCGTCGGAGAAGGAGGGGGAGGCCGAGGAGAAGGTATCGGCCTTGGAAGCATCGGCGGCATCGGCCACGGCAGCAGCAGCGGCAGGCTCGGTGGCCCCGGCGGCTCCAAGGCCGGAGAGGTGGCCAAGCAGCGCCGCAGCGTCCTGGATCTCGAAGTCAGCAGCAACATGGCCACCAGGCCTCAGATCAAGCTCACGATCGACGGACTCCCGCACGTCGCGATCCGGTGCAGCGCCGCTGCCACGGCGCCCCTCGAAGAGCGCGCCGGGCTGTGGCGCGAGCGCCTCGGCCGCGTGGCGGGGAGCGCGCACGCGGTAGCTTCCGTCTACCGACGCGCGCTCGCCGACTGCGAGGCGCCCACCTTCCGCGAGCGTGCGCGCCTTTTGACGCTGATGCTCGACATGATGCCGAACACCACGGGCCGGGTCTCGCTCTGGCGGGTCATGTTCCGCGACCTCGGCGCCGCGGATCTGCTCTACCGGGGCATCCTGGCGCGGGTGCGTACCCCGGCCGAGATGCGGGAGCTGCACCAGGCCCTGGGCTTGCGCACCATCGATCCGGGGCTGCTCGGCAAGGCGCTCACCGAGGCGAAAACGCCGGCGGCGAAGGTCGCGAAGCTGCGGGAGTTCGTGCAGGTGTGGCCGGACGACTTGGCGCTCGCGCTGCGGCTCCTCGACGCGCTCGAGGACGCGGGCGACGACGCGGGCGCACGGACGCTCGGGCGGACCCTGCGCGCGCGGCCCGACGCAGACGCCCGGGTGCGCACTGCGGTGGGCGAGCTGTACCTGCGCCTCGCGGGGCGCACCAAGGACGAGGCGCAGCGCGCGCTCGACGAGGCCGAGGCGCGGCGCACCTTCGGGGAGATCGTGGAGTTCGCGCCGGACGATCCGGCGGCGCGGCGACACCTCGGCGATCTCCTCAGGGCGCACGGGTGGTACGAGGAAGCGGCGCGGCAGTACGAGACGCTGGCGCGGCTCGCGCCCGACGACCCGAGCGTGTCGCTCCTGCGGGCGGCCGCCTCGCAGGGCATGGGCAAGCTCGAAGAAGCCGTGCGCTGGACGGAGGCGGGTGGCGCCGCGGGAGCGCCCGACGTGGCCGAGAGTCCCGCGCTCACCGCCCGGGCTCTCGCCGCCACCTACCTCGCCTGGGGGCGGCTCGCAGCCCAGGAAGGTGGTCGCAAGGACGAGCGCGACCTGCTCGCCGCGCGGGTGCGGCGGGTGCGCGCCGGGGAGGGCGGTGAACGGGTGCGCGGCACCCGGGCGACGCTGACCTGGGCCCACCCCGACCTGCACCCGACCCTCTGGACGAACGCGCTCGGCGCGCCGATGCCCGCCCCGGAGGGTGACGTGACGCTCGGCATCGCTCAGGCGATCTTGCCCGAGCGCGACCAGCTCACCGTGGAGGTGCGGCTGGAGCCCGATGCCGTGGAGCACGCGGCGAGGCTCGGAGCCGAGGCCGTGCTGACCGTGGTGTTCAACGAGGCGGAAGACGACGAGGTGATCGCGCGGATCCCGGTGCGGTTCACGCGTGACGGCGCTGCCACGCGCCGCTTCACCATCTCGGGACGATCGGTGCAGGAGGTGACGCCGTGAGCCGCAGGCTTCAGGTGACGCGCAGCGAGCGCTACGACGTGGCCGAGTGGGTCGAAGGCCCCTCGCCGCAAGGTGGAGACGACCCGCGCCCTCCGCCCCCGGAACCGTTCTTCTCGGGGCCGCGGCTCTTCGCCATCGTGGCCTCGCTCCTCATCGTGGTCGCCACCGTGGTCCTCATCGGCCGCGCGGGTCGACCTCAACCGGAGGGCCGCCCGCTCGCGCCCACCACGGCCGACCTCTCCGCCGTTCACGCCGGGGTCACCGTCGGTGGCGCCGAGATCCGGCGGCTCACCCGGCTCCACCCGGGCGACGTGATCGAGACCGACGCCGACGGCAGCGCGCGCCTGCGCCTCGACGACGGCACGACCGCCGTGATCGATCGCGACACCCGGCTCACCCTCACGGGCGCCGGCATCGACCTCGCGCGCGGGCGCGTCTTCGTGCAAGGAGCCCCGGGCGGCCGCGCCGAGATCGTCCTCGGCGGCGTCACCGCGCTCCTCTCGGACGCCGATGCCGCCGTGGAGCGAGGGCGCACCGATCCCGCCTCCGCCCGCGTGTATGCCCCGCGCGCCGAGCTGACCCTGCGCTCGGCCAAGGGCGAAGAGCCCCTGCGCTCGGGCGAGACCGCCGTGGTGAGCGGCGAGAAGATCGAGATCGGCCCGGAGCGCGGCTTCGACGACTGGACCGGCGGCCTCTCCGCCCCCTGGGGCGCCCGCGGCGCTCCCCGCCGCGCTGTCGGAGAGCTGTGGGGCCGCCCCGGCGTCGACGGCGAGATCGGCGCCCCCCTCACCCTCCGCGCCCACGACATCCGCGCCACCATCACCGGCGAGCTGGCCGAGACCGAAGCGCGCTCCACCTTCTTCAACGGCGGCAGCGAGGAGGTCATCGGCGACTTCCGCATGGCGCTCCCGCCCGGCGCCATCGTGAGCGGCTTCGCCTCCCTGCGCGGCGAGTACCTCAGCGAGGGCTTCCCGTCGCTCGCGGAGCGGGGGAAGGAGACCCCCGTCGCGCGCTCCGAGATGCTGGAGTGGGCAGGCGACGGCTGGGTGCGCGGCGCCCTCCCGAACATCCAGCCCGGGGCGACGGTCACCGTGATCGTGCGGTACGTCGAGTGGCTCTCCCCGGTGCGCCGCGAGGGCTCGACGACCTCGGTGGTGCAGTACCGCTACCCCCTCGCCGGTGAGGCGACGCCGCCACAGATCGGCGAGTTCTCCGCGCGCATCGACGCCTCTCCCTCGCGCCCTCGCTCCGTCGGCGCCGGCTTTGCGGCCAGCGCGGGCGCCCTGAGCGGCGCCGCCTCGCCCGAGAGCGCCGTCGCCACGAGCAGCCCCATCGTCGAGCTGCGCCGGCCCGACTTCCGGCCCACGGCGGACCTGGTGGTGGAGGTCGAGCTCGCGCCGTGGGAAGCGCCGGCACGCCTCTACGTCGCCTCGGGTGAGCCCGACGACGAGGCTGGCGACACCTTGCTCATACGCACCGAGCTGCCCGAGACGCTCGCCGCCCCCGCGAGCCGCGAGGGCGTCACCCTGGCGCTCCTCCTCGACACCTCGTCCAGCATCGACCCTGCGCTGCTCGACGCCGAGCGCGCGCTCGCCTCCGCCATCGTGGGCGGCATGTCGGCGCGCGACAGGGTGGTCGTGATCGCCGCCGACGCCGACGCGCGCCCGGTCGGCCCTGCAGCCCTCGGCCCCGCCGACCCCGAGAGGCGCAAGGCGATCACCGAGGCCCTCGCCGCGCTCACGCCGGGTGGCGCCACCGATCTCGGCCGCGCCCTCGAAGCGGCGGCCGACGCCCTCCCTGCCGACGCGCCCGCCGCGATGGTCATCTACCTCGGCGACGGCTGGCCCACCGTGGGCGACGACAGCGCCGACGAGATCGCCGCGCGCCTGAGCCGCCGCCCCGGAGGCGCGCCTCGCCTCGGCGCCGTGGCCGTGGGACCGCTCGCGAACCGCGCCGCGCTGGCAGCCCTGACCCACGGCACCGGGCCGCTCCTCGAGATGGCCGACGCCGCCGACGCCCCCGAGGTCTCGGTGGCCCTCCTCGCCGAGGCGCTCCGCCCCGCGGCAGCCGGCGTCGAGATCGACCTCGGCCCCGATGTCGAGCGCGTGTACCCCCGGGTCGCCCGCGCCATCCCCCACGGGGACACCGTCGTCGCCGTGGGCCGCACCCGCGTCGCGCCTCCGCAGCAGATCACCCTGCGCTGGCGCGACGCGGCCGGCGCGCACGAGGAGCGGCGCAACGTCACCCTCCTGCCGGCGCGCCGCGAAGACGACATCCGCCGCCGCTGGGCCGCGGCGCGGGTCGAGGAGATCGCGCTCCGCAACCGGGGCCGCGAGGCAGCGACCGACGTCGCGCTCCGCGCCGGCCTGCTCACCCCGTGGACGGCGCTCGTCACCGGCGGCGGCCCTTCCACCGCCTCGAACGTGCGCACCCACGTCCCCACCCCCCTCCGGTCGCGCATCCTCGACCTCGCCTCCGATCCCGAGGCCGCTGGCCTCTCTGCGGCGCTCGCCACCCCGCGAGGCGCCGCGGGGGCGCTCACCGACGTCCTCGACGCGCTCGACCCCTCGGACACGGACGACGCCGACGCCGGCGACGACACCTACAAGGCGGCCGTCGCGACCGCAGCGCGACGGACCCTCACCGAGGCCAGCAGCGCCGTGCGCGCCTGCCGCGACTCACGCGCGGCCCTGCGCCCCGATCTCTCGGGCAACCTCACCGCGTCCCTCAAGATCGACGGCGAGGGACGCGCCGAGGACATCGCCGTGCGCGGCTCCGGCGCCTCCAACGACGAGGCCCTCCTGCGCTGCGTGGAGGTGGTGATCGCCGGACTCTCGTTCCCCGCGAGCGGCCTGCGCGAGACCATCTCGGTCAACATCGTCCTCTCCCTCCCCGAGCCGCGCGCCACCCTGCGCGGCCGCCGCTGCTCACCCACCTCGACCATCCCCTTGCCCCTCCGGCGCGGGGTCTGGCAGGAGCGGATCACCCGCACCCTCCGCAAGTACCCCGCCTACGAGGGTGCCGCCCAGACCGCGGCCGAGGTCTACCTCACCGCGCGGCAGGCGTGTGAGCTCCCCACCTGGTCCGACCGCCGCGCGCTCCTGGAGCTGATCCTCAACCAGCGCGAGGACGTCGACTACCACGTCGGGACGGCGCGTGAGCTCGACCGCGCCGGCGACGCCGACGCCGCGACCCTCGTCCGGCGCGAGGCCGCGCGCAGGGCGCGGAGCCCCGAAGATCTCCGCAGGCTCCGCGCCGCGCTCATCCGCGACGAGACCTACCCCGCGAAGGCCTTCCAGAAGAGCTACGACGCCGCCCGCGGCGACGACGGCCGCCTCGCCGTGGTGCGTCGCTTCCTGCAGCTCGCGCCCCACGACGCGCGCCTCAGGCTCCGGCTGCTCCGCCTCCTCGAAGCGCTCGGCAAGAAGGACGAACTCACCGAGGAGGTCCGCCGGCTCCGGCGCGATCCCTTCGCCGAGGCCACGCTCCTCGCCGAGGGCGCCTCGGCCCTCCGCCGCGTCGGCCACGAGACCGAGGCGCGCCGCGCCTTCGGTGAGCTCAGCGAGCGCGCTCCCCGCGACCCGTGGGCGCGCGCCTTCCTCGGCGATCGCCTGCGCAACGAGGGCTGGTTCAACGAGGCCACCGCGGCCTACGCCACCCTCGAAGAGCTCGCGCCCGGTGACCCTGCGGCGCTGCTCCGCCTCGGCCTCGCGCACGCTGGCGCCGGGCGCCTCGACGTCGCGCTGCGCATGCTCTCGCGCGTGGCCCAGACCGGCGGACGCACCGGGAACGCCGAACTCGGCGACCTCTCTGGCCGCGTCGCGCAGGTGCTCATCGCCGAGGCGCGCGGCCGCGCCGGGACCCCGCCCGAAGACGGCGCGCGCCTCGCCCGGGCCGCCCTGGAACTCCCCTTCCCGCCCGCGGCCACGCTAGTGCTGGTGCGCGCACCGTCGGGCACCGCGCCCGTGAAGGCCGAACTCCTCCGGGGAACAGGCGCGGCCCGCAAGGAGGAGCCCGCCGATCTCACAGCGCCCACGATCGGCCTCGCCTCGCTGCGCATCGAGCCTGGCGAGACCGCCGAGACCACGGTGCGGCTGCGGCGCGCGAAGGATCTGCCTCCTGCCCCCCCGGTGCGGGTGCGCGTCGACGCCCTGGTCCCCCGCGCCCCCGGCACGGCACCGGGCCTCGTGTCCACCGAGGTGGATCTCCCCGTGAACGGAGACCCGGTGGATCTCCGCTGGACCTCCGAGCGCTGGGAAGCGCCGCGCCCTTGAGCCACAGCCCCTCATGCACACGGCGGGGCCCGGCAGGGCCCTGAGCTCAGTCGTAGCGCTCCACGTGCACCCGCTTCCGGTCCACGCCGAGCGTGCCGCGGGCGAGCTGCCGCACCGCGCTGACCATCCGCTCCAGCCCGCAGATGTAGAGATGCGGCGGGGCGCCAGGGCTCCTCGCCGACAGCTCTTCGAGCAGCCCTGGCACGTGCTCTTGCACGTAGCCACGCCGCCCTGACCACGACGCAGCGCCCTGGGACAGCGTCACGTCGTAGCGGATCCGGTCCGAGCCCCGGGACAGCTCGGTGAACTCCTGCCGGTAGAGAATGTCCTCCTCGAAGCGGGCCCCGAACAGGATCCACATCGGCGCCTCGGAGCCCGCCTGCAGCGCCGCATGCAGCATGCTCCGGAGCGGGGTGATGCCCGTCCCGGTCGCGATGAACAGCGCAGGCGCAGGGTCGAGGGGCGCCCGGGTGAAGAGCCCGTGGGGCCCGATGGCGTGCACCGCGGCGCCCACCTCCAGCCCGTGCAGGTACTCCGAGCCTGGCCCGCCCGACACCCGCGTCACCGCCAGCTCGAAGCGAGGTGTGCTGGAGGGCGCAGACGCGATCGAGTAGGCCCGCCGCACGTCGCCTTCCGGCAGCGGCAGCACCAGGTTCACCCACTGACCGGCGTCGAACAGGAACGGCGCCCCGTCGACCCGCTCGAAGATCATCTCGCGCACTCCTGGGCTGAGCTTGCGGGTGGCGACCAGGCGGGTATCGAACGGCGCAGCAGAGGGCATCACGTCACTCCAGGGGCGGAATGTAGGCGCCGGACCGCGCAAGGCAAGACGCCTGTTGCGCCTGTTCCGACACGCCCCCCTGGGGTGTCGCGTGGGGCAGATGCCCGCCGCCTCCGCGAGCGGGCTGGATCGCGCGGTGCGCCGGCTCAGGCCGAGCGGCGAGACCCCGCACGCCCACGGCGACGGCTCAGGGAGAGCACGCCGGCCAGCAGCAGCATCGCCGCGGACTCTGCGCGTCCACCGCGCGTATCGCCCGCAACCGCGCAGCCGCAGGAGTTGCCGGAGCCGCCCGGGTTCAGGGTGCTACCGCCCCCGGAGCTCGTGGTCGACGAGCTGTCACCCCCGGCACCACCGTCACCATCGGCACCGCCTTCACCGCCTTCACCGTCATCTCCGCCCGTGCCGCCGCTGCCGCCGACCGCTGCGCCACCCGCGCCGCCGCTGCCCCCGGTGCCGGGCGCGCCACCCGCGCCACCCGCGCCACCGACGCCACCGCTCCCTCCAGCGCCTCCGGTGCCCGACATGCCACCCGTGCCTGGCGTGCCGCCGTTGCCGCCGTTGCCGCCGTTGCCGCCGTTGCCGCCACCGCCCATGCCCCCGGCGCCACCGTTGCCGCCGGCACCTCCACCGCCCGTGCCGCTGCCGTTGGGGCAGGCGTCGCCGATGCCATCGTTGTCGGCGTCCTCCTGGAGGGGGTTCGCGATCATCGGGCAGTTGTCCATGCTGTCGCGCACGCCATCGCCATCCCTGTCGCCGTCGTTCGGGGTGGCCGTCGCGCAATCGTCCCAGGTCATGGACCAGTTCTCGCTGGTCTCGTCGGCGCCCATCACGCCGTTGCTCCCGGTCATGACCTGCCCCGTCTCCATGAAATCGATGCGGCACGAGATGCGGAGCGTGGTCCCCTCGTGCAGGGGCGCGTGCCTCGCCGCGGCGTCGGCGGTCTCGGGCAGGTAGGTCGACGTGGTGGTGCCCGCATCAGGGCCGTCGATGGACATGTTGGTCTTGTTGACGGCCACGTTGCCGCTGGAGCCGGGCCCGAAGTACACGTAGTCCGCGTCCGAGACGAGGTCGCTCATGCCGTCCCAGTAGAACAGCACCACGGGCTCGCCGCCGTTGGTCAGCCCAGCGTTGGCCTGGTAGGCGTTCGTGAAAGGCACGATCATGTCGGGCACGCTCGCGCTGCTGTACGCGGGGTTGGTCTGGTTCACCTCGTAGGTGGGGTACACGCCGAAGCCCGTGAACATGCTGCCGGCCGCCGCGCCGCACGCGGTGCGCAGGCACTCGGCGCCCCGGAGCGCGATGGTCTGGTACTGCCCTGGCGCGATGGTGGCCCCCGAGGGGAACCGGAGCACGAAGTCCGAGGCGTTGCTCGGCGCGACGCCGTTCACCGCGCGGTAGTACGCGTCGTAGTCGGCGACGTAGTAGTTGGTGAGGTTCACCGGCGTCTGACCCGGGTTGTAGATCTCGATGAACTCCGCCTCGCTGGGCGACGCGACGAGCTCCGTGATCAAGAGCTTCTGGCCCGCGGCCATGGCGACCGTGGGACAGGCGAAGGCCGTGACGAGCGCGAGCGCTGACGTGAACCGCTTCATGATCGACCTCGTGCGAAGGCGTGAGGAGTGGGCGTTGGGCGGGGCGCCGCGCGTGACGCCGCGCAAGCTCCCCTGCTGGTGACGGACCCGCAAAGCGGCGCCCCCTATGCACGAACGTCGCGCGCGCGTGAATGGGCTTTCCTCACCCGCGCGGGGATTGCGCGGGGCCCGGTTTCGATCGACGCTCAGGCCGTGCGCCGCGCCACGGTCCTGCTCGCCTTTCTCGCTGGATGCGTCGCATCCTGCAACACGCGCGCGCCCACGGAGACCCTCCCGACCACGACGGCCTCCGCTCCCGCGCAGGCCGCGCCGCCAACTCCGGATACGACCCCGGAAAGCATGCCCCCCGGGAAGGCTGCCGTCTCTCTCACGCCACGCACGTCAGGCGGAGGGCCCCCCCTCCTCGGTCCACCGAGCACCGCCGCGCTGGAGGAGATCCTCGCCGCTGCGCCGCGCAAGCTACCCGCCCCCACGGACGACGGAGGCCGCACCCGCATCGGCACGCCCACCCCCACGCCTGGCGCCGACGAGCCCGCGCTCAACGTGGCTCACCAGAGCCCACCGCGCTCCCGCGTGGTCCTGGGAGACGTGACGCTCGCCGGCAGCATGTCCTCGCCCGCCATCGAGAAGGCCGCGCGGGCGCAGATCTACTGGACCCTGGTGCAGCGGTGCCGCGGCCCCGACGGCGCCATCCTCCCGCCGGACAGCGTCGCGCTCTCGTTCGACCTCGACGAGGGAGGCTCCCTCATCCCCACCCGCATCGAGGCCACGGCGGCGGACCCGCGCCACGAGGAGGCCGCCGAGTGCATGCGCCGCGAGCTCGCTGGCCTCGCCTTCCGGGTCCCGGCGGGAGCCCGCGGTCAGACCACGCCGGTCAACGCCACGGTGCCCTCCGTCGACTGACGCCGCTCAAGGCCGCGACGCGCGCGAGGGCCGCGGAACGAGCCGCTTCTGCTCCACCCCCAGGTTCGACACCGCGCGCGCGACCTCGCGCACCAGGGCGGGGCCGCGCGGCACCACCAGCCCCTCGGCCTCGCCGGCGCGATCGAACGACCACGCCAGCAGGGCCCCCTCCTCGTCCCAGGGCACGAGCCGCTCGTGCCCCTCCGCATCGATCGCGCCGAGCAGCTCCCCGCGCGCCAGATCGAGCAGCGCCACCCGCTCCGCCGACGAGAGCACCATGGTGCGATCTCCCGGCGACACGTGGAGGTCCTCCCAGGCCGCGCCCCACGACGCCTCCAGCACGCGCGCGATCGCGCCCGAGGCCTGCACCAGCACCACCCCCGTACTGTCGGCGTACGCCACGTCGCCGGCCTCGGGACCATCGCCGATCGCCGTCGCGTAGGGGATCGCGTGGGCCAGCACCTTCACCTCGCCCGTCGCATCGTCCACGCGCACCACCGCGCCCGAGCTCACGGCGAGGAGAAGGCCTGCGCCCACCTCGCCCCGCTCCGGGCTCGGCTCGACATCGAACACGTAGCCAGCGAGCGACCCGAGAGCCCGCGGCGCGGCCCCCTCGGCACCGAGCGGCGTCGCCACCAGCGCACCGTCCAGCGCCTGCGTGAGCAGCGTCCGACACGTCCCCGTGAGCCCGAGGACGAGGCCAGGAACCCGCTTCACCTGCGCGAAGACGGCGCCGGTGCGCACGTCGAAGAAGGCCCACCCAGAGGTGCCCTCGTCCACCCGGAGACCCGCGATGCGCCCATCGTCACAGCGCCGGAGCAGCCGCCCCTCGTGGGTCAGGATCCGCTGCCCGCTCCGCGCATCGTGGAGCGACACCTCCGTCCCCACCTGCCACGCGACCAGCTCCTCGTCCCGGAGCACGGCGACTGCCGACCGCTGCAGCGCGACCCCTGCGGACGCCCCCTCGCGCCCCTCATCGCGGCCCTGGAACCGCAGCTTGCGCGCTGCCGCAGCGCCCCCTGGCGTGAACAGCACCAGGTCCCGGCTCAGCACCCGCCCATCGGGCAGACGGAACCCACCGGCCACGGGGTGCGGCCCGATCTCCAGGTCCGACAGCTCCGGTGCCTCGCGCTCCGCGTGCAGCGCCTCGGCCTTCCACGAGCCCGGCGCCACGCAGGGCGACCCCGAGGGCGCCCTGTCCTCGGGCGCGCGCTTCCCCCGGCGCAGGTAGTACCACGCAGCGTCACCGCCCGCGCTGCACAGCCCGAAGTCCAGACCTCCCTCATCCCAGCGCCCCGACACCGGCTGGATACCGGTGGCCCGCACGATCAACCGCCCTTCGCCTCCGGGCTGGAAGGCGTACACCCCCACCTGCCCGGGCTCCACCAGCGCCACCACCGCGTCCCGCGGGCTCCATCGCCCCAGCATCACCGGACCGCCCAGCGCGAGCTCCATCGCGTTGCCCAGAGGCCCTACCCCGCCCGCGCGCCGCGGCTCCCAGAGCAGCACCCGCCTCCCGATCGCCGCCGCCACCCGCGACCCGTCGGGCGACACATCGAGCACCACCCCCCGGAACGGATGCCGATCCACGGCCGGCTCGCCCGTGCCCCGCCGCAGATCCCACCGCGCGATCCCCTCCTCGGTCGAGCAGGCGATGACGGGCGCCATCTCTGCCGCGCGCAGCGCCCCGCTGCATCGCACTGGCGCGATCGCCGCGAGTGCAGGGGCGTGGCTCGCCCGCAGCCGGATCACCCGCACCTCCCCCGACGCGTCGCGCGTCACCACCGCCGTGTCGAACGCGAACGGGACGCGCTCCACGATGGGCGCCTCGTGCACCCGCAGCGAGTACACCCGGGGCGCCGGCAGCAGCTCCGACGCCACGCCCTCCAGCACCTCGTCGACCGCCGCCTCCTCCACCGGCACCGGGCCGGGTGGCTGCAGATCGCCCACGAACAGCGTCCCGGAGGGACCGGCTCCGACCACCCACCGATCGTCCCAGGGCAGCGCCGGCCCGCTGACCGGATCGGACGTCAGGAACTGCGCCCGCGGCAGCCGCCCGGCGGCGCTCGCCACCTCCAGGGGCAGCATCGGATCGGTCGCCCCGCGCGACACCGCCTCGGCCGCGTAGGCCACCCGCGCATAGGGATCGTCCGTGCGCCGCGACCGGTCCAGGATCTCGGCCAGATCCGCGCGCGCCTCGGCCGCACGCCGCGCCGCGTCCGCCTCGGCCTGCCGCTCGGCGACCACCCCTTCCGCGCCCACCGCGCCTGCGAGCAGCACCGCGACCACCACCGCGAGCCCGATCCGCCGCGCCGTCCGGAGCCGGAAGCTACGCCGGCTCGCCCGCACGAGCTGCCCCACGGTCCCCGAGATCCCGCGCGCGGGCACCTGGCGCAGCACATCGCCGCGCAGCAGCAGATCACGGCTGTGGCCCGACCGCTCCCACGCCTCGGCCGCCTCGCGCAGCCGCTCCAGCATGAGGAGCCGCTGCATGTGCCGATCGCGCAGCGCGCGCAGCGCGGGCCAGTCGGTGAGCAAGCCCGGGTGTGTCACCTCCACGGCGCCACCCCGACGCCGCAGGAGCAGCGCCTCCTCCAGCGCATCGAGCACGCTCAAGACCCGCGCCGTGCCCTCCCCTGCCCCGCCACCGCCGCCAGCGTCACTCCCGCTGCCCGCCCCGACGCTGCCCTCACCGCTCCCCCCGCCCTCACGGGAGCCGCCTGCTCCATGGCCGCGGACGCTCCCCGCCCCCACTTCCTCGGACACCGCCTCGACCAGCTCCTGCTCCATCCAGCGCAGCGGCGACCCATCGGCCGCGCCGAGGCGGAGCAGCACTTCCTCGGCCACGACCCGAGCAGGCTCCGCGAGCGACGCGAACGTCCGGTCCGCGTGCCGCGCCAGCGCCCCCCGCACCCCACCGAGCCGCTTCCACGCCTCGCCGCCCAGCACCACCTGCGCCCCTGCCGTCCGCCGCGCCCCCCAGAACGCCGACAGCGCCAGCGCCACGAACGGCATCGCCCCCGCGCTGCCCCGCAGCTCGCGCTGCACCTCCCCCACCACGGGCTCCACCCCGCGCAGCTCCGACCCCGACAGGCGCGCTGGCATCTCCACCAGCTCACGCACGGCCGACGCGGCAGGCGGCCCCACGTAGCGCAGCGCCCCGCGCAGCGGCTCCCCGAGCGGCCCCTCCAGCAGCGCGGGGGCGCGGTCCTCCCCGAGCGTGCCCACCAGCCGCAACCCTGGCATCCGCTCCCCGCCCCCCAGGCGCGCGCACAGCGCCGCGAGCCGCCCGGTGTGCGCGCCCCCCGGCGAAGAAGAGCGGGCCAGATCGTCGAGCGGATCCACCACCAGCGCCACGCCCACCGGCGAGAGCGCGCACCACTGCAGCAGCCCCTCGTCGTCCATCACCGCGAGCTCCGGCGACACCGCCCCCAGCGCCGCCGCGAGCGCCCCATCCGGATCCTCACCGGGGTGCACCACCGCCGCTGCCCAGTCGTCCTTCTGGTCCGCGTGCTGCCGCCCCAGCGACGGCGCGAGCCCCGCGCAGGCCAGGGACGTCTTGCCCACCCCGCGCGCCCCCACCAGCACCACCGCCGGCTCGAACGCCAGCTCCCGCCCGAGCCGCCCGAGATCGTCCTCGCGCCCGAACAGCATCCCCTCGGCCGTGGTCCCGAGCGGCGCCAGGCCTGGATAGGGCGGATCGGTCACCCCGTAGGGCCGCTCCCACACCTCGTCGAGCAGCGCGCACAGCTTCCCTGGCGTCACCCCGCGCGCCGCCGGATCCGGCCCGAGGAGCCGCGTCAGGAGCTGGAGCAGCCCCTGCGGCAAGCGCGCCGGATCGGCCGCCAGATCGCGCAGCGTCCCTCGCAGCGTCGCCTCGCGCAGCGCCGACCACCACGCGCTCACGCTCGACGGATCGGACCAGTCGAGGGGCTCCTCCGGCACCGCGTACGGCAACCCCCCCGTCGCGAGCTGCACCACGCACACCGCGAGCGCGTACGCGTCCGTCGCCGCGCTCGGATCGGCGAGGGCGATCACCTCCGGAGCGATGAAGCCCGGCGTGCCCACCACCGCGCGCACCGTCCTCCCCCCTGCGTGGGCTCCGGAAGCCCGCCCCCCGAGCGACGCGCGGAGCACGCCCAGGTTCGCAGGGTGCGTCGCCGCGAACGCCGTGCGCCCCGGCGCCAGCGCGGCCGTGGGCATGCTGTCCTCGGGATCGGGCGGGGAAGCCTCGGCCGACGCGGGACGCGCCAGCGGCCGCACCGGGGGCGCCCCTGCCTGCCGCGAGATCCCGAAGTCGAGCACCTTCACCATCCCGTCCCGCCCCAGGAACAGGTTCGCCGGCTTCAGATCCAGGTGCACCACCCCCCGCGCGTGGATGACGTCCAGCGCCGCCGCCACCTCCCGCGCCCACCCCAGGACCCGCCGCCACGGAATGCTCCGGCGCTGCCTCAGCTCCTCGGCCAGCGTGCAGCCTTCGAGCAGCTCCATCGCCACGAACGGCAGCGGCTTCCCCGGCGCGGGCGGCGCTTGCGACGGCGAGCCTCCCGCGACGCCCACGGCCCCACCTCTCCCCCCTCCCTCCCCTCTCGCGGCGCTCCCGGCCCCGCTCCCCGCCGTGCTCGCCGTGGTGCTCCCTGCGGCGCTGACCGTCTGGTCCTGGAGGATCCCTGCCGCGTAGACCGTCACCAGCGACGGATGCCTGAACGAGGCGAGCAGCTTTGCCTCCTTCATCCAGTGCGCCGCATCGGTCAGCTCTGCGACGAGCAGCTTCAGCGCCACCTCGCGGAAGGGCGCCCCGTCCGGCAGCAGCTCCTCTGCGCGCCACACGTCCCCGAAGCCCCCCCGACCGAGCCGCGCACAGAGCCGGTAACGCCTGTCGAGCACGTCTCCTGCCGCGTGCTCACGCAGCGCGTTACCTGACGCGGCAGCGGCGGCCCCACCGCCTGAAGGATCGACAAGCGTCGGGTCCTGGAGCGGGTCGTCGAGGGTGGGATCCTGGGGGAGCCCCATGGGAAGGCGCCACGCTAGCATCGGCGCCCCGTCTCCGGGTTTGCTACCTCGTCCTCACCCCACCCAACTCCGCTAGCATCGGCGCGTCATGCACCGCCGCACCCTCTTGCACCTCGGGGCTTCCCTCGCTGCCGTCCCCCTGCTCCCGCGCATCGCCCTCGCCCAGGATGTTTGCGAGCCCCCCAAGGATACCGTGGAGCGCGTCGTCGCCCGCGTCGGCAACAACCATGGCCACGTCTTCGTGGTCAGCCCTGCCGACGTCCAGGCCTGCGTTGGCAAGACGTACGACATCGCCGGCACCTCGGGGCACCCTCACGCCGTCACCCTCAGCGCCGACGACTTCAAGCGGCTCGGCAAGGGCGAGATCCTCCGCACCACCAGCACCCGCGTCGGTGGCCACATCCACCGCCTCCTGGTCCGCTGTGCCCCGACCGTCGAGCCGCCGGAGAGCATCAACGCCTGCACCATCGAGATCGGCGGCAAGGACGAGCACGAGTTCGTCATCCCCGAAGCGCACCTCGCCAGCCCCGAGGATCGCACCTACGACATCCAGGGCATTGCCTCCCACTCCCACGCGGTGCTCATCCCTGCTGCGGGCTTCCGCAAGCTCGTCGCGGGTGAGCAGCTCGCGCTCAACACCAGCCCCAGCGACGGCCATGGCCACGTGGTCTTCGTCCGCTACGACGCCCGCAAGCCCCGCCCCGCCCCTACCCCTCCCAAGGGCTGACGCTCCCGCTCACAGCCCCCCCATTCCTCTTCTCTGCGGGGTAGCGACCATCAGGAACGTCGGGCTGACGCTCCTGCTCGCAGCCCCCCCATTCCTCTTCTCTGCGTGGTAGCGACCATCAGGAACGTCGGGCTGACGCTCCTGCTCGCAGCCCCCCCATTCCTCTTCTCTGCGGGGTAGCGACCATCGGGAGCGTAGGGACCGGAGGTCCCTGCACTAGGGTACGCAGTACCGGCGACGGACGATGAGGGTGGCGAGGGCGGAGGCGGCGCCGAGGAGAAGCCACGGGGTGTTGCCGGTGCCGGGGGTGCCGGGACCGCCCGTACTGAGGGAGCAGAAGCCCTGTTCGAACTCGGGGTGTGGCGTGGCTGGGCCGGCGCCGAGGCTATCTCCCATCACACACTCCTCTGTCGAGACAAGATCGGTGAACTCCTGCGCGTTGCTCGGGTCGGTGATGTCCGTGGTGCGCTCGGGGGTACCGCCCATCGTCCATCTCCCGCACGGGTCGCCGAGTTCTTCCCCGTTGGTCTGCTTGTCGTTGTCGTCGTTGAGCTGCGAGGCGGCCCGCCACTTGGAGAAGGCCTTGCTCGTATCGTTGCCGGAGCCCACGAAATTTTTCCCGAAGTCGCTCTGATCGCCTCCGACGGTCCCGCCGGGTGTCCCGACCACGTGGCAGTAGTCGCAGCGCCCGTTCTGGTCCATCCCGTTCGGGATGGCCTGTGCATACGCGAGATACGCCGCTGCTGGCCTGGAAGCGCACACGATCGCGGCTGCCATCCCAGCCCACACCAAGACTACCGGGGGACGCATCCTGGCACGTTAACACAGCTCCCGGGACCATCGCTCTGGGATCCAGACGGGGGCCGAGCCCGGTGGGGTGTGACGCCAGCCCACCGGGATCGCCGCTGCTGGGCTCAGGGCTTGCTGCCTAGCAGCTCCCTGCTCTGAGGCCGCGTTCTCTCGATCGGAGAGACCCCCACCGGGTGCTGGGCCTCGCGGCGCCCCTGCCCCTGCTGCTGACCGAGGAGCAGCAGCGCCTCTCCCCGCAGACGCATGCAGTCGGGGGCGAAGCTGTCTGTGCCGAACTCGCTCTCGTACCGAGCGAGCACCCCGAGGGTCTCCTCGGCGTTGCCGCTCTTGATCGCGCTGCGGGCCGAGTCCAGCAGCCTGACGCGACGTGCTGCTCTCTCGTAGTCGTGGTCGCGCGCGGTCTGGCTGGCGTCTGCCCCGTTGGCCTCGCGGGCTGGAGAGGCGCTGGACCCCATGGTGGGCTGGACGGCTGCACCGACCTCGGGCGCTGCTTCGGGCGCTGCTGCTTCGGGCGCTGCGGAGAGAGGTGCCGAGCTTGCGCGTGCCTGTGCCCTCGCGCTGGCCCAGCCCTGGAGAGCACGCGAGGAGGTGAGCGCGCGCGAGGGTGTGAACGCGATCGCGTTGCTCGCGTTGCTCGCGGGCGTGGACGGCAGGAGCGCCCCTCCGGAGGGGGGAGCGACCACGGGGGGGCTCGTCGATGGCGGAACAGGAGACGGCGCAGGCTCTGGAGCTGGCATGTCGTCGTGAGCCACCCTCTCGTCGCGCAGGGACAGGGGGGGCGGCGCAGGTTCCTCTGGCGCTGACGACAGCAGCGCCATGGCCACCCCGAGTGCCACGAACGACCCTGGCGCGACCTTCGCCACCAGACCGAGCGGCGCTGCGGCCACCTTGCCTGGCAGTGCGCGCAGACCTCCCAGCGTGGCCCGCAGCTTCGTGAAGAACGCCCCCAGACCGAAGAAAGGCACCATGACCACCCCGCTGCCGATGCGCTCGTTCTCCTCGCGGCGTCGCTGCTCCACGGCGGCCTTGAAGGCCGTCACTGCGCGTGCCCGCCACTTGTAGGCCGTGGACAGAGGGATCCCGTGCTGGTCGGCGATCTCCATCATCGGGATGCCGTCGATGTCGTGTGCGATCAGCACCGAGCGCAGATCGACCTCCAGCGTCTGGAGCACGTCGATCACCTCCAGGCGATCTTGCTCCAGCATGATCTGCTCGTCGGGTCCGGGCTGCTCGTCGATCACCTCGAAGGCGTCGTCGGGTGTCAGCTCCTCGCGCCGGTGCTGGGCGCGGTCCCGGTAGTGCGCGGCGACGTGCACCGTGATCTTGTTCAGCCAGCGCTCGGGCCGCGACCGCATCGGGTCGTAGGTGTGAAAGCTCTGGTGCGCGGCCATCAGCACTTCCTGAGAAACGTCCCTGCGGTCCCGGATGGGCACCCCGAGCCGCTCCAGCCAGTGCCACACCGACGCGAAGGTCTTCTTGCGAAACAGAACCTGGAAGGCCCGGTCCTTGTCCAGGGGCCCATTCTGGCTGAGCTTGCGGCGAGCACGCCTCATACCCAGCTTAATTCCGGCCAGCGGATGGGGTTTCTACCGGGGCTCCCCGGCTCCCGCGGCCGCCGTCGCGTTCCTCCGCAGATCACGCCGCATCGCGCCGCATGACCCACCCCGGACCATCCAGAATTCGCATGACTCCCTGACGACCCATGGTCCAGGTGCATGCCTCGTTTCCCCATCGCGGCCCCCCTCGGAGAGCGGTGGTTTGGCCAACGGGAGGGGCCAACTGGCGGTGCTGTCCGCGGACTTGCCACGGTTTGCGATGTCGCACGGAGAGGTCTTCGCGTATCGCGCGCGACCCTTCGTCTGGAGTTCGCCACGGGTACGCCAATGAAAATTGTGGCAAAGAAAATACGAACAGCACAATGGTGTCAAATGCGCTGCGGTGCGTAACCAAGCACCTTCCAGGCAGCCCCGGTGGCGACCTAAGGTGCGCCCGTGAAGCTGCTGATTGCACCAGCGGCGCTCGCGACGGTCCTCCATGCATCGACAGGAGCGACCTCCGAGCGCAGCGCGGCCGAAGGCAGCCCTCCTTCGACGAACACGCCTGCGAAGAGCACCCCTGCAAGTACGAGCATCACGCCCGCGCCGCCGCTGGAGCGCGGGGCACGCCCTCGCAAGGTGCCGCGCGTGTGGCCTCCGGTCCCGGAAGAGGCCACCGAGGCGCGCTTCCCTCGCGCGGAGCTGAGCACCTCGTCGCTCTTCGCCCTCGGCTTGCTGCCCGCGCCGGCGCTGGGCATGGCGCCGTATGCGAGCTACCGCTGGCCGACGCTGTCCGTCGCGATCGAGGCGCGGGCGCTGTTCACGCTCGACAATGCGTGGGTGGTGAACGGCCTCCGCAGCAGGGCCGAGCTGGTGATGGCCGTCCCCTCGGCGTGCGGCTACGGCGGGCGGTGGTTCGCCTGCGGATCGCTGGGCATCGGAGAGCTGCACGCAGCGACGGACGGCGACGTGCCGGTGGAGACGGTGCGCCCGTGGCTCGTCGCGATCGGCGCGCGCGCGGGCTTCGACCTGGTGTTCCTCTCGCGCCTCGCGCTGCGCACGTCGCTCGAGGCGAACCTGGTGATCGGCAAGCCGGAGGTGTGGATCAACCACGTCCGGCAGTGGGAGGCGTCGAGCCTCGGCTTCACCCTCAGCGCGGGCCTCGTGTTCCCCGTGGGCAGCTCGTTCCTGTAGATCTGCCCTGGAGATCCGCCGGCACGGCCCGCCTCGCGCATGGGGCGGCGCGGGGATGACGCGGGGAGTACGCGGGGAGTACGCGGGGAGTACTTTGGGGAACGGGGGTCGAGCGACTAGGATGCCGATCCTGATGAGCATCCGTCCCTTCGACGTCGTCGTCATCGGCACCGGCCCTGGGGGCGAAGGTGCCGCCATGAAGTGCTCCAAGGCCGACTTGCGCGTGTGCGTGATCGAGGACCGCACCTCGGTCGGCGGCGCGTGCACCCACACCGCCACCATCCCCTCGAAGACGCTGCGCCACGCCATCCAGCGCCTCGTGGACATGCGCCACTTCCCTGGCTACCGCGCCGCGACCGCCGCTGGCCCCACCTTCAAGGAGCTCGCGCAGACCGCGGGCTCGGTGATGAAGAAGCAGTCCGGGATGCGCGAGGTCTTCTACGAGCGCAACCGGGTGGAGGTCGTCGAGGGCCGGGCGCGCTTCGTCGACCCCACCACCATCGAGGTGATCCAGCCGAAGGGCGCGGTCGACGTCCTCACCGCCAAGCACTTCGTCATCGCCACCGGCTCCCGCCCGTACCACCCGCCGGAAATCGACTTCTCCCACCCGGCCATCTTCGACTCCGACACCATCCTCGGCATGGTGGAGATGCCCCAGTCGATGACCATCTACGGCGCCGGCGTCATCGGCTGCGAGTACGCGAGCATGTTCCGGATGCTCGGGGTCAAGGTGAACCTCGTCAACACCCGGGACAAGCTCCTCTCCTTCCTCGACGACGAGATCATCGACGCCCTCTCCTACCACCTGCGCGATCTCGGCTGCCTCATCCGCCACAACGAGGAGATGGCGCACGTCGAGACCCTGCCCGACGGCGTGGTCATGGAGCTGAAGAGCGGCAAGCGCCTGAAGACCGACGTGCTCCTCTGGGCCAACGGCCGCTCCGGCAACACGCTGGACATGGGCCTGGAGAAGCTCGGCATCACCATCGACAGCCGCGGCAACCTCCAGGTGAACGAGGCCTACCAGACCTCCGTGCCCCACATCCTCGCCGTCGGCGACGTGGTGGGCCCTCCCTCCCTCGCCAGCGCCGCCTACGACCAGGGCCGCTTCGCCGGAACCTTCATCGTGGAGGGCCGCCTGGAGCACAAGCTGGTGGAGGACATCCCCACCGGCATCTACACCTCCCCCGAGATCTCCTCCCTCGGCCGCACCGAGCGCGAGCTGACCGCCGCCGGTGTCCCCTACGAGGTGGGCCAGGCCCAGTTCAAATCTCTCGCCCGCGCCCAGATCACCGGCCGCACCGTGGGCATGCTGAAGATCCTCTTCCACCGCGAGACGCTGGAGCTGCTCGGCATCCACTGCTTCGGCGACGGCGCCGCCGAGATCATCCACATCGGCCAGGCCATCATGAGCCAGAAGGGCGAGGCCAACACCCTCAACTACTTCGTGAACACCACGTTCAACTACCCGACCATGGCCGAGGCCTACCGCGTCGCCGCCTTGAACGGCTTGAACCGCATCTTCTAGTCTCCACGAGGGGACTCGCGTCCCCTCGCCCCGCCGGGAGTGAATCCCGGCGGAGCCCCACTCCCCGCGATCCACCCGAGCTTTCCAGAGCGCTTTGCCGCTTCGGGCCTGACGCCCGTCGCCTCGGGAAGCGGACACTGTCCCCGGCCGCGTGCAAGAGCCGCCACGACGGGACGCGCGCTCCCTCGCCCCTCCCCGCCCTCAGGTCTTCTTCTTCTTCTTCGGCTTCTTCTGCCACTTCTTCGGGGGTGGCAGGCGAGGGCCCCGTGAGGGGAGGTTCTTCAGCCAGGGGGCCCGGGTGTCGACGGGCAGCACCTCCTCGGCCTGGAGCTTCATCGCGCCGGGCAGCACCACGTCGAAGCTCGAGCTGACCACCCGCTGCTGCACGGCCCCGATGTTGGCGACGTCGCCGCGGCCGCGGATGCCGATGGGGATGCAGAAGCTGCCGTCGGGAAGCTGGATGCGGGGAGGCGTCTTGTTCGAGCTGGAGCCGAGCTGCTCCATGTTCTGGATCGCTTCGAGCAGCACGTCCTCGGCGCAGACCGGCTCGATGTCGACCTTCTCCTTGGTGCCCGCGGGGTAGACCACCTTGGACTCGATCTTGACGACCACGGTGACCCCCTCGCGCCCCGCCTCCCCGACCTGGAGGGTGCGCGAAGCAAGGCCCGCGGCGGTCTTCCTGGCCACGTCATCCCAGTGCGCCGCATCGCCCGAGGTGGCGCTGAGGACCTTCACCCCCTGGACGCGACCATCCCCCGACAGCTTGACCTCGAACTTGGCGCGCGCGTCGAGCGGCGCCGTGGAGTTGCGCACCACATCCGCGAGGGAGCTGGCCACCACCCCCGCGGCCGGCATCTGCAAGCCCAGCTCCTTGTCGCGGGTCTGCAGGGTGGCGTTGAGGACCTTGCCCGCGACCGCGGTGTCCACCGGACGCGCGGCGGGCGCGGTGGTCGGCGCCGCCGTCGACGCGGCCCTCGGAGCGATGACCCCTGGCACCGACCAGATGGGCGTACCGCCGAGTCCCGGAGCGACGGCGACGTCGGGAAGCGGCGCGCTGCCATACTCGTCGGGACTCCCCGGCGCAGGCGCCGCCGGCGCATCCGGAGGGGCCGTTGCCGGAGAGGAAGGAGGTTCGGAGGCAGCTCCGGGCTCGGGGGATGCAGGCGGCGCAGGTGGTGCAGGTGGTGCAGGCGGCGCAGGGGCTGCGGCGACAGGCTCGGGGGCCGCAGGCGCAACCGGCTCGGGCGCGGCAGGCGCAGGAGAGGGCGGCGGAGGCTCTGCGGCCGGGGGCGGCTCTGCGGCTGGAGGAGGCTCCGGGGCAGGCGTCGCGGCTGGCTCGGGCGTCACGGCGGCAGGTGCGGCTGGCTCGGGCGTCGCGGCGGCAGGTGTGGCTGGCTCCGCGGCGGGTGCCGACCCCCCGAGAGCTGCAGGCGAGGGTGGTGCGAGGGCGGCAGGCGCCGGTGAGGGCTCGGGCGTGCCGGCCGGCGGAGCGTCCGCGGGCAGCGGCTCGAGATCCAGCCAGGTGTCGGCATCTCCTTCGTGGCTGGAGCGCGCGAGGAGCGGGCGCTGGCCCTCGATCAGCAGCCCCACGCCCATCACCCCGAGGTGCAGCGCCGCCGCGACGAGCACGGCCGCGATCTCCGCGGTGCGGGCAGAGCGGGGCGGGCGGGCTCGCATGCGAACCGTGATCGTAAGTCCTCCCCGCGCCACGCGCCAGCCGCGCGCCTGCCGGGTGCCGGTCATGCACCGGCCGTGCACCGAGCGCGCCAGCGGCCGGGCGCCGATGCTACGGTCGCCCCATGGCATTCGAGCGGGTGTTCTCGGGGGCGACGTGGGAGGAGAGGATCAGCTACTGCCGGGCTGTCCGGGCTGGCCATCACATCTACATCTCGGGCACCACTGCCGTGGCCGAGGGCGGTGGGGTGTATGCGCCCGGCGATGGTGAGGCGCAGGCGCGCCGGTGCCTGGAGATCATCGAGCAGGCCCTGCGGAAGCTCGGCACCGATCGGCGCGCCATCGTGCGCACCCGCATGTTCGTCACCGACATCTCACGGTGGGAGGAGTTCGGCAGGGCGCACCGCGACTTCTTCGCCGGGCACCCGCCGGCGGCGTCGATGCTGGAAGTGAAGGGGCTCATCGATCCGGCGATGCTCATCGAGATCGAGGCGGACGCGGTGGTGGACACGGAGAAGGCGCCTTGATCCAGGTCGGGCTCGATCCGACCGATCCGCTCGGCGCCATCGACGAGGCGTTCCACGAGGCGTACGCGGCGCGGCGGGCGGAGACGCTGGAACGCATGGGGCCCCTCGTGGCGAACATCGACGACAGCCTCGTCCTGCGCCTCCGGGGCAAGCGCTTCGAGGGGCCGGCGCGCACGCGGCGATACCACGATTTCAAGGCGATGAGCCACCTGCCGCTCGCCGTGTACCTGGCGCTCTCCGGGGTGCGCGCGCCGCTCGACGAGGAGGCGCGGGCGCGGATCGAAGCGCTGCGGACGCGGATCGTGGCGGGGCACGCCGACGCCGCGCACCGCACCTTCACGGCCGCGGAGCTCCCGGGGCAGCTCCGGCTCTTCGAGGGCGCGCTGGCGATGCTCGACCGGGCGCTCGCCGACGCGGAGGCGGGGCTCACGCGCGGGGCGCTGATCGCGTACGTCCGGGAGCAGATGCCGGTCGTGCTGCAGAACCTGGAGGGGGCGGCGCGGGATCAGCTCGACACCATGCACGCCACGATGGAGCGCTGGAGGTCCGAGATGACGCCGGAGGAGCACGACCAGATGCTGGCGGTGGTGGCGGTGTCGCACGCGGCGCGCCTCGGGAATGCCGCATTCCAGTACTTCTCGGTGGTGCTCGGCGACCGGTGGGAAGGGCGCTTCGACCAGGAGGATCTCCGCCCGGACAAGCGGGTGCTCGCCTCGGAGGCGACGCTCACGGAGGAGAGCGCGTTCGAGCTGCTCGCGACCCACGCGCTCGACGGTCGGGTGGGGGCGCACTTCTTCGGGGACGAGGGGCGGCTCGACAGGGATGTGTTCAGCGACATGGTCGAGCGGCTCCTCGTGGAGAGGTTCGGAAAGAAGCCCGCCCCGACGGCCCCTGCAGCACCAGAAGGCTGAGCCCGGGGAGCGGCGCACCGCCGCCCCCCGCCGCGCGCGCCAGCCCACTGTGTTCGCGCGTTGGGAGGGGATGGTGGCCGCGCGTTCACACCGGCGGTGGCCGCGCGCGTCCCTGTTTTGACCGATCGGCCAGGTTTGTGGCTCCTCTTTCTGTACGATCGGTCAGAAAAGTTGCACGCTCGGTCAGGCACAAGGCTTGAAGAGAGCGGCGCCGGGGAGAGCACCCCGAGGCCCTCGGTCCGTCATTGCGTGAGGGTTCGCCACTGCGTGTCGGCTCGATCGGCCTCATTGCCCCATGGCGCCTGGAAAATGGCGCCTGGAAAACGACTGGAGATGTGCATGGTGAAAGCATTCGTCGTCGCCTCTGCAATGGCCCTCGTCACGCTCGCTGGCTGCGCCTCGGAGCCGGAAAAACCCGGTACGCCGACCCCTGCGGCGGAGGCGCTCGGCGCGCGCCACCAGGTCATCCTGCTCGATCAGCGGGGGCACGGGGAGAGCGACAAGCCCCGCGTGCCGGAGGCGTACGGGGAGCGGATGGTCACGGATGTCGTCGAGCTGCTCGATCACCTGCACCTCGACAGGGCGCACCTCGGCGGCTACTCGATGGGGAGCGCCATGACGCGGGTCTTGATGGCCCGGGTGCCGGGGCGGTTCATCACGGCGCACCTCGGGGGCGGCGGGGTGGAGGAGACCGACGAAGCGCTCAAGGCCGAGGCGGAGGCGCGCGACCCGGTGGGCACCGATCCCGAGGAGGGGGAGATCCTGGCGGCCTTCGCCGAGGCCCAGGAGGACATGCCGCAGCCGGACACCGAGGTGCAGGGGGCGATCGCCGCCGCGTGGGAGAGCTGGTGGCCGCAGCCGATCGATCTGACGGCCATCGACTTCCCGGTGCAGGCGGTGAACGGGGAGTTCGACTTCCCGTACTCGAAGACCGCGCGGATGGAGCGCGAGCTTGCGGACTTCGAGAACGTGATCCTCCCGAAGCGCACGCACCTCACGTCGATCGTGGAGCCCCTCTACATCGAGCGCCTGGTGGCGTTCGTGGACGGGCACGACGCGGACTGAGGCGGGGACGCTCCGCGAGGGCGCGCGCGCTCAGCGCAATCACCCCGTGAGGATCTCGTTCACGAGGTCGATGCAGTCGACGCAGACCCCCGTGTACCTGTGCTGGATGACTGGCCGGCTCTCGCCGTAACAGAGACAGCAGCCGAGTCCGGGGGGGATCACCGTGCGCTCGGACTTCGGCGTCTCGATGGTCTCGCGCACCTCGGCGAAGAGCCCGAGGCAGTCGTCCCCATCGCAGAGGTTGCACAGCTTCCCGGCCATGAGCTTCTGCACCTGCCGCTGGGTCTTGCCGCAGAAGGTGCACCAGAGCAGCGGGTGCGCGCTGCCCCGTGGGGGGAGGGGCTTCACCGCGAGCATGGCGACGACATCTCCGGTCGCGCCAGGGTAGGGCCCGATCCAGCCGAAGAGCATGGTGATCCAGCAGGTGAGATCGTCGGCGTCCTCCCTGGAGAGGTGGAAGCGCGGGATGCGCGCGAGGGGCGCGAGGTCGGGCTGCTGGTCGAGCCAGGCGGCGAGGCGCTCGGTGCCCACGCTGGCGATGCTCGGGTTGTGATGCCCCCAGACGAAGGAGCCATCCCTGCCCGACCAGGTACCGACGAGCTGCACGTCGAAGTCGGTGCGCGGTTTGTGGTTGTCGTAGATGTGAAAGGAAGGCTCCGTGAGGTCGACGTGCCAGCTCTCCTCGGGCGTGAGCGCATCCGGCGGGCCGAAGTGCCCGAGGAGGTGCCCCCGGTAAGCGCGGGCCTGGGTGAGGCCGAGCTTGAGGCGCGGGAGGAGGTCGGCGAGGAGAGGCGCGGCGGCAGGATCGGGAGCGGGGAGCATGAGGGGGCATGCCAGCGCAAGGGCGGAGCCTGCGCAAGCAAACAGCAGCGTGGTAGCGTGGCGCCGGCATGCTCCGTCGGATCGAAATTTCGAACTTTCGCGGGCTCAGCGCGCTCGACGTGCCCTGCGGCGCGGTGACCGGGATCATCGGCAAGAACAGCGCCGGGAAGACCTCGGTCCTGCACACGGTCCGGGTGGTCAGCGAAGCTTTCAGGCTCGCGCTCGCGGACGAGAGCATCAAGCCGCGGGTGCGCAAGGAAGACGATGTCATCGAGGTGTGCACGAAGGAGGTCGTCCACGACCCGTCGCGCCTCATTCCTCTCGCCGACTGGCGCCAGATCTTCAGGGACGCAGCCGTGGGCGAGGGGGTGCACCTCGCCATGAACGAGTTCCTGGGACGAACACTCCAGACGCGGATCGTCCAGCGTACTGCACAGATCGACGCAGAGGCACGTGCCGATCTGGTGGTGACGTACCGCGACTCCAACGGCGAGCTGGAGCTGTCCTCCGCGGGCGCGGGCCTGGTGAGCCTCGTCGCGCTGTATGCCGCGCTGGAGCGGATCCGGAAGGAGCGTGCGCAAGGCACCCGTCGGCCGGTCGTCTTCCTGCTCGACGAGCCGGAGGCCCACCTGCACCCGCGCCTCCAGGGTGACGTGGGCGAGGAGTTTACGAGCGCGCGCCGAAGCTCACGTCGAGCAGCGACGCGCCGCATTTCGAGGCGATCGAGGCGGTCTGGTCGCGCAACTGCATCGAGTCGCTGTTCCTCGACGCCGAATGCCTCACAGCCTGGCTGCGGGAGCATGTCCCGGAGCACGTCGTCAAAGCCGACGCCTTGCAGGAGGTGGTCACGAAGGCCATCGAGGAGGCCGATGCCGACCGCGGGCTGGAGGAAGAAGCGTACGAGGGTCGCTACCCGTTCCATCGCCGGACCAAGGACGGTCAGCTCCTCACGGAAACGACCAGGCGAAAGGTGACGCTTCCAGAGCCGGAGGCTCGGAAACGGACGCTCGAAGAGATCCGCAAGGCCCCTGAGACGTGGCACCGTGGCAAGAAGCGCGCGGCGTTCATCCTCGACAAGGTCCGGAGCGGGCTCCCCAAGGAGGCACGCCGCGCGGTGCGAGGCAGCCTGATCGATCTCATCGTGGACGCTGCGAGAAACTCGGTCGGAGACCCTGTGAAGCTCCGGAGGAGGTGCAAAATCTCCTGGATCGAATGGTGGCCCCCACGACGACCACCAGGTACCGCATCCGTCTTCCCAGGAAGGCAGTTCCAGTAAAAACCCCGACTGGGTCGGCGTCCAGCAAGCCTCGGGGTAGTGCAGGTCCGCGAAAGCAGCAGCCGGGAACGATACGTCAGAAGAAGTAGCAGCGGCTTCGTACAGATCTCCTACGGAGTGACGTGGGTGGTCTTTGAACTGCTCATGGACCAGTTCGCGCCAGGTTCGGACCTCCTGGGCTAGCCGCCAGGTGGCCCTTGCGTGGTCGCCAGGTGGCCCTTGCGTGGTCGCCAGGTGGCCCATGCGTGGTCGCCAGGTCCCCCATGCGTGGTCGCCAGGTCCCCCATGCGTGGTCGCCAGGTGGCCCTTGCGTGGTCGCCAGGTCGCACATGCGTGGTCGCCAGGTCGCACATGCGTGGTCGCCAGGTGGGGTGGTGGCCGGTTTTGCCTGAATCTGGCCTCGGGCCCATCGATCAAAGAGGCGGATCGGCCGGGCGCCGAGGTGTGGATCCGAGGGAGGGCGCCGCTACGGGACGGCGCCTTCGTGGCCTTGCTTCAGGAGACCGACGTCGGTCCTCGGGATCTGATAGTAACTGGCATACCTCCGAGGATAGGCGAGCGGATGAAGTGTTGGGTTCCCGGTGAGGCACATATACGACGTGACGCCCATCTCATCCTCGTAGCTGTACTGTTGGTAGCCTGTCGTGCAAGGCGTGAAACACAGCCCCGGCGCCCCTGGCTCATCGCCGAACCTGCAGTCTGACTTCCCATCCATGCACCCCCGTGTGCCCCACTCTCCATCCAACCCCTCGCACGCGGTCACGTCGAAGGCATTCTGGCTTTGGCGCACAGGGTGGGTGCTCACCCCGCGATATCCCCAGCTGAACTCCTCATTGGGATTACCATCGCGGATCATCCAACTCTCGCTGTAGCTGCCTTGCTCCGTGGGATTGAGGTCGACCAGATTGTTGTAGGGGGGGCCGAGGCGCAGGCTCGCGTTGGTGTTGTTGCGATAGTCCTTGTAGTAGGGGCAGGTGCCGTTGCCGCCTTGGTCGTGATAGCTGCCGTGGCTCACTTTTCCGACGTACACGACAGGGTGTGAGGCGTTCATGAGCTCGAACCCAGACTGCGCGGCGAGCCTGGTGTAACGCCCGCTGTGCTGCCAGTACGTGACCGCCGCGATGGTGCTCATGTCCTCGCCAAGGGTCACCATCACCCGCTCCCAGTCCCCGTTGTGGTAACCGTTCCAATCACCATTCGTCGAGTCCCCGCCGGCCACGTCGCCTGAGCAGGAGTGCTGGAGCCCGTAGAACCACCAGTACAGGATTCGAGTCTGGCGGACGTTGCCGGTGCTGCTGGTCTGCACGCTGTAGTACGTGGGCGCCGTCAGGTCGAGGCTCGTATTCTCCATGTTGTCGCCAGACACGTTCCCATGGGCGACGACTTCATCGTAGTAGGTCTTGGCCGACATCGGGAAGCTCGACGCGCCTCCGTCGAAACGGAGCTGCGGCGCGAACCTGGCGGCGATATCCCTCGTCGAGTAGTCTCCCGGCACCTCAACCCTCCAATGTGTGCTGAGGCTGTCTCTCTCATAGTTCGCGGTGGTGGACACACACTCCCAGTTGCCCATACAACCGTAATCCTTCGTATCGAGGTAGCCTCCGTCGAAATTGTTGTACGCATTCAGGAAGTGGACGTCCTGACTCTCCGTCACCGGGCCGGTGCCGACGCCGGCGTCGACCGAGATCCTCCACGTGCCGCTGTTGCTGTCTCGCCCGCTCGACTCGGACGTCGAGACGCAGAGCTTGTTCCCATTGCAGCCGGACCCACGGACGTCGAGGTACCCACCGTTGCCGGCGTACATGTTGAACAAATGGACCAGATCGCCGTTCATCACCTGGGTGCCGTCCTGCTTGCCGGTCGCGGACAGGATCTTCCAGGTGCCGCTCCCGTTGTCTCTCGTGGAAGTGACCGACGTCGAGACGCAGAGCTTGTTCTCCTTGCAGCCGGACCCGCGGACGTCGAGATAGCCTCCCGTGAAGCTGGCGTGCCCGTTCTTGATCGAGTAGGTCTGGCCATAGATCAGCGGACGACCCAGGAGGGATTGATTCGCCTCTCCGATCGGTTCCAGCGCATCGTCTGCGCTGTCGGAGAGTTCCGCCGTCGAGCAGCCATTGATGGTTGCGGACCCCGTGAACAAGAGGATGCCCGTAAGCAATTTCATGGTCTTCATCGTGGTGTTCTCCTCGGTATCGAATCAGCTTATTTGGACGAACTCTGTAGTCAGCGCGATTTGCAAGATCACACGAAGAGTGATCTGTTGAATCACCCCGTGAACCAGCAGATCACCACCCCCCCGCGATGCTGAATGGAGCATCGCGTGGGTGCGGGCGATCGCCGCGAGATCGCTTGCCAGGCGTTCGCGCTGCGCACCACACGTCGTGGCGAGAGGTGTTGTAACAGTGGCCCGCCCTCTCCACCCTTTCGTTCTGTTTATGGATCAATAGGCGGCGCTTATGGGGCGCGGCGTCCATGCGTGTGCACGTCGCCAACGCTGTCGAGCGTATCGCCGGCCGAGCGGCCGATGGGCACATGCAACGAGGTTTCCGTCGCGAAAGGCGCAGCGCTCATGGCGAAGGCGCCCGAGCGGCTCACGGCGTGTCCCGTCATCGCGCGGATCGACCTCGTCGCCGCGAGGACACCAGGGTGGAGTTGGAGCTGCCGAAAGGGCCGGTGCTCGCGGCGCTCGCGCAGGCGGCGGAGAGAATGAGGAGGACGAGAGCGGAGACGCGACCTTCGGCCGGCAGGGGGAGGATGGCCGCAACGCTGGAGAAGGCCGACCTGAGAAGGGGAGCGAGCGCGCAAAGGCTCCTGGGCCCGCCGGATCACCCGCAGGGCGAAGGATCCTCGAGAAGCGCGGCGACGTCGGGCGCGAGGACGCGCGTGGTGAAGACCTTGCGGGTCAGCCCCGCGATGCGAGCGGGCATCACCGACCACGTGTGGACCGTGGAGGAGCTGCTCGCCGCGCTCCTCACCGAGCCTGCCGCGGAGACGCCCACGGCCAAGCCCGTGACCCTCAAGACCGGCCGTCCCGTCCAGCTCTCCCTCTTCCCCGACGGGCCCGACCCAACGCGGCCCAGATGACGGGGTGGCCGAAGTAGGCCACCACCCCAGGTGGCCCTTGGGTGGTCGCCAGGTCGCACATGCGTGGTCGCCAGGTCCCCCATGCGTGGTCGCGGATCCGTCGCGAAATGGGCTGGGCCTCTCCTCGGATGGCTCCAGGATGCGGGTCCAAGCACGGAGAACAGCTCGTGAATCTGCGCGGGCCTCCGATTGGCACCATGCTGGGACGAGGTGGGAGGCGGGCGCACCTCGACATGCATAACATATGGTCACATAGGGCCCGGTGTTATCGCGTGAAAGAGCGTTTCTCGGGGGTGCATCCGACACGTCGGTACACGTCGGAGCAGGGTCGTCAGAGGGCGACACATTCTCGCCCGCTGAGCTCTGGGGCATCGTCGCCCGGACGTGGGCGGCGCAGCGGGAGCGCGCGCACAAGATCCCAGCCGAGGTCGTCGCTGACCTGTCGCGAATCTCGGACTCGACCCGCGCGCGGATCCTCGCGAGGTTCGAGCTGCTCGCTGCGAGGGCGCAGCTTCAGGACGAGAGGTTCGGGGCGGCGTTCGAGCGGGTGTGCGACGCGGCGTTCCGGTGGTGGATAGGCCAGCCGGGGGCGCGGGGCTACCTGTCGGACCGGCGCCACCCGCTCCACGAACTCGAGCGCGATCTCGACCGTGTGACCAGTGAGCTTGCGATCACGGTCTGCCGTCCGGCGACGCTGGTTCAGGCCCCCATCGCCTCCGCCGAGCCCCCGCGTGATTACGACCCTGAGCGGAGCGCGGCCGACGGTCGCCGGGCACTGGCGTCGGTGTCCGCCGCCTCAGCGAGGGCGGCGTGAACGGCGCCGTGGCAGTGCAGTCCCGCGGGCGACGCGCGGGGACGGCGTCTCACCTCAAGCCCGTTGCGGTCGCCGGGCGCTTGCCCCCGCACGACCTGGACGCGGAGGCCGCGGTTCTGTCGGCGATCCTCAACGACCGCAGCGCTCTCGACAAGGTGCTGGAGGTGCTGAAGCCGGAGCACTTCTATCACGGGGCACACGGGTGGGTGTTCGAGGCGGCTCAGGAGTTGTCCCTCGCAGGTCGAGCCCTCGACACCGTCACCGTCGCGTCCTGGCTGCGCGACCGCGAGCGGCTGGTCCAGATTGGCGGATCTGCCTACCTCGCGGTGCTCGCGGACGCCACGCCCGCCGTCGCCAACGTGCAGTCGCATGCGGCGATTGTTCGGGAGAAGTGGCGCCTGCGCCAGCTCATCGCGACGTGCCAGCGTGTCGCGGCGGAAGGCTACGGAGACGTCGGTGACGCGGAGGCGTTCATCGATGGTGCGGAGCAGTCGATCTACGAGCTTGCGCGGACGTCGATGCAGAAGTCCGCGCACACGATGGGCGAGGCCCTCACCACAGCGTTGGCGCGAATCGTAGCGGCGGCTGAACGGCGCGACCGCATCACCGGCACCTCAACCGGCTTCCACGGCATCGACGCGCTGACTGCGGGCCTGCACGACGGCGAGTTCACGATCGTCGCTGGGCGTCCCGGGATGGGCAAGACCGCGTTCGTCCTCGACCTCGCCGTGAACGTGGCCTCTTGCGGGCCTGACAGCCCAGGAGCCCTTCCGCACCAGGCCGTTCTCATCTGCTCGCTCGAGATGCCGGCGGACCAGCTCGCCCAGCGCATGGCGTGCTCGGAGGGGCGCGTCGACCTCGGGAAGGTGCGGCAGGGGATGCTCACCCCCGAGGACTGGCGGCGTCTCACGGGCGCGTCGACGTACCTCGCTGGGCTGCCGATTCGGATCGAGGCACCACCAGCGCTCGGGCTGCTCGAGCTTCGCGCGAAGGTGCGCCGCTTCCAGGCGGAGTTCAACCGCGCCGAAGCCCCGGGCGTCACCGGCCGGCGCGTCGGCCTCGTCGTCGTCGACTACCTCCAGCTCATGAAGGGCCGCGACGGCGCGGTGACTCGGGAGCAGGAGGTCAGCGAGCTCTCTCGGGGCCTGAAGCAGCTCGCGAATGAACTCGGGGTCCCCGTCATCGCGCTCTCGCAGCTCAGCCGCGCCGTTGAGTCACGTGCCGACAAGCGCCCCCAGCTCTCGGACCTGCGTGAATCCGGCGCCCTCGAGCAGGACGCGGACACGGTGATCTTCATCCACCGGGATGAGTACTACAACCCGGAGACCAGCACGTCGAAGGGGCGCGCAGAGGCGATCCTCGCGAAGCAGCGCAACGGCCCGACGGGCAGCGTCTGGCTGCGGTTCACGGCGTCGTACACCCGCTTTGACAACCTGGAAGTCAACGAGGTGAGCCGATGAAGCAGCTCCAGTTGCCTCCCGGCGACGCGGACGCCAACCGGCGGACCCTCGCGCTCCGAGTGAAGGCGCTCGAGGCGCGTGTGGCGAGCGCGCGTGCGACGGCCGACAAGTACATGGACGCGGCAGCCTCCATGGTCCGGCACCCGTTTTGGGACGAGCGCCGACACGCGAGGCTGGTGGAGATCGGCCAGCATCACGCGCTGGCCTGGTGTGATGCGGCGTTGGAGCTCCGCGACGATCGGAGGGCCCTGGCGCTGGGTTGCCCCTGCGACGGGTGCGTGACCTGCGTCTGCTCCTTCGACCCTCCCATGCTCCGCGGCCTGTGTCGGCGATGCGGTGGTGTGCCCGCGGTGGCGGCCCGTCGTCGTGTGGCCGAGCCGCACCCGTCGCCGCTGCTCCGGGATGAGGCGTCGGCCTGGGCTCGGAGGGCGATCAGCGAGCTGCAGGAGCTCCTGGAGGGCGGCGCGCTGCCGCTGGGCGAATGCCCGCCCGGGCACGAGCGTTGCCCCGATTGCGTGTCCTGCGTCTGTGCGATCGCGCCGGAGGACGTGGGCAGCGGGGGACGGTGTGTCTCCTGCGGAGGGCGGCCGGTGCTGCACGCGGCGGGGGATCCGCACCCGGCCCCCGACCTCACGGCGACGGAGCGCGCCAGGGTGGAGAGGCTGATCCTCCAGTGGCGAGCCGCCCCGAGGGCGGCGCTGGACCTGGGCACGTGTGAGCTCGGCGGCGCCGGCGGTGGCGTGCTGATGGTCCTCACGGGGGCAGATGGCGTGCTCGGCGAAGCGGAGAGCGGGGTGACCGAACTCGGTGACCTCGCTTCGCAGCTCGTGCCTTGGGTGCGGGGGGGGCGAGCGCGGCTGCGGCTCAGCGTCGAACTCCTCGACGGCCGGAAGGTGCAGCGATGAGCGGCACCAAGAGGAAACCCGCTGTCCCCCGCGTTGCCGCGGTGCTCGCGGGGATGGTGAGCAAGGCGGATCTGGTCGAGGTGGTCTGGGATCTGGCGTCGCTGCAGAACGGCTCCTCTTGCGACGACGACGAGGAGACCCTGTGGAATGCACTCGCGGCGTTGAACGTCCGCCGAGAGGCTGCCGGCCGCAAGTCGCTCACGGCGCGTGAGGTGACCGAGCGCCAGATCGCTCTCGAACAGCCCGCGAGGGAGATCGAAGCTCAAGTCGAGGAGCAACAACGCGCGATGTCGCTGACCGACCAGGGCGGTGCATCGTGAACAACCGAGAGACCCAATGGCGCCACGCGAGGGCGTCATGAGCGACCCCTGCTCCATCTGCGCTCCGACGGGGCGCCGCTGCCCGGCGGTGCGGGTGAAGTTCTGGCCCTGCTGCGGCGCGCCGCTCGAGGCCGCGCACCGCGCATCTTGCCGCACAGCCTCGCTCTTCGTGGCCATCGCGCGGATGTCGCGCCCGGGCTTCGCGACGGGTCGCGAGGTGCTGGTGGCGCGGGACGGGGGCGAGGTGATGCACACCGTGGCGCGCAGCGCTCCCTGGCAGCTCGGCGACGGGACCCCTGTGATCCTGCTGTCGGGCATCACGGGCGGCTTCTCGTTGGCGCGCGTCGTTGGGTGCCGGCGCGCCCGCGGCGCGGACAAGGGGGCAGCGCAGGGCGAACTCTGGCCCGGGGGTGAAGCGGACAGCAACGACGGACGCCGCAAGAGGTTTCGCCGCCGTGCCTGGGAGCAGCTCGGGGGCGCGGGCCGCCGACGGCGCCGCGCAGGGCGAGGGACGCATGAGCAGATCGCGTCGAGAAACGAAGAGCCCCCGCGGTGCGGAAACACCCGGGGGCGTGGCCGGAACTGAAAGGAGATCCAGCGTGGAGATGATTACACCGAAACGAGATGATCGGGCAACGGATGGCGGCGCGCCGGAGCGGGTTGTGCTCGAAGGCGTCGAGCAGCTCGAGGCGCCCCGCCCCCGCGAACACCGAGGCGAGCCCTGCGCGGGGTGCGTGACCTGCACCTGCGACTACGCCCCGCGGGGGGACGACTCGGGGCTCTGTGGCTTCTGCGGCGGGACCCCGGTCCTCACGGCCGCGAGGGCGCATGAGGACCCCCACCCAGGGCACGACGCTTCCCCCGAGGAGAGGCGCGTCCTCACGAACTTGATCGACGACTGGTTCCGACGCCTTCCGGAGGCGGAAGCGTCTCGCGCGGAGATCTTCGCGGCGGCGGACAGGCTGCGGGAAGATCTCGCCGCCGTCGACCAAGCGCTCGTTGGGCACGCATGGGCCCAGGCGCGGTCGACGCTCGGCGCCGTCGTGGGCTGGCCCCAGCATGACAGGCTCACCGCGGCGGAGATGGTGCGCATCCTGCGAGACCTGCAGGAGTCGAGCAGAGAGGCAGGCACCGTCTTGGATCGGCTTCCGACCCTCCCCGGCATGAGTGGCCACGCGGCGCTCAGCTCGTGCGCCCTCGAGGAACTCTTCGGCGTCGTCGCGCTGCTGGCGGCGCGCGCCGTGAACAGCCGCGAGCGAGGCTTCGTGACTCCATGGCTGGTCGGGCGTGCTGTCCTGCGGGTGGTCGCCGCGGCGACCCTGGCAGAGCCTGACGACGCACTAGAGGCCGCGCTGCGTTGGCGGGTCGGTGACCCATTCGCCGGCCTCCGCTGGGCGGATCACGAGAGGGCACGCAGTCCGGTGAGCACCGTGGGCGTGCGTCACGCCGCGATCGCTGACGCCTTGATCGCGGCTGAGGCGTGGAACCGAGGGGGACCTCTCGACGGCGGCATCACGCGCATCGGGGTGGCCCGTGGCCGGGCGGCGCTTCAGGGCGCGTGGCTCCTGGCCGCCAACCCAGAGCGGCGACGACTTCTCCGGTCGACGTTCGTGCGCGAGCTGCCCGTTGAGGTCATCGTCGCGGAGGTCGAGGCGGTGTCGAGGCGCGCGGCGGAAAGTGCCGGGGTGCCGTGGTGAGCGCGCGGACCCAAGGGGACCTGCGGGATCACGTGCAGCTCCTGGAGGCCGAGTGTCAGGCGGTGGGCCTGATCTCGAGCGAGATCCCACAAGGATTGCCCCTGCTCCGACCGAGCAGGACCGAATACAGCGGCACGGGCGGGAGCGTCCTCCCGAAGAGCGCGGCGGGATTCCTCCTCACCACCTGTGATGCGGTGCTGCTCATCGTGCTGGCTGGGCTGCTCGCCGCACGCGCCCTGCGACGGCGCGCCCCAGGCTTCGTCCCGCCCTTCCTCGTGTCGCGTGCCGTGCTTGCTGTCGCGGACGCGGCGACGGGCTTCTTGACGCGGCACGAGACGCGTCCGCTTCGTGGAGCGCAGGACTGGCGTGAAGGCGATGCCTGCCGCTTGCTCCAGGACTGGGAACGTGAAGCAGACGAGGCGGCGAGAAGAGCCATCGTCATTGAGCGAGATGAAGGGGCGGACGCCCTCCCTCACGCTTCGTGCCTCGACGCCATCGCCCACGCGGTGTCGGCGTCGTGGCGGTGGGTTCTGTCCGTCGGCGCGCCGCCACACGACGCGGTGTGGGACCACCAAGCAGCCGTGATGAGAGGAAAGGCGGCTGTCCAGAGGTCGGTCGAGGCGCTGACGAGGCTGTACGGGATCATGGAGGGCCACGAGCCTGAGCGGGCGCGGGAAGCGCAGCGAGAGGCGGTGCGCATCATCCACGCCGTGTTGCCGCCGCCCGTCTTGCTCGCGGAGCTCCGGGAGGCGTGGAGGGACCATGTCGTCGATGGGCAAATTGCCGAGCAGCGCGCGGCGCTCGGCGGTGCGGCTGAACCCCCGGAGGTTCCAGATCTCCTCGCTCCGGCCCCTTCACGCCAGGGGGGTGACCGATGAAGGTCTACTTCGCCGACGTGCGGGACCACGGGCCCGTGCTCGCCGTTACGAACGAACTCTCAGAAGAGGTCCGTGGGATCGGGGGCTCCGTCTTCCTGGGGGACCGGCGGGGAGCGGGCTTCGTGATCTCTGCGCGAGACGCCGACGAGCTCGGCGAGCAGTTGACGCGCTGGAAGCGAGAGCGGGAGGCGCGCCGCGAGGGCTCGCGGTCGTCGAGGTGCCAGTGCCAGTGGGAGGCCGGTGACAGCCCTTGTTCGCTCCACGACGAGGGGGGCACATGAGGGCCACCCGGAAGGCGGCGGTGGATGCCCTGAAGTCAGGGCGGCGCGCTTACGCGGACATCTTCCGGCAGAAGGCGGAGCGGCAACGGCTCATCGTGTGCGTGGAGTGCGACTTGGTGAAGACCTGGCGCGGGTTCCCGAACGCCTACGTCGCGGGCTGGGCGCACGACTGGACTCACGGCCGGCTCCGCTGGCGGTGCCCGGAGCACGCGCCGGTCGGCGCTGGCGTCGAGCCGCCGCCGCGAGGCGTCGTCGCGCTCGTCGAGGTCCTGGTGGTCGAGAGGCTATACGAGCTCGCGGTCGAGCAGCTCGTGCTCCTCCGAGACCACGGCGACCCGCGGGTCGCCCCCACGCTGCGCAGGGCGAACGAGATCCTGCAGCATCGCTCTGAGCCCGAGCGCGTCCGGTGGGCGGGCCTGTGCACGGCGCTCAGACGGCGGCGCACCGCGCAGGGAGCGGCGGCGGCGCGCTGACGAACGGGGGCGGGGCCTTCCCCGCCGCAGCGAGCGCCGCCGGCGGTTCGGCGTCGCTCCCAGCTCACTGGAAGGTCGCGGCCGAGAGGCCGTGATGGAGGCGAACGTGTCTCAAAAAATCGATGACCATGGTCCGAAACCTCGACAAACGAAGTTGCCGAAAGATGTAGGAGAGCCGATCCCGAAGCGGCAGGCGCCGCCCGAGAAGGTCGCCGCTCAGGAGCGCGCGCGGGAAGAGCGGAAACGGCGGGATGAAGCGGACCGACAGGCGCGCGCCAAGGCGCTCGAGGAGCGGCTCCGCGCGCATGGTGCCGGGGCAGCGACGAAGCGGTCGCCGTCTCACGAACTCCAGGAGCCGGCGCGCGCGGTGCGAAAAAGTGCGCTCGAGGCCCACAAGCCGGTGGCGGTCCATCCGCGCCTGTCCGCCCACGAGAAACGGATGGCAGAGGCGTACGCAAGCGACGAGGTGCCCGAGGACTTGAAGGAGTTCGCGACCTTGGTGGCCACGAGCGCGCGCTCGTTGGTGAAGCAGGCTGGGCCGGCCGCCAGCGGCGACAAGAAGTGGTCGGGGATCGTGCACGGCCGTTACAAGGTCTTCGTCTCGGCCCTCCACGACGAGATGGTGCGCCGGGTGGAGACCCGGGCCCAGCTCCCGGGTTTCAAGGAGAAGCTCCTGAAGGCGCACCTCGCTGGCCTTCTGGAGCTCACCAGGGCCGATCTCGTGGAACACATGCCAGCCAAGGCGGTGGCGGAGTCCCTGATCACGCATCGGGACTCCACGTTCCACTTCGTGCGCGTGGGTTGAGCGCATGTGGTGACAGGGTTTCGAGGCCTTGAGGCCTCGAAACCTGCTCGCCCTAAGCTTCAACTGCAAGGAGGTCCAGCGTGGCAATGAACGCACCGAAACGAGATAAACCGGCTCGAAGTGGCGGCGCGCCGGAGCTGGTGGACGACTCGCGAGAGGACGATTGCGTCATGGAGGGCAAGGCCCATGAAGCCGCCCGCTAGGTCGGTCGCGCCGCAACCGCTGCCGCCCAGAAAGCCGGCCGTGGTGGAGGGTGACATGGAGGAGGTGGGCGAGGATCTCAAGGAATTCGCCCAGTTGGTCAACGCCAGCGCGAAGTCTCTCCTGCGGCAGGCGAGGCGTGGTGGGCAGCACCAGCGGAAGTGGGAAGGCGTCGTGTTTGGCAGGGCCAAGGTGTTTATCTGTGCCGTGCACGAGGAGATGACGCGACGGGTGGAGACGCGCGCCAAACTGCCCAGGTTCAAGCAGCAGTTGCTCAGGGCGCAGAGGGCTGAACTGGTGAGCTTGTCCCGCGCCGACCTGGTGGAGGCGATGCCGCCGCGAGCGGTCAGAGAGTCGGAGCTTACGGTCAGCGATACGTGGTCTTTCCACTTCGTGCGCATCGACTGAGCGCAGGTGGTGGCAGGGTTTCGAGGCCTCGAGGAGGAGCGCTTGAAAGGTTCACCCAGCAAGGTAGAGGCCTCGAACTTTGACCGCGGCAAGTTGCGGGTCGTGGGCTGGCACGGGGTCGTGACGTACGACGTGGAGATCGTCGGTGCCACCGCGACGACGCTCCGGGTAACGTGCGCCACGGACATGCGCCTCCCTCGCGGCCGGGTGGTTGGCGCCGGGGGCGAGACGCGAGTCCCGCGGATTGCTGTGGTGCTGGAGGGAGGGGGTCAGTCAGCGGCGTCAGGCTGGTCGGGCGGCCCGTAGCTGACCTGCCCTTGCGCGTACCCGAAGGCCTCGTCCAGGGACGAACGCCGGAGGTCGAAGGCGCCCAGGCGGTGCAGCGTGATGGCGACGTTGCAGGCGCTGCGGGCGAGCGCGCCGACGGCGTGGGCCGAGAGGAGGAAGACGACGGCGCCCTTCACGCTGCCACCGTCGCCGGCGATGGGCCGAAGGCGGGAACCTCGAGGCCGAGAGCCTGCACGGCGCTCGCCGCGAGCCGGTGCGCGTCGGAGGGGCGCTGCCCGGCGAAGACGCGGTAGACGGCGCAGTAGATCTCGCCGGGCTCGACACCGTCGCGCAGCTCGGCCGCGGTGGGGATCGGGAGGTTGACGTGGACGAGCTGCGCTTCGGCGGCCCGCTTTGCGTCAGCGGGCGGCGCGAGGGCCTCGAGCGCAGCGCAGAACGCGGCCAGGTACATGGTGATCGGGTTCACGGTGTGTCTCCTTCGGATGTCGAGCGGGGTGTGAAGGCAGCTTCACCGCCGACGGCGCGCAGGACAACGCGCAACACTGTGGCGGTCCTGCGCAACTTCGATGGGAGGTGAGGGGTCAGTCGAGGGCGAGGCCGAACACCTGGACGATGCCCCCGGTGCCAGCGCCCTTGATCCGCGTGAGTCGGTAGTGGCAGCTCAGGTCCGTGGCGCACCAGGCCCGCTTCTGCGCGTCGAGCGTGACGAGAGGCGCCCAGTTGTTGCCGGAGGCCGCGTTGGCTGAGGACTCGAGCACCACGCGGTCCTCCGCAGAGGACGGGTTCCACGTGAACTGCCGCTCGGGCCCAAGGGCGGTGGCGTCCACGGCGCTGGAGGATCCCAATGCGGCGGGCAGGGTGAGAGTGATGGTGGGCATGGCGTGATCCTTGTGCGTGTGCGGGTGTAAGCAGGGATGGAAACGTTTGGACGGCGGATGGGTCAGGAGTTCGGAGGGGAGCTCGAGCTCAGCGGCGCCGGCGAGCTCGAGCTCGGCGGCGCCGGCGGGCTCGGGCAGGCCTCGAGGCTGTGGTAGCCGCAGACATCCTCGTGACAGAGGGCGTCGCCGCGGGGGTACGCCGCGCACAGGCTGGGGCTCTGGCAGAACTGCCAGCACACCCCCTGCACGCAGACCCCGTGGTCGTTGCACGGCTCGAAGTTCCGGGCCGGCGTTCCGTCCGGCGCCTTGCAGATCATGCAGTCGGTGGGGCCGGCGAGGGCGTCGCCGGCGCCGAGGGCTACCACCGCGAACGCCATGGCGGCGCCCACCACGGCCCCGCGAGCTCCGCGGGTCCCCGCCACCGCTCGGCAGAGAGAGCCGAGCCCGGTGGCGGCGAAGGCCTCGCGCATGAGCAAGCGGGGGCCGCGCCGGGACGAGCGTCCGCCGCCGCCCACGGTCGGCGTCGAGCTGCTCGCGGGCGGGGGTGCCTCGTTCGGCGTCCGGGCGTTGCGCCCGGCGCCTGCAACGTGCCCGGCGAGGGTGAGCAGGATGGGCGCGAGCACTGCAGCGGGGATCGACAGGTTGGCCAGGGATAGCACCACGATCGCGACGATGCAGACGATCTCGGAGAGGACGGCGAGGATGGGGAGGATGTTGGGTCTCATGATGATCACTTCCAGGTGAGGCGCGAGGCGACGTCACGTGACAGGCCCCGCGAGGTGTACACGTCGAGGAGCTCGCGCCTCTGGCCGTCGCCGTCAGTGCAGTGGCGTCGGAGGGGCACGAGGAGCTGCGAGTAGTCGGTCCACACGGCGTCGTGAGCCGGTGCCTTGCCGTCCGGTCCGAGTCCCTGAATGGGGGACCCGTTGGCGCGGTGCCAGCCGTAGGTGGTGCCCGCGCGACCGTGGAGGTGGCGGTTGCGATTGCTGAGGATCCAGTGCTTTCCCCAGGAGCCGATGAGCCCCTGGAAGCCGCACGGGATCTGCGCCCGCATCCGGTCGTTGTAGGTGCGGCACGTCGAGAGGGCCTGCATGTACTTCGCGGTGTCGTCGGAGGCCGTTCGGACCAACGTCACCGGCTCGAGCTTGAGCTCCGCGGCGGCGTGCACGGCGTCCGCCAGGTCGGCCGCGAAGGGGACCCACCCGAGCAGCGAGCAAATCTCCAGCGTCTCGTCCCACGAGACCGGGAGCCATCGCGGCAGGCCTGGCGCCGTCACCGAGAGCGGCGCGGCGCCGATCTCCACGGTCACGCCGGCGGCGGACCACGGGACCCGCAGCCAACGAGGCTCGTCGTGCCCACCGGCGCGCACGGCGTCGGCCAGCAAGCCCACGCTGGAGCCCTCCACGGGAGGACCCGCTGGCGGGCCCGGCTCGATAGCGCAGGCGACGGCTCGGCGGAGCGCGGCGACGAAGGAGATCACTTGCCCGCCCCCGCGGCCGCGCGGCGCTTCGTCCACCAGGTCTTAGCGTCCTCGAACGTGCCGAGAGGGATCCGCCTGGCGTCGCCGGCGGCGAACGCCGCCTCGGAGACGAGCTGGTAGGCGCGCTTGGCGTGAGCGGTGACGGCTTCCTGCTCGCAGGCCTTCGTCGCCGCGTCGGCGTCCGGGTTGCCGAGGCTCTTCCGCACGTTCGTTGCGCCGTGCGCCTTCGTCGCCGCGGGGCAGAAGCCCTCGTAGTACTTCTCGCGCCTCATGGCGAAGCTCGCACGGAAGCAGGTTGCTTGAGGCGACGAGAGAGCGTCAGCAACGCTCGGGCGCAGCCCGAAGACATGCCTCGCGAGGTCCGTGGCGCCGTCGAGCGGGGTGTCGTAGGCCCTGAACGACACGGAGTACTTCGAGCCGTCGGCCCTGCTGTCTTCGTAGAGGACGCAGCGGACCGAGCCGCCAGCGGCGCCGAGCTCGACACGCTCGGAGACGACGAGGTCGCCACGCTCGGCGGCGGCGTGCAGCGCGTGCTGGGTGACCAGGCCGGTGACCAGGCGCCGCTCCTGCGGCAAACCACCGAGCGCTGCGCCGATCGCGCCGCCAGCGCGCCACGGCGGAATTCCAGCGACGCTGACGCCAGCCGATCGCGCCTGCGATGCCGAGCACTGCACGGCGCCATAGTTGTTGCTGCCCACCATCGCCCCCTTCCACCCGCGGCCGTAGCTCGACTCGAGGTCGGCGATGGCGTGCAGGTAAAGAATCTCCGCAAGAGTCGGCGGCCTCTTGAGGATGGCGGCTGCGGCGTCGCGCATCACCTGGCGTTCGCTCTTGTGCCTCGCGGACTTCGCGGGGCTCATGTCGACGGCGCCGGCAGGCTCCCCGAACGCGCCGGGGCGGCGGAGAAACGCGCCGGCGGCGGCGAGGAGCGCGGCGAGCGCGCCCACGCCGACGAGGACCACGCCGAGGCCGACCCCAGAACGGCTCGGCGCACCCTCGATGTCGACATCGTCGTCGATCACGACGCCCCCCCTCCACCGAGCGCGACGGACCCCCCCGCGCGCGGCGGGTACGGCTTGACCTCGGAGAGCCACGACGGCGGGAGCAGCAGGAGCTTCCCGGGTTGCCACCCCGCCCAGTTGTTGGCCGCGAGGCCCGGGTTGAGGGCGGCGAGCTCGGCGAGCCGTCCCCCGTAGTGGGCGGCGATCTGAAAGGGGATGTGTCCCTCCCTGACCTTCAGCGGGCTGCCAGCACGGCCCGAGGTCTCCGCGAGCTGGTGGGCGAGGACGTGCTCGGCAAACTCCGCGGCCTGCCCGCCGATCTCCCGGAGGTAGTGCACGACGCCGCGGCGCCTCCACTTCTCGATCACCTCGAGGGGCGCCGGCGCGGGCGTGGACGACCAGTTGTAGCGGTGGTCGGGAGGCAGGTCCGCGGGCCACCAAGAGGGCATGCTGCTGGCGGCGCCGAGCGTGGCGTAGGCGTCCGGGAGCTCAAGCACGTTCGCGTGCATGAACCCCTCCTGGCCGTCTTGCTTGCGGACGCGGATCCAGCGCTCGCCGGGCGGCATCACCACCACGTCGCCCACGGCCACCCGGGTGCCAGGCTCCAGGAGGCCGATCTTCGTCGTCTCGTGGATCACCGGGGCGGAGCGGATGACCGCCGTGGCGTAGTTCGGGGGCACCTTCACCGCCGCGTCGAGCGGATACTCCTCGCACGCTCCGGCGGGCGCCGTCGGCACATCGCCCTCGGCTCTCGCGGGAGAGGGGGCTGCCCCTTGGCTGCCCGACCGTGGATCGCCCTTGTGCGCCCGCGCGTCCTGCGCCCGCGCGGAGAGCGCGAGCTTGACGCCAGCGATGCCAGCCACGCCGCCGGCGACGGCAGCGACCGCAGGGATGATCGCATTCTTCACGGCGCCCCGGCTTCCACGTAGGTGCGCACGCACAGGGTCCCCGCTTGGGTTCGGCCCAGGAGGAACGGGATCTCGAGCTGGGTGCCCGGCGTGTGGTAGATGGTCGCGACGAGCACCTGACGCGCGAGCGCATCGTCAGACGCAGGCGTCAGCCCTTGTCCCGCGAGGTAGTCGCGGACGCGGACCAGGCGCGCCCGGAACTCCTCCTGCTCCGCCTCGGGCGCGCCCGGCGGGCCGCCGAAACGGGGCGAATGGACGAGGGCCCAGTCCCACGCTTCAAGAGCCGACCGGGCCACGTCCAACGGCACTCCGGCCGCTGGCAGGACCCGCTTCACCAGTGCCCGGACGTCGCTGTGACTCGGCATCAGGGCCTGCAGCCACGCGACGGGGAGGGTGAGCCGAACCTGGTCCGCCAGCTTGTCGAGACCGAGGTCCCCCGAGCTCGCGTGCTCATGACCCATGACGCGGATCACGAAACCGGCCACGGACATCACCCGGTGCGCGTGGCGGGCCTCGAGGGCGGCCTCGACTTCGGAGGCGCGAGCGTCGAGAAGGCGCGTGCCCGCCTTCAGGTTCCGGGTGATCTGCTTCAAGAGTCCCATGACATCGTCTCCTTCTGGTGCCTTCGCCTCGCTCACAGGAGCAGGTAGGCGGTGATCTGCGTGTCTCGTCCGCCGACCTGCTCGATGGTCGCGGGGGCGCCGTCGACCCTCGTATGGAGGGCCCCGATGGGGACCAACAAGCCCGGTGGCAGGTCGATCTCCTGCACGGTTGCGCCGTTCTCGAGCCGCACGCGCACGTCTGCGCCGGCCTGCAAGGCGTAGGTGCCGTGCGGGAGCGGCTTCGGCGCGGTCAGCGCGCCGAAGAGGTTGATGCTCGGCGGCGCCACGGCGTGCTGGCGCGCGCGGTAGACGCTGTACACGACGCCGTAGACCGGGCCGGACGGCCCGCCGTCGACCCCCAGCGTGCCGTCCACCGGCACCACGAAAGGGGAGTCGACCGTGAAGCGGTGGCCCTTCGTCGGGCTTTGCGTGCCGTCGCGCTGCCCAGTCCAGCCGACGGGGTGGTCGTCGCGCGTCGCGCCGGCCTCGTACCGCGGCTCGTACACCACGTGAGGCCCGAGGCCGGTGGCGGTGTCGTAGTTCGTCGCCGCGGAACCGCTGATGACCTGGAACTCGACGACCAGGAGGTCACCTGGCCGGGCGACACACGCCGGCAGTCCCATGTAACCGCCTCCCTGCCACGTGCGCCGGTAGATCATGGCGTGTCTCCCTCCAGCAGACCGAGCTGCCGCAGGCCGTCGCGCGCGCCGTGGCGCAGCAGCGCGTCACGGACCGCCCGATCCTCCCTGGCGGCCGCTGCTGCGGCGTCCACGAAGGTGATGATGGGTTCGGGGATGTCGCCTTCGCCATCCCCGAGGTCGACGCCCCACGCAGCGGCGATCCTCATAAGCACGTCCCACGCACGATCGGGCACCAAGACCGCGCTCTCTGCAGCCTCGCGCCGTGCCGCCTCGACCTCGCGAGTCAGGTCGTCGATCCGCACCATCGCGTCGTGCAGCTCTCGGTGCGTGTGACGCAGAGCTTCTCGCTCCTCTGCCAGGGCTTTCTGGGCCGACTTGAACATTCGGTCGGTCGTGACCAGCGTGTGCTGAAGGAGCCCATTCGCGGCGACGCAGGCCTTCACGCCGTCGAGCGCGCTGCCGCCGCCGGACTCGCGCTCGGCGTTCCCCTCCACCCACCGGCCGCACCACGCGACGTTGTCATTCTCGGCCGCGTCCGCGAGGCTCGCGCCGTCGGCGGGGATGCCCAGCGTGTAGACGATCAGGGTGTAGGTTCCGAACGGCAGGTCGTTAACCTCGGACTCCAGGAACTCGCTGCCGAGCATCTGGATCTCCGGCTGGTCGGGCGACTGGAAGATCACGACCATGTGGCGGTCGACGGCGTTGCCCACTCCACCGGTGGGGGAGGCGTTGCGGCGAATGATCTGCGACTGAGCGCGGGCGATCTCCACCAGCGATTTCATCGTCACGAGCCGCATCGTCGTCCCTCACTTCCACCCGGGGAGAACCACCCGCGCGTAGGCCGCAACGCCGACAACCGCGAGCACACCGACGCCGAACACGGCGGCGACGACGCCGACCTTGGCGCTCGTTGGGATCGCCGCGTCGGCCTTCCGTGCTGCCTCGGCCACGTGCTCTGGCAGCGTCTCGATCGCCGGGGCCTGCGCTCCGGCTCTCGTCCATGCGTCCGTCAATTCGACGTCCGCACCTTGCGGGTCGGCCTGCTTCGGCACCTTCGCGCCGGATGCAGCGTCGACCCGCCCGTCGCTGCGGACCGTCTCCAGGACCACCCGCACGTCGGCCTCTGCGCCAGTTAGACGGCCAGCAACTTCGGACCCTGGGATGATCCCGCCGTCCCACTCTCGCTCAAGTCGTGACCACTCCTCCGCTTGGAGCCGCAGGCTTGGCCACGCCTTGACCACTGCAGTCTCGGCGTTGTCGCTGGCCGTCGCAAGGCGCAACCTCCGCGCAACATCCGCAGCCCGCGCCCACGCATCGCGAAGCGCCCCGCGCCGCGAAACCTCCGACTCCGACGGACCGATGATCCAGCCGACGCGGGCGGGGCGCGACATCAGCCGCACCCGCAGCCGGCGCCGTCGTCGAGAGGGTCGAGGGCCTCCCCGAGGCCGCTGCCGGCCCCGAAGGGGTCGACGTCCTCGTAGGCCTCGCCAAGGCCGCCCTCGGCCTCCCCGAGGCCGCTGCCGGCCCCGAAGGGGTCATGGTCCTGCTCAGCCCCGGCGAGCATCGACGCGGCGAGGGCATCAAGGGTGTCCAGCTCCGACGCCTGGTCGATGGGGGCGTAGGGCATCGACAGGGTCGGGTCGAACCCCTGCCCGGGGTACTGCGCGCCGTAGGGCTCGAACCCGTAGGCGGGCCCCTGAGGGGCGTACTGGGCAGCGTACGGGTCGAACCCGTAGGCGGGGACGGGGTAGGTGCCCTGCGTCCACGGCCCCACGTTGGTTGCGAGCGCGGCCCACGGCGGCTGGGTCATGCCGTACTGCCCCCACAGGGCAGGGTTTGCCGGCGGCACCGCGTACTGGACCGCGGAAGGGGTGCCCCCGCGCTGCTGGGCGATCTGCTCCAGGGCCAGGGCGAAGCGGTCGGACGACTGCGTAGCCACCTGTCGCGCGAACAGCTCGTTTTCCTTCACCTTCGTCTCGAGTTCCGCGATCGCGGCGTCGCGTGCCGCGATCTCCGCGGCGGACTTCTCGTCGCTCGCCTTCGCCTTGCGCGACAGGGCAAGCCTGGTGGCCTGCAGACGCTTGTCCGCCGCTTCCTTCGCGTCGCGGTCGGAGATCTTCTGCTGCAGCTCCCGCACCGCGGTTTCAGCCTTGTCTGCGCGGTGCGCCGCCGCCTTGCTCGCCTTGGCCGTGGCGGCCTGGCGCTTCGCCTTGTTCGCCGTCCGCGCCACCAGATGAGCGTTGCCGAGCTCCTTCCCGCCGCCGCACGCGCACCCGCCGCCACCGCCGCCGCACTTGCACCCCGTGGCGCAGCCGGTGTTGGGCGTGGCCATGCTCGTCCGGGCGACAGCGGCCTCGAGGTGGCGCACCTGCGCCGCGACATCCTGGACGCCGGCGAGGCCCGGCTCGACCTGGCGGCACTCAAGCTTCACCCGCAGCGGCTGCTGCTGGGCCTGCTCCGAGGGCGGGGCGGGGGGGGGCGGCGCCGCGGTCTTCCGCACCCGCACGTACTCGTAATCGTCGTCGTCTGGGGGAGCGTTGCGGCGCCCACCCCGCGGCTCACTCGAGGAGGGGGGCGGCGGCGCGGCCGCCGCCGGCGCGGACACCACGAACACGGTGGGGGCGGCAGCTCGCTGCGCAGGCTCTTTCCGGGGCCTGAACACATCGAGGAAGCCGTTGGCGATGCCCCTGGTCACGCTCTGCGGCGTCGCCGATGCACCGAGGGCAACCTGTCCCTGCGGCGGCGTGGTGTCGAAGATCGCACGCACGACGCGCCGCCCCCCTTCCGCCGCGGCGCCTCCGAGCAAGGCCTTGACGGCAAGCTCACCAAACGTCGCTCCCAATGTCGCTGCCATTGCTCCACACCTTTCTCGTACGTCACGTCAAAATCAGTTGTGGCACGGGTATTCGGCTTGTCTGGCCTCGCTCGTACCAATGGGATCCGGGGTCGGCCATTCCGGTTGCGACGCTCAGATCGACGATTCGCCATTCACGGTCTCGTGGCCTTCGCGTCGCGTAGTACGCGTGCGCGATCGCCCCGGGTTCGGGCTGCGTGATCCGCAGCTCGCACTCGATCTCGTAGCCGCCTTGCGCGGCCAGGATGTATTCACCCGCCACGCCCGCGGCGCTCAGGTCCTCACAGTCGACGACGATCACGCCGCCCGCGGCGCGGGCAAGCGCTGCACGCCAGTTCGACCAACGGTCGGGGCCCTGGTCGAGCTCGTAGAGCACGCCTTTGCACCCGACGTCTCCACGCCGACAGCGCACCACCTCGGACCCCGCCGGGGCGCCGTAGCCGTGCTGCGCCACCAGGCGCGTCAGGGCCCTTCGGATCGCCTCGTCCTTCGAGGCGTCCACCTGGTTGGTCAAAGCCAGCCCGCAGAGAGAGGCGACGCAGCCGTCGAGATCCGTTTCGATGTCGAGAAGCGGCATCGCCTCCTCCGTCGTGCAGGCGTGAGAGGGCCAGTCAGGCCTCAGTAGTCGAGGTCGAAGTCGTCGATCTCGCCGAGGTCGAGGCCGGCCGAACCGGCGACGTACTTCCGCAGCGCGGTGGTCACGTCCGCCTCGTCCCACCCGCCGAGCAGTCGCTTGGCGGAGGTGATCCGCCGCGACAGCTGGTAGCCCACCGAGGGAGGCAGGATCTGCGGGGCGTGTTCCTTGCGGATGAGCCCACCGCAGGGAGAGGCCTGGATCATGGGCTTGAGGATGACCGTCTGGGTAACGCTCCCGGGGTTCAGGATCTTGAAGACCACCGTCGCCGAGGGGGCCAGGGCCGAACCCTTGAGGAGCGCCCACGGAGTCAGGGAGAGCTCGGGCTTCGCGGCGGGCCGCGTCGCGGTGGCCGAGAAGATGTCGAGCGTCCACACATTGGGCACCGACGTCACGCCCGCGCCTTCCACGGACTTAACCCCCGAGTTGGCGCAGTGGTTGATGCCGGCCACCGTGACCGCCGTCAGCACGCACGGGGTCGTGGCGAACACGCCACCGCCGGAGGCGTGCATCGCCGTGATCACCCACGGTTCTCCGTCGTAGGGCGTCTGGAAGGTGACCGTCGCCTCGCCACCGGCGGGGATCTGGAGCAGCACGCCCGCGGCGGTGGTGGGCTTGCGGGCCCGCTCGGAGTTGAGGATCACCCGCTGCTGGATGGCTGCGTCCATCGCGGTCTGCACGGCCGCGTTGTTCGCCTGGAGCGCCTCCCAAAGCGGCTGGAGCTGCGCCGGGATCTGCTGCGGCATCCTCTGCTGCGCCGCGGCCCGGACCTTCGCCAGCGCCTGCGGGGTGACCACGCGTTGCGAGAACCTCCGCGGGCCCGCCGCGGTCGTGGCCCCCAGCGCGGCCGTGATGGCGCCGGCGTACTCCCCCATGGCCTTCGCTGCGCCGAGGATGGCCCGCCCACCCCCGACCGCGCGGTCGCGCTCCTTCTCGGCCTTGGCGAGGTTCGCCCGCGCCTGGCCGAGCTCCACCTGCGCGGCGCCGAGCATGGCGGCCGCGTCCCTCCCGCCGGAGGAGTGCATGTTGAGATGCTGAGACATGTTCCGTGTTTCCTTTCGGGCTGGCGTGACGCCAGGGACCTGTTGTTGGCTCAGCCGGCCTCGCCGGGTTCCTCGACGTCCGCACCGCCGTCGGCGCCCGCGAGACGCTGGGGGGCGACGGCCGCAGTCGCCGCTTCGATCTTCGCCGGGAGGGCCGTGCCCATCCGCGCCGCGACCGCGTGGAGGGAGCCCACGCAGAGGTGCTCAGCCGCCCCGCGCACCCGCTTGCCGCGCGCCACGAAGAGCGCCGCGCCTGCGAGGCCCGCCAGGAGGACGTCGAGCTCGATGCCGAGCTTGGCGGCCACCTTCGCCCCGGCGGCGCTCTCGCGGGCTGCGGCCACGCCGAACGTCGCCGCGGCGTCCTTGCCGCGCTGCGCCAGCAGGCGCTTTGCGTCGCCCCTGATCGCCTCGCCCACCCTCGCGCCCGCCGTCGCCACACCCCGCCCCACCCTCGAAAGGGGGGATCGGAATGGAGATGCGACCTTGCGGATCACATTCGCTGCCCCTGTCTTGGTCCGCGCCAGAGCGGCCGTCGTCGTGCTTGCCATGCCGAGACCATGCCGGACCGGTTCGCGGTCATCGACCTGCAACACCGGACGGCCGCGGTTGGGCGTTCAGGGCACCTTGGTTGTGCACAACCAGGAGGGGCCCGGAAGCGCAACACGGCTGCCCCCTACCGCACCCCTGGAAGCCGCCGGACACGGTCTCGTAGGCTGTGGGGATGCGCGTGCGTACCCTCCTCGCTCAAGACCCGTCCCTCGAAGGTGTGAAGTACTGCCTGACCTTGGCCGACGAGCGGTTCGTGGTCTGCGCCTCGCGCCCTCACTGTCTACCGGCCGTCTTCGGTGGGACCGCCGAGGAGCTCACCCTGCTCCTCTCCGGCCCCATCACCTCGCGCGCCGCGGCGCTCGCGGCGATGCCCCGCAGCGAGCTGCTCGACATCTTCCCCCGAGGGTGTGAATGCGGGACCGACCACGGACGGCAGGCCCTGAGCCTGCGGGAGTGCTTCGAGGTCTGCGGTGAGGCGGTGCGCCAGCGGCTCCGCGACCTCGAGGCCAAGGGGGGGCGAGTGACGTGGGACATGCTCCGGTGCCTGCGCGACCTCTGGGCCAAAGCCCAGGGCCGCGACCCTCAAGACCTCGAGAGTGCCCAGCTCATCCTGATCGAGACGGCGCAGACCCAGCCCGTGCGCTACTCCCGCCACGCTCGGCCACGGCGCCGCGCCGCTGCCTGCATCCCCCCGCGCCGGGTCTCCAGCGGCGGCGGCGCATCGTGCGTGCTCGCGCCGGCGGCACAGGCTGGGGGTGCTGCTGTTGGGTGTCGGCGCCCAGCCACGCTCCATGCGTGACGGTCGCTCGCAACGCCGCTCGTGTTGCGGCCGCGGTCGTCGATGTTGCGGAATGACTTCGACGCCCCTGGCGAGCGAATGTGCAAGCCATGAACGCAAGCACCAGCATCGCCGCCAATCGACAGCACCTCGGGCTCACCCAGCTCCAGTTCGGAATGCTGCTCGGCTTCTCGGTGTCGACCGTCAACCTGTGGGAGAACGCGAAAGTCGCCCCGTCGGGCTTGAGCCTCGCGGTGCTCACGATGCTGGACAGCGTCGGGGCGACCCACGGGCCGGAGGTCATCCTCTCGGCTCTCCGCGCCTGCAACGGCGAGCCGCTCGCCGTGATCCGCGCGCTGTCTCGCCTGGAGATCGCCGGTCAGCTCGTCGCCTCGGCCGCGGCGTGACCAGGCACCTCCAGGAGGGGTTCGAGCCCGTGGTGGTTCCGGACGGGCGCCGCGGCATCTGGCAGCGGGTCACCCACGGCGAGGGTCGGCGCGTGACGCGCCTGGAGCTGTGCGCAGGCCGCGACGGGGACGACCAGGAGCTCGTGCTCGTCGCCGGCGACGTCGTGACGGCTGACCAGCTCTTCGCCCTGCATGACTCGCTCGCACGGGTGCGCTGGTCGGACGAGTTGCGCGAGTCGTCGCTGGAGAGCGCCGAGCGCGCGGCCGCCGTGTTGATCACCCTGCTGCGGCAGCTTCTCGACCACGCCGAGAGTCCGCGGGAGCGGGAGCTTCATGACGGCGTGCGGCGAGTCCTCCACGCGTACGATGGCAGGGCATGCGGGGTGTGCAAAGGCCGAGGGTGGATCGTCGGTGTGTACGAGCCGCGGTTGAAGTGCAGCCGCTGCAGCCTGGCCGCCCTGCCGCCAGTGGACGATGCTCACCGCTTCTCGGCCGTCGTCGGAGGGCGCGCACACCTCCTCGCCCCTCGCCAGGTGTTGCTGCATTCGGCGACGTACCTGCGGATCTCCGGCGGTGTCGACGAGGTCGCCGAGGCGCTCGGACGCACCTCGCTCGCCCCCTACTCCCAGGGCTACCTCCTGCAGTCGTTCTCGCTCGTCGATCACACGGAGGGGGTGACCTACGGCGCCTGCCACGTCGGGTCCGTAAGCGTCCGGCCTGAGAGCTTCACCGTCTCCTACGTGAGCCGCTGGCCCACCGTCGCCTCAGATGAGGGCGCAAAACAGGAATCGGGGCCACACGGCAAAACGCCACCAGCACCACAGCCCGGAGACGACAATGAACGCTGACGATGAAGAGGAGGTCGCCGTCAAAGTGGCGAGGCTCGAGCACGCCATTCCCGCCGGGGAGGCGACGAAGCAGGAGAAGCTTCGCACCGTGCAGCTCGCGGTGCTCTCCATCGTCGTCTCCTCCTGCGCCGCGCTGATGGCGTTCGTGACGGAGCTGGCAGGACCACTGGTGTCGCTGGTGTTCGTCCTGGGCTCGGTCCAGGTGTGGACGGCAGTTTTCAGGCCTCGCCGGCGATGAGGGCGCGCCGGTTGCGCTCGGTGGCCTTCGTGTTGCGCGTCGTCACCAGCGCCTGCGCGTCGTAGCGTCCGACAATGAAACTCGCCGACCTGGACTGCATCGCTCCCCTCTACTTCACCATCATCCTCAACGCGATCCAGGAGGGTGCAACCGCAGAAGCCGCGAAGAGACTGGCGGACTCCCACATGGAAGCACACGCCATCCCCCCTGTTGAAACGCTCGAGCTGGTGGAATCGCTGACGGTGGAGGGGATGCTGGTGACGACGTACGGCGCCGCCGCCGTGAAGCGCGATCCGCATGCCGCGAGCCAGGAGGTGAAAGAGCTGTTCCGCCTCATCGGCATCCCCGAGCAGGCCATGTCTCTGGTCTGGCCCCCCGCGTCGTAGGGCGTCGCGCAGAGGATCTAGTACGGAACGGCGAGGAGCTTGACCGTCCTCGCCTTCGCCTGCTCCCGCTGGTTGTCGCGCAGGTATTTCTCCGTCTGCTCCAGGCTCGCGTGGCCGACCAGGGCCTGGACGTCTCGAACCGGGGCGCCGGCGAGCAGCAGGTCGGTGATGTACGTCCGGCGGCCGTCGTGGGAGGTCAGCTTCCGGACGCCAGCGCGCTCCGCGAGCCCCTGCACGACATCGTTGATGGTCTCTGCACACAGCCCCCGCCTCTGGTTTCGAAGATGGGTCACCAGCGGCCCAGGGTGACGGCCTCGTACCGCGAGCCAATCCTCAACTGCTCGCAACGCACCGTCCGGCAGCGGGACCAGCCGCTGCTTGTTGCCCTTGCCGAGCACCTGGACCGCCACGCCGTCGAAGCCGCCGAGTTCGAGGCCTGCCACCTCCGCGCGGCGCAGCCCGCCGCCGCTCAGCAGCGCCAGCACTGCAGCATCCCGCGCCCCGCGGCGGCGTCGCACGTCGCCGCGCGCCGACGCGAACATTCGCCGCAGTTCCTCACCAGTGAGCTTCCTGCCAGGCTTTGACCTCTCGCCGCGCACAGGCTTGAAGTCGGTCGCATCCTCGTACTCCTCGTAGGTCATCTGACCGTGACGCCGCGCCTGGGCGAGGACGCCGCGAAGGGCCGCGAGGTAGCGGTTCGCCGTGGCTGGTGTGTATCGCTCAGCGAGCAGCGCGGGGACCGGTCCCGTGTGGACCGCTCGCAGCCTGCCCCAGGGCATGGACTTCTCATCCTTGTGGCCGAACAATCGGGCTACGACGCGCAGCGCTGACCGCTGTGTCTTGCGCGACCCCCCGCTCTGCAGCGTGAGAAGGTAGGCGGTCGCTGGGTCAAGCGACGCAGGCCGCAGCGGCGCGAGCTCGGCGCTGGGCGTCTCGGCTCCTGTGGGGGTGGCGACGTCTGGCATCGACGGTGTTGACATCTCGGATCTCCGCAGAAAACAGGCCTGCAGCGTCGATAGATCCGGCGTCTGGGAGCGCACGCGATCTGACAACGGCTGCCCCCCACATCGCCTGCCCCACGTCAAACACTGATCGCCTCGTGGGAGCAACAGATGGTCTCTGAAGATTTTCTCTTCGCCCCCACAGAAGATCGCTCCTTATACGGAGCTTTACATCTCGTGCGAGAGACGCGCGCGCGCACTTGCGCAGCCACACCGCGACGCGGTAGCCCTATCGATGTCTGGGCGACAAAAAGAGCAGCCCCCCCGACGTGGCTTTGAGCGGCGCGTGTCGGAGGGGCTGAGGAGGTAGTGCTGTGTCTGGTGAAGTGAACGATACCGCGGACGGGGCGTCCGAGGCAAGCGAAGACCACGCTGGGCTCGGACAGGATACGACCGCGCGTCCCATTCCGTTGCAGAACAGGTTTTTGCCTTTCGCAGCGATGCACAACGTCCGGCATGCTGGCCTGGTCGGTCTCGCTCGCGCCGTGGCCTTTGACCTCGTGCTGATGACCCCGGCGGACGGGAAGTGCGAGATCACCAACGCTCAGCTCGGGAAGCGCTGCGGCCTGAGTGCGAGCACAGCGGGGCGTGCGCTCCGCGAGCTCCGGGACGCAGGGCTGATCATCATGCGCCGGCGTGGCTCCGTCGCGAACGTTGTGACGTGGACGGAGGCATCTCAGAGGACCATCGCCGGGCGCAGAAGCGGGGAAAGAGCGTGAAAGAGGCTGTTATGGCGCGGGGCGCGCGGGGTTCCTAAAGGGAGGTTGCGCGGTCGATGGACGACCGACGTTGCTTCCGGAGGAATGTCTCATGGTCGATATCAATGCCCCGGCACTCGCGTTTGCGGCTTACCCGACGCGGGTCGACGAGGTGCTGCTCCGCTTGCCGGAGGAGCCCACGGTCACGGAGGAGGCGCGCGCGTACTTCGACGCGCGCATCGAGGAGCATCAGGCGCGGAATCTCGGGGCCGACGTGGGGTCGGCCGCGGTGATCGAGGACTGCCTCGATGCGTGCAACAGGGCGCTCCCGCTCGTGCTGGCGTCGCGGCTCCACGGGTACGGGGTGCTGCGGCTGCGGTACCTGCTGGAGACGACGCGGGCGCTCGCGGTCCAGGTGGCGGCGCTCGATGTCACGATGGTGGACGCGGCGGGCGCCGGCGCGGCGCGGGGCGCGGAGCTGCGCGACTCGCGGGAGCTGCGGCGGGCAGGGCTGCGGGCCTTCAAGAACCTGTCGGGGCGCTCGGCGGAGCAGCAGGCCCGGGTGAAGAAGCTCCGCGAGGAGGTGGAGCGGCCGGATACGCGGGCGCGCTCGCTGGAGACGCTGGCGCTGGAGCTGGAGACGCTGATGGCGGTGGTGCCGGAGGAGGTGGTGGCGGACGCGGGGGCGACGCCAGATCTCCTGCTGGGGCTGCGGGCGCACGCGCGGCAGGTGCTGGCGTCGCGGGAGCGGGCGGTGAACGCGTTCGGTTCGGTGCGCTCGCAGTACGACCTCATGAACGTGCTCGATGGGCGCATCCTGCACGAGCTGCGGGCGCTCACGGGCGCGATGCGCGACGCGCGGAAGACGGATCCCACGGTGGCGGTGCTGCGGCTGTCGGTGCTGCGGCCGGGGAAGCGGCGCGCGGCGGACACGCCCACGCAGCCTGACAAGGCGCCGGGGACGACGCCGGAGAAGACGTCGAGGAAGCGCGCGCGGGGGGCGGGACGGGACGGGCAAGACGCTGCCGCGATGCCGTCCGCGCAGGCCCCGGTGAAGCCGGACGTCGTCGCTGCGGAAGAAGCGCCGGCTGCGGCTCCGGCGGGCTGATCTCCCCTCGATTCGAGCCTCTTCGGCGCGCTCCCCTCCCCTCGGCGCGCTCCCCTCCCCTGCATCTCCTCGCCGCCCCGGCACTGCCAGCACCGGGGCGCGCGCCCTCGACGCGATCCTCGACGCAGTCCGCGACGCGGTCACCTTCACATCGTCAGCGACCTCGCGGCGGGCCGGAGTAGTCTCCCCGGACGATGGCGGCGATGGCTCACTTTGCTCCGCGGGCGTTCGGTCGTGCTGGGTTCTCGGTCAGTCCGCTGGGGCTGGGGACGGGGAGGCTCGGGGGGCAGGAGGTCTCCGAGGCGGAGGCGGAGAGGCTGCTGCACGGGGCGGTGGATGCGGGGGTGATGCTCCTCGATACGGCGCCGAGCTACGGGCTCGCGGAGGAGAGGATCGGGCGGTATCTCGGGGGGAGGCGGCAGCGGGTGGTGCTGTCGACGAAGGGGGGGTACGGGGTGCCCGGGGTCCAGGACTGGACGGGGGCGGTGATCACCGCGGGGATCGAGGCGGCGCTGCGGCGCATGAGGACCGATCACCTGGATGTGTTCCACTTCCACTCGTGTCCGGCAGAGACGCTGTGGCACTCGGACGTCATCGAGGCGCTGGAAGGTGCGGTGAAGGCGGGGAAGGTGCGGGTGGGTGCGTACTCGGGGGAGGGAGAGGCGCTCCGGTGGGCGGTGGGGTCGGGGCGCTTCGGGGCGGTGCAGATGTCGGTGAACCTGTGTGATCAGCGGGTGCTGGATGGGGTGGTGCCCGCGGCGGCGGCGGCTGGGCTCGGGGTGATCGGCAAGCGTGCGCTGGCGAATGCGGCGTGGCGGTTCGAGGGGCGGCCCACAGGGGACTACGCGGAGGTGTACTGGGAGCGGCTGCGGGCGATGGCGCCCGAGAGGCGGGGGCTCGCGTGGGATGCGCTCGCACTGAGGTTCGCGGTGTTCCAGCCCGGGGTGAGCGCGTGCCTGGTGGGGACAGCGAGCCTTGAGCGCCTTTTGCACAATGTGCAGATCGTGGAGGAGGGGCCGCTCGCGCAGGATCACATGGAGGCGCTGCGGCACCGGTTCAGGGAGGAAGATCGAGATTGGGCGGGGCAGGTGTGATTCGGCACGCCGGATCCACGTTCGGGACACGCACTGACAAAGGAAGATTTCGGTACGATCCGAGCGAGCGCCGCCGGGGGCTGCGTCATCACAGTGGCGGTGGGCTGGCGAGGCCGCGCCGACCTTGCACGGTGGTGCGCGGCCGATGACGGCCCGATTTTTGGACCCCTGGGGGGGGAGGCTGCACCGGGACCGAAGGCGGAGACGGGGCAGTCCGGGTCGGAGGAGACATGCTCGCCAGCAAGGTCGCGGTGTATGAACCGCTGCAGTATGTGACGCCCGAGGGCGCGGGGTGGGTGCACGCGCTGTATGGCGATGTGCCCGGGCACCGGCGCGACTTCATCTGCGCGCCCGATTCGCGCGGGGATCTGAGCCGGACGCGGGTATCGCGCCTGTCCCGGCTGATGGCGTCGCTGGAGCCGAGGTCAGGGAGCAGGTTCGCGTTCGCGATCGGGAACCTGTCACGGGACGACGCCGTGCGGGAGCCGGGGCAAGGCGCGGTGGCGCTGATCTTCGGGACGCGGGTGAGCGGGATGATCGAGGCGCCGGGGGGCAAGGAGCCGGCGTTCGCGCACGCGATCTGCTCGGTGGATCGGCAGTTCACCCCGGCGGCGCTGGTGTCGTCGGCCCTGGCGCTCTACAGCCACGTGGCGGGGTACGCGGCGGGAGAGCCGCGCAGCGACGTGGCAGGGTCGGGGGCGCTGTCGGCGTGGGAGCGCTCGCGGGGGGCGCGGCCCTTCTACCGGGCCTACGCGCGGTGCATGACGCACACGCCGCTGCAGGCGCCAGCGCTGGTGCGGCGGTATCTGGAGAGCTTCACGGACATCCCCACGCCGTCGACGGGGGCCCCAGGGCCGGTCTGGACTGCAAATCCGGACCAGGCGCGGGGGCGGATCGTCATCGTCCACGATGAGGAAGATCCGTTCGCGGCCGTGGCGCAGGTGGCGGCGCGGATCGCGTCGGTGCTCCTGCGCTCCAACGTCCGGTGGGCGGCGGTGGTGTGCGATGGGACCATGGAGGCGTCGGGAGACCTGGTGGTCGAGTTGACGTCGAAGAAGCCCTCGGGGCTGCCGCGCGACGTGATGGTGATGCGGTTCGAGGACGTGCCGGACGACGAGGAGTCGATCGCGCGGGAGATCCTGGGGGCCTTCCCGCGGGTGCACATGGATGGACCGCCGACGCTGCGGCGGCCACGCTCGGCAGACGAGGAGCCCACGCGGCCTTGCTCGCGGGCGGAGCTGATGGAGGCGCTCGCGAAGGTGAGCGTGGCGACGCGGCGGTTCGATGGAGCGGCGCTGGCGTTCGCGGACGAGAAGACGGCGGGCGCCATGACGGCAGACGCCGAGGCGGAGGGCGCCGTGGCCGCACCGGAGGAGCCGGAGGCGAAGAGCGCGGGGGCGGCGCCGGTCTCGTCGACGTCGCAGGCGAAGGAAGCGGCCGCGGGGAAGGCTCCGGCGGTGGCGTCTGCAGGGTCCGCGCCGGTGGGGACGAAGGGCAAAGGCGCGCCAGCGTCGGCGGCGGCGTCGGTCGCGCCGGTCGCGCCGGTCGCGCCGGTCGCGTCGGTCGCGTCGGTCGCGAAGGCAGTGAAGTCAGGGTCGAGGATCGCCGGGGTGGGCAGTGCGTCAGTGCCCCCGAGGTCCAGGCCAAAGCTCGAGCTGGGGGGCGTGGCGTCCGCGGTGGTAGCGCAGGGCGTGGCGCCGACGTCGGCGTCGACATCGACGTCGACGATCACGGCGCTGGGCTCGACGAAGGGCGGGCCGAAGGGGGACGTGAAGGCGCCGCCGGGTGCGGAGAGGAAGTCTTCGGCGAAGGTGGGGAGCCTGCGGGAGAGGGTCGATGCGACGCGGCCCACGTCGCGGGCGGCGGTCGTGCCGGGGGTGGGCAGGGAGAAGCTCGACTCGGCGCAGTCCACGCGGCGCGTGGTGGCCGCGCTGGAAGAGGGCGAGGCCCTCGCGGCGCGCTCGGCGGCACGCTCGGTGGACGCGGCGCGCGCGGGGGACGCGGATGGCGCGGTGGACGCGGTGGACGCGGGGGACGCCGGGGACGCCGGGGACGCGGGGGACGCGGGGGACGCCGGGGACGCGGGGGACGCCGGGGACGCGGATGGCGTGGATGCGACGCACGTGGTGCTCGACGTGGAAGGGCGGCCAGAGGCCGTGCCGGCGACGATGAAGGCACCGACGGGGGCGTATGCGCCGCGGGCGGCGCGCAAGGCGTCGGTGGTGGTGAAGAGCACGCCGCCGCCGCCGCTGCACATGGAGCTTCCGCCGGTGCACGAGGAGTACGCGCCGGTGTCGTCGGGGCCGATCACGCGGGAGTCGGTCGCGCCGCCGGAGGTGCGGCGGCCCGGGTCGTCGTCGATGCGGCCGGTGTTCCCGGAGGTGGAGCTGCGCGCAAGCTCGCCAGAAGTGCGGATCCTCTCGGTGGAAGAGGTGACGTCGA
>NZ_ASRX01000014.1:0-230000 GCF_000601485.1 Chondromyces apiculatus DSM 436
CGCCGCCCGCGCCGCCCGCGCCGCCCGCGCCGAGGGCCGTCCGCTTCCCTGCCGCGGCGTACCCACCCAGCGCCTCGCGCCGCGTCAGCAGCTCCAGCGCCTCCCGCCCGTCGAGCGCCTCGATCCCTGCCACCCCGGCCCCTGCCACCCCGGCGCTCCTGCTCCCCAGGAACCCCGCCGACAGCCGCCCCTGATCGTAGAGCCGCCGCGCCGCGATCTTCGCGAACGAGAACAGAGACGCCCGGTACTTCGCCGGCAGACCCAGCAGCACTGCCGGCACGGGCACCGTCTCCGGCTTGAGCAGGTCCACGAACGCGTACTCCAGCTTGATGTCGTTCATCACGTCCACGACCAGCCGGGTCCCTGCGTTGGGCTCCCAGGCGGGCGGGACCTCGTGTGCCTCCACGGCCTGGGCCACCCGTTCGAGCGCCTTGAAGTCCACGGGGTTCCACGGGTCCACCTGGTTGCCGTGCACGCAGTGCACCCGCCGCCCGCCCACCTCGCAGGTGTACCCCTGTCCATCGAGGCCGAGGCGCACCCGCGCCCGCGCCTCGGTGTCGTCTCCGGCGATGCGCCCCACGAGCAGCTCTGTCACCGTGGGCAGCGCCAGCTCCACGTCGTGGTTGCCGAGCACCAGCACCAGCACCGCGCCGGGCGCTTGCACGAACCCTGCGAGCGCATCCCACACCGGCCGGAACGCCTCGTCCTCGAAGATCCCCTGCAGCTTGGCGGGGGCGCCCAGCGGGTCGAGGTAAGCTGCACCCTCTTCGGCGAGGAAGTCGACGATGTCCCCGTTCAGCACGAGCCCCACCCGGCGCGCCTTCGCCACCTCGCCGAGGTGGTCGATGACGGCTGCCAGCGCGCGGCCCTGGTTGAAGATCTGGTGCCCCGGGATCCCGCCGAGGTGCAGATCGGACACGATGTGAATCTGGTCGAGCGCGTCCATCATGGTCCTGCGGCGCGTCCCACGCCCCTCGCCCAGCGTAGCACGCCACCCTCCCTGCTCTCCGCACCTGAACAGCCGAACGCCTGCCCGCGATCCCTCAGTTTCCCCGTCCCCGCGCGGCGCATCTCCCCTGCCTTGTTTCCCGCCCTTCATCTCCTCCGCGCGGTCCCCACCCCCACCTCCGTCCTTCCTCCCGCGCGGTCCTCACCGCACGGTCCTCGCCCGTGCTCACCCGCCCCAGCCGCCAGATTGCGTTCGCGGTGCGGAGCCAGGTAACGTGTCACCTGAACCCGAACTGGGACCTGATCCTGATGATGAAGCGCGCAGAGAGAACCGGTCTCGCAGCCACGCTGGCCCTCACGGCATGCCTCGCCGCGGCGGCCCCCGCGTCCGCGGACGAGCCCGGACCCAACACGGTCCCCATTAACGTCGTGGCCATCCAGACCGGGGAGGCCTACGACCAGGCCGAGTCGCTCACCAAGGCGCTCCGCGCGGCGATCAAGGCGGTGCCCGGGTGGTCCCTCGCCGAGGGCGACTACGCGCTCGAGGTCCTCACGCTGAGCTTGAAGTGCAGCGACGTCCCCGACGCGGCCTGCCAGTCCCGCATCGCCGACCAGATCAAGGCCGACCGCTTCATCTGGGGCAACCTCACCCAGAAGGGCAACCTCGTCACCGGCCAGCTCCACCTCTGGTCCCGGGGCCAGGGCACCACCAGCACCCCCATCGAGTACAGCGCCAACCTCACCGAGGCCAACGACGAAGCCCTCCGCCGCGTCGCCACCGACTCCATCCAGGCGCTCACGGGCGGTCCCCCCAAGGGTGCGATCCACATCAAGGCCGGCGCCATCTCCGGCCAGGTCTTCATCGATGGACAGCCCGTCGGCGCCTTGACCAACGGCGAGGGCACCTTCCCCGTGGCCGCCGGCAAGCACCGCGTGCTCGTGAAGGCCACGGGCTACTTCGACGCCGAGGCCACCGTCGACGCCAAGGCCACGGGCGCCGCCGATGTCGTCCTCACCCCGGTCCCCAGCAACACCAGCGAACCGCTCAACTGGCGCCGCATCGGCGGCTTCGTCGGCATCGGCGGCGGCGTCGCCCTCGGCGCCGTGGGCCTGGTCAGCGTCTTCCAGGTGAACGGCACCCGGAACAACGAGGCCGTCCAGGACTACCGGGGCACGGTCCAGGGCAACCTGTGCGAGTCCGCGCGCAACGGCACCACGGGCCACACTCGTGAGGCCGAGGTCGCCCAGAACTGCGACAAGGCGCGCACCTTCGAGATCATGCAGGCCATCTTCTTCCCCCTCGCTGCGGTCTCTGCGGGCGCCGGCGTCTACCTGCTCGCCACGAGCGGCGACAGCGCGGACACGAGCGGCACGGGCTGGACCTTCCAGCCTTCCGTCGGCCTCGAATCCGGCAGCATGAGCGCGACGTACCGGTGGTGATCTCCGGCATCGCACCCGGATGCGGGTGATCGCGGGCCGGCTCGGGGGCCGGCGCCTCACCGCTCCTCACGGCGCCGCGACCCGCCCCACCACCGACCGCGTGCGCGAGGCCCTCTTCTCCGCGCTTGGCGATGTGGGCGGACGGCGCGTCTGCGACCTCTACGCCGGCACGGGAGCCCTCGGCATCGAGGCCCTCTCCCGCGGCGCTGCCCGCGCCGTCTTCGTCGAGAGTGGCCGGCCTGCCCTCACCGCCCTCCGCCAGAACCTCAGCGCCCTCGGCCTCGACGCCGAGGCCCTCGTCATCCCCCTCCCGGCCGAGCGCGCCTTCACCCGCCTCGCCGACGAGGCCCCCTTCGACCTCGTCCTCCTCGACCCTCCCTGGGCCGACCTCGCGTCAGCCGCGGACGTCGCCGCGCGCCTTGCCCGCCAGGGCCTCCTCGCGCCGGACAGCCGCCTCGTCCTGGAGCATGCCCGCCGCGACCCACCCCCGCCCCTCGACCTCCTCACCCTCGACGCCACCCGCATCTATGGAGACACCGCCGTCTCCCTCTACACGCGCCCCTGACCGAGAGGCCCCTGATCCAGGGTACGCAGTACTACGCAGTACCCCCTTCCCCTCGGGGCCCTCAAGCAATAGGAATTCAGCATGCGCAGGCTCGCCACCCCGATCGCGCTTCTCCTGGCCGCCCTGGCCCTTGGGTCGCTCGCTTCTGCCTGCGGCTCCGAGGGGACCACGCCTGACTGTGTCAACAACGTCGGCGCGGATGGCATCACGCCTGCGGAAGACGGCTGCCAGCGGTTCGCCGTCTGCCCCGAGGGCAGAGCCGCGGACTGCTGCACGGTCCAGGACAGCCCCTACCAGACCGGCGAAGACCCCTCGTATCCCTGCTGGCAGGCGCGGTGTCTCTACGGCTTCGGCGAGGCCATCGACGTCACCTCGATCTGTGGTGGCGCGTCGCCCGCCGGTAGCGGTGGCGCCGGCGGCGGTGGCCCTGGCGGCGGTGGCCCTGGCGGCGGCGACGCCTCCTGATCGCACCTGGACCGCGCGATGACAGCAGAAGCGCGCGGCGTCCTGCTCACGGTCGCCTACGACGGCCGCCCCTTCTCCGGCTTCGCCATCCAGCCGGAGCAGCGCACCGTCGCCGGTGAGCTCCTCGGCGCAGTCCAGGCCATCGACCCCACCGTCCGCGAGATCCGCGGCGCCAGCCGCACCGACGCCGGCGTCCATGCCCGCGGCCAGCGCGTCGCCTTCGACACCACTGCCACCCTGCCTCCGCGCGGCTGGGCGCGTGTCCTCGCGCGCCACCTCCCCGACGAGATCGCCGTCCGCCGTGCCGCCTTCGTCCGCACCGGCCTCGTCCCCCGCTTCGAGAGCCTCGGCAAGCATTACCGCTACCTCCTTCTCCGCGACCGCACCCGTGACCCCTTCTGGAGTGGCCGCGCCTGGCGCCTCGACGACCCCCAGCATTTCTCCCTCGACCTTGCCCGTGCCGAGGCGGCCCAGGCCGTGGGCACCCACGACTTCGCCGCCTTTCGCACCAGCGCCGACGAACGCACCAACACCGTCCGCACCCTCGCGCGCGTCGACGTCACCGAGGACCCCTCGGATGCCCGCTTCCTCCGCGTCGACGTCGAAGGGGACGCTTTCCTCCACAACATGGTCCGCATCCTCGTCGGCACCCTCGTCGACGTCGCCCGCGGCCGACGCGCCTCGGGGGCCATCGCCCGCGCCCTCGCCTCGCGCGACCGACGCGACGCCGGGATCACGGCACCGCCCGATGGACTCCGCCTCGAGCACATCGAGCTGCGCGACGAGGGGACGGAAGCCTGGCCCGCCGACCCGTAAACCGGCCATACTTCCGGCTCGTGCAGCGCCACGGCACCTGGGACCCTCGCTGCCTGGAGGAAGCATGACTGCCCGACGCCCCGTCACCTCCCTTGCCCTCTTGCTCCCCCTCGCCCTCGCCGGCCTCGCCCACGCCCAGCCTGCGCCAGGCCGCCCTGTCCCGGCGCCGAGCGCGGCGCCGAGCCCCGCAGCGCCGCCTCCCATCGCCACCTCGGCGCCTGGCTCCCGCGGCGCTGCCGCCGCTTCCGGATCCATCCAGGACCTCCGCCGCCTTGGCGACGCCTTCGCCGACGTCGTCGACAAGGTCGCCCCCTCCGTCGTCCAGATCGAGGTTGCCGTCGGTGATGGTGACACCTCGCCCCTCCGCCTCTTCCGGGGTGGCGGCGAGCGCCGTGGCGTCGGCTCTGGCGTCATCTACTCCGCCGACGGCGCCATCCTCACGAACAACCACGTCATCGACGGCGCCCGCGCCATCACCGTACGCCTCCGCGACGGCCGCACCTTCTATGCCCGCCTCGTCGGCCGCGACCCCTCCACCGACCTCGCCTTGCTCCGCATCGACGCCCGCAACCTCCCCGCAGCGCCCCTCGCCGACAGCGACACGGCCCGGGTCGGATCGTGGGTCGTTGCCATCGGCTCCCCCTTCGGCCTCGGCTACACCGTCACCACCGGCGTCCTCAGCGCCAAGGGCCGTGGCGGCGTCGGCGTCAACGCCGTCGAGGACTACCTCCAGACCGACGCCAGCATCAACCCTGGCAACTCCGGCGGACCCCTCGTCGACCTCGACGGCCGCGTCCTCGGCATCAACACCATGATCGTCAGCCGCGGCCAGGGCATCGGCCTCGCTGTCCCCGCGGTCATGGCCCGTCGCGTCGCCGAGCTCCTCCTCAAGACGGGCCGCGTCGACCGCACCTGGATTGGCGTCGGCCTGCAGGACCTCACCCCCGAGCTTGCGGCGGCCATCCCCTCGGCGCCTCCCCTGGGTGCCCTCATCAACACCGTCAGCCCGAGCGGCCCTGCCTCCAAGGCCAACCTCAACCCGGGCGACGTCGTCACCAGCATCCTCGGCAAGCCTGTGCGCGACGCCCAGGATCTCATCCGCGAGATCTTCCTTCACGACGCGGGCGAGGCCGTCACCCTCGACGTCAACCGTGGCGGCAAGCGTTACCAGACCAAGGTCATCCTCGAATCGCGCAACGAGCCCCCGCCGCCTGTCCTTCCTGTCCAGCGCACGGCCTCGCAGCAACCTGGCCTCGGCCTCACGGTGCGCGACGCTGCCGACCCCCGCTCACCGCCTGGCACCAAGGCCACTGTCGTCCGCGTGAACGGCGTCGCCACCGACTCTCCGGCGGACCGTGCGGGCGTCAAACCTGGCGACATCCTCCTTGAAGTCGACGGCAAGCAGCAGCCCACCGCCGCCGACGTCGAGGCGGCCACCCGTGACGGCCGCCTCCTCCTGCGCATCCAGCGCCCCAACGCCGTCCTCTACACGGCCGTCCACCGCTGACGCTTCCTCTCCTTCCGCCTCTTCCCCTCGCCCCTCGCGCCCCCTTCCTCTCCTTCCGCCTCTTCCCCTCGCCCCTCGCCCCCGCCCTCGCCCTCGCGTCCCCTGCTGCGGCCCGTCAGCGCTTCTTCGGGCGTCTCCGGGGGGGTAGACGCCGTGCCGGGAGCACCACCTCGGCGCTCTCTGGCATCAGCGCTTGCCGCTTCTCCTCGCTCAGGCGCCGCACGAGCGCCTGGAAGTCGATGCGTGCGAGCCGTAGCCGGTTCTGGGTCGTGTTCCGGTTCAGGCCCAGCTCCTCGGCGATCTGCGGCACCTCCAGCTCGAGCAGATCGTGCAGCACCAGGACCACCCGTCGCTCGATGTCGATCCGATCGAGGATCTGGACGATCAGGCTGACCCGCTCTGACTCGGCGAGAAGGGTGTCGGGGGCTGGTGCCTCGCCGCCGTCGTCCTGTCCGGACCTCGGCGGGAGCAACCCTGCGAGCACCTCGCGACGACGGTAGGCCCGGTGCCGGTAGTGGCTCACCTGACGCCATGCGATGCCGAAGAGCCACCCGCCCAGCGGGCTCCAGGATTTGGAGGCAGTGGGAGGCGCCAGGGCCCCGCTGGCAGAGGGCGTGGCGCCGCCTGCCCAGTCCACGCCGAATGCGTCGCCCGCAGCGATTGCGCGGATGACCTCGAGGGGATCGTGTGCGGAGCCTGCCGCGTCCCTGTCGAGTGAGAGCCCTGCATCGAGCGCGAGCCTCAATGCGCGTGCATCGCCTTCTTCGTCGGCGCGGCTCCCTCGGACCGAGCGGCTCCTCCGGCCTGTGTCGTCGTCCTCGTCCGCGCCGGTTTCCCGGTCTGCGTCGTCGTCCTCGTCGCCTTCACGGCCCTCGCTGCGGCGGCTGCGCGCGTACCTCCGCACGTCGAAGCGGTCGAGGGCCGTGAACGACGCGAGGAGCACGTCCTGCATGACGTCGTCGAGGTCTACCTTGGCCACCCCGAGGGATCGGAGCGTCCGGCGCAGGTGAGGGATGTTATTCGTGTGAATCGAGCTCCAGCTGATTCGCTGCAAATGGCCTACGGTATTCGATGAAGCCTTCACGTGCCTTGATTACGGAGCCCCATGTCGTTCGATGAGACATCCGTCATCATCGGTATGCTTCAATGCTTCAAGGCCATTCTTGCTGTGTTTTGTGAATGATTGAGGCACGATTCAGAGCACGTCTTCGCCTTACTCGCACCCTCGTCTGACACGTGCGCCATTTGCAACGCGCCTCTCCGAGATGCTTTCCCCAGAGCGCGTAAAGATTCTCCCTCGCGACCGCCCGCTCCTGGCGTTTCCCTTGCCGCGCGCCGTCTTGGCCCTTACGGTGGCCTCGCCGTGCAGTTTGTTCAGCTCCGCAAGAGCGCCCGCTCCCGCCCCCGCGATCTACGCGCCTTTCTGCCCACCACCCGCGAGGAGATGGAGGCGCGCGGCTGGGATGCGCTCGACATTCTCCTGGTCAACGGCGACGCCTACGTCGACCACCCGGCCTTTGGGGGCGCCCTGATCGGCCGCTTCCTCGAAGCGCGCGGCTACCGGGTGGGCATGATTTCCCAGCCACCCTGGCAGGACACGAGCGATCTGCTCCGCATGGGCCCCCCCCGGATCATGGTGGGCATCACCGCGGGCAACCTCGACTCCATGCTCAACAAGCTGACGGCCCAGAAGAAGGTCCGCAGCGAGGACCAGTACTCCCCGGGCGGCCAGGTTGGCCTGCGCCCGAACCGCGCCGCTATCGTCTATGGAAACCTCTGCCGCCAGGCTTTCCCGGGCGTTCCCATCATTCTTGGTGGCATCGAGGCCTCTCTCCGCCGCATTGCGCATTACGACTACTGGTCCGAGCAAGTGCGTCGTTCTGTGCTCCTCGACGCGAAAGCCGACCTCCTCATTTTCGGCATGGGTGAGCGCGCCGTATGGGAAGTCGCCGATCGTCTCCGCAATGGCGAGAGCATCCGTGACATCCGCGACGTCCGCGGCACGGCCTACGCCCTCCGCAAGGGCGCGTGGGAGCATCTCGAGCCCTCGCGCTACGTGAAGGACGGCAAGACCGTGGTCTTGCCGAGCTACGAGGAGGTCCGCGCCGACAAGCAGGCCTTCGCGGAGATGTCGCGCGCGTTTCAGTTCGAGACCAACCCTGGCAACGCCCGCCCCTTGCTCCAGGCGCACGGCGCCGAGGCCGTCTACTTCAACCCCCCGGCCATCCCGCTCGACACCCCGATCATGGACGAGCTCTACGACCTGCCTTTCGCCCGCGCGGCGCACTGGTCGTACGAGGAGCCCATCCCTGCCTTCGAGACGGTCAAGCACTCCATCGTCACCATGCGCGGCTGCTTCGGCGGGTGCACCTTCTGCTCCATCACCGAGCACGAGGGCCGGGTCATCCAGTCGCGCTCTGCGGAGAGCATCCTCCGCGAGGTGCGCGCGCTCCGGCGCATGGACGACTTCCGCGGCGTCATCACCGACCTCGGCGGCCCCACCGCGAACATGTACCAGATGCGCTGCAAGGACGAGGCGATCGAGACCTCTTGCCGCCGCCTCTCCTGCGTGTACCCGGGCGTCTGCGAGAACCTCAACACCGACCATGGTCCCCTCCTCCAGCTCATGAAGTCGGTGCGCGAGGAGGCTGGCGTGAAGAAGGTCTTCATCGCCTCCGGCGTGCGTTACGACCTCGCCGAGCGCTCCCCGGAGTTCGTGCGCGACCTCGCCCGCCACCACACTGGCGGCCAGCTCTCCGTCGCCCCCGAGCACAGCAAGAAGGACGTGCTCGACAAGATGAAGAAGCCGGGCATCGAGAGCTACGAGCGCTTCGTCGATCAGTTCCGGTGCGCGAGCGAGGCCGCGGGCAAGGACCAGTACCTGGTCCCCTACTTCATCTCCGGCCACCCTGGCGCCACCTTGCGCGACATGGTGGACCTCGCCCTCTACCTCAAAGAGAACGGCATGCGCCCGCGCCAGGTGCAGGACTTCATCCCCACCCCGATGTCCATGGCCACCTGCATGTACCATACGGGCATCGACCCCTTCACGCGCGAGCCTGTCTACACGGCCCACGACATGCGCGAGAAGCGCCTCCAGAAAGCGCTCCTCCTCTACTGGGACCCGGCGCACCACGAGGAGGCCCGCGAGGCCTTGATCAAGGCGGGCCGCGGAGACCTCATCGGCACCAAGCCTCGCTGCCTCGTCCCTCCGGCGACGGGCAAGGGCGCCCTCCCTATCCGCATGTCCCGCGCCCACCCCAAGGGCCGCGCCCCCGAAGCCCGCCCGGGTGACGCCCCTCCTCCCGCGCCCCGCCGCCACCCGCGCGACAACCCCCGCCCCCCGCGCCCGCGCTGACCTTCCCCGTGCGGCGACGAACGCCGGGTAGCGACCAACGGGAGCGTAGGGGCCGCAGGCCCCTGATCCAGGGTACGCAGTACCGACCAACGGGAGCGTAGGGGCCGCAGGCCCCTGATCCAGGGTACGCAGTACCGACCAACGGGAGCGTAGGGGCCGCAGGCCCCTGATCCAGGGTACGCAGTACCGACCAACGGGAGCGTAGGGGCCGCAGGCCCCTGATATAAAAACGGAGTATGCGTCACACTGCTGAGAGCGCGTCGCCGCGCGAGTTCACTGCACGGCTCGGGGATCGCGGCTTGTTCCCGCATCTCCGGCCGCTCGTGTACCTCAACCATGCGGGCATCAGTGCGCCCTCGCAGCCGGTGCGCCTCGCGGTCATCGCGTACCTCGACGAGTACGCCAAGCTCGGCTCTGCGGCGTATCCCCGCTGGCATGCCCAGCGCCTCCGCCTCCGTGACAGACTGGGCCGCCTCGTGGGGGCCACGGGTGCGGACATCGGCTTCGTCCAGAGCACCACCGCGGGCCTCACGGCCATCGCCCTCTGCTTCCCCTGGCGTCAAGGCGACCGCATCGTTCTCTTCACGGGCGAGTTCCCGGCCAACGTCACCCCCTGGCTCCGGGCGGCGGAGCTGTTTCGCCTCGAACCTGTCTTCCTTCCTCTCGACGGCTTCCGCACCGCTGACGGCGACGGACTCGCGCGACTCGAAGAAGAGCTGCGCCGTGGGGTGCGCCTCGTCGCCACCAGCGCCGTCCAGTTCCAGACTGGGCTCCGCATGCCCCTCGCCGAGATGGGTGCCCTCTGTCGCGCCCATGGTGCCGAGCTGTGTGTCGACGCCGTCCAGGCGTGTGGTGCGGTCCCCGTCGATGTCGGCGCGGCCCAGATCGACTACCTCGCCTGTGGCAGCCACAAGTGGCTCATGAGCCTCGAAGGTGCTGGCTTCGTGTACATCCGGCCCGAGCGCCTCGCCGCGCTTCGACCTTCCGTGGCCGGGTGGCTCAGCCACGAGAACCCTGTCAGCTTCCTCCTCGAAGGCCCGGACCGCCTCCGTTACGACCGCCCCATCCGCCAGCGCGCCGACTTCGTGGAGGGGGGCAACGTCAACGCGGGGGGCTTCGCCGCGCTCGAAGCCTCGCTCGACCTCATCGACCAGATCGGCGTCGCGCAGATCCACGCGCATGCCAACGCCTTCAACGATGCCCTGGAGCCAGCGCTCGTCGAGCGCGGCTTCGCGAGCCTCCGCTCCCCGGACCCTGCGCGCCGCTCGGCCATGCTCTCCCTCCTCCCGCCTCCGGGGATCGACGTCATCCTCCTCCGCGCTGCGCTGGACGACCTCGGCATCACCTGTGCGACCCCGGATGGCGCCCTCCGCTTCTCGCCCCACTGGCCCAACGCCATCGACGAGACCGAGCAGGTCATCTACAGCGTCGACGAAGCCCTCCGCCGCCTGCGCGGCTGACAAGCTTCGGAGGTATCAGGTGGAAGTGCGAGGTGGAGGGGCCTGCACCTCGGGGCTGCCAGCGGCAGATGCCGCGCCCTCGCTGTCGCGCAGGATCGAGCGCATGACTTCCACGACCTGCCGAGCCACCTGGATGGTCTGCTCTGCGTCTGCCTCATCCGCGAGCTGCCCCGCGTGGATGATCTTGTTCCGCTTCGTGTAGCTGCTCGTCAGCTTCTCCCACAGCTTGTCGGGTTCTCGGAACAGCGAACGGCCCGCGATCAGATACATCGCCGCGCTCATCTTGTTCCGCAGGCCGAAGTCGTTGTCTTTGAAGAAATCGCGGCCCTGTCCCCACTCATCGCTCAGCTTGCGATCGACGAGCTGGTCATAGATGCGGTTGAACGTCGCATCGATCGTGCTCCAGCAGAACAACACCGCTTCTCGGAAGCGGCCTGTATGACGAGCTTCCTCGGCATCGAGCAGGAAGAGGTCTGCCACCTCGGGCTCCTGTTGCTCGATGAGCCCTCTCCGGATGGCGTCCTCTAGCTGACGTACCGAAACTGGTCCTGACACGGCTCCAGGGGGGCCTGGCGCATGATGGATATCCTCGATCCATGGTTCCTGCGTGGCGAGGACGGCAAACCTGACCGGGCTGATGCCGTATCTCGTCAACTCGACGAAGCTTGGATCTTGCGTCAGGACCCGGTACCAGCGGATCAGGCGATTGAGGTGGTCGAGGAAGATCCTCTGTTTCTTCTCCGCGGTCTTCTGACGTTCCGCTTCGTCTCCGGGCTTGTTGTCTTCAAAATCGAAGTACGCCCGGGAACGGGTCGTCCCCGCATGGCTCCCCCCGCCCTCCGGCGCGATTTGCTCGATGCCGATGCCGCTCTTGAAGTCCCTCCCCGGTTTGCTGTCCTTGCTGACTGCGACGTCATAAACGCCATCGGGGAGCAGAAAGAGGTAGGGGAGGTCGACGCTCAGCCTGATCGTTGTCGCGGCCATGCTCCCCTTCATGAAAAGAGAAGTCGGAACTTGTCGGTGAACCCGAGCTTCGATGCGATGGTTCGGATTTCGCCCAGATACGTGTCGGTCACGCTCGCCTTGTCGACGCCTCGACCGAAGGAGACGTAAGCGACGAGGATGCCTGCAGCCGAGAAGAAGTCGGCACGTACCTGTGCATTCTCGCTCCGGAACGTCCCCTTGTAGTCGCCATAGAAGCTGGCGACATCCGGACCGAGAGAAGGGTCTTTCTCGAAGGTCATGCTGACTTGCTCCGCTTGAGTCGAGTGTAAGCTTCGGGTGTTCGAACCGTCAACGACATCACAGCAAGCCGCGTGCCAGCAGCAGACAGGGGGGCTTGAGGCGTGCACGGTGCCCTCGTCACCTGCGGCCGACCTCACCGTGCGCGCGACAGGTGCCCTCGTCACGCGCGTACGACGTCACCGTGCGCGCGACAGGTGACGTGGGCACGCGCGTACGAGGTCACCTGTCGCGCGACAGGAGCCCTCGACCGGCGTGAACGACGTCATCTTGCACGCGTCAGGAGCCCTCGACCGGCGCGTACGAGGTCATCTTGCACGCGTCAGGAGCCCTCGACCGGCGCGTACGACGTCACCTTGCACGTGTAAGGACCCCCGACCGGCGTGAACGACGTCACCTTGCACGTGTAAGGACCCCCCGACCGGCGTGAACGACGTCACCTGTCGTGCGACAGGAAGGCACGTCCATGGTTGCAGACGGTTCCTGTCGCGCGGCCGACAGGGTGGAGGACCGGTGTGGCACGGTCCTGTGGGACGGAGACCGGGCAGATCACGAGGAATCTCCGGGGTGTACGCGGCCTGCCTTGCGTTGACAGCGACGCCTCCCGGCTTATCGTGAACGGCTCTCATGGGTCTCCTCAGCTCTCCTGCTGTGCGGCGGACGCTCCTCGGTGTGGGCGTGCTCGCCTTGATGGCCACCCTCGCGACCTCGTGCCGGAAGTCGTCCGGTGAGGCGACACACACGGAGGCTGGCGCGGATGCCGGCGCGGATGCCGGGGATGACGGGGGGGCCGCGGCGCCCCTGCCGCCCGGGGCCAAGGCGTGCGGGCACCCGGCGGCGACGCCGAGCCAGGTCGTCACCGCGTTCCTCGAAGCCAGCAAGGCGCGCGACCTGCAGGGGATGCTCTCGTGCTTCAAGCCGCAGCACCGCCAGCGCATGGCGGGGCGCGAGGCGCGGCTCGAAGAGCTGACCGTGCTCTCGTTCACGCTGGGGCAGGAGACGATCGACGGCGAGAGCGCGGAGGTCCAGGCCACCGTGCAGCGCTACGACGGCCGCGGCGGCATCGAGCACAAGCGCGACCCCATCCGGCTCGAACGCGAGGGTGGCGCCTGGTACTTCCGCTGAGGCGTCCGCCAGCGCGCACCCTCACGTCGCGCGTGCGGGGTCCGGGCTTCCGGACGGCTGACCCGCCGGCTTGAGCCCGTACTTCTCGTAGAGGGCCATCTCGTCGCCGGCGATGAAGGCGATGATCACGGGGCCCGCCTCCCGGAGCTGGAGGATGTAGGTGACGTCGAAGTCGATGGTGAGGGGCTCGCCGCTCTCGGGCCGCGCGTAGTCGGCGCCGTAGAAGACCCGCACCATGACGTGCGCATCGTCGATGGGGGTGACGGCGACGTCGCGCAGCCGCATGCGGCGCGTGCCGATGGACCTGTAGAACGCGTAGCCCTGCTCGAGCGTCTCCGTGAAGCTACCGTCGTTGTTGCCGAGGGAGACCTCGTTCGGGCCGGCGCCGAGGAAGTGTTCCGCGAAGTGGCTGCGGATGGCCGTGGCGTCGACGGCATCGCCGAGCGAGCGGTTGTAGGCGGCGACGTAGCCCTCGAAGAAGCTGCGGACATCCGGGTGCATGAGACCTCCTCTTTCTCTGGAGATGCCAGGCGCGGGCGAGAGGGTGCGCTGGAGGAGCGGGCACGTCGCGCTTTCCTCCCCGGGCCCTGCCGCGGGACTCGCCTGCGGCCCGGGTCAGCCGGCCCGCGCGCCGTGGGACCTCTGCTCCAGCTTCTTCACGGCGGCCGCGACGTCGGGTCGCGCGGTGAACAGGCCCTTGAGCAGCTCGCCTTCCCGGGCCACCCGCTCGGGCGCGGTGAGCAGGGTGAAGGCGGCCAGGTCGAGGTGGGTGGTCACCTCGTCCCAGTGCACCGGCATGGAGACCGTGCCTCCGGCGTTCGCGCGGGGGCTGTAGGCCGCGGCGATGGTGCGGTGGCTGCCGGTTTGCCCCGTGTCGATGAAGACCCGCGCCCCGCGGCCCGCGATGCGGCGCTCCATGGTGGCGGACTTCGGGTCGTGCTTGACCAGCATCTTGCCGAAGAGATCGGCGAGCATCCTCGCGGCCTCGAAGGGGATGCCGGGACCGAGCGGGACGAGCACGTGCATGCCGCTCTTGCCGGAGGTCTTGGGGTAGCCCTCGAGCCCCACGTCCTCGAGCATCTCCCCGAGGGTGACCACGAGGGGGATCGCGGCCTTCAAGGACGACTGCTTGACGTCGAAGTCCATGGTGAAGAAGTCGCAGGACTTCAGGTCGGACACGCGCGCGGCGAGGGTGTGCAGCTCGATGGCGCCGAGGTTCGCGACGTAGAGGAGGGTCTCGACGTCGTCGACGATGATGGTGTCCACCGGGTCCGACGGGTCGTCGGTCGGGAGCCGCTCGGTGCGGATCCAGCTCGGCGCCCCGCGGGGGACGCTCCACTGGTGGAAGTGCTTGCCGCTGATCCCGTCGGGGTAGCGGACCATCATCAGCGGGCGGTCCTTCAGGTAGGGCAGCATCGCCGGGGCGATCGCCTCGTAGTAGGCGCAGAGGTCCCCCTTGGTGATCCCGTCCCCCGGCCAGAGCACCTTGTCCGGGTGGCTGATGGAGACCGCGTGCGCCAGCGATCTGGAGGGCGTCAGCGTCGCCCCGGTCGCCTTGGTGGCCTTGGCAGCCTTGGTGGCCTTGGTGGCCTTGGTGGCCTTGGTGGCCTTGGCAGCCTTGGTGGCCTTGGTGGCCTTGGTGGCCTTGGTGGCCTTGGTGGCCTTGGTGGCCTTGGTGGCCTTCTTCGCCGCCGTCTTCCTGGCTGCCTGCTTTCGCCCCTGGGGAGCGTGCTCCTCCGGGTGGGCCGTCCCCTGCGCGTCGAGCTCCTCCACGGTGAGCCCGCTGAGGACCGAGCGTGGCGCCTCGGCGACGAGATCGGTGCCGGGTGCCGCGTAGGCATCCGACCTCTTGAAGAGCAGCCACTGCTCCTTGCCGGTCGTGGTGCGCTCGCCCTCGCGCCCCCTGTCCGAGGTGCGGATCAGCGTGAACGCGCCCTTGAGCTTCTCCCCCGCGAACTCCATGTCCAGGTGACCCTTGTCGAGCCCCTCTTCGGCCGAGCCGCTCGTGTACCGGATCTTGCCGCGATCCCAGAGGATCATCGGGCCCGCGCCGTAGTTGCCCTCGGGGATCACCTCCTCGAAGTCGATGTACTTGAAGGGGTGCTCTTCGGTGCGCACCGCGAGGCGGCGGTCCTTGGGGTCGAGGCTCGGGCCGCGCGGCACGGCGAAGCTTGCGAGCACGTCGCCCACCTGGATGCGCAGATCGTGGTGGCGGCGGGTGGCGTCGTGCAGATGCACCACATAGACACCCTCGTGGGTGCCTTCTTTCTTCGCAGGTGACGACTTCTTGCGCGCTCGCCGCTCCTCGTCGGCGCTCGGGAATGGCTCGTTCGTACGGCGTGGGTCCCGCTTTCTCCTGTATTCGTCCAGTTTCATGGGAGGGAAGCTCCTGGCATGTACCCCGCTAGGATGCCGATCATGGCCCTGCGCGCGAATGCCTCCGGCACGATTTCCTTCGGTCTCGTGACGATCCCTGTGAAGATCTATACCGCGACGACCTCGCACCGCGTCTCGTTCCACATGCTGCATGAGAAGTGCGGCACGCGGGTGCACATGCAGTATGTCTGCCCGACGGACGAGGAGGTGGTCAGCAGGAAGGAGCTGGTGCGCGGCTTCGAGCACGCGAAGGACCAGTTCGTGACGCTGACGGAGAAGGAGCTGAAGCAGCTCGAAGGGGAGCGGTCTGACCGGATCGACATCCTGGAGTTCGTCCCGGAGTCGGCGGTCGACTTCACCTACTTCTCGGACACCCACTACCTCGGGCCAGGCAAGGGAGGCGATCGGGCCTACCTGCTTCTCGCGCAGGCCATGACCCGGACCGAGCGGCTGGCCATCGGCAGGTACGGGGCCCGCGGCCAGGACCAGCTCGTGCTGCTGCGGCCTTACGAGGGCGGCCTGGCCATGCACAAGCTCCACTACGCCGACGAGGTGCGCTCGATGAGCGACGTCGACTATCCGCGGAAGGTGCCCTTCAAGCAGGCGGAGATGGATCTCGCCGAGCGGCTCATCGACCAGCTCGCCGTGGATAGCTTCGACCCCGGGCGCTACCACGACGAGTACCGCGATCGGGTGCTGGAGGCCGTGGATCAGAAGATCGCCGGCGAGGAGGTCACCGTGGCTCCCGAGGCGCCGCCCGCCAAGATCGTCGACCTCTTCGAGGCGCTGAAGCGCAGCCTTTCTGACAAGTCCGCCGGCAAGGCGGCGCGGGGCAAGACGAAGCGCGGGAGCAGCAAGGACACCCGCGAAAGCACGGGCGAAGCTGCGAGCGAAAACACGAAGAAGGCGCGACCCCGCAGCACCGCGGTGGCCCACCGGACACACGCCAAGGCAGCCCGTCGCCCCGGCGTGCACAAGACCACGGGACGTCGCCGTTCCACCTCCCGCACCGGCACCAGCGGCTGACGCGTCACGGCGCGCCTCACCCGTGGGTCAGGCGCTACACCTGAGACTGCGCAGCACTGTCGAGCCGAGCACACGGTGGTGCGCCTACGGCGCGGGCATGAAACGCAGTCCGTATTCTCCCGAGGAGGGTGCATTGTTCGTTCAGAACAAAGCCCCCATTCCTTGACGGTGCTCAGGTGGGGAAGCACGTTCGTTGCCATGAGCCGGTTCATCTCCGACGCAATCGCTTACTGGACGGCCGACGAGCTGCTCGATGCGATGGCGCCCGCGCTGGTGACGGCGCTCGATGCCGGCGAGCGGGTCGTCTACCTCGCGGACGATCTGCCGAAGGAGACCATCGCGTCCGCGCTCCGTGCGCGGGGGATCGACGTGGACGCGGCCTCGGCTTCGGGCAGGCTGGAGATCACCACGGCGTCGGAGGTGCTCTTCCCTGGCGGGAGCTTCGACGCGACGCGGGCGCTCGCGCGGTTGTCGGCGTGTGCCTCGTACGCGGGGCGGCGGCTCACGGGGGGGTGCGGGGAGGACTGCGCAGGGATCCGGGGCGTGGTGGTGGGGCGCGGGGGAGCGAGGGCTCCGGTGCGCCTCGCGATGGAGATGACCTACCTGCTCGCGGACGTGCCGGCCATCGAGCTGGCGCCGGCGCTGGAAGCGCAGCTCCAGGTGGAGACGCTGGGAGGCGTGCCGTTCACGCGGGTGTGCGCCTTCAACGCGGCGCGCGAGGTGACCGACACGGTGGCCGACGTGCTGCGCCTCCACCCGTTCGTGAGGACGCACGGGATGCCGCTGCCGAACCCCTACTACCGCCCGTGGCGCGAGCTGCACGCGGTGCGTGACCTGACCCCTCTTCCCGGGCGGGGGGTGAGCGCGTGAGGGGCCCGCGCGACGGGAGCGCTGCGCTGTCGGGAGCGGGCCCGTTGCCGGGGGCGATGGCGCTGTCACGGCCCTTCCTGGAAGGCGCGGCGCGCACGGCCAGGGCGCTGTGGGAGGCGGTCACGCCGTCGCCATCGCTCGCGTCCACCTCACCTCCGCGCAGCTCGCGAAGCGCGCGCAGTCCGCGGAGCGAGGCGCCTGCGGGAGGGGAGAGCAGAGGAGAGCGCAGCGCCCAGCGAGAGGGAGAAGGGAGCCGCGCGGAGGAGCGGCTCGCGCTCCTGGAAGCGCTTCTCGGGACCGGAGATCCGGGGACATGCGTGGGGCATGCCGTCGCCTGGCTGGAGGAGCAGGCCGGGGTGCGGCAGGTGGTGTGCGCGCTCGTCGATCCTGCGGGGCAGAGGCTGACGGCGGTGGCGAGCCGGGGTGTCGCGCGGGACGTGGTCGACGCGCTCGCGCTGGACCTCGACCGGAGTGAACACCCGGTGGTGGCAGCGCTCGCCGCGGAGACGCCGCAGTGGGTGGACCTCGAAGGAGGCCCGACGAGGTCGAGGGCCGAGGCGCAGTTCCTGGCGCATCCGCTGGTGGGCCACGGGCCAGGGGGCAGGGTGCCCGTCGGGGTGCTGCTCACCGGGCTGCTGGAGGCGCCGGCAGAGCGTGACGTGCAGTGGCTCCTCGGGGTGCTGTTGCGGAAGCTCACCGTGGGGGGAGCTACGGGCGCCATGCTCATCGAGACGGCTGCGGTCTCGCCCGCTGGGAGCGCGACGAGCGCGGCGAGTGCGGCGAGTGCGGGAGGGGATGTCCAGGCGCCGCGCGAATCCTGCGAGGGGCGCGAGGCTGGCGCCGAGCTGTCGCGGCAGCGCGAGATGCTCAGCCAGCAGCGGGTGGCGCTGGAGGAGGCGGCGGGGATGAAGATGCAGTTCCTCGCGGGGATGTCCCACCAGATCCGGACGCCGCTGAACGCGGTGCTCGGCTACACCAGCATGCTGCTGCAGGGGCTGGGAGGTGGGCTCAGCGAGCGGCAGCGGGGGATGCTCATGCGCGTCGACGAGAACGCGCGGGCGCTGCTTTCCACGGTGAACGACGTGCTCGACGTCTCCCGGATGGAGGCGGGGAAGATGCCGGTGTTCGTGGGGGAGGTGCGCATCGAGGAGATCGTCGAGGGCGTGCTCGACGAGCTGGGGCCGGCCATCGCCCGCTCGAGGCTCGCGGTGCGCACCGAGGTCGCGGCGGAGCTGCCCGCGGTGCGCACGGACCGGGCGAAGGTGAAGCACATCCTCCTGAACCTGATCACCAACGCGCTGAAGTACACGCGCGAGGGCTCGGTGACGCTGCGGGCAGCGTTCGAGGCGCAGACGAGAGAGGTGGTGCTGTCGGTGGTCGACACCGGGATCGGGATCCCGGAGGAGCAGCGGGGGGCGCTGTTCGAGGACTTCCAGCAGGTGGACAACGCCGTGAACCGGAAGCAGGGCGGCGCGGGGATGGGCCTGCCGATCAGCCAGCGGCTGGCGGCGCTCCTGGGGGGGCGCGTCGAGGTGTCGAGCGCGCAGTCGGCGGGGACGACGGTCACGCTGCGGCTGCCGCTCGACGTGGCGGACGCGGCGCGGGGCTGAGGCGAGGCGCGGGGCGCGGGGCGCGAGGCGCGAGGCGCGAGGCGCGAGGCGCGTCGCTGCGTGCGTCAGGGGGCCTGGGCGAAGAGCCAGGTGAGGGCCTCGCCCATGATGCGCTCGGCGTCGGGGCCGTACTTTCCGTGAGGGGCGCCGGGGAGCACCAGGTAGGTGGCGGTGACGCCCGAGGTGGCGAGCCTGGCTGCGGCTTGCTGGAGATGGTCGCGGCGGTCGAGGGCGCCGGCGACGATGGCCACGGCGCTCCCGCGCGCGAAGCTCCGGGCCTCCGGGGCGAGGGGGCCAGCGACGAGGGCGGTGCGGGGGTAGCGGCGTGGAAAGGTGCGGGTGAGGTCCTCGGCGCGCGAGGCGCCAAGGGAGTAGCCGACCACCGTGAGCGAGGTGTCGTCGAGGGGGACGGCGGGCGTGTCAGAGGAGCCAGCGGCGCCGCGCGCGGCGGAGACGGCGGCGAGGGCCCGGGTGATGCGGCGGTCGAGGCCCGTGAGGTCGTGGCTCCAGGTGGTGCGCTGGCGGTCGGGGCAGGGGACGTCGCCCTGCACCGAGACCACCGTGGCGCGCGTGGCGATGGCCGCGGCCCAGGCGCGGTAGGCGAGCGGATCGCCGCAGCGGCCGTGGAGGTAGATCACGACGCGTCGCTCGGTGAGCGGCCCGTGGGCGACGAAGGCGGGGCGGTCGCCCGGAGGCTGGACGGTGGCGGGGAGGTCTGACGGAGGAGGGGCAAGCGGTGCAGGGGAGCCAGGCGGTGGAAGGGAAGCGGCAGGGGCTCCGGGGGGCGCGGCGGCCGTGGCAGAGGCGGCGGATGCGGCGGATGGGGGGGCGGAAGGTGAAGCGGGGAGGGAGAGGGACGCGGGGAGGGAGAGGGACGCGGGGAGGGAGAGGGACGCGGCGCGGACGGTGGCGGTGGCTCCGGGCGCCGGGGGCGCGCGGGGGGCAGGGGGGGCAGGGGGCGAGGCGCAGGCGGCGGTGAGCACGGCCGCAACGAGCGCGAGCGCGCGGGTGATGGCGCTCATGCTCTCCACGGAGCTCGGCGGCGAGGCAGCTTGCCCAAGCCGCGTAGCTTACCAGGCGGCGCGGGAGGTTCGTGGAGCGTGGGGCCCTGCCGGTACCGGCTCCGGGTGGGGCGGAAGGGACGTGCGTTCCTCGTGAGACCCGGCGCGCCTGGGGGGGGCAGGCCCGTCAAATCCGTCGGCTGTGCAGCCCCGGGCTGCCATCGAGCGAGTATGCTCGCGGCGTGCGACTCACGGCCCTCGTGCTCCTCGGCCTCTGCGCTGGCGCCTGCGGCGGCGCGGGGCAGCCTGAAACTCCAACCATGTCTTCGACGCCCATGTCCTCCACGCCCGAGACTCCCCCGAACACTCCCCCGTCCGCAGCTTCGTCCGAACGCCTCGCCTACCCGGCGACCCGCACGGTGCCCATCCGCGACGTGCTGCATGGCGTCGAGGTGGCCGATCCCTACCGGTGGCTGGAGGACGTGAAGTCGCCGGAGGTGCAGGCCTGGATGAAGGCGCAGGACGACTTCACCCGGGCGCAGATCGACGCGCTGCCCGGGCGCGAGGCGCTCGCGGCGAGGCTCAAGGAGCTCTACTACATCGACGCGGTGTCGGCGCCGCGCCACCGGAAGGGGCGATACTTCTACTCACGGCGGCACGCGACCAAGGAGAAGTCCGTCGTCTACTTCCGCGACGGCCAGAAGGGCGAGGAGAAGGTGCTCTTCGACCCCAACACCTGGAGCGAGGACGGCTCGGTGTCGCTCGGCTCGTGGCACCCCTCGTGGGACGGCAAGCGCGTCGCCTACAAGGTGCAGCGCAACAACTCCGACGAGGCCACCATGCACGTGCTCGACGTGGCCACGAACAAGAAGTCGGAGGTCGACGTCATCGAGGGGGCGAAGTACGCGAGCGCCTCGTGGACGCCGGCAGGGGACGGGTTCTACTACGTCTGGCTGCCGACCGATCCTGCGGTGCCCACCGCGGACCGCCCCGGCTACGCGGAGATCCGCTTCCACAAGCTCGGCGAGGATCCCAGGAAGGACCGGGTGATCCGGGAGCGGACGGGCGATCCTTCGACGTTCGTGGACGCCACGCTCTCGAAGGACGGCCACTTCCTCATCCTCACCGTGCAGCACGGCTGGGCCACGAACGACATCTACTTCCGCGACCTGCGCAAGGGCGGCGCGGCCGGCGCGGGCGGCGCCTCCGGCACGGGCGGTTCCAAGGACGTGCCGCTCGTGGTGGGCAAGAAGGCCCATTACTACGCGGAGGTCTACAAGGACCGCTTCTACGTGATGACCGACGAGGACGCGCCCCACTACCGCGTCTTCGAGGTGGACCCGGCCCGGCCCGAGCGCGCGGCCTGGAAGGAGGTGGTGAAGGAGCGCGCCGACGCCACGCTCGACAGCTTCTCGATCATCGGGGGGCACCTCGCGCTCGGCTACCTGAAGAACGCCTCCAGCCTGGTGGAGCTCCGGGCCCTCGATGGCAAGCTCGTGCGCGAGCTCAGGCTTCCGGGGATCGGGACGGTGGGCGGGCCGCTCGGGCTGCCCGACGAGGACGAGGCGTACTTCTCGTTCGAGTCGTACACCTCGCCGCCGGAGATCTTCTCGACCTCGATCAAGACGGGGAAGACGGAGACGTACGCGAAGATCCAGGTGCCGGTGGATTCCTCGCCCTACGTGGTGGAGCAGGTGTTCTTCCCGTCGAAGGACGGCACGCGCATCTCGATGTTCATCGTGCGGCGGAAGGACATGCCGCGCGACGGGAGCACCCGGACGCTGCTCTACGGCTACGGGGGGTTTCTGGTCTCGATGTCGCCCCACTTCATGTCGTCGATGTACCCGTGGCTGGAGCAGGGGGGCGTGTTCGCGGTGGCCAACCTGCGCGGCGGGGGCGAGTACGGGGAGGACTGGCACAAGGCGGGGATGCTGCTCGCGAAGCAGAACACGTTCGACGACTTCATCGCGGCGGCGGAGTACCTGGTGCGCGAGAAGGTGACGCGGCCGGACCGGCTGGTGATCCAGGGCGGGTCGAACGGCGGCCTCTTGATGGGGGCGGCGGTGACCCAGCGGCCCGACCTGTTCGCGGCGGCGCTGTGCGCGGTGCCGCTGCTCGACATGGTGCGCTACCACCTGTTCGGGTCGGGCAAGACGTGGACGGGCGAGTACGGCTCGGCGGAGAACGCCGAGCAGTTCAAGGTGCTCCACGGCTACTCGCCGTACCACCACGTCAAGGCCGGGACGAAGTACCCGGCCATGTTCCTGCTCTCGGCCGACAGCGACGACCGGGTGGACCCGATGCACGCGCGCAAGTTCGCGGCGGCGATGCAGGCGGCGACCACGGGGGGGCCGGTGCTCCTGCGCATCGAGAAGAACGCGGGCCACGGCGGCGCAGACCTGGTGCGGTCGGCCGTGGAGAAGGGCGCCGACCAGTACGCCTTCGCAATCGCGCAGACCGGCGGCATGACGAAGCCGTGAGACGTGAGGGCGGCGGGGGGCGCGTGTCCTCCGCCGCGCCGCGGGTGTCCAGCGCCGTGCGCTGTGGGTACTCAGCGCGGCGGGGGCTCACCCCAGCGCGTGCTCAGCGCCGCGGGTGTTCGAGCAGGGCGCGTTCGAGCAGGGGGCGCTGCCGCCGGGCCGAGAGGGCGAGGGAGAGCTGGCCCCGGGCGCGGTGGAGGTTGTGCGCGACGCGGGAGGGGAAGCGGGTCGGGTCCCAGCCGAAGTAGCGGTCGTCGAAGGCGTCGCGGCAGAAGCGCGCGGCGAGCTCCAGGGCGATGCGCTCGGCAGCGCCGCCGAGGGCCTCGCGCTCCTCGGCCGTGAAGGGTCGCACCGCGGTGTAGCCGGCCACGGCGGCCGCGAAGATGGGCACGTCGAACTGCGTGTCGGTGACGTCCTCGCCGGTGGGGTTGCACCAGGAGCGAAAGGCGTCGCCCAGCTCGACGTCGAGGGGGTAGCTGGCGAGGGTGTCGAGGTCGAGCAAGCAGAGGGCGCGGTCGTCCTCCGTGAAGCGGAGGTTCGAGATCTTCAGGTCGCCGTGGCAGTGGCGCGGGGGAAGGTCGAGGCGGCCGTGCCACGTGCGCCAGGCATCGAGGATGGCCTCGGCGAGGGCGCGGGCGTCGTCAGGCGCAGGAGCGCCGTCGCGCGCGGGAGGGCCTTCGGGCGCGGGGGTATCGGTGAAGGCGATGTCGCGCAGGCGCTCCATGTGGAGCGGGGTGTCGTGGGCGCCCGGGCGGATGTGGCGGTAGTCGTGGGTGAGGTCGTCGAGGGCGTCGTGGAAGCGGGCGACGAAGGCGGCGGCCTCGCGGGCGAGGGCGGGGGATGAGACGCGGTGCAGGGTGCGGCCGGGGATGAAGTCCATCACCCGCCAGACGCCGCCGCTCTCGTCGCGGGCCCACAGGGCGCCGTCGTCGGCGCGGACGAGGCGCGGCGTGGTGAGGCCGCGGGTGGCGAGGTGCGCGGTGATGGCCTCGATGTCGTGGTGGACCTCGGGGGCGAAGACGGGGTGGACCCGCTGGACGACGAAGCGGGGCGGGTCGCCGGCGACGAGGGTGGTGTTGATGAGGCCCGCGTCGGCGGCAGGGCGGATGGAGAGGCCGCGCAGCGCGGACCAGGCGTCGGGGATCACGGCAAAAGGAGGCTAGCCGGGCATGAAGCGCCGGGGAAGCGGCGCCAGGCCGTGGGGACCTACGGAAGAGACGCGAGCTGGTCCTGGATGCGCTCCCAGACGGCAGGGGTCACGCCGACCTCCAGGTGGCCGTGGGGGACGCCCTCTTGCAGCGAGCGCGTCGCGCGCTCCTCGTCGGTCCAGCCCTGGGTGAGCTGCGCCTGCGCGGCGATGCTCACGTCGAAGAGCACTCCGTCGCCGTGGGGATCGCCGGTGGGGGTGTCCATGCCGTCGAACTCGAAGGGCGCGCCGGCGCCGGCCGTGGTCCCGTGCACCACGTAGAGGAAGTCGAGCGCGGTGCTCAGACCGTGGGCGCGCAGCCGGGTGATCAGGTTGCCGCCCATCTCCATGGCCGCCTCGATGCCGAGGCCGTCCATCAAGCGGTAGCGCGCGTAGCCGCCGGTGTACTCCTCGGCGTTGAGCGCGTCGTACGAGACGTGGCGCGCCTCGCACGCCGAGGCCTCGGGCTCGTAGGCGGTGTTGCGGCAGGTGGTGTGGCCCTCGTCGTCGAGGAGGTATCCCGCGCCGATGTAGGGGGGCGCGGGGTTGTAGTCGACCTTGATCCGGATCCACTCGCGCCACTTGGCCTCGTCGGTGTCGATGGTGGACCAGTCGTTCGCGGGCGGGTCGTCCTGGCGGTCGGGGATGGGGTAGTCGGCGCGCAGGTCGTAGGCGACCTGGAGCTGGCCCCAGTACGCGGACACGTGCTTGCCGTTCTCGTCGACGGCGCCCCAGGTGGCGAGGTTGTACTTGTCGAACTCGTAGTCGGTGTCGTCGAGGCCCTGCTCGGTGTTGAGCGCGCGCAGGCTCTCGTCCCACACCGGGAGGCCCTCGGCGTCGAGGCCGGTGATGTTCGAGAAGTAGATGCGCCGCCAGTAGTCGAGCCAGGTCTCACCGCGGTACTCGCACACCGAGGGGGCGTAGGGGTTCGCGGGGATGTAGCCGAACGTCACGCACTGGACGGCCTTCATCCAGCTCCAGACCATGGGGCCCTGGCCGATGGGGGCGTTCTCCTCCGTGCTGGCGATGAGCAGGTTGTTGTACGGGTGGCGCCAGTTCAGGTCGAGGCCGCGGTGCGGCCCGGAGAGCGCGACGTAGGTGCGCACGTCGGACGCGAAGCGAGGCACGCGGCGGGCCTGCTCGGCGGCGAGGCGCTCGAAGTGCTTCGGGCCCCAGTCGTCCCAGGTGGCGACGTCGCTCAGGTAGAGGTCCGCGGAGATGACGCCCTTGCTCCAGCCGACAACGTCGACCTTGGCGGCGCCGGTGAGGGCGCGGATGCGGTCCACGGCGTTGGCGAGGTGAATGGCCTGGTTGAAGTTGTCGCCGTGGAAGCTGCCGAAGGTGACCGCGAAGGTGCACGTGCCGTCCGCTTCCAGGGCCTGGACGAAGCCGGTGGTCTGCGTCGTGCCCGGGTAGGCGTTGCCCTCGCTGTCGTTGCCGCCCGGGTAGAGCCAGACGTTGCCGTTCTGGAGCGCGCCGTGCACGAGGAGCACGGGCGTCCTCTCGGTGTCGCACGCGAGCTGTGCCGTCTCGGGCCCGTGGTGGAGGAGGACGAAGCGCGCCTCGGGCCGGGTGGGGCCCGGGGAGGGGCACGTCGCCGCGCCGGTGGTGCCGACGGTGCCCGCGCAGTCGTTCGCGTAGTGGAGGTTGAAGCCGTCCACGAGCTGCTGGTTCAGGTCCCCGTTGTAGGTCTGCAGGGGGTAGGTCGCGTCCTCGTAGGTGTCCTCCCAGCGCAGCTTCTGGGTGCGGAGGTTGTAGCCCTCGCTCCGGAAGGCCTGGAAGCCTTCGAGCAGCTCGGTGCGCCCCCAGGACCAGTCCGGCGGGGTGACCTCACCGACGACGCGGTGCCCGTCGGCGTAAGCTTCGTCCACGGGCGGGTCGAAGTAGACGTCGAACGGCGCTGCCACGGGCTCGGAGGGGTACGCGCTGGTGCCCGCGCCCGCACCACCTTCACCGCCGGATCCGCCCGTGCCCGCGGCGCCGGCACCACCCGCGCCGCCTGCGGCACCAGCGCCGCCGTCGCCTCCGGGCGGTTGCGACTCGTCCGACCCGCACGCGACGGCGGCGAGGCTCATGGCCAGCGCGGCGCCGCGCAGCAGTGTGACGTTCAGTCCCCCCCGGGACTTCGTGGACTTCATGGTCACCTCCCTGCGCGGAGCGGCGCGCACCCGAGCGCAGACCTCCCGTGACGCAGCAAGGAAGGCTAGGTCCGGGGGCGCTCGGCAAGCAAGAGGGCGCTGGGAGCGACGGGAAGCGGTCATGCCCTGGGGCGCACTTGCCGCCGGCTGCTACGATCGCGCCATGCTTCGAACCATGCTTCTCGGACGTCGCGGGACGCTCGCGCTTGCGGCGCTTGCGGCGCTCGCGCTGACGACGCTCGGATGCGAGACGACGGAGTGCACGGAGATGGGCTGCGTGTCGTCGTTCGCCGTCACCTTCGCCCACGCGGGCGCCTGGGAGGCGGGGAGCTACCGGGTGACGGTGACCGTGGATGGCGGCGCTCCGGTGGCGTGCACGGTGACGCTGCCGCTCGACTGCAACGCGCCGTCGCCCTGCCCGAACGGAACGCCGTTCTACATCTCCACCGAAGGGTGTGCGCTGGACCCGGCGCAGCACGTGCTCGGCGGGGTCGACTTCTGGGGCGTCACGCCGGCCTCGGTCGCAGTCAGTGTCCACCGCGAGGGCGTGCTGCTCGGGGAGGGTTCCTACAGCCCGAACTACACCACCTCGCAACCCAACGGGCCTGACTGCGAGCCCACCTGCAAGAATGCACCGAGCGCGGAGCTTTCGCTGCTTTAGCCGTATCTTTCCGCGGGTTTGATGGAGATTGCGCCACCGCCGCACAGGCGCGGTGGTGCCCTGAAGCGCCGTGATACCACCGCCTCCTACCCCGGCACCGCGCGTGCGCGGTCACCCCCCCGGGGAGGAGGCGCCCGATGTCCAGAAGGCAGCGATTCCACATCTCCTGGTTGGCCCCCCTCGTCCTCGCGTCCTGCGCGCTCCCCGTCGAGGAGGCGCCGGAGCCGCGCGCGGAGGACTTCGCCCAGGCGGTGAGCGTCCCGTCGCGTGGGAGCGCGAGCACGCTTGACGTGGCGACGTGGAACCTCGAGTGGTTCGGGGTCACCGACATGGGGCCCGCGAACGAGGCGCTCCAGCTCCAGAACGCGCGTGACGTCATCCTGGGCGCGGACCTCGACATCTGGGCCGTGCAGGAGATCAGCGGGTCGAGCCACTTCGCCGACCTGCTCGACGCGCTGCCCGGCTACGACGGCTTCCTCTCGAACGACCCGTCGGTGGCGAGCGGGTCGAGCTACTACTACAGCAGCGAGCAGAAGGTCGGCATCGTCTACAAGACCAGCACGGTGACCGTGAACAGCGCGAAGATCATCGTGACCGCGGCCAACAATGACTTCGCGGGCCGGCCGCCGCTCGAGGTGCGCCTGACCGTGAACGTCAACGGCGCCGTGAGCGACCTCGTCCTGATCACGCTCCACGCCAAGGCCAACTCCGATCTGGACAGCTACACGCGCCGCGGGAGCGCCTCCGTCGCGCTGAAGTCGTACCTCGACACGACCTTCCCCACGCAGCGGGTGATCGTCCTCGGTGACTTCAACGACGACGTCGACACCTCCATCCGCACGGGCCAGCCCTCGCCCTACGCCAACTTCGTGGCGGACACGGCGGACTACAGCTTCGTCACCAAGATCCTCTCGGACACCGGCAAGCACTCCACGGTCACCGGGACGCAGATGCTCGACCACCACCTGCTCACGAACGAGCTCGCGCAGCTCCTCGTGAGCGGCTCGCCCCAGGTGTACGAGGTGGACCAGTACGTCCCGAGCTACGCCGCGACGACGAGCAACCACTACCCGGTGCTCGCCCGCTACACGGCCCCGGGCGCGCCGCCCGCCCCCGGCGCGAAGGTGTTCCTCAACGAGATCCTCGCCAACGAGCCCGGGTCGAGCACGAGCGGCGAGTTCGTGGAGATCGTCAACGGCGGCGCGAGTTCGGTGGCGCTCGGGGGCTACACGCTCTCCGACGCGAGCGGCTTGCGGCACACCTTCCCGGCGGGGACCACGCTCGGCGCGGGCAAGGCCCTCGCGGTCTTCGGGAGCGCCGCGGGCATCCCGGTGGGCGTCACCAACGCCGTCGCCGCGTCGACGGGAGGGCTGAGCCTCAACAACGGCACCGACTCGGTGATCCTGGCCAGCCCGGCGGGCACCGTGGTGGACACGATCGTCTACACCAGCGCGCTCGCGTCGACGGACGGCGTCTCCATGAACCGGAGCCCGGACGGGAGCGCCACCGGCACGGTCGTGCTGCACACCACCCTGAACGCGGCGCTCGCCTCCCCGGGCAAGCGCGTGAACGGCGCCGCGTTCTGAGCCCTCATTCACACGGCAGGGGCTCGCGCCCCCGCCCCCCGCCGAGCAAAGCTCGTCGGGGCCCCCCACTCCGCGATCCACCCGCGGTCTCCAGAGCGTTCTGCCGCTTCGGGCCTGACGCCCGTCGCCCCGGGAAGCGGACCATGTCCCCGGCCGTGTGGTTCAGGCGTGCTTCGAACGTGGCACCACGCGCGCCAGCGCCACGGTCCGGAGCGCGACGGCGTGCTGCTCGTACTGGTCGAGCTGCAGCCGCGCCTCGGCCAGGAGCCTCACCCGGAAGCGCTGGTACATGGGCAGCTCGGCCGCGAGGGCCTCGGGCAGGTAGGTGGGCATCGGAGCCTGCCCCGAGGCAGGGGTGAGCAGGCCCCGCAGGAAGCTCTGCCCGAGCAGGGTGCGCTTCTGGTAGGCGCGCTGTTCGAGCAGCGCCCGCTCCGCGTGGGCGTCGAGGTGGTTCGGCGGCAGCGCGCGGTAAGCCTGGGTGAACGCCTCCTTCACGCGGGTGATCAGGGTCTCCACCACGCTGCCGGCGCGGTCCATGCCCGGGGTGGCGGAGATCTCGGTCACCGCGTCGAGGGTGTCCTTGAGCCGCTTGTCGCCGTGCGCGAGGGGGGCCGCGGCCGCGAGCATGGCCTTGAGCATGGCGGCAGGCTCGAAGGGGAGCTCCAGCTCTCCTGTGGCGAGGACGAGCGGGGGCGCCGTGGCGCCGTCGTCCATGGATCTGCCGATCAGCTCCTCGAAGGTCTCGGGGTCGCCCGCGTCGGCGCTGCGCAGGAGCGCCACGATGTCGCGGCGGTCGCGCGCCTTCTGCTTGTCGCCCGCGGCCTCGGGGTCGATGTCGTCCTCGCGCGGCAAGGGCTTCACGTCGACGAGGAGGCGCTTCCACTCGGGCTGCTTGCGGATCCGGGGCACGTGCTTCGGGTCGAGCCACACGAGTTCGAGCAGCTCCGCGGCGCCCGTGCGCGCAGGGGAGGGCGCCTGGTGCGGCCTCGGGGCAGGCGCCGCTGCACCGGGGATGGGGGTGTGGGAGGGATCGGCAGCGGCGTTCGAGACGGCGAGGACACCGAGCGGCTGGGGAGCCGGGTCCGGCGTGCGCACGCCCGGAGCGCTCCCGGGCGGCGCCTGCTCACCCGAGGCGGCGAGGGCCTCGCCCACCGTGCGTCCGTTGCCGCTCGGACGCGCCGGCGGGACCGATGCTGCGGCAGGGGGCTTCATCAACGGCGGCGGTGCGGGGTGCACCGCGGGGGACACGGGGGACGCGGGGGGCGTGGCGAGCGGAGATGCAGAAAGAGGCGGAGCGAGGGGAGGGGCTGCGAGGGAGGATGGGGAGAGGGGAGGCGCGGCGAGCGGTGCGGGGGGTTGCAGGGGCGCTGGCGGCTGCGCGGGGGAGGATGACGGAGGTGGTGGTGCGTGCGGCGCTGGCGCTGCGTGGGGCGGCGGGATGGGGAGCGGCGTCGAGGTCACCGGGATCGAGGCCGCCAAGGCCTGGGTGGAAGCAGGGCCGTGAAGCGGCGACGAAGGCGGGGGAGGCGGCGCCGCCGGACGGTGGGTGGGGCCCGGCGACGAGGGCGGTGAGGCTTGCGGCGACGCGCTCATCGGGCTCGTCGTCGGCCGCTTGGGAGGAGCCGCGCCGTGGACGGGCTTGGTGTTGAGCCAGGCGGGGGCGGCGTCCGGGCGTGGTCCGTCGAAATGCGCGGTGGCGGTCTGGTTGCGGGTCTCTTCCTCGATCTCGATCGTCTCGCGCCCCGGGGCCTCGGCGATGGTGACCACCACCCGGCCGGAGACGTCGGGCTTGCGCAGCGGCACCTGGCCGCGCCACGTCAGGGTGCAGAGGCCGCGGTCGGTGTCGATCCACAGGGTGTCGCAGGTCATCCGCAGCTCCACCGGCCGTTCGCCGAGGATCTCCGCGGTCACCGCGGGCTGCAGGCCGGGCAGCTCGGTGACCAGCAGAGGGTGCTCGCGGTGCAGGTTTTCGAGGCGCAGGCGCTGGTCGGCGCGGAGCACCGCGGCCTGCTGGTCCACGGGGGCGACGTTGAAGAACGAGGGGTCGAGGCGCTCGGGCAGCGGGGCGCGCCGGTGGTGCGTGCCGCCCCAGGTGGTGGCGAGGGGGCCGAGGATCCGGGTGCGGGGCGGCCAGGAGGACGCGATGGGTCCGAAGCCCACAGGCTGGGTGTTGAGGTGCACTCCGAACTCCGCGGCGCCCTCCCAGGTGCTGCCTTGAATGCGGGCTGGTCGAAGGTTCGGGAGTCGCACCCGCCGATGCTCATCGGTGCGGTTCTTGGTCATCCCGACCGGGTTCCACGTGCCCGAGCCGCCCGCGGCCCGCTCGTACACGAGCGGCATCGAGGTGAACCAGGGACCCTCGGTGATTTGACCCTCGGCGCCCAGGGTGCGGTCGACCACGACGCCGATGGACTTGTCGATCTCCGCGACGTTGAGGCGGGCGAGGAGGTCGTGCACGGGCTGGCCGCGTGGCGCGAACGCCTTGCCCACCAGGACCACGTCGGCCTTGGGCTTGAAGGGGACGAGATCGCCGGGCGCGTAGAGGCTGCGCGCGGGGTCGTCGTTCCAGTGCTTGTCGTCCTCGGTGGGGTGCTCCTGCTGCTCGGCGAGCCGGCAGGTGCCGGGGAGCAGCTCGAAGGTGGCCTTGCAGACGATGGTCTGGGTGATCTCTCCGGTGCTCCGGCGCCAGAGCAGCGAGGTCGCCCTGAGGGGGCACAGCGAGATGACGTCGAGCCCGGGCATGCGCCGGAGGATACGGGGAGCGAGGGCTTCTCGGTAGCTCACCGCGTCGCTCACCGCGACGGCGCCGACGCCTCGGCGGTGCGGTGTGCCTTCTCCCTCTGGCGGGCGCTCACCTTGTGGCCGCCTCTGCGCTGCGCGTCAGCCCTCGTGGATCTTGAGGCCCGGGATGCCGAGCAGCGGGCTCGTGTCGTGCACCGCCGACCCCTCGATGTAGACGCTCTTCAGCTTGCGCAGGCCGCGCAGGGGGCCGAGGTCGTTCACCCGGGTCCGCTTCATCTGCAGCATCTCAAGCTTCTCCATCTTCGAGAGGGGGGAGAGATCGGTCACCTCGGTCTCGTCGAGCTGCAGCTCGGTGATGTTGGTCAGGCCCGCGAGGGGCGCGAGGTCGGCGACCGGGGTGCGGCCGATGTCGAGGCGGTCGAGCTTCTTCAGGTCGGCGAGCGGGGTGAGGTCCTTGACCATGGTCGCCGAGACGCGCAGCGATTCGAGCTGGAACAGGCTCTTGAGGGGGGTGAGATCGCTGATCTTGCCGGGCGGCAGGTAGAGGCCTTTCAGGATCTTGAGCTCGGGGAAGATGCAGGGGTCCAGCTCGTCGAGCTTGGACTCGGTGAGGTTCAGGGTCTTCACCTTGGCGAGGTCGGCGCGGACGATGGGGCCCGTCTTCTTCGAGGCCTGCAGGCGGATGACGCTCTCGAAGTTGGCATCCGGGAAGGCGATCTCGGCGTCCTTGGAGCAGACCACGTTCTTCTTGGGGGCCGCGGTGGGGGCGGCGCTCGGCGTGGGCGCCGGGGTGGGTACGGGCGCGGCGGCGACGGTGGCGGAAGCCGTGCTCGTGGGCGACGTCGTCGCGGACGGCTTGCCGTCGTCGCAGGCGGTGAGGCTCGCGGCGAGGCAGGCGGTGAGGCAGGCGGCGCGCGTTCGCGTGGACACCGCGGAGAGCACGGGGCGGTGGGCGAGGAAGGCTGGGCGGTGGCGCATCGGGGGGGATGCTACCCGTACTGCGTCTCCTAGATCAGGGGGTCTGACGCGGCCCCTGCGCTCCCCGGGGGCGCCATCCCTGGTTTCCCCGCGGGGCGAGGAGCCAGGGAGCAGGGACGAACTTGGAGAACACTGTACTAGTACTGCGTATCAGGACGTGGAGGACTCATGGGTGAGCGGGTCTCAGCGCAGGACGAGGTCGTCGTGGAGGATTTGCTCGACGCGGACGAGCCGCCGCCTTTCGAGGTGGTGAACGAGGGGGGGGCGTCGCGGTGCGTGCTGCTCTGCGAGCACGCCTCGAACTTGCTCCCGCGCCGGGTGGGTGATCTCGGGCTCGACCACGCCGACATGCAGCGCCACATCGCGTGGGACCTCGGCGCCGCGGCGCTCGCGCGGGAGCTGAGCCGGCGGCTCGACGCGCCGCTCTTCCTCGCCGGGTACTCGCGGCTGGTCATCGACTGCAACAGGCCGCTCTGGGCGAAGACGTCCATCGTGGAGATGAGCGAGAGCACGGCCATCCCCGGCAACGTGGGCCTGCGGGAGCCGCAGCGGCAGGCGCGGGCGCGGGCGCTGTTCGAGCCGTTCCGCGACGCCATCGCGGCGCACCTCGACGCGCGTCAGGCAGCGGGGCGCCCGACCGTGGTGGTCGGGGTGCACAGCTTCACGCCGGTGTTCCTCGGCGCGGCGCGTCGCTGGCAGTGCGGCATCCTCTATGCGGCCGCGGAGGCGTTCGCGCGCCAGCTCATCGAGCGGCTGCGGCAGGAGGTGGCCGAGGTGGGTGACAACGAGCCCTACCGGGTGAGCAACGAGAGCGACTACACGGTGCCCATGCACGGAGACGGGCGCGGGCTGCCGGCGGTGCTGATCGAGACGCGGCAGGATCTCCTCGCGACGAGCGCGGGCATCGCGGAGTGGTCCGAGCGCCTGGCGCGCGCGCTCGCGTGACGCAGCGCTCCCCAGTCTGAGCGCGGGGGCGGTGGATCGGATCTCCCGCGCCGGAGCCGCGGAGGCTATGCTTGCTTCCCGCCACGAGGGCGGGTGTGCGTCATGCCCATCAGGAACAGCGGCTTCTTCGTCCAGAGCGCCGGCCGTGGCGGCTTCTTCGTCCAGGGTGCTGCAGGCCGCGCCGGTTCGGAGCTGCTCGTTCCGCTCGACGGTGCGCCTTACGGGGTCGCGCACCACGCGCTGGATACCTCGGTCGAGCCGCCGGTGTGGCGTTACGTGGGCAGCTTCGGCGCAGCGCTGGGCCCGGTGGATGCGGTGTCCCTCATCCGCAGCAACTTCGGCGATCCAGGGAACCTGGAGGCCGTGGCGTGCGCCGCAGGCCGCCTGGCGCTCTTCTGGCGCCCTGCCGAGCCCGGGGCATCATGGAGCGAGCCCCACCTGCTCGCGTCCGGCGTGACCGGGAGCCCCGCGCTCCTGCAGGGAACCTGGGGACACCGCGGCCACTTCGAGCTGGTCGCCCCGCTGGCCGAGGGCGGTCTCGGGCACTGGGTGCGCGACAACGACACTGCGGGCCTGCCCTGGCATGGCCCCTCGGTCTTCGGCGTGTCCGCCGGCCGCTTCGAGGCCGTCACGCTGATCCAGGGCGATCTCGACGGTGCCGTGCACCTCGACGCAGTCGCCCGCACGGGGGACAGGCTCGTGCACTTCCGCTGCGGCCCCGACCGGGTGTGGAGCGGCCCTGTCGAGGTGCTGTCGGGCGTCGGGGGGCGCCCTGCGCTCGTGCAGGGCAGCGGGGGCCGGCGCGGACACGTCGAGCTGGTGGCGCCGCTGCGGGTGGCCGGCGTGGGACACTGGTACCGCGACGGCGACGACCCGGCGCTGCCCTGGCGCGGCCCTCAGATCTTCGCGACGGAGCTCGGTCGCTGCAGCGAGGTGTCTCTGCTGCGGCGCGACGACGGACCCCAGGGGCGCATCGAAGCCGTGGTCGTGGCAGGAGATCACGTGGCGCACTTCTCGCGTGACGCGTCGGGGTGGTTCCGTCGCGCGCTCTTCTCGGCGGTGCCCCCACCGCGCACGACGGCCGGGACGCCGCTGGTGACGCCAGTGACGCCAGTGACGCCAGTAGCGTCGCCTCTGCCGGTGCCGGCTGCGCCTCTGACATCCCCACCCGCCCAGTCCCAGCCCGAGGCTTCATCCTCTGTGCCTGCATCTCCTCACGCGGGGACCTCTGGCGCAGCGGCAGCTCCAGACAGGCCAGGGCGCACGCCGCGTCCCGGTGCCTCACCGCTCGGCGCGGGGCCCTATGGGGCTGGCTTCCGGCGCATCATGGACCTGCCCGTGTCTCGGCCGGGGCCCTCCGACGAGGGCGCCTCTCCCGAGGGGCACCTCGACGCGGAGGCGCCGCGTCCGGAGCAGCGGCGGACCGTGGCCCTGCTCTACTACCCCGCCGCGGACAGCGGGGAGGACGCCGCGGTCGCCGCTGGAGCGCCCTTCCCGGTGCTGGCGCTGGCGCACACGCGCCGCGCCCACGGCGACGCGCTGCCAGTGGACGCGCACCAGGATTACCGCCAGCTCTCCGGCCTCATGGCGCACCTCGCGCGCCGCGGCTTCGTGGTCATCGCGCCCGACATGTCATGGCTCGTCGGCGCCTCCCCCGCGAACCACGAGGCCACCCACCGCGCCGCCGTGCTGCGGGATGCGCTGGCGCACCTGCGCGCCGGGTCGCGGGGACCCATCCTCGCCGACTTCGAGCGCCTCGGTCTCATCGGTCACGGCGCCGGTGGCCTCGCCGCGCTCGCCCTCGCCCTCGACCGGGAGAGCCTGTTCGAGGTCCGCGCCGCGGCCCTGCTCTCACCGCACCTCGACGATCTCGACCTCGCTCTCGCCGCAGCGCTCCCGCCGACGCTGGTCCTGCGCGGCGCCGCAGACGTGAGCCCCGAAGCACCCTGGTCTCCCCGCCACGCGTTCTCGACGTCGCCCGCATCGGCCACATCACCTGCGGCGTCCACGTCGTCCACCCGTGCCCCGTCACCCCGGCACCTCGTCACCGTGCCCGCTGCGAGCCACGCGGGCTACACCACCTCGCTCGCGGTTTCCGAGCCTCCCGGCGGCGTGGCCGCGCTGCCCCGGCGCGAGCAGCAGCGGGTCGTCAAGGCGTACGTGACGGCGTTCTTCGAGCACTACCTGCGCGGCGAGGACAACCTCGCCTGGCTCGCGGGCGACGCGCCCGTGTCCGAGCTCGAAGGGCTGTCCATCGAGGTCCGGCTGGAGGCGCCGTGAGCTCCCGCGCCGGCGCCTACGAGAGCCCCCTGGCGCTGGCCACCGAGGCAGCGCGCGCTGCCGGAGAGCGGCTGCGGGCCGAGCTGCACCTGCCCGGGGGCGCCGAGGGCGAGGGGGGCCACGCGCCCGTCGACACCGAGGTGGAGCATGCCCTGCGCGCGCGCCTGCTCGGAGGCACGCCGTACTCGTTCCTCGGCGAGGAGACCGGCGCGCAGCCAGGGGCCGACCCTTCCCACTGCTGGATCGTCGACCCCAACGACGGCACGCGCGCCTTCCTGCAGGGCTCGCGCGTGGTGTCGGTATCCATCGCCCTGACCCGCGATGGGGTGCCGGTGCTGGGCGTGGTTTACGCCTACGCGGCGCCGGACGATGAGGGGGATCTGTTCACGTGGGCCGAGGGGTGCGGACCCCTCCGCCGCAACGGCGTCCCCGTCGAGGGCTCGCTCGCGCAGCGCGACCTCGGCCGCTACGAGATGATCTACATCTCCGGCTCCGCCGAGCCCTACGCCCCGGAGGCCACCCTGGCCGTCGCGCCAGCGCGCTTTCACCCGCTGCCGAGCATCGCGTACCGCCTCGCCCTGGTCGCCGCCGGGGAGGGCGTGGCGACCGTCGCGTTCGGGAACATCCGGAGCTGGGACATCGCGGCCGGTCACGCGCTGGTGTGCGCGGCCGAGGGCGTGGTCGTCGACGGCGCCGGCAAGACGATCGTCTACGGCCCGCTCGGGGAGATCCAGGCGGAGCACTGCTTCGGGGGAGCCCCCGCCGCCGTGAAGGATCTGCAGGGCCGCAGCTACGAGGCCTCCCCGCGCCAGATCGTCCCCTCCACGTGCGCCTACGACCTGCTCCGCCCCGCGCCCGGGCGCCTCGTCACGGACGCGGGGCAGCTCCGGCGCGCTCAGGGGTGCTTGCTCGGGCAGCTCGCGGGAGACGCGCTCGGCGCGCTCGTGGAGTTCGGGCGCAAGGGCGACATCGCTGCGGCATACCCGCAGGGGCTGGACATGCAGGACGGCGGGCTGTGGAGCACCCTGGCCGGTCAGCCCACCGACGACTCCGAGATGGCGCTGATGCTGGCGCGCTCGGTGGTGGCGTACCGCGCGTATGCGCCTGGCGCGGCCCTCGACGCGTACCTGCACTGGTACAGGTCGCGGCCCTTCGACATGCGCCACACCATCCGGCGCGCGCTCGGGGCCGCGGCTCTCGCCGACACCACCGAAGAGGCGCTCGCCGCCGCGCTCGCAGCGGCCGATCCGGAGAGCGAGAGCAACAGCTCGCTGATGCGGGTCTCACCGCTCGGGATCCTCGGCGCGGGGCGCCCCCGCGACGCCGCGGCCTGGGCCCGGGAAGACAGCGCCCTCACCCACCCGAGCGCGGTCTGCCGCGAGGCGTGCGCGGCGTTCGTGGCGGCCATCGCGGTCGCCATCGCCGGCGGGGGCGCGGAGGGCGCGTACGCTGCGGCGCAGGAAGAGGCGGCGCGGGGCGGCGCAGTGGCCGTGCGAGAGGCGCTCGCCGCCGCCCGGGAGGCGCCCCCGGAGATCGTCTCGGCCCAGGCGGGCTCGGTGCGCATCGCCCTGCAGAACGCGTTCTACCGCCTGCTGCACGCGCCGTCGCTGGAGCAGGGGATCGTTGACACCGCGTCCGAGGGAGGCGACGCCGACACCAACGCCGCCATCGCCGGGGCCCTGCTCGGCGCGGTGCACGGGCGCGAGGCCGTCCCCGTGCGCTGGAGGCGCCTCGTGCTCACCTGCCGCCCCATCCGGGAGGCGTCCGCTGCGCGGGTGAGGCCGCCGGAGTTCTGGCCGATCGACGCGCTCATCCTGGCGGAAGCGCTGCTCGTGACGGGTCGCTGAGCACGCGCTGGAGGGGCCGGGCGGTGAGCATGCCCCCGGTGCGCGCAGCGCCCAGGGCGTGGCGGCGCCTGGGCGTGGGTGTTCGGCGACAGAAATGAAGCGCTTGGACGTCGCGGGGCCGCGCGGGGCCGCGCTCGAACACGCAGACCACCACGGATCTTGGCCCCTGCGCCCTGGAAACCTGGACGTCCGGGTGTAGGCTCAGAGCACGTCACGCGAAAGGGGGGGCCCATGACCGCTCGACGTCCTGAGGACTATCTCCACCACGAAGCACAGCTCGATGGGATCCGGATCCACTACGTGCGCGAAGGACGTCAGGGCAGGTTGCCGCTCGTGCTGCTGCACGGGTGGCCCGGCTTCTGGTGGGAATGGCACCGGAACATCGGGCCGCTGGCCGAGCACTTCGACGTCATCGTGCCGGATTTGCGCGGCCACGGTGACTCCGAGAAACCCGACCTCTCCTGCGTGGATCTCTTCCGCATCGACCACGTGGTCGACGACATCACCGCGCTCCTCGACCACCTCGACCTCGCGCGGGTCTGCCTGGTCGGCCAGGACTGGGCCGCGCTCGCGGTGCACAAGCTCGTGCGCCGCCACCGCGGGCGGGTGATCCGCGCTGCGGTCCTGAACCCCATCACCCCGGGCCTCGACGTCCGCGCCTTCAGGTGCACCTGCACCCTCGACGATCCCCACCCGCAGGGTGGCGCCAAGCTCCCGGCCGTGGCACTCGGCGACCTCGAAGGCATGGCGTGCCGCAGCTTCTTCGAGCACTACCTCTGCACCGGCTCGCGCGACGGGCGCCAGCTCCAGGGTGAGGAGCGGCAGATCTATGTCGACAACTTCCTCAAGCCCGGGAACATCCAGGGGGGACTCAACTACTACCGCGCCAACTTCGGCGGCGGGGGGGCCGCGTGGGACAGCGCGGGGCGCGTCGCCTCGGACTGCCCCATCACCTTCTTCATGAACCAGCCGGTGCCGAGCGGGTGGCACGACCTCGTGTCGCACTGGTACACGCGCTACCGCATCGAGCACCTGCCCGGACACGGTCGGCACGCGGTGCGCGAGCACGCGGAGCACGTCAGCCGGCGCCTGCGCGAGGTCCTCCTGAGCAAGGCCAGCGACAGGCCGGGGAGCCAGCGCACGAGCGCGCTCCCGCCCCAGTAGAGGTCCGTTGTAGGCTGCGGTGCCGCTCCATGCACCCGCCGCCGCATCCTCCGCCGTACCCGCCGCCGCCGCCCTCACCCTACCAGCAGCCGCACCAGCAGCCGCACCAGCAGCCGTACCCGCCGCCACCCTACGCACCTCAGCCCAGGAAGCTCCTGCCGACGGGCTGCGTCGTCGTCCTCGCCGTGGTGGGCGTGCTGGTCCTGGGCTTCGTGGCGGTGATGGCGTTCGGCTCGTACCTGTTCGTCACCAGCAAGCCTGGCAAGGAGATCATCGACATCGTCGGCAAGGGCGCCAAGGTCGTCGGCGGCGTGGCGCAGGTCTTCGAGGATGCCAAGCGCGCCCCGGGCACCAACGAGGTGCGCGCCCTCGGGTGCGACGGGGCCATGGCGCTCGACGTGAACGAGGTCCTCGCGGCCTTCAACCAGTTCGACGCCGGCCTCCCCACCACGACCCCGAAGGTCTCCCTGATGGTGGTCTGCTCGATGAACGGCCTCTTCGCCAAGCCGCCCGACTGCGACGCCGTGGCCCGCGCCTACCTGAGCGGCGCCGGCGCGCCCGCCGGGAACTTCGCGGCCACGGTGACGCTGAGTGACCGCAAGTCCAGCAATCACTGCTCGATGGAGTACGCACCGAGCGGCGCGCGTGTCGGCCCCTTCGCCGGATCGATCCCCGTCGCGCCGCCCTCGCCAACGTCGCCCTAGCCCTTCGTTTCCGAGTGCGTCCCGGATCCTCGGCGGACCCTGTCATCGAACTGTCGCCCGGCCGATGCGGGGTCCTTGCCGAGGGGCGTTAGATCCGGACCATGACCCGACCGCGCATGGCGCGCGACCTCCTCGCGCGCCTCGCTTCCCTCGTCGCCCTCGTCGCCCTCGCGCCGCTCGCGCCGCTCGCGTTCCTTGCGCCCCTCGCCGGCTGCGTGGCCGAGGACGCAACGGCAGACGCTCCCGTTCCCGCGCTCAGCCAGGCGCTCACCGCCCACGTGCGCACGGACGCGGTGGTCGACGCCATCGAGGCTGCCAACGCCGGGCTCGACCCGGCCCTCCGCGCCGAGAAGTTCGCGGCCATGCAGGCGTCACCCTTCGCCTTCTTCCGCGGCTCGAACCACCTCTACTGGCAGGACCTCGGCGTGCTGCCTGCCCTCCAGACCTACGGTGGCCGGACCGGCACCCGCACCTGGCTGAGCGGAGACATGCACGTCGACAACATGGGCTCCTTCGACGACAGCCAGGGGACCGTCGTCTACGCCCTCAACGACGTCGACCAGGCCATCCTCGGCGACTACCAGCTCGACGTCTGGCGCCTCGCCGTGAGCATCGCCCTCGTCGCCCGCGCGAACGGCGGCTTCAGCGGCGCGGACCAGGCCGAGGCGCTCGACGCCTTCTCCGAGGCCTACCTCGACGCCATGGCGGACTTCGCCGGGAGCGACGACGAGCGCACCCACGCCCTCACCAAGAGCAACGCCCACGGCAAGCTCGACGAGTTCCTCGACGAGGTCACCGACGACAACAGCCGCAAGTCCATGCTCGACGCCTGGACCGTCAAGCGCAGCGGCAAGCGCGTGCTTGCGGTCGACACGCACCCCGACCTCACCGCCGTCTCCGCGGCCGTGGACGCCGACCTCCGCGCCGCGATGCCTGCCTACCGCGCGACCCTCACCAGCGTCGGCGTCGCCTCCGCGTCCTTCTACCAGGTCAAGAGCGTCGCCCGCCGCCTCCACGCGGGCCTCGGCTCGCTCGGCGTCGACCGCTTCTACGTGCTCATCGAGGGCGCTTCCGCCTCCCAGGACGACGACCGCATCCTCGACGTGAAGGCGCAGCCCCGACCGGCGGCCTACGACCACACGAACCCCGCCGATGTCAGTGCGACCGAGGCTACCTCGGCGAACGACCACGCCCGCCGCGTCGTCCTCGCCCACCAGGCGCTCGGCGCCCGCGTCGACCCGCTCCTCGGCTGGATGGGCCTCGCCGACGGCCAGCGCTACAGCGTCCGCGAGCGGTCCCCGTGGAAGGACACCTTCCCCACCGAGGACCTCACCAGCCTGACCCGCCTCACCAAGCTGGCCGAGCAGTGGGGCGAGGTGCTCGCCGCCCACCACGCCCGCGCCGACCGCGACTGGAACGCAGCCGTCCAGCCGCACGCGGTCGACGACACCATCGACGCGCTCACGGACGGTGATCATGCAGGCTTCCGCGCCCTGGTGCGCGCGGTGGCTCTCCCGTACGCCGACCAGGTGGCGCTCGACCACCAGAGCTTCCTCGACGCCTGGTGAGCGCGGCCCCGGTCCGGACGAGCGCGGCGCGCGGACAGGATTTACAGTCCCCGGATGAAGGTCGAGATCTGGTCCGACATCGCCTGCCCCTGGTGCTACATCGGCAAGCGCCGCTTCGAGCAAGCCGCGGCGCAGTTCGAGCATGGCAAGGACATCGAGGTGAGCTGGCACAGCTTCGAGCTGCAGCCCGATGCCCCGCAGGTCCGCGAGGAGTCGCTCGTGACGGCGCTCTCCCGGAGCAAGGGGATGAAGCCCGAGCAAGCCGCGGCCATGGTGGCGCACGTCGCCGAGGTGGGGCGTGGTGACGGCCTCACCCTGGATTTCGACCGGGTGCGCGGCGCCAACACCTTCCTCGCCCACCAGCTCATCCACCTCGCCGCGGCCGAGGGCCTGCAGGATGCCGCCAAGGAGCGGCTCCTTCGTGCCTATTTCACCGAGGGGGCGACCGTCAGTGACCTGGAGACCCTGGTGCGGCTCGCTGGCGAGATCGGGCTCGACCCGGACCGGGCGCGGAGCGCTCTCGACAAGGGCGAGTTTGCCGACGCCGTGCGCGCGGACGAGCGAGAGGCGCGGCAGCTCGGGGTGCGCGGGGTGCCGTTCTTCGTCATCGACCGTCGCTATGCGATCTCGGGCGCCCAGCCCGCCGAGGCGTTCGTGGGAGCGCTCCGCAAGGCGTGGTCCGAGTCGCACGAGGCCCCTGCTGAAGGCACCGCCGAGGGCGCGGCGTGCTCGGCGGACGGCTGCGACGTGCCGTCCTGACGGACCTGGCGTGCTGGGTTCGAGCCCGCGCCCACCGTCCTCCCCCCAGGAACGGTGGGCCCATGTAGGGTGAGCGCGCCTGGCAGCGAGCGCCGGGGTGTCCTGCAGTGAGCTTCCTTGCTCGGGAGCTCCCTCCGCCCCGTCCGGGAGTGAGGCGCCCTACTCGGTACCTCGGCCGCAGACTCAGGGCAGACGTCTGCAGACTCAGGGCAAGCGTCTGCAGACTCAGGGCAAGCGCCTGCAGACTCAGGGCAAGCGCCTGCAGAGACGCTCGATGACGCCCAGGGGCGGCGCTTCATCGAGGACGGGTTCCTCCGGATCGACGAGGCCTTCCCGCGGGAGCTGGCCGACGCGGGACGGGAGATCATGTGGTGCGATCTGCCGCATGACCCGGAGGACCCGAAGACGTGGATCCAGGCCGTGGTGCGGCTGCACGGCTACGGGCACGAGCCCTTCCGGAAGGCGGTGAACACCCCCGGCTGCTCGCGGCGTACGACATCTGCTCGCGCCGGCCGGTGAGGAGGGGCTGTCCTTCCTGGAGCTGGGCGCGCAGCTCGCGTCGACCGAGCACCGGCCGGTCGCGCTGGCGACGGGCGCGGCGGGCACGGTGTACCTGTGCCACCCCTTCCTGATCCACGGCGCGCAGCCGCACCGAGGGCGCTCGCCAAGGTTCATGGGGCAACCGCCCCTGTATGCGCGGGGGCCGCTGCAGGTCGAGCGCGCCGACGGAGACTACTCACCCGTGGAGATCGCGGTGCGGGTGGGGCTGGGCCTCCAGAGCCTGCCCCGGTAGGCACCCCGACGCTCCCCGCCCCGGCTGCAGGGCCGGGCACGCCGTGGCCGGCTGGAGGTACACTCCGCGGCCGCGATGCAGAAGACCATGTCCGCTCTGGGGAGCACGGTGGGTGACATCCTCCGGCGCAGCGCGCGGCGCGCGCCTTCGGCGCCGGCCCTGCACTTCGGGGAGCGCTCCTTCACGTACCGGCAGCTCGACGAGGCGAGCACGCGGGTGGCCGCGGCGCTGCTCGCGCGCGGGCTGTGCAAGGGAGACCGGGTGGCGGCGTTCGGCAAGAACTCCGACGCGTACGTGCTCCTGTGGCTCGGGGCGGTGAAGGCGGGGCTCGTGCACGTGCCGGTGAACTACGCCCTCGCGGGGGCGGAGCTCGCCTACATCGTGCGGCAGTCGGGCGCGCGGGCGATCTTCGTCGACCCCGCGCTGAGCGCGGCGTTCGCGGGGTGCGGGGTGTCCGTGGAGATCACCGGAACGCTGCGCGATGGAGAGGACGGGTCGCGCGACGTGCTCGCGTGGGCGCAGGCGAAGGGAGAGCTGCTCGTGCTGCCCGAGGGGGTGGAGGACGACGACGTGGCGCAGCTCCTCTACACCTCCGGGACGACGGCGGCGCCGAAGGGGGCCGTGATGACGCACCGGGCCTTCGTGCACCACTACGCGAGCGCGGCCATGGCGCTGGAGATGCGGGGCACCGAGCGGCAGCTCCACGCCCTGCCGCTCTACCACTCGGCGCAGATGCACGTGTTCCTGATGCCCTCGCTGATGCTGGGCGCCCCGAACTGGATCCTGGAGGCGCCGGATCCCGCGCGGGTGATCGCGGCCTTCGCGGCGCACGACATCGAGGCCTTCTTCGCGGCCCCGACGGTGTGGATCGCGCTGCTCGCCCAGCTCGACAAGGGAGCCGAGGGGGCGCGCTCGCTGCGGAAGGCGTTCTACGGCGCCTCGATCATGCCGGTGCCCATCCTGCAGCGGCTGCGGCAGCTCTTGCCGGACATCGGGTTCTACAACTGCTTCGGCCAGTCGGAGATCGGCCCCCTCGCGACGGTGCTCCGGCCCGAGGAGCACGACGCGCGGCCGGCATCGGCGGGCAGGGCGGTGGCGTTCGTGGACATGCGGGTGGTCGACGACGACCTGCGCGACGTGGCCGCGGGCGAGGTCGGGGAGGTGGTGTACCGCTCTCCCCAGCTCTGCGCGGGCTACTGGGAGAAGCCCGAGGAGACCGAGGAAGCCTTCGCGGGCGACTGGTTCCACTCGGGAGACCTCGCCCGGATCGACGCGGAAGGCTTCATCACCATCGTCGACCGCAAGAAGGACATCATCAAGACCGGGGGGATCCTGGTGGCGTCGCGGGAAGTGGAGGAGGCGCTCTTCACGCACCCGGCCGTGCGGGAGGTCGCGGTGATCCCGCTGCCCGACCCGCGCTGGATCGAGGCGGTGACGGCGGTGGTGGTGCGCAAGGAGGGGTCCGGAGAGGTCGGCGAGGCAGAACTCATGGCGCACGCCCGCCAGACGCTCGCGCCCTTCAAGGTGCCGAAGCGGGTGATCTTCGTGGAGGAGCTGCCGAGGAACAGCGCAGGCAAGCTGCTGAAGCGGGTGCTCAAGGAGCAGTTCGGAGGGGCAGCCGCGGAAGGCAGAGACGACGGGAGAGACGGGGTAACGCGGCATGGCGTCTCGTCGGAAGGGTGAGCCGCGGGCGTCGTCGTTCGACGACAAGCTCGCCAGGATCCGCGCGCTCGAAGGAGAGCCGGCAGTGACGGCGACCGCCGAGCTGCGGCGGTATCTGGGCGAGGCGAACGGTTTCCTTTCGGGCGAGGCGGCGAAGGTGGCGGCGGCGATGGAGCTGTCGTCGCTCGCTCCTGACGTGGCCGAAGCGTTGCTGCGGCTGCTCCGGGCCGGGACCGAGGCCGACAAGGGATGCTTCGGCAAGCGGCAGCTCGTGGAGGCGCTGATGGCGTTCGACGCGAGCACGCCCGAGGCTCTCCTGGTGGGGCTGCGGCACGTGCAGAAGGAGCCGGCGTACGGAGGGCCCATCGACACGGCCGCCACGCTCCGGGGCCTGTGCGCGCACGCGCTGGTGCAGATGCACTTCCGGTGGGCGGAGCTGGAGGTGGCGCCGCTCCTGATGGACCCGGAGCCGGAGACGCGGACCGCGGCCGCGGAGGCGCTCGCAGCGTCGGGGGAGACCTCGTGGGCCGCCGCGCTGCACGTGAAGGTGCTGGCCGGCGACGCGGAGCCGGAGGTGCTCGGGGCCTGCTACCGGGGGCTGCTGGCGCTGGATGCGCGGCGGTACCTGCCGCTCGTGGCGAAGGTGCTGGGAGAGGGGGAAGCGGGGGGAGCAGGCGCGGAGAGCGCGGCGATCGCCCTGGGGGAGTCGCGGCTGCCGGAGGCGCTGGAGGTGCTGAAGGAGGCGCTCGGGAAGGGGAGCCGTGGAAAGGGCGGGGGCAGCGGGAGAGGCGAGGGGAGGGGGCAGGGCGAGGGAAGAGGGCGGGGCGAGGAGAGCGGGAGAGGGGGCGCGAACTTGCGGCTGGTGGAGTCGGTGCTGCTCGGGGTGGCGCTCTTGCGGTCGGAGGAGGCGAATGCGTTTCTGGTGACGCAGGTGGCCGAAGCCCACGAGGCGCACGCGGTGGCGGCGGTGGCCGCGCTGGCGATGCACCGGCACGACGCGCGGCTCATGGTGCAGGTGCGGGAGGTGGCGGAGCAGCGGGGATCGCGGCGCCTGCGGGAAGCGGTGGAGGAGAAGCTCTGAGCGGAGGGGCGGTGGCGGAGTATGCTCGGGCGTGCGTACGGGAGAACGGATGGATCGGCCTTACATCGAAGAACTGCGCGTCGAGAACTACGGCTGCATCCAGGATGCGACGCTGAAACTGACGCCATTGCACGCGCTCATCGGGCCGAACGACAGCGGGAAAAGAACTCTCCTGAGAGCGCTGCCGACGCTCGGGTTTCTTCTGAGCTCCGGTTCAGAAAAGCTCGATGGTGGGCTTATCAGAAGGAGCCTTGCCGCTCAGCAAACGAACACAGGAATCACAGCATCAACCCATAACATCAGTTGGTCTGTGGAACGAGAGCCGACGGGACTGGTACGGTGGCAGTCATTCGCCAATGCAAAGGGATCCATTCCATGGGATACGATCTCATGGCAAGGATTCGGACCGATCGCAGGGAATAGCCCCGTAAAGCTAGTTGCTGACGCGCTTCATAGCATCCGGCTCCTACGTCTCGAGCCGGACGCTCTCCGCACCCCTCACCCCCTCATCCAGGATGGCGAGCCACTGCAATTCAAAGACGAGCGTGGGACCGCATTGCCCGCGATCTTCGACGCCATCATCACCCGCGACATCCAGGCCATCCTGGAGCTGAACACGGAAGTCTCGCGCCTCTTCCCCGACGTGAAGAGCATCCGCCTCACCCATCCGAGCCCCGCTACCAAAGCGCTGGGTGTGAAGCTCAACAATGGTGCATTCATCCCCGCCGACCTGATGAGCGAGGGGCTCCTCCAGACGAGCTGCGGAGAAGCTCATCGAGCACAGGGTGGCGTCGAAGGATGGCAAGGCGATGGTGAGCGTCGTCGAGGTCGCGGACCTGGACGCCATCCCCGGGGACGCGGCGTCGCTGATGCGCTGGGTTGAGAGGGCGAGGGCAGTGCTGCCCGCCTGTGTCGAGGCGCAGCGCCCAGGAGCGCGGTGAGCGATGACGCCGTCCAAGGTCGCGCTGGTGCTCGGAGGGGTGGTGGTGCTCGGGGTGGGGGCGGCCGTGGCGCTGGTGTTCACGCTGGATGGGGGGCCGGAGGGACCGGATCCCGCCTGGTCCGAGAGGGTGCCGTTCGAGGCGGCGCGGTGGCGGTCGGCAGGGGCGCTCGAACGGGGCGCGATGGCGCTGGAGCTGAAGCGGACCCGGGCGCTCGAAGGGCGGCGCATCGCCGAGGTGGAGCGAGAGCTGGGGCGCGCTCAGCGGATGCCTGGGTCCACGCACTACGCCTGGTCGCTCGGCAAGCGGGAGGGCGGCGGAGATCCCTACGAGGAGCTGCTGGTGGCCAGCGTCGACGAGGAAGGGGTGATCCGCAGCGTGCTCATCGTGGACGACGAGGGGGAGTGATGCGCGCCGTGAGGTCAGGGAGGTGGCGGAAATGTTCCGCGTCCGCCCACAATGTGCAGCCTTTCATCAGGATCTTTCAAGGTTGCATGGCGAGATGGAGCGAGGGGTTCCTAACTGTCCGGAAGGGCGTGAACAAAGGCATGGCACAAGGGGTGCAATATCCCCCGCCAGCGCTGCGCGGTCCTTCATCCCCCCCCCAAAGGGCTGTGCGGCGCGCTAACCCGGCACGCCGTGTTGCTCGCCTTCCCCCCCCCCGGCGAGACCACGGCGTGCTTTTTTTTGTCCATCGCCTGCCAGAGCCAGCGCGAGGGTCGGCTCGGCCCGAGAGCGATGACGGGCGTGTTCGTGTGTCGTGCTCGTCGTGGGGCGTGCGAGCGGTGCGTGCGAGCGGTGCGCGCGAGCGGTGCAGCGGGCGCGATGACGCGCTAGACGAGCGGGGCGATGTCGTCCCCCGGGTCTCTGGAGAATCCCTACGATCTCATCGGTGGCGCGCCCGTGGTGCGGAAGCTGGTGGAGCACTTCTACGATGCCATGGAACGGACCGAGCCCGAGCTGACCCGGCTCCACGCCTGTGATGCCGAGGGGCGGGTGTCGCGGGAGAGCCGGGACCGGTTCGCGCTGTTCCTGATCGGGTGGCTCGGAGGGCCGCAGGCGTACACGGAGCGGCACGGTCACCCGCGGCTCCGGATGCGCCATGCGCGGGTGCCGGTCAGCGTGACGATGCGCGACGCATGGCTCCGGTCGATGACGATCGCGATGGACGAGGTGGAGATCGCGCCCTCGCTGCGCGCCTACCTGGAGCCGCGCCTCGCGGAGGTTGCCAACTTTCTGCGCAACCATCCCGGGTGATCGCGGCGGCGGGAAGGCGTTCGGGCAGTGTCGGGGCGGGGCCGTCTGTGTCCGCGCTGCGCAGTGCGATCGGTGTGGGGGGAGCGGCACCAGTGGGGAGGGAGGCACGGGTGCGACTGCGGGAGACTCCCTGGATCAAGCTCGGGAGCTGCCGCTTTGCGTCAAGGGGTCGCGTCAATTCCGTTGCGGAGGTGTTTCACCTCCGTTAAGCCCCCCCGGAGAGACGGCGTGGTGGCGCTGTTCGGAGGATCTGCAGCGATGAACGAGTCACACGAGAGCGGGTGCACGGGGCTCCAGCCGGGCCGCGCCGCCGGGGATGTGCGCCATCTGCAGCGGGTCGCCGCCCTGCGTGAGGAGATCGAGCGCAGGGTGGATGGGCGTGAGCGGCGCCGCTTCCTGCGCCACCTGGAAGGGGAGTCGGTGCGGGTGCGGGAAGCGGTGGAGGCCGTGGCGCGCAGGATCTACCGCGAGGAGCCCGAGTACCTCACCTGAGTCTCCATGAGGGGACTCGCGTCCCCTCGCCCCGCCGGGAGTGAATCCCGTCGGGGCCCCACTCCCCGCGAACCGCTCGCGCCGGCCGCGACGCAGTGCTCCTGGGCACAACGTCTCGCCGTGGGTTTCCCTGAAGGTGAGGGCATGAGGGCGCGTCGGAGCAGCCGCGGCGCGTGACCCACAAAATGGTTCACGCCGGTGGGAAGGCCCTTGTGCTGGAGGGGTCGGGTGCAGTGCACGGCACCCGTGCTCCCATCCGCCACAAGGGCCTTCCCACCGGCGCGACCTGAAATCCGCCGGGAAGGCTTCTGGCGTCAGAGGCGCGTCAGAGGCGCGTCAGAGGCGCGTCAGAGGCGCGTCAGAGGCGCGTCAGAGGCGCGTCAGAGGCGCGTCAGAGGCGCGCTAGATGCGTGTTCTGTACGAGGACCGTCGGACCATGGACAGCACCGCCAAGAGGATGATGGCGCCGAGGATGGCCCAGAAGATCTCGATGGTGTGGCCGTCGATGGTCACGCCGAAGAGTGACGGCATTCCGATCCAGCGCGCGAGCGAGGTCCCGATCAGTGCGCCGAGGAAGCCCACCACGACGGAGCCCAGGAATCCTCCTGCGCTGAACCCGACGATCATCTGGGCAACTGCGCCGCACAGGGCGCCGACAAGGATGAGCAGCAGCAAACCGACCAGGGTCATGATGTCCTCCGTGCAGAGGACTTTGCAGCGCATGTGCCAGGCTGATCTCCGCAGGAGTTGCTCACATCGGTCGCGCGGAGGGCGCCATGCACGGGCGCTGGGTTGGCAGGGAACGCCTGAATTTCCAGGCTGATCTTGGGGGTGTCAGTCGTCCTCGACCCACACTCGGGGGTCGCCGGACTTGCCCTCGGGAGTTTGGCCGACGAGGACCGCGCCGACCCAGAGGCGGCGGGCCATGCCCTCTTCCTTCTGGCCCTGGAGCCAGAGGCGCACGGTACGGTCGCCGGGGCTGAGGTCGTCGCCGAGGCGGATGACGGCTCGGGCGATGCCGTCAGTCCCGCGGCGTTCGGTGGCGGCTTCCCAGAGGGTGCCGCGACCGAACTCGCCGGTGCGGCCTGCGAGGAGTCCTTTGGGGAGGGTGATGCGGTGGAAGAAGGCGCCGGTGGTGGAGCCGGGCCTGGCACCTTCGATCTCGTAACGTACGCGGAAGGTGGCGTTGCCGCCCTGCGTCACCATGAACAGGACGAGGTGCAGGGTCTCACCCGGGTTCTGCGGGAAGGTGAGCACCATGGGGCGGGTGCCGGCGAGCTCGAAGACGTCGCGGCGGCGGACGATGGCGCCGCCGTCGGCAGGGGCCGCGTCCATGTAGGCGGCGCCGTTGTCGCCGAGGCCCTTGATGGCGAGGTGGTGCTTGCCAGGGGGAAGATCGGCTTCGAGGGTGCCCGCGAGCGCGGCGATGCGGTCCTCGGCGGCGACGGCGCCGTCGGCTTCGAGGGTGACCTGCTTGCCGAGGCGGGAGCGTTCGGCGCGCCAGGTGACGACGACCCGACCGGCGCGGGAGCCCGCGGCCTCGATGAGGGCGACCTTGGGCTCGATGAGCGGGGTCCAGGCATCGCCCGGGTAAGCCTCGCCGGCAGACTGGTAGGCGGGGGAGAGGAAGCGGCGGCGGACGGGGGCGTTCTCGGGGATGAGGGGGCGCTCCGGGACGTCGCCTGGCTCGCGCGCGCCCTTGCCGATCTTCTCGATGCGCACCTGCTCGCGCAGATCGGAGAAGCGGTCGTTGCGCTCCAGCACGTCGAGGTTGGCGGCGCGAACGTCAGTCCAGGTGCTGATGTCGAAGGGGGCGTAGCGCCAGGTCTCGTCCTCCTGGAGAGGGACGCGGTAAGGGATGCGGTAGAGGGTCTCCAGCACGCCGGGCTCCAGGGTGCGCAGGCGGATGCGGGTGCGGGGGTCACCGGTGATCTCGATGCTCTCGGCGCCCTTTGGGACGCGCAGGATGGCCATGCGCGGGTCGGTGGCGTCGAAGCCCTCGTTCCACCACTCGAAGCGGGAGCGGGGGAGGGTAACGTCGAGCCTGGCGGTGTCCAGGTCGCCAGGGCCCCAGCGCGCGACGACGCTGGCCTCGCCCTCCTCGACGCCGGCGCCGAGATCGATCTCGGAGCGCATGAGGATGCCGAGGAACTCCTGGCCAGGGGCGATGCGGGCGACGACGGGGGCGCGGGGGTCGAGGTCGAGGTAGCGCACGATGCGCACGTCGGGCGGGGTCTCGACGCGGAGGCCCTCGGGAGTGGGGCGGTGGAGGATCTCGCCGATCTGGACGTCGGTCTGGTCGCGGGGGACGGCGAAGCGGACGCCGAAGTCGGTGCCGGGCGCGTCGAAGACGACGGTGCGGATGTCGTCGCGGAGGAGCGAGACCACGGCGCGGCCTTCGGCATCGAGGGTGACGGGGAGGGGAGCGACGAAGCCGTCGGCGATGCGCACGGTGCGGCCCGGGGGGCCTTCGAGGTGCAGGTCGGCGGGGGCGCGGAGGTTCAGGGCGGCGGCGTGGCGCTCGCCGATCACGAACTCGCTCGCGCCGCGGCCCTCGGCGCGGGGGTAAGGGGTGCGGAAGCGGCGGAGGAGGAGGCGCGAGACGTCGTAGTCCTTCTTGTCGACGCCCGCGGCTTCGAGGCGGCGGGCCCAGGTGGTGAGGGCGCGCTCGCGGGCGCGGTCGGGCAGGTCGGCGAAGCCGAGCGAGGAGATGTTGAAGACGAGGCGCTGGCGCTCCTCGGAGTCGAGGCTCTGCTCGAAGACGGTGCGGAGAGCCTCGCCGCGCTGGTAGCGCCCTTCGAGCCGGGTGAGGAGGGTGAGGCGGGGCATGACCGGCGGTGCGTTGTAGGCGGGGCGCTCGTCGGGGCCGGGGGGCGGAGGGGCGGGCTTGGCGCGGAGGCGGAGGGTGCCGCCCCGGGGGAGGGCGTCGCTGGTGACGACGAGCGAGGTGCGCGGGTCGGTCACGGGGCCACCGCCCTCGGCGAGGCGCGCCGCGTACTCGCTGGTGGCGGCGGGGCGATCGGGGTCGCAGCTGATGCGGCTCTCGAGATCGAAGTCGTGCTGGGCGACCTGGTGCCCCAGCTCGTCGATGAAGGTGGCGGTGAAGCCGTACGGATAGCGCAGCGCGGAGTCGCACAGCGCATCCCCCTGGGGCGGCAGGGCGGCCCAGGAGGTGATCTCGACGGCGTCGATCTCGATGGGGACCTTGACGAGGAGGTCGCGGCCTTCGTCGACGTGGTAGGCGAGGATCTCGTCCTCGGCAGGGGGCGCGCGGCCGATGGTGGGCGGCCTGCCGACGATGTTGGAGAGGCCGAGGCCGACGACGGCGATGAAGGTGAAAGCGACCGGCCAGCGCGGGTTGCCGACGCGGGTGTTGATGACGCGGTGCTTGGCGGTGAAGAGGCCAATCGTCATGGGGTCGCTCCGGTGGGCGAAGCGGAGGGAGAGCCGGCGGGTGATGCGGCCGGTGCGCTGGAGGGCGTGGGCGAGGGCGCAGGCGCGGGCGTGGGGAGGGAGTGCAGGGCCTCGGGGCCGACGCGCATGGCGCTCGATCCGATGGCCACGGCGCGGCGGAGACGATCGAGGGTGGTCACGCGCTGCGGGGTGGCGGCAACGGCCATGGCGTCGATGGGCAGGAGGAGCGCTTCACCAGGGCGGGCGGTGATCACCCAGGGCTGTCCGCTGCCCCGATCGCGGACGATCTCCAGGGGGCACTGACCTCGGGCGCCGCGCCGCTTGGCCTGGGCTTCGAGGTCGAAGGGGTTTCGCTGCGTAGCGTACCAGCGGAAGCCCTCGACCGCGGCGTCGAGGTCGCAGTCGGGTGGCGCGCGGCGGGTGGGGCAGAGGGAGGCAGGGTCGCCGGAGGCGAGGGTAGTCAGGCCATGATCGGCGAGGAACGTGGGAGGGAGGTCGACGCAGGCGGCGAGCCACGCGGCGCGCGAGGCGACGTCGCCGGGAGAGGCGGTGATGCCGAGGCGTTCGAGGCGCTGGAGGAAGCGGTCTTCCTCGCCGGCCGCGGAAGGGGCATCGGCCTGGTTCGTGGCGGAGGGGGCGCTCACGTAGGTGCGGCGCAGCTCGAACAGCTCGCGCATGGCGCTGCCGAGGTAGACGATGCCGAAGCGTCCTTCGGCGAAGCGCTTGCTGTAAGCCATGCCGGCATCCATGGCCGCGCTGTAGGGGACCTGCTCGCGGGTGCCGTCGAAGATGGTGGTGCGCAGGGCGAGGTCGTCGCGGAAGGTCTGGAGCAAGGGGCGCGCGAAGGGCGGGAAGAGGTCGGGGCGGAACAGCTCGCGGCCGAAGGAGATGACCACGTCGCGGTCGTGGCTGCGATCGGCCTCGATGGCCTGGATGGACAGGGTGTGATGGCCGCGGCCGAGCCAGATCTCGTGCCAGCGCTGGAACCAGGAGCGCAGCCCCTCGCGGCGACGCACGTCGGCGGCGCCCGTGGGATCGGCGCTGGGCAGGGCGCCGGCGATCAGGAGGGATCGGGCGGAGGTGGCGCGCGCGATGGCGAGGCCAGCGCCGAAGGCGCCGATCTGCCAGCGGGGTGCGGGTACCTGGATGAGGAGAGGCGGCGAGGTGCTGGCAAGAGGAGACGCCGGCGGCGCAGGAGGCGCAGCGTCGGCGCTGCTTGTGGCGCTGGCGGTGCTCGCAGCGTTCGCGGATGCAGCGGCGCTGGCGGATGCAGCGGCGCTGGCGGATGGCGCGGCGCTGGCGGATGCAGCGGCGGTGCCCTTGGTAGAGGGGGGCGTGGGCGGAGGCGGGGTGATGTCGAGCGCTGACGGAGCGGTCTGCAGGAGGATCCAGGTGGGATTGCCACGGCGCGCGGGGAACACTTCGCCCTCGGGCGTGGCAGGATCGCCGGGGGCAGGCTCGACGAGGCCCCACGCTTCGGGAGGGCCGCCCTCGGGACCGCCGATGCGCACCGCGCGGAAGCCGAGCCAGCCGAGCACCGCGCGCTCCCAGGGCGAGGGCTCGCCCTCGTCGCCGTCGAGCAAGCGCCGAGCCGCCACGGCGTCGAAGAGGCGCAGCTCTTCGAGGAGAGGCGCGCGGAAGCCGCCCGGTTCGACCGAGGTGAGGCCATACATGCGCGCGGAGAGCTCGTCGGAGAGGCGCCCCGGCCAGCGCAGGGTGGGGAGGACGCCGAGGCGCGTCGCGCCCACGCGCTCGGCGACGCGGAGGGGGATGCGCAGGCGCGGGGCGTCCTGGAGGCGGCCGAGCTCCGAGGCCTGGCGGAAGCGGAGGTCGAGCGAGGCGCTCAGGGCCTTGCTGATCGCGGCGACGGGCAGGCCGACGGCGGAGCCGACCACGTTGAGGGCGGCGCCGCTCTCGCTCGTGCTGGTCTCGATCTGGAGCAGGCGGACCTCGCCGAGGTGGCTCAGCATGGCGACGACGAAGGCCTCGTCGTGGCGGCGGATGGCGGCATGGCGCGAGAGGATCACCACGCCCGAAGCGTCGAGCGCGTCGGCGATCTGCAGCGCCGCCGCGGGGAGCGGGGAGCCGGCGTCCGTGGCGGAGGCGACGATCAGCCAGGGCACGGACGGGGTGCGGGTGCGGAAGGCCGCGCGGGGGACCGTCGGCGCGTGGTCGGCGTCGCGCAGGCGGCCACCGAGGACGATCCACGGCCTGCTGGCAGCGCCCTCCTCGGCCAGCGCGGAGACTCCGGCGGTCTCGGCGTGGCGGCGGGTGTCCTCGGTGAGGTGCCCGCGGTCGAGCACCTCGCGCGCGATGCGGTGGGCGACGACGCGGGCCTCGGTGTCGGCGGCCGTGAGTTCGGGGCTCGGGATCGGGCCGGGGCGCGGCAAGGTGTCGGCGAGGAGGAGGGAGAAGGCGGCGCTGCCGGTCGCGCGCGCGCGGGCCTGGGTGGGCCCGGCCTGCGCAGGGTCCGAGAGCGGGGCTGGCGGGGCGGTGACGAGCGGCGTGCCAGCGAGGCCCGCGGCAATGGGGGAGATGCTCCCGCCAGCGCCGAGCGCGACGAGCACGTAGCCGATCACGTTGCTGACGAGGAACGCGGTGAGCGAGACCTGGAGCGTCGGCATGATCACCACGCCGACGTGCTCCTTGTTCCACATCTTCACGGCCAGCAGGCTGGGGAGCAGGTAGCCGAAGCCGAAGTAGTCGATCATCTGCAGGCCCGGCATCCACTTCGCGGCGGCGAAGCCCATGATGAGCTTGAGGATGTAGCCGGCGATGTAGACGAACATCATCCGGCGGGGGCCCACGAGGAGCATGCGCGAGAAGGGTTTGCGCGCGATGAGAAAGCGCGTGAGGAAGTAGATGACGAGCGCCTCGATGGTGGTGGTGAGGAGCTTCGTGGGCTCGTACCAGGCCACCGCGAGCAGGGCGGGGACGAGGATGCCGTTGTAGTCCCAGCCGTAGAGCACGTTGCCGCGCGCGCCGAGCAAGGCGCCGATGACGAGCAGGAGGTGGGCCTTCGGCGACTCCAGGAACTCGAGCGACAGGCTCTCGTTGAGGACCTGGAAGCGCGAGACAGAGAGGTTCGTGTAGCGCAGCAGCACGCCGAGCAAGGCGGCCGTGACGGTGGTGACGACGGCGAGGCGGGGGCCAGCCTTCTTGAACCCGGAGTTCCAGAAGGCGTTGGCGACGAGGGGGACGAGGACGAGGCCGAGGCTGTACAGCTCGCGGGAGTGGGCGAGGCCGCGGCTCTCGGCGAGGCGAGGGACGGCGCTCCCCTCGATGCCGAGGCGCACGAACACCGCGCCGACGATGAACAGGTAGAACCGCTCACGCCCGAAGGCGGTGGACCACACGCCGGTGCGCGAGACCCACCGCCCGAGGAGCGCGACGAAGGCGTAGGTGAGGACCGACTCGAAGACGATGAAGGCCGCCGTCACCGGGGCCGCGAAGAAGACGGTGGCGAGGTAGCCCGGGACGACCAGGCCGGCGTATGTCCAGCCGAGGGTCTCGGTGAAGAAGGTGCCGATGAGCAGACCGATCAGCACCGCCGTGTGGAGGCTGCGATCGAGGCCGTTGGGGGGAAAGATGTTGAGGGGGAACGTCATCCGGGGTGCTTGCTGCGGTGCGCCGAGAGTACGCTCGCCCCTCCGGATCGGGCGAGGGGTCGGGCGAGATGGGTGATCCGGCCTCCAGGGAGGGGTCCTGCGCCCGCAGGGGTCTCAGGGGACAGGGTAGGATGGCCCACGACTACAGCCCGGATGTCCAGGGAGTACCTGAGTGGGACGTCCGGCGGGTGCGTCCTCGACTGACCCATTCACGCAGGTGTCGCCTCCGACGTGCTAGGCCGCTACCATGGACACCCGCGAGGGAACTGTTCGACTCCCCGCGAATGCCGGTCCCACCCGCAGGATGTCCCTGGCGCGTGAGCTGGCGCTCTTAGTGCGATGAAGATGGCCACCTTCCTCCGTCCGCGGATCCCCAAGCCGTTCCGCACTGCGCGGCCGATGGCCTCTGGCCCGGTGCGGCGGCTGCCGGCGTGGCTTGATGGCGGCGTGGCGGCAGTCGCCGTCGGGATCCTGGTGACGTCGGTGGGGCCGCTTCCAGGCGTGGACGCGGCGGGGCGGGGGTGGGCCGTCCAGGCAGCCGGCGACGCGGCGCCCTCGGAGCGGGCGGTGCTCGTGACGGTCTCGCCGGAGACGCTGCGCGGGGGTACGTGCGGGCGCGCGCTTGCCGAGGTGCTGCGCGCAGGAGAGGTGCGCGGAGCGCTGCTCCTCGAACCCTTGGACGCGCTGTGCGCGCTGGACGCGGCGTCCGGCGCGGCGCTCGACAAGGTCCCCGCACATGCGACACCGCCGAACGCGTCCCTCGGGGTGGGGTCGCTCCACCTGCGCGGAGGCGCGGTGGTGGGGTTCACGCCGGAGGCGGAGGGCGCGCTCGGCACGCTGGGCCTCGTGCCCGAGCGGTGGGTCACGCCGCACGCGGTGCCGGTGATGGCGCTCGGCGATCTCGCCCAGGGCGCCGTGCCCCCGGAGGTGCTGCGCGGGCGAGTGGCGCTGGTGGCCATGGGGACCAGCGGCGCACTGCTTCCTGGCGATGGAGCCGCGGCTTTGCTGGGAGGGCTCGCCGAGGGCGGTGGTCGTCGGGAGGCTCCTTTCTGGGCGGCGCCGCTCTTCGTGCTCGCCGCGGGTGCGCTGATGCGGTGGGCGTCGCGCCGCGGGGTCCTCGCGGCCACGCTGGCGTTCGCGACACTCGCGGCCGCGCTCTTCGGGGGTCAGGTGCTGCTCGCGGGTCGCGTGGTGGCGGGCCTGTTGCCCATGGCGAGCGCATTCCTGGGGATGGCGGTGGCGTTCGTGGGGGTGCTCAGCACGCGGGCGTTCAAGGCGTCGGCGGCTGCGCGCAAGGCCGGGGGGCTGCTCGAGCGGGCAGCGCCGAGCCGGATGGAGAGCATGTACACCCTCTCCGACGCGGACTTCTGGCTGCGCGTGGCGCGGCTCGCGGAGCAGGCGCACCCCTCGGACGCGGCGCTCGTGGCGGATCTGCCGCCGGCAGGCTGGCACCTGCGCTTCTGGAACGACCGTCAGGGCGGCGAGCGGATGGTGGCGGAGAAGCGCCGCGACGTGCGGCGGACGCCGTTCAGCGACACGCCGGGCGTGTACAAGAACCAGGCGCTCAAGGGTTTCCTCACGCGCGAGGAGATGCCCGTGGTCGCCATCCCCCTGATCGCGTCCGGTGATCTCGAAGGGTACGTGTTCCTGTGCGGGACCGCCGCCGAGACGACCTTCACGCGGGAGCCCGAGCGCGCCGAGCGGCTCGGCAGGGAGCTGGGCCTCCTGGCGAGGCGCCGGCGCCTCGCACGCAGCGTGGTGGTGGCGGGCGGTGGGCGCGACAAAGCGCTGGTCACCGGGGCCGAGGGGGTGCTCGGGGATCTGCGTCTGCTCGGCGCGGCGATGCGCGGGACGCCCGCCGAGGTGCTCGTCGCCGACACCTTCGGGGACGTGCGGATCATGAGCCGCGAGCTGCTGGCCTGGCTCAAGGCGCGCGAGGTCTCGGTGCCGCCCGAGGGCCCCGGGGGCGTGCTCGCGCCAGGGTCGCTGTCCCTGAGCGAGGTGCTCGCGGTGGCGAAGGGCGTCGGGGCTGAGAAGGGCGCGAACACGCGCGCGGCGTCGCAGATCCTGACGCGGGTGATGGAGCGCGAGGAGGGCCTCGACGTGCCCGTCGCGGGTCCGGAACCTGCCGTGCTGCACGTGCGCGCCGTGCGTCAGGAGGCCGACGGGCTGTCGTGGGTTGCCGGGTACGTCGCCGCGCTGACGCGCGTCGAGTCCGGAGGGGCCGCAGCGAACGTGCGCTCGATCAGCGGCCGTGACTCGTTCGATCCGCTCGTACCCTTCGCGCTCGGCGAGGTGGTGGTCGACGCGGTGGCGGCGTGCGCGCGGGGCTCGGGTCGCGCGCTGAAGCTCGATCCCATCCGCGGGGCGACGCACACCCTCGGCCACCGCGCGGAGCTGTCCCAGGCGCTGGAGGCGTTCCTGCTCGACATCTCGTCGCGCGCGCTGCCGGGGCACCAGCCGGCAGTGTCGGTGCGGGACACGCCGCAGGGACCGCAGCTCTCCATCCTCGACGTGGGCTTCGGGCTCGGCTTGCCGGAGTCGGCGCTGGAGCGGGTGCTCGTGGCGCCGAGCGCCGCGCCCTCCGGCCTGGAGACGCTGGGGCGGCTCATCGTGGCCGTGGAAGACAGCCACGGTCAGGCGGAGCTGCGCACGAACGACGGCTGGGGCATCACCCTGGTGATGACGTTCCTGCGCGCGCAGCCGCGGCTGGGTCAGGAGACGGCGCGCGCGACGCCTGCGCCTGCCTCGTCTCCGAACGTGTACGCGCTGGGCCGGAAGCAGGGCTGACGAGAGCCGCCAGGGCCGTGGCGACCGTTCGGCAGCGCGGCAGCGCGGCCCGAGCGCTTCAGCTCCCGATGCGGATCTTCTTCTTCAGCGCTGCCAGCTCGTCGTCGACGGCCGAACCGCCCGGCTTGTCGGCGTCCTTCGCAGAGGCACCGCCCCGGCCTTCGAGCTGCGCGAAGCGCGACTCCAGCTCGCTCGCGGACATGCCGCCCTCGCGCAGGGCATCCTCGACCTCGCGGGACGCCGCGACCTGAGCGACCTGGCCCTCGATGTGGTCCTCCATCCGCCGGAACTCGGCGAAGGCCCCGCCGGTCGACTTCGCGCCGAGACCCTCGGCGCCACCGCCAGCCTTGGCCTGACGCATCTGCGCGGCGAGCGTGCCCTTCTTCGCTTGCAGCTCTTCCTGCTTCGCTTCCATCCGCTCGAGTTCGGACTTCATGTTCAGCACCGTCGAGCGCTGCTCCGCGCGCATCGCCTCGGCCCGGTCACGCTCGCTGACGACGCGCTTCTTCTGGACCAGCGCCTCGCGCGCCAGCTTCTCGTCGTCTGCCTTGAGCGCCAGCTCCGCCCGCCGCTCCCACTTCTCGGCCTCGGCGTCGAGGTCCTCGACCTTCTTGCGGAGCACCTTCTCGGCCGCCACCGCGTCCACGAGCTCCTTCCGCGCCGCCCGGATCTGCTCCTTCATCTCCTCGACGATGAGGTCCAGCGACTTCTTCGGATCTTCCGCCTTGTCGAGGAGCGCGTTGACGTTGCTGGAGATGACCTTCCCCATCCGGTCGAAGATGCCCATGGAGGTAGGGTGCACCGCCGGCCCGCCCGTGTAAAGCGCGGGCCCGATCGCGGCGGTGGGGGGGTGGAGAGCTTCAGTCGGTGGCCTTGGGGCCGGCGTGGCTGCCGGCGAGGAGCGACGCCTGGGCCGCGGCGAGCCGCGCGATGGGCACGCGGTAGGGAGAGCAGGACACGTAGTCGAGCCCCGCCTTCTCGAAGAACGACACCGAGGCCGGATCGCCGCCGTGCTCGCCGCACACCCCGAGGTGGATGTCCTTGCGCGTGGCGCGGCCGCGCGCGCAGGCCATCTCCACGAGCGCGCCCACGCCGGGGACGTCGATGGACTGGAACGGATCCTTCGCGAAGATCCCCGTGTCGACGTAGGCGCCGAGGAACTTGCCCGCGTCGTCGCGGGAGATGCCGAGCGTGGTCTGGGTGAGATCGTTGGTCCCGAAGCTGAAGAACTCCGCGTCCTCGGCCAGCTCACCGGCCCGGATCGCGGCGCGCGGCAGCTCGATCATGGTCCCGAAGTGGAACGCCACCTTGCGGCCCTTGTCCGCGAACACCTTCTCCGCGATGCGGTCCACCAGCTCCCGCATCACCACCAGCTCGCGCCGGGTCATGGTTAGCGGGATCATGATCTCCGGGTGCACCTCCACCCCCGCGGCTGCCACCTCGCACGCGGCTTCGAGGATGGCGCGCACCTGCATCTCGTAGATCTCGGGGTAGGTGATCGCCAGCCGGCACCCGCGGTGCCCCAGCATCGGGTTGAACTCGTGCAGCTCCTCGTTCTTGCGCACGACCTCCTGCACGCTCACCCCGAGCACCTGCGCCATCTGTTCGAGCTGCGCCTTCTCCTGCGGGAGGAACTCGTGGAGCGGCGGATCGAGCAGCCGGATGGTCACCGGCAGGCCCGCCATCTCCTTGAAGACGCCGATGAAGTCCTCGCGCTGGAAAGGCAGGAGCTTGTCCACGGCCCGGTGCCGCGCGGTCTTGTCGCCGGCGAGGATCATCTCCCGCACCGCCTCGATGCGCTCCTCGTCGAAGAACATGTGCTCGGTGCGGCAGAGCCCCACGCCCTCGGCGCCGAAGTTGCGCGCCGTGCGCGCGTCGTGCGGGGTGTCGGCGTTGGCGCGGACGCGCATGCGGCGCACCTTGTCCGCCCAGCCCATCAGCTCGCCGAACTCGCCGCTCAGCGAGGCGGCCACGGTGGGCACGGCGCCCTGGTAGACGCGGCCCGTGCCGCCGTCGAGGGTGATCACGTCGCCGGCCTTGAACGACTTCGTGCCCGTGGGGCGCCCGTCATCGTCGTAGAGCGTCACCGTCATGGCGTCGCGCCCCACGCTCACCGACGAGCAGCCCGCCACGCAGCTCTTCCCCATCCCGCGCGCCACCACGGCCGCGTGGCTGGTCATGCCCCCGCGCGCGGTGAGGATCCCCTGCGCCGCCTTCATCCCGTGGATGTCCTCCGGCGAGGTCTCGGCGCGCACCAGGATCACCGCCGTGCCCTGCGCCGCGCGCCGCTCGGCCTCGTCGGCCGAGAACACGATCTGCCCGGTACCCGCGCCGGGGCTCGCTGGCAGCCCGCGGGCGAGGAGCGTCTTCGGCGCGTTCGGGTCGAGGCTCGGGTGGAGGAGCTGGTCGATCGAGGACGGGTCCACCCGGAGGATCGCCTCGTGCTCGGTGATGACCTTCTCCTTCACCATCTCCACGGCGATGCGCACAGACGCTCGGCCAGTGCGCTTGCCGTTCCGCGTCTGGAGCAGGTAGAGCGAGCCGCCCTGGATGGTGAACTCCATGTCCTGCATGTCGCGGAAGTGACTCTCGAGCCGCGCCTGCACCGCCATGAGCTGCTTGAAGGCCTCGGGCATCAGCACCTCCAGGCTGCGCGCATCGTCGCCGCGCCCCTTGGAGATGGGGTTCGGGGTGCGCACCCCCGCCACCACGTCCTCGCCCTGCGCGTTCGGCAACCACTCGCCGAAGAACAGGCGCTCGCCGGTCGACGGATCGCGGGTGAAGGCGACGCCCGTGCCCGAGTCGTCGCCCATGTTCCCGAACACCATCGCTTGCACCGTGCACGCCGTCCCCCAGCTCTCGGGGATGTCGTTCATCTTGCGGTAGACCTTGGCGCGGTGGTTGTTCCAGCTCCCGAACACCGCCTGGATCGCGCCGCGGAGCTGATCCCACGGATCGTCCGGGAAGGGCTTGCCGGTCGCGGCGAGGACGATCTCCTTCTCGCGCGCGATGAGGCCCCGGAGCGCCTCCGGATCGAGCACCGAGTCCGGCACCTTGCGCTCCAGCTCCGCGTTGTTGAGGCGCGAGTGCTCGACCCCCAGGGTGGTCGCGGCCTTCCGGCGCGCGGCGACGAGCGCCTCCTCGAACTGCTCCCGGGCGACGCCGAGCACGACGCCCGCGTAGGTCAGGATGAAGCGCCGGTAGGCGTCGAGCGCGAACCGCTCGTTGCCGGTGCGGGCGGCGAGGCCCGCGACGATGGCATCGTTCAGGCCGAGGTTCAGGATGGTGTCCATCATCCCCGGCATCGAGGCGCGGGAGCCCGAGCGCACCGACACGAGCAGCGGCTCGGTCTTGCTCCCGAACCCCCCGCCCACGATCGTCTCGATGCGCCCCATGGCTTCGGGCAGGCCCGACGCGACCTCCTCCGGCAGCACGGCCCCGCCCGCGTAGTAGGCGGTGCAGACCTCGGTGGTGATGGTGAACCCTGGCGGCACGGGCACGCCGAGGCGGCTCATCTCGGCGAGCCCTGCTCCCTTGCCGCCGAGCAGCGCCTTCATGGTCGCGTCGCCGTCTGCCTGCCCGGCCCCGAAGAAGTAGATCGATCTGGCCATGTCACCACTGACGCTAGTCCCTCTCCGTGCGCGGTGTCGAGGCCCGATCGGCGCGCCGAGGCCTCCGCACCGGGCGCAATCCCGCGGCTTCCGGCGTGCGGCATGCCCAGGCCGACGCTGGACATCCAGACGGCCGCCCGGCACGATGCATCGTCCTCGATCCAGCGAGTCCAGAACGATGCTGACCTCCCTCCGGCTGCGGAATTTCAAGAGCTTCTCCGATCAGACCGTGGAGCTGTCGCCGCTCACGGTGCTCCTCGGGGCCAGCGCCTCCGGCAAGAGCAACTTCCTCGACGCCATCCGGCTCCTCCAGGGGATCGGCCTCGACCTCCCCCTCGCCGACGTGCTTCGTGGGCGCACCGAAGGAGGCCGGGGGATCTGGCCCGGGCTGCGCGGCAGCGCCGAGGAGGTGGCGCGGGGCCGAGAGAAGGTGTTCACGCTGGAGAGCTGCTGGACGCTGGGCCGCCAGGTGCTGACCCACGAGATCTCGGTCCGCGTCGGCGCCGAGCCGCTCGTGGAGCACGAGTCGGTGCGCGCCGAGGGGCTCGGGGTGCTCTTCGACACCCCCGCCGCCTCGCTCAAGGGCTGGGATGGCCTCGCCCCTGGCTCCAGTCCGAGCACCTCCAAGCGCGCCCGCGGCCTTCGCCCGAGCAACGACCGGCACCCGGCGCGGCGAAGCCTGCTCGGCCAGATCGAGCACCACCGCGGCCGCGGCGAAGGCGTGCGCCTCAACGACGTGGTGGAGCAGTGCCACGCCCTCCAGCAGGCGATGCGCAACACCATCTCTCTCGATCTGCAGCCCGCCCACATGCGCGGCTACGCCCACCGCTCCCTCGACCACCTCGGCACGACCGGCGAGCACCTCTCGGCGATCCTTCACCGCATCTGCCAGGACCCCTCCCGCAAGGCCGACCTCACGGCCAAGCTGTCGGCCTTGTACGCGCCGGAGCAGGTCGACATCGACTTCGTGGAGACCGACCTCGGCGACGTGATGGTGCGCCTCGTCGAGCAGGACGGCACCCGCATCTCGGCGCGCAGCCTCTCCGACGGGACCTTGCGCGTGCTCGGCCTCATCGCGGCGGTGATGACCGCGCCCGAGGGCGCCCGCATCCTCATCGAGGCCCTGGAGCAGGGCGTGCACCCGGCGCAGGCGGGTCTGCTCGTGCAGATCCTGGAGGGCGCGACCGGGGCGGGCGGCAGCCAGATCGTGGCCACCACCTACGCCCCGTCGACGCTCCAGGCCCTGTCTCAGGAGGCACGGGGCCGCGCCGTGGCGTTCGGCAGGCGCGCTGGCACGGAGGGCACCGTGGCGCAGCGTCTCGGCGCCATCCCTGGCATCGAAGCGCTGCTGGAGAAGGGCGCCGAGACCTTGTTCTCCGCCCGCTGACCGGAGATCTGAACCACCCCATGCAGGACCCTGTGAAGACCGCGCCGGGGGCCCCGGGCGCTCTGGCCGCGCCGACTGCGCCGACCGCCTCGTCCGCCCCGCGCGAGCTGCGCTTCGAGGCGCAGCGCATCGCCTTCGGCCCCATGATGTTCCACGCGGCCATGCTGCTGCGCGACCTCGGCCTCCTCGCCGCCCTCAAGGCCGCCCACCCCACCGGCCTCACGGCCAGCGCTGTGGCCGCCAAGGCAGGCATCTCCGCGTACGGCGCGCGTGTCCTCCTGGAAGCCGGCCTGGGCATGGATCTCGTCCACCTCGCCGCCCTGGAAGACCCCGAGGGACCCTACCGCCTCGCCCCCCTCGGCGCCGTCTTTCTCCAGGACCCCATGACCCGCGCCAACGCCGACTTCGTGCGTGACGTCTGCTACCGCGGCATGGCCGACCTCGGGGCCTCCATCCGCGAGGCCCGCCCCGCCGGCCTTGAAGCTTTCGGCGCCTGGCCGACCATCTACGAGGGCCTGAGCCAGCTCCCTCCGAAGGTGCAGGAGAGCTGGTTCCGCTTCGACCACTACTACTCCGACAGCGCCTTTCCCGCCGTCCTCCCCCTCGTCTTCCGCGCCCGCCCGCGCCGCCTCCTCGACGTCGGCGGCAACACCGGCCGCTTCGCGCTGCAGTGCGTGCGCCACGACCCTGACGTGCAGGTGACCCTCCTCGACCTGCCCGGCCAGCTCGCGAAGGCCGCCGAGAACGTGGCCGCCGCGGGCTTCTCGGGCCGCATCGGCGGCCACCCCCTCGACCTGCTCGACGCCACGCAGCCCTTCCCGGGCGGCTTCGACGCGGTGTGGATGAGCCAGTTTCTGTGCTGCTTCCCCGAGGAGGACATCGTGCACCTCCTCCGGCGCGGCGCTGCGGCGCTCAACGCGGGAGGGTCGCTGTACGTGCTCGACACGTACTGGGACCGCCAGAAGACGCCCGCCGCGGCGTACTGCCTGCAGGCCACGTCGCTCTACTTCACCGCGCTCGCGAACGGCACGAGCCGCATGTACCACTCGCGCGATCTCCTGCGCTGCGTGGACGCCGCGGGGCTCGTGGTCGAGGAGGACGTGGACGGCCTCGGGATCAGCCACACGCTCTTCCGCTGTCGGGTGCGCTGAAGTTCGGGCGCTCACGTCGCGCTCCTCAGGCATCTGGTGCGCTCAGGATCTGCGCTTCTTCGTCTGCGCCGTGCTGGCGCCCCGAGCTGCCTTCTTCACGGCCTTGCGCGCCGGTCCCGCCGACATGGCGCGCACCCACACCTGCTTGCCATCGAAGGCCACCGCGAACAGGTGAATGGGCACGGCCCCGGCAGCGTGCAGTGCGGCCGCGTAGTCCAGGCGCTGGACCTGAGCCAGGCCTTCGGCGAGCGCCTTGTCCGGCCGTCGCCGGGCAGGCTTGATCACCTTCAGCTCCAGCACCGCACCAGGCTGCCCCGCTTGCCGTGGCTTCACCAGCACATCGGCCCTGCCGAGCCCAGACTCCCGGTTCGAGCGAACCTCGTAGCGCCCCTCCAGGGACGCGAGCAGGCCCACGATGAACGCCTGATAGACCAGCTCCGGCGAGCGCGCCGGGATGTCGTGGTACGAGAGGACGTTCTCGATGAAGGCTTCGAGCTGACGCTGCAGCCCCTCGGCATCTCCCGCGAGCAGCGCGGCGATGAGCAGATCCAGATCCCCACCGCACGCCCTCAAACTCGACGCCATCCAGCCGCGGAACGTGTCTGTGTAGACCTTCCGCACCTCGCGGTTGGGGATGGACAGCAGGTGCGGCGCCTCGTCCATGGGACCGCGTGAGCGTCGCTCCGCCCGGAGGTAACCCGCGAACACCAGCAGACTCCAGAGCGCGCCCTTGCTCGCCTGTACCTCTCCGAGCGGAACACTCTCGTCCAGCACCTGCTCGATGCTGCCCCCCGCCAGAAGCTCCTCAAACACCGGCTCGACCTCCAGCGCGCGCTGCTCCAGGAGCTCGCGCACGAGATCGTTGGAGCTTGTGGACAGCCAGTACGGCGCCGGCTCCTCGCTCTCGGACGCGAGGAAGTTGAGCACTGACCAGGGGTTGTAGATCACCTCCCCGCCGAAGACGTACCCGTTGTACCAGGCGCGCAGCGGCTCCAACCGGTCTCTCCCTTGCGTCTTCTCCAGGAGGCCAAGCACCTCCGCCTCGGTGAAGCCGAAGCACGTGTTGAAGTCGCGCTGGAGCAGCGAATACACGCCCAGGTTGTTCAACCCCGAGAAGATGCTCTCATCTAACGATGGGGGCGTCGTGCGGGGAACCGCGCTGTGCCCCCATACCCCCCGCGCCACCCGCAGGATCCCCGTGAGCACTGCCTTGAAGAGGTGCGGGTTTCCCTTGAGCCCACCCGCGAGAAACGCCCGGAAAAACTCGACGGCCTGCGCCTGGTAGCCGTGGAAGTACCCTGTGTGGATCGGCTTGTCGTACTCGTCGATGAGGATCACCACCCGCTCCCCGTGGTGGGCGTGGAGATAGCGGGAGAGGTCGGCGAGCGCTCCCGCATAGATGGCGAGTGACGCCGTGCCGTCGAGGATCTCCTGCGCCCACCGCGCATCTGCCCCGGTGAGGCCTGCGAGCGCCGCGCGGTGCTCGCCGTAGAGCATGGTGATCTTCTTTTTGATGGCCTCCCAGCACGCCTCCCATGACAGGAACTTCAAGTCCTTGAGGGTCAGGTGAATGACCGGGTAGCGCTGAAAATGGGCGCGGTAAGGCGCGCCAGCTTCCCAGACGCGCAGCCCCTGGAACAGCGGCGAAAGATCCTCGGGCTGCTTCTCGAAGAAGCAGCGGAGCATGGAGAGGTTGAGCGTCTTGCCGAAGCGCCGTGGCCTCGGGAGGAGCAGCACCTCGACACCCTCCTTGTCGAGCAGCTCCAGGGCGAGATGGGTCTTGTCGACGTACTCCAGGCCAAGCTCGCGCACCTTGCGGAAGTCGTCGATGCCGATGGGGACGCGGACTTTGTGGCGCATGGAGCGAGGAGCGGAACGCCAGGGACGCCCGGCGCAGGCTCAGCATCCGGAGGGCGCGGGGGAGGGCCTTCAGCACGGTCCTCCACGGCGACGGCAGCCTGGAACAGGCCCGTGGCGAGGGCTGCCACGTGGTGCACATGCACGGCTACTGGTACGGCACCGACACGCTCCATGCTCCGCTCCAGCTCGGGCAAGAGCGACCCCAGCTCCGCGCCTCGTTGGCGAGGCTGCTCACCGGGCGCACCTTGGTGGTGCTCGCGTACGGCGGCTGGGATGACATCTTCACCCGCACCTTGCGGGACGTGAGCGCAGACCAAGGCGCGTACCCGGACGCGCTCTGGTGCTTCTACGACCGTGACCCGGAGCGCATCCGCCGTGACAACGCCTCGGTACCGCCACCACGGTGGTCCGCATCAATTTCCAGCAGCTTTCCGGCAATCCCCACCGCGAGGCACCTCACCGCTGGATCGCCGCCGCCCTTCACGAAGTCCGTCCCGCCCTTCCCAGCCCGCCTGACTCCGCGGCATGGAGCGACACGCTGACCTGGCTCCAGAACGCCGAGGCTGTGCTGACCCGAGAACACATCCTCATCGCCATCGATGAAATCGAGCGCCTCCAGACCGGCATCGAGGAAGGCTGGACCTCCGCCGCATTCCTCGACTTCCTCCGCGCTGCCGGTGACAGCCTTCGGCGTACGCGGCTGCTCCTCGTCTGCGCTCATCCTCTCCATCGCCTCGGCCGTGCCTGGACCGACCGCCTCATCAGCGTCATCCACCGCGAGATCACCTACCTCGCCCCGGAGGAAGCCGAGGCGCTCCTCTGCGATCCCATGCCAGGCTTCCCGGAGATCTACCCTCCCGGCGGTGTCGCGCGCATCGTGCGCGACACCAACGGCCACCCCTACCTCGTTCAGCTCGTCGCCGACGCTCTCATCCGCAACCTGAACGGCCGGAGCAGCCTCTCAGCCAAGGAGGCCGACCTCACGCGCGCCCTGGACCGCGCCCTGACGGACACGCCCTTCTTTCAGGAACTCTGGAGCGACCGCACCGAGGAGGAGCGCGAACTTCTGCTCCGACTTGCCGAACGAGAGCCACTCACGCTGGAGGCGAGCACTGCGTTGAAGGAACTCGTGCACGGCGGCTACGTCACGATAGCGGCGGACCAGCACCGGATCGCCGTTCCGCTCTTCCGGACCTGGATCCAGGAGCACGCCTGAAGTCGCTCCCAGCCTATGGCGCGCTTCCGTGAGACTTCACAGCCTTCGCTCAGAACACCTTGCACCGGCCCGCCGCCGTCGCCCGCGCATACGGCAGCGTCGACTTCCGCGCCTTCACGTAGATCGCCCCGCCTCCAGCGGGCCTCGGGATCACCGCGCCGGAGGCCAGGGGCCGCCCCTCGGGCAGCTCCTCCACTTCCACCACGATGTCGTTCCCTTCCTGGTCCACGGCCGAGATGGACGGCCGCCGCTTCTCCTCGTCGGCGTTCCCCCCCTCGCACGTCACCCCCCGCGCGCTCAGCGCGACGGCCATCACCCCGTTGCCTGCTTCGGGTGCGCCGGCCACCCACTGGAAGCGCTTGTCCTGCACGTCGCCCACCTCCACGGCCAGGCAACTGCAGCGCGCCGTCCGGCTGGGCGAGGGAGCCAGCATCAGATCGTGGCGCACGCCCACCAAGGCCGAGGGCGCCTCGGGGCTCTGCGTCAGCGGCTCGGCGGTCAGCGCGGCCTGATCGACCTCCTCGATCTTCCGCACCTTCTTGGGCTCGCTGTCGCCCGATGCGGAGTCGGTCCAGTAGATGTCGGTGGTGTACCCCCCACCGCCACAGCCCGACGTCGCCGACATCAGAGAAGCGGCAGCCACCGCCACGAGCAACCAGGAGCGCTGAAACACCATGCCTCCCGATCTTGGCACCCCCACCCTGCAGGGACAAGTAACCGCCCGCTATTGCGCCTTGCGCTGGCCTGTGAGTGGCCCACGGATGCCTGACTCGCGCTGGCTCATCACCCGCGGGAGCCGCGCGCTCGCGAACCGGGCGGTCACCCCCACGATCCCTGCGGTGGTGCCCAGCCTATCGAGGACGGCCATCGCCTGAGAGAGCGTCAGCTCGTCGCGCTCGAACCCCAGTGAGCGCGTGGCCTCGTCGACGATTTGCGCGCTCTTGTGGGTCCCGAGCGTGGGCGCCAGCAGCGCCTTCACCTGCTCGACAGCGATGGTCGCGACGGACCCGCCCGCCTCGTTCGCGCCCCGCTCTCCATCTGCTAGCGACGTGTCCGGATCCTCGGCATCGCCGCTTTCGGCGCCTGGGTCCTCGGCGCCGCTGGCTCCTCCCACGCCTCGTACGTCGGCACCGCGCGCCTCGATGGCTCTCAAGGCTGACCCTCGCGACGCGGGACCTCGACTCTCCTCGGTGCCGTGCTCCTCCTTCAGTGCCGGGGGCCGCACGCTCACGGGCGCGTCCTTCGGCTTCGACCACTTCAGCACCTGGGTCCGCGCGAACTGCGCGGCCATCGCCTGGAGACCACCTGCTTGCGCCACCAGGTCCAGCACGGCCAGCGCCCCGGCGCGCGTCATCTCCTCCGACCACACCAGCGCATCGCCGCGCAGCCCCAGATCGCGCGCCGCGGCGTGCACGGCTTCCCGGCTCCGCTCGTGGCCCAGTGTCGGCGTCAGGAGCGCGATCAGCTCCCGCGCGGAGATCATGTCCGATACCGGAACGGCCCGCCGCATCTAGCCCGCGCCTCCCTCGACGCGCACCCGGTCCACCGAGGTCACTGCGCGCGCGGACCCGTGGAACCTGCATCTCGTGACGCTCGTGTGCACGCTCCCAGTGTACCCATCTCCTCGCGCGGGTTCGCCACTGCCGTGCGTCCGACGAAGCGCCCGTCCTGCCATCGGCCGTGACGCGATGCGCCCCGCGCCTGGCGCCTCCCTCCCACCACCTCTCCTGCCCGACCACCGTGATCGTGGTTTTCCAGCTCGCCTACCGGCGACTTCCTCCTGCCGGACGCCCGCGCTTCGCCGAGGCACCCCCGGGCGCTTCATGTACACTGCTCGGACATGGCGAGCCTCCTCCGGTCGACAGACCCGGACCTGCGCGATCTCGCCCGGGATGCTCCGCCGCTCGTCGAGGCCACCCGCGGCCGGCCCACGGGCGTCACCCTCCTCGACTGCCTCGGCGTCGGCGGGATGTCGTCGGTCTTCCTCGCGGAGCTCGACCCCGAGGGCCGCTCCGACGACCTCTCCCCGCTCACACCCCGCCGCCTCGTCATCAAGATCATGAAGCCGCGCACTGTCCACGAGCTGGAGATGGCCGGCCTCGCCCAGGAGGCGACCTTCGAGCGCGAGGTCACCTCCCTGCGCCGCATGATGGAGCGCAGACCTCCCACCGAGTTCGTGGTCGGCTTCTATGGCCGCGGGTTCGCCGACGTCGCCACCGGCCAGCGTGAGGAGCGCCTGCCGTGGATCGCCCTTGAGCTCGTCGATGGTGGCGCCGCGGGCACCTCCCTCACCGACCGCGTCGCCCGCGCGGGGGAGGGGTGTGACCCCGTCCGCGCCCTCCGCCTCACCCACGGCATCGCCGAGGGGGTCAGGGCCCTGCACGAAGAGAGCATCATCCACCGCGACCTCAAGCCGGACAACGTCCTCGTCGTCGGCCCCATCGACGACGAGACCCCCAAGATCTCCGACTGCGGCGTCGCCCGCGTCGAGGGCATCCTCACCACCATGGCTGCCCTCACCTGGGAGTACGCCGGCCCCGAGCAGATGCTCTCGCGCCCCGGGGAGCGCAACCCGCTCATCGGCCCCTGGACCGACGTGCATGCGCTCGCCGCCGTCGTCTGGTTCCTGCTCACCGGCGAGCACTGGTGCAGCGGCCGCGGCGACGAGGCCTGGCGCGCTGGCGTGCGGAGACCGCTCCGCGGCGCGCGCCGCATGCACCCCGCCTTCGCCACCGAGGGCAACCTCCTCGACGAGGTCGACGCCGTCCTCGCCCGAGGCGCCTCCCCGCGCTTGCCCCGCTCGGTCCCCACCCCGCGCCGCATCCTCCGCCCCGACGCCGCTGAGCACCGCTTCGAGAGCGTCGAGACCTTCACCGCGCGCCTCCTTCCCCTCCTTGAAGCTTGCGCTGCCCGCTCCATCGACCGCGCCGCGCAGCGCAGCATCGCCTCCACCTCGTTCCGCACCACCCAGCCGGCTGGCGAGAACGACGGCGTGGTCTCGGTCGTCCCTCTCGCCGAGCTCGTGGATCTCGACCTCACCCGGGGCCTCGGCCCGGGCATCCAGAAGGCCTCCCCGGGCGGCGTCGCCTTCCAGCCCGATGGCCGCGCCCTCGCCCGCTTCGGCGCGCGCCTCTTCCTCCTCAGCGACGGCCGTCCCCTCGAGGTCGACGTCCCTGCGGCCGAGCGCGCCGCCATCGCCGCCACGACCCACGTCGTCCGCGGCCCTGGGGGAGGGTTCGCGCTCGTCGGGCCGCACCAGGTGCGCCTCCTCAAGGCCGGTGTCTTTCGCGAGGCGCCGCTGCCCTCGCGTGCGGGGGACGCCGAAGCTCTGCCCCGCCTCGGCCCCCGCCCGGGCGCAGCCCAGAGCCCTCAGCCCACGCCCAGCCCTCCGCGCCCTCCTGTTGGTCCCATCGAAGCGGTCATCGGCGATGGCCGCGTCTTCGGCGTGGTCACCGCCGAGACCGACGACAGCGATGGCGGCCCCGAGCTCTGGACCTCGCGCGATGGCCTCCGCTGGGCGGGCCCCACCATCCTCCCCCTCGGCGGCCGCGTGAAGAGCCTCGCCTCGGGCCCGTACGGCACGCTCGTCGTCGGCGCTTCCGCGCGCGGCAAGGCGCGCGCCCTGTTCCTCGGCTTCGACGGGCAGGCCAGCGTCTACGCCAACGGCGTCAACCAGCGCCCCGCCCTGGAGGTCGCCCTCTGCGGCGCCGACCGCACCTGCTGGGCCGCGGGCGAAGGCTTCGTGCTCGCCTTCGACCGCGCTGCCGTCACCGTCGAGGAGATCGAGACCACCGAGCGCCCCATCGCCATGGGCCTCGACCCGGTGGGCGTCCCCTGGCTGGTCACCCCGCGCACCGTGCTGCGCCGCCACGCCGGCCTCGCGAACGCCTCCTGGCGCGTGTACTTCCAGCAGGACACGGGCGCCCCGCCGCTCCTCGCCATCGGCTTCACCACCGACGGCGCGCGCGTCATCGACGCCGCGGGCCGGGGCGCGATGATCATCCCCCGCGACATCGCCGCCTGGCGCAGGGAGCCGCTGCCCCTCCCTGGCAGCCCTGCCGCCAGCGCCTCCGCCAGCGCCTCCGCCAGCGTGGCGGTGAGCCTCTCTGGCGGCCCCTCCACGGGCGCCGCTGGTGGTCCTCAGGGCAACGTCCCTCCGGGCCCGCCCAAGGTCGAGATCCGCCCCGAGCTGCTCGCGCCGTTGCCGGCTGCCGGTGTGCCCGCGGGCGCGCCCGGACTCTCTGCGTCCTATCCAGCCGCGACCCGCGCGCCAGTTGCTGGCAACATCCCCGCGGGTGGCGTAGTTCCTCCCAAGGGGCGTCCGCCCCGCGCCTGATCCCACGAGCCGCGCTTGTCTCTCGACCTCCCCACCCCGGTGCGAAGCTTTCTCACGCTCCCCGACGAGGAGCGTGTCCTGGGCCCGTACCGCCTCAAGCGCCAGCTCGGCCGCGGCGGCTTCGCGCCTGTGTGGCTCGCCGAGGAGGTCTACGGCGACACCGTCCTCCGCCTCGCTGCCGTCAAGATCTTCGGCCTCGACACCCGCCGCGAGGGAGGCCGCCCTGCCGCCGACCGCGCCATCGTCGACGAGGCCCGCCGCCTCTGCCAGGTCGAGCACCCCAACATCGTCCGCTTCTACGCCCTGCCCATCAACGAGGCGCGCAGCATCGCTGGCCTCGCCATGGAGTACATCGCCGGCGACGCCCTGAGCGACCGCCTCCGCGAGCGCGGCCCCTTGCCTGTGCTCGAAGTCCTGGAGCTCGGCGCCGCCCTCGCCTCTGCCCTCTCTGCGGTGCACGTCGCGGGGCTCGTCCACCGCGACCTCTCCCCCGCGAACATCCTCGTCTCCTCCTCGCCCGCGCTCGGCGGCGCCTCGGCCTGCAAGCTCATCGACTTCGGCATCGCCGCCGCGCTGCCCCAGGGCCGCTCTCCCGACAGCGACCCCACCGCGGCCTGGGCCAGGCACCTCCTGCTCGGCAGCGACTTCCCCGAGGCGCTCGGCGGCACCGCGCTCGCCGCCCTCCCCGCCGCCATCCAGCTCGGCCCCGAGGAGGCCGCCGATCTCGCCGGCCCCCTCACCCGCGTCGGCGGCAAGCTCGGCTACGTCGACCCCGTGTGCTGGCGCGAGCTGCGCCCCGCCACCATGGCCAGTGACCTGTACGGCCTCGCCGCCGTCCTCTTCGTGTGCCTCACAGGCCGCATCCCCGCGGCGGGCACGGGCGCCCTGCGCGCCGAGATCCTCGACGGCCGCGCCCGCGCCCCGCGCCTCACCGAGATCCTCCCGGACGCGCCCCCCGCGCTGGATCGCCTCCTCGACGCGCTCCTCGACCCGGACCCTGCGAAGCGCCCGCGCTCCGCGGAGCTCGTCGCCATCGAGCTCGAGCGCCTCCGCGGCCAGCTCGCCGCCCGGCCCATCGCGCTCCCCTCCGAGGACGAGGGCCCCTTCCGCGGCCTGGAGCGCTTCGAGCAGCAGCACCGCGACGTCTTCTTCGGCCGCCGCGTCGAGATCGCCGCGACGCTGGAGGCCATGCGCTCGAACGGCCTGGTGGCCCTGCTCGGACCCTCCGGCAGCGGCAAGAGCAGCCTCGCCCGCGCCGGCGTGCTCAACGCCATCGCCGACGGCGCCCTCGGCGGCCCGCGCCGCTGGGACACCGTCGCCATCACCCCGGGCACCGATCCCCGCAACGCCATCGGCGCTGCCCTCTTCCACGTCGGCCTCGACGTCTCCCGCGCCCCCGCCGACGTCGCCGCCGACATGGTCGCGTGGACCCAGCGCGAAGGCCGCGGCCTCGTGCTCCTCGTCGACCAGCTCGAAGAGCTGACCACCCTCGCCAGCCCGGGGCCCATCCCCGGCACCGCCCCCCGCTTGTCCTACGTGTCCCACGCGGCGCCGGTCTCTCCCGCGGCGCACGCGGCCCAGGCACTGCAGCCGAACCACGCAGCGCACGCCTCGAACGCGGCGAATGCGTCCCCCGCCGCCGCGGCCGAAGCCGAGCCCGTGGACCCCTATGCCGAGAGCCGCGCCTGGACCATCGAGCTGCTCGCGCGCCTCGGCGAGCGCCCCTTGCCTGGCGTGCGCGCCCTGGTCACCGCCCGCCGCGACCTGCTCGACCCCCTCCTCGCCCACGCCGCCCTCGGCCGCGCCATCCTGCGCGGCGCGGTCCTCGTCTCGCCCATCGACGACGCCTCCTGGGGCGAGGTGATCGACGCCGCCCTCACCACGTACGGCTACACCTTCGAGGACGAGGCCCTCCGAGACGAGCTGCTCGCGGGCCTGCAGAGCACCGCGCGCGCCATGCCCCTCGTCGAGTTCGCGATGACCCGCCTCTGGGCCGAGCGCGATCAGGAGCGGCGCCAGATCACCCGCGAGGGCATGCGCACCGTCGGCGGCATCCCCGGCGCCCTCGAACGCTACGCCGAGGCCACCTTCCAGCGCGCCCTCGATGCCGGCCTCTCCACCGATCTCCTGCGCCGGCTGCTCCTCGCCCTGGTCACCCTCGACGGCACCCGCGCCACCCGCTCCCTGGAGTTTCTCCTCGACCTCGGCACGGGCCCGGAGAGCGAGGTCCGCTCCGCCCTCGCCCACCTCGAACGCGCCCGCCTCGTCGTGCGCGAGCGCAGCGGCATCGCCCTCGCCCACGACGCCCTCCTCACCCAGTGGGACCGCCTCCGCGCCTGGCTCGCCGAGGTCCAGCAGGACCGCCTCCTCGCCGAGCGCCTGGAGCGCGCCGCCGCCCACTGGGCCGAGGACACCACCGACCACGACCTCCTCTGGCGCGGCCGGGTCCTCACCGCCGCGACCGAGCTGTCGCGCCGCGGCAGCATCATCCTCAGCCTCACCGGCAGCCGCTTCCTCTCCGCCGGCCAGCGCGGCCGCGTCCACCGCCGCATCGCCGCGGGCGTGCTCTTCGCCCTCGTCAACATCGCGATCCTCGGCGGCATCGGCAAGTACATCAAGGACACCCGCGCCGAGAGCGAGCGCGCCCGCGCCGAGAGCGAGAGCGCCCGCGTCGAGAGCGAGCGTGCCCGCGTCGCCGAGCGCGAGGCCCTCGCCCAGGAGGAGCACGCCGAGAGCGCCAAGGCCGAGCTGGAGGCGCTCAAGAAGACCGTCGACGAGGACCGCTTCCGCTACTACAGCGCCCTGCGCAACCTGGCGCAGGCCCTCGCCGACAAGGAGAGCGCCCAGTCCGTGGTGCAGCGCCTCCAGCAGCGCCCGACCGAGCTGCCCGAGATCCCCCCTCCGCTCGACGGCCCCCGGTTGCTCCCCGAGCAGACCTTGCTCGAACAGGTCGAGGCGATCATCCCCGAGGCCCCTCCCCCCCGCGTGCCGGTGCGCATCGAGGAGCGCCAGGACCCGGGCCTCTTCAACCTCGGCGCCGCCTACGCGGCCTTGCAGGACGGCGCGACGCGCGCCCGCGCGTGCCGGGGCAACGACACGAGCCAGCGCCTCCTCCGGCTCGACGTGGTGTTCGGGAACGACGGCGCCGTGGAGAACGTGAGCCCCAGCGGCGACCTGCAAGCGCCGCCGCCTCTGGTGCGCTGCCTCGAAGGCGCCTTCGCCGGCATCCGCGTGCCCGCCTTCAAGGGCGCGCCCATCACCGCCCCGAAGACCGTGCGCCTGCGCTGACCAGATCCACCGACGGCGGCCCCGCAGATCGCCGCCTCGACGTCGGTGTGCCTCGCCGGCTGAGCGTCACGGCTGCTGCCGACGATTGTGTGCGTCTCGCGCGACGGCAGCACCTACCATCCATGACATGCATCCTGTGTGGCAGACGGTTGGTTGCCTGCTCGCCCTCGGGCTCGCGGCAGGCGCGTGCTCCAGCGGCGAGGAGGAGAGCGCCACGGGGGACCAGGCGCCCGCGGGCTCTGGCGGGAGCGGCGGCGTGGGTGGCGGGGTCGGCGAGGGCGGCGGCGCCTCCACCTCTCAGGGAGGGAGCGGCGGCGAAGGTGGCAGCGGGGGTGAAGGCGGAGGCACCACCGGGGAGTGCAACCCCGAGGGACCTTTCGACGGCGAGCCCATCACCGCTGCTCCCGAGTCGTGGACCTGGGTCGGCGTGCCCGGGGCCATGTGCCGCGACGGCTCTCCGACCGGCTTCGGGGTGCGGCTCAACCCGGACTCCGACAAGCTCGTCATCTACCTCGCGGGCGGCGGCGCCTGCTTCAACGCGCTCACCTGCGCGAACAACCCCTCGACGTTCACGGAGCAGAGCTTCAACAACTGGCGGTCCAACAGCAGCGGCAGGGGCATCTTCAACAACGACACCGCCCTGAACCCGCTCGGCGACTGGAACAAGGTGTACGTGCCCTACTGCACCGGCGACGTGCACTCCGGCAACGCGACCGACGTCGACGTGCCCGGCACCGCGGCGCCGCAGAACCAGGCCTTCGTGGGCCACGCCAACATCGGCCTGTACCTGCAGCGCATCATCCCCACGCTCCCCAACCTGACCCAGGTGGTGCTCACCGGCAGCAGCGCCGGAGGGTTCGGGGCGGCGTTCAACTACGACCGCGTGGCGCAGGCGTTCTGCCCGACGCCGGTGGTGCTCGTCGACGACGCGGGCCCGGTCCTCCCCGACGACACCCTCGCCCCGTGCCTGCAGAAGCGCTGGCGCGACCTCTGGGGCCTCGACGGGACGCTCCCCGCGGACTGCACCGAGTGCACCGGTCAGGCGAATGGCGGCGGCCTCGTGCGCTACGTGGAGTACCTCGGCGCCAAGTACCCGGACCGTCGGCTCGGGCTCCTGTCGGCGGACAAGGACACCACCATCGCCGGGTTCTTCGGCTTCGGCAAGAACGACTGCGCGGGCATGGACGGCGCTCCGTCACCGCTGTCGGGCGCCCAGTTCAGCGCCGGGATCATGGCCCTGCGCGACGACCACCTGATGTCGTCCCCGGCGTGGGGGACGTTCCTCGTCGACAGCACGACGCACACCTTCCTCGGGAGCGACAACTACTTCAGCATCGAGGTGGACGGCGTCGGGATGGCCGACTGGGTGGCGGCGATGGTGGCGGGTGACCCCTCGACCCACGTCGGGCCCTGACGCCTTCTTCGCCGCTGGTCACAGCGCGCTGTCCGGGAGGACATGGGTGCATGTCCTCCTGGAGGTGATCGACATCCTGGAGGTGATCGGCGACGTCTTCGAGGACGAAGGCGACGTCCTTGAGGAGATGAGGTGACGTCTTCGAGGACGAGGGCGACGTCTTCGAGGACGAGGGCGACGTCTTCGAGGAGATGGGCGACGTCTTCGAGGACGAGGGCGACGTCTTCGAGGAGATGGGCGACGTCTTCGAGGACGAGGGTGACGTCTTCGAGGACGAGGGCGACGTCTTCGAGGACGAGGGCGACGTCTTCGAGGAGATGGGGGTGACCTCTTCGAGGAGATGGGGGTGACCTCTTCGAGGAGATGGGTCAAACCCAGGAAACTCCCTGGGTTTCTTCCAGCGCCGGTCCAGCGGGAGCGGTCCGCGGGACCGGGCTGGCAGCGGGCCTGGGCGCCCTGTCCGGAGGTCAGGCGTTGTTGCCGCCGTCGATGGTGAGGCTCGCGCCGGTGACGAACCCGGCCTCCGGGCTGGCGAGGTAGGCCACCATCGCCGCCACCTCGTCGCCCGTGCCGAAGCGCTTGATGGCGAGCCCGCTCCGGAACAGGTCCGCGTACGCGCCATCCGCGGGGCTCATGTCGGTGTCGATGGGGCCGGGCTGGACGTTGTTGACGGTGATGCCGCGCGGCCCGAGGTCGCGGGCGAGGCCGCGCGTGAGCCCGGCGACGGCTGCCTTGGTCATCGCGTACACGGCCATCGCGCTCATCGGGATCCGCTCGGCGGCCATGCTGCCGATGGTGATCACCCGTCCGCCTTCGCCCATGTGCGCCACCGCCTCTTTCACCGCCGCGAACACGCCGCGCACGTTGACGGCGACGAGCCTGTCGAACTCCTCCAGGGGAAACTCGGTGATCGTCGCCAGGTAGCCGACGCCTGCGTTGTTGACCAGGATGTCGAGCTCGCCGAAGGCCCGGGCCGTCTCGCGGACGGCGCCGCGCACCGCCTCGGCGTCGGCGCTGTCGGCCTGGAGGGCGAGCGCGCGCCCGCCCGCGGCCTCGATGTCGCGCACCACGGCGTCTGCCTTGTCCTTCCCGCTCACGTAGGTGAGCGCCACCGCCGCACCTTCTCGCGCGAGCCGCTTCGCGATCGCCGCGCCGATGCCGCGGCTGCCACCGGTCACCAGGGCCACCTTGCCTGCCAGATCCGCCATGTCCATCCTGCCTTTCAGCGTGCGTGTCGGGTGGGCGCACTCGGGTGCGTCCGCTGCGTGTCTCTCGTGAAGCTCATGCGGCGCGGCCTCCACAGGGCTCATGCGGCGTGGCCTCCGCAGGGCTCATGCGGCGTAGCCGCCGTCGATGGTGAGGCTCGCGCCGGTGACGAAGCCGGCTTCGGGGCCCGCCAGGTAGGCGACCATCGCCGCGATCTCGTCCCCGGTGCCGTAGCGGGGAAGGGCCATGAGCTTGCGCAACTCTGCGGCGAACGCGGTGTTTGCGGGGTTCAGGTCGGTGTCGACGGGGCCGGGCTGGACGTTGTTGACGGTGATGCCGCGCGGCCCGAGGTCGCGGGCGAGGCCGCGCGTGAGCCCGGCGACGGCTGCCTTGGTCATCGCGTAGAGGCCGCCACCGAGGGTCGGCATCCGGTCGGCGTTGACGCTCCCGATGGTGATCACCCGGCCGCCCTCGCCCATGTGCGCCACCGCCTCTTTCACCGCCACGAACACGCCGCGCACGTTGATGGCGACGAGCCTGTCGAACTCCTCCACCGAGAACTCCTCGATCGGGGCGAAGCGACCGACGCCGGCGTTGTTGACCAGGATGTCGAGCCTGCCGAAGGCGCGGACGGTCTCGGCGACGGCGGCGCGCACCGCCTCGACGTCGCCGCTGTCGGCGAGGATGGCCAGGGCGCGTCCGTCCGCCGCCTCGATGTCGCGCACCACGGCATCCGCCTTGTCCTTCCTGTTCACGTAGGTGAGCGCCACCGCTGCGCCTTCGCGCGCGAGCCGTTTCGCGATCGCCGCGCCGATGCCACGGCTGCCACCCGTCACCAGCGCCACCTTGCCCGCAAGCTTCGTCATGACCGCTTCCTCCTGATTGAGTACCGATTGGTACAGATAAGGTGCGCGCTTGCTGGTCGGTGGTCAAGGATTTATATCTAGGTCGGTACAGAAAGGAGTCCTCATGGCCGAACGGGGCCGTCCCCGCAGCTTCGATCGGGCTGTCGCGCTGCGGCAGGCGATGAAGGTGTTCTGGGAGCAGGGGTACGAGGGCACGTCTCTCGGTGACCTCACCGAGGCGATGGGCATCAACCGGCCGAGCCTGTACGCGGCGTTCGGGTGCAAGGAGGCGCTCTTCAAGGAAGCCATCGCGCTCTACGCGGGCGCGGAGGGCTCGGCGTCGGCGCGCGCGATGCGGGAGGAGCCGACGGCGCGCGCAGCGATCGAGGCGATGCTGCGCGCCGGCGCGGAGGGCTTCGCCAGTCCGGAGAGGCCGGGCGGGTGCATGGTCACGCTCGCGGCGACGCTGGGCACGCCCGAGAACGAGGGCGTGCGCGCCTACCTGGCCGAGGTGCGGTGCGCGTCGCGGCGGCTGATGCGCGCGCGCCTCGACCGCGCGGTCGTCGAGGGCGAGATCTCCGAGGGGGTCGACGTGGAGGCAGTCGTGGCGTTCTACAGCACGGTGCTGCAGGGGATGTCGATCCAGGCCCGCGACGGCATGTCACGCGAGATGTTGGAGAAGATCGTCGCGTGTGCCATGGCCGGCTGGGACGGCCTCGTCGCGGGAAAGACGCGCCGTGCGCCTCAGGGAGCGCCGGTCGGGTGAGCGGGCATCACGGGGGCGCTCACGACGTGGCCCTCGTCGTCGAAGAGGTTCATGAAGCAGAACGCGGTGCCCTCGGGGAGATCGGCGGCGGCTTCCGACGGCCTGACGTCGACGCGCGCCGGGTGCGCCTCCCAGTGCTTGTCACGCCAGTCGTCAGGGGCGCCATCGCGGGTGATGCAGAGCTCCGCGCGCACGATGCGGCGGGGCCCCTCGAAGCGCGCCCGCACGGTACGGCCGTGCTGCTCCTGGGTGCGGATCGCTGAAAGCGGCTCGCCACCGCGGAGGAGCTGGTCGGTGAAGGCCTTGATCTCCGGAGGGTTCTCGCCCGGTCCCTCGTGGGCATGAGGCATCCGGATCCGGACCGCTGCCTGCTGCCGCGCAGGCGTGATCGCGGCGGAGCGCCAGAGTGCGTCGAGCGGGTAGTAGTCGTTGGTGCCGGTGACCCACAGGGTGGGGATGCGGACCTCGGGGAGGTAGTTCGAGGGGTCCCAGGTGCTGGCCCAGCGTTCGGCGAGCGCGGCATCGCCGAGGGCGTCGAGGTCGGCGCGGAACCAGGAGGAAGGCGAGAACATGAAGCCGCAGCCGTACACGGGCGCGACGAGGCGGAAGCGCGGGTCGATCGCGGCCGTGATGCAGGCGAGGGTGGCGCCCCAGGAGATGCCGGTGAGGCCGATGCGCGCGGGGTCCACCCGCGGGTCGGCGCGGAGGAGCGCGTGGGCGAGGATGACGGCGCCGACGGCGTGGTAGCCCCACTGATCTTCGAGAGGCCAGGTGAGCTGGTCGAGGCCGTCCTTGCCAGGGCTGCTGCAGCCCAGCGGGCCTCCGGAGGGGTGGGCTTCCCAGGCGTCCATGGTGCCCCGAGGGACGCAGCCGTTCAGGTCCATGGCGATGGCCGCGTAGCCGCGCCCGGTCCACAGCCGCACCCACGCCTCGAAGGCCGTGCCCCCGCCGCCATGCACGAGCACCATGGCCGGTGCGCGCTCGGCCCGGGCCTGCGCCGGGACGCCGCGCCAGTAGAAGACGCGCGTGTCGCACCCCCGGAAAGGGAGGCCCTCGAAGAAGCCGGCCTCCAGGCCTTCTGCGTGGAGTTCCGGCGCGGGGAAGGTGAGCGGCGGCGTGGCGCGCTCCGCGAGGCTCCGGAGGTCACGGTGGACGCGGAGGGAGGGGCGTTCGCTGTCGGGGGAGGGGGGCATGGACCGTGGTCGTGCGAAGGTGGTGAATTCAGGCAGAGCCCAGCATCTCCACGAGATTACGGCACTTCGTGGCTACCAGGATCCGCTCCGTGGGTCTCCATTGGGTAACGATGCCCACGAGGAGACTTCGCTCAGGGCTCCAGGTGTCAACCCTTCGTCCACCTGCTCCGATGCGCCAGACTGGACTTCCTGAGAGACCGTGCGGGTCGAGCCAGTCGGTCGGTTGTCCGTCAGGGCCTCGCAGGTTCTCCGGGTCGAAGTCCATGGCAAACTGGAATGACTGCAGATCAGACGGCAGATCGTCGTCTCGCTGCATGACACCGTAAGGAAGAGACCGGCTCATGACGCCGCTGGCTAGGGCGCTGAAGCGGGAGCGCACTGCCGGAAAACCATGAATGAAGAGGTAGTCCACGGCGCGCGGCGCATCGTCTGGATCCATCCGCTCCTGGGGCCAGAAGCTCACCCCTTCCGTGGGATAGTCGTCGGCGAGGAAGTAAATTGCCAAGTCGGCAGTCGCATCGAAGAGATCTGGCTTCCCTCGGAATTCATAGGGCACGTCGCCGCGAATGGCCGTCACGGCGACACGCCCATACCGCTCCTGGGCCTCACGGATCACGTGAGCCGCGGTGACAATGCCTCGTCGGCCATGCATCCGAAATCGGAGTGCCGAACCGACATGCTGGCCCGATGCGTTGCTCTCGACGCCCAGCACACTGACGATGTGCGGGTACGTGTGCCACGCCATCGGGTTCATGGTTGATTGAACGAAAGCAATCTTGTCGTCGAGATCCATGACATGCCTCTGCAGGGTCGGAGTGCGCTCTACAGCCGGTAGACGGTCCCGTTGAAGGCGCGCTTCCACTTTTCGAGGAAGACGCCCAGCTTCATCGTGGCCTCCATGCCACTTCCCGAGTTGTCCCCGGTGATTCCTCCAGGATCACGCACGTGGACGATGCCTGCTTCAATCCTGTCAACGATGACCCAGTGTTTCCCTGCCGGCATGCGGAGCAGAGCGAGGAACGGGGCTCGATGCACCAGCGCACCGAGCTGCTCCTCATGCACAGCTCCGCCTCCGTAGGTCATCGGTACAGCCGCCTCTGCGTGCATCTTCGAGAGCGTGCTGGCCAGCGTGCGGGCGTCGATCCCGTCTAGGGGATCGAAGGCCGCATCGGCGCGGATGGTAGATTCAGGGACATCGATCGCGGCATCGCGCAGGAGCTGCCGCGCACAAGCGGCGCCACAGGACATGGCCAGCTCCTGTCGCACCATCCGCGCCGACGCTGCGGCCTGCTCGTACACTCATGGCCTCATCGACGGGTCGAGCTGCCCCTCTAGCGGGTACCGGTGCCTGTCGTGGCTACCTGCGTGGCATAGCTGCCGATCACCTCGGCCACGGCCTCTTGCAATGTGGAGACGTAGACCTCTCTGCCGACCTGGCCGGGTCCAGAGATGAGCGTGACGATCTCTCCTGTGGGCTCTGCGAAGATGGCAAAAGGGTGCTGGTAGGCTCGGATTCCTGCGTGTTCCTCCAGCGATGTGCCACCCAGGATGTGGAGGTCCCGTCCCCTGGAGGCTTGTGCGATCAGACCTGCTTTCTGGAGGGCGTGAAGGGCACCGCGGAGCGCGTCTTCAACGTCGTCGGAAGAGACCCCGGGAGCCTTCGTGACCGGGAGCGGGAGGATGCGCAGCTTTTCGAGGCCCCTGCTCACCTGAACTGGCGCGAAGAAGGGCGTCGCCGGCAGGGAAGCTTCGTTCAGCATCGTTGACTCCTCACGTCGTACCACGCCCAACCTGGAGCATGGTCAGAAGCACTGAAGAGTATATAGCGCTGCCTGCGGTGGGATGGCGCTGCCTGGGCTTGGCCCTCCTTCGCCACAGCAATCTCCATTTCTCAGCGGCTTTTAGGTTTGCAAACGGCGTGCCGCCGCAGTCGCTGCTGAGTCTGAAGAGCCTCATCCACGCCAGGTCAACCTCGGCCCGGGTCCACCTTCATCGGCAGGGTGATGCGGTCGCCCCTCGGGCGCGTTTCAGGCTCGGGGGGCTCGGGGACGGCGAGGACGGTGATGTGCTCGCCGCCGAGCAGCTCCTCGGCGTCGGGGGCCTCGAAGCGTGCCTCCATGAAGTCGACCATGTCCGCGGTCACCTCGAAGGCGAACACGGCGGGGTCGCGCTCGGCGTTGCGGCGAAGGACGCGGGCGCGGCGCTCCTCGGCAGGGACGTCCAGGTAGTGCACGACGGCGGTGGCGCCGAGGCCCTCGGCGAGGGCGCGGTGCTCTGCGCGGTGCGCGCGCGTCGTGAAGCCGAGGTCGAGGATCACGTCGGTGCCGAGGGCGACGAGCTGCGCGGCGACCTCCCACATCTGCGTCTCGCAGCGGGCGATGCGCTCCATGATCCACGCGAACTCGATCGTGGTGAGGTCGGGGTGGAAGAGGGTCTTCATCCAGGGATCGATGGAGAAGCGGACGGCGCGCTGCCGCTCGGCGAGGGCGCGGGCGTAGGTGGTCTTTCCGGCGCCGGTCGATCCGCAGACGATGAAGACGGTGGCCATGAGGAGGGCTCGACTGTGCCATGGAACCGGGGTGGTGAGGGCGTGGGCGGGTGTCGGGGGCACACGGGGGTACGCTCGGGGCGGGCAGCGGGCCTGCGCGGAGGGCGTGCGGAGAGCACGTTGTAGGAAAAGGGTGCCCGGGTGCGTTGAACCCCGCGCGAAGGCGGCGCACGATCGGGACGTGGTGGGTCTCTTCGCTCGTCTTCGTGCCCGGTTCCTGGCCCTGCTCGCGCCGACGTCGGTGGCGCTGCCCACTCCGTCCGCGCTCGGATCTGGAGCGGTGTCGGCGGAGAAGGTGGAGGAGCCGGCGGAGCTTCTGTCGCTGGCGCGGGCGCAGCTCAAGCGCACCGAGCGCCGTCTCTCGGAGGTGGAGGTGCGCGCCGAGAACGCGGTGGAGCGGACGCGGCGCACCGAGCAGCGCGCCAAGACGGCGGAGGCGCGCGCGGTGTCGGCGGCGGACCGGGCGAAGCAGGCGCTCCAGCGAGAAATGGAGGCCGAGACGCGGCTGACGGCGGTGGAGGCGCGCGTGCGGCAGGCGCTGCAGCGCGAGAAGGAGATCGAGGGGAGGGCGGCGCTCGCCGAGGAGCGCGCGCGCAAGGCGCTGCAGCGGGAGAAGGGGCCGCAGGAGAAGGACGGGGCGAGGTCGCGGCGGGGAGAAGCGCCGAGGTCCGGGCGGGGCGCGGAGTCGCTGTCGCGGCCTTCGCCGCAGTCGAAACCGTCGCCGTCGTCACGGAAGGGGGAGCTGTCCGCACAGGGCGACGCAGCGCGGGTGCGGGCGGCCGAGGAGCGGGCGCGGGCCGCGGAGGAGCGGGTGCGGGGCGCGGAGCAGCGGGCTCGGGTCGCGGAGCGTCGCGCGGAGGAGGCCACGCAGCAGGCGCAGGAGGCGGTGGGGAAGATGGCGCGCCTCGAAGGGAAGCTCGGGGAGCTGGAGGTGCGGGCAGGCGTGCAGGGGGGGCGCCGCGCGGAGGCGCACGTCGCCGAGGTGGCGTTCAGCCCAGGGGAGGCTTGCCTGGAGATGATCCGCAGCCGCCTGGAGGGGGCGCGCCGGACGCTGGACGTCTGCGTGTTCACGATCACGGACGACCGGATCGCGGAGGCGATCCTCGACGCGCACCGGCGCGGGGTGGCGGTGCGGGTGATCACCGACAATGACAAGAGCCTGGACGAAGGGTCGGACGTGGGTCGGCTGGCGCGCGCCGGGATCGCGGTGAGGATGGACCGCACCGAGTACCACATGCACCACAAGTTCGCGGTGTTCGACGGGCGCTTCGTGCTGACCGGCAGCTACAACTGGACGCGCAGCGCGGCGAAGTACAACGAGGAGAACCTCGTGGTGTCGGGGGATCCGCGGCTGGTCACGCCGTTCGCGAGGGAGTTCGAGGCGCTCTGGGCGCACCTCGATCCGGGGTGACATGCGCGGCGTGTGGCCTGCTGTGCCGGCTGCTGGCTGTGCCGCCTACCAGCGTGCGGAACTTTGTCTCCACCCCGGGTGGAGCGGCGTGCAAGATCGCGGCATGCGCGGTGCTCCCGTGACCATCCGGTTCTTCTTCGACGTGATCTCGCCCTATGCGTACCTGGGCTGGACGCAGATCCACGCGCTGGCGGAGCGGACGGGGGCGGTGGTGGTGCCCGAGGCGGTGCTCTTCGCGGCGATGCTGAACCACCACGGGAACAAGGGGCCTGCGGAGATCGCGCCGAAGAGGATCTACCTGTTCAAGGACGTGCTGCGCCGCGCGCACCGGCTCGGGGTGCCGTTCGCGGCGCCGCCGCACCACCCGTTCAACCCGCTCACCGCGATGCGGGTGGCGTCGCTGCCGCTGCCGGAGGAGTCACGTCGTCGCCTGATCGACGGGCTGTTCGCCGCGGTGTGGGGCGGAGGAGAGGGGCTGGAGAGCCCCGAGGCGGTGGCCAGGGTGGCGACAGCGGTGGGGCTCGACGGCGCCGCGCTGGTCGCGGAGGCGCAGACGGCGGAGGCGAAGGCGCGGCTCCGGGAGAGGTCGGACGCGGCGATCCAGCAAGGGGTCTTCGGGGTGCCGACGATGGTGGTCGGAGACGAGCTGTTCTGGGGCGCGGACGCGCTGGTCGAGGTGGAGGCGTACCTGCGGGGCGAGGATCCGCTGCAGCAGGAGGGCGGGGCGGCGGCGCTTTCGCGCTGGGTGGAGACCACGCCGTCGGCCCGCCGCACTCCCGGCTGATTGATTTCAGGTGGAGCGCGGGGAGCGCGTGGACCGTGGGGTGGGGGGGGCCCGGCGCGCGGCGCCAGAGGCGGGAGCGAGGGCGCGCGCCGCCGCCGCGCGACGGAGCGCGTGGGCGATGCCGCTGCGCAGGCTGCTCCGGGTGGTCACGTCGCCGAAGTCGATGCCCGACTCCACGAGCGCGCGCGCGGCGTCGGGGCGCATGCCGGTGATGACCGCCTCGGTGCCGAGCAGCTTGAGGGCGCGGGCGGTGCGCAGGAGCGCGGAGGCCACGGCGATGCCGGCGCCTTTCATGCCGGTCACGTCGAGGAGGAGGGTGCGCGCGGACCAGGCGCTGGCGCCCTCCAGGGCCGCCTCCAGCACGGTGGCGGCGCGGGTGTCGTCCATGGTGCCGATGAGGGGGACCAGCACCACGCCCTCGGCGATGGGCAGGATCGGGGCCGACAGCTCGGCGATGCGGGCGCGCTGGGCCTCGATGATCTCCTCGGCGAGGGCGGCGCGTGCGGTCTCGGAAGCCTCCTTGGCGGCGAGCTCGCGCCGCAGCTCGGCGGTGCGCCGGGCGACGGCCTCCTCCAGCCAGGCGTTGGACTCGCGCAGGTCCGCGGTGGTGGCTTCGAGCTGCTCGTAGAGGCGGGCGTTCTCCATGGTGATCGCGGCCTGGGCGGCGATGGCGCGGAGCGGCTCGATGCGGTCGGGCCCGAAGGCGCCACGCGCGGCGTTGTTCTCCAGGTACAGGACGCCGGCGCGGCGGCCAGCGTGGGCGACCTCCATGCACAGGACGGAGCGGGGTTTGTAGCGCTCCATGTAAGGGTCGAGGATGAAGGCGTCGGCGCGCGCGGCGTCCGCGAGCAGGACAGGGGCGCCCGAGCGCGCCACCTGGCGGACGACGGAGAGGGGAAGGGCCGTGCTGATGGCGGTCGTCTGGAGCGGGCCCTGGGATGCGCCTCCAGGGCCGAGCTGGGCCTCGACGACCCAGCGGCCATCCCGCTCGACGAGGAGCAAGGCGCGCTCGGCACCGGCGACCTCCGCGACGATCCGGACGAGGCGCTCGACGACGCGGGCGAGGACGACCTCGGTGGTGATGGCCTGTGCGGCGCGGATGGCGGCGGTGGCGTCGAGCAGGGCGGAGGCGCCCGTGGTGCCACCGGCGCCGCCAGCATCCCCGAGGTGAGCAGGCGCGGTGGTGCGTTCGGCGAGGCGCTGTTCCAGGACGCGCACCTTGCCCCCGGCGCCGTAGCGGCGGTAGGCGGCGAGCGCGTCGGCGAGGTAGGCGCGCGCGATGCGGGTGCGGCCGTGCGCTTCGTGGAAGGCGGCGCAGCGCTCGGCGGTGAGGGCTTCGTCGCGCAGCATCTCGCCCGCGCGGGCCGCGCCGAGGGCCTCGTCGTAGAGGCGCATGGCGGTGAGCTCTTCACCGCGGATGCGCGCGACCTCGGCCTCGATGAGCAGGTGGCGCGCGGCGTAGGTGGCAGGGCATGATTCGGCCCAAGCGCGGAGGTCACGGCGGTGCGCAGGGAGCTGGCCCTCGGTGCTCGGGTCGACGTGGCCGTGGTCGGCGTGGTCGGTGCGGTTGGCGTGGTCGGTGCGGTTGGCGCGGTCGGTGCGGTTGGCGCGGTCGGTGCGGTTGGCGCGGTCGGTGCGGTTGGCGCGGGGGGCGAGGGGCGCGACGGTGAGCCGCGCGAGGGAGGCGAAGAAGGCGAGTTCGGTGGCGAAGAACTGGCCAGGGGCGTAGGGGCCGTTCGCCTCCGCGGCCTCCGCCTCCTCGAAGGCGGCACCCCAGTCCTCGCGGAAGACGCGGACCATGAGCCGCTGGGTGCGGTAGAAGCCGGCGAGGTTCGCGAAGTCGTCGCGCCTGAAGATGGCGTCGATGGCCGCTTCGCTCCACGCACCCTCGTCGTCGGAGAGCGGGGCCTGGGGCGTGGCCTGGAAGGCGGCGCGCGCGTCGGGGAGCGGGGCCCGGGGCGTGGCGAGGGGCGTGGCGAGGGGCGTGGCATGAAAGGCGGCGTGCGCGCTGGCATGGGACGCATGCGGCGCCGCGGAGAAGGCGGCGTGGGAGGCGGCGAGAGAGGCGGCGAGAGAGGCGGGGGGCGGTTCGGGGTGCGCCGGGTCGCCGCGCAGTTCGCGCGCGGTGGCGCGGGCGACACGCACGCAGGCCATGGAGAACAGGTCGCCGTAGCGGTCGACGGTGGCGACCAGCTCCTCGGTCTGGGCCACGATCTCGGTGAGCGGGTCTCCGAGGGCGACGCGCATGGGGGTGATGTGGCCGCAGATGTGGTTGACGTGGAGGAGGTCGCCGGCGTCGAGGCCGGCGCGCATGGCGGCCGGGAAGTAGCCGAGCACCTCGCGCAGGGGCTCGAACAGGAAGAGGATGTTGCCGCAGACGGTCTCGGTGACCTTGCAGGCGAGGGACTGGTTGCGCTGGCGCGCGACGAGGTCGAGGGCGAGCCTGCCGAAGACGTGGGCCTCGGCCCCGCCAGCCCTCGACGTGAGGAAGGCGCCGAAGTTGGCGTACCCCATGGCCGAGAGGCGCGAGTGTCCGTGGCGCCGGAGCAGGCTGACCCAGTGGCTGCCGATGAGGCCGAAGAGGCTGGACGAGATGAAGTAGGCCGGCATGCCCATGGCGAGGAGCAGCCGCTCGATGGACTGGGCCTCGGGGTCGGTCATGGGGGGCGCGTCGAGGCGCGCCTCGGCGGGGAGCGCGGTGAGGGCGGTGATCTCCTCGGCGACCGCGGCGTCGAGGGCGACCTTGCGCGCGTCCTCGGAGGCAGGGAGCGCGATCCCGGCGGCGTCGAGGGCCGCGCAGCCCACGGCGACGGCCTCGGTGTTGCGGCCCTCGCGCATGGCCAGGTCGACGCGCACGGCGGCGATGTAGAGGCGCTCGACGAGGCTGCGGGCGCGGGCGTCGAGCGCGGAGAGGCTTTCACGGGCGGCCCGGGCGTCGCCGCTCGCGGCCTCGCACTCGCTCCGCCCGGAGAGGAGGGCGAAGGCGAGGTCGTGGTCCCCTGACCACAGCCCCTCGTCGAGGAGGGCGGCGCCGGCCTCGAAGTAGCGGCGCGCGGCAGCGAACGCGGCGCGGCTGAGCGCCCGCTGGCCGGCGCGCAGGTCGTCGCGGGCGAGCGAGAGGCGCTCGTCAGGGTCGGTGAGGAGCGCGGCGGCAGGGTTGAGCAGCTCCACAGCCGCGAAGAGATCGTCGTCGCTGGGGGTCGCGCCGGCGCGTACCCGCAGGGTGCGGCCCGCGTCGCGTTCGAGGAGGCGGCGCACCGGCTCGGTGACGAGCGCGAGCGCGGCCTGCTGCACCCTGTCGTGCGCGAAGCGGAAGGCGCGGCCGGCGGGGAGCACGAAGCTACCGCGCGCCGCCTCGTCGAGGGCGGCGAGCACCTGGTCCTCCGGCACGTCGAGCGCGCCTGCGAGGGTGTCCAGCGCGAAGGTGTGGCCGAGGCAGGCGGCGCAGGTGAGGACGCGCTGGGTGCGCGGCGAGAGGCGCCCGAGCTGCTGGCGGAGGAGCGCCGCGACGTCGGCGCCATGGGAGGTCTTGACGTCTCCCTCGTTGCCTTCGGCGGCGTCGCCCACGGTCGCGCCCGAGAAGTCGGCCACGATGGCGCCGTCCTCGGGGTCGATGGAGAGCGCCCCGGCCTCGTGCAGGGACCTGAGCAAGGTCACCGCCGAGAGGGGGTTGCCGCCCGTGCGCGCGGTCACCCCTGCCGCCACCGTGCGCACCCGCGTCTCCGGCAGGCGCAGGACGTCTGCGGCGAGCGCGGTGATCCCGTGCACGTCGAGGGCGCCGATGTGCAGCTCCTGGAGCGGGATGCCGCCGCGCCAGAGGCTTTCGAGCACCCCGCGCGTCTGCGCCGCTTCGCCCTCGCGCAGGGCGAGCACGATGAGGACGCCGCGCGCCTTGCGGCTCGCGAGCAGCTCCCGGAGGAGGTCGAGCGAGGCCGGGTCGATCCACTGCACGTCGTCGAGCAGCAGGGTGATGGGGCGGGCCTGCTCCGCGACCGCGGCGAGCGCGCGCTCGATGACCAGGACGAGGCGGTTCTTCGCCTCCTCCAGCGGCAGGTCCGGAGCGCCGGGCTGTACGTCGAGCACCGGGCCGGCCTCCGGCACCAGCTCCACCAGCACGCCGCCGTTGGGGCCGAGGGCGTCGGCCATGTCCTCGCGGAGGCGCCCGAGCGCCGCGGGGCCGTCTCTTCCGAGGTCGAGGAAGATCGCGCCGAGCGCCTGGGCGAGCGGTGCATACGGCGCGTCGCGCCCGGTCTGTTCGCACTTGCCGATGCCCACCCGGCCGCCGCGGCGCGGGCCCTCCACCGCGAGGTCGCGCAGCAGGGCCGACTTGCCGATCCCGGGCGGCCCCGAGAGGACCACGATCTCGGCCTCCCCGTCCGCGGCGCGGTCGAGGGCGTCGCGGAGGAGCATCTGCTCTTCCTCCCTCCCGAACAGCCCTTCGGGGAGGGACAGCTCCACCGGCACGTCGCGGGCGCCGAGGGTGAGCTGCGGCAGCGGGCCGGGACCCCGGAGCGCAGGGAGGGCGGCGAGGCAGGCGTCGAGGTCGAAGAGGAGGCCGGCGGCGCTCTGGTAGCGGTTCTCGGGTGCCTTGCTGAGGAGGCGCAGCACGATCTCGGCCACCACCTCGGGGAGCGCGGGCTCCAGGGTCCGCGGGTCTGCCGGGGGGCGCGCGAGGTGCGCGTGCACGAGCTCCACCGGGTCGGTGGTCGTGAAGGGCAGCGTGCCGGTGAGCATCTCGTGGAGGGTCACGCCGAGCGCGTAGAGGTCGCTCCGCGCGTCCACGCCGCGGTCCATGCGCCCGGTCTGCTCCGGGGCGATGTAGGCGAGGGTTCCGTCGAGCGCGTCGCGCCGCGCGCTCGCGGCGCGGCGGGTGGCGAGGCCGAAGTCGATGAGCTGGATCGCGCCCGCGTCGAGGTCCACGGTGACGTTGGCGGGCTTCAGGTCACGGTGGATGACGCCGGCCTGGTGGACGGCGAGGAGGGCGCGCGCGAGGCCGGCCCCGATGGTCAGCGCTTCGCCGAGGCCGAGCCGGCGCTCCCGCAGGAGGGCGTCGAGGGGCTGTCCCGCCGCGCTCTCCAGCACCAGTGCCAGCCCGCCGTCGAGCCGCTGGAGGCCGAGCGCGCGCGGCACCGAGGGCGAATCGATGCCGAGCAGGATGCGGTGCTCGTCACGGAGCATGGCCTCCTCGACGCCGCCGAGGAGGAGCGCCGGCAGCATCTTGACGAGCACCGGGGTCCCGTCGACGCCACGAACCCCGCGGTACAGGATGGCCGGGCCGCGGTCGTGCAAGACCTCGGTCAGCGTGACGTGGGGAGGGTCGCTCATGCGAGCGAGTCATCATGCCCATCCGCCCTCATCACGGGAACCCGAGAGAGGTGTGAAGCGCTTTTCCAGGCATTTCATGCGTGCGCAGAGCTGGAACGACCCTACTGCGCGGATGGCTCTTCCTGTGGTAACGCGCTGCACGATGAAGCTCCCGCTCCTTCCCCTGCCCGATCCCGCTCGCGGGCGGCGCCAGCCCGGCTCCGCGCTCTGCTTCGTGTGCGGAACCGAGAACCCGCACGGGCTGCGGGTCGACTTCCTCGACGACGGCGAGCGGGTGTGGACCGAGCTGACGCCTGCGGAGCACCACCAAGGATGGCCTGGGGTGCTGCACGGGGGCATCGTGTCCGCGGTGCTCGACGAGACCATCGGGCGGGTGGCGTTCCTCCACGATCGCTGGGTGCAGACCGCGCGGCTCGAGGTGCGCTTTCAGAAGCCCGCGCCGCTCGGGCAGCGGCTGATCGCCATCGGTGAGATGACGCGCGACGCGCGCCGGTTGATGGAGATGCGGGGCCAGCTCGTGACCGCGGAGGGGGGAGAGATCCTGGCCGAGGCGAGCGGGACGTTCGTGCGGCTCCCCGACGAGGCGCGCGACGAGCTGGCGCAGAGGCTCGGTGGAGATTTTGCGGCGTGGGAGCAGTGGCTCTCGCAGAACCGCGCTCTGCGCGGCTGAAACGCCGAGGTGCTGAGGGGACGCTTGGGCCTCGTAGCCTCGTCAATGGTGGCGGATTCGTCGCCCCTCGATGTCAATGCATTGCCGGTCCCATCTCTGCGGCGAATTCCGACAGCATTGCCAGGAGGTGCTCCAACGTGCGCGTTCATGCATGCCTTCATGCGGGAATTGCAGGGGGAATGGCGCGGTGAATCGAGGCTCGTGCCTCGCGAGACTCGTGCTAGGTTCGTCGGCCTCGACGCCGGGGGGGCGCGCCTTCATGCGTGTCGCCACGGCCTGCACCGGAAAGAGGTGACCTGTGATTGCTCGTAAGCTCATGGCCTGGGGTGCGATTTCGATGCTGCTGTCCTTCTCCGCGACCGCGTGCGGCGTCGGCGTCGTCGACGCGCAGGAGGACGAGAACGAGCCTGCATCGCAGGCGCAGGACGACAGCGAGGCTGCTGCAATCGGCGAGGACGAAGAAGAGCTGGTCGTCGGTCAGCAGTGTGGCAATTCCGTGTGCGGCAAGGGCACGTACTGCTGCAATGCGAGCTGTGGCACCTGCGCTCCCAAGGGCGGGGCGTGTACGCAGCAGGTATGCGAGTCGCCCGTGAAGGTCGAGGCGGAGCCCGCCTTCGTGGGTCAGCAGTGTGGCACCGCGGTGTGTGGCAAGGGGATGTACTGCTGCAATGCGAGCTGCAATCGGTGCGCCCCGAAGGGCATGGCGTGTACCCAGGAAGCCTGCGTGGACCCGACCTGACCCAGCAGGGCGCCTTGCGTGATAGCGCCCTGTATTTCCTCTCTCTCTCGCTGCCTGCGCATGGGCGTCGTCGATTTTTCGTGACCCTTCGTGGGTGACGAGGTCCGGTACACCGGCTCCGCGTACGCGCTTCCCGGAACCCTGCGGAGAGGTCATGGCGGCGCTTGACAGTGCCGTGGCTCCGGATGTCCTCTACCGCGCCGATCGGCGTACTTGCCGGTCCGCTTTCCGGAGGAGATCCCGCATGTCCAGCGCGAGCAAGCCCGATTCACATTCCAGAGGCTATGCCACGGTCACCCCGTATCTGACCATTCGCGGCGCGGCCGACGCCATTGCATTCTATGCGCGGGCATTCGGCGCCGTGGAACTCTCGCGCATGCAAGGGCCCGGCGGAAAGCTCATGCACGCCGAGATCAAGATCGGGGACTCGATCCTCATGATGTCCGACGAGTTTCCCGAGATGGGTGGCAAGGGCGGGCCGCAGACGCTGGGCGGGACGACGGTGGCGATGTGCATCACCGTCGAGGGGGACATCGACGCGGCTTACGCGCGCGCCGTCGAGGCGGGGGCGACGCCCACCATGCCACTCGCCGACATGTTCTGGGGCGACCGCTACGGCCAGCTCGTCGATCCTTTCGGGCATGCCTGGGCGATGACCAAGCAGGTCGAAGTGCTGTCTTCCGAGGAGATTGAACGCCGCGCCGCGGCCGCGTTCTCGGGCCCCAAGCCCTGAGTGACGCGGGGGGGCGCGTCTGCCCGTTGCGGAGCCACGCCCATCGCGGCATCGTCCCTCCCGCCGTGCCCTTCTCCGTCCGTCCTCCTCCCCGTGCAAGCTCCCGCGCGTGACCGCAGACGCCGGGGCGCGCGCCTCGGCCTTTGGGCGGCGCTCGCAGCGGCGCTCACCGCCGTCGTTGCGCTGCCCGCACAGGGGGCAGAGCGCCTCGCCTGGATCACGCCCGGGCGCGCGCGGGCGATTCCCTGGGGCGACGCAGCGCCCTCCGCAGGTCGCGAGGTCGACCCGCGCGCGCCCGTCGCGCTCGGCGCGGAGGAACTGCTGGTGCTCCCCGCAGACCCTGGCGATCGTTTCGAGATCTGGGGAGAGATCAGCGGGGTGGGGGTCGGCACGGGGGTGGGCGATGCGCCCGACGGCATCACCTGGGTGCCGCTGCCGAAGCTCGCCGGGGGGCGTCGTGAGGTGGGGATTCCTCCCTGGACCTCGGCGCGGTTCCTGGTGCTGCGGCCGGCAGTGCCAGGGAGCGCAGGGACCACGGCTACAGGCGCGCGCAACCCCACGTCGCCGGCGACGGCGCCGATCACCGTCCACGTGGCGGCACGCGAGAGTGCGGCGCTCGCCTGGTATCGTCTCGACGAGGACGTCGCAGACTGGTTGCTGCGCGGGGGAGAAGCGCCGCGCGCCCTGACGGTCCCGCTCGACGAGCTGGGCACGGCGCTCGCTGCGGCCCGTCCCCTGCTGCGCTGGGTCGAGGCGGCGCGTGACGCCCTCGCGCCCGCGCCCGGGGAGCCTGTCTCCGGCGCTGCGGCATCCTGGCTCGTGGCGCGTTACCTGGAGGAGTCCTTGCGGGTCCGCCCCCTCACCGAGCCCTACTTCCTGCGCCGGGGGGTGGATGTCGAGGGCGGGGCCGGGGAGGCGCCGCTCGATGCCGCGGATCACGCGACGTCCTGGCAGCTCGGGGTCGCGCGTGCCGGCGAGGGCGCGGGGAAGGGAGGGGATGCAGGCGGCGCTGCTGCGGCTGCGCGCGTGACCCTGACCACGCCGGCCGATGTCCTGCGCCTCGGCTTCCGTGCCCGTGCCTCGGGCCCGGCGCGCGCGATCGTGCGTGCGGGGGGCGCGGTGGTCCGCGAGCTGGTCTGGCGCACGTCGCCCAGGCTCATGGACCGCGCGCGGTGGAGTGAGGCTCGCTGGATACGCGCCGTCCTTCCGGTCGGCGCGCGCGAGGTCACCGTGGAGGTGGTGCAGGGCGAGGTGGCCGTCGCGGCCATCGGGCACCGTCAGCGCGTGGGCGTGGCCGACTTCTTCGAGGTGCGGCGCGACCGGGACGAGGCGTTCGCCGATGCCGCGGGGGGAGCGAGCCTCGCGGCCCTCCTCGCCAGGGCGGACCAGGCGCCCGTCCTCGCGTCGGCAAGTGCCGCACGCGCGGCGCTCGCGGCTGCCACGAAGCGTCCGCCGCTCCTGCAGACCTTGATCCATGCCGAAGCTTCCCGCTGGGCAGCGTCACCCGCAGAGGCCCGGATGCGCGTGTCCGCGGCGTTCGAGGCAGCCCGGCGCGCGCCCGACGCGCTCGTGGCGCCCCTGCTCCGGGTGGCCCTCGAGCGGCTCTCGGCGGCGCATGCGGACCCTCTCGTCACGCTTGGCACCGTGCCGGGGCAGGGCCGGGCTGGACCGCTTCCCTGGGCCGGCTGGGGTGCGACCCTGGCGCTGCGCCCTGGGGTGGATGCCGACGACGCCGCGACCATCCGGGCGCTCGGCGACGCGCTCTCCGCTTCTGCCGATGGGCGGCGTCCCCTCGCCGGCGCCGAGGCGGATCGGTTTGCCGCGGCGCACGGGGACATCCCGGGGGCAGCGTCGCGCGCGCGCGAGGCGTGGACCCGCGAGGGGGGCTGGGGCGCACTCGACGCGGCGCCAGGGGTGACGATCTGGAGCGCGCTGGAAGAGCCGCGTGACCAGATCCCGGAGGGGCCGGCGCCCACGTGTGCCGTCGTCGGGCCTCAGGGGTTGCGCTGGACCTTGCTCGATGCGCCCCGCACCGTCATCCCGGTGGACGCGCCTCCGGGTACGCATGCGCGCGTGCTCCTGCGCGGCGCGTCCGCGGGACCCGAGCCCGAGTCGCTCGTGCGCATCGATGAGGCCTCCGTTGCGGTGCACGCGGGTGCGGGTGTCGCCTCGGTGGTCGCGGTCTCCCCGGGCGCTCGGACGTTCTCCCGTGCTCCCGGAGCGCCTCCCGTGCTGGCGCGCATCCCGCGGGTGGGCGAGGCGCCGTGCGCGACGCTGCGCGACGTTCTTCAGTGGGCCTGGGTCGAGGGCGACGCGACCTTCCTGGTGCCCGACCGCGACCGCGCCACCGTGGCCCGGGTGGTCATCGCCCCGTCCCCTGTCCTCGCTGCCGCGCAACCTGGCGCTCCCCCGCGGCAAGGGTCCCGCCGCCTCACCGTCTCCGCGGGGGGCATCACCTACGAGGGCTGGATCCGCGCCGATGCCACGGGCGCCATCGAGGTGCCCGTGCCGGCGGGGGCCGGTGAGCTGCGCGTGCATGCCTCCGAGGGGGTCCTCCTGCGCGCTTCGGCCCGTCTTCACCCGGCCCTGCCGTCACCCGAGCGCATCGTGGCGCCTCGCGGCGGGGGGCCGCTCGCGGACGTGGACGATCTGCTCGGTACGGTGCGCGCGTCCACCCGTGCGCTCCGCCGCGCCTCGGACGCCGAGCGCCCGGTCCTCAAGGAGCGCCGCGCGGTGGCCCTCGACATGCTCGGGTTTCCGGCGCTCGCTGCCCTCGATCGCGCGCCGCCCATCGAGGTCGCGGACCTCTCTCTCGAAGCCGGCGCCACGCTCGCCTTCACGTTGCCGCCGGGTAGCCCTCCCGTCGTCCCGATCGGCCTTCTGGGGCGCCTCGCGCCGCTCGCGCTGCCTCCGGATCTCGCGCCGCTCGGGGAGGCTCGCAGCGCCCGCCGCGCAGGCGACGTGCGCCGGGGCATCGAGATCCTCACCCCGACGGCCGCGCGCTCGACGGCCGCTGACGCTTTGCTCCTCGGGCTCCTCGCGGAGCGCGAGGGCGATGTCCTGCTCGGGAGTGAGACGTTCCTGCGCCTCGGCCTGGCCCACCGCGATGGGCGCGTCATCGCCCGGGCGGCGACCCTCGCCACCGACCTCGCGGCCGTGAAGGGTGACCGCCTCCTCGCGCTGCGTGCGTTCGCCATCGCGGAGCTCGCCGCGCAGACGTCCGCTGCCCGCGCCGCTGCCGGTGACACGTGGCCCGATCCGTCGCCCGCGGCGCTGGCGCGGCTCGCTCCGGTGATCTCCTGGAAGGCGCCGCCCCGCGTCGACCACACCGCCGGCAGCGCCAGCCTCGACGTGCGCGCGGGGCCCGAGCCGGAGCAGCCCCTCCCCGCCCGCGTCCGCCGTGCGCTCGTGGACGCCCCGGAGGGGGCTCTGCTCATGACCGAGGGGGCCTTCGCCCAGCTTCATTTCGACCGACCGGCGCCCTTCGCGCTGGCGCTGGAGGGAGCCTGCCGCCACCTCGACGGGCCGGAGACGCCCTGCCAGCTCGATGTCCGCCTGGACGGCGAGGCGGTCACCTGCGCCTCCGGGGCAGGCACGTCGGCGGCGGGTGGGGGGGCTACGCCCGCGGGCGCGCCCACTGGCGCGCCGACTCCTGTGGATCCGGTCCTCGGTCCAGGTGCACTCCGTTGCAGCGTCGCCGTTCCCAGGGGTCGCCACCGCGTCGAGATCCGCCCGCCGCCCGAGGTCCCCGTGGTCGCCTGGGTGCGCGGCCTCGATGCTGGGCAGCCCTATCCGGGCCGCGTGATGTCCACCTGGAGCGACATCGACCCGGCGCGTCCTCTGGAGCTGGTCTTCGCTGGCCCCACCGTCGTCCGCCTGCGTGCCCGCCCCGCCTACGAGTGCGCCACCAGCAAGGCCGGCGCTGCTGGGGGCGCTGGCGACGATCCCACCTGCCACCCCGACGTCACCACCACCGCGGCCGAGGGCGCGCTTCACTTCACGGTCACCTCGCCGTCGTCGGACGATGCCCGCGGCTCCGTGCCTCCCGCGCCTCTCGCGCCTCCCACACAACCTGGCGAGGCGATGGCGCCGACGTCCTCCGGCTCCGCCGCGCCCGCGCCCGAGGGCGACACCATCGTCGAGCAAGGAGACCTCGTCCTCGACCCCACGGAGGACCCGTGGGCGCGCAGGAGTGGCGTGCGCCGCGCGCCCTTCTTCTGGCTCGGTCACGAGGTCGAGCGCCGCATCGCCATCCTCGGCGACGGCCCGCATGTCCTCCGGGTCAGCTCTCCCGCGGGGCGCGCCCTCGTGCGGGTGGAGATCGCCGTCGCACATCGGCCGCCGCGGCCCCGCGATCCGCCGCCCCCTCCCGCGGGCCTCACGCCGGAGCCAGGCACGGGCTCCCGCCTCCGCTGGGCGCCTCCCGTGGGACGCGATCCCGTCGAGGGGGCCCTGCTGCTCGCCGGTTACATCCGGACCACCGACGGCAACATGTCCGACGAGGACCTCCGCGCGGGGATCCGGTTCTACGAGATCGGCGTCGACGCGAGCCGCGAGGTGCTCCCAGGGGCGCTCTGGGCTGGCGCCACCGCGTTCACGCGCCTCCGCACGGGCACGACCAGCCTCGGCGCGGAGCTGCGCCTCGACAGCGCGGGGGGCGGTTTCGTTCCCTCGCTCAGCGCCCAGGCCCGCATGGTGGCCCAGCCTCCGGCGCTGGGAGGTCGGGTGGGGCTCTCGGCGGCGTGGGGCATCCCGCTCGGCGAGGTCACCCTCATCCCCTGGGCGAGCGCCGCCCTCCTCGCGGTCGACGACTCCCTCGCGGGCCGCGCCGACGCCGATCGCGACGTGTACACCGTCTACTCCTCCGAGCGGCGCACGCTGGCGAGCCTCGGCGCGCGCTTCCGCTTCCGTCCTGCGGTCGATGCCATCGCATCCATCGGCCCCTCGGTGCGGGTGAGCCCCCTCTTCAGCGCCGTGGACCGCATCGATCTGCGCGCCGACCTCGACGTGCTCCATGGCCGCGGGCTGTGGCCCTGGGTCCAGCTCGGGTGGGTCGGGAGCTACCGCCCCACGAACGAGGCCCGCGAGGAGGCCTTCCTGCGCAACACCTTCTCCTTCGGGCTCATGTTCTGGAGCTGGTTCTCGCGCGGCCACCGGATCTCGCTCGCCAGCGAGACGGCCTTGCTCGTCGACACGCCGGCATCGATCATCGATTCACCCCGCTTCGGGCTCGCCCTGCTGCTTCGCTACGACTGGACCGGCAGCCGCGGGCTGCGCGATCTTCCCCCCCGCCTCACGCCCTTCCGCGATCGCCTCGAAGAGGGCAGCGGGGTCGTCGCCCGGGAGCCTCCCGCGACCGAGCCCCGCTGGGATGACGACGACGACGACGGGGGATGAACCCGCGGCTCAGCGGCTGAAGGGGAACTCGTTCACCCAGTGGAAACCGCGGTTCACGAGCAGCATCGACGCCGTTTCCGTGGGGCGGACGTCGATTGCCGGTAGGCACGCGGTGTGACCCCACCTGCTCCGAGGTGGTCATGGCCGATCCCCTGAACTAAATTCCCGGCGGCGTGGCAGACCACGCCAGAACCCGAGGAGTCGCTCCATGGAATTCCAGCGTGGCAGGCTGATCGATCACGTTCACCTCGTCGTCCGTGATGTCGAGGCGAGCAAGCGGTTTTACAGCAACGCTCTCAAGGAGATCGGCATCGTCGTCGGCGGCGAGGGCGCAGGGTACTTCTTCGTGGACGAGCTCTACGTGAGCGAGGTGCGCGAGGGAGAGTCCCTCACGGGCCGCGTCCACCTCGCCTTCCAGGCCCCCGATCAGGAGGCGGTGCGCAACTTCTACGAGGCTGCGCTCGCCAGCGGCGGCAAGGACAACGGAGCCCCCGGAGAGCGCAAGTACCACCCCGGGTACTACGCGGCCTTCATCCTCGATCCCGACGGAAACAACATCGAGATCGTGCACCACGGGCCGTCCCACCGCTCCGCCGCCGCCGTGACCATCACGCCCGCTCATTGAGCCTCGTGACAGACGGCAGCGCTTCCAGTGCTACCTGCCGTGGTGATCGCGGCTCTTCACCCGCGCCTCGCGTTGCATGCACGGTGTGGCTGCGGAGGCGTCATTGCGGCGACGCCAGCCGCGCGCTGAGCTCCTGCAGCTTTCCGAGCACCCGCTCACCTTCTGCTCCCTCGAGCACCACGGGGCGGTAATCGTTCCGATCGGTGACCGACGACATCCGCGCTGGAATGGCAGTGCTCCCGGTCTGCGATACCTGACCCGCCTGGAGCGCGAATGTCGCCTGGTAGATGAACGTGTCCTTGTCCTCGGGGTTCGAGTGCCCCCCGAACACGAAATTCCCGAGGGAATAGACGATCTCCCGTCCGCGGTAGCGCTCTATCCCCTGCATGACGTGGGGGTGGTGACCGAGCACCAGGTCGGCCCCCGCGTCCACGGCGCCGTGCCCCAGCAGGATCTGGTCTCCGTTCGGCTGATACACCCCTTCGCCACCCCAGTGGAAGGACACGATCACCAGGTTGTCGGGGCGCTTGTGCTGCTTCACCGAGCGGGCCATGTCCCGCATCACGAGCGAGGGATCGCCTCCCGTGTAGCCGAGGTTGACCACCTCGACTCCCTGCACGACCCGCCTGTCGACGTGTCCGAAGCCAAACGCGCCGACGCCCACCTCGTTCAGCGCCTGCAGCGTGTCGGTGAAGCCGCGGGGACCGAGGTCGTTCGCGTGGTTGTTGGCCACGCTCACCACCTCGACACCACCCAGCACCAGCATGCGCGCCCACCCGGGATCTCCCCTGAACTGCAATCCGCGCGGCGGTCCCGAAGGCTCCCGGGACGTGAGCGTCGTCTCCAGGTTCGCAATGGTCAGATCGTCCTGCGCGAAGACGGGCGCGACGCCGGAGAACGGATAGGAAAGGTCGCCACCCCGGGCCTGCATTTCCATGTGGAACGACCCCTGGCCCCACCGTGACCGCAGCTCGGTCCCCAGGGTGCAATCTCCCACCGCGCTGAGCCGGACCACGCCTTCCTTGGCGCTCGTCGCGGCAGGGCCGCGCTCCTCTGCTGCGCGTGCGGAGCGCCTCGCGCCAGCCGTCGCCGCGGTGCTCGTCGTGCTCGCGGCGCCTGTCGCCTCCGGGCTGGGCTCGCCGCGCTCTCCAGCCGTCGGTTCGTGAACCGCCGCTTCGCGCGCGTGTTCAGGCTCTGCCCTGACCGGCGCTGCACTCGACTCCGCGCAGGCAGCGCCCGCCACGCCCACTGCCAGTACCACCGCGACCTTGCCGATCTCGACGCGCACGCTTGCCTTATGCCAGCCCTCCCGAGGACCGCCAACTTCCGCGCCGTCAGCTCTGGCGGGAGTCAGCCTCCGCAGGCCTTCTCCACGATCCCGAGCAGCGCCTCGACGTCCAGCGGCTTGTGCAGGAAGCTCTCTCCCTCGGGGGGGTCCTCCGACGCCGACACGATCGTTACCGGGATCGCCGCCAGCGCGTGCACCTGCTTCAGGGCCGCCAGCATCTCCTGGCCGCTCATGACCGGCATCATCAGGTCGAGCAGGATCAGCCCCGGCGCCGGATCGGCCCGCTTCAGGAGGTTCAGCGCCTCTTGCCCGTTCTCGGCGCAGTAGACGTCGTACCCGTTCTCCTCGAGCAGGTCTCGGAGCGCGTCCCGCAGCTCGATGTCGTCGTCGACCACGAGCACCGGAGCGCGCCTGTTGGAGGGTTCGGGTGTCAACTTTCCAGCAAGCCCCCCCGAGGACCGCGAGTCAGCCATCATCGTACCTCAGGACTCCACCAAGCAACGAAAGCCAGCTTCAACGTGCCCGCGCCACCGGCGCATCGACGTGCGGAGCGATGCATAGCAGGGTCGCCCCGCGCTCGCACCTTCGCCGCACTCTGGGTCGTCCATCGCCTTCAGGGCACTGGCAGCCGGACAACACCCATGACCTGCATCCATGCGCGAGCCTCAAGCCCGAGGGCCCTTCCGTCAAGGGGCAGCGCAGAATCCCGGCACGTCTCGCGTGCGCCTCGCCGCTGTCAGCGCGGGAGGCGCCGGCCGGACACGCTTCCGAGCCGCTTCGTCAGCCGTGGTCCCTCCCGGAGACGCGCGGCGATGCACAGGTCCGCTGCAGCCAGTGACTGCTTTAGCGGATGCTTTGCGCCTTCCAGATCCTCCAGCGCCTCGCCGAAGAAGCGGGCCGCCTCGGCGCGGTTTTCTGGGTCGCAGATCGCGCTCAGCACGCCCAGGCGCCGGACCATCGCCACGTCGGCGAGCTTCCCCTTCAGCTCTGGCAGGTGCTCTCGCATCCAGGATAGCAGATGGGGCCGTGCCCCAGGCCACGCCGCTGCGGCCATGAAGACCGTGTGCCCATCCTGGGGCGTGACGCCACCGGTGAGCGTCCAGTCGAGTGCGGTGCGCAGCAGCGCCGGGTCTGCAAAGCTCCCCACGGCCTCCAGGATCATCCGCCGCTCCTCGGTCGTGGTCGCCTTCTTCAGCACCGTCGTGAGCTGTCTGAACTGTGCCTCTCCGGCCCGCCGCGTCGACGCCTTCAGCGCCACGGCCACCGCCGCGGCGTTTCCGTCGAGGGTGCGCGGACCCTTCAGGAGCGCCGCCGCCCGTCGCTCGGCCTCCGTGAAGACCCACGGCTCCTCCGCCAGCACGAGGAGCGCCTCCAGCACCTCCCGTCGCAGGAGGCGCTGATCGTCGCTGTCCGCCCGCTGGGCCTCCCAGCCCAGCTCTCGCCCGAGCGGAAGCAGGAGGGACGACACGAACGCCTGGAAGCCGGGCCTCACCCCGTCGTCCACGAGCAGATCGCTCACACCCTGCAGGGTGTCGATCATCTGGCCGACCACCAGCCGGTGCCGTTCGCCCTTCATGGCGCCGAGGAGGTCGAGCAGCACCTCCACCCCCACGTCGCCGCTCTTCACGAGCGCCCAGGTGTTCGCCACGAGCCCGATCCGGGCGCTCACCTCGAGAGACCGCGCCTTCGCCACGAGCGCACCGAGCTGCGCTGGGGGCAGCGAGAACCGGTAATAGCCGCCCTCTGCCGCGTTCGGGTAGATCCACCGTGGGCACCGTCCCTCCGGCAACGGCACCTCCCCTGTGGTGCCCTCAAGGAGGGTGCATGCTGGGCCGGCCTTGACCCCGCCCTCGTACGCCACGCACACGGGGAAAGTCCAGGGTGGCTCCGTGACGCCCTCCGCTGGGCGCGCACCGTGCCTCCGCTGCGTGAGTGTCACCCGCGGCGCCCTGTTGCTCTCGCAGGTGAGCGATGCGGCCACGAGCGGCACGCCGGTCCGATCGAGGAAGGGCGCCACCACGGCGCTGACGTCGCGGTTCGAGGCTTCCCCGAGGGACGTGAGGAGATCGGCGGTCGTCACCACGCCGCGTGGGTGGTCCTTCAGGTAGGCGCGCACGCCGTCCCGGAAGAGCTCCGGGCCGATCCACCGCTCCACCATCTCCAGCACATGCGACGCCTTCACCCCCATGAGCGGTTCGAGCGCTTCCTTCGCCTCGCTCGTGCTCGTCACGGGCTGCCGGACGGCCCGCGCTTCCCCGAAGGCGTCGAGGCCCATCACCCGGTCCTTCTCCCGGAGCGATGCCTCGCGGGCTTCGAGACCTGGCCGGGATCGGTCGAGCAGCTTCACCTCCATCCAGCGGGAGAAGCCATCGTGCAGCCACTGGTCGTCCCACCACGCAGCGCTCACCAGATCGGCGAACCACGGACGCGACACCGCACCGGCAACCACCTCCGCCATCCGTTTGCGCGCGACCGCTCCCGAGATCGCCGGGTCGAGCAGGACCAGGTCCTCGCGCAGCGCCATGAGCCCCGCGCTCACCGAGGTCTCGAAACCAAACTCCGGGATTGCCACGAGGTCCAGCTTGGGGTGCGGGAACGGTTGCGCGGTGTACTCGGCCATGAACCCGAGGTGCGCCGCCGTGGCCTCGAGCGCCGCCTGTCCGAGGTTCCCCGCCCCCCGCGCGGTCACGACACGGAGGGGGACCGGCTGCCGGGCTCCCTCCACGATCTCGAACGGTCCCACGCCGAACCCGAGCAGGTACGTCGGTATCGCCTGCGTCGGCGCGAAGGTGAAGGTCGCGCCGCGGCCGTCCTCGGGCTCCGTGCGATCCACCTCGGGCGTGCTCGCGACCACCACGTTCCCCTTGGGCGTGGTCACCTTCAGGTCGAACGGCACCCTGTGGCCCGGCTCGTCGAAGCAGGGAAAGACGCGCCGCGCCTCCGTGGGTTCGAGGTGGGTGAACGCATAGGAGGCCCCCCCGTGCTCCACCCGGTAAAGCCCGGTGATTCCAGCTTCCAGCGCCGCCGAGTACGTGATGTGGAGCTGGAGCTGTCCTGGAGCCACGGCCCTCGGCAGCGTGAGGACGATCTCCTCCGGGCTCCCCTTGCCCCCCATCGCTTGCCGGTAGCCGGTGCGTACCTGGATGGCCTCCCCGTCGAGCACCACCTCTGCCTGCGCGAGGGTGAGGTCGCGCCCGTGCAGCACGATGGTCTCGGTCTTCGCGGGGATCGCCAGATCGATGGTCACGTCTCCGTAGAACCGCTCCTTCGTCGGGTCGATGGAGAGCGAGAGGGCGTAATGCAGCGGCCGCGCTGTGTCTGGCAGCCGCCCTGAGGGGAGATCCGGCGGAGCTACCACGTCGCGCTGCGCCACGGGCGCTGCAGCCCTGGGCGCGACCGTGATGTCGTTGCTCCCGCTGCACGCCGGAGCGACCGCCAGCATCAGGGCCATCGTCGCCACGCGACGTGCTCTGCGCGTGCCTTCGACGCGCGTGCCTTCGATGCGCGTGCCTTCGATGCGCGTGCGTCGGAGCGGGACGAGGGTGGAAGGACAGCGCGGCAGAGAAGTCGGCATCGGATCCCCGTTGGTTCAGGGTGCGCCGAACCCGAGCGCGCGCGCCTGGGCGGCTCCCGTGTCGCGGCGGCGCCAGAGCACGGCGTCGAGCACATAATGGGTCGCCTGCGGCACGGCGAGCAGGGGAACGACGAGCGCTGCCGCGACCGGGCCGAGGAGGGGGTGCTCCCTGTCCAGGCCTCCGAACAGCGAGGGCCGGTCGTGCCATACCAGCCGGTCCCACAGGAACTCCTCGAAGAAGGCGAAGCAGAGTGCCGTCGCGATGAAGGCGGCGAGCCCTCCCGCGGCGATCCGGCCGACCAGAGACCCTGGCCGCTCTCGCGCTCTCTCCCGGGTGTACCCGAAGAGCAGCGCCATGTACGGCACGCCGTGGGCGATGACGTTCGTCACGGTGAAGGCGAAGTCGCTGTCGAGCGCGACGATCCCGACGTACCAGGTCGCCGCCGTGGTGGCGACGACGAGGTGCTTGCCCCCGTTGAGGGGGGCGCCTTCTCGCGCCCGGTGGACGGTACGGCCCACGTACAGCGCGGCGAGCACCGCGTACGCCGTCCATGCGGCCGGCAACGCCGCCTGCAGCCAGGGTGTTCCGAGGAAGTCTCCCTCGACGAACCACCGGAACGACCGCGGTAGGTGCGCGTGCCAGTACAGAAGCGGGACGCCTGTCGCGGCGTAGATCAGCGCGTCGTCGAGCCAGCGGTCGGAGCGCGCGCGCTCCCCGGCCCGCGCCCGGTAGATTGCCACCCACCCTGCCTGCTGCCGTACGAAGTGGAATACCGCCACGTACGCGAGCACCCGCCAGAACGTCAGCGCCGACGCGAGGTGCAGGAGGACGCCGAGCCCCCAGCACGCGAGGGGCACCCCCACGTACAGCGCGCTCCTGCGCCGCAGCTCCTCACGATCCAGGTAGGTGCGGAACAAGGTCGTGTGCACGTGCGCCACGTCGATGGCCAGCACGAACACGATCCACCCCCAGGTAGGCAGCGCCCCTTCGTGCGAGAGCACGGGCGCGAGCGCCGCGAGTATCAGCGCGAGCGCCGCCGATCCTCCGAACACCCCGAGGTCGACCGTGCGTCCCCAGATCCACGGTCTGCGCGCGTTCGCCTTCGCCTGCGGGGTGATCCTCTCGGGCGCTGCACCCGGGAGGCCCGACGGGGACCCACCCCGGGCCCGCTCCTCCGGACCGCGCTCGTCGGGAATCACCGCCGAGGCCACCGCGCGCTCCCGGGATCAGCCGTGGATCGCGGCAGAGATGATCCAGGCGAGCCCCAGGATCACCGACCCGATCACGATCGCGAGCGCCGTGTTCTGGTCCTCCTCGATTTCCTTGCGGATCGAGAAGGGCGTGATCTTCACGATCAGCAGGAACGCCACCGCAAAGACGAGGATCCCGAGCAACACGAACACGAGGGTGGAGATCAGGATCTTGGGGAGGGTGGCCATGTCGAACATGGAGAGGCGCTCCGGAGAAGTGAAGGGGAACGAGGCTTGCGCGCCAGCCTACGCGACTTGTGGACCCTCTCCAACAAGGTGTCACGCCGTCTTTCCTGCGTTCGCCCAGCCGCATCGGTTCCTGGCAATTCACGGCGGGACCGTTTCCGTGGGGCGCGCGAGGCTTGACCCCTCCCGCTGGCACCGCCACGCTCGGTTTCTCTCCAACCTCGCGCTCTTTCGCTTTCGAGAGGTCCCTCATGGCCAGCACGCATCGCATGACCGTCCTCTTGCTCCTGACCTGCGCGGTCCCGGCCGCGAGCCTCGCCGCCTGCGGCAGTGACAACGGTGGCTCCGGTGAGCCCGGCGGTACTGGCGCCGGCAGCGGCACCAATGTCGGCGGTGCCGGGGGCACGGGCCTGGGGGCTGGTGGAGGCACGGGCGGTGATCTCTTCAGCTCCGGCCCCGGTCAGACGTTCGAGCCCGCCTTCCCCGAGGATCCCATCGTGGAGACCTCGGCGCCTGCGAACGCTCCCGAGCTGTTCGGCGCCGACCCTGGCTCCGCGGCCGGGGGGCCCTGCATGTTCGAGCCGGAGTCGAACGCGCTCTTCCCGCGCAACTGGCTGCGTCCGCGGTTTCGCTTCACCCCGGTCGATCAGCAGAACCTCTTCGAGATCCGGCTCCACACCGACGACGAGGCGCATGATCTCGTCGTCTACACGGCGGACGCGCAGTGGGCGATGCCCAAGGAGATGTGGGAGCGGCTCGCGGCGCGCGCCGTGAGTGCGCCCCTCGCGGTCAAGATGACGGTGCGCGGCGCGGTCTTCGACGGGACGACGCTCACCGTCCCACCCAGCACCGGCACCGCGGGCGAGTTCCTTGTCGCGCCGGCCCAGGCGGAGGGGGCCATCGTCTACTGGACGACCTCTGGCAGCTCTGCCCTGAAGGGTTTCCAGATCGGCGACGAGAACGTGGCCACCACCCTGACGCCGCCTCAGGTGCAGATGCCCACCACGAACAACGCCCCCGTGACCTGCATCGGCTGCCATACCTCGACGCCCGACGGCAAGTTCGTGGGCTTCACGGCGCAGGGGCCGTGGAGCAACGTGCTCGCCTCGATCGAGGAAGCCACGGCCGGCGCGCAGCCCTCGTTCATGGGGGCAGGCGCCCTCGCGGCCCTCACCGGCTTCAGCGAGGTCGGCATCCACTCCTACTCCAAGGCCCACTGGGAGGACGGTGACCGGGTCATGGTCGCTCCCCTCGGCACCGGGGTTGCCACGCAGCTCATCTGGGTCGACCTCGAGGCGCAGGCCAGCGGCGAGGGCGTGTCCTACGGCGTCATGGCGCGCGATGGCGACACGCACGGCGCTGGCTCGCCCACCTGGAGCCACGATGGGCAGACGGTGGTCTACGTGTCCAACGATACGCAGACCACCGGTCGCCTCGACGCCGGTCACGCCGACCTCGTAGCGGTGCCCTACAACGACCGGCTGGGCGGCACGGTGACGCCCATCCCGGGCGCCTCGTATCCGGAGTACGCCGAGTACTACCCGGCCTTCTCGTCCGACGATGCCTTGCTCGCCTTCAACCGGTTCCCGGTCGGCCCGAACATGTACGATCAGCCGCTGGCAGAGCTGTTCGTGATCCCGGCTCAGGGCGGCGACCCGCTCCGCCTCGCGGCGAACGATCCGGTGTCGTGCACCGGCAAGGTCAGCCCTGGCGTGACCAATAGCTGGCCGAAATGGGCGCCCGAAGCCACCACCGTGGGCGGCAAGACGTACTACTGGCTCATCTATTCGTCGAAGCGCGGGCAGGGCGTGAACCCTCAGCTCTACGTGACCGGCGTGGTGGCCGACGGAAACACGGTGCAGAGCTTCGCCTCGGTCTACCTGTGGAACCAGCCCGAGGCCGAGAACAACCACACGCCTGCGTGGGACGTGTTCAAGATCCCGCCGGCTTCGCCGCCCCAGTGACCGACGCCCACGCCTGATCAGGCGCGACGGCGCATGGGGAGGAGCGCCTCCGGGCGGAGGAGGAGCGCTTCGTCGTCGCCGAGACGCACCACCTCCACGGGGTGACGGTCGGGCGTCGGGCAGAACCGCTCGGCGGTGCGGCGGAAAGGGGGACCGCCAGCGCGGAGCTGGGCGCTGAAGTCTTCTCCGTTCAGCTCGATGCAGAGCCGGTTGCCGCGGCGGCTGCCGGTCTCGAGCTGGAGCAGGTCGAGTGGGTCCAGCGCGTCGGCGCTGTCCTCGTTGCGGGGGACGGCATCGAAGGTGGCGGGCACGGCGAAGGTCAGGTCTGCGCCCCAGGCAGGGAAGCACAGAACCCGAAGGCGACGGCTCGCCTGCGGCACCCGCGCGGTCACCGTCGTGCCGTGGCCGAGGTGGGTGGTGACCGCGATGTGTCCTCCCACCCGGGCGAGGGTGCTGCGCACCGCGTCGAGGCCGATGCCCCGGCCCGACACGTCGGTCACCTGCGAGCGCGTGCTGAAGCCCGGCTGGAGCACCACATCGGTCAGCTCGCGCTCCGAGGCCGTCTCGGCGTCCTGCGGCGTCATGAACCCGCGCTCCACGGCCTTGCGGCGCACCTCTTCGAGGTCGATGCCGTGGCCATCGTCATCGACCTCGACCTCGCCGCCTCCGTCGATCATCCGGACCTGCACGCGGATCCTGCCGGTGGGCGGCTTCCCGAGCCGCACCCGCTCGTCGGGGAACTCGATGCCATGGTCGACCGCGTTGCGCAGGAGATGGAGGAGCGCGGTCTCCAGCGCGTCGGCCGCGTCGGCCCGCACCCGCACGTCACCGGTGATGACCTCCACCGCGGTCTCCTTGCCGAGGTCGCGCGCGAGCCGCAGCGCCGCGTGCTGGTGGCGTGTGACCCGCGGGGCGAGGGGGGCCGCGTACAGGTCGGCAATCTGGTGGCTCAGCGCGCGCCACACGGCCTGGAGTCTCTCTCTCGCCGCACCTCCAGCGCGCAGGGACTCCAGGTACACATCGGTGGCCGCGGCCGCGAGCCCTTGCTGGGTCGCCGGGGCCACCCTGTCGAGCGGCTCCACGTTGATGGGAACCCGCCGCGACATCGGTGGCTGCTCGGTGCTCTCCACGGAGCGCACCTGGCTGTCGGCGACCAGCTCGTCGATCTGCTGCACGAAGCCGTCGACGTCGATGCCTCCGAGCGAGACGCCGTCACGCGTCCGGAGCAGCATGACCACGAGCCGGATGGCCATGGTCATCACGAGGTCGAACTCCTCCGGCACCCGAAAGTTCCGGTGCTCCGCGGCGACGAGGAGTTCTTCGAGCTTGTGGGCGAGCAGGTGCACGTCGCTGAATCCCACGACGCGCGCGTCGCCTTTCAGGGTGTGCAGCTCGTTGTGCACCTCGGCCGCGCGCTCATGATCGCCAGCAAGCACGGCTGCCCACTCGGTCTCGATTCGATCGAGGCGCTCGAGCGACAAGCTCCGGAAGCGGCCTACGATCGCGGGCGGGAGGTTGACCGATCTCAAGGGCGCCTGCGCATTGTGGTTCAAGGAGGCGGTGACGTCTGCCGGAAACTGCCATCGGGAAGGGTGAAGCGCAGGATGAGGCGGCGCGCTGACTGCCGCGGACATGCAAGCCGCGTCCACCTGGCTTGCAAGCGGCGGGCCTCCCGCTTCCGGCTGGCAGGCACGCGCATCCTCGCGGGATGCAAATTGGCAACCGGGTGGAGGATCCGGGCTGATGCGTGCGGGAGAGCGCGGAGGTGCGCTGACGTGCGACGGGAAAATGTCTCTTTCGTCAGCGCAGCAACTGCGATGCAATCAGGTCACGCGGAGCTGGGACCTTATGAAGCTTACCCGATCGAGCTTGGCACTTGTGGCTGTCATGGCGTCAGGATGTAGCGCCGAGGAGGCACTGATCGACGGTCTGTTCACGCCGGTCGAGTGGGAAAAGGTGCAGACCTTGTCGCCGCTCCCCGAGGTGCCGGAGGACACGACCAACCGCTACGCCGATGACCCGAACGCCGCGGCGCTCGGCCAGCGGCTCTTCTTCGAGAAGGGCTACTCCGGGCCCATCGCGGTCGGCGGTGCGGAGAGCGGCGCTCTCGGCGAGGTCGGGGAGACCGGACGCGTGGCCTGCGCGAGCTGCCACCACGGCACCTGGCTCATCGACCACCGCTCGACGCCGAACAATGCCTCGCTCGGTACCGCGTGGATCCCGCGCAACGCCAACAGCGTGATCAATGCCGCGTTCTATGAGCCCTGGATCGAGAACGATGGCGTGAGCGATTCGCTCTGGTCCGACGTGCTCGTGGATCCCGAGCTGAACATCGCCATGGATGGCAGCCGCCTGCAGGTGGTGCACGTGCTCTGGGAGAAGTACCGCGACGAGTACAACGCCATGTTCGACCCCGACCTCGACGCCGACCTGGACCCGGCGAGCGAGAACGCCGATCGCTTCCCGGCGACGGGCAAGCCCGGAAGCGAGGAGTGGGACCGCATGACGGCCGAGGACCAGGAGACCGTCACCGGGATCTACGTCAATTTCGGCAAGGCTGTCGCCGCCTACTTGCGCCTGCTCGTGAGCCGTGAGGCGCCCTTCGACAGGTACGTGGCAGGAGAGACGGGGGCCATCGGAGAGGACGCGAAGCACGGCCTTCAGCTCTTCGTGGGCAAGGCGGGATGCGTCGCCTGTCACTCAGGCTCGCACTTCAGTGACGACGAGTTCCACGTGAATGGCCTCGCGCCGGCGGGACCGAACATCAACCCCGAGGAGCTCGGGCGTGCGACCGCCATCGACAACGTCCTCAAGAACCCCTTCAACTCCGACGGGATCTACAGCGACGATCGCGCGACCGGCAGGCTCGAGGGCCTCAAGAAGACCGAGGAGGCGGTGGGGCAGTGGCGCACGAAGGGTCTGCGGCACATCGCCGAGACCGCGCCATACATGCACACCGGCCAGCTCGAGACCCTGCGCGACGTGGTGACGTTCTACAACACGGGGGGGCACGCGACGGGCTTCGTCGGGGTGAAGAGCGACAAGATGAAGCCGCTCAACCTCACGGACGAGGAGATCGACCATCTCGTCGCTTTCCTGGAGACGCTGACGGGCGCGCCCGTGGATGAGGCGCTGCGCGAGGACACCTCCGCGCGGTAACGTCACGCGCGTGAAGCCACCCCGCCACGCCGTCGCCGCAGTCACCCTTGCGCTCGCGGTGTCGCCGGGACTCTCCGCGGCACAGGGGGCCACCTCGTCATCGCCGCCCGTGCCGAGCGAGGCGCAGGCGGCTCCTGCGGCACCGCCCTCTGCAAGCGCGCAGGACATCGAGCGGCGGCTCCTTTTGCTGGAGCAAGACAACGCGCGCCTCCGCGGAGAGGTCGAGGCGCTGCGGGAAGAGCAGGGCTTCCTCGATCAGGTGGTGTCGCGCTTGATGCCGGTGGCTGGCCGCTTCGGGGGCTACCTCGATGTGGGCTTCTTCTCCGTGCAGGGCAACGGGTCGGGGATCCGGGCGGACCTCGGTCACCGCTACTTTCCGAGCTACGCGGGCAAGGTTCCCGATTCGTGGGTCTTCTATGGTGATCCGCTCTCGACCGCGATCAACTCCCGCGGCGAACCCGCCGACACCGGCGAGTCGCGCGCCGTCGTGTTCGACCCGGTGGACAGCGGGGGCAAGCCGTCGTTCCTGGTGAATGCCCTGAACCTCGGCCTCTTCGCGGGATTTGGCGACGAGCTGTCGCTCACCGGTTCGATCGACCTCGTGCCGAGGGCGCGCAACGTGTCGGTGACCGGTGACTCGGCGCTCGGGGATTTCCTCGACGTGAAGCTCGCCTACGCGGAGTACCTGGTCCCGGTGGAGAGCTTCACCCTCAGCCTCTACGCGGGGAAGTTCGACTCGGTGCTCGGCTACGAGTACCGCCTGCGCGAGGCCCCCGATCGGATCACTGTCACCCCTTCGCTGCTGTGCCGGTACACCTGTGGGGCGCCCCTCGGCCTGAAGGCGCGCGGCACGTTCCTCGACGACGTGCTCACCGTGAACGTGGCCGTCACGAACGGGAGCCACGGGACCGAGGGCTTTCCGTTCCACGACGAGATCGATGCCAATGCCTTCAAGACGCTGGCCGGGAGGATCTCCTCCCGAGCCCCCGTCGGCTCAGGTCTGGAGGTCGGAGTGAGCGGAGCCTTCGGCGCCGCGGACCAGCAACCCGACGACGCGGTGCACCAGTTCCATTACGGCGTGGACCTGCACCTGGACTGGAGAGATCTCGAGGTCACGGCGGAGCTCGTTTTCGGCGAGGCGCATGGCAGGTCGGAGCCAGGCGCGGCGCCCTGCAATCTCAGCCCATGCCTGAGTTACCGGGGTGCCTATGGCCTCCTGGCCTACCGCCTCGTCAACTGGATGACGCCTTATGCGCGTGTCGACTGGCGTAATGCGGTGCACCAGAGTGGCGAGAGCTTCGTCTATCTGTCGAAGCTCATGCGGGTAACGGCCGGTTCCCGGTTCGAGATCGGTGAGCGGGTCATCGTCAAGGCGGAGTACACCTTCAATCTGGAGCTGGGGGAGCCGCCCCAGTTCCCGAATGATGTGCTCACGAGCTCGCTGCTCGTGAAATACTGAGAGGGAGAACGATGCGTTCCAGGCACCTCGCGGCGGCAGTCCTTGCAGGGTTGTTCGTGACCCTGTCACGCGGCTCCCACGTGGTCAGCGCCGCTGGCGACAGCGCCGGTCCGAGCGGCACGGTCACCGGCACGGTCACCGTGCTCAAGGACGGGGCTCCCAGGGCGGACCGCTCGGGCATCGTGGTCTACCTGGAGGGCGCGCCGGGGCCGCTCGTGGCTGCGAAGGGGCGCGCCATCCAGCAGAAGGACCTGGCGTTCGTGCCGGGGGTGATGGTGGTGACCACCGGAACCACCCTGGAGTTTCCAAACGAGGACAAGGTATTCCACAACGTGTTCTCGGTCTCCAAGGCCGCACGCTTCGACCTCGGGCTCTACAAGAGCGGGTCGAGCAAATCGGTGACGCTGAAGAACCCTGGCGTGGTGGACGTGTACTGCAACATCCACCCGCAGATGGCGGCGCGGATCAAGGTGGTCGACACGGGTTACCACGCCATGACGGACGCGAACGGCAGGTTCCAGATCAAGGGCGTGCCGGTGGGAACTTACCCGATCGTGGCCTGGCCGGCGTACGGAGAGGAGCAGCGCGGCACGGTGACGGTCACGGCGGGAGGCCTGGCGGCGCTCGACCTGTCGGTGGTCGAGGGCAAGCCGTCGAAGCGGCACCTGAGGAAGGACGGGACGCCATACGGCCGCTACAAGTAGCCCGTGTGGCCACGCTCGGTGGGGCGCTCTTCGGGGCCCTCACGGCATGCGAGGGCTCGCCGCCATGGGGTGTGCCGCCAGTCGCCACCGCCGAACGGTTCGCGCCGGTCGCACCAGGCGCCGCGACGCGCGCGCAGAAGCCGTCCGGGCTTGCCGCAGGGGCGCCGCAGATCGTCGGCCCGCCCGGACCAGCGCACCTGGCGAGCCGCTGCGCCGATTGCCACGGGACGGTGCACGGTGGCTGGTCGGAGTCCGGGCACGCGCAGAGCAACCAGGGCGCGCTGTACACGGCGATGCGGAGGCAGAGCGAGCCCGCGGCGTGTGACCCGTGCCACGCTCCCCTGCGCATGGTGTTGCCGCCGGGGGATGTGCTGGCCGAGGAAGGCGTCACCTGCGATGCGTGCCACACACTCAAGGACGTGGCGGTCGGCGGTCCGCGCGCGACGCTCACCCTGGCGCTCACAGACGATGTCCGCTGGGGGACGCTCTGCGACGCGCAGGAGCATTACTTTCACAAGACAGGGTGCGCGCCCCTCTTCAAGGAGTCTCGCCTCTGCGCCGGCTGTCATCGCTGGTCGATGACGATGCCTTCTGGCAAGAGCCTGGAGGTGCTGATGGAATACACCGACTGGCTGACGAGCCCCGCTGCCGCGGCCGGGACCACCTGCCAGGGATGCCACATGCCCCCGATGCGGGGTGAGGTGGCGACGGGTTGGACAGGGCGCACGTCGGTGCATGGCCACGATCTGCTCGGAAAGGGCGGGTCGCTGCGGCGAAACGCGGTGAAACTCAAGGTGCAGGTCCATGTCGACGGAGGGCAGGAGATCCGCGCCGAGGTGGACCTGACCAACACGAGCGAGGCTCACGCGGCGCCGACCGGGTTCCCGGGGCGGCAGCTCGCGCTGGAGGTGACCCTCCTCGACGCTGCCGAGGGGAAGCTCGCGCGCGCGGCGCGGGTCTACGGGCGGGTGCTGGTCGATGGGGCAGGGCAGGAGGTCCCCTTCTACGAGGCGCACGCGCAGGCGTCGGACAACCGCATCGCACCCGGCGCGACCCGGCGCGAAGCGTTCTCGTTCCAGGTGGGCGCGGCGGCAGCGGTGCGGGCGCGCGTGGTGTGGCGCGCAATGTCGCCTACCATCGCGGCGAAGCTCGGCCTGCCGGTGGAGGAGCAGGTGCTCGCCGAGGTGCTGACGCCACTGCGGCGGGCGGCTAAAGCAGCCGGAGCGCCATGAGGTTCCGCTCCCTGCTCCTGCTCGGCGTGGTCGCGCTGATCGCGGGCTCCCTCGGAGGGACGGTGCTCCTCGTTGCGGCGGTGCTGCATGCGTCGGCACGCACGGAGATCGCGGCGGACCTCAGCCGGGGTCGGGACGCCTTCCTGGAGCTGAAGGCACAGCGCGACGCGCGGCGCAGGTCCGAGACGCGCGTGGTGGCTGAAGAGCCGCGGCTGAAGGCCGTGGTGGCGACGGAGGACGTGTCGCAGGAGACCACCTTCGGAGTGGCCTACGAGCTGCGCAAGGCCGTGGGAAGCGACCTGTTCCTCCTGACGGATGGCGATGGTCGGCTCCTCGCCGACGTGCTCGACCCGACCGCACAGGGCTACGATCTCAAGGAGATCCCGCTCGTCGCTGCGGCGCTGGTCCAGGGAGAGTCGTCTGCGGTGTGGACGCAGGGGGCGCGGGTCTACGAGGTGGAAGCGCGGCGCCTGTCGTTCGGAGCGACCGCGGTGGGCGTGCTGGTGCTCGGCGACGAGCTCGATGACGCCGAGGCAGATCGGGTGGCGCGGGTCACGGGGTGTGAGGCGGTGGTCCTTCAAGGAGGCGTACCGGCGGCGGCGTCACGGTCGCTCCCGGGGAGCCGGGAGTCCCTGGGGTCTGCGCTCGGAGGAATCTCGGCCGCGGAGGCCGCGGCGCCCGTGGAGGTGCTGATCGGCGGGGCGCGCCACCTGGCGCTGTGGGCGCCGATGCCTGGCGTGCAGCAGGGCGTGGACGTACGCCTCGTGATGCTGCGATCGCTCGATCAGGCGCTGCTCCCCGCCGTGACCATCTCGCGGCGCCTCTACGGCTTCGCCCTGCTCTCGCTCGCGGCCGGGGTCATCCTCGCTGTGCTGCTGTCGAAGCGACTCTCCCGCCCGCTCGACGCGCTGGTCGATCTGACCCGGCAGCTCGCCGCGGGGGCGCTCGACGCGCGGACGGTGCTGGCGGGACCGGTGGAGGTGCAGGTCCTCGGGCAGGCCATGAACCGCATGGCCGGCGAGCTGGAGGCATCACGCGAGGCGCTGGTGGCGAAGGAGCGGCTCGAACAGGAACTGGAGATCAGCACCCGGATTCAGACCTCCATCCTGCCTCGGAGCTTCGACGTCGACGGGCTGGAGGTCGCGGCGCAGATGATTACCGCCGCCGAGGTCGGGGGCGACTACATGGATGTCATCCCGGCCCGGGGGGGGACGTGGATCGCCATCGGTGATGTGGCGGGGCACGGGCTGCGATCGGGGCTGGTGATGATCATGCTGCAGAGTGCCGTCTCCGCGCTCGCCCGCGAGCAGCCGCTGTCCCCACCGAGTGAGCTGCTCCGCGCCGTGAACCGGGTGCTCTACGACAACATCCGGAACCGGCTGGGCAACGACGAGCACGTGACCTTGACGCTGCTGCGCTACCGCCGCGACGGCCTGTTCACCTTCGCCGGGGCTCACGAGGAGATCCTCGTGTACCGCGCCGCGACCGGAAAGTGCGAGCTGATCCCCACGCCGGGGCCCTGGGTGGGTGCGATCGAGGACATCGGGGCGGTGACGGTGGACTCGCGGCTCCAGCTCGAGGACGGGGACGTGATGGTGCTCTACACCGACGGGATCACCGAGGCGCGGAACGAGGCGGGGAAGCTGTACGGTCTGGACCCTCTGGTCGCGGCGATCGAGGCGCACGGCGCTGAGCCTGTGGACCGGATCCGGGACGAGATCCTGGTCGGGGTGGCGGAGTGGGCGGTGACGCCAGAGGACGACGTGACCCTGCTGGTGATGCGCTACCGGTCGCCGCAGACGAGGCTCGCCTAGGAGGGGGGATGGCGGCGTGCGCTTCGCGCTTCCCGCCCCGCGGCGGCGGCGTTACGACCTGTGCTCCGGGAGGGGAGCCTTCATGACGGCGTTCGAGCTGCAGTTTCGACCGAGCGCGACGCTCATCCAGGTCGTTCGTCGGTTCGTGTTCGACTTCTATGAAGGGGTGCTCGACGATCCAGACACCGTGGCACGCGTCGCCCTCGCCACCCACGAGCTCCTGGAGAATGCGGTGAAGTACTCGCTCGACGGGGCGACCGAGCTGTCGCTCGGGATCGAGGAGGGCGAAGGTGGCACGAGGGAGGTCGCCCTGCGGCTGCGCAACCGTGCTGCCGCGAGTGACGTCGAAGCGCTCACGGCGCTCTTCGCGGAGATGGACCAGTATCCGGACCCGTACGCGCACTACCAGGCGGCCATGGAGCGCGGGGCGCGGCGTCGCACCGGCTCTGGGCTTGGAATCGTGCGGGTGCGGGCGGAAGGGGAGATGTGCATGAAGTGCAGTGTCGAGGGGGACAAGGTGCTCATCGAAGCGCGAACCCAGGTGGAGCCGAGGAGGGAGGCATGAGCGCGATCGCACTGCCGGCGGTGACTGTCCCCGAGCTGAAGGCGGAGGCGGTGCACGAGGGGGAGATCCTGGTGCTGTGCCTCACGGGTACAGCCGACATGCGGGCGAGCGAGGCACTCGAGCGCGTGCTCGCGCAGGTGCACACAGAGGCGCAGCGGCTCGGCGTCGCTCAGGTGCGGGTGGACCTGCGCGCGCTCGAGTTCATGAATTCTTCGTGCCTGAAGGCCTTCGTGACGTGGATCAGCAACGTGCGCGATGCGCCGGGAGAGCAGCGGTACTCGATCCACTTCATGTCCCGACCGGAGATCCTCTGGCAGCGCCGCAGCCTGCACGCGCTCCGCTGCTTCGCGGTGGACCTGATCACCGTGGAGAGCTGATGCGCGTCGCCGGGCTGATCACCCTGGGGATTCTGGTCTGGGCGGGCCAAGCCCAGGCGCAGGACAAGCCGCAAAGCGCGAGAGCGCAGGCGCAGGAGGCCGGGGGACAGCATCCGAAAGGCGAGCCCAAGGCTGGGGCAGCCACTGCGGGAGCGACGCTGAAGCTGCCTGTCCAGCGAGAGCGGCTCGACAATGGCCTGCGTGTGGTGATGAGCGTCGACCACAGTGCACCCACGGTGGCCGTGGCCATCACGTACGACGTGGGCTCTGCCGACGAGCCGCAGGGCAAGGGAGGGATGGCGTGGCTCGCGGCGCAGATGATGTTCGAGGGCAGCAAGAACGTCGCCGCTGGAGAGCACCGCCGGCTCGTGGCTGCCAGGGGAGGGCAAAGCGCGGCGCGCGTCTCGGCAGACCTCTCGTCATTCGTGTCCGTGCTGCCAGCGGGGGATCTCGAACTGGCACTGTGGTTGGAAGCCGATCGGATGCGTGCGCTCAAGGTCAGTGAGGCGTCGTTTGCCGAGCAGCGCCGCGCGGCAGTGGCAGCGCTCGGCGCTCCGGACGCCCCTGGGGGGAGCGCCGCCCTGCGGTCCCGGCTCGGAGAGCTGGTGTTCGAGGGATACGCACCGTACGCGCACCCCGCCCGGGGGACAGCCGCCGCTCTGGAGAGCGCCGAGATCGGCTGGGTGCGGGAGATCGTCGCGCTGTACGGGCCGGAGCGCGCGGTTCTGAGCGTGGTGGGTGACGTCGAGCCGGCGCAGGTGATGGCGCTCGTACGTCGCCACTTCGCAGGGATTGCAGCGCACCCCGCAGTGGTGCGGCGGGAAGCGGTGCTGCCGGAGCAGACGGGCCAGCGTACGGCGGTGCCCAAGGACGGGAGCGGACGGCTCCCGGCATTGATCCAGGGATGGGCAGTGCCGCCGATGAGACATGCCGACTACCCAGCGTTGACGGTGGCGGCCGAGGTGCTCGGGGGAGGGGAGGGGGCGCGACTTCACCGGCTGCTCGTGCTCGAACGCGGGATGGCGCGCGAGGCGCGTGCTGGTGTCGAGGCGCGACGCGGGCCGGGGCTGCTGGCGATCGAGGTCGGTCTCCTGGGGGCAGAGAAGGTCGCGGAAGCAGAGAAGACCATCGGGGCCGAGATCCAGGCGCTCGCCACGCGAGGGCCCGGCGAGGTAGATCTCGCGCGGGCGAAGACCCGTGCGTGTGCAGAGGAACTGCTGGAGATGCAGCCGAGCGAGGCACGCGCTGTGCGACTCGGCGAGGCAGAGCTGCTCCTCGGCGACGCGGGGCAGCTCGGTGAGAGGTGCACGCGCCTCGGAGCTGTGAGCCGGGAAGACGTGCAGCGCGTGGTGCGTGCATACCTGACACCTGCGCGCAGCTCCGTGGTCGAGGTAGCCCCACGAGGTGGCGAGGAGAGCCGTCGATGAGGGCACTCGCGGTGCGTGGAGCGTGGTTGCTCGGGGGGCTCTGGGCCCTCACCGGCTGTGCGGCGCGGAGTGGCCCACGCACATCCGAGAAGCCCGTTGCGGCTGTCGCAAGGAAGGCACCCCCGGCGAAGGCGCCCGCCACGGATGCACGTGAAGAGCCGCCCGTGTCGGCCGGGGCGAGGGCCTTCAGGTTTCCGACACCCACCTGGATCGAGCTCCCGAGCGGCATCCGGGTGGGGACGGTGATCCACAGGAGCTTGCCAGTCGTGGAGATCCGGGTGGCCATCCCGGGTGGAATGGTGGCGGACGAGGAGCGGGCAGGGGTTGCTGTGCTCACCGGGGAGATGCTTCGGGAGGGCGGCGCGGGCACTCTGGGAGGGCGGGACCTGCTGGCCCAGATGGAAGGGCTCGGGGCGCGGTTCACGGTGGAGACGACGTTCGACGCGACGGTGCTCCGGGTGAGCGCGCCCCGCGAGCAGCTCGGTGCGGTGCTGAAGCTCGTTGCGGAGGTGGTGCTGAGACCACGCTTTGCTCCGGCAGCGCTGGACGGCGTGAAGCGGCGTGCGATCGCCGAGGTGGAGAGGCTTGGCCGCGAGGACGGCGCGTGGGCTGGCCTGACCATGCTTCACCGCGAGCTCTACCTGCTGCCCATGGAGCGCCACCCTTATTCCTCGGCGGCCTTCAGCGCCGAGGAGCTGAGCCGGATCACGGTCGCCGACTGCAGGGCGTTCTACGAGCGTCAGATCGCGTCGTCACCGCTGCTCGTCGTGGTCGCTGGCGACGCGGGGCCGGCCCTGGTGCGCGCTGCGGCCGAGGCAGCGTTCGCGTCTGATACGCGCAGGCGTCGGAGCGTGACGGAGCTGTCGCTGACCGATCCGGTGCCCCCTGAAGGCACGAAGATCACCCTGGTCGATCGTCCTGGTGCGCTGGAGAGCGAGATCTTCCTCGGCTTCGTGGGACCCTCGCGTGGCGATGGAGAGTGGCCGGCCTTCCTGCTCGCAGGACAGATCGTGGGCGGTGCGGGAGGTCCCTGGCTCTCCCAGGGAGGCGCGCTCGCGGGTGCGGTGCTCTCCACGTCCTCCGCGCCGCTCGACGTTGCCCGAGGCCCGACGCCGCTCGTGGTGCGGGTGACCGCGAAGGCGGAGAAGACGGGCGCGGTGGTGCAGGCGCTGCTCGAGCAGGCGGCGCAGCTCTCCACGAACGTACCCCCGCCCGAGGAGGTGGAGGCCGCGATCCATTCACTGTCGAGTACCCTCGTCGTGCAGCTCGAAACACCCTCCGCGCTCGCCGATGCCCTGGTGCGTCTGCGCCTGTCCGGGTTGCCCGACGATCAACACCAGCGCTCGCGGAGGAGCATGCAGGACATGACTCCGGTGTTCGTGGCGAAAGTCGCCAGCGCCTACATGGCCCCCGCGCACGGGGTGCTCGTGGTTGCTGGTGATGCGGCGCGGCTGGGCGTGCCGCTCAGCCATTTCGGGCAGGTGAAGGTGGTGAACCCGACCCGGAATTTCGGGCGGGAGCGCACCCTGCTTCCAGATACCGGGGCCCCTCTCGAGCCGCCCCCCGGTGCGTCGCTCCCCTGATCTCATGCAAGCTTTGAGACGTCGGGCAGCACTCCTCGCGGCGCAACCTCCAGTGCGCCTTGTCATACGGGTCCTGGTTGCTTCCGCGCTCACGGTCAGCGTCGCCCTGGCAGCTGGCGATCACCTCGCCAGCGCAGGGACTGAGCCGCCTCGAGAGGTCTTCACGGAGACCCGGACCTCTCGCCCTCTCGGAGCGCCGCTGCAGCCTGCTCCGGTCGAGCCCCAGCCGGCTCGGAGCGATGGTGCAGCGCGGAGGAGGAAGCCCGAACCGCCCCCACCGCTCGACGGAGCCACGTATGACTTTGCACTGGAGCCCCGGGACGCGGGAGGTGCCGAGAAGAGCTGGCTGGGCAGGGTCTTCGTGCACAAGCTCGCGGCCTCCGCGTCGCGCCCGCTGCCAGTCCTGGTGTTCCTGCACGGCATCAATGCCGAGCTGATCCGCTACCGGTGGATGGGTGGCGGTCAGGAGGGCGATGTCCGCCGGATCGTCTCGGAGCTCATGGAGTCGGGCCGCATCCCCCCTGTCCTCGTCGCCGCTCCGAGCGCCATCGTGCCGGCGGCTACCGCCGTCGCGCGCACGAGCTGGCCTCACTTCGACCTTGCCCGCTTTCTCGACCTCACCACGGCCCGTCTCGGCCGCATGGCCACCCTGGACCGGGAGCGGATCCTCGTCGCTGGTCACTCCGGCGGAGGCTGCAATGCGAGCGGCGGTGTGGTCTCTGCGGCGCTCGCATCTCCGCCTGTCCATGCAGCCCTGGTGATCGACGGCTGCATGGAACCCGACTTTGCCAGCGCAATCGCCAGGGCTCCCGCGACCACGCACGTCATCGTCTCGTGGCAGACCCAGAGCTGGGCCCGGCGCCCTTTCGGCGCTTTCGAGCGCGCGTTCCGGCGTGAGGAGGTACTTCGGCCGGCAGCGCCAGGCGTTCTGCGAGAACTGGAGCATCTACGCCCCACGGAGCCCATGCCCCATGATGCGATGGTCCCGCTGGTCCTCCAGCGCTGGCTCCCTGCGCTGCTCTCATCGGACGCGCTGCCCGATCTACCCTGCGTGTCCCCGTAAGGGATGCATGGGGGCTGCGGTTCACTCACAGAACAGCGTGGCACTCAGGAGCACAAAAAAGCGAGCGCCCGCTCGACGGTGGGGGGGGGAGAACCGTCCGCAGGCGCTCTGTTCATCCCCTCATGCTGCTTCTGTGCCAGCCCAAGACGTTTCCGATTGGGCGAGTTGCAATCGCCTTGGGGCTTCGGCGTGCAAATCTGAAACTTCACCCTTGCGAAGCTGAGGGCATCTCGACCCTGGCTGGGGTGCGGGCCCTCGCCAGGCGACTCAGTGCGGTGTGTCCTTGCGGAGGCGCACCTCCTTGCGACGTCCCCCGGCCTCCACCCCGACGTCAACCAGCCCGGGCTCGGCCTTCTGAACCGCGCGCTGCAAGGCATCGAGGCCCGAGATCGGGGTGCCGTTCACGCTGAGCAGCAGGTCGCCCGGATGGAGGCCCGCGGTCGCAGCGGCGTGCTTGCTGTCGACGCCCACGACCACGGTCTCGCCGGGGAGGCTGGGGACCTGCTCCAGCGTGGGAAAGAGCAGCGCCACGTCGAGGTTCAGCACCTTCAGCGTGCGCTTGTAGATGTCGAGTGCGGCGTCGAAGCCGTCTTTACGGAGGTGGTAGCGGACCAGGGCCGTCACCTCTCCGCCGTGCTCCTGGAAGCGCACCTCGTCGCGTTCGGGCGTCGCGACGGTACCCACCTGCTGCAGGTATCGCGCAGCCTGGGCCGCCATCTGCTCGGGTGTGAGCTTCGCGGGGGCGTCTTTCTCGTGCTGCTTCAGCAGAGCGTGCACGGGGGAGCCGGCGAGTGCGACGGCCAGGTTGCGGATGATCTCTGTGATGGCCGCGGTGCGTGCCGCCGAGAGCGCAACCTCCCGCGTCGCTCCTGCGCCCTGGCCGACGACCAGGACCTGATCTCCCTCGATCACGAAGGAACGCTCGGCCCAGGCAGGGGGGGACTCGTGCTGCAGTCGGCCCGTGCTCTGAGCGTTTGCCGCGTCGCCGGGCGGACCGCCCTGCGTGTCCTTCATCGCGGTGCGGTACGCGAATCCGAGACCCATGGCCACGCCCACGCCCACCAGGAGCGCGATCAACACGGGCGCCCTGGAGCGTATTGCGCCTGCCGCGGTCGGCGGCGTGGAGGGCGTCCCAGGTGCTGCCTGCGCCGTGCGGGTCTCCGCCTGGGAGATGCGCGCTGGCTGAGAGGTGCGGGGCGGCTGAGAGGTGCGGGGCGGCTGGGACGTGCGCGGCGACGAGGGCCGCTCTCGCCCTGCTCCCGGGGACGAGTTGCGCTTCTCCTCGGTGTCAACCGGCTGGGAAGGCCTCGCGCCGCCCATGCGTCGGAGCAAGGGTCGGAGCTGATCGAAGGAGAGGGCGGTGTTGCAGCGCTTGCAGGGGACGTAGGGGTCACGGTCCTCCTGCGCGGCGGCGGTCACCTCCTTGATGTCCAGCAACGTCGAGCGCATCGCATTGCAGGACTCGCAACGTGCTTCCACGAGCGCCGAGGCGATGACGACGCGGAGCTTCGGTTTCGCGGAGATGAGGTGCTCGCAGAGCGCGCGTGGGCAGCCTTCGATGGAGATGGAGGTCACCTCGTCACCGAGCGCGCGCAGCGCCATCTCGAAGGCGCGGGCCCCCTCCGGGACCACTCCGGCCGAGCCGCCGAGATCGATCACCAGGTCACCCTCGATGCCGTCGAGCGCGCGCTTCCATCGGACGGTGGTGTCGAGCTTGCCGGTCACCCGGACGCGGGTCCCATGATTGTCGACCGACTTCTCGATCGCGTCGCCGCTCGCCCCCCCCTCGCTCCTGTTCAACTCGTCGAGTACCGCCCGGACCTCGCGCGGAATGGGCGTGCCGGCGAAGGACGAGGCGAAGGCGAAGTAGCTCTCGGCGTCATCGTCGAAGACACCTTCTGCGCCGCACCGCGGGCAAGGGCTCGGGGGGGGCTCGGCCGCCCGGATGGCCGCCGCGTCCTTCTCGCAGTCGAAGAGCCGATCGAAGGCGTTGCCGCAGCTCTCACAGCGGTACGGTCCGTAGAAAGAGACGATGAGGCCATCGCCGACGAAGCGGCGGATCATGCTCACCTGATTCACGATGGGCTCGGAGCAGCGCGCGATGTACAGCGCGCTCACCCGGGAGCTCGCCTCGTTGAGCATCTGGAGCCATTCGCGCACGCCGAACGAGGTGACCCGCTCCACGCCTGCCAGGTCGAACAGCACCCGCCCCGAGACCTCACGGGCGAGCGCGCCTCCCTGGAACGCTTCCGTCATCCGGCCGGAAAGCGACACCATGAGCAGGCCGTGTGTACGCCGCCGGATGATGGAAAGGGCGCGGGGCTCACCCGTGGGGGCAGGGTCGGGGAGCGGGGAGGGCGCCTCCTCCTCCGCGCGCCTCGGAGGTGAGGGCGCCGAGGGCCTCGTCGCGAACAGCCCATCCTCGTTCCGCCCCTCACGCGGTTCGACGCCATCGGGATCGAGTCCCCAGTCGTCTCCGAGCATCTCTGACGCCGGCGAGCGCTTGGCGAGGTGATCGAGCAGCTCATTGTCGGAGGCGATGGCGTCCCTCCAGGCCTCGGCGCGCTCGCCGAAAAGTTCGCCCATGAACGACGAGAGCGAGAGCGCGCTCGTGTTCAGGCGGTGCTCGCGCGCAAAGGCTTCCAGGTCGATCTGCATGTCACGCGCCGTCGCGTAGCGCTCGGCCCTGTTCTTGGCGAGCGACTTGAGGACGATGCGCTCCAGCTCTGGCGGATAGTCGATCGCCACCCGCGTGGGTGGCGTCACCGGATCTTCCACGATGGCGCGCATGATCTCGAACTCGGTCGCCCCGCGCCGGAAGATGCGGTGTCCCGTCGAGATCTCGTAGAGGATGATCCCCGTCGAGTAGATGTCCGAGCGCCTGTCCAGGCGCTCGCTGCGACACTGCTCCGGAGACATGTACGGGATCTTTCCCTTGAGCGCGCCGTCCCGGGTCTCGTTCATCCGGTTGGCCGCCTTCGCGATCCCGAAGTCGAGGAGCTTCACCGCGCCGTCGTAGGTGACGATGACGTTGTGGGGGGACACGTCACGGTGGACGACGTTCAGCGGCTTGCCGTCGAACCCAACCTTCTCGTGGGCGTAGTGGAGACCAGCAGCCATGCCGGTGGCGATGCTGATCGCCTGCTCGAGCGGCATGCGCTGCTTCTGGGCGCGCAGCTCCTTCTTGATGGAGCGGAGGTCCTCGCCATGGAGGTACTCCATGGCGATGAGGGGGATCCCGTCCACCTCCTCCACGTCGTACATCTGCACGAGGTTCGGATGGGACAGGGTCGCCGCGATGCGGGCCTCGTCGAGGAACATCCGCACGAACTCGGCGCTGTCCGTGAGGTGCGGGAGGATCCGCTTGACCACGCAGATCTTCTGTACCCCCGAGATCCCTGCCACGCGGGCGACCCAGATCTCAGCCATCCCCCCGAGACCGATCCTCTTGAGGAGCTGGTAGCGCCCGAGCCGCGTGGGCCTGGGGGAGACTGTCTGTGGACTGCGGGAGCTGGACTTGGGTCCGTCACTCACGGGAGGTCCCCTCTCTCGTCCGGCGATGCGCGTGGTCCTGGCTGCCTGAGATCATCGAGGGTTGGGAGGCTAATTTCGCTGCCCCGCGAGTTTTCGGAGCTCCAGGGCGCGCCGGGCGCCGAGCGACTCGAGCCTCACAGTGATGATACCATTCGGTGCGGTGCTCGCCCATTCCTCCCGGGCGACCTTGTCGAAGCTTTCCACCGTGGTCACGGGCCGTCCGTTGATCTCGAGCACCACGTCACCCGGGCGTACGTCGGCGCGCGAGATCACCCAGTTCTTCTCCACGTCCACCACAATCAGGTCTCCCTGGGTGCGGATGCTGGCCTCGAGCTCCGGGAAGAAGCGGCCCACCACGAGCCCCTGAAACGTCGACGTTGCGCGGTAGCTCGACACCGCCTGCGCGTAGCTTTGCTTCGGCAGCTTGTAGCGCGCGAACGCCTCGATCCCACCGGACTGCTGCTTCATCACCACGTCGACGCGCTCGGGGGTGGCGAAGGCGCCGACCTGCTGAAGGAAGCGGCGCGCGACGGCCTCGGCGTGCTCCGGCCTTCGCTCTGCGCTCCCCGTCGCAGCGACCCGCGACTGCACGAAGTCGTGGATGGGCGAGCCTGCGAGCTCCGGGATCATGTTCGAGGCGAGGCGCTCCACGGCGTCGGTGCGCGCCATCGCGAGCGCCGCCTCCTCGTTCGCCGCGAGCCCCCCACGGCCGACGACGAAGACACTGTCTCCCTCGATCACGAAGGGGCGCTCGACCCATGGCGGGGGCAGATCGTCCACCTTCGCCCAGCCCGCCGACGGGGCGCTGGCTCCCGCGGGCTGGGTCGCCTGCGGGGTTGAGCGCTCGCGCCAGACCAGCACTCCGCCCACGCCGAGCACCAGCACCACGGCCAGCGCCACCACCGTCCCGCCTCCGAACCGCGGTGGTGCCGGGTGCACCGTGCGCGAGGTCTCCGGAGGGGGCGTCGAGGGGGTCGCCGGCGGTAGGGGCTCCGGGGGCTCCGACAGGGCGGCCTTCGACGCGCGGATGTCGGCAGGGGCTACCCGACGCCCGGTGGCGCGGCCTGCGTGCGCGCCGAGCAGGTGCATCAGCGCGCGCGAACCATCGAACGCAAGCGGGGTGCTGCAGCGCTTGCAAGGAATCGCGGGGTCCTGCCCTTCGCGCAGCGTTTGCGCGTTGGCGAGCACGTCGACCACCACCGGGCGCAGGGCGCTGCAGGTCGCGCACCGTCCTTCGACCACCGCGGAGACGATCGTCACCTCGGGTGGCGACGAGGGCGCGGCGAGGCGCTCTGCCAGGAGCTTCGGGCAGCCCTCGATGCGGATGGCCTCCGTCGAGGGCGCGAGCGACCGCAACGCGCTCTCGAGCCGAGCCGTGCCGTCGGGCGTCGCGGAGGGGACGCCGCCGAGGTCGAAGACCACCTGACCTTCGAGACCATCGACGATCCGGTTCCACCGTAGCTGCGCGTCGAGCCTGCAGGTCACCTTGACCCGGGTGACGTCGCCATCGATCGTCTTCTCGATCGCGTCACCGCCCACGGGCTCCGTCGCCTTCTCCAGCTCCTCGATCACCTGCCGCAGCGCGCGCGGCACTGCACGCGCACCGTGCTGCGCCACGAACCCGAAGTAGGTCTGCGCGTCGTCGTCGAAGCTGCCCGGGCCGCTGCAGCGCGGGCAGGTGGCCGCTGGGGCCCTGCCCTGCGCGAGCGCGACGCCGTCGTGCTCGCAGTCCACGAGCCTCTCGAACTGGTTCGAGCAGCTCTCGCAGGTGTACGGCGCGAAGAACGAGACGATCTGCCCTGCGCCCGCGAACTTGCGGATCATGCTCACCTGGTTCACCACCGGCTCCGAGCACCGGGCCAGGAAGAGCTTGGTGACGCGGCCTTCCGACGCCTGCAGCATCTGGAGCCACTCGCGTACCCCGAACGACGTGATCCGCTCCACGCCGGCGAGGTCGAAGACGACCTGGCCTTCGAGGTCCTTGGCCAGCGCTGCGCCCTTGAAGGTCTCCGTCATCCGGCCCGCCACGCGGACCGCCAGGTAGTCGCCGGCCCTGCGCTTGTCGAAGACCAGCCCGGCGCCGCGCGCCTCCTGCCCTGTGGGTGCCACGCTGCGCGTCGGCGCGAAGTGACGGGCTGCCGAGTGCGCGGTGACCGACACGGACACCGGCGTGTGGTCCGACGATGCCGGCGCGGCCTGTGTCGACGGCGCCTCCTGGTGCGGCATCTCGATTGATGCCGGAATGCTCGATTGCCGGCCCGTCGCCGGAGGGGGTGTCTCCGCCTGCGGCGAGGAGACCGGCGCCGATGCCTCGTGCACTGCCTCCGGCGTCGCCTCCTTCGCCACCCGGCTCTCCGCTCGGGCAGGCGCGCGTGCCTCCACCTCGTCGGGAGTTTGTCGCGCGCGCGCCTGCGGCTTCGGCAGGGGCGTCTTCGACTCCGAGAAGACGGTGAGGGTCATGGTCTGGTTGTGGAGATCGCAGTGGCCAGTGGCGAAGGGAGAGATCTCGCCGTAGGAGTAGAAGCCAGTGAGCTCCGTCCCGGCAGGGAGCTTGTCGAGCACGGCCTCGACCTCTTCCTCGGTGCGCTGACCGAGGACGAGGCGTCGCCCGACGCAGCTGATGGCGACGGCGAGGTGAGCGTCGGTCCTGGCGAGCGCGGGCGTATTGGCGGCCTTGGCTGCCAGCTCAGCGCCGCCGATGAGGCGCTCGAAGTCGGCCTTCATGAGCTGGACGAGGTGGCCTCTGGGCACGTCGCCCGCGAAGGTCATGGAGTTCTTGTCGTGGTCGACGGCGAGCAGGGTGCGGACCAGGACCTTGTCGTCCTTGCTGGAGGCGCGCATGGCGAGGGGGAAGAGCAGACCGGAGGCGGGCAGGTCAGCGGCCTTGTCGCCGAGGTACTCTTTGTAGAGGGCGAGTGCGGGCTTTCCGTCGAGTTCGTAGAGGACGTTGGCCTCGCTGCGGGTGACGGTGCGCTCGGGGCCGAACTTGTCCCATCCGCCCTTGGAGCCGTGGGTGATGAGGACGTGGTCACCGTAGAAGCCGACGGCGGTGACGATGCCGCTGCGGATCTTGTCGCCGGTGCAGACCCAGGTGCGCTTGAAGCGAGGGCCGTCGCCGGAGAGGCCGCCAGTGACGACGACGGTGTCTGGGAGAGCGGAGTTGAGGCCGCGTACCAGCTCGCTGCCGTTGACGCCGAGGCCCTCGCTGAGGACGAGCACCCCCCGCAGGTCGGGCCGCGCCAGCTTGCGTGCGAGCTGCTGCCCGGCGGCGTGCGACCCCGCCATGCTGGAGACCTCGACGTACGCCGAGGTCAGGGTGGTCTTCTCGAAGCGTGCCACCGCTACCGAGAGGCTGCGATCGCGCACGCTCGTGCCGATGATCTCTCCGGCGCTGGAGCAACCAACGAGGTGCGCCCGCGGGTAGGCGCGACGCAGCTCGCGGAGCGGCGCCGGATCGTCGATCAGCTCTGCCGCCCCGAAGGCCAGCACCAGCGTCCGCTCACTGTCGAGCACTGGCAGGGCCCGCACGGACCACTTCCTCGTGTCAGAATCGTACGCGAACGTCTCGAGGATCATCTGAAACCCCTCCCGGCTGTCTACTGCACGGCAGCGACGACCAGCGTGACGTCATCATCGAGCGCGCGCCCGCCACGGTAATCGGCAATGGCCGTCACGATGGTATCCCGGATCCGCTCGGGCCCGGTGGAGGCCACCTCCTGGAACAGCGCGCGCAGGCGCTTGTCCGTGAATGGCTCCTGCGCCTCGTTCTCGCACTCCGTGATGCCGTCGGTGAACCACAGGAGCGCGTCGCCCGTCTGGAGCTGGACCGTCTGCGCCTGGTAGTCGGCGTTCCCCGAGGCGCCGAGCGGCGAGCCCTGGGCCGGGATCTGCCGCACCGACCCCTTCCGCGCGATGTAGGGGAAGGGGTGCCCGGCGTTGGCGATGGTCATCGTCCGGTTCGTCGGATCGAAGATCGACGCCGTGCACGTCATCAGGAACTTCTGCTTCGCGGCCTCGTAGATCGAGCAGTTCATGATCCGGAGGAGCTGGGTGACCGTGAGCCGCTCCGAGGAGAACGTGCGCGCCAGATCGCAGGCTGCCTTTGCCGCGCCCGTGATGATGGCCGAGGAGATCCCGTGGCCGGTCACGTCGCCGATCACCGTGAGCACCCGCTCGCCAGGCAGATCGTGCACGGCCCACCAGTCGCCCCCACACTCGGCCGCCGGCTGGAAATGCCCGGCGATCCGCAGGAAGGAGCGATCGTGGACATCCTCGCTGGGGACCAGCATCTGCTGCACGGCGCGCGCGACTTCGAGCTGCTTCTTGAGCGACGCCTTCTCGGCCGTGTCGTAGAGGAGCTGCACCAGCCGGTCGGCGAGGTGCAGGAAGTTCACCCGGATGTCGTTGATGACCTCGCTGGAGTCGCCGCTGCTCGCCGACATGGCGGAGCTGACCGCCAGGATCTCCCCGAGCTTGGCGGCGAACTGCCGCTTGGCCACGGTGATGGTGCCCGTCAGCTCGTGGGTGCTCGTGGGCTCGGGCCGGGTGCTGGCCACGTCGTGGAAGACGTTGAGCGCGTCGCCCACCGCGGTGATCACCCCCTTGAGCCGGTCCCGCTCCGCCGCGAGCTGCTGATGGAGCTGGCTCATCTCGGTGGTACTCAGCTCGAGTGAGCGGGTAAGCAGGCTCCGGTCCTCGGCGACGTGCCGGTAGTGATCGCTGATCCTGGCCAGCGCCTTCTGCCAGGTCTCCCGGTCCGGCGGCTCGTCGAGATCGACGATGCCGAGACGCTTGAGCTGTCGCACCAGGAGCGGGTCAGTCTCGCTCATGAATCCCCCTCACCGGGCTACCCTGCGCTCTGCTCGTCGGCCGGGGCCGCCGAGGCTTGCCGCTCGAAGAAGTGGACGGAAGCGGGCAGCGAGCGGAACTCCCGCGGGTTCACGTCGAGGTCGTAGAAGGACGTGACGAACGTCGAGCTGCTCGGGGTCACGTCGACGAGCAGCACCGCCCCCGCGGTGTAGATCTTCAGCATGCCGAGCCCTGCGCCTCCGCGCGAGGTGTCGAGCACCTGCTCGGCGCCACCGCTCCCCTCGCGGGCGCTCAGCCCGCGGGTGATGCCCTCGAACACGTCGTGCCGCCGCAGCCGGCCGAAGGGATCGTGGGCCTGGAGCGCGATGCGCTCACCATCCGTGCCGAGCCGCAGCGTGGGGATCTCGCTGTCGTCGAGCACGATGTTCTGACGGCGATCGTGCGAGTAGCGCGGCCTCCCCCTGCGGTCGACGGGCGCGTCATACATCGCGTTCATGAGCAGCTCGTGCGCGAGCTCCCCGAGCCGCTCCGCGATCCGCGCCTGGGCGCCCGCCCTGCTCGCCCAGTGACACACCTCGCTCACCGCGCGATCCCGCTCCTCGCTGGAGCGCGGCCGCCACTTCACGACCGTGGCGCCCCAGGAGAGCATGTCGGAGAGCCGGGGCGGCGAAGCCTGGGGGTTCAGGATCCGGCGCACCGAGAGGGCGATCTCCCAGGGCCTCGGCATCGACTCGAAGCTCGGCCACCCGATCACGCTGGAGAGCCGTGGCTCTTGCAGCGCCGCCCGCAGCACGGCCGCCGTGTTCCCCGAGGTCCACACCACCAGGTTCAGGCTCGTGTAGCGCTCTGCAGCCCACTCCAGCGCGAGATCCAGATCGGCGGCGTCGCATCCGAGCAGGAGCGGGCGCTTGCTGAGCACCTTGTGAAGCTCGGCCGGATCGTCCACGCACGGGATCTCCATGAGGCCGCTGGCGGCGCACATGACCCGCGCGATCCGCTGACCGACCACGCGGTTCCGCTCCAGGATCGCGATGTTTGCCTTCCGGGGTTCGCTCAACGTGGGAGCTCGATACGAAGATCGATCGGCAGCTCTGTCAAGGGTCGGGGCAGCAAACCCCTGGATCGCGCCCGTGGAAATGAGCGCGATCCAGCGTCATCAAGCGCCTCGGGCCGACGCGCGTCGGCGGCGCGACGGACCGATCAAGCCGGCTGGGTGTCGCACCCGACCACGATGCGGATGCTGCCCGTGTTGTCGGACTGCACGGCCGAGCACGTGGTGGGGCACAGGGTGATCGTGGTGGGGTCGTTCGGGTTGTCGTACCACCAGCCGCCTGCCGCGGTGCAGGCGTCGGCACCGGTGACCTGCCCGATGATCGTCTCCACGCCGCCCTCGGTCGTGTAGACCACGTTGATCTGGTCCGGGTTGACCTCCTGGCCCATCGAGGCCTGCGGCATCTGGAAGTCGCACGCGAGCTGGCTGCCCTGGATGGCCTGGAGCGCCACCAGGAGATCCTCCTCGGCGTTGGCGCCCGCGCCGATGAAGATGCCCGCGCTCGTCCCGCCCCGCTCGGCGATGAGGTTCATCAGGTTCTCCTCCGAACCCTCCAGGCCCACGGCGTACGTGTACACCCCGGAGTTCGTGAAGGCGTCCCCGGCCACGTTGGCGATGGCGTTGCTGTTCTCGTTGCAGCCGTTCGGCTCACCGTCGGTCACCAGGATGACCACGGCCTTCTCGGTCGGGTTGGCCGCGACATAGCTCGAGGCCCACTGCGTCGCGCCCGAGAGCGCGGCGTGGATGGGGGTGTCTCCCCCGTTCGGGTCCTCGTTGAGGATGGCGCTCACCAGCGCCTGTTCCTGCGTGTCCGTCGGCGCGGGCTCGGAGCTCAGGGGGGCCGCCTCCACGACGGGCTGGGCGCAGACGTTGACGTTGCAGCTATTGCCGTTGCACTGGCCGTTCGGGAAGAAGCGGAGCGCGACGCGCAGCCCGCCAGCTTCCGGAGACTCGAGGAAGGCGCGCAGCGCGGCGGTCGAGTCGTCCCACTTGTCGTTGTTGTCCATCGAGCCCGACTTGTCGAACATGATGATCATGTTGAGGGGCACGAGGGTCGCCTCGTCGCTGGCCGTCGCGCACTCCGAGAAGCCGGTGCCCGTCGAGGTGGTCGAGCCGGTGTTCGTGGGGTTGATGATGATCCCGCCACCCTGACCACCCTCGCCGTTGCCGGCACCTTGCCCGCTGCCAGCGCCGGAGCCGGTGTCCTGGAAGGAGCCACCATCTCCGGAGCTGCCGCAGGCCACCCCGATCGCCGCCGTGGCGCCGAGAAGGAGGGCAATGCTCACGGTGCGGGTCGACAAGCTACGGACGAACGAGGTGCGCTTCATGACCGCATCTTACCGCAAGCTCTATGCCGTACGGAAAGACACGATTGCGCGATGTCCTTCGCATGGTCCCCGGTCTGCCATGGACCGCAGATGATCCAGACATCGGATCCTTTTGCGACCAGGTCACGGGTGACTCGCCTGCGCGCCTGGAACACCGTCGCCTTCCACACTCACGGCACGCCGCTCAGAACACTGGAATCCCCATGGCGCGCCGCAGCGCATTGAACGTGTCCGTGAAGCGCCCGTCCGCGCCGCGGATGACGAGCGGCGTCGCCTCCTCGAAGCCCCTCGTCTCTCCAGCGCCGTGCGCGTCTCCAGCGCCGTGCGCGCCGCGCGCGCCCTGCGCCGGTCGCCGTGCCGCATAGACCGAGAAGAGGGGCGCCTTGCCCTCGCGGGGGATGGCGTCCATCCACACCTCCAGCGCGAGCCCCGAGGCCTCTGCCGAGCGCACCACCCGGTCCCGCTGCCGCGCTGCCGAGCACCCCACGAACACCCCTCGGGGCGCGAGGAACTGCGCCGCCGCCTCGAAGTACACCTCGACGCCACCACGGTGCTCGAAGCGGCACGGCGCGCACTGCACCCGCGACGACTCGATCCCCGTGCCCGGTGGCAGGTATGGCGGGGTCCCCGTCACCAGGTCCGCCGGACCGAGCCCCTCCAGGCTCACCGGCTCACGCATGTCCCCGTGACGCACGTCGACGCGCCCTTCCAGCCCGTTCCACGCCACCGAACGCCGCGCCAGGCCAGCGCTCACCTCCTGCGCCTCCACGCCGGTGCACCTCGCCTCCGGGAACCGCCACGCCGTGCACAGGAGCACCGTCCCGATGCCGCACCCGAGGTCCACGGTCCGCCGCGGCGGGTCCCCACCGCACTGCTCTGCCGCGAACCACGCCGTCACCAGATCGTCTGCGGACCACCGGTGCCCATCCACCCGCTGCAGGATCCGGAAATCGCCGGCGAGGTAGCACAGGTCCTCTCCGGCGCCGGGCCAGACCTCGGGCCTGTCGGCGGGTGTCACCGGCCTCGGACCTGGCGCCTTCCACCCCGCCGGTCGCCGGGCGGGGCGCACGATCCCGCCGGTGCTCAGGACCCCAGCCGCCGCATCGGGAGCAACATCACGGGCAACATCCATCACCCGGCAGCCTTACCACACGGCGGCCTTCGCCGCGTCACGGAGGCCTGATCCAGTTGCCGCGTGCGCGTGTCCCGGTGCAGGCTCGACAGACCATGGAGCCTCGACCGATCCTGCTGGAGGGACTGCACGTCCGCCTTGAGCCGCTCACCCTCGCCCATGCCGCCGACCTCTTCGACGCCCTCTGCCGCGACGTCGTGGTCTGGCAGTGGCTCACCACCGAGCCCCCCCAGACGTTGCCAGAGATGCAGGCGTACATCGTTCAGCGCCTGGCCGGGCAGGATGCCGGCAAGGAGGTCTGCTTCACGCAGGTCTCCCGCGCCGAGGGGCGCGCGGTCGGGGTGACGACGTACCTCGACCTGCGCCTGCACGACCAGGGCCTGGAGATCGGTGGCACCTGGATCGGCCGCCCCTGGCAGCGCACGGCCATCAACACCGAAGCCAAGCTCCTCCTGCTCCGCCATGCCTTCGAGGATCTCGGCGCGCTCCGGGTCCAGCTCAAGACCGACGAGCGCAACCACCAGTCCCAGGCCGCCATCGCGCGGCTCGGCGCGGTGCGCGAGGGCGTCCTGCGGCGTTACCAGCGCACCCGTGGCGGCGTCCAGAGGAACACCGTGATGTTCAGCATCACCGCCGAGGAGTGGGGCGCAGTGAAGGTCGGACTCGAAGCACGCCTGCGCGCTCGCACCTGAAGCTCAAGCGCTGGGCTGGCCGTCCGCCCTCGGGCGCAAGGCGAGCGCCTGACGCTCGATCGCCTCGGCGAGGTGGGTGGGGTTCACGGGCTTGACGAGGTGCTCGTCGAAGCCGGCGTCCTTCGCGCGACGCCTGTCTTCCTCGCGGCCGTACCCGGTGACGGCGATGAGCGCGATGTTCCTGCCCGCCCCTTCCGCGCGGAGCCGCGACGCGACCTCGTAGCCATCCATGGCGGGGAGGCCGATGTCGATGAGCGCCACGTCCGGCTTCATCGTGAGCGCCATCTCCAGGCCGGTCACGCCGTCGCTCGCCGTCTCCACCTGATGCCCCCAGAGCTCAAGAAGGTTCTGGACCAGCTCCAGCGCGTCCGGGTTGTCCTCCACGACGAGCACCCGCAGGCGCCCCGAAGGCAGCCGCTCCGGCTGGGAGTTCTCCGCGGCGGGCGCCGCCTTGAGCGCTGGCAGCATGACCCGGAACTCCGAGCCTTTCCCCCGGCCCTCGCTCTGGGCCCGGATGGTCCCCCCGTGGAGCTGCGCCAGGCCGCGGGCCATGGTCAGGCCGATGCCCAGCCCTCCGGTGGACCTGGCGAGCGAGACATCCTCCTGCGCGAAGAGGTCGAAGATCGCCTCGAGCTGGTCGGCGGCGATGCCCACCCCCGTGTCGCGCACCCGGATCGCGGCGTAGCTTTTTCCGTCGTGCGCCTCCTCCCGCTCCACCGACAGCCAGATGCGCCCCCCGGTGTCGGTGTACTTCGCGGCGTTGTTGAGGAGGTTCACCAGGATCTGCTCGATCCGCAGGGTGTCTCCCTCGATCCACATCGGCTCGGGGGGCAGGGTCACCGTGAGCTGGTGGCGGCGCGAGTCGATGAGCAGCCGGCAGGTACCCACGGCACGCTCCACGATCTCGGCAAGATCGAGCGACTCCTGCTTGAGCAAGATCTTGCCCCGCGTGATGCGGGAGACGTCCAGCAGGTCGTCGACGAGCCGGGCCAGATGGCTCGTCTGCCGGCTGATGGTCGCGCGCAGCCTGACGTTCTGCGGATCCTGGGAACCGATCCGGTTCTGGATGTGCACCGCCGTGCTGATCGCGTTCAGCGGGTTGCGCAGCTCGTGGGCCAGCATCGCCAGGAACTCGTCCTTGCGCCGGTCTGCCTCGGCCAGGTGCTCGGCGCGCTGGCGTCGCTCCTCGTCGAGACGCTTGTGCTCCGACACATCGTTGAAAATGAGCACGAGCCCGCGCGCCCCATGCGCATAGAGCACGGGATCGGCCGTGATCTGGAACCACCGATCCCCGATGGCGGCCTCCATGCTCTGACGCTCCTCACTCCCCAGCGTCATCCCCAGCCCCTTCGTCGAGCGGGTGGGGAGCAGCATCCCCAGCACGGCCTCGGCAGTCCGACCGCCCATGCTGGCGAGGAGGAGCGCGTCTGCGCCCCCCTTCTCATCGACGGCGTGCGGAGCGAACCGCTCGACCAGATCGGCGAAGGCCCGGTTGTGGCGCCGCAGGCGGCCATCGGCGCCGAACAGGCACACCCCGTCGCTGATCCCGTCGAACGTCGCCTCCCAGTCGTTGGCGGCGCTGCGCGCGGCCTCCTCGGCCCGGCGCGCCCGGAGCAACGAGCGCACGGTGGCGATCAACTCGATCGCCTCGAAGGGCTGCGTCAGGTAGCTGTCGGCGCCCCCCTCGAGCCCCTGCACCCGTCGCTCGCTGGTCACGAACGTCGCCGAGGTCTGGAGCACCGGGATCGTGGCGGTCTGCGCGTTCGCCTTGAGGAGCCGACACACCTCGTAGCCGCTGATGTCGGGGAGCTTGATATCGAGGACGACGAGGTCGGGCCCCGTGGCGGCGAGCCGGAGCGCCTCTTCCCCGTTCTGCGCTTCGATGACGGAGAACCCCGCACCGGTCAGGATTTTCTTGATGAGATACCGCGTGGTCTCGTCATCGTTGACGTTGAGAACGACGGGGCGCTTCGCTTCGGACATCCCTACGGCTCCTTCACCGCTTTGACTGCTGGCCCGATGCCCGCGTTGGTCAGGGCGTCACGGATGCGCGCGATGGCAAGCTCGCGCGAGAGGCTGTGCTTCGAGAGGATGGCCGCGGTCTCTTTCTTGAGCCGCTCCCGCTCGCCTTCTTCGAGGCTCTTCGAGGTGTGCACGATGACGGGGATGGAGCGTGTCCGCGGGTCCTTCTTCAGCTCGTCGAGCACGTCGAAGGCGGTCATGTCGCCGAGCAGGAAGTCGAGGAAGATGACCTGGGGCCGCTCCCGCCGCGCCACCTCGACGCCTTGCTCGCCGTTCATGGCTTCGATGACCACGTAGGGCGTCCCGGAGAGCATGCGCCGCACCAGGTAGCGGGCCACCTCGTCGTCGTCGATGACCAGGACCCGCTCGACGGGGCCGGTGCGCGCCAGGGCCTTGAGCCGCCTGAGGAGCCAGGCCCGCTCGAAGGGCTTCACGCAGAACTCGTCGGCGCCGAGCGCCCGCGCCTTCTCCTCGCGGTTGGTGACCGTGACGACCAGCGCCGGGATGTCTCGCGTCGCCTCGTTCGCCTTCAGCTCCTCCAGGAAGTTCCACGAGGTCTCGCCCTCGAGCATGATGTCGAGCACCACGGCCGAGGGCCGCACGCGCTCCATCGCCCTCCTGGCGTCCTCGATCGACCGCGCCGGGACCACCTGGAAGCCCGACCCCTCCAGGTACTTCTCGTAGAGGAACAGCGTCTGCCGATCGTCCTCCACCACGAGCACGGGGGCGCGCGTCGGGTCGAGCCGCTCGCTCCGCGCCACCATCTCGTCGAGGGCCTTCGCTTCCGGGTGCACGCGGGGGATGATCAGCGAGAAGGTCGACCCCTTCCCGACGGTGCTCTGCAGGGACACGCTCCCCCCGAGCGTCTCGCCGATCTTCACGCAGAGCGCGAGCCCGAGCCCGGTGCCCTTCACCTTGCGCTGGAGCGGCGAGTCGATCTGGATGAACTCCTCGAAGACGTGGTGCTGATCCTCGGGCGCGATGCCGATGCCGGTGTCCGCCACCGAGAAGACGATGGTGTCGCTCGGCCCTTCGTGCGCCCGGAGCCGCACCTCGCCGCGCTCGGTGAACTTCAGCGCGTTCGAGAGGAAGTTCCGGAGCACCTGGGCGACCTTGCTCTCGTCGGTGTCGAGCTTCGGGAGCGCGGAGGCGTCCTCGATGACGAGCTGGACGCCCTCGGGCGCGAGGGGCCGGAGCATGCCGCGCAGGGCGACGAAGATGTCGCTGGCGTCGAACTTCGCGATCCGCAGGCCGACCTTGCCGGCCTCCATCTTCGAGAGGTCGAGCAGATCGTTCACCAGCTCGGAGAGCGTCTCCGCCGCGCGGCGGATGAACTTGAGCTGCTTGTCTTGCTCCTCGTTCAGCTCCCCGTCCGTGCGATCGAGCAGGAGCCGCGACAGGCCCAGGATGGAGTTCAGCGGCGTGCGGAACTCGTGGCTGACGTTGGCCACCATGCGTGCCTTGACCTCGGAGGCGCGCCGCAGCGAGTCCTGCTTCTCGTCGAGCTCCGCGTGCAGCGCCACCACCCCGCGGTTCGAGTCGTCGAGCTCCCGCCCGAGCCGGAGCAGCTCCTCGTGCCGCCGGAGCAGCTCCCGCTGCTGACGCTCCGTCTCGCGGTAGAGCCCCGCGAGCTCGCTCATGGTGGCCGACACCTGCCCGAGCGCCTCGGCGTAATCCTGCGGGACGAGGCTCGCCACGAGCGCGATCTCCTCTCCCTCGCAGCTCGTCCGCACGGCCAACGTCGTCGGCGTGCCGTCCACCACCAGCGCCAGCTCCCAGCCGGAGACCGCGCGCACGCGCGACTCCGCGATCAGGAAGTCGACCTTCTCCTCCGCGCCCGGGGCCGAGAGCTGCCGGAGGAGCACCCCGGGCTCTGCCCCGAGGAGCCGCTTCGCGCGCGCATCGGCGAACACGATGCAGCCCTCATGATCGCAGATGAGCTCCAGCTCGCGGCTGAGCGCCCCGAAGCGCTTCGCGCGTTCCTCCTGGGTCATGGTGAGCCGAGCAGGCGTGCGATGTTCGGGGACGATTGCGGGGGCGATTTCAGGAGCGGCGTGGCCGGATCCGGCGCCGAGGAAGCAGGAGCGCTGGTGGGTGCCTCGGGCGCCACGGGTACCTCAGGCGCCTCGCCCATCGTCAGCAGGGCTGGAAACAAGGTCTCGGCAATGTACCGTGCAGCCCAGCCCTCGCCAAACAGCTTCGCCAGCATGCGGAGCCCTTTGTCGTGCTCCCTGTGTGCTGCCGCATATCCCTCGACCGCACGGGCTGTACCGAGGCGGTGCTGCGGCGCGGGCGCCGACGCCGTGCACAGGGACACGTGGACCCGCACGAGGTCGTCGCAGGCTGATGCTGCCCTTGCCAGGTCTGCGCCGGCGACCCGGGTGTAGAGCGCGAACGGGGAGAACCACGCGGTGCACCACGCGGGCAGCGCCCCTCCCGGGGGCAGCGTCGAGGAGCGCGCTGCGCAAGCCGCGTCGAGGGGAGCGAGCTGCGCCTCCCTCTCCTTCCCCGGCGGCAGCGTGGGCGACAGATCGGCCACGAGCATCAGCGTGTCGCCCAGCATCACCAGATCCACCCCCAGGATCGGCAGCGGATGATCGACGCAGGGCGTGCACAGCATGTTGCCGATCGCCAGGCCCTCTCCCGTGATCTCCACGAAGCGCGCGTAGTGAAGCGGCTGTCCCCGGTAGGCCCGCGTCTCCAGGGTCACCGCTCGACCCCGGTAGGTCCCCACGGCGTGCGTCGCCTCCGGGTCGAGCTGCAGCGGACGCAGCCCGAGCGCTTCCACGAGGCCTCCCTCGGCGCGCCTCACCAGCGCTTTCAGGGAGGACGCGTCGATCATGTCGCGCGTGCCGCTTCCAGCGCGTCGTGAGCGCCCCGCGCGTCCCCCGCGCCCTGCGCGCCCTGCCGGATCCGACCGCGCGCCGCGTCCACGACCTCTGCGGCGAGCGCGCGCCCCGGTGCACCCTCGGGAAGCAGCGCGAGCGAGGCCTCGATCGCATCGAGCCTCCCTTCGAGCAAGGCGGGCGGCGCTCCCCGGGCCCCCAGGTAGTCCGCCGCGAACAGCAGGTGGTCCCCGAAGAGCTCCGGCCTGTCGCGCGCGATCGCGTCGATGAGGTACGAGAGCAGCGTGCCCGCCCCTGCGATCCCCTCGGGCGCCTGGCGCTCGTCGGCTGCGCCCTCCTGCGCCTTCACCTGCGCCCTCACCTGCGCCTCCATCGCCTCCGCCGCGTCCTGCACCTCGCGCGCCGCACCCTCCGGATACCGGAGCGCCTCGACCGCCGCCTTCAGGTACGCCACCGCGGCTTCGGAGCCCTCCACCGCGCTCCCGACCTTCGCGCCGATGCGCTCGAAGTTCTCCACGAGGTGGGCCGTGCACATCCCCCGCGACGTGAGCAGGGTCTGCAGCCAGCGCGCGTAGGCGCAGAGCGTCTCCGGCGTCCCGCTGCGCAGCGCCTCCACCAGATAGCGCACGTGGTAGTGCCCATCCTCGTGCGAGAAGCGGCGTCCCCGCTCCCCGTAGCGGGCCTCCCAGAACGGGTCCCGGTACATCTCCGCGAGCGCCTCCTCGGCGAGCTGCGCGGCGCGTCCTTCGATGCGATCGGCCAGATCCAGCATTCAACCCCCCGCTTGGCCGGGAGACCCCGACGGCGTGCGCCCCTGCGCTCCCCCGCCGCGCCCCGGCATCCCTGTCTTCCGCTTCACCCGCAAGATCGTGCACACCTGCTCGACCATCCCTTTCGCGTCCTTCGCGGCGGGCGGCACGCCGAGCTGAACTTCGATGCCGGGCGTCCATGCCACGGCCCTTCCTCCGGCCAGGAGGGGCACCGTCGGACCGAGCGACTCCCGCAGGCGCGCCACTGCGCGCCGCAGCGACTGCAGGTGGAACGAGAGCGATGCCGACAGCGCCACCAGGTCCGGCCGCATCTCCAGGGCCAGGGTGACCAGGTGATCGGTCGGCACGTTGGCCCCGAGGAGCTTCACCTCGAACCCCTCGGCTTCCAGCAGGTCGGCGAGGATGCGCACCCCCATCTCGTGCTGCTCACCCTCCACGCAGGCGAGGAGCACCCGCTTGCCATTCGACGGCGCGCGCGGCAGGTGCCGGTAGAGGTGCGAGAGCACGAGCTGACTCACCGCCGTCGCCAGGTGCTCCTGCGCGATGGAGATCTGGTTCTCCTGCCAGAGCCGCCCGATCTCGTACTGCGCTTCCTGGATCACCTGGAGGTGGATGTCCCGCACGCTCATGCCCTGCTTCAGACACTGCTCGACCACCTGCACGGCCCGGCTGCGTTCACCTGCGAGGATCGCCTTCAGGTAACTGGCCGTGGGCGCCGTGGAGGCGGGGGGAGCCGCGAAAGCTGGGGGAGCTGTGGAGGGAGGAGCGACGATGGTCACTCCTCAGGCTCGATCTTCGTGGCGTTCTGGACAACAAGGACGGGCCTTGCTTGCACACGAGGAGAGCCTGACGCGTCTCAGGGCCCCCCCGATGCTCTCAGCGTCTCATGCGCCCTTTCCCGACACTCTGCACCTTCAGAGGGTACGCAGTACCTAGCGGGAGGCTACGTCTCGCTCCTGGGACCACAGCGTCGCCAGCGCGAACGTCTTCGCGTGCTCCGGTACCTCTTCACAGAAGCTCTGCCGCCGCCCTGGATCCTGGATCCGCTGGGCCCGCTCCAGCAGCCGATCCATCGCCAGCCCCACGGCGTCCCGCGCCGCGCCCCGGTGTCCCGCTGCCCGGAGGGCCTCGGCGTACGTCAGCCGGATCAGCGCCTCGCTCTCCTCCGTCCCGCCCAGTGACCCGAGCAGCGACAGCGCCTCCCGCGCGAGCACCAGCGCCTCCATCCCCCGCCCCAGATCGAGCAGCCCCCGCGCCCTCACCGCGAGCGCCATCGCCCGCAGCGTCGGGACGAAGGCCAGCGTCTCCACGGCCGCCTCCGCCTCTGCCTCTGCTGCCGCCGGGTCGCCGAGGCGCGAGAGCACCTGGGCCAGGTAGGCGCGTGACCGCCCCTCTTGCCGCCGGTTCTCCTGGGTCAGGAACGCCTCGATCGCCTCGAGCAGCACCGCCCGCGCCGAGCCCAGGTTGCCCAGGTGCAGCCAGCACAGCCCCAGGTTCTGCTTCGCGAACGTCGCCACGTTGTGGAGGCTCATCCGCTCCGCCTCCCCCAGCGCCTCCTTCAGCGCCGTCTCCGCGCGCCCGTACATCCCGAGCTGGATCAGGCAGTGCGCCGCGTTCACCCGGTTCAGGCAGGCGTTGCGCAGATCCCCCGCGTGCAGGAACCAGGGGATGCTCCGCTCCGTGCATTCGAGCGACTCGGCGGGGTCCCCGTGACAGAGCGCCCGCGACGCCCGGAGCGCGAAGAGCCGCGCCGCCACCATGGCGTCGCTCTTGTCGAGCGGCGCCGCCACCTGCGAGAGCTGCTCGATCAGATCCTGGGCTGGCGCGTGCAGCCCCGCGTGCAGGAGCGACGCTGCCACCCGCGCCAGCGCGCTCACGCTCTGGCCGCTCGCGTCTGCTGGCAGCCCGAGCGCCCGCAGCTCGTCCGCCAGATCGGCGAGCCTGTCGTTCCGGCCGAGCCTCACCCGCATCGACGCCGCCTCGGCGGCCGCCGCGTACCAGAGCGCGCTCCCCGGCGGGAAGTGCTGCATCGCCGTCTCCGCGCACCGCTCCGCCTCGGCGGCCTCTCCCAGCCACTTGTGCGCCTCGGCCTGGATGAGCCGCATCGCCGCCAGCATCTCCCCTTCGGCGCTCGACGCCCCGCGACCGGCCCGGGTGATGGCCCCCCGGAAGTCGTTCGCCTCCAGCGCCTGCTCCGCCGAGCGCCGGAACCACACCACCGCCCGCTCGACGTCACCGCCGCGCTCGTAGTGCTCGGCCAGGAGCGCTGCGTCCTGCTCCCCGGCCCCCTCCAGCCACTCCCCGGCCAGCCGGTGCCCCAGCGTCCGGTCTCCCTCCGTCAGCGTCGCGTAGGCCGCCTCCCGCACCAGCGCGTGCCGGAAGTTGTACTCCTCCTGCCCCTTGAACTTCCCCTCGCCGCGCCGCGCGATCAGCTCCCGGTCCACCAGCACCGACAGCCAGTCCCCGATCCGCGCCGCCTCCTCGGGCCCCCCGAGCAGCGCCGACACCCCGCCTCGCCAGAAGAGCTGCCCGAACACGCTCGCCGCGCGCAGCACCCGCCGCGCCTCCGGGTCCAGCGCTTCGAGCCGCGCCTGCACCATCGCCAGCACCGTCTCCGGCAGGATCTCCGTCCTGCCCGCGGCCGCCGCCCGGATCAGCTCCTCCAGGTAGAAAGCGTTGCCCCCGGCGCGCTCCACGAGCCGCGTCACCACCGACGCCGGCACCTCCTCGCCGAGCACCTCCCGCACCAGCTTCTCCGCGCCGCGCCGCCCGATCTCCCGCAGCCGGATCTCCTGCAGCCCCCGCTCCGCCCACAGCCGCGGGAACACCGTCTCCACCTCGGGCCGCGCCATCGCCAGCACCATCAGCGGCTGCTCCCGCAGCCCCCGCAGCGCCCCGTCGAGCAGCTTCACGGTGGGCAGGTCGCCCCACTGCAGGTCCTCCAGCACGATCAGCACCGGCTGCGCCTGGCACTCCGCGTGGAGGAAATCCTCCCACGCCCGCCGCACCTGATCGCCCATCAGCACCGCGTCGCCGCGCGCCGACCGAAGCTCCACGCTCGCCTCGTCCGGGAAGCGCACCCCCGCGATCTCCCCGAGGAACACCGTGACCCGCGTCAGGTCCTCCGGCTCCACGTGCCGCGCCACGCGCGCCCGGAGCCGCTGCTGGGCCAGCTCCGGCGCCTCGCCCCCGGTCAGGCCCGCCTCCCGCCGCAGGATCTGGCCGAGCATCCGGTAGGGCGACCCTGCGCTCATCGGGTCGCCGTAGCCGAGCCACACCTGCACCCGATCCTGCCGCTCCCGCACCTGGCGGAGCAGCTCGTAGCGCAGCCGGCTCTTGCCCACCCCGGCCGGCGCGCTCACCAGCACCGCCCGCGCCGTCGGCTCCTCGCAGCACTGGTCGAGCACCGCCTTCAGCATGCCCATCTCGTGGTCGCGCCCCACGAACGGCGTTTGCCGCCCGAGCAGCGTCCGCGACGCCTCCACCTGATCGCGCTCGGCCTGGAGGAGGAGCCCCCCTGCGTCGCCCTCCACGTCGAAGCGCGCGTCGAGCAGCCCCGCCATCACGTCGTCGAGCCGGATCGTGTCCACCTGCGCGCGATCGAGCAGCCGCACTGCCCGCTCGATGGTCGCCCCCATGGGCACCCGCTCCACGTGCGTCCCCCTTCCGGCGACGAGCGCGATCCGCACCCCCTCGACGAACCCCCGCACCTCCAGCGCGCACCGCGCCGCCCGCGCCGCGTGATCCGTCGCGACGCCCGGCCCCTCCACCGTGATCAGGGTGAGCCCATCGGCGAGCGTCTGCCGGCGCCCGTGGAACCGCGACGCGATGCGCCCCAGCGCCTCCCCCGGCACCGCCCGCGCCTCGCCCCCCGGCGAGAACCCCATGGGCAGCGTCGACGGCAGCGTCATCGGCATGGTCGGCTGGTACGCCGGCTCCACCGCGTCCGGGAGCCGCGCCAGCATCAGGCAGAAGATCCGCCGCTCCCCCGTGGTCAGCGCCACCGACGTCCGGCTCACCACCGCCGGTGGAGAGCTGCCGATCTCCCCGAGCCCCGACAGCTCGTCCGCGACCACGCCCCCCTCGGCCGGCCTCCCTGCGCGATCCTTGGAGAGCATCCGCGCCACGAGGCTGTCGAGCGCCTCCGGGATGTCCTGGCGGATCTCCCGCAGCCGTGGCGCCTCTTCGAGGACCACCTTGAGCAGCGCCGCGTGCATGTCTTCCCCCGCGAACGGCGGCCTGCCCGTGAGGCAGTGGAACAGCACGCACCCGAGCGCGAACACGTCGGCCCGCGCGTCGATCTCCTTCTCGCCGCGCGCCTGCTCGGGTGACATGTAGAACGGCGTCCCCACCACGACCCCGGTCATGGTCAGCGGGTCGAGCCCCGCGTGCCGCGCGATGCCGAAGTCGAGCACCTTCACCCGGTCGGTGGACCGGTCGACGAGGTGCAGGTTGCTCGGCTTGAGGTCCCGGTGCACCACGCCGCACCGGTGCGCCTCTGCCAGCGCCTCCGAGACGCGCAGCCCGAGGTGCACGCTCTCGGCCACGGTCAGCCCCCGCCGCCGGAGCCGCTCCCCGAGGCTCTCTCCCTCCAGCCACTCCAGCGCCAGCCATGGCTCGCCTGCCGGCGTCGTGCCGTGGGCGATGTACTTGACGATGCCCGGGTGCCGCAGCTCTGCCAGCACCTGCGACTCACGCAGGAACCGCTCCACGTGATCCAGGCCGCGTCCGGCCATCACCTTGAGCGCTGCCGCCTCTCCCGTGTGGCGATCGACCGCACGGTACACGGCCCCCATCCCGCCGCTGCCAGCGAGGCGCTCGATGAGGAAGCGGTCGGCCACGAGGTCCCCGGGCTTCATGGGGGCAGCCAGTATCGTAAAGCGGGGCCTGCATGGCTACCTTTCGGAAGTCCGTGGGCTGGATTGCAGCTTGGCGGTAACCCCCCCAGACCCGCATTTCAACTCTGAAATCCGCGCTTTACCCGGTGCACCCGCCCTTCCGCCCTGGCTGGGTTGGCCTTACGATCCAGCACGATGAACATTCCCGCTGCGGTGGTCTTCGACCTCGACGGTACGCTGATCGACAGTCGGGGAGACATCGTCGCGGCAGCAAATCACGCCCTCAGCGCCACGGGTCGGCGTCCGCTCCCCGCGCAGCTCATCGTCCGCTTCATCGGAGATGGCGCCCGCGCCCTGTGCGCCCGCGCCGCAGGACTGCCCGAGGCCTCCGAGGAGGTGGATCCCGTCCTCGCCGAGTTCCTGGCCTACTACCGGGCCCACCCCGTGGAGTTCACGCGCTGGATGCCCGGCGCCCACGAGGTCATCGAGCAGCTCACCGAGTGGGACGATCTGACCATCGCGCTCTGCACGAACAAGCCGCGCGCAGTCACCGACGCCGTGCTCTCCGCGCTCGGCGTGCGCTCCCGTTTCCGCGCCATCATCGCCGAGGGTGACCTCGCCGAGCGCAAGCCCTCGCCGGCCCCGCTGCAGTGGATCGCGCGTGTCCTCGGCCTCGACACGGCGCGCCTGGTGATGGTCGGCGACGGCCCCCAGGACATCGAGAGCGCCCGCCGCGCCGGCGCCCGCTCCGTGGGCCTGCTCAACGGCTACTCCACGCGCGAGCGCCTCGCCGAGGCCAAGCCCGACGTCCTCATCCCCACCCTGCTCGACCTCCGCGACGTGGTCCGCCGCTGGCGCGACGCCACCGTCCGCATCGTCAGCGTGGCGCGGTAGTACTGCGTACCCTGGATCAGGGGCTTGCGGCCCCTACGCTCCCGCTGGTCGCTACCCGTTGAGACGTCTCGCGGAGGAGCTGGGAGAAAGTGATCAGGCCGCGAGCTCGGCCGCGATCTCGCGACCCGCGGGGCTCTGGCTCAGGATCGCGCGGAGCCGCACCCGCGCCCGGTGCAGGCGCGACCGCACCGCGCTCTCGCTCACCGCGAGCTTGCGCGCGATCTCCTGCAGGCCGAGGTCCTCGTGGTAGTGCGCCATCACCACGTCGCGGTAGTCCTCCGGCAGCTCGCCGAGCGCCTCCCGCACGTGTGCCTCCCGCTCCGCGAGCGACGCCGCGTCGTCCTCGCTGGTGATGCTCCGGACCGTGGGCAGGACGCCGAGCTCCTCGAAGTCCAGCCCCTCGACCACCCGCGCCCGCTGCCGGCGCTGCGAGCGCATCAGCATCAGCGCCTCGTTCGCCGTCACCCGGAAGAGCCAGGTGGTGAAGCTCGAATCCCCCCGGAACGACCCCAGCGTGCGCACCACCTGCAGGAGGGTCGACTGCACCAGGTCGAGGCGGTCCTCCTCGGAGACTGGATAGCGCGCGAGCTGCCGCTCCACCTGGGGGCGAATGAGCCGCGTCAGCTCATCGAGAGCGCCCCGATTGCTGGTCTGTGCCCGCCGGATCACCTCCGCGAGCACTCCAGCAGGCAGCGTCCGGAGCGGCGTGGGGTCGGTGCGGCCCGACTTCGCGCCTACGCCTGCCGCATACATCGGAACGCCCTCACTCGTCATGTCATCCTCCATAGAAGAGGGCATCGCGTCTCGGGTACGCGCGCCCGCCTGGTGTGGTGCCTCCTCCAGCAAACTACTTGCCAACCAAACTCCGTTCCGGCTGAGCCGAAGTGCGCAGCGCGTGCTCATCGCGTGCACACCCCGAGGGGGTGGGCCGTGCGCACCGTGCCGATCCCGGGCTGCCTCACGTCGCAAAACCGCCCACGTCACATGGAGGCTCGCGTACAGGAGACTCCTGAGCTAAAGCCGGGCCACGGGAGCACGCATGACCGCCATCGTCGTCGTCGGTGCGCAGTGGGGGGATGAGGGCAAGGGCAAGGTCGTCGACCTCTACACGGAGAGCGCCGACGTCGTCGTGCGCTACGCCGGAGGTCCCAACGCCGGCCACACCCTGGTCGTGGGCGATGAGAAGATCATCGTCAGGCTGATCCCGAGCGGCGTCCTGCGCCCCCTGGCGCGCTGTGTCCTCGCCCAGGGCATGGTCATCGACCCTGGCGTCCTCGTCTCGGAGATCGACGCCCTGGAAGCGCGGGGCCACACCACCGCGGGCCGCCTCTTCGTCTCCGACAGGGCGCACCTCATCCTGCCTTTCCACCCCCTCATCGACGCCCTGCGCGAGGCCGCCGCCGACAGCAACCTCCGCATCGGCACCACGAAGCGCGGCATCGGCCCGTGTTACGAGGACAAGGCAGCCCGCCGCGGCGTCCGCGCCGGCGACCTGCGCAACCTGAAGCAGCTCGCCGCCGCCGCCGCGCGCTCCATCGAGGCCTGGACGCCCACCTTGCGCGCCCTCGGCGGTGAGCCCCCGCCCCTCGACGAGGTCATCGCCGCCCTCGAACCCCTCGCCGTCCGCATCGTCCCGCTCCTCACCGACACCTCCGCCCTCATCGACGCCGCCATCCACAAGGGCGAGCGCGTCATCCTCGAAGGCGCGCAGGGCACCCTCCTCGACCTCGACCACGGCACCTACCCCTTCGTCACCTCCTCGTCGGCCATCGCCGGGGGCGCCTGCGTCGGCGCCGGCATCGGCCCCACCCGCATCAAGCGCGTCGTCGGCCTCGCCAAGGCCTACTGCACCCGCGTCGGCGAGGGCCCCTTCCCCACCGAGCTGCACGACGCCACCGGCGAGAGCATCCGCACCATGGGCGGCGAGTTCGGCTCCGTCACCGGACGCCCCCGCCGCACTGGCTGGCTCGATCTCCCCGCCCTCCGCTACGCCGCCCGCGTCAACGGCCTCGACGGCATCGCCCTCACCAAGCTCGACGTCCTCACCGGCATCGCCGACCTCTCGGTCTGCGTCGCCTATGAGACCCCCACCGGCCAGTCCCTCGATTTCCCCATCGACGACCTCGCCTCCGCCCGTCCCATCTACAAGCGCGTCCACCCCTGGACCGACCCCATCGAGGGCGCGCGCTCCCTCCGCGACCTCCCCGCCGCCGCCCGCGACTACATCGACCTCATCGAGAAAGAGATCGGCGTCCCCATCGACGTGGTCTCCGTCGGCCCCGAACGCGACGCGACCATCATCCTCCGCAGCGCCTTCGGTTAACCCCCCCCAACGCCTCCGGCGTATCCCCAGCGCCTCCGGCGTACCTCCTCGGCGCATCCCCCCATCTGCGCCCTCCAGCCTGGATCCCCGCGGCCCCAGCACCCAGCGTGCGCGCTCCATCCCGGGGGCGTGAAAGTCCTGCACTCTCGGGTCTCCTGATAAGCGTAGTATTCCTCCCCACGCTCACGTCCACACTCACGCTTTGGCTGGGCCATCGCCGCGGGAAGGGGATCGCATGCACACGTTCCAGGTCGACGGAATCAGCGACGAGCTCCGTGTGGTGCGCTTCGATGGCCGCGAAGGACTCTCGCAGCTCTACGAGTTCGAGATCACCTTCGCCGCCGCCACCGACCTCGCCCTCGCCGACCTCGTGGGCAAACCTGCGGTCCTCACCTTCCGCGTCGGCGAAGACCCCCGTCACGTGCACGGCATCCTCGCCAGCCTCGAACAGGGTGACGAGGGCAAGAAGCTCACCTCCTACCGCGCCGTCCTCGTCCCCGAGGTCTGGCGCCTCCGTCACCGCCGCGACAGCCGCATCTTCCAGGAGCTCTCGGTCCCCGACATCCTCAAGAAGGTCCTGGGCGGCGCTGGCATCAACGACTTCCGCCTCTCCCTCAGCGGCACCTACGCCCCCCGCGAGTACTGCGTCCAGTACCGCGAGAGCGACTGGGACTTCATGAGCCGCCTCATGGAGGAAGAGGGCATCGCCACCTGGTTCGAGCACACCGAGGGCAGCCACGTCCTCATCCTCTCCGACAACCCCTCGGCCCACCCCGCCATCGCCGGCGAGTCCACCCTCGTCTTTCGCCCGCCGCTCGGCGCGCTGGTCAAGGGCGAGCACGTCTCTCGCCTGCACGTCGCCGAGCGCGTGCGCCCCGGCAAGGTCACCCTCCGCGACTACAATTTCAAGAAGCCGAGCCTCCTCCTCGAAGGCGTGGAGCAAGCCCCGCAGGACGACGACCTCGAGATCTACGACTACCCCGGCGAGTACGACGAGCCTGGCCATGGCCGCGCCTACGCCAAGATCCGCCTCGAAGAGATGCAGGTCGCCCGCCGCACCGGCGACGGCGAGAGCGCCTGCCCCCGCTTCGTCCCTGGAAACCGCTTCACCCTCGCCGAGCACCCCCGCGACGACTTCAACGCCGACTACCTCCTCGTCCGCGTCGACCACCACGGCAGCGAGCCCAACCCCGAGCAATCCGGCGGCGGCGCCCCCTACGGCAACCGCTTCCACCTCATCCCTGCCGACATCCCCTTCCGCCCCACGCGCGTCACCCCCCGCCCCACCGTGCGCGGCATCCAGACCGCCGTCGTCACTGGCCCTGCCGGCGAGGAGGTCCACACCGACGAACACGGCCGCATCAAGGTCCAGTTCCACTGGGACCGCCAGGGCAAGAAGGACGACAAGAGCTCCTGCTGGATGCGCGTCGCCCAGGCCTGGGCGGGCGGCGCCTGGGGCGCGGTCTTCCTCCCCCGCATCGGCCACGAGGTCGTCGTCGACTTCATCGAGGGCGACCCCGACCGCCCCCTCGTCGTCGGCAGCGTCTACCACGGCGCCAACGTCCCGCCTTACCCCCTCCCTGCCGAGAAGACCAAGAGCACCCTCAAGTCGAACAGCTCGAAGGGCGGCGGCGGCTCGAACGAGCTTCGCTTCGAGGACAAGAAGGGCCAGGAGGAGATCTTCCTCCACGGCCAGAAGGACTGGAACATCCTCATCGAGCACGACAAGACCCAGAAGGTCGTGCACGACGAGGCGCTCCTCGTCGGCCACGACCGCTCGAAGCGCGTCGACAACGACCAGAGCGAGTCCATCGGCGGCCACAAGAGCATCGAGGTCACGAAGACCCACACCGAGACCATCGGTGAGGACGCCTCCGTCAGCGTCGGCGGCAACCTCGACGAGTCCGTCGCCGGCAGCCACGACGAGCGCGTCGACGGCGACCAGTCCATCACCGTCGGCGGCGACCAGAGCGTCTCCGTCGGCAAATCCATGTCCCTCTCGGTCGGCGACAGCAAGAGCGAGTCCGTCGGGAAGTCCAGCTCCGAGACCGTCGGCAAGAGCAAGTCGACCAGCGTCGACGAGAACTACGCCATCACCGTCACCAAGGACATGACCATCACCGTCAGCAAGAACGCGAAGGACGAGGTCGGCGAGAAGAAGACCGTCATCGTCGGCAAGGAGCTGGCCATCCAGGTCGGCGACGCCCAGATCGTGATCAAGAAGAACGGCGACATCACCGTGCAGGGCAAGAACATCACCGTGAAGGCCAAGGGCCCCATCCAGGTCCAGGGCAAGAAGCTCGAGGTGAAGTCCGACGGCGAGGTCAACGTCCAGGCCTCCGGCAAGGTGAAGGTCAAGGGCAGCAACATCGGCATGAACTGAGGCGAGCCGCGCCCTGCCCATGACGCTCACGACCATCGAAGAAGACGTCTGCGAAGAGCACGCGCGCCAGGCCACCTTCCTCTGGCTCCTCCGCGACGCCGCCGTGCGCGACGCCGCCTACGACCTCACCGACCTCGCCGAGCTCGATGACCGCCTTGAAGCCCACCTCGACGGCCTCCGCCTCGCGGGCGACGTCGGCTGGGAGGCCTGCGCGTCCCTCCTCGCCGAGCCCGAGGGTGGCGAGATCTTCGCCGCCGCCGTCCTCGCCGTCGACCGCTGGGACCTGCGCGGCGTCGCCCGCGCCCTCGACCTCGGCGCTGGCGCCCCCGACCTCGCCCGCGGCTTCGCCTCCGCCCTCGGCTGGACCCCGCTCCCCCGCGTCAAGCGCCTCCTCCCTGGCCTCCTCGCCGCCCGCTGCCCCCCCGCGCTCCACTGGCTCGGCATCGCCGCCTGCGCCGCCCACCGCCACGACCCGGGCACCCCCCTCGGCTACGCCCTCTTCTCCGAGCACCCCACCCTCCGCGCCCGCGCCCTCCGCCTCGCCGGAGAACTCGGCCGCGCGAACCTCCTCCCCGACATCCAGCAAGCCCTCACCGCCGACAGCGACGTCGTCCGCTTCTGGGCCACCTGGTCCGCCGCCCTCCTCGGCGACCCCGCTGCCGCGCGCCCCCTCTTCCGCTTCGCCACCGCCGGCGGCCGCCACGCCGAGCGCGCCGCCGACCTCGCCATGCGCCGCATGGACCCTGCCGCCGCCGCCACCTGGCTCTACTCCCTGGCCAGCACGTCACCCGATCCCCGCGTCCCCCTCGCCGCCGCGAGCGCCCTTGGCGACCCCGCCCTCGTCCCCTGGCTCCTCGAACAGATGTCTTCCCCCGCCCTCGCGCGCCTCGCCGGCCTCGCCTTCACCCTCATCACCGGCCTCGACCTCGCCGCCGAGAAGCTCGACCAGAAGCCCCCCGAAGGCTTCCAGGCCGGCCCCACCGACGACCCCGCCGACGAGAACGTCTCCCTCGACCCCGACGAGAGCCTCCCGTTCCCCGACCCTGCCGCCCTCGCCGCCTGGTGGCGCACCCACGCCCCCCAGTTCAAGCGCGGCACCCGTCACCTCCTCGGCCACCCCCTCACCCCCGAGCACCTGGAGCGCGTCCTCCGCACCGCCTCCCAGCCTGCCCGCGCCGCCGCCGCCCTCGAACTCTCCATCCGCCACCGCGGCCGCCCCCTCTTCGAAATCCGCGCCCCCGGCCTCCAGCAAGCCCAGGCCCTCGCCGCGCGCTGACCGCGGCCCGGTCGCGCCAGGCGTGCTACGCCCCAGGTTCTTCCTCAGAGGAGCCGCGCCCCGTGGAGTCCCCCGCCCCCTCGCCGTCCGTGTCGTCTCCCCCGCGCCCCCAGATCCTGGAGCGCCTCCTCCAGCGCCTCCCCTTCGGCCAGATCAGCCTCTCCGCCTTTCTCGGCGCCGTGCTCATCGTCGGCACCACCTTCGGCTTCGCCTGGCTCGCTGACGAGGTCTTCGAGAACCAGTTCGCCACCGCCGACAACGCCGTCCTCCTCTGGATCCACGCCCATCAGGGACCGCGCGTCGACGCCCTGATGCACGCCTTCACCTTCCTCGGCGGCCCGCTCCCGATCACCCTCCTCCTCACCGGCGCCGGCCTCACGCTCCTCGCGCGCCGCCACTTCAGCGAAGCCTTCGGCGTCGCCCTCGCCGGCCTCGGCTGCGCCCTCATCAACAGCACCCTCAAGCACCTCTTCGCCCGCGCGCGCCCCTCCCTGTTCGACAGCCCCTTCCACCTCACCAGCTACAGCTTCCCGAGCGGCCACGCCATGGGCTCCACCGTCGGCTTCGGCATCCTCGCCTACCTCTTCTGCCGCCGCGTCCAGACCCCTCTCGGCCGCGCCGCTGCCGTGTCCACCGCGCTCCTCACCGTCATCTTCGTCGGCCTCTCCCGCATGTACTTCGGCGTGCACTTCCCCACCGACATCCTCGGCGGCTACCTCGCCGGCGCCCTCTGGCTCACCCTGTCCATCGTGATCCTCCGCTCCTCCGAGTGGTGGTACGCCCGCCGCGCCCGCGCCTGAGCTGCGTGAGTTCGCGCTCACCCGGGTGTACCTGCAACCGAGCCACGCAGGAGACAGCCACCACCGCAACGACGACAACCCGACGCTATTCGAAGTGCATCGTGCCGAGGCTGGACGCCTCGCTCCCATTCGCCTTCTGGCTTGCGCCTTACCTCTGAGAGGACCCAGCATGGAGCGCGGAGTGCGCATCCGATGGACATACACGAAGAATCTCCGGTGTTGCCCAGTCCTCTCGGGGGGCTGGAGGATGATTACCGGCACGCAGTCCTGCACCTCGCGTGGGATCTGAACACCAAGAGCAAGGAGCGGACGCTCCTCTTCAGCTTCGTGGAGTTGCTCCCCGCGGAGATTCCTTCCCCCATCGACGACTTTGAGCCACTCGCAGGCCATCGGCTTGGGAATGACAGTCAGCACCGGGTTTATGTGCGCCATGCAGTCACCACTGCCCGGCAGGCACTCGGCTGGTACCTGGATGCTCGTGCCGGCACGGCCGTGCTACCCGACGATGACGGAACGCTCCCCGCGACTGATAACCTCAGAGCGAAGCGCCTCAAGATCGCAACTCTAGGCGAAGAGCCGGCGTGGCCGGTGCTGGTCTCGAATTCCGATGACAGCGACATCCTTCCCTTCATTCCACAGTGGATCCACTGTCCACGTACGCACCATCTGCTGCCAATCGCGGCTTTCGCATTGGAACAGCTCTGGTCCGCGCAGGAGGCAGAGAAGGCATGGCATTGGCTGGAGGGGCGTCTGCATTTCGACTTGGGTAACTACCCGGAATACTGGGGTTCGGCGCACCTGATCGCGCCGAATCCACTGTACCGCAAGCTCAAGTCGCGCCTCCAGCGGCGGCAGCCTCCAGCCGAGTCCGTGCTTCTGAGGTTCCAGCCGAGGGCGGGCAAGTCCATCGAAGGATTGGAACTGATTTTCCATGAGAAAGAGCCCTGGGGCGTCACCACATCACGGCGTCTGAGTCTGCGGAGCCCGTTGGTGCGCATGAATCTCGACCGTGAGGTGAACAGCGTCACGAGAGACGTGTGGGATCCGCGCCGCGGATTTCTCGAAACAACAAACCATATCCATGTGTTTATCAAAGCCATTGATTCGGACATCGAGGTCACCCGTAGGGTGATGGTCCGAGGAGAGGGGCAATCCTACGAAGTGATGCGATCGCGCGTGGTCGGCCGGGTGGCCGTGGGCAGCACAACGAAAATTGCCGCAGTGCGCTCGCGGCTCCTCGACGCTCACTATGCCCGGCAGAAGCAGCGCACCGCCAAGACGCACGATCAACGATGGTTCCGGAATCAGAAGGAGGAGGCTCGTGCTCTGCTGCGTAGCCTATTCAGTGAGGCTAGAAGCCACGTTCTCGTTGTGGACCCTTACTTCGGGGCCAAGGAACTGGTTGAGTTCACCCTCGCAGTTGGCCGGTACGACGTCCCCATCCACATCCTAAGCTCCGCAGAGTTGCTCAAAAAGCCGGCCTTCCACGGCTGTACACTGGAGAAGGGCGATCAACTGCTAAACACGCTTGGTCAGACCTGCAAGCAGGAGCGCATGAACGCCTTCGAGATCCGCGTCATGACGGGCGACCGGCCCACGATTCATGACCGCTTCATTGCCTTCGACAGGCGCATCTGGCTCCTTGGCTCGTCGCTCAATGAGTTCGGCTCGCGGGGTACGATGATGCTGGCTCTCCCTGATCCGGACGCTGTGCGTGGCGACCTCCTCAGGGCGTGGGAGGAGGCCGCGTCGCTGGAAGCCTGGGTTGAACGCCGGCAGCAGAACCGCGAGAAGACGACGGGTGAAGAGGCGTGAGGGACTCTCGCTTCGATGAAGCAGATGCCTGGGACCAGTACAACCGGCCTACACCGGAGCAGGTGGAGAGAGCACGTGCCAACGCGCGCTCTCTTGCGGAAGGGCTGGCCGAAGTGACGCTTCTAGAGCAGGCGGAGGACACGCTTAAGACACAGCCGTGGGGCCTCAGGCATGCGTTCCATGATGCATTTGTGGCCGCGGCGCGGGAAACGCCTGAGCGGCAGGCCGCGTGGTCCCGTGCGCTCGAAGAAGCCTTCGCGGATGCCAGGGGTGCGCTCGTGACAGGTCTCACGGACAAGATGGACCGTCGAGAGGTTGAGGGAGCATCTCAGGCGTGGCGGGAAGAGAGCGATCCTTTCTCCGTTTGGGGTCGGTGGGCTCCCGAGGTCTATTTTGACCGCAGCTACATCTGGCATTGGGGGGCGGTTCTTACTCGCGTCCAGCCTGTGGAAGGGCTTCGTGCGCTTGAGACGCTCCCCTACCCGGCGCTCATAAACGAGGTGCTAGTCCTTCAGTGTCGCGAAGACCGCGAACTCATCGAGGAGTTGATCGTGGCCTCGCCGCCGGTGTTCGATGAACAAGGAGATTGGGGGCCGGAGCGCAGCGTTGCGGCGCTCCTCGTCGTGAATCTCATCGCCGCTCACATGAACGCGCTCCACGACGCGCTCTCCCGTGCCACCCGCACATCCGGGAACAAGCGTGAGCAGCCCGGGGCCGATGCCACGCTGAAGGGTTTTGAGGAGCGCGAACTGCCGAACTGGATCACACGCGTTTTCGGCTTGCTGCTCCGACGGTCGGATGGCTTGCGCATCGCGCTCGGTTACCTCGGGTACCTCGTTCGTACGACGCTGCTCGGGCGCGAACAGCAGTACGGCAGCACGGAGCGTTGGGGGGCACATGAGTCGACGCTTGGCGGGCTCGTCAAGGTGCTGCGCGATGCCGGGGTGAGTGTCGCGCAGGTACGCGAGGCATGGTGTGCCGCCGAGGAACTTGCCATGCACAAGGAGACGGAAGACGCGAAGCGGAACCGGGTGCACCCGCGATCCTCTGGCAGGCGAGGTGAGAGGGAAGGCGAGGGGGCGCGCACTCTCCGTGCGAACGGGTTCCCGCTCCTCTGTGGCGCCGCAGTGATGCTTGGAGGCGATCCAACCTCGGATGCAGAGATCCTCCTCTTCTGGTCGTGGTTTGAAGAACTGTTGCAGGGTCGCGATCCCGGGTTGAGCCTAGTCATCCAAGGGCGTTCGCTCATGGAGGTGCTTCAGCACTTCGGCTTCCTCCTCGCAAAGCTCCCGGACCCCGGGGCCTTGGTGCGCGTGGCCTACGCGAAGCTTGAGCCTCAACGGCGTCGCGCGCGTTTTGCCTTCTACTACGATGAGCGCTGCCATGACTTGGAGAGTGTCATCCTTCTGAGGGTGGCTCTGAGCGCGGCGTCGTACTGGCTCGATCGGGAGAAGCCCGGCGAGCAAGCTGACGCCGCGCGCTCTCTTTTCATGTGGATCTATGAGCGAGCGCGGGCGCTCTGGTTGACAGCCGTGCTCGACTCCGGCCAGAGCACGCGGGAACTCGTCACTTCTTGCTTCGCTTGGGTGCCACTCTTGTTCGGCGAGTCGCGGGGCGAGGCGTTCAAGCAGATCATCCCGCCTCTCGCGAACGACGCATGCATGCTCGTCGACGCGTGCGTAAACGTGCGTCTCAACGGCATCGAGGCAGAGAAGCTCCGCGTACTCGTCGCTGACGCAGGAGCTGATCTCGATGCCGCGCTACGCGACGTGTACCAGTGGTCAGAACTCACCGGGCGCAAGGAGGAGGTCTCTGAGGGTCTTCAAAAGCTCGCTGAAGAGTTGGGCATCAAGTTCAACGCGCCGGAAGACGGATGAACGTGCGGCGCCTCGGCGCAGCTTCGGGCCGGCCTGGGTTCGAACACCAGTCCGTCCGTGATTTATGGGCCACACTGGCCCACAAATCGCAGCAGGTGTACCCTTTCCTGCATGTCACCCTTCGCAAGTGCGACTGCCGGGCCCGCGACGGCCGCGGACCTCGCCCTGCTCCCGGAGGACACCCGCTTCCACGAGATCGTGGGCGGACAGCTCGTGCGCAAGGCAAGCCCTGCCGCCGAGCATGGCGCCGCCCAAGCCGCCCTGGCCGGCCTTCTCTTCGGTCCCTTCAACCGCCACCCGGGCGGCCACGCTCCCGGCGGCTGGTGGATCATGACCGAGGTCGAGGTCGAGCTGGAGCCCCACGAGGTCTACCGCCCTGACCTCGTCGGCTACCGCCGCGCCACCTTCCCCGAGCGCCCCAAGGGCTCTCCGCTGCGCCTGCGTCCCGACTGGGTCTGCGAGATCCTCTCGCCCGGCAACCCCCGCGTCGACACCGTGCGCAAGATGCGCGTCTACCACCGCTGCCGGATCCCCTCGTACTGGATCGTCGACCCGCGTGACGAGACGCTGAGCGTCTACCGCTGGTCCGAGCCTGGCTACCTCGCCCTCCTCATCGCCGAGCGCGGCGAGCGGGTACGCGCAGAGCCCTTCGACGCCCTGGAGCTGTCGGTCGGTACCCTGTTCGGCGACGACACCTGACCCGGATCCTGCTCCCGCCCAGACCGCCCCGAAACGGAGAGGCGTCACCTCCCGAGGCAGCGAGCGTCGCCCTCCGCGGACGACGGCAGCATTCGCACCCTGCCAGCCCCACCGACCGCCACGACGACACCCCTTCGCGGTGAGTTGACCCACCTCGCCCCCTGCTCCGGGTGGCATTCCTCACGCTCCGAATGCCATCGTCTTCGGAAGACGGCGACATTCTCACCGCGCCGAACGTCGCCGTCGACGGACGACGGCGTCATTCTCACCACGACCCCTCCCCCCGGAGGCGGGCGACGTGACCGCTCTCCCACCCCGACCGAGGCACCCCTGCCGGCGGCCATGGCCTTCGGCGTCCGAGGCAGGGCGGAGGCCACCTCCGGCGACGCTCGTCGTGGCAGGAGTGACGCCGTCACCGCACGCGGCCCTCGGTTTGCCGCTCCGACCACCGCCGGCGTCCCCCGACGATGGCCTTCGGCGCGGACCGAACGGTGCCGTCCTCGCACGACGACGTGTGTCGGAGGCCTGGGAGGCTCTTTCGGGTGAAGACAGGTGCGGACGCGCCCCGGCCGGAGGCCTCCACCACACGGCTCCTGTGCGTGGATCCCGGCCCGCGACCTGCGCCAGGAGGAGCCTCCCTTTGCGGAATGGATTCCGGCAGTTCCAGAGGCTGCGTCGTGCGTCGACGGGAGGCGGTGTCCGGCTGGGCCGAGCGCAAGAACGTACGGGTAGCGCCGGGAGAACGCGCCCATAGAACCAGTGCCCCCGGCAGAACGCATGGCTTGTGACCGGGGTGTAAGTCTGGAATTCTTCCATTGGAGGCATGGGTCACCCTGAAGTCGACAACCGGACCTCCTTCGCGCTGGAGCTCCTGTTCCTGCTCGATGAAGAGGGGCGCCCGCTGCTCGTCCCGCTGGTGCAGGCGACCTACGCGATCGTGCCCGGTCGCGGCCTCGAGCTGGCCCCGGAGCAGGTGGCGCCGAGCCTCACCGGAGAGACCTGGGGCAAGGACGCCGCCGTCTCCAGCTACCGCATCGAGCCCGCCTTCGCGTTCATCAAGCCCGCCACCGACGTCGTGCTCCTCGGCCACGCCCACGCCCGCCGCGCCACCGAGGCCTACGTGGCATTCAAGGTCGGCCCTGTGGGCAAGACGCTCAAGGTGGTGGGCGACAGGTACTGGGTGCGCAGCGGCAACGCCATCACCCCGACCCGCCCCACGCCCTTCGAGAGCATCCCCCTCACCTACGAGCGCGCCTTCGGCGGCTGGGACCGCAGCGACCCCGACCCCGCGAAGCACACGTTAGACGCACGCAACCCGGTGGGCACAGGCTTCCGGGTGCCAGGAGGTCCCTTCGAGGAAGGCGTCGCCCTGCCCAACCTGGAGGACCCCGCCGACCCCGTGAAGACCTGGGGCCAGGCGGTCACGCCTGCGGGCGTCGGCTTCACCTCGCCGAACTGGCAGCCGCGCGCCGCACGCGCGGGGACCTACGACGAGGCCTGGAGGAAGGAGCGTATGCCGCTCCTGGCCCGCGACTTCGACCGGCGGTTCTTCAACGCCGCATCCCCCGGGCTCGTGGCGTCGGGGTATCTGCGCGGAGACGAGCCAGTCTCGGTGGAAGGGGCCTCCGTGATGGGACGATTGTCGTTCCGGCTGCCCGGAGTGCTGCCGCCACGGTGCCAGGTGTCCTTGGTGAACCGCGGGGACGAAGAGGTGGCGCTGAAGCTGGACACGGTGATCATCGACGCCGACGCAGACCGGGTGCTGCTGCAGTGGCGAGGTCACACGGTGCTGCGCGACGGGCCGCACGACGTGCGGGCGGTGCTGGTGGAGCGGGCCGAGCAGGCGTTGTTGAGGGCGGCAGTGCAGCAGCCCGCGGGGAGCTGGGCGTGAGGTCGGGGAGCGCGTGAGGCGGATGCCGCATCCCCCTGGGCGAGCGCGCGAGGCGACGGTGGTGAGCGCGAAGCGACGGTGGTGAGCGCGAGGCGAGGACGGAGGAGGCAGCAATGGGCGTGACGGTCGGCGTGAACAACATGTCGGTGGTGCACAAGGACAGCGGCGGGGTGTCGCCGTGCTTCCCCGACGTCTGCAAGACCCCTTCCCCCGCAGGTCCGGTGCCCATCCCGTACCCGAACATCGCGCGCTCCAGCGACACCGCCAAGGGCACGAAGAAAGTGAAGTGCGACGGCAACCCGGTGTGCGTCGAGAGTTCGAACTTCAGCACCAGCACCGGGGACGAGGCAGGGACCGCCGGCGGCGGCGTCGTCTCGAACAAGACGAAGGGGAAGGCGGAGTTCGTGAACTACTCCTTCGACGTGAAGTTCGAGGGAAAGGGCGTGGCGAGGGCGCTCGACCTGATGCTGCACAACGACAAGAACACGCCGCCGACGCCGGTCATTCAGAAGCCGGTGGTGGTGATCCTGATGGCCGGGAGCATCAAGTCAGAGTGCCCGTGCTGCGAGGAGGCCACCTGACCACGGTCACTGGTCGCGTGAAGGAGACCGCCCCTTGCGGGGGCCCGAGAAGCGCCTGAGGTCGCCGAGATCATGAGTCAGCATCGAGGGGGCACTCCGTGTGGAGTCACCGCCATCGGCATGGTGAGCGCGCTCGGGCGGGATGCGATCACCTCCTGCGCTGCGGGCCGCTCTGGGCTCAGCATGCCTTCGGAGCTGAAGGTCATGGACTTCCAGACGCAATCCCTCTTCGGCGAGGAGACCTACCATGGCCCTCCTGCGGTCGTTGGCCACGCCGTGCGCGGGATCGCCGAGGGATTCGCGGGGCCAGCAAAAGCCCTGATGCTCGGAGTGGGGGCGCTCCGGGAAGTGATCCAGAAGCGCGGCCTCTCGCCTCAGGAACTGCGCCGGACGGCGCTCGTTCTCAACCTGTCCGACTGGGTCCTGCAAGACGAAGCGGCGAGCAAGTCGGGTGAGGCGCAGCCCGAGGGCAAGCCTTCGCAGCGGTGGATCGTGCAGACCGCCGACCTTGGGCAGAAGCTCGTGAAGCGCGCAGAGGTGGCGCTACCGCCGGAACTCCAGATCGTCGTCCATGGGGGGCATGCAGGGCTCGCGCTTGCCGTCCGTGAGGCCCTGACGATGATCGAGCGAGGCCGTGCCGACCGTTGCCTGGTCGGGGGGATCGAGTCTCGCGTGGAGCCTGCCTTCCTGAGGGCCGCTGCGGCGCTGAAGCTGCTCCGCACCAACGACACGCCCGCAGGGCTGATGCCCGGTGAAGGCGCCGCCTTCTTCCTGCTCGAACCCGTGGACGTCCGAGGGGCGAAGGGCGCGCAGGTGGTCCTCGACGGCGTGGCTTCGGGGAGCGAAGCGGCCGGGTCACGCTCGGATGCGCTGCCGAACGGCGCTTCGCTTGCACAGACACTGCTGGATCTGTTGCGGGAGGTGCCACTCACCGAACAGCATGGCTGGATGATCGGTGATCTGAATGGCACCGAGCGGCGGGCCATGGAGTGGGGCCGAGCCGCGGTGCGCGTCCATGCCGAGCATCCGCTCGACCAGGTGCCTCTCTGGCTCCCCGCTTCGTCCTTCGGCGACACCGGAGCTGCCAGCGCAGCCATGGGGGTGTGTATGGCTGTGCGCGCTTTCGAGCGTGGCTATGCGCCCGCGCGTCGCTGTCTGCTGTGGATGTGCTCGGAGGGGCCACATCGAGGCGCCCTCGCGCTCCGTCATCGCGTCAATTGAAGCCATCGATCTGCCCAAGGAGACCACCGTGGCCGGTAAACAGAGCGAGCACATGAAGCCTCCGGATGAGGCCCACTGGAAGTTCAAGCGGAACCGGGACGGCGATAAACACATCAAGAACTGCGACGAGGGCTACTATGCCCCGACAGTCGTCTTCAAACATGGCGGCAAGGTCAGGAACGTTCGAGAGGTTCACCACGTTCTCTGCGTGCACGCCTGTTCCGATGCTACGCTTCCCGTCAAGATCGAGGCCGCAGACAAGAAGTTTATTCACGACAGCTTGGCGATCACCGACTGGGACATCAATGCTGCCGCGAACAATATCGGGCTACCCAGAAAATGGGCGTATGTGCTCGATACCGACGCGACGCTGAAGGTGCCCGGTGCTCCAAACGAGTGGGACGGGCTGCCTTGCCACCAGGTGGATCACGACATCTACCTCGACAAGGTCGAAGAGTGGGTGACCGAGAACATCTGGAACAAGATCAGGGCAAACAAGAGCGCGGAAAACTGCGAGTACATGAAGCCCGAAGCCGTGAAGAACATGTTCGAGAGAGGCAGCAGGATGTGGAAAGCGCTGCTCAGGAGGCGCGGCATGCTGCACGGCGGAACCCGGGCCTCGCTCGAATACTGTCAGAGCGGCAAGGAAGATCCTGCGAAGGAGGACATCTGGCACAAGCCGTTCTCCATGGCGATGCCTGAAGGCGACATTCGCCGGCGGAACAAGCCGCCCAAGGGGAACCTGGTCAGAACCGGCCTGCTGACCATGATCAAGTGAGCGACGACGTGAAAGAACATGGATCGATGATCAACGAGGAGCGCGTACAGCGATGAGCTTTCTGCTTTGGAGGCCAGGAAGAAGCACGGACGGCATCTGCAAGATCCTGGAGATCGAAGGCGTGGAGAAGTCCTTCGAGCTGGCGGAGGGCGTCTCGCGGGCTACTGGCTGGCCTGACGATGCGCAGTGCCAGATGGACCCGAACCGGCCCAAAGACATCGCGCTGGCAGACAGCCTGCTCGGGGCGAAACTCGTGGTGGTGTCTGCAAAGGTCAAGAGAGCGCTCGACGATGCACATTCGAAGAACGTCGAGTTCTTGCCCATCAAGATCATCAATCACAAGGGGCGCGTCGCCTCCGATGAGTACTTCGTGCTCAATCCTCTGGAGATTTGCGATTGCATCGATGTCCAGCAGTCCAATGTCGAGTGGAACGATCTCGACCCTGAAGCGATCTGCGCCTGTGACGCTTTGATTCTCAAGGAGAGCGCCGTCCCGGAGTCCCTCTCGGTCTTCCGCCTGAAGCACTGGAAGAACTTGATTGTGATCCGGCGCTCCCTGGCCGAATCGATGCTTTCGCAAGGCCTGACAGGGCTGAACTTCTTGGAGCCCGAAGAGTACATGGGACTCGGCTGAGATGGATCTCGCAGCCGTGCACGAGGAGCTGGTGTCGGAGCTGCATTACGGCATGCTGTCCGTGGGCAAAGCTCCAATCTCTGCAATGGGCGACGAGTTCGACGCTTTCTCTCACCAGTTCGAAGCGCTCGGCATCTGTCACTTGCTCGAATTCGCCGACGAAAGCGAGTTTCTCACCAACTTGATCCGCAGCGGGCACGCTCGCCGCTACTTCTTGAGGCGCTCACGGGCAGAGGGGAACGTCGCTGACCGGCACCTGGCGCTCAGCCGCACGAACAGTTTCCTCGCCGCCGCCGCAGCGGGCGATGGGGTGCTGGCCCGGCAGATCGCAGACGAATCAACCGAGACCTGGAACCCTGCCTGGGAGTACGAGGACGACCACCACTTTTTCCTGCTGCTTCACAGGCTTGTGCAGCAAGGGCCCTCATTCCCCTCGGGAGACGTACCAGCCATCCTGACAGCCTTCGAACGCTCCCTGGATGGCGCAACGTCCGCGAGACATGCGGTGTGCCACGCGCTGGTCGCGGGTGATGCCTCGGCATTTCTTGGAGCGCTCTCAGAGCTGATGCAAGGGGAAGCTGCGCTGAGAGACGAGAAGCGCAGCTCCGCGGCGGTCCACGAGGGGGATGTCGCGTACTGGCCACACAGCTTCGTCTCCGTCGAGGGGCTCGCCCTCCTGAACCTCGCCCAGCTTCGGGGCATCTCCACAGAGACGGGAACGACGCTGCCGCTCTGTCCAGAAATCGCGCGCCTGCCTTGGTCCACGGCGTCGGTGGAGGATCTCTTCGAAGCCATGGCGCGGCTACCCTGACTCAGCGTCCCTCGACTGTCTCTCCAGGAGCCATCCATCATGCAGGCTGCCCAGCTCCACCCGGTGACTTCCCAGGGCCGCGTCGCCACAGCCACCGTGGCCTGGCGCCACCGCGGGCAGCTCTCCCTGACGGTGGTCGTCAAGGGCACCTTCGCCCTCGTCCCCGAGGCGCGCATGACGCTCGTCGAGCCGGATCCCATCGTCTCGACCGAGCACAAGGCGCCCTCCGGGCGTGGGCTGCTCGCGGCGGGAGATCTCGCGCCGTACCTGGGGCACGCGGACGTGTGGCTGGTGGGGCATGCGGAGGTGCCGCCCCATTACGCGGAGCCGCGGCTGCACGTGGCGATGTCGCTGGTGCAGGGAGGGGCGGTGCGGATCGACAAGCGGGTCGACCTCGACGCTACGCAGCGCGCTGGGGAGCAGCAGCATCGGGTGCCGATTCACGGGCTCGATCCGATCTCGCGGGAGTGGCCGGTGCGGCGGAAGCTGCTCGGGGATCTCGATCCGCGCCGGTTGGAGGGGAGCATTGTCGAGCTGCCGGAGACGTTCGAGTGGCGGTACTTCCACGCGGTGCCGGAGGACCAGCGGCTGGAGACGGTCACGGGGGAGGAGTGGCTGGTGCTCGGGGGCATGGTGCTCCGGCGGCCGCGGTTCCGGACGCAGCTCCCGGCAGCGCACGGGGTGGCGCGGATGTTCCGCCGGAACGTGTCGGCGCCGCGGGCGGGAGAGCCGGTCGCGCTGCGTGCGGACATGATCCAGATCGATGTCGACAGGCTGCGCTGCGCGATCGTGTGGCGGGGGCACGTGCGGCTCCAGAGCGAGGCGGATCTTGCGGGGCTGCACGTGGTCGGCGCCGTGGAGGTGCCGGGGGAGCCCGTGGCGTGGGTGGACCCGTTTGCTGTCGCGCCTCGACCCGCGCCTCCGCCGCCGGAGGATGCGGAGCGCGCGCTGGGGAGCACGGTGGCGATCTCGGCGCAGGATGCGGCCTCGCTCCTGCGGGAGATCGGGGCGACGTTGCCCTTCGAGGGGTCGCCTCCGAGAACTCCGCCGCCAGCGCCGCCAGCGCCGCCAGCACCGCCAGCACGACCGACCACGCCGGCAGCATCGGCTGCACCGACCGTACCGCCAGCGCGGGCAGTCACCCCGCCAGTCTCTCCCCTGTCGCCACTGCCGCCGCGCTTGCCGCCGCCGGATGAGAATCCCATCGGGAGCACGATGGGGCTGTCCCCGAGCGAGGCGCGGCGCGCGGTGATGGAGTCCGCGCTGCCGTTCTCGTCCCCCGGGCGTGGGTCATCGCCCGCGCTGCCAGCGGTGGCGCAGCCGCCATCACCGGCGCACCCGCCAGCAGGACGCGGGTCATCGTCCGCGCTGCCAGCGGTGGCGCAGCCGCCGCCTGGACACATGCCGACGGGACGCGCATCATCGCCCGCATTTCCAGCAGTGGCGCAGCCTCCGGCTGGAACCATGCCGACGGGACGCGGGTCGTCACCTGCGCTTCCAGCAGTGGCGCAGCCTCTGGCTGGAACCATGCCGACGGGACGAGGGTCATCGCCCGCGCTGCCAGCGGTGGCACAGCCGCCGCCTGGACACATGCCGACGGGACGAGGGTCATCCCCTGCGCTGCCAGCGGTGGCGCTTCCAGCAGCGGCTGGCGGGACAACGGGGGCGGGCGGTGCGCAGGAGGCGAGCAACCCTCTGGGGGAGACGATGGGGCTCCAGAGCGGGGCGCTCGACCCCAGGATGCTGGCAGCGATACCCTTCAAGCCGGCGGGTGGCGCTGCTCGTCCAGCGGCAGGCCCACCAGCATCCTTGGCGCCGCGCCCGGCAGGGGCTGCATCGGGTGGGGCACCCTTGCCGGCGCGGTCTTCCGGTGCAGCGGAGGAGGCGCTGGGAGGGACGCTCTCGGTGCCGAAGGATCAGCAGGAGCGGCTCTTCAACAGGGCAGCGACGCCGTTCGAGGGGAAGCCCGTTCCCATGGCTCCGCGTGCGCAGGGGCCCGGAGCAGCGGGGATGCCGCCTCCGCCTGGGTCAGGGGTCGGGGTCGCGCCGCCGGGTCGCATCGCGTCGCCAGGGATGATGGCGCCAGCACCGCCTGCACCACCAGGGATGAAGGGGGCAGCAACGCCTTCAGCGCCCGGTATGGTGGCGCGACCCTCGGGCTCGTCGCCCGGATTCACGGCGCCTGCATCAGGAGCGGCGCCCGGGTTTGCGGCGCCTGCATCAGGCTCGGCGTCCGGGTTCGTGGCGCGCCCATCAGGTTCGTCGCCAGGGGGAGGCGCGCCGCTCCAGGATCTGGATTTCGATGGCGATGGGGCAGCGCCGACGGCTCCTGCAGGTGGGGGACTACCGTGGGGGGCAGCGCCTTCGCTGGGCTCACCCCGCATCGATGGCGCGCGGCTCGATGGCATCCGCAAGCTGCCGCCGCTTCCCGCTGCGGGCATCACGCCGATGGGGCTCCCAGGGCTGACGCACGAGGACATCGCGCAGTGGCCGCCGGGGCTCGGGGCCGAGTTTCTGGCAGCCATGGCCGAGGCCGGAGCGCTCGCACCGCCGTGAGTCGCTGAGTCACAAGGCTGCCTGGACGTGCACACGCGATGCGCGAAAGGCGAAGGTCACGTCGAACACGACGTGGGCCGACGTCTCGATCGTGTTCGGTTACCAGGACGCGAACAACTACTCCTTCGCGAGCCTCAACAAGCTGAACAACCAGGACACGAGCGGCATCTTCCGGGTGCAGGGTGGGGTGGCCACGGACCTTGCGGACATCACCACGGCCATCGCGGTGAACACGACCTATGCGGTGCGCGTCGCGCGGACGGGGAGCACGGTGAAGGTGTACCTGGGGGGGCAGCAGGTGGCGAGTGCGTCGGGGGTGGGGACGGGGAGCGGGAAGGTCGGGTTCGGGTCGCGCAACGATGCAGGGACGTTCGACGATCTGGTGGTGACGGTGAACGAGGCGGCGCCGCCTCCGGTCGGGAACACCGTGCAGGTGTCGACGGCGAGCCAGCTCTCGGTAGCGCTGGCGAACGCGGCGCCAGGGGACCGGATCGTGCTGGCCAGCGGGACGTACAGCGGGCACTTCGGGTCGACGAAGAGCGGGACGGCGAGCGCGCACATCGTGCTGGAAGGAGGGGCGGGGGCGATCCTGCACGGGGGGTCGCGGAGCGGGGCGAACCACAACCTCATCGACGGGGTGACGGTGCGCGACATGGGCGAGGAAGGGGTGCACTTCAGGGCGTTCAGCTCGGACAACACGCTCCAGAACAGCACGGTCTACGACGTGGGGCTGCTGACGCCGGACTACGGGGAGGCGGTGTACCTGGGGTCGGCGAAGAGCAACTGGGGGGCGTACTCGGGGGGGCAGCCAGATCGGAGCGACGGGAACAAGGTGCTCGACAACCACCTCGGGCCCGGGGTCACGGCGGAGGCGATCGGCGTGAAGGAAGGGACGGCGGGCGGGGAGATCCGCGGCAATTTCTTCGAGGCGACGGGGCTGAGCGGGGCGAACTCGGCGGATAGCTGGATCGATGTGAAGGGGAACAGCTACCTCATCGCGGGGAAGACGGGGGTGAACCCCGGCGGGACGTCCGCGCTGCTCGATGGGTTCCAGACGCACGTCGCGGTGTCGGGGTGGGGTGATTACAACGTGTTCGAGGACAACGAGGCAGACGTGGAGGCGTCCGGGTATGGCTTCAGGATCCAGACCTCGGGGAGCCAGGGGACGGCGACGCACAACGCCGTTACTTGCCGAGGTGCGCGCGCACCTTCTCCGCGCTGTGACCGACGGCCGTGACCGCCTTCTCCAGCTCCTCCTTCGAGACCCCCAGCGCCTTCGTCCAGTAGCGAACCTCGTGCTCCTCTTTGAGGCTGATCAGCTTGGCGTCCTGCGGGCCGCGAATGCTCGTATCGTCGCTCATGATGAATGCCTTTCTGCTGGTCTGAGGAAATGCGTCGATCCGAACGTAAGAAGGCATGGGACCGCGTCAAGCAGCCACGCCGCGCGTCGTCGGGCAGAGATCGCAGGGATGCAGCGAGGACACTCTGCGCAGGGCGGGGTAGCCGCCCCCATGGAAGGTAAATGCCTAGGGGGAGTCTGTATTCGTAGGGGACGTGCCTGGCCCGCCCGTGGTGGCGCGTGGTGGCGCGTGGTGGTGGTGGAAGAAGGCGGTGCGTCAGCCAGGGCTGCGCGAGGCCGACGGCTACTTGGAGAGCACGCCGAGGGCGACGAGGATGGCGACGACGATGCCCATCAGGCTCTCGCCGGCGATGATGCCGGAGGCGACGGGGACGGTGGCGCGCTCGGCGAGGTCGGGGCGGCGGCGGCGCACCAGCTCGGCGAGGAGGGCGCCAATGAACATGGCAATGGCATTGGCGCCGGGGACGACGAGGGCAATGCCGAGACCCGAGGCGGTAGGGATGAAGGCGCGGGCCTTGGGCGGGGCGTAACGTTCGGCGAGGGTGAGGAAGATGCCGAGGGTGAGGCCGGCGAGGATGGCGATCCGGGCGGTGATGTCGATGCCGGCGATGCCGGAGGTGAGGGCCTTGGAGACGCCGGCCCAGACCTGCACGGCAGGGGCGGGGAACTCGGCGGAGCCGATGATGTCGGCGGTGGGGACGAGGAGGTTGAAGGCAGGGACGACGACGGCGGCGCCAGCGATGACGCCGAAGAACTGGGCGAAGAGCTGCTGGCGGGGGTTGGCGCCGAGGAGGTAGCCGCTCTTCAGGTCGATGAGGAGGTCGGCGGCGTGGAGGCCGACGCCGCCGGTGACATTGGCGCCCATGATGTTGGCGGCGATGTTGCCGGGGACAAGGCCGCCGTAGACGACCTGGGTGACGGGGCCGAGGGCCTTGGTGGGGGTGACGTCGGTCTCGCCGGTGACGCGCGCGGCGACGACGCCCATGACGAGGGCGAGGGGGAGCGCGACGACGCCAGCCCACCAGGGGATGCCGAAGAGGTGGGACATGAGGAAGACCATGACCGGGCCGAGGAGGGCGAAGCCGGCGGGGAACCACCAGGAGGGGCACTCGATGTCGGCGAGGGGGTCGTCGGTGGCAGGGCCGCGGCCAGGGCGCATGACGGCGATGAGGCCGGAGAAGGAGCGGGCGACGCTCTTCCACTGGAAGGCGAAGGAGAGCAGGCCAGAGGCGAGGAGGACCGCGGCGCCAGGCCAGAGGGTCCACTGGACGATGTCCTTGTACTTCGCAGCGGCGATGACGCCCCGCTCGACCATGCTGGGGGCGATGACGCCGTAGGTGACGATGGCGCCGAGCAAGAGGGACCAGCCGGTGCGGAAGCCCATGAGGGCGCCAGCGCCGACGAGGATCAGGCTGCCGTCGAGGCTCATGGTCCAGTCGGCGGCGGAGTGGCCGCGCCAGCCGAAGGGCAGGTGGGCGCTCTTGGGGAAGTTGAAGGGCATCCAGGGGGCCTTGGCGTCGCGGAGGAAGGCGACCACGGCGCCGATGAGGCCCGTCCAGCCGAGGAGGCGGGCCTTGTCGCCCTCGCCATGGGCGCCGTGCATGGAGCGGATGGTCTCCGCGGTGGCGGTGCCGGTGGGGAAGGGGAGGGCCTCGATGTTGATGAGCTGGCGCTTGATGGGGATGGCGGCGAAGACGCCGAGCGCGGCGATGACGGCGAACCAGGCGAACATCCAGCCAGAGTCGGGGCGGGTGCCGGTGAGGACGAGCAGGGCAGGGATGGCCGCCATGTTGCCGCCACCCGTCATGTACCCGGCGGCGGAGGCCACCGAGCCCATGGCGTTGTTCTCGAGCATGGAGAACTCGCCGCGGGTGAGGCCCACGGAGCGCAGGGCGCGGAAGAGCGCGAAGGCGAGGATGCACGCGGTGACGGTGACGCCGAGGCTCCAGCCGGTCTTGAGGACCACGTAGAGGTTGGAGAGGCACATCACCGCGCCGATGAGCATGCCGGAGATGACGGCGCGGACGGTGAGCTGCGGGACGCCACGCTGGTAGACGGTGGCGAGCCAGTGGCGCTCCGGATCCGGAGGGCTGGGCGGCGCGTCCGGCAGAGCGTCCGGCGGAGGGGCCGCGGCGGGAGTAGCGTGCATCACGCTACCATCGCACGGCGAGCGCAGGGTCGGGGAGGGCATGGTAGCGTGCGGCGGAATGCGCTGACCTTCCCCTGCTTCGACGCTCCGCCGGCCGGTGGGGCGACCTCCCGCGATGACCGATCCCGCTTCGCTCTCCACGGCAGCGGCTGCGCTGCTCACGTCGATCTCGCCGGAGGGTCGGCTGCTCGGCGTCGCGCCAGGCCTGTGCCGCGCGCTCGGGGTGTCGGCGCAGGAGCTGGTGGGGAAGGGGCTGCTCTCGCTGGTGCCGCAGGAGGAGCAAGGGCCGGTGCTGGCGACGCTGCGGGGGCTCAAGCCAGGGGAGCCCGCGACGTTCGAGGCGCGGATGGGCTTCGGGGGAGCCGCGCCGCGGTGGTTCTCGTGGGAGGTGGTGCTCGCCGCGGCGGGGGGGATGATCCTGGGGACGGCGCGCGACATCGACGCGGAGCGCGCAGAGGCGCGGGCGCACGCGCTGCTGCAGGCCATCGGCGATGCACTGCCGGTGGGGATCGCGTGCTCCGACGAGGGCGGGCGCTTCCGCTACGTGAACCGCGCGTACAGCGACCACTACGGGTTTTCGCGCGAGGCGATGCTGGGGATGCCCTTCACCATGATCATCCAGGAAGCGCAGCGGGAGCGCTGGATGGAGTGGCACCGGCGGGTGATCGGAGGCGCCACCGAGCCCGACCGCGAGGCGCCCGTGGTGAACCGGCAGGGGCAGAAGTCGCACGTGCGGGCGACGGCGGCGCGGGTGTCGCTCCCGGGAGGGCAGCGGTTCCGGCTGACGACGATCACCGACGTGACCGAGCGGCGGAAGGCGCAGCAGAGCGAGCAGGTTCTCCGGTCCATCCTGGCGAGCGCGCCGATGGTGATCTGGGCCGCCGATACGCAGCGGAAGCTCACCCTGCTGGAAGGGCGAGGGCTGCTCGATCGGGGCATCCACGGCGAGGCGCTGCTCGGGCAGCCGCTGGAGCTGCTGCACGGGAGCGCGGAGGTGCGCGCGGCCATCGAGCGCGCGTATGCGTGCGAGGAGGTGTCGGGGCGCTTCGAGCTGGTCGGGCGGGTGTTCGACGTGTGCCTGGTGCCCCTCGCAGGCGTGGAGCGCGGGGCAGGGGAGCCCGTGCAGGCCGATGTGGTGCTCGGGGTGGAGTGGGACGTGACCGAGGAGGTGCGCGCAGCCGAGGAGCTGGCGGCGCAACTCGCGCTCGTCGCGTCGCAGCGGGAGACCATCCGGCGTCTGGGGATGCCCGTGGTGCCGGTGGGCGAAGGAGAGCTGTGCGTGCCGCTGGTGGGCGAGATCGATCAGGAGCGGGCGCGGGGGCTGCTGGAGGACCTGCTCGCGCGGATCGTGAAGGACGGGGCGCACCGGGCGCTGATCGATCTGACCGGGGTGGAGGGGGCCGACGTGGCGACGCTCGCGCACCTCGTGAAGGTGGCGCGGGCAGCGCGGCTCCTCGGGGCCGAGGTGGTGCTCACAGGGCTGCAGCCGGCAATGGCGCGGGCCATCGCGGAGAGCGGGGTCGGGCAGGGAGGGTTGAAGACGCGGGCGACACTGCAGGAGGCGCTGGGGCGGCGCAGGGGCCGACAGCCGTCTGCGTGAACGGCGTCACTTGCGGGTGGCGAGGTCGACGGTGTCGGCGGGGTGGCCGGCGTCGAGGTACGCGCGGGCAGAGGCGTCGTCGGTGAGCGTGGCGAGGAAGAAGGCCGTGGTGTAGGCGGCGGCGATGCCGCGCGCAGCGACGATGTCGAGGTAGGTGAAGGGCTCGCGGTCGGTCTGGCGGACATCCTCGGTGCAGCCCGCGCTGAAGCCCTCGACGAGGCCGCAGATGTCGGTGAAGGACCAGTGGCCAGCGTCCTTGACCTCGGCCTTCCAGGCGGGCGGGCTGGCGGCCTCGAAGTTCTGGCGGATGTAGTCGTTGCCGATCTCGGTGATGCTGTTGTCCTCGGTGGCGAGGAGGAAGAAGACCGGGATGTGGATGTCGGCCATCGCCGCGCCGGGGAGGAGCGGGTTCTCCATGGGGACGGCGAGGGCGAGGCCAGCGCGAGGGCGGGGGTCGTCGGCGAGCACGACGCCGGTGGTGACGCCGCCGAAGCTGTGGCCGAAGACGCCGACGCGCTCGGGGTCGAGGTGGCCGCGGAGGGCGTCGGGCAGCTCGGTGGCCGCGGGGTCGAGGACGCGATCGAGGGTGAAGATCATGTCGGCGGCGCGGACGGCGAGGAACTCGGTGCCGAGGGGCGCGGCGTTGCCCGCAAGCTCGTCGAAGAGGGTGCCGCCCGCATGGTCGGGGGCGACCACGGCGACGCCGTGGCTGGCGAGGCGCTCGGCGACGGTGGCGATGGAGAAGCGGGTGCAGTTGTAGCAGTGGGAGAAGGCGACCACGGGGAAGCTGCCACCCTCGGCGAGGGGAGCGTCGAGGGCCGCATGGACGCGGCGGGTGGTGCCGGGATCGGGGGCGGCGGCGACGAGGTCGGCGAGCTGGGTGCGCTCGTCGCCAGGGGCGGCGAAGTCTTCGAGGGGATGGCCGGTGTCCGCCGCGGCGCGGGCGCTCTCGGCGGCGGGGTACCAGATCTCCACCCGGAGGCTGCGGGTGCGCGCGGTGTCGTCGAGGGTGACGGTGGTGCGGCCGACGGGGTGGGGGCCCGCGGAGGCGACGGGGTGCTGTTCCTCGGGGGCGGGCTCGGGATCCGGGGAGGTGGCGTCGCCGCAGCCGGCGAGGGCGAGGGTGGTCGCGAGGAGGCTGGAGAGGAGGGCGCTCGGCAGCGGAAGGCGGGCCATCTGGCGGGGGTACCAGCGCGCGTCGACGCCAGCAATGGGCGTCGGAGAGGATAGAGCGGCGGAGAGGAGGGGGTGGAGGCGGGGTCAGGGCGCGGGCGGGACCTCTGCGAAGTGGTCGAGCAACAGGGCGTTGATGCGGTCGGCACATTGCAAGGGGACGCCGTGCGAGGCGTCGTCGATCTGCACGTAACGCGCGCCAGGGATGCCAGCCGCGAGGGCGCGGCCGAGCCTGGGAGGGGCGATGGGATCGTGGAGGGCGCTCACCACGAGGGTGGGTACGCCGGCGAGCTCGCCGAGGCGCGGCGTGGCGTCGTAGCGGTGCATGGCGGCCATCTGCTTCGTGGCCACCGGCGGGGGGTCGGCCAGGTCATGGCCGAAGCGCGCGGCGAGGCGCTCGGCGAGGGCGTCCACGTCGCCCGTCGCCAGGACGTCGGGGGGCATGACGATCTCCAGGAAGGCGCGGCGACGCATGCGCCGGCTGCCGAGGCGCGTGCGCAGGCCGAGCCACATGGCCCGCGGCGCGGGCAGGGTGACGTCGCGGCCGCGCGCGAAGGTGCAGAGCAGAGACAGGCTCCGGACGCGTTCGCGCGCGGTGAGGGCGAGGTGCTGGGCGACGAGGCCGCCGAGCGAGTGGCCGACGACGTGCGCGGCGCGGAACCCCTGGGCATCCATCAGCGCCAGCGCGTCCTCGGCCATCTGCGCGACCGTGAGCTGCGCGCCGAGGGGCTGGCTGCGGGCCATGCCGCGGTTGTCGAACCAGAGGCAGCGGTGCCGCTCGGCCAGCGCGTCCACCTGGGGGAGCCAGGCGTCGCCGCGCACGGCCACGCCCTGGATCAGCAGGACCGGAGGGCCCTCGCCGCGGATGCCGTAGGCGAGCTTGCAGCCACGGTGCGCGAGGAAGGGAGGGTCGGTCATGGGGGCCGGCAATGCTGCTGGGACAGGCTCTCAGCCGCGCGCGGCGAGGGCGATGCGGCCGAGCTGCGCGACGTTCGGGGGGCCGCCGATGTCGTCGAAGCTGTCCACCCAGCGGAAGTGTTCGAACTCGTCGTTGGGCGTCACGGCGTCGGTGTCGACGTCGGCCACGAACACGAAGTTCAGGTGGAAGCCTTTGCTCCCCGCGAGGTGCTCCTCGTAGCCGATGAGGCCCGCAGGGGTGCCGTCGATGTCGCTGAGCACGGGGAAGCGGCCTTCGAGGCCCGTCTCCTCCAGCAGCTCGCGGCGCGCAGCTTCGAGGGGGGTCTCGCCAGGCAACAGCTCGCCGCCCGGGGGAAGCCAGATGCCCAGGCGGCGGTGGTGAATGAGGAGGACGCGGCCCTGGTGGCGGGGATAGATGGCGACGGAGAAGGCGCGGCGCGTGGTCATGAAGGCGGCTCCCGGCAGGGGCGCTGCGCAGTACCATGAGGCATGCGCCGGCGCACCCAGAGCCACGGGCTCGACCTTTTTCAGCCGCGAGCCCGGAGGGCCCTGCCCGTCGTGGCGAGCGCGCTCGCCTTCCTGGTGTCGCTGTCGTGCGCGACGAGCGACCCTGCGGCGCAGCCCGCGCGCGCTCCTCGACCGGCGCCGGTAGCGGCGCCGATCCGTGCGCGCTCCACGCGCTCCACGCGCTCCACGCCTGCAGAGCGGCAGGCGGCGCTCCGGGAAATCTATGCGCAGCTCATCGCGATCGACACCACGGAGGCGCGGGGGAGCACCACCGTGGCGGCACAGGCGATGGCGGCGCGGCTCACCGCGGCAGGGCTGCCCGCGCAGGACGTGCAGGTGCTGGTGCACCCGGACAACCCGCGCAAGGGGAACCTGGTGGCGCGGCTGCGGGGGCGCGGGGGGAAGAAGCCGCTGCTCCTGCTCGCCCACCTCGACGTGGTCGAGGCGCTGCAGAAGGACTGGTCGCCCGATCTGGACCCCTTCAAGCTCACCGAGAAGGACGGGTTCTTCTACGGGCGGGGGACCTCCGACGACAAGGCGATGGCGGCGATCTTCGTCGCCACCCTGGTGCGCGCGAAGCAGGAGGGGTTCACCCCGGAGCGGGACATCATCGTGGCCCTCACCGCCGACGAGGAGGGAGGTCAGCAGAACGGGGTCGCGTGGCTGCTCGCGAACCACCGGGCGCTCGTCGACGCCGAGCTCGGGCTCAACGAGGGCGCGGGAGGCCGGTTCCGCCAGGGCAAGCGGCTGTTCAACGGGGTGCAGGCCAGCGAGAAGGTGTTCCAGAGCTTCGCGCTGGAGGCGCACAACAAGGGCGGGCACAGCGCGCTGCCGGTCAAGGACAACGCCATCTACCGGCTCGCCGCGGCGCTCGACCGGCTCGGGAAGTTCGACTTCCCGGTGAACCTGAACGAGGTGACGCGGGGCTACTTCGGCAGGATGGCGTCCATCGAGAAGGGGCCCATGGCCGCCGCGATGAAGGCCGCGGCCGCGACGCCGCCGGACCCCGCCGCCCTCGCCCAGCTCTCCACCTCCGCCTATTACAACGCGCTGCTCCGCACCACCTGCGTGGCGACCCAGCTCTCGGGCGGGCACGCGGAGAACGCGCTGCCGCAGACCGCGCGCGCCGTGGTGAACTGCCGCATCCTCCCGCAAGAGTCGTCTGCGGACGTGCAGCGCACGCTGGCGCAGGTGGTGGCCGACGCCGAGGTGAGCATCGCGCCCCTCACGGCGCCGCAGCCGAGCCCTCCCTCGCCGCTCACGAGAACGGTGATGGCGCCCATCGAGCAGATCACGGGCGCGCTCTGGCCCGGCGTGCCGGTGGTGCCCATCATGGGCACCGGGGCGACCGACAGCCTCTACCTGCGGCGGGCGGGGATCCCGATGTACGGCGTCTCGGGCCTGTTCTCGGACATCGACGACGTGCGGGCGCACGGCAAGGATGAGCGCCTCGGGGTGACGGCGCTGTACGAGGGGCAGGAGTTCCTGGACCGCCTGGTGCGAGCACTCGCGGGCGGATCTTGAGCGACGGGCGCTGATCCCGGGGCGGCAAACGCGGCGCGCCGCAGCAGGGTACGATCCCGAGGGGGCGGGCGCGGCGCGGCAGGGCACGATCCCGGGACTGCCGTGCTATGGGCGCTGCATGCTTCTCCGTCGGCGCCACCTCGCTTGCCTCCTCCCGCTGGTGCTCGCGGCGACCGCGTGCGGTGGGGGTGAGCCCGTCCTCAGCGCGGAGGCGCGCGCTGCGCATCCGGCCAAGGCCGCACCAGCGGATGCCAGAACCGCGACGCCGTGGCCCACCTCGACCGAGGGGCTCGCCGAGGTGAAGCTCGCCGAGGATCTCGTCCTCCGCGAGCTCGGTCCGGGCGTGCACCTGATCACCCACGCCCACCCCTGGGCCGCCAACGCGCTGCTCGTGGAGATGGCGAACGGGGACCTCGTGCTCTGCGACCCCACGTACACGGTGGACGCGATGCGGCGCGTCCTCGCCTGGATCGATGGGCACCACGGCAAGCGACGCATCGTGGCGATCAGCACCCACTTCCACATCGACCGGGTGGGCGGCAACGGGGCGCTCGTGGAGCGCGGCATCCCCGTGTACGGCGCCGACCTCACCCTGAAGATGCTCGCCGAGCGCGGGGACGCGGGGCGCAGGTGGCTGCGCGAGAGCCTGGACGACAAGGCGCTGATCGCGGAGTTCGAGGCGCAGCCCACGGTGGCCCCGGACCACCCTTTCCCGGCCGCGGAGGGGCTGACCCTGCGCTTCGGTGAGGAGCAGGTGGTGGTGCACTACCCCGGGCCCGGTCACGCCCCGGACAACGTGGTGGTGGTCTTCCCGGAGCGCGGCATCCTCTTCGGCGGGTGCCTGGTGGCGGCGGGGGAGCGCATCGGCAACAAGAGCGACGCCGACATGGCGCGCTGGGGCGACTCCGTCCGGAGCCTGCACCGGTTCAAGCCGCGGATGGTGATCCCGGGCCACGGTGAGCGGCTGGATCCGGGGCTGCTCGACCACACACTCAAGCTTCTCGCGGCGGAGCAGGGTGGCTGACACGCGACGCAGCCACGGGACATTTCGCCCCTTTTTCAGGGGTCTTCGTCCCTTTTTGGGCGATTGATCTGCGGCGCTGGAGTGTGGCTTCTGGAGAGGATGACGTGCTCCTCGGCCACGCTCCTGGCCCTCGCGGCGCTCACCGTCCCTCTCACCTTCACCTCGCGTGCGCGCGCCGACCACGAGGTGTGGCTGTGGCTGGAGACGCGCTCGCCCCTGCTGCGCGCTGCCTCCCCGACGTTCCCGCGGATCGATCTCCGCACCGTCACCGATGTCCGCGTGAACGGGCGCTCGGAGGGGCTCGCGCAGAGCTTCTTCAGGACGGGTCCGCTGTTCTACCTGTCCGACTTCCTGTTCGTCGGGGTGCACGGGACGATCTACGCCGACCGCCTGGCCTCGGGGGCCTTCGACCAGGAGGCGCGGTTCGAGGTGGAGCCCAACCTGTTCGGGCGGATCGGGGACTTCACCTGGAACGACAGGAACCGGTTCGAGGTGCGGTTCCGCGAGAGCGGGGTGAGGACCCGCTACCGCAACCAGCTCCGCGTCAACTACGCGCCGAAGGGAGCGACATGGATCCCGTTCGTGTGGAACGAGGCGCTCGTCGACCTGTCAGGGCTCGGGCTGAACCAGAACCGCCTGCAGATCGGGCTCGGCCGGATGATGTCGCCATCGGTGCGCTTCGACCTCGGGCTGATGCTGCGCAGCCGCGGGGAGGAGACGGGCTGGGTGCACGACCGGGTGATCAACGCTTACCTCCTGCTCGACATCCCGCCGCTCGCGCGCCCCTGAGGTGCGTCGCCTCCGGAGGCGGGCACCGTCACCGGCCATGGGGGTGAGAGGCACCTCGATCCCGGGCGGAGGATCACCAGCGGAGGATGCGCCAGCCGCGGCGCTCGGCCTCGCGGCGCAAGCGGGGGTCGGGGTTGACGGCGACCGGCTCGCCCACGCGGGAGAGGAGAGGGAGGTCGCTGATGCTGTCGCTGTAGAAGGTGGCGTCTTCGAGGCGGAAGCCCTGCGCCTCGGCGAGGGCGCGCGCGCGCGTGACCTTGCCCTCGCCGTAGCAGAGAGGGCGCACGGGGCGGCCCGTGAAGTGGCCCTGCGCGTCCACTTCGAGGACGGTGGAGACCACGAGCGGGATGTCGAGCAGGCGCGCCAGGGGCAAGGTGGTGTACGAGGTCGCGGCGGTGACGATGGCGCACACGTCGCCGGCCTCCTGGTGGCGGCGCACGGCGGCGCGGCCCTCGGGGCTGATGTGCTGCTCCACGTAGCGCGGGAACCAGTCGTCGCAGCGCGCGATCAGGCGGGCCTCGGGGGTGCCGCGCAAGGTGAGGAGCGCGCGCTCGCCCATGCGCTCGGCGTCGAGCAGGCCGAGGGTGTACTGGCCGACCCAGTAGAGCGTCCTCACGAGGTCCATGAGCGAGGCCTCGCCCCTGTCGCGCTGGTAGCGCACGTACAGGCTCGCGGTCTCCCTGCGGATGAGGGTGCGGTCCATGTCGAACAGGGCAGCGCGCCGCCGCGTGGCGCCCGCGGCCGGCGGAGGTGACGTCGCGGTCATGGTGCTAGACCATAGCCCCGCGCGAGGGTCACGGAGAGCAGATTGCACGCGGCGTGGAAGAGGGCCGGAGCGCCCACACCACCCGTGCGCGCGCGCAACCAACCAAACACGAGCGCCGGGAAGAACACCGCGAGCCGCGCCGGGTGGCGGATGGTGAGGACGTGACCGATCGCGAAGATCACGGCCGCGATGAGCAGGCCGGGCCCGACGGCAGCGCCGAGCACGCGCAGGCGGGGCGGGAAAGCGCGGTCGAGGGCGCTCTGGAGGTAGCCGCGGAAGAAGGCCTCTTCAGGGATGGCGACGACCAGGAGCTGCGCGACGATCTCGTCGAACGGCTCGGCGGCGAGGCGGAAGTGGAAGGGGCGGGTGGGGCTCCACCAGAGGCGGTAGCCGAGCCAGAAGGCCGGGAAGATGATGGCGCCGAGGAGGAGGGTCCACGCGAGCGCGCGGGCGCCGTCCGCGGCGAGGCGGCGCGCGGAGAGGGGCGCAGGTTCGAGGAGGCCGCCGAGGGAGAGGCCGTGGGCGCGGATGACCGCCTCGTCGCGGCGGAGGACGAGCCACCAGGTGGCCGCGAGGAAGACGAGGCCGACGGCGGTGCCCGCGTAGTCGCGCGGGGCTCCGTAGGACACCGCGGTGACGAGCGCGGTGGTGACCGCCGCCGCGACGAGAGGTCGGATCGCGGCGGACGGGTTCACTGGGGAGTGCCGAGCGCGCAGAAGCCGCCGACGCAGCTCGCGTTCGGGTCGCAGCAGTCGCTGTTCGCGGTGCAGGCCTCGCCGATCTGGGAGCAGGAGCCAGGCGTCGCGCTGCAGACGTACTCGCCCGCGTCGTTGGGCTGGCAGAAGCCAGTGCAGCACTCGAAGCCCTGCGAGCACCCGGTGCCTTCCTGCGAGCAGGGGGCAAGCGCCCAGTAGCCGCTCATGTTGGTGGTGGTGAGGTCCTGGCCCGGCAGCCAGAAGGCCGGGTGGCTCGGGTCCTGTCCGGGCTGGGGGTTGGCGTCGATGGCGGCGACCCAGAGCTGCTTCCGGTTCTCGTAGGTGGGGTTGCCGTTCGGGGAGGCCATCTTATTGCCGTAGTCGCGCGGGCTCACGAACACGACCCAGGTGTAACCGCCCACCGAGATGGGGTTCACCGTGGGCTGGTAGTTGATCTGGCGGTTCGTGTCCGGAACGATGCCCACGCCGTTGGCCGCGTCGAGCGCGAGCTCGCCGAGGACGCCGTCGATGTCGGTGAGGTAGAGGTCGTCGCGGCCCCACTCGCCGTTGCCGTACTTGGCGCGGCTGTAGTTGCCCTTCTGGTAGACCACCTGCTTCGAGTCCGGGGTGAAGCTCGGGAAGGCGATGGCCTCGTTGCCGCCCGCCCTGATCTGGCGCTGGTTGGTGAAGGTGAGCGTGCTCTGATCGAAGTCGAAGATGTCGAGGTCGGCGCGCCAGAACTCGACCGGGTAGGCGCCGGTGATGTTGCTGGAGAACGCGAGGAGCTTGCCGTCGTGCGAGAAGGCGGGGTCCGCAGCGCTGCCGATCAGGGCGTCGAGCGCGCTCGGGAGCTGCGTCCCGCTGGCCGCGTCGACGAGCCGCAGGGTCATGTTCACGTCGTTGCGGACCACCTGCTTCCCGTCGGGCGTGAGCGCCAGGAAGATGGCGTTCGAGTCGTAGGGCGACATCTGCACCACGCCAGGGTTGGGTGAGGTGAGGTCGATGGTGCCGAAGGGGCTCTGGGTCATGGACTTGCGCTCGAAGAGCGCCGCGAGGGTGCTGCCGTCCTTGCTCACGGTGTGGCAAGCGACGCAGCGCTTGCCGGCGGTGCCGCCGCTCCAGGGGGGGACGGTGCCGTCGTAGTTCGCGGGCGCCGGGGTGCCGAGCTGGTCGACGGGGCCCGGGTCGAAGACGAGCTGCGGCTCCGAGACGCCCGGCGTGATCTTCATGAGCTGCCCGGTGTTGACGGCCCAGTAGTAGATGGTGCCGCGCAGGCTGCCCTGCGCGATCTTCCAGGTGGAGGTCATGGGCGCGTGGGCCTGACCGCCGGAGAGGCGGGAGACCGCGATCTGCACGTCCTCGCCAGCGTTGGTCTCGGTGAGCTGCGACCAGAAGTCGTTGCTCATCACGAAGGCGCTCGGCGGCTCGGCCTTGGTGTAGATGGTCGCCTCGAAGTGGCCTTCCTGGATGTGGATCCGGTAACCGTCGCCCACCGCGCCGCCGTTCCACATCACCTCCGGCGGGAGCAGGCCGCGCGCGAACACCGTCTTGTCGTAGGGGTAGAGCAGCGTGCCCGAGGGGTTTCCATCGGGGGTGTCGAAGGCCTCCAGGTCCTCGGTGGAGAGGTTGCCGGGGTTCTGCAGGAGGCGGAGGTTGACGGTGACCTCGCCAGTGGCGGTCAGGTCGTTCACCTTCGCCGTGAGCACGCCGACGCCGCCGAGGGTGCCGCTCGCCGCGAAGGAGCCCTGTCCGTCGACGAGGCCGAGCACCGGGCGATCGATGGACCAGGTGGCCGTGACCTCCGCGACGGTGCCGTCCTGGAAGGTGCCCATCGCGTTGAAGTCGCGCGGGTCGGCGGCGCCGTTCAGCACCTCCACGATGGCCGTCGGGGGGTCGATGGCGATCGAGAGGAGCTGGCCGTGGTCCTCGAAGAGCGAGCCATCTCCACCTTCTCCCCCTGCGCCTGCGATGCCGCCCTGGCCGTTGCCAGCACCCTCACCGCCAGGGTTGTCGCCGGAGCCGCAGGCATACACGCCGACGGCAAGGATGCAGGTCCAGGAAAGAGCAAGAGCGCTCGCGATGCGCATGTCGATACCTCCGCAGCCGTCCAAGCTACCACGGACCCTCCCGGCGAAGGCCCAGGAACCCCGGGGTGCAGCGGAGGCCAGTCACGCGCTGACGGCGTGGGCCTCGGCCAGCGCGGCGACCGCGGCAACCGCGGCGAACGCGCGACCCTGGCGAGCCCGGCGCGCGCGATCTCGGCGGCCGTCAGGTCAGGGCTTGTATTCCTGCACCGTCTTGATCGTGGCTTCCGCGGTGTCGCCAGCGGTCGCCGTGCGCAAGCCAGGGCCGTCGGTCTCGGCGAGGAGGACGGTGATGTTGTCGTCACCGCCGGCATCCTTGGCGAGCTCCACGAGGTCGGCGCAGGCGCGCTCGACGCGCGTCGGCGCCCCGGCGTACTGGAGGATCTGCTTGTCGTCGAGCAGCCCCGAGAGGCCGTCGGTGCAGAGCAGGAGCCGGTCGCCGCGGCGGAGGTCGAGGCGCCCGAGGGCCACGATGACGTCGGTGTCCTGACCCATGGCCTGCAGGACGATGTTGCGGCGCGGTGAGCGCTCCGCCTCCTCCTGGGTCATCAGGCCGGCGTCGACGAGGAGCTGCACGTAGCTCTGGTCGCGCGTCACCTGGAAGATGTGGCCCCGGCGGATGAGGTAGGCGCGCGAGTCACCGATCTCGGCGATGGTCGCGGTGGACCCGCGCAGGTACACCGCCGTGAGCGTGGCCCCCATGCCCTCGCGCCCGGGGCGCGCGGCGGCGCGGCGAACCTGGCGGCTCGCCTGTTCGATGGTGCGCCGCAGCCGGTCGGCGTCGTTCTCCCGGGGGCGCCCGCGGCCGCGCATGCCTTCGAGGAGCTTCTCGAGCGACAGCGCGCTCGCCACCTCGCCCGCGTTCGCGCCGCCCATCCCGTCGGAGACCGCGAGCAGGACGCCGCGCTCTCCGAGGCGCCAGGTGACCGGGTCGGCGTGCTGCCACTGCTCTCCGGTCCCGAGGTGGGCGAAGAAGAATGCATCCTCGTTGGAGGAGCGCACGAGCCCCCGGTCCGTCAGACCGGCCACCGTCACTTTCACTTCCGCGCGGGGGCGCGTCATCGCGGCTGACATGCCGCTGCCCCGTCGCGCGCGCAAGCTCGGCCTGTCATCCATCGATCCATGCCTCCGTGAGAGCGCTTCCTGCGCTGTCGGCTGTGATGCCGCGGACCAGACCCCAGCGGGCCAGCGAGGCCCCGAGGGCGCGCGCCGTGGGCCACCGGTTGGCGGGCGAAATCTCCAGCCCCCTTGCCAGGATGGCCCAGAGCTCGGGTTCCGTCGCCAGGACGGCAGGACGGCCGAGGCGCTCGTGCTCCGCGCCGTCGCGGCCGATGTCTGCCGGCGCACCGCCCAGCGCCTGGTGCAGCACCAGGCAAGCCCCCCAGATGTCCACCCGTGGGTCCGCGTCAGAGCCGCCGCGCGCCTGCTCCGGGGCCATGGTGCGCGGGGTGCCGTAGAGCGGCGGGTAGAAGGCGAGCTTGCTCGCCCAGGGGCTCGGCGACAGGCCGGCGATGCCGAAGTCGATGAGCTTGGGCATCACCCGGCCCCGCTCCTCCGCGAGCAGGATGTTTCCCGGTTTCACATCGCGGTGGACGATCCCGTGGCGGTGCGCTTCGTCGAGCGCGCCGAGCACTGGCAGGAGGAGCCTCACCGCGGCGACCGGCGACAGCGGACCGTCTTCGCGGAGCAAGGTGCTCAGGGCGCGACCCTGGATGTGCTCCATGACCAGGAACGGGATCTCGCCCTCGGCGACGCCGAAGTCGAGCACCCGCGCCGCGGCCGGATGCACCACCCGCGCCGCCACCCGGGCCTCGCGCAGCAAGCGCTCCCGGGCATTGGGGATGCGCGCCGCGGGGTGGATGACCTTGATCGCGACCTCCATGTCCAGGCCGAGGCTCCGGGCCCGCCAGACCACGCCCATCCCACCCTCTCCGAGCCGCTCGAGCATCTGGTAGCGCCCGGCCAGGAGCCGCCCCGGCGCCAGCTCGGGCACGGGCTCGACGTGCGCTCCAGGGACCACGGCCGTCGTGGAGGGCGCCGGGATGGTGACCGCCATCGGGTCGGCCACCGCGGCTGCCGTCAGGCGGACCTCGGAGCGTACCGTCCGGCGCTCCTGCAGGAAGGCGTAGCGCGTGGAAGGGGGCGTGCTGCGACGGGTGCTCGGTGGTCCTGAGCCCAGGGTGATCTCGGTGGCGGTGGCCCGCAGACCGCCCTGCAACGCTGCCTGCTGGCGCGCTGTGCGGGTGGTCGACGGGGGGCTCGGCGGAGGCCTGAGCGGGTCGGAGGGGGCGATCATCGCCTCTCTCCACGGCAAAGGTCGGACCAGCGAGCACTGGCTGCAAATCGCCAGCATCAGGGCCTGATGACGCGCTGCGCAGGGGGTGCAGGGTGCGACAGATGCGCCTCAGGAGCGGCGTTCAATCCTCACATGCGCCATCCGCGCGCACGTGGACAGAACCTGACCGTCCGCTTGCGCGCAGCCGGGAGTCACGGAGAGCCCAGGATCTCGATCACAGCGGCGCCCTTGCCGGTCGGCCGGGAGGCGGCGACCACCCGGCTCGCCGGGAGCCCGAAGCGGCCGAGGACCGCCTCCACCACCTGCTTCGTGCGCGCCGCGTCCACCGCGGGGCCACGCAGGACCGCGATCCGCAGGACGGCGCGATCGAAGGTCGCGGCCATGATGCCCGCCGTGGCGATGAGCGCGTCCTCGTCGAGCTTCTCCTGGCGGTGCACGATGAGTGGGCGGGCCTTCTCCCACCCCTCGGGGGCCCGGAATGCCGCCTCGGTGGGTGGTTCGCGTGGTTCGCGTGGTTCGCGTGGTTCGCGGGAGCCCGCCTCGGCGAGCGCCAGCGCCGAGATCACGCGCGTGTTCACCGGGGAGGGCTCGGGCGCCGGCGTGGCGAGCGCGCCCACCCCGCGCCACAGGGCCCAGGACCGCTGGAAGAGCGCTTCGAGGGTGAGCGGTCCGCGGCCCGACAGCCCTGCCATGCGCGCGTTGTCCGTGAGCGATGCCGGCCCGAGCTCGCCGAGCTGCTCCACGAACGCCAGCGGATCCGAGGAGTTCGCCGCGGTCGCCACCCGGCGCGCTCCGGCGGGCGGATCCGCCGCGAGCTTGCGCGTGCCCGCGAGCCAGCCGCGCGCCAGTGCGGCCACCGCATCCGGGTGTCCCTCGATGAAGCCGCGCGGCGCGATGGCGACGTGGGGGATGAGCGAAGGCGTGTCGGCGCTGGTCAGGAGCGGCCGCATCCCGCTCGGGAGCGCGCCACGCGCCACGGCCGCGAGCGGCGCGCCATCGGCCTCCTCGGCCGCCGCGGGAGGAACGAGCCGCACCTCGCCCGGGCGCACGCCGGCCGTATCCAGCGTGAAGAGGGCGAGGAACGTCGCGGGATCGCCGGCGACGCCCGCGAGCTTCACCTCGCCCTTCTCGGGGAGCGCGTCCTTCCGCGACGCCAGCGTCTCCCGGCCCCGCGAGAAGCCCACCACGAAGAACACCTCCGGGCTGAGCGCGCGCAGGCGCTCGTACGAGGCGACGAACGCCGGCAGCGGCGCGAGCGCCACGTCGGCTCCGGCCTCGTCAGCCCCGCCGCGGGCGAGCGCCTTCTCGACGCTCACCATGTCGCTCACCGCCGCGAGCCGCACGTCGAGCCCGGCCTTCGAGAAGCCGCTCCCGTCGCCAGGCACGAGCCCGTCATTTTCGAGCAGCGCCGGCGCCAGGAGATGCCAGCCGAGGGCGGTGACCCGCAGGCCCCGATCGAGCAGCCGCTGACGGGTCCCTGCATCGGCCCCGGCGTCCCCCGGGGGGACCGGGCCCGCGTCTGCCGCGCCGCCCGCGTCTCCCACGTTTGCGCTGGCGCTGCCGGCATCGGCAGGCCCTCCGGCAGCGCCGTCCGCTGCGGCCGAGGTCGACACCCCATCGGGCGTCGCCCCTGCGCCGGATGCCGCCCCTGCGCGCACCGTGGCGGGCGCGGTGTGCTGGGTGCGCGGGCGCACCGCGAGCAGCACGCCGAAGCCGAGGAACAGAGAGAGGAGGAGCCCGAGGACGATCTTGGAACGCAAAGACTCACCACTGGGTGGGGGAAGCCCCCTCATCGCCGAAGCGCCGCCGCTGCGGGTAGGTCGGCAGGATATGTCGCTTCAGCTCGTTGACCGGGATGGCCAGGTTCAGGTTCTGGGCGGGCGAGAAGGGCCCGCTCAGGGTGGCGGTGCTGATCCCGATCACCTCCCCGCGCATGTTGAACACGGGCCCCCCCGAGTTGCCGGGCGAGATCGGCACCGACATCTGGATCCAGGGGCGCCCCTCGTAGACACGCCGCGACGAGATCAGCCCGTCGGTCAGGGTGTGCTCCAGCCCCAGGGGGTTGCCGATGGACACCGCGTGCTCGCCGACCACCACCTTCTCGGAGTCGCCGAGGGGGAGCGGCTCCGGGGCCTCCGGCGCCCCCGCGTCGTTCGAGGGCTTCGCGAGGTCCACCCGGAGCAGGGCCAGGTCGGACTCTGCGATGTCGGAGAGCAGGTCCACCTGCTCGTACGTCGCGCCGCTCTTCAGCTTGAGGCGCAGCCGACGCGCCTCCTTGATCACGTGGTGGTTCGTGACGAGCGTCCCCTCGCGATCGATGAAGAAGCCGGTGCCGCTGCCGGTGCGCTGCCCCTCCGCGCCGAGGACGAAGATGGTCACCACCGCAGGCGAGAGCTTCTGGAACAGCTCCGCCGGCGTCCGCTCCACGGGAACTGCCCCCGCATCTGCCGGGACCGCCGCGTCTGCCGCGTCTGCCGCGTTTGCCGCGTCCACGGCTGCCGCGTCCGTCACCCCCGCGTCCGTCACCCCTGCATCGGACACGGCGGCCGTGCCCGCGCTGCTCGTGCTCGTTCCGGCAGCGGCATCGACCGGCGCCGTGGCCTTGTCCCCCGTGCCTGCCGCCCCCGCCGTGGTCTGTGCTTCTGGCGCGATCTCGGGCCAGGTCACCTGCGCGCTGGCCAGCACGTAGGCCACGCGCGCCAGGTTGGTCCACCCGGCGCGCACCAGCCGGTCCCCCTCCGCGATCAGGAGCGGCCTCGTGGCCTTGTTCCCCGCCGCCGTGAACACGAACGCGAAGCCCAGCAGCCCCACCGCGAACACGTCGGTCACGATGCCCCGCGCGCGCCGGGGATCGTCCTTGGGGAGCAACCTGTCGGCGATGGCGAGCGGGACGATGATGGTCCCGACGAGGGCCGCGCCCAGGCGCGCATAGATGCTCCCGGTCATCGACCCGACGGCGGCCATGAGGGAGATGCCGGTGCCGACGAGCCCCAGCGGAATCGCGGCGAGCTTGGCCAGACCGCAGGCGAGGCGGAGCCTGGGAGACGGTTCCTGGGACATGGACTTCGGGGGATGGGAGCCCGGCAAGGTGCGCTCGTCAAGGTGCGTGGCGCCCCGGGCCGAGCGTGCCCGACGTGAGCGGCGCCCTGGGGTGACCGCTCACGCGCTCACGCGCTCATGCGCTCATACGCTCACGCGGACGCGGCGTCGGTGATCACGGGGAGCCGCAGGGTGAACGTGGTGCCGCGCTCGGGAGCGCTGTCCACCGTGACATTTCCTCCGTGCGCTGCGGCGACACCGTCGACGACCGCGAGGCCGAGCCCCCAGCCGTGCACCGTGCCGCCTTCGTGCGCGCGGTTGAAGGGCTTGAACAACCTCGCCTGTTCCGCGGGTGGAATGGCGACCCCCGCGTTGTGCACCGCCACCTCCGCGGTCGCGGCGCTGAGCCGGATCTCGACGCTCACCCGCTCCACCGTCGAGCCGTACTTGAGCGCGTTCATGGTCAGGTTCCAGATCGCCCGCCGCAGCTCATCCTCGCCCCACAGACCTGCGACCGGCCCATGCTCCACCAGGGTGAGGCGGTCGTGGTGCTGCTGGGCGAGATCGTCCACGACCTCCCGCGCGATGAGCGTCAGGTCGCAGGGTTGCCGCACGATCGGGAGCAATTGCCCGGCCTGGAGCCGCTGCGTATCGAGCAGATCCCGGATCATCCGCTCACTGCGGTCCAGGTTGCGCACCACCATCGCCACCCTGCGGCGCAGATCCTCGGGGCTGAGGGCGTGGTCCGCCTGCATGTCCATCAACTGAGCCGCCAGCCGCGCGGCCGAGATGGGCCCCCGCAGATCGTGAGCGATCAGCGACACGAAGACGTCGCGCAGCCGCTGCTCCTCGCGCAGCGCGTCGATCTGCCGTGCCAGCGTCTCGTTGAGCTGCGCGTTCTCGATGTACAGCGCGAGGGCCTCGGCGAGCACCTCGATGCGCCTCGTCTCGCGCGCGGTGAACGAGCGCTGCTCACGGATCCCGATGAGCACCACGCCGAGGAGGGCATGGTGGGGTGGCATGCGGACCCCGAGCAAGGAGTGGATGCCGCTATGGCGGAGCTCCTGGGGCACGTCGAGCTGCGTCGTGGCGATGTCCTCGAGCGTCGTCGCTTCTTCGTGGCGCGCGAAGTGGCCCACGAACGAGGACAGCTTCAATGCCCGGACATGGCGCGCCAGCCCTTGGTTGGCCAGGCCAGCGGCTGCCATGGTGACGAGCTCCTCTCTCGTGGGTTCGTACAGGAGCACCGCCGCGGCATGGGCGCCCATGGCAGCCATGACCACGCCCACGGCGGCGTGCAGGCACTCCGAGAACGTCCTTGGCTCGCCTGCAGCCCTCGCTTCCACTTGATCGAAGACGCTCCGGACGAGCCGCAGGTGGCGCTTCTCCTCCTGCGCGTCCTCGAGCTGGTGCCGGTTGAACATCTCCGTGACGAAGGCGGAGGCGCTCTGGAGCGCGGCGAGGATCCTCTCCAGTGCCGTGAAGTCGGGCCGCATCTCCTCTGGCGCCTCGAACCACGTCTGCAGGACGCAGCGGCCGAGGAGCGAGAACTCGCTGGTGATCTCGCCGAGCTCGAACCCCTGTCGGAGGCGTGAAGAGAAGTGGGCCTCGATCAACTCGAGCCCGGGGCTCTCCTCCTCTCCGACGGCTCCGAGCGCGGAGAGGTAGCGAGGCATGATGTTCCGCAGCTCTAGCCTGGTGAGGCCGCGCGCCGATGCCCCCCGTCCCGCTGCGTCCGTCCAGCGCTCTAGGATACGACCGTGGTACGTGGCAATGAAAGCGTCGATCGAGGGCATGATGACCTCTCCAGAACCTCCAGTTTATGGAGCGCTGTCGATCTCTGAAGAGGGATCCGGTCACTCGGGTGAAAAGCGGGCTCTCCCTGACTCTGCACGCTGCACAGCCCGCTGCACGCCGCCCGCCGCCCAGACGTTTAGAGCGGCAGCCAGAAGTTCGGTCCGAAGAGGTGCCGGCCCGCCTCGATGGTCGCGAATGCACGTTTGATGTCGCGCCGCGACTGATGTTCCGCAAGCTGCACCGCGTACGGCACCCACAGCGGTCGGCACACCAGCAGCGCCGTGAGGTGCTCTTCCGCGTCCTCCAGCGCCCCGAGTTCCGCGTCGACCCGCGCGAGGATGGTGTGAACAGCGATGGGCGACCCGATCTCCGCGATCCGGTCGGCCGTCTCCCGCACCTTGAGCACCGTCTCCTCGGAGGGCTGCCGCTTGAACTCCTGGAACGCGGTCTCCAGCTCCTGCTCGTGCGCGACCTGCTCGGGCAGGTTCTCCGCCACGAGCGCGCGCCAGTGCTCCACAAAAGGAAGCCTCTGCAGGACGGGCGACCGGTCTACGTGGACGAGGACCAGATCCCCTTCCTTCCAGTCACCCGCCTCGCGCGACAGCTCCAGTGCGGAGACCACCCGCGCCTCCTCCGACTGCCCTGGCTCCTTCGTCAGCAGCCACCGCTCCCAGTAGAGCGCGCCGCGGAAGCCAGTCCGCGCGACGGCTTCGTAACCCGCGGTCCGTGCCGCCTGAGCCTTGCGAATGAGCGCCCCCTTGTGCTGCTGCACCTCGGGGACCTCAAGCTTTCCGGGCCAGGGATCGAGCCGTTGGAAATCCACACTCATGGCCACCTTGGGCGCTCGATGTCTCGGACCGAGCCGGCTTGCACGCTACCACGGTGCGAGCGCGTCCAGGCGCCCGAGGACGGCGGTCTCCTGGAAGACTCCCGCCAGGACGTGTCAGCCGTCCAGCGGCGCCCGCCCGTCTCGGTACTGCCGCCTCGAACCCTGTCAGTTCCCCCACCTCCCGCACGGAGGAGGGCTCAGCGGCTCCGGCCCCGGAACATGCTGAACGCGCCGCCGACCACCATCAGCAGGAGCACCACCACGATCACGCCCGACCACACGCCTGCCTTGAAGATGCCCTTGACTGCGCTGCAGCCAGTGAGCGCGCTGCTGGCCAGGATGATGCTCGCAGGCACGCCGATGTGCTTCATGTTCATACTGCCTCCCTGAACCCTTTTTGAACGGCGTCTCGTGGCCGCTCCTGGCCACTGCGCGCCGGTGTCACCTCCAGGGGTCCTTGCGAAGGGCGTACCCGATCCGGCCTGAGCAATTCAGGAGCGCTCGGCCGGCCCGGATCGCGTCAGGTCAGCTCGCGTCAGGTCACTTCAGGGACGGTCGGCGGAGACGCCGTGGACCCGGGCGCTTGCCGCAGGTACCGCACGGCGCGGCGCTCGGCGCTGGTGAGCGGCCACCGGTAGCGCAGGTCTGCCTCGACCTCCCACCCCGGCAGGACGGGCGGCTCCTCCTTCGCGAGCAGCACCCACACCTCGGGGGCTGCGGCCCCGGCGGTGAGCGCCGCCCCCATCTCCAGCCAACGCGCCGGTGCGAGCGTCGCGCGCGACACCGCCACGTCGAACGCCGGCCTGCGGCGCGCCAGCTCCTCGCCGCGACCCCGCTCCACGAACGGCGCCCGCGCCCGCCCTCCGGCGCCAAGCGCCTCCGACTGGAGGAGCGCGCCGATGGTATTGCGCAGGAACGACACCCGCTTCTGGAGCGGCTCCACCAGGGTGAGCGCGAGGTCCGGACGCAGCAGCGCGAGCGCGAGCCCCGGAGCCCCGGCGCCCGTCCCCACGTCCACCACCCGCGCACCCCGCGGCACGTGCGCGGCGATCACCAGCGCATCGGCCACCATCAGATCCACCAGCTCGTCGTCGGTGCGCGCAGCCGTCAGATCGATGCGCGCGTTCCACGAGGCGATGAGGTCGATCCAGCGTACCAGGGACGACGCGGCGGCCTCGTTTCCGGCGGTCGCAGCTTCCCCTTCGGGAGCAGGCAGACCGGTACCGATGGACAGCGCACGTGCGACGCGCTCTTCGAGCGCAGACGAAACAGAAGGCAACGACACGTGTCCCAGTGGAGCACAAGGCGACCGTCACTCACAGCTCTCCATGAGCAGGACCTTCCGCGCGTCCTGCACAGCTCGGCGGCACCCACGCGCACCCGCGCCGCTCCAGCCACGGAGCCCGGACCTGCGTGCGGTCGCTCGCACGGGTCGCTGCGCGCGCGGTCCGCGCGGCGCGGCGCGGGTACGGGTGGAGGGGGTGTGCGGAGCGGGGAACCACGCGTGCTCACCTTGTCGGACCCGGCTGGTGGGCGAGGGCTTCCCCGCCTTCGAGCCAGGAAGCCTCGCCGGCAATGTCGGCGTCCTCTCAGGAGGCGGAGCTTCTCCTCCCCTCCCTGCGTCACTTCTTGCGCAGAGCGAGTGACGTTCTGGGCGGTCGTCCTGTAGCCTCACCTGGCGCTGCGCCGAGGGGGCTGTCTTTCGAACCGACGCCGCGCCTGGTGGTTGGGCGCCCGCGATCTGTGCGCCTGGTGTCTTCGGTGCCTGTACTTGGCCCCCGTTCGCGCGGGCGGCCTCTCGATGCGGATGGAGGAGTGATGAACGCAGGTGGTTTCGGTGGTGGTCAACCTCCGGGCGGATATCCGCCGGGTGGGGCAGGGGGATACGGACCTCCGCCGGGCGGCGGTTACCCGCAGCAGGGTGGTCAGGGTCAGGCGCCTCAGGGCGGGTATGGCCAGGCGCCCCAGGGTGGGTATGGCCAGGCGCCCCAGGGCGGGTATGGCCAGGCACCTCAGGGTGGACAGGGTCAGGCGCCCCAGGGCTATGGCCCGGCGCCCCAGGGGGCATGGGGACAGCAGCAGGGCGGCTACGGTCCGGCCCCTGCGCAAGGTGCAGGCTACGGCCCCCCTCCCGGTGCGTTCGTCCAGCAGGGCTACGGCCCGCCTGCCGCCGGCGTCGGGGTCGGCGCGGGCAGCGACGTGCGCATGAGCTTCGAGGGCGAGGGCGGAGAGTTCTTCGGCAAGGTCATCGTGGGCTACCTGCTCACGATGATCACCTTCGGCATCTACGCGCCGTGGTTCATCTGCAGCCTCACCAACTACATCTACGAGAAGTCGAACATCCAGACGGCGCGCGGCCCGCTGCGCGTTTCGTTCCGCGGCGAGGGTGGCTCGCTCTTCGGCGTCCTCATCGTCAGCTACCTGCTCACGGCGATCACCTTCGGCATCTACGCCCCCTGGGCCATCTGCAAGGTCGCCCGCTACTTCACCGAGAACACCTACGCGCAGACCGCCGACGGCCGCACCTACCAGCTCCGCTTCAGCGGCGAGGGGGGTGACCTCTTCGGCACCTGGATCGTGAACGCGATTCTCATGGGCGTCACGCTCTACATCTACACGCCGTGGGCGATGTGCAAGCTCCGCAAGTGGTTCTACTCGCGGACGCAGATCGTGGAGAACGGCCAGCCCGTGGGCCAGCTCGACTTCGTGGGCGAAGGCGGCAACCTCTTCGGCACCTTCCTCGCCGGCGTCCTGCTCACCATGGTGACCTTCGGCATCTACGGGTCGTGGTTCACGGTGAGCATGAAGAAGTTCTGGAACCAGAACACCCGCGTCGCGCTCTACAACCGCACCTACGCGCTCGACTTCACCGGCCAGGGCGCCGACCTGTTCGTGATCAACCTGGTCACCACGCTGCTCACCATGGTCACCTTCGGCATCTATGCCTTCTGGGGCCAGGTGAAGAAGATGAAGTGGGACTACCAGAACACCCTGGTCCGCGCCCTCAACTGACCGGAGGTGGGCGCTCACCCTCCCGGGATGAGTGGGGGGCCGGGAGGCGGTAGCCCGCGCCGACCGAGGTCGCACGCGCGGGCAGGCGGCTCAGATCGTCTTCGTGCAGTTCACGAGGATGGTCGCTCATGCACCCCCACCACGGATCGACCGTAGCAGCTCGTCGAGCGCGCGCCTCTCCTCGGTATCCGTGACCGACTGGAGAGCCCGGTTGATCTCCCCCACCGCCGCCGCGACGAGTTGCGCCAGCACCAGCGGGTCGCGCGGCGAGCGACCCTGCGTCCAGCGCAGCGACGCGTGGCCCAGGTTGAGGAAGACGCGCTTGTTCTTCGGCTCGTAGCGCACCGGCCTGCCAGAGCTCACCTCCTCCACGTCGAGCACCGGGTCCCCGGACAGGCGCAGCGAGGCGAGGACCTGGTGCACCGCCCGCGCGACCTCGCTCTCCTCGCGGGGCGTGGCGGACGCACCTGCCCCGGTGAGCACCTCCCGCACGCTGCGCCACAGCTCGGCGAGCCACGCGCGCGGCTGCGGAGGTTTGGCCTTGCCCTCCCGAGGCGAGGAGAGCCCTGGCGCCGGGGGCCTGGACGGCGGTCGTGTGGCTCCGGTCCCCTGCAGCGCTGGCGACGCCTCCTGCGCGACCGCCCCGACCTGACCGGCGTCGACCGCAGGCTGCACCGCTCCGGGGGCGTCGCTGGCTCCGGGGGCGACCTCGAAGCCCCCGAGTTCGCGCACCACCGCGCCACCGCGGGCGCGCAGCACCCGCACCAGCGGAGAGCCATCCAGGAGCACGAAGCCTGGCGCACCCTCCGGGAACTGACCCTCAGCGCTCCCTTCCCGGCGCGTGACCCACACCGCGCCCCGCGTGGAAAGCTCCTCGATCACCTGCGTGGCGCGCACCGTGCGGCCATCAGCCGTCGGCGCCTCGGGCTCGCCCATCGCGCGCGTGCCGAGCAGCCGGAGGTCCCATCGGTAGAGCGCGAGCGTGGGGTCGTCGGGGCGCCTCATCAGGAGCTCCAGCACCATGCTGACCACCGCCCGCAAGGCCACGGCGGCGATCTGCATCTCGAGCTTGTCCGTACACACCAGGAGCGCACCGCCCACGGGCAGGGCGCCGCTCAGCCCGGGCGGGGGCCCGAGCGCTCGCAGCGTACGCGGACCTCCCCGACCGGCGTGCGTGGACCGCGCGGTGGGGAGGGTGAGCTGCACCTCCGGGGCGAGAGGCCAGGTGCCCGGGAGCCACAGCTTGCCGAGGAAGGCGGGCAGGTCCGGGTGGCGCCGCTCCTCCACCCAGCGCACTGCCAGCGCGTCCTCTGGCGCCGAGACCTGCGCTTGCAGCCACGTCGTGACCAGGGCCTCGATCCGCGCCCGCAGCCCGTCGCGCGCTGCCGCCGTGTGCACGTCGTCGAAGGCCCGGTTGGGCGGCAGCGCGTCGTCGTTCACCGCGCCCACGAGCGGCCACCCGCGCCCCGCCTTCATCCGGCAGAGCGGCCGGCGCTGCACGTACACCGCGATGCCCTCCTCCTCCGGGGTGGCAGCGTCGGAGGGCACGAGGAGGCCGATCTCTCCCTCCGTCCCTGGACCCTCCTGGAAGGGGATCGTCGCGAAGCAGCGGGCCCGCGCGGCCGCGCCGAGCGCCACGCGCGCCACGGGGGGTGCGGTCGCGCGCCGTTCTCCTTCCAGGTCGCGCATTACCACGCTGGTCATGTCGCGCACTGGCAGCACCTTGGAGAGCTGCTCGCGCTCTTCGGCCGACAGGCAGAGCACGGGCCTGTCGTAAGCCCGCCGTGGGTAGGGCGGAGGTGCGTGGGTGCAGAACCACCCCTCCAGCACCGCGCGGATCTCGTCGAGCGCGTGGAACGCCCCCTGCGTGTCTTCAAAGAGCGGCGCCGTGCGGCCGTGGACCACCACCTGCTTTCCCTCCGAGGCCGTCTTGCAGACGGCGCGGCGGAGCTGCACCCGCACGAATGGAGGAAAGGCGTCGAGCGCCTCGGCGTGCGCGAGCAGGTGCCTGCCCATGGCCCGCGCGATGCGCTGGAGCAGGACGGCGACGTCCTCGTGGGTCACCAGCGCGTGCTCGACGCGGAGCACGAGCCTGAGCGGCATCGCGACCTTGGCGAAGATGCGCTTCGGCACCCCGTCGAGCCCGAGGACCTGCACCTCGGACTCCGGCCCCTCGATCACCTCCACCTCCCCGAGCGCCTCCTTGAGCTTCAGCTCTGCGAGCGAACGCCGGAGCAGCGGGTGCGCCGGCGTGCCCGGGAGGCGGGGCATCTCGACGGACACCTCCGGCGCCTTGCGGCGAGCCTGCAAGGTGGCGATCTCCTCGGTCATGTCGCGCAGCCCCAGCCCGAGCGCCTTGAGGAGCTGCTTCATGCCCTCCCCCACCGGGTCCGCGGGCACGTGGAGGATGGGCGCGTCGAGGTCGGAGCTGCGCTGCCCCTCGTGCCAAGGCGTGTGCAGGTGGGCGCCCACGTAGACCTGCGCGCCCACGTTCCGGACCGTGACCAGCGCCGCGTGGCCACCCCGCACCGTGGGCCAGCGCAGCGCGCTCGACCGGAGCGCCTCGGCGATCTCCTTCGCCCCCAGCTCCGCCCCGAGGAGCCAGGCGAGGAGCTGGAGCGCCCGCGCGTCGCGGAACAGCGCAAAGCGGGGCTCTCCGCCCGAGGTCGGCGTCTTCGCCTCGTCGAGGAGGCGGTGCGCGAGCGCCAGCGCCGCCGCGTGGACCCGCTTCGTCGCCACCGCCACCCCGGCCTGGCTGAGGTCGCGGTAGCCTTCGATGTGGGCGCCGCGGACGAGGTTGATCCGCGCCACCACCGGCGCCCCGAGCGGGAGCGCCCGCCTGCACACCGCGCGCTTCTGGAACAGCACGTCGACCCAGGCGTGCTCGCTGGGGATGGTGGCGCGCGGCAGCCCCACCACCACCGAGATGCGGTCCAGCTCCGAGACCGACCCGGGCGCCGTGGCGCCTCCCGCACCCTCCACGGCCGGCAGGAACGCGGTGATCGGCGGCGGCGTGTGTCGCGCCGAGTCGCCGAGGTCCCCGAGCTGCGTCGCGTCGTGCTCCGGGCCGGCGAGGAATGCGCGCTTCGTGCGCTGCAGCTCGGCCTGCGCGCGCATCGCGGGCAGCGCATCCGTGGCCAGGTGGGCGCGCCCCTCGAACCACTGCTCCACCGCTGCCCGCTCCCGCGTGTCGCGCACGATCAGCGGCCGCCACAGGAACGTCTCGAAGCCCGGCGCGCTCCGGAGGAGGGGCACCGGCTGCGAGGCGTCGCGCCCGGATGCCGCGACGTCCAGGCTCACTGCCAGCGGCTCTCCCTCCGGGTCGAGCTGGGTGAGCAAAGGCAGCGCCCGGATGCGCGCGAGCAGCACCCTCTCCTCGTCGTGCCCACCCTCTGCGGCCGTGATCCGCGCGAGCGCATGCGCGCTGAGGATGAGGTGCGCCGTGACGTGCGTGGATATCGCGCCTGGCCCGCGGGGCGGCGGCGCCACGCCGAGGCGCTCGGCCGCGCCGGGGGCTCCCTCCACCAGCGCCACGAGCGCCCAGCACATCGCCAGCGCCGCGCCGCGGGTCACGCGCGGCGAGCGGCCCGAGAGCGCGCGCTTCCAGGCGCGGTCCGGCATGATCTCGTCGCTGTCGATGGCGATCGCGAGCGGCGCCAGGAGCGGCTTCGTCTCCACGACGTCGAGCGGCTGCAGCGCGTGGTACCACGCCTCCACGTTCCGGTCGGCGGTCGCGAGCCGCGTCACCACGGACCCCCGGCTCCACGAGAGCACCGGCACCTCGTCGGCCACCGCGCCCGGCTGGATCCGCAGCAGCGCCTTCTCCAGCTCCTGCGCGCGCTTCTGCTCCCGCTTCCGCTCCTGGCGCATGGTCACCAGCGCCTGCTCGTAGGGGACCAGCTCGATCTCCGGGAGTGCGCCCTCCAGCCAGCCCCGCTCCTCGCGCTGCAGCGCGAGCACCGGTCGCCCGTCGGCCGCGCGCCAGGCGTAATCCGGCGGCGCGTAGCACAGCCCTCCGCGCAGGGATCCGAGCCGCGCCAGCGCCTCCAGGCTCTCGCTCCGCCGCGCCTCGGTCGTCGGCCACACCGGCGCCTGCTGCAGGCCGTAGAGGGCGTCGAGATCCAGATCCGATGCCGGGTCCACCGCGCCCGCGAGCCTCGCCGCTCCCTCGATGGAGGCCTGGGCGCCGAGCGGCGAGGCTCCCCTCCGCGCGGCGAGCAGCGTGCCGACCGCGGCACGGATCACCGGGGCGAAGCGCGCGCGCTCCGCTTCCAGCGCCCCCGGCGCCCCCTGTACCCCCACCCGCTCCCCGCTCCCCGCCGCCACCCCCTGCGCGTGCGGAAGACCACCCGTGCCCGGCGCGCCCGGCGCGCCCGGCGCGCCCGGCGCGACCGGCGCGCCCGGTGCGCCAGGTACGCCCGGCGAGATCGCCACGCCTTCCTCGCCGGGCGCCTGCTGCTCCGCAGCATCGAGCCAGAACGCCCGCCGCGCCTCCCGGTCGACCGTGATCAGCGCGATCCGCAGCGCGTACCCGACGGCCGCCCGGAGGTGTCGGTCGTGCTCCACCCCTTCGTAGTCGAGCGTGGGACGCAGTCGCCCCTTCCACGTGACCGCCGCCTCGAACGGCAGCGGCACCACCTCCCTGTCGAGCGCCACGATGTCGAGGAGGCGCCCGTCATAGAGCACGCGGATCGTCGCCTGTGCACGGCCCGTCTCCCCTTCCGCGCCCCCCATCGCGCGCAGCACCACCTCCCCCGACAGCCCCGCGCAGGCCCCCTGCTGCGCCTCGAACGTGGTGCGCGTGAGCTGTCCGGGCGCCTGGGGCACTTCCACCGGCCCCGCCGCGTGTGCGTACAGCGCGCGGCGTCGCTCTCGCCCCCGCTGCGCCTCTTCCACGAATGCCGCCGCGTCCTTCGTGACGAGCCCCGCCCGGATCCGCTCGGCCACCCTCCCGCGCAGCCACAGGATCTCGTCGGCCCACGGCGACGCCTCCTCGGGCACCGGCCCCTCGCCCTGCCACAGGTGCACTTGCCCTGGCAGCGCCGACGGCGCCGTCTCCCGCCCCAGTCCATCGCGCAGGAGCGGCAGGTCGAGCAGCGCGCGCGCCTCCTCGGGCAGCCCCGCGCCCGACGTCACGGCCCCTGCCGCCACGCACACGCACGCCCCGAGCGCGTCCTCCAGCGCCGCGCCGTCGGACGACAGCACCTCCACGCCTTCGGGCACCTCCCCCACCTTGCACACCAGCGCTACGAGCGCCCGCAGCGCGTCCAGGAACGCCGCGTGCGCCGCGTCCGCCACGAGCGCCCTCAGCGGCGCGTCCTCGCGCAGCGCTGAGCGTGAGGCGTTCGTCGGCAGCTCCTCGGCGTCGACCAGCACCCGCACCGGCAGCCCCACCCCTGCGTATGGCGCCGACGGGAACCTCGGCGCGAAGCTCCACGCGCTCCGCAGCAGCCGCACCCCGTGCTCCAGCAAGTCGAGCACCGCCCCGCGCCCTTCCTCGCCCTCCCCCGCGCCGTTCGCGCCCTCGCCCGCGCCGTTCGCGCCCTCCTGCGGCACGGCCACCACCTCCAGCGCCGCGCGCGTCGTGCCCCGCAGCCGGAACGGCACCCGCAGGAGCCGCGCCCGCCGCTCCGGCCGCGCGAGCGGCGCCCCGCCGAGCAGCACCGGGATCCCGAGGTCCCCCGTCGCCTCCGCGAGCAGCTCCACCTCCGGCGGATACCCCCCCGCCACCGCGCGCCGGATCACCCCCCAGCTCATCCGCCGCCGCAGCTCGATGCGCAGCCCCTGCGCGGGCATCCCCGCAGGCGCCGGAAGCTCCGTGACCTCCGGCCGCGCAGCCGCCTCCTCCCCCTCCGCCGCCACCACCGCCGGCGTGAACCGGGCCCGCCTGCACCGCCCCCCGTCGAGCGGCGTGAGCACGTCGACCCGCGCCGGTGACAGCCCGAGCGCCGCGTTCACCCCCAGCGCCAGGAGCCGCGTCCTCTTCCCCGCCCGGTCCTGCGGCGTGTCCAGCACGTGGTCGAGGAGCCGCGCCAGCGCCGCGCCGTCGAGCGCCATCCCGTCGAAGCTCACCGCCAGATCATCGGCGTCGCCCTGCAGGTGCACCGCCGTCGCCCCGCCCGCCACGGCCGCCCGCGTCAGCTCCAGCAGGTACAGGTGCAGGTCGACCAGCAGGTGCTCGCGCAGCTTCGCCACCGCGCGCCGCGCATCCACCCGGATCACCCCCCGCGACACCACCCGGCTCACGACGACCTCCGCGGCGCGCCTTGCCCTGCTTTGTCAGCCCGCCCCACGTCGAGGAGCTGATCGACGTCGTGCTCGTCGAGCGGGCCCCGCGCCTCCAGGATCAGCGCCCGCGCCAGGAGCGCCGCCGCGCTGACCGCGTCCACCTCCGCCGCGTCCCGCGCGAGCGCCACGGTCGTTGCCTTCACGTTCAGGTACAGCGTGTCCGTGGGCTTGAACCGCGTCGCCCGGCTCCCCACCTCGCTCACCGCCACGACCCGCCCCCCGTCCGCCCCTTGTCCGCTCCCTCGCAGTCCGCTCCCTCCCCGTCCGTCCCCTCCTCGTCGGTCCCCCTGCGCCTCCTCGGCTTCCGGCAGGAGCAGCCCTGCCCGCTCTGCGAGCGTCCCCTCCACCCTGCAGAGCACCACCCCCGCCACCTCGTGCCGCGCCCGCGCCAGCGCCTCCAGCAGCGCCCCCACGAGCCGCGCGCTCCCGTCGCCCGCGGCCTTCTGCTCGGGCACGACGCGCAGGTACTCCTCCTGCACCACCGCGAGCCGCAGCCGCGGATAGCACCGCGCGAGGTACTGCCGCACCGCCGGGTGCACGAGCAGCACGATGGGCGTGCCCGCGCCCGTGCCCGTGCCTGTGCTCGTCCCTTGCCGCGCGAGCGCCGCCGTCAGCGCATCCACCCGGTCCGTCACCAGCAACGGCGCGCGCCACGGCAGGAGCCCCGCGAGCCCTGCCACCGCGGACCGGCCGTCCACCGGGTGCGCCAGCGGGAACGGGATCTGCGCCGGGTCGAGCCGGGTCGGCCCCGCCAACGCCGCCTCCACGAGCGCGAGGTACGCCCCCACCTCGCGCCTGGGCGTCACGCCCGCCGTCACCTGCGCGGCTGCCTGCGCCGCCGCCTCTGCTGCCGGACCGAGCCGCTCCGCGATGGCCCGCTTGAGCGGCCCCCGCACGGCGGCACCCACCTGCCGCAGCGCCTCCCGGAACGCCTCGTCCCGCCGCACGTTGTCCCGGCTCAGCGTGTGCTGGAACCTCGGACTCATCGCCTTGAAGCGCACCCAGTCGAGCCCCGGGAACATCTCCTCGGACGTCTCGAACAGCGTCAGCCCGCGGTTGTAGAACCCGGCGAAGCGCCCCTCCTGCGCGCCGCCCGCCAGGTGTTGCGACCCCACCAACGGACCCACCGCCACCGTCATGTCCCCCTCGGTCACCGTCACCGACGCCGCCGCGTCCACCGCGAAGGGCACGTCGATCCGCTCCGCGTAACCCGCTCCGCCGAGCGTCGTCCCGTCCACCACCACGGCCAGCGTGATGGGACGATCTGCGTGCCGGCACCAGCGCGACAGCGCGCCGCGCACCCGCGTCACGTGCCGGTGGAACGCCTCGTCATCCATCTGCTGGTGCAGCGTCACCCGCGTCCCGCGCCCCTCCCGCGCGCCCGCGTCTTCCAGCGTGTAGCTCGTGTCGGGCCGCAGCACGAGCCGGAAGGCCTGCCCGTCGCGCCACGTCTCCACCTCCACCGCGTCCGGCCCGATCGCGAACACCGACACGAAGCCGATCCCGTACTTGCCGATCTTCCCCTCCACCCCTTCCTTCGACGAGCTGAAGAGCGTCAGCAGCGGACCCTCGATGGTCTCCCGCCCCATCCCTTGCCCGTCGTCGAGCGCCGCGGTGAACGTCAGCCCCCCACGGGCGCGCTCCACCCGCACCTCGACCCGGCTCGCCCCGGCGTCGAGGCTGTTCTGCACCAGCTCCCGCAGGAAGGCGTAAGGGTCCGCGAACTGGCGGACCATCTCTCCAACGAGCCCGGTGTCGGGCGGCGGCGTGGGCCGCTCTTCGCGGCCTGATCGGTAAGGCGTCATGGGGCGAAAAGCGTCCCGGCAGAGGCCGAGCCGTGCACCCCACGCTATCACGGCCCCCGGGTCCACAGCCCCCGGGCCCCTCCACGGGCGCCGCGAAGCCATCGTATAAAGCGTCATGTCCGACCGCGCCGATCCCGCGTCCTCCGCGCCTCCCGCGCCTCCCGCGCCGCCCGCGCCTCCTGCGCCTGCGGGCCCCGTGGCCCCGCCTCCCGCCGGCACCCCGGACGAATACTCCTGGCTCGTCGGCTTCGAGGGCGACTGGCGCGACACCTGGTGGAACCGCGACTTCCTCGACCTCGTCGCCCGCCGCCTCGACCTCGCCCGCGTCCGCACCGCCGTCGACGTCGGCAGCGGCGCGGGCCACTGGGGCCGCACCCTCCTGCCCTTGCTCCACCCCGACGCCACCCTCGTCGGCATCGACCGCGAAGCCGCCTTCGTCGCCCAGGCCACGGCCCAGGCCCAGGCCCGCGGCCTCGCGGACAGGCTCTCGTACCGGCAAGCGCTCGCCGAGACCCTCCCGCTCCCCGACGCGAGCGCCGACCTCGTCACCTGCCAGACCGTGCTGATCCACGTCGCCGACCCCCGCCACGTCCTCGGCGAGATGCGCCGCATCCTCCGTCCGGGAGGCCTCCTGCTCGCCGCGGAGCCCAACAACTTCGCCGAGAAGGCGGCCTCGCTCGTCACCGCGCCGGGCCTGTCGCGCGAGGGCCGCCTCGCCCTGCTCACCCTCGAAGCCACCTGCCAGGACGGCAAGAAGGCCCTCGGCCGCGGCGACAGCTCCGTCGGAGAGCGCCTCCCCACCCTCTTTCGCGACGTCGGCCTGCAGGACATCCGCGCCTGCCAGTCGGACAAGTGCGCCTTGCTGCTCCCGCCCTACGACGCCCCCGAGCAGCGCGAGGAGCTGCGGCAGATGCTCTCCTGGATCGACGGCGGCATCTGGCTCGGCGCAGGCGGCACGCGCGACGCGACCCACGAACTCTACCTGGCCGGCGGCGGCGACCCCGCGGCCTTCGAGGCGCTCTGGGCGCTCGCGCGGAGAGAAGCCTCTGCCTGGAGAGAAGCCGCGCTCTCGCGCACCCTGAGCGGCGCGCGCGGCGTGACCTTCTACCTCATCTCGGGCAGGGCTCCCTGAAGCGCACCCTCCCCCGCGGCTTTCGTCATGCTGCCGCGTGTCACCGGGAATAAGCGCGCCTCGCCGCGAAACAGCGCGCTCGCACGCACTTCGCGCGCCCTCCGACCCTCTCTCCATCCGTCGGACACAGGTCGGAGCAGCAACAGTCCTCATGGCTTTCCCGTGACCTCGCCATGAAGCGCGCGGACATCAGGCCGCTCCCTATTGTCCTCGGGCGTGATTCGTCTGATCCATCGGGGGCCATGGCGATGACCCTCCCGACCACGCATCCAGAGCGACCCTCGGCGGCGCGTCCTCGCAAGCTCGTCTTCGCTGCCCTCGCCCTCGTGGGCGTCGTCGGCGCCATCGTGCTTGTGCGCCAGCGCTCTGCCCCCGCGCCGTTGCCGCCTGCCGGCGGCAGCCCCGCGCCGGGCGCCGCGCCCTCGGCGGGCGCGAGCGCGAAGCCTGCTGCCGGGGCGGCGCAGGGACCCTTGCTCGTCGACGTCCACGCCGTGAAGACCGAGTCCCTCGCCGTCACCGTGCCGGCCACGGGCGCCCTCATCGCCTACGAGTCCGTCGACCTCGTGAGCGAGCTGTCCCGCCGCCTCGTCAAGGTGAGCGCCAAGGAGGGCCAGCCCGTCAAGAAGGGCGAGGTGCTCTTCCAGCTCGACGCCGCGGACCTCAACGCCCAGATCAAAGCCCTCGAGGTCCAGAAGCGCCTCGCGCAGCTCACCCTCGACCGCAGCAACAAGCTTCAGGCCGAGCAGCTCCTCAGCCAGCAGGACTGGGACCAGGCCCGCGCCCGCGTCGACCAGGCCGACGCCGAGCGCGCCGTCCTCGCCGTCACCCTCTCCCGCACCACCATCCGCGCCCCCTTCGCGGGCACCCTCGGCCTCCGCCGCGTCAGCGAGGGCGCCTGGGTCACGCCCCAGACCGTGCTCGCCACCCTCCAGGACACCAGCCGCCTCAAGATCGACTTCACCCTCCCCGAGCGCTTCAGCGGCGACGTCAAGCTCGGCCAGAAGTTCACCTTCACCGTCGAGGGCCACGGCGAGCGCATCACCGCCAGCGTCGTCGCCGTCGAGCCTCAGATCGTCGCCTCCTCCCGCAGCGTCCTCGTGCGCGGCCTCGTCGAGAACCAGGCAGGCCTGCTCCCGGGCACCTTCGCCACCGTCGAGGTTCCGCTCTCGGCCGACGACGCCTTGCTCGTGCCCGCCATCGCCGTGGTCCCCAGCGTTAAGGGGCGCAGCGTCTACGTGGTGCAGGACGGCAAGGCCAAGCTCGTCGAGGTCAAGACCGGCGCCCGCACCCCCGAGCGCGTGCAGGTCCTCCACGGCCTCGCCGCGGGCGACCAGGTGATCGTCTCGAACCTGCTCCGGCTCCGCGACGGCGCCGCCGTGAAGGTGAACGCCCCGTGACCCTCGCCGAAGTCAGCATCCGCAGGCCGGTCCTCGCGGTCGTCCTCTCCATCCTCATCGTCCTCTTCGGCCTGGTCAGCCTGGCCTTCCTCGGCATCCGCGAGTACCCCGCGGTCGACCCCCCCATCGTCACCGTCACCACCAGCTACCCGGGCGCCAGCCCCGACGTCATCGACACCCAGATCACCGAGCCGCTCGAACAGAACATCAACGGCGTCGCGGGCATCCGCACCATGTCCAGCACCTCCCGCGACGGCCAGAGCCAGATCCGCGTGGAGTTCGACCTCTCCGTCGACGTCGAGGCCGCGGCCAACGACGTGCGCGACAAGGTCTCCATCGCACGGCGCCTCCTGCCCGTCGACGTGGACCCGCCCATCGTCGAGAAGGCCGACGCCGACGCCTCGCCCATCGTCTTCATGACCCTGAGCAGCGAGACCAAGGGCATCCTCGACGTCGCCTACATCGCCGACTCCCTGGTCAAGGAGCGCGTCCAGACCATCCCTGGCGTCGCCAGCGTGCGCATCTTCGGCGACCGCCGCTACGCCATGCGCCTCGTCCTCGACGCCAACCGCATGGCGGCGCACCAGGTCACCCCGAGCGACGTCCAGGGCGCGCTCGCGCGCGAGAACGTGGACCTCCCCTCCGGCCGTCTCGAAGGCCAGAGCATGGAGGTCGGCCTCAAGACCCAGGCCCGCCTCACCACGCCCGCCGAGTTCAACCGCATGCTGATCAAGCAGCAGGATGGCCGGCAGATCGTCCTCGAAGACATCGGCCGCGCCGAACTCTCCGCCGAGAACCTCCGCGGCGGCATGAAGACCGAGGGCCTGCCGCTGGTGGGCGTGGCGATCATCCCCCAGCCCAACACCAACGCCATCGCCATCGCCGACGAGTTCTACCGGCGCCTCGAGCAGATCAAGAAGGAGCTGCCCCCCGAGTACACGACGGACATCGGCTACGACTTCACGACCTTCGTGCGCCGCTCCATCGAGGAGGTGGAGGAGACGCTGCTCATCGCCTTCGGCCTCGTCGCGCTGATCATCTACCTCTTCTTGCGCGACTGGCGCGCCACGGTGATCCCGGTCGTCGCCATCCCGGTGAGCATCATCTCGGCCTTCTTCATCATGTACGTGCTCGGGTTCTCCATCAACATCCTGACCCTGGTGGGCCTGGTGCTCGCCATCGGCCTCGTCTGCGACGACGCCATCGTGGTCCTGGAGAACATCTACGGAAAGATCGAGCAGGGCATCCCCCCGCTCCGCGCCGCCATCGAAGGATCGAAGGAGATCTACTTCGCCGTCATCTCCACGACCATCACCCTCGCCGCCGTCTTCCTCCCCATCGTCTTTCTGCAGGGCCTCACCGGGCGCCTCTTCCGCGAGTTCGGCCTCGTCGTCGCCGGCTCCGTGCTCGTCAGCGCCTTCGTCGCCCTCTCCCTCTCCCCGATGATGTGCCGCTTCCTCCTCAAGCGGCACGAGAAGCCGAGCTTCTTCTACCGGATCACCGAGCCCTTCTTCCAGGGCATGACCCGCGGCTACGCCGCCGCGCTCGGCGCCTTCATGCGGGTGCGCTGGGTCGCGCTCGCCGCCATGGTCGGCATCCTCGCCTTCACCGTGATCTGGGTGGGCAAGCTCCCCTCCGAGCTTGCCCCCCTCGAAGACCGCTCCAACATCCGGGTCAACGTCCGCGCCCCCGAGGGCGCGACCTTCGAGTACACCGAGGCCGCGCTCGACACGATCGGCGTCTACGTCAGCGACAACCTCCCCGAGGTACGGCGCAGCTTCAGCATCGTCGGCAACCAGGGCGGCCCCCCCAACACCGGCACCCAGAACCTTTACCTCTTCGAGCCCTTCGAGCGCACCCGCACCCAGGCCGAGATCTTTCAGCAGATCACCAAGGACCTCGGTTCCTTCGGCGCCCTGCGCGTCTTCCCTGCGCAGCCCCCCACCATCGGCAGCCGCGCCGCGGGGCAGCCCCTCCAGTACGTGATCCGCGCCCCCAGCCTCGCCGCCCTGGTCGAGGTCCTCCCCGGCGTCCTCGACGAGGCCCAGCGCCGCCCCGAGCTGCGCTTCGTCGACGCCGACCTCAAGGTCAACCGCCCCGAGGCCAGCATCCGCGTCGACCGTGCCCGCGCCGCCGAGCTGGGCGTCCCTGTCCTCGACGTCGCCCGCGCCCTCCAGCTCGCCTTCGGCGACCAGCGCTTCGGCTACTTCATCATGAACGGCAAGCAGTACCAGGTCATCGGCCAGCTCGACCGCGATGACAGGAACGAGCCCGAGGACCTCCGCCGCCTCTTCGTGCGCGGCGCCAGTGGCCAGATGATCTCCCTCGACAGCCTGGTCACCTGGGAGGAGCAGGCCGCGCCTGCCGCCATCTACCGCTTCGACCGCTTCGTCTCCGCCACCATCTCTGGCAGCCCTGCCACCGGCTACACCCTCGGCGACGGCATCCGCGCCATGGACGAGGTGACCGAGAAGGCCCTCCCCCAGAACTTCAGCACTTCTCTCGCTGGCGAGGCCCGCGAGTTCGCCGACAGCTCGTCGAGCCTCATCTTCGCCTTCGGCGTCGCGCTCCTCCTCATCTACCTCGTCCTCGCCGCCCAGTTCGAGAGCTTCATTGACCCGTTCATCATCCTCCTCAGCGTCCCCATGTCGCTCAGCGGCGCCGTCGCGGCCCTCGCCCTCACCGGCTCCTCGCTCAACATCTTCAGCCAGATCGGCGTGATCATGCTGATCGGCCTGGTCACCAAGAACGGCATCCTCATCGTGGAGTTCGCCAACCAGCGCAAGGAGCAGGGCCTCACCGTCCGCGCCGCCGCGGTCGAGGCGGCGGTCTCCCGCTTCCGCCCCATCCTCATGACCAGCCTCGCCACCATCCTCGGCGTCGCCCCCATCGCCCTCTCCCTCGGCGCCGCCTCGGGCAGCCGCCAGTCCCTGGGCATCGCCGTGATGGGAGGCCTCCTCGTCGGCACCCTGCTCACCCTGTTCCTCCTGCCCGCCCTCTACTCCTTCATCTCGCGCGAGCACCGCCCCGGCGAGGCCGAGGACGCGCACGCCCCCACGCCAGCCGCCCCCTCCGAGAGCCCCGCGCACCCGTGACCCTCGCCCCTCCGGCGCCTGCTTCCCCGGGCGCGTTCCAGGTCTTCGCTGCGCCGATCACGGGGCAACGGGGGTAGCGACCAACGGGAGCGTAGGGGCCGCAAGGCCCCTGAGTTAGGGTACGCAGTACCTGTGAATCCCCTGGAGGACCCCTGGAGTGCGGCCAGGCGCCGCATGGTCGAGACCATCGAGGATGCCATCCCTGCCCTCGAGGCTCGGGTGCGCCCGCGGGCCTGCCGCCTCGTCGCTGACCGCGTCCTCGCCGAGGTCGGCATTGGCATCGTCGCGCGCCCCGCCCTCCTCTCGGCCCTCGTCCGCTGCGTCGACGCTTCGGTCGCGGCCGTTGCCCGCGTCCGCGCGGCCGAGGCCTCGGTCGGCGTCGCGTACCAGGCGGCGCCCACCCCGGAGGCCAAGCGCGAGGTCCTCGCGGCGCAGCTCGAACGATGGGCCGCCGAACGCGTCTTCACCGGCCGCTTCGCCTTCGTCAAAGACATCCAGAACCGCGTTCGCCTCGCGGGCGACCTCCGCGCCCTGAAGCGCAGCCTCGACATGGAGGCCGTCAGCGAGCGCTTCGCCGCGATCATTGCCGACCACCTCGACGACGTCGAGGTCGCCTACCACGCCCTGGCCACCCTCGCCCGCAAGCTCGACGACCCCCGCGAGGCTGTCCGCGCCGCCACGGATGGCGGCGTCTTCCGCATCACCCTCGAACATGCCGACCCCGCGCAGGCCCCGCCCATCCGCCGCGCTGCCCTCCTTGCTGCCGTCGCCCTCGCCGAGCGCATCCCCGTGCGTGAGCGCCTCGGCCACCTCGGCCCCCACAACGCCCGCTCCGTCATCACCTGGGCCCGCGGCGTCTCTGCCGGACGCTGGGTGCAGATCGCCTCCATGGAGCTCGCCGTCCTCGTCTTCCCTGACGAAGCGATCCCCCTCCTCGCCGAGCGCCTCCGCATCCGCGACGAGGAGGACGGCCTCATCATCCGCAGAAACGCCCTCCGTATCCTCGGCACCCTCCCGCCGCCCACCCCGCGCCGCCCTACGGCCCCGGCGCTCCGCATCGTCCCCACCTACCGCTTCGCCTCCTCGCGCCCCGTCCCCCGCGACTCGGCGCGCCCCGCCCCGCTCGACACCGCGCGCGTCCCCAACGTCAGCTCCTCGCCGCCTTCCTCGCTCATCGACACCCCCTTGCCGCCCAGCGTGCTCACCGCGACCCCGCCACCGGCCGACATCGCCGCGCTCGCGGCGGCCGAGGGCAAGGCCAGCAGCGACGCCAGCAGCGAGGGCGAGCACCTCACCGACCGCCCCACCGCCGCCACCGCCGTCACCACCAGCGCCGCCCCGCTCCACGCCGCCTCGGGCGCGCCGCCGACGCTTGGCCAGCGCGGCGCCTCCATCCCCGTCAGCGCGCCGGTCGCCACCCCGCCGCTCCGCTCCACCAAGCGCAAGAAGAAGAACCGCAAGAAGAAGGGCCGCGGCGACGACGCGCTCGCCGACCTCGAGACCACGTCTGCGGGCGCCGTCCCCGCCGCGCCTGCCGACGAGACCTCGGAGATCGTCGCCCTCGACGCCCTCACGCGGAGCGCCCCCCCCATCGCGCGTGTCGCGCCTGCCCCGAGCCCCGCGCCTGCCCCGAGCCCCGCGCCTGACGCCGGGACCTCAGCGAGCGCCCCTCCCGCGGCGAGCCCTGCATCCGAGGCGAGCGCCTCTGCATCGAGCCTCGCCCCTGCGCCGAGCACCGACGCCGCGGTGTCCTCGGTCTTCCCGTCGAGCAACGAGCCCCCGTCGACCTCCGACTTCCTGGCGGTGCGCGCGCGCCCCTCGACCGCCCCTCCCGGCGCCTCCACCTCGACCACGCTGCCCGATGCGACCCCCTCGGCCACGCCGCCCGACGAGAGCCTCTCGACCCTGCCGCCCGTGCAGCCCGTGTCGCCCTTGCAGGCCGTCCCCTCTGCGCCGCCCGCATCGCCCGCATCGCCCGCGCCGCCCGCGCCGCCTGCGCCTTCTGGCCCGCCCATCGAGGAAGATCCCACCGCCTCGACCCGCGAGCACAGCGGCGTCATGGCCCTCCCCCAGGGCGTCGCGGCGGCGCCGAACCTCGACATCGTCGCCGTCGCCTGGATCGCCCACGACGACCCCAGCGAGCACGTCCGCCAGGAGCTCGCGCGCCAGCTCGCCAACTTCGGCCGCGACGACGCCTTCGACCGCCTCATCACCCTCGCCCTCGACGACAAGTCGCCCCGCGTCCGCGGCCTCGCCCTCCGCGTCCTCGCCCGCGCCGCCATGAAGTCGCCCGCGGCCATGCCCCACGCCGAGCGCGGCATCCGCCGCACCCTCGGCCAGATCGGCCCTCCTGTCGCGGCGCGCACCTCCTTCGAGGCCATCCGCCTCCTCTGCACCGGCCCCTTCGCCCAGCTCCCGCCCACCACCTTCGTCAAGGACCTCACCGACTTCGCCAACCGCCGCGAGACCAAGCCCGACCTCTCCGACGAAGCCGCGGGCCTGCTCCGCCTCCTCGAGGTCGAGCAGCGACCCGTCGCCGACCGCATCCGCCACATCCTCATCGCCGCGCTCGACCCCCTCTACGAAGGCCAGAGCTGCCCTGTCGAGCTCCCGCCCGATGCCGAGCAGCGCGACATCGAGCGCGCCCTCGCCGTCGCCTCCCGCGGGGACATGACCTGCACCCTGCGCCGCACCGGCCCTGGCCGCTACATCCTCACCCGCGGCGAGCCCCGCGGCTTCCGCATCTGGCGCGCCATCCACGAGATGCGCACCCCCATGCCCGACAAGCGCAAGGGCTGGCTCCACACCGCGGGCCGCCTCTTCGTCGGCGAGATCAGCGCCCCCTCGGTGGGCATGGCCGAGGTCACCCCGACCCGCGTCCCCGGCGAGCGCCACCTCCACCCCGAGGTCGGCGGCTGGGGCGCGTTCCTCCCGCGCATCGACGACCTCCTCGCCGTCTCCCGCTGGACGCGCGGCGAGCTGCGCCTCATCACCGCGGGCGGCACCGTCACCCTCCGGGGCCCCGAGACCTTCCGCCAGCGTCAGCGCGCGTGGTGGCGCCTCACCTGGGCTTACGAGCGCTGGGCCCAGACCCGCTCGCGCTCCATCATGGCCACCGAGCCCGTCGAGCAGCGCCGCTACGCCGTGCTCATCTCCGAGATGGGCTTCTCGGTCACCTACGACGACATCGGCGGCGAGGTCCGCGGCGTCCCGTACCGCATCGACCCCATGCTCCCGGTGAAGTACCTCGGCCCCGAGGTGCTCGTGGAGACCGTCGCCGGGAGCACCCTCGCCGCCCCCGTCGTCCCCTTCTGGATCGAGAGCTTCGTCTCGTACCTGGTCAGCCCGAACGGCAACACCCCGGTCCACCTCGCCTGGGTCGTGTGGGTCATCCTCGCCGGCCTCATCCTCCGCAACGCCTGGACCATGGGCGTCATCGAGCGCGCCCGCTACGGCATCCCCATCTCCGTCGGCGGCTGGGGCACCCGCGGCAAGAGCGGCTCCGAGCGCCTCAAGGCCGCGCTCTTCCACGCCCTCCGCTACGACGTCGTCGTCAAGACCACCGGCTGCGAGGCGATGTTCATCCACGCCATGCGCGACCTGCCCGCCGGCGAGATCTTCATCTACCGCCCGTACGACAAGGCGACCATCTGGGAGCAGCGCAACATCGTCGTCGCCGCGCGCAACCTCCACTGCCAGGTCTTCCTCTGGGAGTGCATGGCCCTCCAGCCCCTCTTCGTCGACACCCTCTGCGCCGAGTGGATGCAGGACGAGATCACCACCCTCACCAACGCCTACCCCGACCACGAGGACATCCAGGGCCCCGGGGGCGAGGACGTGGCGCGCGTCATCTCCCGCTTCATGCCCACCGAGGGCGTGACCCTCACCACCGAGGAGCAGATGCTCCCGCTCCTCAAGGACACCGCGAAGAGCAAGAACACCCGCTTCATCGCCATCCCCCCGGTGGAGAGCGACCTCATCCCGGTCGACCTCCTCGACCGCCTCCCGTACCAGGAGCACCCCCGCAACGTCTCGCTCATCCTCACCCTCGCCGAGCACTTCGGCGTCGACTACGAGTGGGCGCTCGTCGAGATCGCCGACCACGTGATCCTCGACCTCGGCGTGCTCAAGACCTACCCCACGGTGAGCTACCGCGGCCGCAAGCTCACCTTCTCGAACGGCATGAGCGCCAACGAGCGCGCCGGCTTCATGTCGAACTGGCTCCGCCTCGCCTACGACAAGCACGACCCCGACGACCCTCCTGGCCGCGCCACCGCGATGGTCGTCAACAACCGCGCCGACCGCGTGGCCCGCTCCCGCGTCTTCGCCCAGATCGTCGTGGAGGACATCGGCATCGACCACGTGGTCCTCATCAACACCAACCTCGGCGGGATGATGCAGTTCATCACCGAGGGCCTGGACCTCAAGCTCAAGGACCTGCTCATCACCGGCGACGGGGGCAAGGAGCGCGCGCTCCAGCGCTTCGACATCAACATGAAGAAGGTCGGCATCCCCGCCCGCCCCGGCGCGCTCGAGGACGACCTCACCCGGATGCTCACCGCCCTGCCCATGGAGGAGAGCAAGGCCAAGGAGATCGTGGCCAGCGTCATGCCGAAGCGCGAGAGCCCCGAGGCCGTGGAGCAGGCCCTCAAGGCGATCCTCGACCCCATGACCATCCCCGAGGGCCAGGACGACATCCGCCCCGACATCCTGCTGCATGCCCACCGCCGTGTCCGCCGCATGAACGCGCGCGACAAGGTGCGCGCCGAGGTCATCGTCGCCCTCGACCGCGGCGACGAGAACACCGCCAACACCGTCTTCCGCGCAGCCTACCGCGAGCTGTTCCTGGAGCGCATCGAGGTGCTCTGGAACGCCGACTCCAAGGGTGACAAGGTCGTGGACTTCATCACCCGCGCCATCCCCCCCGGCATGGACGTGCGTCTGATGGGCGCGCAGAACATCAAGGGCACCGGCCTCGACTTCGTCTACCGCTGGCTCTCCATCGACAAGGTGCGCTCGGCCCTGGAGAAGATGCAGAAGAACCGCCCTGCCCGCCGCGAGCTCTTGAACTTCATGCTCTCCTACACCGACTTCGGCCTCATCGACGTGCGCGAGGCCCTCACCTACCTGCGCGGGGTGCTCGCCGGCAACGACGAGACCTGGGCCGAGCACAAGAGCCTCGTCGAGAGCGCCGTGAAGCGCCTCGAAGGCCTCGACCGCGACAAGAGCGCCGGCCTCGACGCCGTGGCCAAGGCCGGGATGATGAAGACGGTGCTGGGCCGCCTGGAGCAGGGCATCGATCACCTCGACTCCGTGCGCCGCACCAGCCGCGCCAAGGTGGTGATGGACGACCTCTTCGCCCAGCGCGTGGGCCACAGCCAGGCCGCCGTCTTGCTCCGCGAGATCGTGGGCCGCGGCAAGGGCGGCTGGCTCTACAAGGACGTCACCGCCGCACAGGAGAAGTGGACCGAGCGCTACCGCGCCTGGAAGAAAGCGCGCGCCGCCGCAAAAGCCGCCGCCGCCGCCCGCGAGAAGGACGGCGAACCCGAAGGCGCCCCCGGGAGCTGACGTACTGCGTACCCTGGAGCAGGGGCCTTGCGGCCCCCACACTCCCGATGGTCGCTACCCCCGGAACGGGGCAGGCTTTCCGGATGTGCACCCTGATCGCTGCCGTGGGGCAGTGGCCTTCGTTCCCGCTGGTCGTCGCGGCGAACCGTGACGAGTTTCTCGCCCGTCCCGCGCGCCCGCCGTTCCTGTGGCCCGGGGAGCCGCGCCTCGTCGCGCCGCGGGATGAGGTGGCGGGTGGCTCCTGGCTCGGCCTCAACGCGCATGGGCTCTTCGTCGGGATCACCAACCGCGCGGGGGCGCCGCCCGATCCGTCACGCCGGTCGCGGGGCGCGCTGGTGATGGACGCGCTGCGGGCCCCGTCGGCGGTGGCGGTGAGGCGGATGCTCGCGGACCTCGGCGCCGCCGCGCACAATCCCTTCCACCTGTTCTACGCCGACCGGGAGACGGCGTACCTGACCTGGAGCGATGGCGAGGCCGTGCAGCACGAGGCGCTCGCGCCCGGGGTGTACGTGGTGAGCGAGCGGAGCTTCGGCGCCGGGGAGCTGGGCCGCGAGGCCGCCATCCGGGCGCGGTGGGCAAGCGAGGTGGCGGGCAAACCCCTCCACCTCGACCAGCTCCGCGCCCTGCTCATCGAGCACGGCGAGCACGACGCGCGCGCGGGGACCTGCGTGCACCTCGATGACCTCGGCTACGGCAGCCGCTCGTCGCTGCTGCTCGCGCTCGGGGAGACCTGGGACACGACCGCGATGCGCTGGGGCGAGGGGCGGCCGTGTCAGGTGCCGTTCGTGGACCGCGGGGAGCTGATCGCGGCGCTCGGGGAGGGGTAGGCGCCGGATTCCTGCTGTCCGGGCTCCGCGCGCTGCGCTTTGCGCGGGGTTTCGAGGTTCCGGGGCGCCGTGGAATGCAACCTGACCGGTCCGTCGTTCTTCACGGCAGCGGGAGACGGCACGGCATCACGCCGCGCTGCTGCCGCGACCCCCGCCCTGGCGCGCCAGGGCTCACCGGAGGAACCGAACATCATGGGTCAGGTCATTCGCAAGGACGCATCCGCCGACGACATCATCCACGACACCCGCACCGCGCACGAGAACGCCAGGGCCCGAGGGGGGCTCTGGCAATCCCTCGCCGACCAGGCCCTCGCCTCGGTCCTCACGCTCCACGAGACCGCCACCGCGGAGGCCACGGCCGCCAGCGCCGCGGCTGCGCCCCTCATCGCTGCCCGCAACGAGGCGCGGAGGAACGCCAACGACCTCGTGGGGCGCGTCGCGGACCACATCTGGAACGCGGTCGGTCGTCCCCGCAACGACGCGAACCTCGCGCTCCTCTTCCCGAACGGCATCGCCTACTACGTGGAAGGGGACCTCGACACGCAGCCGAAGCGGATGCTGCTCCTCGCCAAGCTCCTCACCTCCAACCTGCACCCGCGCCTGCCGTCCCTGCAGTCCACGGCCGCGGCCAGCGAGGTGACCGCCGCCGCCGAAGCGCTCGCGCAAGCCATCGAGGCCGCGACCGGCGCGGCCCTCCACGACGAGCTGTGCAGCCAGGTGCGGGTGGCGGTGTCGCGCAGCGCCAGCATGGAGCTTGCGAACCTGAAGCGCCTCTACAAGGCCCATGGCTTCCTGGAGGCGGACATCCACGCGGTGATCCCCAGCCGTGTCGTCAGGCGCCGCACCCCGAAGCCGCCCTCGGTACCCAAGCCCACGGCCGGATCCCAGATCAGCGCGCCTCCCGCGCCAGCCGTGACGGCGCCGACGGTGGCGACGCCCACGGTGGTTAGCTCCGCGGTGACGGCGCCGACGGTGGCAGCCCCCGCGGTGACGGCGCCGACGGTGACCGCCGCGACAGGTGCCGCGGGCTGACCCTCGCCCCCACGGTGAACGCTGGTGCGGCCCCTCGGGGCCGTAGCCGGTGACGACGCCCGGATCCTCTCAGGTCCGGGCGTTTTTCATGTCAAGCCAGCCATTTCCTGCCTCGCGCCAGCCCCGCGCCAGCCCCGCGCCAGCCCCGCGCCAGCCCCGCGCCAGCCCCGCGCCAGCCCCGCGCCAGCCCCGGAGTGCACACGACGCCTCGGGGAGCACAGGAAGTGCGACCCACGAACATCACGGCAGCTCCGGGAGCGCAGGAAGCCCGACCCACGAACATCACGGCGGCTCCGGGAGTGCAGGAAGTGTGACCCACGAACACCACGGCGACTCCGGGAGCGCAGGAAGTGCGACCCACGAACGTCACAGCGGCCCGGGGAGCACGCCGAGGTACACCCCACGAACACCACGGCGGCTCCGGGAGTGCAGGAAGTGTGACCCACGAACGTCACAGCGGCTCCGGGAGCGCAGGAGGTGCGACCCACGAACGTCACAGCGGCTCGGGGAGCACACCGAGGTCGATCCCACGAACATCGGGGCCCCGGAGCGGGCGCCCCAGGGCCACCCGGCGCCGGCGGGAGGCGCACCCTGGACCTGTCGAGAGCCACCGCGTCCGCTGCGACGACGTCAGGGTCATGCCATCGCCCTGGCCCTCCTGCGCACCGCTCAGGCCAGCCAGCCCCCGTCCACGTTGATGTTCTCGCCGTTGACGAACGCGGCGTGCGGGTGCGCGAGGAACGCGACGGCGTGCGCGATCTCGTGGACGCGACCGAAGCGGCCGACGCTCGTGCGCGAGATCATCAGCGGGGCGTGGGGGCCGTCCTCGGGGCTCATCTCGGTGTTGACGGGCCCGGGCTGCACGCCGTTGACCGTGATCCCGAGGGCGCCGAGTTCGCGCGAGAGGGCGCGCGTGAACCCGTTCACCGCGAACTTGCTGCCCACGTAGATGGCGACGCCGGGCAGCGGCACGCCCTCTCCGAACGCAGAGCCGATGTTGATGATGCGCCCCCAGCCTACCTTGCTCATGCGCTTGGCGGCCTCGTGGGAGAGCTCCATCACCGCGCGCACGTTCAGATCGAAGTGGCGCTCGTAGGCGCCTTCCTTGGCCTCCAGGAACGGGCCGAACTCGACCGTTCCGGCGTTGTTCACGAGGATGTCGAGGCGGCCGTCGAACTTGCCGCCGAAGGCCTGGTCACTCGCGGCGATGAGCGCCTTCCGGCCCTCCGCCGTCGACACGTCGGCCTGTACGGCCTCGGCCGCGCCGCCATCCTTGCGGATCGCGTCGACGACGGCGGCGGCGCGCTGCGGGCTCGCGGCGTAGTTGACGATGACGGACGCACCGTCGGCAGCGAGCCGCGCGGCGATGGCGGCGCCGATGCCGCGCGAGGAACCCGTGACGAGGGCGAGCTTGTTCGTGAGGGGCTGATTCATGGAGCCATCGTCGCCCCGTGGAGTATCTCGCGCCAGATCGCCGGACCCGAGCGGATCTCGAGATACTCCTGTAGCTGACTTCTCCTGGACGCAGACGGGCCAGTCCGATTTCTTCACCTGGCACCCCACGGATCCAGGGGCGGACCTGGGGAGCCGTGTACTAGGCTGCCGGCGATGGCTTCCCGGGTGCATGGCCGCGTCCAGATCAACCCCCGCGGCTTCGGCTTCCTCAAGCCCGAGCCCTCGGACGACCCTGCTCAGCCCGAGCGGCCCACGGCGTTCATCACGCCGCCGGACCTCAACCCCTTCCTCGATGGAGACGTGGTCTCCGCCACGCTGGTCGAGGGTGAGCCGGGGCGGTTCACGGCGACGCACCTCGGGCTGGTGTCGCGGTCGCGCACGGAGCTGATCGGGACCGTGACCTTCCACGGGGGGCGGCCGCACCTGCGCACGGACCGCGACGTCGCCAACACGGACTGGCCCTTCCGGCATGGTGAGGGCACGGAGCTGACGGAGGGAGCGTACGTGGTCGCCACCATCGTGGGTCACGAGCTGTCCCTGGCGCGCACGGTCGCGGTCGATGTGGACCAGGGGCTGGAGCGGTGCATCGTGCGCCACGGGCTGCGGGCGACGTTCCCGGAGGAGGTGGTGGCGGAGGCCGCGGCGAAGTCCCGGGAGGTCCTCGCGGATCTGGAGGCGGGCGCGGGTGCCGACGCGGGCGCGGGCTCGGGCGCACGTGCGGGAGAAAGCAGGTGGCCGGCGCGGCTCGGGCCCCGGCGGGATCTGCGGAAGCTGCCCACGGTGACCATCGATGCGGCGTCGACGCGCGACATCGACGATGCGCTCGCGGTGATCCCGGCGGGCGCGGACGGGGCGCTCAGGGTGCTGGTGTCCATCGCGGACGTGGATGCGTTCGTGCCGGAGGGATCGGCGCTCGATCGGGAGGCGTACGCGCGGGCGACGAGCGTGTACCTCGCGGGCAGGGTGGTCCCGATGCTGCCGGAGAGCATCAGCAGCCAGGCTGCGAGCTTGATCCAGGGGGCGGACAGGCTGGCGCTGACCGCGGAGCTGCGCATCGATCCGGAGGGGGTGGTGACGTCGGTGGACCTCTACGAGAGCGTGATCCGGTCGACGGCGCGGCTCACGTACGACGCGGTGGCGGAGCTGCTCGCGACGGGGCACGCGGCGGAGGTGCCTGCGGAGGTGGTGCCGACCCTGCGGTGGCTGCGCACGGCGGCGGCGCGGCTGTCGGCGGTGCGCGCGTCGCGGGGAGGCGTGGAGCTGCACCGGGAGGAGGCGTACATCGCGCTCGACGAGGCGACGCGGGCGCCGACGTCGATCTCGGCGCGCGCGGACACGGAGGCGCACCGGCTGATCGAGCGGCTCATGGTGGCCGCGAACGAGGCGGTGGCCGGGTGGCTGGTGGCGCGGGGGCTGCCCGGGGTGTACCGGGTGCACGACGAGCCGGAGCCGGAGCGGGTGGCGGCGCTCGCGGAGTACGCGCACAACTTCGGCATCGAGGCGGGGTTCGGGCCGCGGCTGTCCTTGCGGGGGCTCGCGGCGTTCGAGGCGCAGGTGCGGGGCGCGGCGGCGGCGCCGGCGATCCGGACGGTGCTCGGCAAGGCGCTCGGGCCGGCGCGTTACACCTCGGCGCCGGGGCTGCACTTCGGCCTCGGGGCGCCGCTCTACCTGCACTTCACCTCGCCGATCCGGCGCTACGCCGACCTCGCGGTGCACCGGGTGGTGAAGCGCTACGTGCAGGGAGAGCGGGCGATGCGGGCCGGCGACGAGGCGTTCGCGGCGCTCGGGGAGCACCTCAACGTGCAGGCGCGCCGCGCGACCAAGGCGGAGGCGGAGCGGCACCGGATGCTGGTGGCGCGGTACTTCGCGGGGCGCGTGGGCGAGGCGATCGATGGGAACGTGGTGGCGGTGAAGCCGTTCGGCCTGGTGGTGCAGATGCGGGGGACCGGTGCGACGGGGACCATCGCGCTCGACGCGCTGAAGGACGGGCCGTACCGGCCGGATGCGGCGATGCACGCGCTGGTGGGGCCGGGGCGGCGCTACGCGATCGGGGACCCGATCCGGGCGGTGATCTCGGCGACGAGCGAGGCGCTCGGTCGGGTGGATCTGGTGCCGCTGGCGCCGCTGGCGCCGCTCGAGGGTGCGGGGTGAGGAGGGTGGGGGCGGTGAGGGTGGGGGCGGTGAGGGCGTGGGGGTGGTGACGGGGGACGCTCCGTCGGCGGGGGTGTGCGCGCAGTGCGGCGCGCCGCTCGAGGCGAAGCCTGCGCAGGGGCCGCGCCTCGTGCTGCTCTGCCCGCGCTGTCGGTCGTCGGAGCGGCCCACCGAGGCGCAGCTCGTGGCCGCGCTGCCGCAGCAGCAGAAGGCCGAGGCCGCGAAGAAGCGACGCTGGACGCCGCGGAAGCTGCTCCGGGCGTTTCTGATCCTGATCGCGTTCGGGCTCGCGCTGCTGCGGTTGTGGGAGATGAAGCAGTGACGCGCGGCGCTCGTCCTTGACCTCGCCAGGGGGCCTCTCCATGCTCGGGCGAGGCCCATGACGCTGCGGCTGCCCATCGGGATCAGCGATTTCCGCAAGCTGCGCGAGGAGCGGGCCGAGTACGTCGACAAGTCGCACCTCATCGTCGAGATCCTCGACCGCGCGATGGAAGTGCTGCTCCTGCCGCGGCCGCGCCGCTTCGGCAAGTCGCTGAACCTGTCGATGCTCCGCTACTTCTTCGAGAGGCGGACAGAAGACCTGTCGCACCTCTTCGAGGACCTGGCCGTGTGGAGGGCCGGCGAAGCCTACCGGGCACACTTCCAGCGGTATCCCGTGATCTTCTTGACGTTCCGGGAGGTCGAGGCGCGCTCGTTCGAGGCGTGCTGGTCCGATCTCACCAAGAAGATCCAGGCGCTCTTCCGGGAGCACCAGGGGCTGCTGGCTGCGGGCGTGCTCGATGAAGGCGAGGCGCGGGACTACCGCGCCATCCTGGAGGGGACGGCGGAGGACGTGCTCTACCGGCGGTCGCTCGGGGAGCTGTCGAAGTACCTGCACCGCGCCACGGGGGAGCGGGCCATCCTCCTCGTCGACGAGTACGACGAGCCGATCCACGCGGCGTTCGTCCACGGCTACGCGCCCGCGCTCCTGGACTTCTTCCGCGCCTTCCTCACCTCCGGGCTGAAGGACAACCCGCACCTCGAACGCGGCGTCGTGACCGGGATCTTGAGGGTGGCACGGGGGTATGGGGGCGTCGCGCGGTTCCCCGCGCGACGCCCCCATCGTTAGAGGAGAGTATTTTTTCGGGGCTGAACAACCTCGCCGTGTACACCCTGCTGCAGAAGGCGTTCTCCACCTGCTTCGGGTTCACCGAGCCGGAGGTGACGGGGCTGCTGGAGCAGGCGGGGCGGCGCGAGGCGATGGACACCGTGCGGGCCTGGTACCTAGGTGTCGACGAGGGCCTGGAGCATGGTGGCGAGCCGGGTCTTGGTGGCGGGGGTCATGGAGGCGGTGAGGGGGTCGAGGGGGAGGAGGACGCGGTACATCCAGAGGCCGCTGATCACCGAGAGGATGAGCGCGGCGCGGGCCTCGGCGTCGGGGCCGCCCAGCCACTCGGCGAGGGGTTTGGTGATCTGCTCCTGGAAGACGCGGGTCACGTCGGCGCGGATCTCCTCGTCGCCTGCGCCGAGGAGCAGGATGGAGAGGGTGTCGTCGTCGCGGGTCGGCTTGCGGGTCAGGTACTCGATGACGTGCTCGCCGAAGCGCTCGCGGCCGGCCTCGAAGAAGCCGGTGACGTGCATCTCGGCGGCGAGGACGGTGAGGAAGAGGTCCTTCTTCGAACCGAAGTAGCGGACGATGAGGGCGGCGGTGATGCCGGCGTCGGCAGCGATCTCACGGACGCCCGACTGCGCGTAGCCGCGGGTGGCGAACGCGTGTCGCGCGGCGCGCAGGATCTCGGCGCGGGTCTGCTCGGCGCTGCGGGGCCTGGAGGGGGGAGGGGGCTTGACCATGGCGAGGTAAACACCTGTTGACATTCTAGGCGAGGGTGCCCATGCTGGCCTAAGTAAACGCGTGTTTACGGCGCCCGCGGCGCGCGTCAGGGGACGCAGGCCCGTCGGGTGACCACGCGTGACGGAGGACGTGTGTCATGGCGAAGACCTGGCTCATCACGGGGTGCTCGCGCGGGCTCGGGCGCGGGGTGGCGGAGGCGGTGCTGGAGCGCGGGGACAACCTGGTGGCGACGGCGCGGAAGCCGGAGCAGCTCGCGGCGCTGGTGGAGACGTACGGGACGCGGTGCCGGGCAGTGGCGCTCGACGTGACCGACGTGGCGGCGGCGCGCGCGGGGGTCAATGCGGCGGTGGAGGCGTTCGGGCGGCTGGACGTGGTGGTGAACAATGCGGGGTACGGGCTGCTCGGGGCGACGGAGGAGATCAGTGATGCGCAGATGCGCGCGCAGGTGGAGACCAACCTGTTCGGGGTCTTCCACGTGACGCGGGCGGCGCTCGGGGTCTTCAGGGCGCAGCGGTCGGGGCACGTGATCCAGATCTCGTCGATCGGGGGGCGCAGCGGGAACGCGGGGCTGTCCATCTACCAGGCGACGAAGTTCGCGGTGGGCGGGTTCTCGGAGGCGCTGGCGAAGGAGGTGGCGCACCTCGGGATCAAGGTGACCGTGGTGGAGCCCGGGGGGTTCCGCACGGACTGGGGCGGGTCGTCGATGGTCTTCGCCGAGTCGCTGCCGGAGTACGCGGAGACCGTGGGGCAGCTCCGGCAGCAGCTCGCAGCCTATGCGCCGTACGCGCCCGGGGATCCCGTGCGCGGCGGGAAGGTGATCGCGGAGCTTCCAGACCTGGCGGAGCCGCCGCTGCACCTGGTGCTCGGGAACGATGCGCTGTCGATGGTGCGGCAGGTGGTGCAGGCGCAGCTCGCGGAGCTCGATCAGTGGGAGGCGCTGAGCCGCGCCACGGACTTCCCGGACACGAAGCCCATGGATCCGGCGCTGATGCGGCTGGTGACGCGGTGAGCTGTGGGACGTCCTCCTCGGATGGGGCGTGAAGATGGGGGCGCGCTGAGGCAAGATCGGCCGCGCCCGTGAATCCCAAGGAGTTTCAGAAGCAGCTCAAGGCCCTCCTCCTCAGCCCCGTCGACGGGATGGACTGGGAGGACAAGCTCACCCGGGCGCGGGGGTACCTGCGCCAGCTCGCGACACGCGCGAACCCGCAGGAGGAGTCGGCGGAGCTGTTCCCGGCGGTGGAGATCCTCGCGTTCGAGCCCGGCAAGCGGCCGGTGGACGAGGCGATCTACCCGGGGCACGGGTGCAGCGAGAGGGCAGGGCTCCTGAGCACGGCGCCGGACGCGCTGCTCGCAGGCGAGGACGAGGTGTGGATCCTGTTCCGGCTGCGGGACATCTACGCCTACCTCCCGCCGTTCCAGCGGTCGTTCGCGGTGACGATGTCGGCGTGGTTCCTCCCGCCGCCCGGGGTCGCGGGGGAGCCGGTGCCGGTGCCGGGGCTGATGGACGTGCCGCTCGCGCCGAAGGTGGTGGCGAGCGATGCGTTCCCGGTGCCGGCGCTGGCGGACGCGCAGTGGTCGGCGTTCAACACGGCGCCGTTCGTGGCGACGATCCGGCCGCGGCAGCAGCTCCTGCCCGCGACGCTGCCGGCGGAGCTGGAAGCGCGCACGCCCGATGGGGGCGATCCGTTCACGTTCGCGCACCGGTTCCACCAGGCGCTGCGGGTGGAGGTGGCATTCGTCGGGGAAGGGGAGCGGCTGGCGTCGGCAGAGACCGAGCTGGAGGTCTTCGACACGGGGCGGTTCGGGTCGCTCTACGCGCGGCTGCTCGACGATCTGGTGCGGGCCGACCTCTCGGCGCAGCAGGAGCGGCTGCGGCTCACGGATTTGCACGTCGGCTACCACCCGTGGTTCCCGGTGCTGACCATCGGGGTGGACAAGGCGAACCTGTACCTGCGCGCGATCCACCAGGACCTGGCGATGCAGCGGCGGAACCTGCCCGATCCGCGGTGGCTCTTGCGGGTGGGGCTGTACCTGGAGCTGCTGACCTGCCTCGGGATCATCGAGGCGGTGAAGGACGAGTACCCGGATCTGCTGACGCCGGTGGAGCGGGAGCTGCTGGAGAAGAGCCCGGCCTACGCGCCCATCCGGGAGAAGCTGCAGGTGGAGGCGTGGCAGAAGGTGTGGGAGCTGCGGGAGATCGCATCGCCGCGCGGGGGGGCCTTCTCGTCGATGCCGGTGATCGTGTCGAACCTGCGGCGGAAGCAGCGGGCGACGCTGGCGTTCCTGCACGCGCACCACGAGGACCTGAAGGCGGCGCTGGAGCTGTCGGGGCCGAACCTGGGCGACGGGCAGGAGACGTGGCACCGGGTGTTCCGCGACGCGGAGCGGGCGGTGCTGCGCAACAGCGAGCGGGCCTTCCCGGAGCTCGGCTATCTGGACGCGCGGCTGCGGGAGTTCGCGCTGTGGCACCAGCGGGGAGACATGCGGCTGCTCGGGCTGACGGTGCTGCCCGAGGCGCTGACGTCGCTGTTCGGGGACCAGGACGGGCTCTATCCGTCGGCGTGCCGGCAGTACCGGCGCTCGATGAACGACGTGGCGCGGTGGGCGGCGCAGCAGGGGTTGATGGAGTACACGGGCGAGGAGTGCATCCCGCGGAACGCGAGCCTGCTCGAGGCGCAGATGGAGCAGAACGGGCGGCTCCTGGAGGCGCTCCAGCGGCGCGACGGCTACGGGCAGGAGCTGGAGGTGGCAGCGCCGCGGGCAGGGACGGCGCCGGGGAGGCCCGAGGAGGTGCTGGAGGTGCTGCGGCGGTGCGCGGTGTTCAAGCCGCTCATGGACCGGGAGCTGCGGCGGCTCGCGCAGCGGGCGCGGCGGGCGGTGTACGGGCCGCTCGATCGGGTGGTGGTGCAGGGGCACACGGACGCGTCGATGTTCGTGGTGGCGTCGGGCTCGGTGGAGGTGGTGGTGAGGCTCGCCGACGGGCGCGACACGCCGCTGGCGACGCTGGAGGAGGGGGCGATCTTCGGGGAGATCGCGCTGCTCACCGGGGAGGAGCGGTCGGCGACGGTGCGGGCCGTGGACGAGGTGGTGCTCTACGAGATCACGAAGGAGGCGCTGCAGCCGATCATCGAGGCGCGGCCGCAGCTCGTGGTGGAGCTGGCGCGGCTCATGGCGACGCGGCAAGCAGGGCTGCGCGAGGCGGCCGGGCGCGCGCACGAGGAGGAGCACACCCGCAGCATGGCGGCGCGCATCCGGCGGTTCTTCCTGGGTTGAGGGCGCGCGCGGGGTAGCGACCAGCGGGAGCGTAGGGGCCGATAGGCCCCTGATCCAGGGTACGCAGTACTAATGGCCGCGGAGGAGCCAGGCGACGGCGTCGGCCTCGACCTGGAAGAAGGAGTACTCGGGGAGCTTCATGTCCATGGACAGGCGGCCGATCTGCATCTTGGAGAGGGCGCTGCTCACGAGGTTCGCGGCCCTGCGCATGCGGTGCTGGCGCGCGAACTCCATGGTCTTCTCGACGCAGGCGTTGACCTCGGGCTTCTGCGCCGAGAACTCGGAGATGTCGGCGAGCACGTACCAGGGCAGGGTGGGGTCGGCGCCGGGGGCGAGGGTGCTCGCGGGGCTCCGCGACGCGGCTTCCTGGGCGACGAGCGTGGCTTTCTGGAGGAACTCGTCGACGTAGGCCTTGCCCTCGGCGAGGTCCCAGAAGCCCCAGACCTTGAGGCGGACGATGCAGTTCGTGAGGTCGGCGGTGATACGGAACCTGCGCTGGGACATGCCGGGAGGTACGGAGCTGGATGCGGGTCTTCGGCCGAGGGCGCCGGTCGGGGTGTGGGAGGGCCGCGAGACAGGGGCGGGGGTCGCGGGACGCGCGAGCGGAGCAGGGGTCTCGGGGCGCGCGATGCCGTTGGGAGCTTCGGAGTGGGCGAGGGTCGGGAGGTTCTGGCGCGCCTGGCGGTGGCGCTCCTGGGGGAGCGTGCGGAGGCGGGCCGCGGAGATCTCCTCGCTGTAGTGCACCGGCTCGGGGTTCGGGTCGGTGGCGGCCGTCGCGAAGCTGGACGGGACGCTGTCGCGGGGGCGACCCGGCAGGACGATGCCGAGGGCCGCGCCAAGCTCGGCGATCGCCTGGGAGGCGCGCTGGAAGCGGGACTCGACGCGGCCGCTCGTGGCCTTGAGGAACCAGGCGTCGAAGGCCTCGGGGAGGGCGCGGCCGCGGCGGCGGAGCGCGCGGGCCACGGGGCGTTCGAGGGGGCCGCCGAGGACCGCGATGGCGAGCAGGTACGAGGAGCCCGCGGCCTCGGCCTCCTCGCGCCAGTAGGTCTCGCCGACGAGGAGGGCATAGCTGACCTGGGCGAGGGCGTAGACGTCGGCTTGCGGTCCGACGGTCTTCTCGGCGCGGATCTGCTCGGGCGCCATGTAGGCCGGGGTGCCGACCATGCTCTGGGTGAGCGTGGTGCCGTCGTCGAGGACCTTGGCGATGCCGAAGTCGAGGACCTTCAGGCAGGGGGAGCCGTCGTCGCGCTCGGTGAGGAAGAGGTTCTCAGGCTTGAGGTCGCGGTGGATGATGCCGGCGGCGTGCGCTTTGTCGAGGGCGAGCGCGGCCTGGTGGAGGTGGAGGACGGCCTCGGACGGGGGGAGCGCGCCGCGGCGCCGCACGAGGGCGCCGAGGTCCTCGCCCTGGAGCAGCTCCATGACCAGGAACGGCGTCGCGGTCGCTTCGTCCATGCCGGCGTCGTAGACGCGGACGATGTGGTCGCTCTCGAGAGAGCCGGTGATGCGCGTCTCGCGCTCGAAGCGGGTGCGCAGCTCCGGGCTGCTCATCAGGCTGGGGAGCATGATCTTGAGCGCGCGCCTGCCGGAGGTGACCTCGTCGAGGACCTCGTAGACTGCGCCCATGCCGCCAGCCTTCAAGCACCGCCGGATGCGGTAACGCCGGTTGAACAGGCCTTCGAGTTGGGGAACTGCTGCTTCGGCGCCCAAGGGCGGTACGCTCCGTGATGAGAAAACTACCAGCGGCCTTCGCGAGGGACAAGCGCGGGACTGGCGAGGGACCAGCGAGGGACCAGCGAGGGACTGACGTGGCGCGCCGCAGCGCTGCGCGGCCGATCTCAGGGAGAGGAAGCCCCGGTGGCGGTGTTCACGTCCGGAGCACGTCGAGGAGCGCCTGCCAGAGCGCGCCGACATCCTGGAAGCGCGCGTCGCGCGAGGTGGCCAGGGCGCGCTCGACCCAGGCGTTCACGCCCTCGGGCAGGTCGGGGCGGTGCGTCCGCAAGCTCGGCCGTGGACCGTGCATGCAGGCGATGACCAGGTCGATGCGGGTGTCGGCCTGGAAGGGCGGCCTGCCGGCGAGAGCGCGGAAGATCACGGCGCCGAGGGAGTAGACGTCGAGCCGGTGGTCGAGCTCGTGGGGCTTGCCCATCCACACCTCGGGCGCGATGTACGCGGGCGAGCCGGCGATGGCGCCCTTGGTGGTGAGGGGGTCGGCGGCGAGGTCCTTGGCGAGGCCGAAGTCGAGGAGCCTGACCGGGCCGCGCCCAAGATTTTCGTGTGGCTCGTCGAGCACGAAGATGTTCGCGGGCTTGAGGTCGCGGTGGATGATGCCGCGGGCGTGGGCCGCTGCGAGGGTGGTGACGATGGGCGCGAAGAGCGCGAGGAGGCGGTCGACGGGGAGCCTCTCGCCGCGCGCTTCGAGGGCGGTGAGCGTGGCCTCCAGGTCGTGGCCGTGGAGCAGCTCGAGGGCGAGGTAGAGGGTGCCCTTCGGGGTGCTGCCGAAGGCGAGGACCTCGGCGGCGCTGGTGCCGGAGAGGGCACTCATGGAGCGGGCCTCGCGGGTGAGGCGGGCCTTGAGGGCGTCGTTCGCGGCAAGCTCGGGGTGGAGGCACTTGAGGGCGACCTCGGCGTCGCCCCCGCGGAGGTCGCGGGCACGGAAGACGGTGCCGTGGGCCCCGGCGCCGATCTCGTCGAGCAGCTCGTAACGGTCGTCCACCACGTCGCCGATGTCGAAGATCTCCATGCGGCGCTCAGGCGTAGTGGGGGTGCGCGTGGCGGGTGTGCGCGCGCCGGGCAGCTCCGGTCGGCGAGGGGAGGGTGGGAGAGGCGCTCGGCGTGCAGGCCATGGGCGAGCGTAGGGCGCGCGTGGGTCCCGCTGCAACGATCCGCCTAGGAGGGCGTGGGGGCGTACGGGAGGTCGTGCGGGGCGTGCGCGGCGTGTGCGTGCAGCCAGGCCTGCACGAGGTCAGTGAACGCGGCAGGCTGCTCGAGGTGCGCGGCGTGGCCCGCATCGGGGATGAGGGCGAGGTGGGCGTGGGGGCCGATGGCGGTGGCCATGCGGGCGCCGAGGGTGGCGAACTTCTCGTCGCGGGCTCCAGCGACGACGAGGACGGGCATGGTCAGGGTGTGGAGGCGGGGCCAGAGGGGCTCCTGGCGTCCGGTGCCGAGCGTGCGCAGGGCAGCGGCGAGGCCGGAGGCGGTGCTCTCGGCGCGGGCGGCGCGGTCCTGGGCGTCGGGGCGGAGGTCGCGGAAGAGGGGCTGCGCGAGCCACTCGTCGAGGAAGGCGGGGACGCCGATGCGTTCGAGGTGGTCGGCGAGGCGGTCGTCGGCGGCGGCGCGGTCGTCGCGCGCGGCAGGGTCGTCGATGCCCGGGGTGGCGCCGACGAGGATGAGCGCGCGCACGAGGGTGGGGCAGGCAAGGGCGAGGTGGAGGCAGACGCGGCCGCCGAGGGAGTAGCCGAGATAGATGGCCTGGCCCGCGGTGGCGCCGAGACGACGGGCGGCATCAGGGAGGTCGCGCGCCGGGGCAGGAGAGCGGCCATGGCCAGGGAGGTCGACGCAGAGGAGCTGGTGGTCGCGCTGAAAGACGGCGGGGAGCGCGCCCCAGCAGCGGCGGGTCTGGGTGAAGCCGTGCACGAGGACGAGCCGGGGGCCGGCGCCGCAGGTGTCGGCGTGGAGGTGAGGAAGGAGGTCGGCGGGAGGGTCGGCGGGAGGGTCGGCAGGAGCGTCGGCAGGAGCGTCGGCGGGAGGGACGCGGTCGAGGTCGCGGGAGGTCATGGGGTGGTCGGCGGTGGGGCGGTGGAGGCAGTGGGAGCGGTGGTGGTGGTGGCGGCGGTGAGCGCCGTCGGAGCCTGCCTCTGCGCCGAGGGTGCGGTAGGATCCTGCCATGGACCTGGATCGCATGCTCGCGCAGTGCAGGCGCGATCAGTGGAACGTGAGCGATCTCGACTGGAGCGGGAAGCCACGGCCGATGTCCCGCGAGGAAGAAGAGCAGGTGGTGCAGCTCTTCACGGACATGGCAGGCATCGAGCGGCTGGCCTCCGCGCTCTTCCGGGAGCAGGAGCGGCGGGTCGAGGAGCCGCGGCTGAAGGAGATCTTCAGGACCTTCATCCGCGACGAGATCCGGCACGCGCAGGCGGCGCAGATGCTGGCGGACTACTACGACGTGCACCACTATCGGCACTACCAGGAGAGCAAGAGCCTCCGCGAGTTCGCGCCGGTGTTCGTAGCGGCCATCCACCACCTCTCGGACGATGTGGCGAACGCGTACGTGGTGACGGGTGAGCTGCTGCTGGACATCGCGCTGCTCCGGTCGATCGACGACCACGTGGGCGACGCGATGAGCGGGGCGGCGATGCGGCTCATCAACCGGGACGAGTCGCGGCACATCGCGATCGACTACCACATGTGCGCGTACTACGCGTCCGACGAGTACGAGGAGAAGCTGCAGAAGCAGACGGCGCCGAGCCTCTCGGAGCGGGCGCAGGCGGCGCGCACGTTCTCGCAGATGCTGTACTACGCGCAGCCGTTCATCCGGGATGTGTTCCTGAAGCCGATGGAGAAACTCGACCCGCGGGGGAGGCGGCTGCGGGAGGCGTTCAAGCGGTCGCAGCTCCTCGGGATGAAGGAGAGGTCGAGCCGGCGGCCGTTCACGCGCTTCACGCGCGCGCTGCAGGTGGGGTTCGAGCACCCGGTGCTGAAGCCGGTGCTGGGGAACGTGTTCGTGCGGCTGTCGGGGGTGGGGCCGGACTTCCTGGCGCGGCTCTACTCGGAGGAGGAGCTCGCGCGGGCGCGGCGGATGTCGTACGAGGCGCTCGCTGACGAGGCGCTGGGCGCGAAGACGGAGAACTGAGGGGTCAGCGCTTGCCAGGGAGCTTGATCTTGCCCCAAGGGGTGTTGACCTCGTGCTGCTTCCCGGGAGCGGTCTGTCCCTGAGGGGTCGGGGCAGGGGCCTTGGTGGGAGGCTGCGCGGGAGGGGGCGCGGGCGATGCCGAGGAGGATGGCTCCGCGGTGGCCGCGGACAGGTTGCTGTTGGAGAGGGCGGCGGGGGAGTCAGGGACGGCAGCCTGAGGATCGGCGGTGGAAAGAGGCGTCGCGGCTGCGGGCGCTGCGCTGGTTGAAGGCTGCTGCTCGCTCGCAGGTGGGCTCGCTTCGTCGTGGTCGCCGAGGGCGTAGTAGAGGCCGCCGATGACGAGCAGGGTGAGGAGGGCGCCGGCGATGCTGAGGATCACGGCGACGTTGAGGGAGCGTCGCTGGACGGTGGCCTCCGTGTAGGTGGCCGTGGCGGTGACCGTGGAGGCGACGCCGGAAGGGGCGTGGTTCACGGAGGGAGGGGGCCCGGAGGCGAGGGGGGTCGAGGGCTTGGGCGCCGCGGGCGAGGAGGTGGGGAGGGAGTCGCGGGGAGGTGCGCTGAGGCTGATCTCGCTGCCAGCATCCTGGATGAGGGTGGGCGCGAAGGAGGCCTGCACGGCGGCGCCGCCACCTGCCACGACGGAGCTGGGGACCGCGGTGGGGAGGGATGGGAGAGGGGCGCGCTGGGGAGCCGAGGGCTGAGGGGCCGAGGGCTGAGGGGCCGAGGGCTGAGGGGCGGAAGGCGTGGGCGCGAGCGGGGCTGAGGCGCTGGCGCCGGGGAGGTGGCCCTCGGAGAGCTGGGCCATGGCGTACGCGGGAAGCTCGCCACGCCTGGCGGCGCGGACGTCCTGCTGCATGGTGCGGGCGTCCGGGTAGCGGCGCTCTTTCTCGAAGGCGAGGGCGCGGTCGACGATGAGGCAGAGCCCGGGTGGGGCGCTGGACGCGACGGTGCCGAGGCGCGGGGCGGGCTGGGTGGCCATCTTGACGAGCAGCTCGCTCTCGGTGCGCGACTCGTGGAGCCTGCGCCTGGCGACGATGCGGAACATGGTGGCGCCGACGGCGAAGAGGTCGGCGCGCTGATCCACGCCGGTGCCCTTCACCTGCTCGGGCGCCATGTACGAGACGGTGCCGAGGGTCGCGCCAGCGCGGGTCCGCAGCTCGGTGCGCACGCCGTCGCGCAGGTGGGCGATGCCGAAGTCGAGGACCTTGATGCGGCCGTCGCGGAGGACGAAGAGGTTGTCGGGCTTGATGTCGCGGTGGATGATCCCCTGGGCGTGCGCGGCGGCGAGGACGTCGAGCAAGTCGTCGGTGATGCGGAGCAGCTCCGGGGGGTCGATGGTGCCAAGGCGCTGGGCGCGGTCCCAGAGCGGTTCGCCGTCGAGCAGCTCCATGACGAGGAAGGGCGAGCCGTCCTCGGCGTGGTCGATGTCGCGGATCTCGACGACGCCGGGGTGCTGGAACTTGTTGACGGCGTGCGCTTCGCGCTCGAAGCGAGCGCGGAGGTCCTTGTTGCGGGCGATGTCGGGGTGGAGGATCTTGATGGCCTCCTGCCGGCCGATGCTGTGGGTGGCGGCGTAGACGGCCGCCATGCCGCCGACGCCGATGAGGCGGTCGAGGCGCCACTTGCCGCGCAGGACGGTGCCGATGCGCTTCTCGAATTCCTCTCTGTCTTCGCTCATCGCACCGTCCGGATCTCGCCGTGCGTCGGGGGGGGAGTCAACGGTCGAGGCGCCGACGGCGCACCTGGGGGTCGATCACTCGGGCAGGGGGCGCAGGCTCGCGCGGACCCAGGGTTCGGTCATCTCGCGGAAGTTGCCCTCGGTGCGCATGCCGGCGAGCACGGAGGCGAGGCCCCACTGGAGCCGGTTCACGAAGGTGAAGTCCTGCGGCATGCGGGGGACGTAGGGCACGGAGGGCAGCTTCGAGCCGTCCTTGAGGACCATCTCCTTGATGCCGCGCGAGAGGAAGGTGACGGCCTCGCGCGCGCGCTCCTTGCTGCATACCCAGGTGTCGCGGGTGGTGAGGGGGAGGAGCAGCTCCAGGGTGTAGTTGCGGTAGAGTTCCCAGGTCTCGTCGTTGGGGTCGTAGCCGAGCTCCTCCACGATGGCGCGGTCGAACTCGATCCAGTCCTCGTCGAGCGCGGCGCGCATGTAGCGCTTCATGCCGGCGATGAGTTCGGGCGGGGTGACCTTGACGCAGCCGTAATCGAGCACGGTGACGCGGCCGTCGGCGTGGAAGCGGTAGTTGCCCGGGTGGGGGTCGGCATAGAGGATGCCGTAGCGAAGGAGGGTGCCGAGGGTGAAGCGCCAGAGGGCCATGCCCGCGCGGTTCCGCGCTTCCTGGGAAGAGGTCTCGCAGAACTCGGTGTAGCCCATGCCGCTCATGAACTCGGTGGTGAGCACGCGGCGGGTGGTGAGGCCGTGGTGGACGCGAGGGACGAGGATGTCGGGATCGTCGGCGTGGAGGCGCCGGAAAAGGTCGGTCATCTCCGCCTCGCGGGCGTAGTCCAGCTCGGCAAGGAAGACCTTGCGGAACTCGTCGAGGGTCTGGCCCACGTGCAGCTTGCGGGAGATGGGGGCGACCATGGCCTCGAGCACACCGACGCTCTTGAGGTCGTTCTCGATGGCCTTGTCCATGCCAGGGTACTGGACCTTGACCGCGACCTTGGCGCCCTCGCGGGTCTCGGCGTGGTGGACCTGGCCGATGCTGGCGGCGGCGAAGGGCTCGCGTTCCCAGACGGCGAAGACCTCGGCGGGAGGGGCGCCGAACTCCTGGAGGACCATCTGCTCGGCAGCCTCGGGGGAGAGGGGAGGAGCCTTGTCGAGGAGGCGCTTCAGCGCCGCCTGGAACTTGTCCTCGTAGCCAGGCGGGGCGAGGCCGTCGATGTAGCTCGCCATCTGGCCGAACTTGAGGGGGAGGCCCTTCATCTCGCCGAGGGTCTTCAGCATGGCCTCCGCGGTCTTCTTGACCTCGGCAGTCATCTTCTTGCGCGCTTCGGCCTGGTCCTCCTCGGTGCGCTGCTGGCCGAGGGCACGCTTGGCACCCTCCACCGCGAAGGGGATCGCGCGGGGAGCGAGGCTGGCAAGTCGGGCGAGGCGCCCGAGCTTGGAGGTGGGCGGCTTGTCCTTGGGCTTCTGGTCGGCCATGCGGGGTTGGTGAGATGCCTTTGGGTTCGTTCAGCGCCGAGGGGGGGCGTTCCGGATCTTCGCCAGCGGCCACATGGAGACGACGTTGCGGATGCGCTGACCTTGCTCCGGCGAGATGTCTCCGTCGACGTATACCCGGGCGCGGCGGTCCTCAACCACCGCGCGAACGGCGCCTCGATCAACGGGCTCAGCGCGGAGCACGTCCACGATGTCGTCGAGGAGGCGCTGGGGGAGGCGGCCCCGGAGCAGCCGGACGTGCCGCCCCTGCACGCGCACGTAGAACAGTTCGTTGGCACGGGCGATCCCGATCGCCAGGACGAGCGCGGCGAGCAGCAGGAGGGCGAGGGGAACGGCGAGGGGCACCGGCTGGCGCTCATGGTGGAGCGCCAGGGGCGTCGGGTCAACCTGGGCCCGGTCGAGGCGACCTTCGTGGACCCCTGCCTCTGGCAGACAGTCGCGGTCGGACCTACTTTAGTGCGAAGGACATGACCCTCGCCCACACCGTACCGCTCGCCGTGCAGGCACCCGTGGTCCCCTCGGCCAGGGCATCCATCGATCCCAGCCTGGATCTGGAGGACGAGATCCAGCGGCTGAAGCGGGCGCGGAACGCGGTGATCCTGGCCCATTACTACCAGGATGGGGAGATCCAGGATCTGGCCGACTTCATTGGCGACTCGCTGCAGCTCGCGCAGGAGGCGAAGAAGACGACGGCAGACGTGATCCTGTTCGCCGGGGTCCACTTCATGGCGGAGACCGCAAAGATCCTCAATCCGGAGCGGATCGTGGTGGTCCCGGACATGAAGGCCGGGTGCTCGCTGGCCGACGGTTGCCCGGTGGACCGCTACCGCGCGTGGCGGCAGAAGTACCCGGATGCGGTGGGGATCACGTACATCAACTGCTCGGCCGAGGTGAAGGCCGAGAGCGATTACATCTGCACCTCGTCGAACGCGGAGAAGATCGTGCGGGCGATCCCCGAGGACAAGGAGATCCTCTTTGCGCCCGACAAGAACCTCGGCCGCTACCTGGTCGAGAAGACAGGGCGGCCGATGCGCCTCTGGCAGGGGAGCTGCATCGTCCACGAGACCTTCAGCATGAAGAAGATCGTGGGGCTGATGGAGCGTCACCCGGACGCGAAGCTCATCGCTCACCCGGAGTGCGAGGAGTCGCTGCTGCGCCTCGCGCAGTTCATCGGGTCGACGACGGCGCTGCTGAAGTTCACGATCTCGGACCCGAGCGCGAAGTACATTGTCGCGACGGAGTCGGGGGTGGTGCACCAGATGCGGAAGGCGTCGCCACACAAGGAGTTCATCGAGGCACCCCCCGAGGGGAACTGCGCCTGCAACGAGTGCCCGTTCATGCGGCTGAACACGATGGAGAAGGTGTACCTGGCCCTCCGGGACCTGGAGCCGCGGCTGGAGATGTCCGAGGAGCTGCGCACCCGGGCCCGCATCCCCATCGAGCGGATGCTGGCACTCTCGTGAGTCACATGCCGAGAGCCTCCCGGATCGACTCCTCGAGCTCGAGGCGATCGAAGAGGCGCTCGACATAGTCGAGACGATCCGTCTCCACGACCAGGCGCGGCGAGAGGTCGTACCGGGCAAACCACTCCTCGTAGAGCGCCTCCAGGGAGGCCAGGTAGGCGCGCGGGATCTTGCGTTCGAACGCCCTGCCGCGCTGGCGGATGCGCTTGACGAGCGTCTTGAGGGGGCAGCGGAGGTAGATCATCAGGTCCGGGGGGCGGATCTCCTCGCGCAGGGCCTGGTAGAGCGCCTGGTAGGTCGCCCAGTCGCGGTCATCCATGTAGCCGGCGCGGTGGAGATGGGCGGCGAACACCTCGGCGTCTTCGTAGAGGGTGCGGTCCTGCACGATGGGGCGCGCGTCCTCCGCGGCCCTGCGATCGATGGTCCGGTGGATCTCGAACCGCTGGACGAGGAAGAAGAGCTGCGACTGCATCGCCCAGCGGTGCATGTCGGCGTAGAAGTCGACGAGGTACGGGTTCTCGGCGTGCGGCTCGAAGAAGGGGATCATCCCGAAGCGCTGGCGCAGCCACTCGACGAGGCTCGATTTGCCAGCGCCCATCGTCCCGGCCACGGCGATGATGCGGGGGTTGCTCGGGGAGGCGCTCACAGCACGATCGCCAGGCCGAGTGTGTGCACCACGGAGAAGTCGATCTGGGGCAGCGGTCCCACGTTCTGCCTCGCTCCTGCGCGGATGGTCTGGGCGTCCTCGGTCGCAGTCCCACCCTGCCCGAGCGCGATGCCGAACGTGAGCTCGCTCTCGATGGTGAACCAGCCCTTGATGATGTCGACCGATGTCCCGAGACTCACCGGTACCTCGGCGAACGACATGGCGCGCTGGCGCACGACATAGGTGAGGTCTTGCCCCTCGCGGATGGTCATCTTGCCGAAGCCGAAGCGTCCGTAGCCGATGCCCACGCCGATCCAGCTCCGGGCGCGGTCGCCGAGGGGCAGGGTGGGGGCGAGCCGCGCGCCGAAGGCGAGTGTGTCCACTCTGGGGAGGGTGCCGGGGTCGTCGCCGGTGACCTCGCCCGGGGTCCCCAGAGCTCCGAGGGGAATCCGCACGTCGTGCACGGCACCGACGAAGTAGATGTTGAAGCGGAGCCAGTCGAAGAAGTTCCAGCGCGCGTGGACACCAACGCCAAGTGCGGGCGCGTAGCGGATGCCGGAAGGATCCGACGAAGGCCGCAAAGCCATGGCGACGCCGCCGCCGAACTCGATGTGACGTTGCCACGGCACTCGGGGAGAGGTGGTCTGCGGGAAGGCCGGCGGCCGGGGCGGTGGCTCCGTCTCCGGCGATTTCTTTTCTTCCTTCGTCTTCGAGGAGTTCTCTTCCGCTCCGGTCTGCTCCTCCTTGTCCTGGCTGTCCGCTGCCGTCTTGGAGGAGTCTCCGGCACTTTCCTGGGCAGAGGCGCTCGCAGCACCGGCCGTACAGGTCAGCAAGGCACAGGTCAGGATGGAGGGACGCCAGGGTGAGTGCTGGCGAACGCGGCGGATCCGCATGGCGCCCACCTTCTATCAGGGTTCGGACCCCGCGGCCCCTCCCCGCACGCCCGACTGGCGACCAAACCTCTACTCGGGCAAACTGGTCGCCATGCGAGTCGTGCACTTCCTCACTGGGCTTATTCTCCTCGGCGTGGTCGGCTGTTCTTCGGAAACGCCTCCGCCGGCTCCTGCAGCCACGAAAGCTCCGGAGGCGGCTCAACCCGCGGTTCAGCAGAAAGCTGACAACGCGGCCCCGAAGGCGCTCGACAAGAAGCAGTTCGGCGCTCCCATCACGGAGACGAAGAGCACGGCACTCGCCGACGTGTTGAAGGAGCCTGCCAAGTACGATGGCCAGACGATCCGCACCGAGGGGGTGGTCACCGCGGTGTGCAAGTCGATGGGCTGCTGGATGGAGATCGGGGACGCGAGCGGGACCGCCCACATCAAGATGGCGGGCCACTCCTTCTTCGTGCCCAAGGAGGCCTCGGGTCACAAGGCGGTGGTGCAGGGAAAGATGGTCGGCGCGGCCGACGAGGCGGGATCCTGCGGGGCCAAGGACGGCTGCCGCGACGAGCATGAGAAAGAGAGCGGCCGCCTCGCGAAGGTGGAGTTCGAGGCGACCGGCGTCGAGTTCGTCGACTGAGCCGACCTTTCAGGGCGGGATTCCCTGGGGATTCACGGCTCCGTCACCTTTCTGAAAAAAACTCCTTGCGAGATGAACCGGCGCGGCATAGATACCGCGCCCTGCTCGGGACGGCGCTGACGCGAAAGCGGCGGTGGCGTCCCAGAACAGGTACCCTTTCGAGGGTATTCCCCTTCCGCCGCGGACGGGTGTTGACAGGAAGCGGAGAGCTGGTAGAGATGCCCTCCCGCTGACGTCACCCGAAAGGGACGGTGAGCGGAACAGAGTCTCGATCGTGGGTCACTTCAGATGCGAAACCGCATCCAGTGACGATAGCGACACGTGTCAACTTCGGTTGAGACGTTCGCA
>NZ_ASRX01000014.1:232500-236089 GCF_000601485.1 Chondromyces apiculatus DSM 436
ACCTATCCAGTGCAAGCGTGCTGGCGTTGCTGGATGGGAGTTGTGGGATCTTGAGGGTAGAGCGGCATCTCTACCGCCGAGTGATAAAGAACGGAGCTAGTTGAACGGTCTGGAATGGCCGGCCACAGCAGGTGACAGCCCTGTAGACGAAAGTGACGTTCCTCGGTGTCAAGACACCCGAGTACCGCAGGACACGAGCAATCCGGCGGGAATCTGGGAGGACCATCTTCCAAGGCTAAGTACTCCTGATCGACCGATAGTGAACTAGTACCGCGAGGGAAAGGTGAAAAGAACCCCGGTGAGGGGAGTGAAATAGGACCTGAAACCGTGTGCCTACAAGCAGTGGGAGCGCTATGGCCGCAAGGCAATGCGTCACCACGTACCTTTTGCATAATGGGCCTGCGAGTTACGCTACGTGGCGAGGTTAAGCCGAGAGGTGGAGCCGAAGCGAAAGCGAGTCCTAACAGGGCGAAGAGTCGCGTGGCGTAGACCCGAAACCTTAGCGATCTATCCATGTCCAGGTTGAAGGGCGGGTAACACCGCCTGGAGGACCGAACTCACCACAGTTGAAAATGTGGGGGATGAGGTGTGGATAGGAGTGAAAGGCTAATCAAGCTGGGATATAGCTGGTTCTCCCCGAAATATATTGAGGTATAGCCTCGGACGAATTGCGACGGAGGTAGAGCACTGAATGGGCTAGGGGTCCTACCAGATTACCAAACCCAATCAAACTCCGAATGCCGTCGACAAGTATCCGGGAGACAGGCTGCGGGAGATAAGTTCCGTAGCCGAGAGGGAAAGAGCCCAGATCGTCAGCTAAGGTCCCCAAGTCTGAGCTAAGTGTCAAAGGATGTGGAAGCGCACAGACAACCAGGAGGTTGGCTTAGAAGCAGCCATCCTTTAAAGAAAGCGTAATAGCTCACTGGTCAAGCGAGTCTGCGCCGAAAATATAACGGGGCTCAAGCTCAGCACCGAAGCTACGGGTTCTCGAAAGGGAGCGGTAGGGGAGTATTCTCAAGGAGACACACGTCGGACGGTAACGACCGATATCGGCCTTGAGAAGAGCTTATGCAGGCATGAGTAGCGATAAACCGAGCGAGAAACTCGGTCGCCGTAAGCCCAAGGTTTCCTGGGGAAGGATAATCCTCCCATGGGTTAGTCGGATCCTAAGCCGAGGCCGAGAGGCGTAGGTGATGGGAAGCAGGTTAATATTCCTGCACCACCAAGGGTGGCGTTGACGTAAGCGGGGACGGAGTAGGGTAGGCCGAGCGCAGTGGTTGGTTATCTGCGTTCAAGCCAGTAGGGTGAGCTTCCAGGACCCGGTAGGGACAAACGGGAGCTCGTTAGCCCGAGAGGTGATGAGGTTAGAGCTTCGGCTCTGATAACTCGGTGATCCCACACTTCCAAGAAAAGCCGCGTACTGAGCCTCTTTGGTGTCCGTACCGCAAACCGACTCAGGTGGGCGGGGTGAGTATCCCAAGGCGCGTGAGAGAACCCTGGTTAAGGAACTCGGCAAAATGACACCGTAACTTCGGGAGAAGGTGTGCCGCTTGACGTGAAGAGGTTTACCCTCGGAGCGTCTGGTGGTTGCAGAGAAATGGGGGTTGTGACTGTTTACTAAAAACACAGGACTCTGCGAAGTCGTAAGACGACGTATAGGGTCTGATGCCTGCCCGGTGCTGGAAGGTTAAGGGGACGAGTCAGCGCAAGCGAAGCTCCGAACCGAAGCCCCAGTAAACGGCGGCCGTAACTATAACGGTCCTAAGGTAGCGAAATTCCTTGTCGGGTAAGTTCCGACCTGCACGAATGGCATAACAACATCCCCGCTGTCTCGACCAGGGACTCAGCGAAATTGTATCGGGGGTGAAGATACCCTCTACCCGCGGCAAGACGGAAAGACCCCATGAACCTTTACTGCAGCTTGGCAGTGATTTTCGGGATATTCTGCGTAGGATAGGTGGGAGGCTATGAAGCCGGGCTTCTGGGTTCGGCTGAGCCGACGTTGAAATACCACCCTGGGTATTCTGGAAATCTAACCTAGACCCGTGATCCGGGTTGGGGACACTGCCTGGTGGGCAGTTTGACTGGGGCGGTCGCCTCCTAAAAAGTAACGGAGGCGTGCGAAGGTTCCCTCAGCCTGATTGGAAACCAGGCGTAGAGTGCAAACGCATAAGGGAGCTTAACTGTGAGACCGACAGGTCGAACAGGTGCGAAAGCAGGCGTTAGTGATCCGGTGGTTCTGTATGGAAGGGCCATCGCTCATCGGATAAAAGGTACTCTGGGGATAACAGGCTGATCGCGCCTGAGAGTTCACATCGGCGGCGCGGTTTGGCACCTCGATGTCGGCCCATCGCATCCTGGGGCTGGAGCAGGTCCCAAGGGTTCGGCTGTTCGCCGATTAAAGCGGTACGCGAGCTGGGTTTAAAACGTCGTGAGACAGTTTGGTCCCTATCTGCCGTGGGCGTAGGACACTTGAGAGGAGCTGCCCATAGTACGAGAGGACCTGGGTGGACGTACCTCTGGTGTGCCGGTTGTCCTGCCAAGGGCATAGCCGGGTAGCCATGTACGGAACGGATAACCGCTGAAAGCATCTAAGCGGGAAGCCGGCCTCAAGACAAGGTGTCCCGAGCCGCAAGGCTCCTAAAGACCCCTCGAAGACCACGAGGTTGATAGGCCGGGTGTGGAAGCCAAGTAACTGGCGGAGCTAACCGGTACTAATAGGTCGTGCGGCTTGGCCGTGCTTCTAAGGCAATCATTGAAGTGTCGCGGCCGGAGTTCGGGTGACGAAGGACTAGCAAGCGCGAATCGCAGCAGCTGGACGCTGAAGTCGAAGGTGGAACGACCCTGAGTCTCACTTGATGAGCAGGTGTCACGAACTCCTTGAAGGCTTCAGTCAGGACGCACCCACAATTTCTCGGTGGTGAAATCGAAGAGGCCACACCCGATCCCATACCGAACTCGGAAGTTAAGCTCTTCGGAGCCGATGGTACTGCCAGGGCGACTTGGTGGGAGAGTAGGACGCTGCCGGGGTTTCTTCAGCCTGCATCAGTTAACCTGATGCAGGCTTTTTTTTTGCTTTTCAGCCTGGGCCTGGAGGCCTGTGCGGTCCTGAGTACCAACCCTTCCTTGGCGCTCAAGACCGCTACACGCGGCATCCGCGGACTGTATTTCCTGGCTGTTCAGCCAAGCGCCACCCAGACCGACTTGATCTGGGTCAGCTCATCGAGCACGGCACGACCATTCTCTCGGCCGAATCCCGACTGCTTGACGCCGCCATAGGGGCTCGCGGCGTCGAAGCGATTGAAGGTGTTCACCCAGACCGTCCCGGCTCGGAGCCTGGCAGCGAGTGCGTGGGCCTTCCCCACATCGCGTGTCCATAGCCCTGCTGCCAGGCCGTACTCGGTCGCGTCCGCAATGCGGGCGGCTTCTTCGAGGTCGTCGAAGGGAATGACCGAGAGGACGGGGCCGAAGATCTCCTCCCGGGCGATCGTCATCGACTCGCTGACGGCAGAGAACACCGTCGGCTCGACGAAGTAGCCTGGCGAGCGGGTAGTCCCTCCCACCTCCCGGCGGGCTCCCTCCTCCTGGC
>NZ_ASRX01000015.1 GCF_000601485.1 Chondromyces apiculatus DSM 436
TCGCCGCGCCCGTAGCCGCGCCCCCGCGCCCCCGCGCCCCCGCGCCCCCGCGCCCCCGCGCGCTCACCCGCGAACTCATCCGTGCGCCGGCGTGCGCAGCGTTGGCCCAGCATGCTCGCTGCTTCCAGGCACGACGTCCCGGCAGGGAGAACTCCAGCGCCTGGCAGATTTTGCATGAAGAGCCGCCTCTCCGCCGGCACGACTCCTGCTCCTCCAGGGCAGCACGTCATTACGAACGGGCAGCCTTTTTCGTGGCGCCCAGGGGAGGACGTTATGCGCTGGAATCAAGTGAGTCTGTGGAGTGTGATGGCTGTGAGCGCTGCCTTGTCGGTGGCGGCTTGCGGAGGCGCTGCCGAGGGCGAGGAAGAACTCGGCGAGCCTGGCGCCGCGCTTGAAGAGGGCCAGCCCTGCGGCGGCATCGGGAACATCCAGTGTCCCGAGGGGCAGGTCTGTGTGGATAATCCCAACGACCTCTGCGATCCGCGGACTGGATCGGACTGCGGCGGCATCTGCGTCGTGCCCGAGAGCGACACGGATGACACGACGGACAGCCTGACCGAGGATAGCTGCGCCGAGGACGACGAGAGCAAGACCTACGTCCTGCGCGATCCTCTGCAGTGCCAGGCGGCGCTCTTCGTGTGCGCCGAGGGCAGTGAGCCCTTCTTCGACGACTGCGGTTGCGGCTGCCTCACGTACTGAGCACGTGCGGGAGTCGCGAAGCGGTGCCCGGTGATGCCTTAGTCCTACAGGGCCACCTCTACAGCGCTTCAGCGCGTGCCTTACTGTGCACCTGGGAGCTCCCCTGGAGGCCCCCTCCGGGCGCGGAAGTTCACAAAGTGCGCGAGGCTCGTGCTGTATGGTGCGCCAGAGGCACGGGGACGGAGGGCATCCAACTGCATGCGCGTTCGAGACGGCGACGACACGGATACGGCTCCCATACTTCGCGCCGTCGAGCGGCGGCTCCCCGCCCACTACGCCTCGCAGGAAGAGATCCTGGGCGCGCTGCGCGACCTGTGGGCGACGCGCCACTTCAACCTGGAGCGGCTCGACGATCTGCACCGCGCGGTGCTGGTGTCGGGGCGGAACCTCGCACTGCCCCTCGCGGACTACCCCGCGCTCGAACGGTTCCAGCAGCGGAACGACGCCTGGATCCGCGTCGCGGTCGACCTCGCCGAGGAAGCCGTGCGGGGCGCGCTGGCGCGGGCGGGGCTTGAGCCGCGCGACGTCGATCACATCTTCTTCGTCACCGTCACCGGCATTGCCACGCCGAGCATCGACGCCCGCCTCGTCAACCGCCTGGGCTTGCGCCCGGATGTGCGGCGTACGCCCATCTTCGGGCTCGGCTGCGTGGCGGGCGCGGCAGGCACGGCGCGCGCGGCCGATTACCTGCGGGGGTACCCGGACCACGTGGCGGTGCTCGTCTCGGTCGAGCTTTGCTCGCTGACACTGCAGCGCGAGGACCTCTCGGTCCCCAACATCATCGCCTCTGCGCTCTTTGGTGACGGCGCCGCGGCGCTGGTGATGGAAGGCAGTCGGCGGGCGGCGCGGGCGGTGGCGCGGGACGGCGTCGCTGCGCGGCGGGGGCCCCGGGTGCTCGACACGCGTTCGGTCTTCTACCCGGACACCGAGCGCATCATGGGCTGGGACGTGATGGACTCGGGCTTCAAGGTGGTGCTTTCCGCCAAGGTGCCGGACCTGGTGAAGTCCCGCGCGCGCGGGGACGTGGATGCTTTTCTCGCGAGCCACGACCTCCGCCGCGACGACGTGCGCTGGTGGGTCGCGCACACCGGCGGGCCCAAGGTGCTCACCGCCATGGAGGAGTCGCTGGAGCTCGGGCCGGACGCGCTCCGGCGCTCGTGGAACTCGCTCAGGGAGCACGGCAACCTGTCCTCGGCGTCGGTGCTCTTCGTCCTCGGAGACACCCTCGACGCGGACGAGGCGAAGCCCGGAGACCACGGGTTCATGATGGCCATGGGGCCCGGCTTCTGCTCGGAGATGGTGCTGCTCCAGTGGTGACGTCGCAGGCGCTCTCGCAGGCGCTCTCGCAGGCGCTCTACGCGGGCTTCATCGGCCTGCTCGGCGTCGAGCGGCTGGCGGAGCTGGCCCTCTCGCGCCGCAACGCCGCCTGGGCGTTCGCGCGCGGGGGCGTGGAGGTGGGGCGGGGGCACTACCCGACCATGGCCGCGCTGCACACCCTCTTCCTCGGCGCGTGCGTGGCCGAGGTGCTGCTCCTCGACAGGGCGTTCCCGGGGGCGCTCGGCTGGGCCGCGCTCGGGCTCGCGCTGGCCGCGCAGGGGCTGCGCTACTGGGCGATCGCCACGCTCGGGCCGCGCTGGAACACCCGGGTCATCGTGGTGCCGGGCTTGCCGCCGGTGACCGGGGGGCCGTACCGCGTGCTGCGCCACCCGAACTACGTGGCGGTGATCTCGGAGATGGCCGTGGTGCCGCTGGTGCATGGCGCCTGGGTGACGGCCCTCGTGTTCTCGCTGGGCAACGCGCTGCTCTTGCTCGTGCGCATCCGCGCCGAGGAGGCAGCGCTCGGGCAGGGGTGGGCCGACGCGTTCGCGGAGCGGCCGAGGTTCGTTCCGGAGGTGCGCCGTGGATGAGCGGGAGACGGAGGCCTTCGAGGTCATCCGCAAGGTGTTCGCGGGGGAGCTGGAGCGGGAGGCGCCGGTCGAGGCAGGGCAGCACCTGCGCGACCTCGCCCTCGACAGCATGGAGGTCACGGTCCTCATGGTGGAGCTGGAGAACCACTTCCGCGTGCGCCTCGATGCGGCGGACGCCATCGAGGTGGCCACCGTCGCGGATCTCGCCCGCCTCGTGGCGGCGCGGGCACAGGCGGCGCCGTGACGCCGCCCAGCGGGGGAGGGGAGGCGCACCGCACGGGTCCAGGCGACGCCGCGCGGCCTGCGTCGCTTGCGGGGGCGAAGCTCGCGGAGGTGCCGTTCCGCACTGTGGGCGACGCGCTCGCGGCGGCGGCGTGCTCGACCGAGCGCCTCGTCTTCGTGGACGCCTCGGAGCGGGAGCAGGTGTACCCCTTCTCGGAGGTGAGGCACCGCGCTCGGCGGGCGGCTGCGGCGCTCGGGCGCCTCGGCGTTGCGGCGGGGGACCGGGTGGCCATCGTGCTGCCCACCGGCATCGGCTTCATGGATGCCTTCTTCGGGGCCCTGCTCGCGGGCGCGACGCCGGTGCCGCTCTACCCGCCGGTGCGGCTCGGGCGCCTCGACGAGCACCTCCGCGCGACGGCGCGCATGCTCGCGGCGGCGGAGGCGTCGGTGGTGATCTCGGAGGGGCGCTTGCGGCTGCTCCTCGGCCCCGCGATCGCCGAGGCCCGGCCGCCGCTCGGCTGCGTCGCGGTGGACGACCTGACGCGGGTGACCGAGGAGGCCGAGGTGCCGCACGACCCGGAGGCGCTGGCGCTCATCCAGTTCTCCTCCGGGTCCACGGTCGACCCCAAGCCGGTCGCGCTGCGGCACCGGCAGATCGCCGCTCAGCTCACGGCCTTGCTCGGGGAGATGCCGCTGCCTCCGGGCGAGGGGCGGGTCGGCGTCTCGTGGCTGCCGCTCTACCACGACATGGGGCTCATCGGCTGTTTGCTCTCGGCGCTCTACTACCCGGGCTCGCTGGTGCTGATCCCGCCCGAGGTCTTCCTCGCCCGCCCTGTGCTCTGGCTGCGCGCGCTGTCACGGCACCGCGGGGTGATCTCTCCCGCGCCGAGCTTCGCGTACAGCCTGTGCCTGAAGCGGGTGCGCGACGAGGACCTCGCTGGCGTGGACCTGTCGTTCTGGGAGCACGCGCTGTGCGGCGCCGAGCCGGTGTCGCTCGCCGCGCTGCGGGGGTTCGCCGAGCGGTTCGCGCGGTGGGGGTTCCGGAAAGAGGCCCTGAGGCCGGTGTACGGGCTCGCCGAGGCGTCGCTGGCGGTCACCTTCTCGCCCGCGGGCGGGGGCGTGCGGAGCACCGCGGTGGACGCGCAGGTGCTCGCAGCCGAGGGGAGGGTGGTGCCTGGCGGGCACGAGATCGCCTCGCTCGGTGGGCCCGTCCCGGGGCTCGAAGTGGAGGTGCGCGACGAGGAGGGGCGCCTGCTCGACGAGTACCAGGTGGGGCGGGTGCACGCGCGTGGTCCGTCGGTGATGACGGGGTACTACCGCGCGCCCGAGGCGACCGCGCGGGCGCTCGACGCCGAGGGCTGGCTCGACACCGGGGACCTGGGCTTCCTCGCTGGCGGGGCGCTGCACGTCACCGGCCGCGCGAAGGACGTGGTGATCATCCGCGGGGCGAACCATGCGCCCCAGGAGTTCGAGGAGTGCCTCGTCGAGGTGGAAGGGGTGCGCGCAGGCTGCGCCGTGGCGGCCGGCTTCACGCCGCCCGGAGGCGGAGAGGAGGTGCTCTTGCTCCTCGTGGAGCGCGCCCGGGCGCAGTCTCCAGCAGGCGCGCGGGGGGATGCGCGAGGGGATGCGCGGGGGGATGTGCGGGGGGATGCTCGGGGGGATGTGCGGGGGGATGTGCGGGGGGATGTCGACGAGGACGCGGCGCTGGAGGCGCGGGTGCGCGCTGCCGTGGCAGAGGTGACGGGGGTGCGTCCCCACACGGTGGCGCTCCTGCCGCCAGGCGCGCTGCCGCGGACGAGCAGCGGGAAGTTGCGGCGGGGTGAGGCGCTGCGCCGTTACGTCGCCGGGGAGCTGGGCGCGCCCGCGCCCACGGGTCCCTTGCGGCTCGCGCTCGCCGCCGCGCGCGGGGCATTCGCGCTGGCACGCGCGGGACGGAGGCCGTGAGCCGCTGCGACGTGGCCATCGTCGGCGGGGGGCCGGCGGGGCTCGCGGTGGCGATCGCGGCAGCCTCGCGGGGTCTGCGCGCCGTGGTGCTGGAGCGAGGGACGCTGCCGGTCGACAAGGCGTGCGGAGAGGGCGTGCTCCCGCCGGGCCTCGGGGCGCTGGAGCGCGCCGGGGTGCTCCCGCTCCTCGATCGCCGAGCGTGCACGCCGATCGAGGGGATCCGCTACGTGCAGGAGGATGGGTCGCGCGCGGAGGGGAAGCTGCCAGCGCCCGGGGGGCTCGGCATTCGCCGCACCGCGCTGGCGGAGGCGCTTGCCCAGCGGGCCCGAGATCTCGGCGCCGAGCTGCGCGAGGAGTGCGCCTTGCTGACCCACCGGCGGACGTCGCAGGGGGTGGAGCTGGACACGAAGGGAGGTCCGGTGGAGGCGCGGCTCCTCGTGGCCGCCGACGGACTCGCCTCGCGGTTGCGCCGGCTGGAGGGGCTAGAAGGCGAGGCGTCGGGCGCGCCGCGCTTCGGGATCCGGCGGCACTACGCGCTCGCGCCCTGGTCGTCGTTCGTGGAGGTGCACCTCACCGACGGGGCCGAGGCCTACGTGACGCCGGTGGGTACGGAGCAGGTGGGGGTGGCGGTGCTCTGGCGTGGTGCGCGCGGCGCGGGTGGTGCGGGTGAGGCGCGAGGTGCGGGTGGCGCGGGTGAGGCGCGAGGTGCGGGTGGCGCGGGTGAGGCGCGAGGTGCGGGTGGCGCGGGTGGCGCGGAGGTCCAGAAACCGGGAAGCGGCGCCGGAGGCGAGGTCGAGGGAGGGACGGCGTTCGAGGGTCAGCTCGCGCGGTTTCCGCAGCTCGTGGAGCGGCTCGCGGGAGCGATGCCCGTGTCCCGTCAACGCGGGGCGGGGCCGTTCGCGCGGGTGGCGCGCGCGCGCGTCGCCGACAGGCTGGTGCTGGTGGGTGACGCGGCAGGCTACGTCGATGCCGTGACGGGCGAGGGGCTCTCCCTCGCGCTGCGCTCCGCCGAGGCGCTCGGCGAGGTCCTGCCCGACGCACTGGCCCGCGGCGCGACGCGCGCGTCCCTGTGGCCCTACGAAGAGGCCTTCCAGCGCATCTTCCGCAAGTACGCGCTGGTGACGCACGGGCTCCTGCAGCTCGCCGCGCGCCCCTGGCTCCGGCGCCCGGTGGTGCGCTGGCTCGGCAGGAACCCCCGCGCCTTCGACCTCGTCCTCAAGCACACGGTGTCCTGACGGCATCGCGTCATTGGTGGTTCATAAAGAACAAAGGACGTCGCTTCTGTCACTCCCGGAAGAGACGTGAGGGCTGCAAAAGCGTCTCGGGGGCGAGGGCGACAGGAACACCTTCCTTGAGAAGCTTGAGGAGCACATCGTATTGCCCTGCCCGACGGAGCAGAACGTCGTGTGCGCGCGTGTCACCGCGTCGCTGTAGTGGACGCAGATTGCGACGACCTGGGTCAGGTAGAAATGCGCATGCCAGGCCAGGTCACGCATGCGCTCGGGCCCGACGCCGATGTGGGCGATGCGGTTTCTGGCGCGGTAGATTCGGGCGATCTGCCAGGAAACGCGCTCCTGAGATCGTTCGTAGTACTCGGCCAAAGCAGCGCCGCGCTTCGACCCATCTCCCTCTCCGAGATCCTTCCAGAGGCCATGGCACCGCCACACGATGTGAGCTCACGCGCGGCGGATAGCGCAACACCATAGCCCCGAGTTCCTGCGGTGAGCCGTTCGAGGCCGGTCCAGAGCAGCAGGAGGCGACTCTCAGGGTCTACAGCCATCATGGCTCGGTGACGCAGCCTGATCGCGTCGTGCAGGGGGTCGGCCGATGGAGCAGCGCTCGCCCGCCATGAAGCAGAGAGGATCTTCGAGATCTGTTCGGAAGATGCACGCCGCTTCTCTTCAGGGAGGCGCTCCTGCACCTCGAACGTGTGAAGTACTCCTGGATCGGTATGGACGGCGACGAGTTCGCTCGCGACCTGGATCCCGGTACCCGGCAAAAAGATCGTCGCTGCGCCGAGCGTTGACAGCACGCGCCTGTGCGCGAGCGCTGCCGCTGCGGCTGGATCCACAGCGTGAATGTTCACCTTCAGGTAGGTGCCGTCCTTCATTGGGCGACCCTCCCGTTTCCCCTGGGGCAACGCATCGACGAGCGAGAGCCCCTGTTCCTCGGGGAAAGGCAGCCGCTGCCCCTGCAGCTCCACGGAGACAAAGCACGTGAACTCACGAGGCTTCACGAGGACGCGAAGCCTCAGGCGCTGGAGGGCGTCCGCTCTGCTTGCCGCCTGCGGACAAACCTCTCGGGCGACATCGCGCAATCCCTCGTCGCTCCACCCCTGGTATCGAAGCTCGGAGACAAGCGCGCCTGCGAGCTTCTCGATGTCTCCTTGCCGCTTCGGCTCGTCGTTGATGAGTCGTTCGGCCTCCGCGAAGCCCTCTTCCAGATAGCGATCCCGCAGTGACGCCACGATCGCGCGGAGCTGCTCAACGAGCACCGCGGTGACGTTGTCTTTGGCTTTGAGCCGCTCGACCAGCTCTGTGAGGACCCTGGTGCGAACTCCGAAAGGTCTCTTGAGGAGTGGATCGTCCCGCAGGACGGTGACTGCCTCGCTCGCCACATCGGGGAGCATCGCCACCCCGTGGCCGCTCTCCGTGGGGTCGGCGGTTGCTCTCGTCACGCCTCCTGAGCGGACGAAGCTGTCAGCGAGCGCCAGCACTTCATCAAGCGCAACACCGACGCTCACGGTCCTGGCACGATGTGCGGGATAGGTCGTGGTGAGGGCCTCCAGCCACCGAGCGAAGAACAGTCTGGCTGCTCTTTCGGAGGTCACCCGCTCAGCCCCCATGCACACCCGTCGGCTGTAAAGAATAAAGGCCGCACGAGCGGGAAGCCGAAGCGACCCACAGGCCGGCCTTGCGAGTTTTCGGACCGCCACGAGGCGCGTCCTGTGGAGTACGCAAACAACCTCTACAGGACAGTCAAGGCACAGGCGGTGGTGGCGCCGGTAACCAAGCTACAGCCACTCAAGACGTCTTCGACAGCCTGCGCACGAGCGGGCATCGTCCGGATGGCTCAGCCCTCAGCCCTCAGCCCTCAGCCCTCAGCCCTCAGCCCTCCTGGCGCGACCGGCGCTTCTGGAACAGCTCGATGCCGAAGGCCAGGATGACGGCGCCGATCAGGGCCGAGACCAGCGGGATGCCGGCGATGTTCGGTCCGATGCGGCCCATCAGCGTGCTGCCCAGCCAGCTCCCGAGCAGGCCAGCGCCGATGGCGCCGAGCCAGCCGTAGGGAAGCTCGCCGGGCACGAGGCGGTCGGCCAGCCAGCCCACGGCACCCGCCACGGCCAGCGTGACGAGGAGGCCGAGGAGGCCGAAGGTCAGCCACAGTCCCACGGCGGCGATGGCCAGGAGGGCTGCGCCCACGACGAGAGCATGCATGGTTCGCTCCTTTCGTGATGGGCCGGGCGTGGCGCTGCAGAGGTCCGCCCGGCGCGGTTACTCCTCGTTCTTTGTGCCTTCCTCGACCTTGTCGCCAGCCTCTTCGATCTTCTCGCCGGCTTTCTCCACGCCTTCTTCGACCTTGTCGCCGGCCTTCTCCAGGTCGCTCTCGACAGCGTCGGGCGTCTTTGCCTTCTCCTGCGAGTGGCAGCCGGTGATCAGAGCGAGAGGGGCCATGAGCGCGATGCACGCAATCAGCTTCATGGAGGCGCTTGCTGTACAAGCCGCATGCCAGCGTGGGGTGAGCAGAGGGTGTACAGGCTCCCTCCGCAGGTGGGGACGTTACCTCCGGCCTCGCGTCCCGGGCGCAAGGACGAGGCTGATGTGCTCCCCACGCTCCCGATGGTCGCTACCCCCGTGACCTCGCTCGAACGCCGAGATGCTGCTGTTCACGCGAGCGCCTGGGCGATCGGGTCGCCGAGGTGCGCGGCGTCGTTCCACACGAGCAGCCGGAAGGCGTCGCGATCGGTGCGCTCGAAGAGGCACACGCCGGTGTTGGTCGGCACCTGGAAGGCGCGTGTCTGCGCGACGGCGATGCCGAGGGCGAGGGCCGTGAAGGTCTTGATGGCAGCGCCGTGAGAGACGATGGCCACAGTGCCGCCGTCGTGGCGCGCGGCGATGCGGGTGAGGGCGCGGGTGAGGCGCACGCCAAGCTCGGCGTAGGTCTCGCCGCCACCGCGGCGGATGTCTTCGCCGCGGCGCCAGGCGGCGTGCTCCTCGGGGAAGCGGGCCTCGACCTCCGCGAACGAGAGGCCCTGCCAGGCGCCGAGGTGGACCTCGCGCAGCTCGGGATCGGGCACGGGCGTGAGCGAGAGCGCGGCGCCGAGGATCGCGGCCGTCTCCTGCGCGCGTTCGAGGTCGGAGCAGTAGAGCGCGTCGAGGTGGACGGAGGAGCGGGCGAGACGCGCCGCGAGGAGGGAGGCCTGCTCGCGGCCTCGCGCGTCGAGGCCGCGTCCAGCATGGCCTTGATAGACCCGGCGCCAGTTGTCGTCGGTTTGACCGTGGCGGATGAGGAGGAGCTTGGTGGGGGCCATCGCGTCGTCTAGCTAGCACGCGCGCGTACCTGTCTGGTCCTCGTGACGGAACTGCTCACGTCGCGTCGCGTCAGGCCGCGTCAGGCCGCGTCATGTGGATGGTCTCCACCAACGAGCGGTGGATCCTGCGGCGAGTTCGGCGATGCTAGGGCCCCAATCGCGCATCGAGGAGGATCGACACATGGTGTACAGCCCGCCGAATAGCTCTGGAGCCAAGGTCTCGTTCAAGTCGCGCTACGGCAACTTCATCGGAGGGGAGTGGAAGGAGCCGGCCAAGGGGCAGTACTTCGAGGACATCACCCCCGTCACCGGCAAGCCCTTCTGTGAGATCCCGCGGTCGACCGCGGAGGACATCGAGAAGGCGCTCGACGCAGCGCACGCGGCGAAGGGGTCGTGGGGCAAGACGTCGCCGACCGAGCGCTCCAACATCCTCAACAAGATTGCCGACCGCATCGAGCAGAACCTCGAAACGCTCGCGATCGCCGAGACCTGGGACAACGGCAAGCCCGTGCGCGAGACGCTCGCGGCGGACCTGCCGCTCACGGTGGATCACTTCCGGTACTTCGCGGGCGTCATCCGCGCGCAGGAGGGATCGGTCTCCGAGATCGACGCCAACACCTACGCCTACCACTTCCACGAGCCGCTCGGCGTCGTGGGCCAGATCATCCCCTGGAACTTCCCGATCCTCATGGCGGCGTGGAAGCTCGCCCCGGCGCTCGCGGCGGGGAACGCGGTGGTGATCAAGCCCGCGGAGCAGACCCCGGCCTCGATCCTGATGCTCATGGAGATCATCGGCGATCTCCTGCCCGCCGGCGTCGTCAACGTGGTGAACGGCTTCGGGGTCGAGGCGGGCAAGCCGCTCGCGTCGAACCCGCGCATCCAGAAGGTGGCGTTCACGGGCGAGACCACGACGGGTCGCCTGATCATGCAGTATGCGAGCGAGAACCTGATCCCGGTGACGCTGGAGCTCGGCGGCAAGTCGCCGAACATCTTCTTCGAGGACGTGCTCGACAAGGACGACGCCTACCTGCAGAAGGCGCTGGAGGGCTTCGGGATGTTCGCGCTGAACCAGGGCGAGGTCTGCACCTGCCCGTCCCGCGCGCTGGTCGCCGAGAAGATCTTCGGTCAGTTCGTGGAGCGCGCCGTGGACCGCGCGAAGAAGCACGTGAACGGCAACCCCCTCGACCCGGCCACGACCGTGGGCGCGCAGGCCTCGCAGGACCAGCTCGAGAAGATCCTGAGCTACCTGTCCATCGGCCGGCAGGAGGGCGCGAAGGTGTTGATGGGTGGCGAGCGCGCGGAGATGTCCGGCGACCTCGCGGGCGGGTTCTACGTCAAGCCCACCGTCTTCCAGGGCCACAACAAGATGCGCATCTTCCAGGAGGAGATCTTCGGCCCGGTGGTGAGCGTGACGAGCTTCAAGGACTTCGACGACGCCATCTCCATCGCCAACGACACGCTCTACGGCCTCGGCGCCGGCGTGTGGACCCGCGACGGGACGCAGGCATTCCGGGCCGGCCGCGCCATCCAGGCCGGTCGGGTGTGGACCAACTGCTACCACCACTACCCCGCGCACGCGGCCTTCGGCGGCTACAAGCAGTCCGGCATCGGCCGCGAGAACCACGCGATGATGCTGCGCCACTACCAGCAGACCAAGAACCTCCTGGTCAGCTACGACCAGAACCCGATGGGCTTCTTCTGAGAGGCGTGCTCGCGATGCCCATCCCGCGCGTTCTCGTGTCCCCGGCCGCCGCGAAGCTCATCGAGGAGCTGCGCGGCGAGCACGGAGACCTCCTGTTTCACCAGTCCGGCGGCTGCTGCGACGGTAGCGCCCCGATGTGCTACCCGCTCAAGGAGTTCCGCGTGGGCGGTCAGGACGTCCTCCTCGGCCAGATCGAGGGCTGCCCTTTTTACATGGGCGCCGCCCAGTTCGATTACTGGAAGCACACCCAGCTCGAGATCGACGTGGTCCCTGGCCGTGGCAGCGGCTTCTCCGTCGAAGCCCCTCGCGGCGTGCGGTTCCTGACCCGCTCCCGCATCTTCAGCGACGACGAGATCGCAGCGCTGGACCGCGAAGGCCCTCCTCCCCGCGGCACCTCCTGACCCGCCCTCTCTCGCCCCCTGAACCGGGCAGGTTTCGCCCTCCGCGCCCTGCCCGCCCCATCTTTCCCCGCAAGCCGTGCCCTCCCTCTCAACTCCGCTGGAATCGCATTTTCTTTTTGCGCACCGCCCCACCCCCTGATGTATGTTCCCGCTCCCCTTGCGGGGCACCTTGGAGAGGTGGCCGAGTGGCTGAAGGCACACGCTTGCTAAGCGTGCGATCGGGAAACTGATCCGCGGGTTCGAATCCCGCCCTCTCCGCCGAGATTCAACCGCGCGAGCCCCTGCCGCGCCCCCCCCGAGCATCTCCCAACCGCGCGAGCCCCTGCCCGCGCCGCTCATCCTGCTCCAGCGAACGCTGCCGCCGCGCCCCCCCCGACGTGCCCCGCCGCAGGATCAACGCCCCCCGCGTCTCCGCCCCCCTGCCCGCACGAAACCCTCACCTTCCCCACGACAACCGCCTCAACCGCCCTTGCCAGGCCCTCGGAGAGGGTGATGCGGAGCGAGGGGGGCATGGGGATACCGCTGTCTGAGCGATGCTCTTCGCCCAGAGGGCGAAGAGCATCAGCGAGTTCGGAGGGGCCCCATGCCCCCCTCGCTCCGCATCACCCTCTCCGAGGGCCCCTCAAGCCATGCGCGTCCGCAGCACCCGACCCTGCAGGAACTGGTAGATGACCTTCACGGCATCGAACGACGCCGCCGAGCTCTCCTTGATCACCTCACTCACCGTCCGCGACCCAGTCACCGCCGCCAGCACCAGCTCCTCGGTGCGCGTCAGCTTCTCGGACTTGAGGTTCTCCATGGCCACCTGGTCGATCATCACCACCGAGTCCCAGAGGATCGTCCCCTCCATCAGGCGCCACTCGTCGACCCGCCTGAACCCTTCCAGCAAGAGCGCCGAGATCCCGAGCCCGAGCCGCGCCGCCTCCGCTTCCGGCTTGAAGTCCTCGCGCGTGAACGTGAAGCGCCCGTAGGGCCACCGCAGCATCTCGTACACGAGCTCACTGCTCTGGCGCGTCAGCGCCTCGGTCAGGTCTTCCTTCTTCGCGAGCCCCGCGTCCACGATCGCCTGACCGACGGGCGCGCCGTGGGGACGCTCCCGCAGCACCCTGTCGAGCTGCTCGCGCGTCACCAGCCCGCGCTCCACGAAGTACCGGCCCAGCCTGAACTCGTCGGCCGTCCCGCGGGAGGCCACGTAGTCCACCTGGCCCTGCCGCACGTAGATCGTCACCGTCATCTTGCTGTTGAAGACCCGCAGCACGCCGCTCTGCCGCTGGAGCTGCAGGAGCTGGAGCACCTCGGCGAGCGGGACGGCCGACATGTCGCCGCTCATCACCTCTTTCAGGTCCTGACCGGGGTCGACGTCGCGCATGGCCGCGGAGAGCTGCGCGACGACGCCGGGGGTCATCGCGGCGGCGATGGCTTGCATGAGGGAGGCCTCGTTGTCGCGGGACTCGGGCGGCAGGGCGACGATCGCGGGCGCGAGGACGGTGGCCAGGTGCTGGGCGAGTTCGATGCCGGCGCGCTGCTTGATGTGCCGGGGCATCATGCTCGGGCGGATGCTCTCGGCGATGCTGTCCTCGTCGGGCATCGCCTGGCCCTCGGGGACGGGGCGCGCGCGGCCCTCGGCGGTCTTGCTCAGGGCGCCTTCCACGACGGCCACGAGGGCCCGGGCGTCGAAGGGCTTGGTGATGGCGTCGACCGCGCCGGTCTGCTGCACGAACTGGCCGCGGATCTTGTCGCCCTTGGCGCTCATCAGCACCACGGGCAGGTTCCGGTGGGCGGGGTTCGAGCGCAGCTCCCGGCAGAAGGCGTAGCCGTTCATGCGGGGCATCACGAAGTCGAGCAGGACGAGGTCGAACTTGGGACCCTTCTTGATCTGCTCGATGCCGGCGAGCCCGTCGCGCGCCACGAACGGCTCGTAGCCGTGGCGGGAGAGGATCGCGCTGACGACCTTCAGGATCGTCGGGCTGTCGTCGACAACGAGGACGCGCGCCTGGGTCTCCATGCCAAAAACGGAGCTACCCTACCAGAAGTGCTCGGGCTGGAACCAGAAAGCCCCGTGAAAGACCCGAGGAAACCCGGGTAAAGCCGCGTAAACCGCCGGAAGTCGCCGGGAGCGGCCCTCAGCCGTCGCAGCTCACCCCGTCGTCCAGGGCCTGGAGGGCGCTCACGCAGACCGAGCTGGCGGGATCGTCGGTCTCGTCCACGAAGTCGGGGGGGGCCACGCAGGCGGTGGTGGTGACGAAGATCTCGTCGAGGGCCGAGCGCCAGCAGCGCGGGGTGTCACAGGGCTCGGGCTCGGGGCCGTTGAGCACGTCGACCACCTCCGAGGGGCCCAGACAGTCCCCCAGGCGGTCGTAGCGCTGGGCGTAGAAGGCGTAGGGTTGCAGGGGCTCGTCGCACGCGAGAAGGCCCAGGGCCGCGCTCACGGAGAGCGCGGCGGCCTTCAGGAGCGACGCGAGGGACGCAAGGGACGCAAGGGACGCAAGGGACGCAAGGGACTTGCGCGTCGCGCGGGGCGCGAGGTGCGGGAGTGCTGCGGTCCGCATGGACTCAGCCGGGGGGCTGGAAGGTGCTCTTCACCTGCAGCTCGGCGAGCTGCGAGGCGTCGACCACCACGGGGGCGCCGGTGAGCTGATCCGTCCCCTGGTTGGTCTTGGGGAAGGGGATCACGTCGCGCAGGGTAGGGGCGCCGGTGAGGAGCATGGCGGTCCGGTCCATGCCGAGGGCGATGCCGCCGTGGGGCGGGGCGCCGCTCTTCAGGGCGTCGAGGAGGAAGCCGAACTTCTCGCGCGCGTCCTTGTCGTCGATGCCCAGGGTCTTGAAGACGCGGGCCTGCACCTCGGGGTCGTGGAGGCGGATGGAGCCGCCGCCGATCTCGAAGCCGTTCAGCACGAGGTCGTAGCGGTAGCACTCGACGCGGGCGGGGTCGCTCTCAAGCAGCGGGATGTGCTCGTCGACGGGGCGGGTGAAGGCGTGGTGCGCGGCGGCCCAGCGGCCGGTGTCCTCGTCGTACTCGAAGAGGGGGGGGTTCGTGACCCAGAGAAAGCGCCACTGATCGCCGTGGCCGTACTCGGGGATGAGGCCGGTCCTCTTGGCGATGTCGACGCGGAGCTTGGCCATGACCGTGTGCACGACGGCGGTCTTGCCGAACTGGAAGCAGATCACGTCGCCGGCCTTGGCGCCGACGGTCTCGTTGATCTTCTGCCGCGCCTCGGGCGTGATCGACTTCGCGAGCGGGGACTGGGTCCAGGTGCCGTCCTCGGCGACCTTGGCGCGGGCGAGGCCCTTGAAGCCCTTGATCTCCTTGAGGCCGCGCTCCAGCTCTTCAAGCTGGGGGCGCGAGAGGTTGGCGCTTGCCGGGATGACCAGGGCCTTGACGATCTCGGCGGGGACCTCGCGGCGGTACTGGCCCGAGCGGAACTTCTCGGCGATCTCGGCCCAGAAGGAGACCCCGCCGCCGGCTTGCTCGATGACCAGCTCGGTGAGGTCGGTGTGCTCAAGGCCGAAGCGGAGGTCGGGCTTGTCGTTGCCGTAGCGGGCCATGGACTCGTTGAAGGGGAGACGCGGGAAGCGGCCCTCGGGGTACAGCGCGCGGAGATCCTTCTTGAGGACGTCCTTGAAGATGGAGAAGACGAGGCCCTCGATGAGCGAGAAGACGTCGTCCTGGTTCACGAACGACAGCTCCACGTCGATCTGGGTGAACTCGGGCTGGCGGTCGAGGCGCAGGTCCTCGTCGCGGAAGCATTTGACGATCTGGAAGTAGCGGTCGAAGCCCGCGACCATGAAGAGCTGCTTGTAGAGCTGGGGGCTCTCCGCGAGGGCGTAAAACTTCCCCGGCGAGAGGCGGGCCGGGACGAGGAAGTTGCGGGCGCCGCCAGGGGTGTACTTGACGAGGAAGGGCGTCTCGAGCTCGAGGCACCCCTGATCGGAGAGGTAGTTCCGGGTGACGCGGTTGATGTCGTGGCGCATCCGCAGGGTGCGCTGCAGGGGGATGCGCCGGAGATCGAGGTAGCGGTAGGCGAGGCGGATCTCCTCGCGGGTGTCGATCTCGTCGGTGATCTCGAAGGGAGGGGTCTCGGCGCGGTTGAAGACGGCGGCCTCGGTGACGATGATCTCCACGTCGCCGGTCGGGATCTTGGGGTTCTTGTTCTGGCCGCGGGAGACGACGACGCCGCGGATGCCGATCACCCATTCGCCGCGCACCTGTTCGGCGAGGTGGTGGGCGTCGAGGACGTGGCTGAGATCTCCGCTCTGCACGGTGGCGCCCTTGCGCGAGGCCCAGACGTCGGCCTTGGCGTACTCAGGGTCGAACACGAGCTGGGCGATGCCCTCGCGATCGCGGATGTCGATGAAGACGCAGCCGCCATGATCGCGCCGGCTGGCGACCCAGCCGAAGAGGATGACCTCCTTGCCTTCGTCCGAGGCGCGCAGCTCGCCGCAGCGGTGCGTCCTCTTGAGCTCGTCGATGAAACGGGACACGGGTGACCTCGAAAGGTGAGTTGAAAGGGGCGCCGAATGTAGCTCAAGCGCCGCAGGCTGGGATCTTTACCTGCGCCGCTGGGCGCCGGTCGAGCGGACCTGCGGCCCTCCGTCGTACGCCGCGCACGTACGCCGCAAAGTTGGCCGGGGGGGGCAGGGTCTGGCATGCCCGGCAGGGTGCATCTGGAGTCGAGGCGGTGCTGGGTCGATCGGACGCTGTGCGGTGTGGCCACGGTCCTGCCCTTCGCGCTGGCGCTCGTGCGCGCCGCGTCGGCCGGTCAGTGGCGCGACGACCTGCCCGCGGTGCGGGACCTGGGTCTCGTCGCCGTGGGCGTGGGCGGTGGGCTGTCGACCGCGGTGACCCAGGCGCTGGCGCTGGTCCCGCTCGGCCCGCGGACGTTCCGCGCGGCCCTCGGATCGGCGCTGGCGCTGGGGGTGTCGGCGCGGCTGCTCTACGGCATGGTGCGTGACCTGCTGCTCGCGGCGGCACACCGGGCGCCCGCGGGGTCCTGGCTGTCGCGGCTGGGGCTCGCGGGTGGGGCCTTGCCGAGCCCGCGCCTCTCGTCGTTGCTGGCGGCCATCGCCACCCTGACCGCTGCGCTGTCGCCGACGTGGCAGCGCGAAGGCACGGTGGGCGGGGGCGCGATGCTCGCGACGGCGGGGGCGCTCGGCGTCGTGCGGATCGCGCAGCGGTGCCTCGCCCGTGAGCCCATGGACGCGCGGGGGCGGGGGCGCGCCGACGTACAGCGCGCGCGGTGGTGGATCGCGCTGGGGGCGCTGCTCGGGGCGACGGTGGCGGAGAGCCCGATGGCAGGGCTCGCGGCGCTGGGCGCGGCGCTGGCGATGTCCGCGGCGGTGCCCGGGGTGCTGTGGGGCGGACCGCAGAAGGCGGGGCGGCAGGGAGAAGGGCGGCAGGGAGTGTGGCCCTCGGCGAAGGTCCTGAGGGGCGCGGTGCTCGCGGCGATCGGGGTCGCGGTGCTGCTCCTGGCGCCGCTGGCCTTGCGGCCGCTGGCGCCGAGGGCCTGGGCCGATCTGGGCAGGGCGCTGTCGACGGAGCGGATGGCGGCGCTCGACGTGGCGAGTGCGCACACGGGGGCGCTCTCGGCATGGGTGCGCGAGGTGGGCGTGGTGTCGCTCCTGATCGCGGTCGGGGGTGCGCTGCTGGCGGTGGCGCGGGCGCCGGCGCGGCACCTGGTCGCGCCGTTCCTGGCGCTCCTCGTGCTCGATTCGCTGCTGCCCGCGCGGGCGGCGGGGGTGCTCTCGGCCGACCCGCTCACGGCGGTGCGCTCGCTGGCGGTGGCCGGGATCGCGGCAGGGTCGGCGGTGGGGGTGCAGGAGGCGGCGCGGGCGCTGCTCCATGCGCGGGTGCCGCTGGCGAAGAGCGCGGCGGTGCTGGTGGTGATGTTCCACGTGACGCTCGTGGCGCTGACCAGCGAGGAGGCAGGGTTCGCGGCGGACCGGAGCGAGCAGACCTCCGCGGAGGTGTGGGCCGACGAGGCGCTCGGCAGCCTGGAGCCGCGCGCCGCGATCCTGGTGCGCTCGCCCGCGGTGGCGTGGCGCCTGTGGGCGGCGCGGCTGACGCGGGGGGAGCGCCCGGACGTGGTGGTGATCCCGGTGCCGCTCCTGAACCGGGGGCGGGTGGCGCTGAACCTGCTCCTGCAAGAGCCCGCGCTGGAGCCGCTCCTGCGGGATTTTGCGCTCTCGGGGGAGCCGAGTGAACTCGGGTTGTCGACGCTCGCCGATGTGCGGCCGCTCCACGTGGAGCTCGATCGGCGCTGGTCGCGGCGACTCCTGAGCCACCTGTCGGTCGACGGGCTGTGGCTGGAGTTCGCGCCGGAGCCGCTGGGGCCCTCGGATCGGAAGCTGGCGGCCGCGGAGTCCGTGGTGCCGCTGCGGCGGACGCTGGCCGCGCTGAGCGAGGCGACCATGCCCGATGCGTCGACATCGGCGGTGCTCGCCGAGACGCTGCGCGGCCACTCGAGCGTCATCGGCATGCTGGGCGAGCGGCTGGTGGCGCAGACGTTCCTGGACACGACGCGGCAGCTCACGGCGCAGGACCCGTTCGTGGTCGGAGGGCCGATCCGGCTGGCCCTGACCGGGGTGCGGCAGGCGAGCGTGGCCCGGAAACCCGTGCTCGGGCGTGGGGCTGCCCGGCGCCGCTGAAGCGCTTCAGGTCGCCGCGATGGGATCGGCGGCGTGGGGATCCTTCAGCTCGGCGACCCGGATGGCCTTCACGCGTTGCTCGTAGATGCGGGCTTCAGGCTCGGTGATCTGCTGGCCGCCGAAGCGGGCGCGGAGGTAGATCGCGGTGAGGGAGGCGACCTCGTCGGCGAGCGGATGATCCAGGGCCTGGAGCAGCTCCGCGTGCCTGAGCGGGGGAATGCCCGGCGCCCGGGGGATCCCCTGGACGTTCATCGCGGCGTCGAGGGACTCGTAGAGCGAGGTCGCGAGGATGGCGCTCGGGGAGCGCTGATCGGAGGGCCCCTCGGAGCCCCGTCCACCGCGGCCCTTGCGCCAGCGCCAGTAGAGCACGGCTCCGGCCACCGCGAAGGCGACGCCAGCGACGAGGAGCACGGGTGAGCGCGACCAGCCCGCTGTCGCGCCACCTCCACCGCGGCGGTAACGGGAGGTGAGCGCCTGGAACAGGCTCACTTGCTGGGTGCGATCGTAGCCGACGATGTGACGGTCCCAGCGCTGGCTGGTGGCCTCGATGAGGTCCCGGAGGTAGGCCCACGCGCCTTGCACTTCGCTCTTCGGGGCGGCGTCGGCGGGCGGGGTGGGGTCGAAGGTGACCCAGCCCTCGCCGTCGAGGAAGACCTCCACCCAGGAGTGGGCGTCGCCCTGTCGGACCGCGTAGAAGCGGCCGAAGCGGTTCCAGGTGCCGCCGACGAAGCCGGTCACGTTGCGGGTGGGGACGTCGAGCGTGCGGAGCATGACCGCCATCGCCGTGGAGTAGAACTCGCAGTGACCGCGCTTCGACTCGAAGAGGAAGTGGTCGAGGGGTTGCGGGTCCTTGCCCGAAGGAGAGGCGAGGTCGTAGCGGTAGTCCGAGCGGAGGCGGGCCTCGATGGCGCGCGCCTTCTCGGCGGGCTGCTCGGCCGAGCCGGCCCAGTCCCGGGCCAGGTCCGCGATGCGCGGGGGGATGTCCTTCGGGAGCTGCAGGTAGCGTCGGCGCTCGGAGGAGGGGAGCCGCTGGAAGGTGGCCGTCTTGCGGCGCGAGAGGAAGACCTCGTAGACGAGGCCGCGATCGTCGATGGGCTGGTAGCGGAACTCCCCCTCGGGCCCGCGGAATGCGGTGGTCCCCGGTTCCATGCCGGGCTGCGCGCGCGGCTTGATGCGCAGCCCCGTCGCGTGAGGCGGCAGGAAGATGACCGGCGGATCGATGGGTTCGAGATCGATGCGCAGGGAGGCCTCGGTGGCGGGATCCGGGTAGCGCTCCAGCGGGACGAGGCCGGCGTCGATCTCGGCGGGGCGCCTGAAGACCTCGCTCTGGGACCAGCTCCTGCCGTCGTACGCGTCGAGCGCGGTGCCGCGGAGGTGGAGGGTGACGCGGGGCGGGGGCGGTTCGGGGAGGCCGGGGACCTCGACCCGCATGGCGAGCTTGGGGTCACTGCGGAGCACGCCGACCACGCCGAGATCGACCTTGCCGGAGAAGCCGATCATCCGCGGGGTGTTGCCGCGGTTGAGCAGGAGCAGGGACAGGCCGACGCGGGGGAAGATCGCGAAGAGGACGGCCGTGAAGGCGAAGATGGGGATCGAGAGGAGGCAGGTGACCGCGATGAAGGAGCGGCCGACCACGCGGCGTGAGCGCAGGATGCGCGGGACGTCGACGGGCAGGCCGGTGCGGTCGCGCGCGCCCTGGCGGTAGTTGCCCTCGACCTCGCGGCGGAGGTGGCTCAGGACCAGCGCGCCCGGCGCGACGATGAGCACGCCGAGGAAGCAGAGGCCGTAACCGAGGCCGCCGCCGAGCACGGTGCCGGCGATGAGGTGGAGCAGCGCCAGCACGATCACCTGCTGGTCGTGGGCGGCGCCCTTGCGGGTGGCGAGGCGGATGACCTGGAGCGCGGCGGCGAACTCGACGAGGACGTCGAGCACGCTGGCGTCGGTGAAGATCACCCGGACGATCTGCGCGGCGACCACGAAGAGCAGGGCGCCGGTGTCCAGGTGGCGGAGGGCAGGGTGCCGCTGCCACGACTCGCGGACCATGAGCGCGAGGGCCAGGCCGATGAGGATGGCCCAGCTCACGAAGCGGTTGAAGGAGCCGCTCATCACCAGCGCGATGACCCCGAGCGCCGCGAGGGCGTCGGTCATGATCCGGTGGACGATGCCGAACCTCACGAGGCACCCCGGGTGGTCCGAGGAGGCTCGTTCGCGTGCTCGGAGGATGCGGCGGGGGCGCGTGTGGTGCTGGCGTGCGCGGCGTGCGCGGCGTGCGCGGCGTGCGCGGCGTGCGAGACACGCGCGGCGTGCATCCCACGGGCGTCGGGCGCGAGACCCTCGTCGAGAGGCTCGAGGAGGGCGAGGAAGCGGAGGATGGGGTCGGAGCCGATCGACTTGTCGCCGCGCGCCCGTTCACCGCCCGTGGTGGCGAGCATCACCCCGTCGCCGCGCTTGATGTGCGCGACCGCGCGCGAGGCGACCTCGCGGATGCGCTTCTCGAAGCCTGGCGCGAAAGAGTCTCCGGCGTCCTTGGGGCGCACGTTGTCGATGACGATCTGGACGTCGGGCCGCGTCTCACGCGCCCGCTCGCGGAGCACGAGCTGGTCGCTCACGGTGCTCTTCTTCCAGTAGATGTCGCGCGGATCGTCGCCGTCCCGCATGGGCCGGAGGCCGTACGTCTCGTCGCCGCCGCCGCGGCCGCTCAGGCTGGAGCCGCCCTCGCGGCGGCCCATGTCCTCGGTGGGGAGCCTGACGGTGTCGACGGCCGGATAGATGATGAGGTCGCCCTCGGCCTCGACCTCGCGCGACTTCTCGAACAGCCCGAAGGGGAAGCGGGTGGCGATGCGGAAGCCGGTGTGGCGGTCACGTCCGCGCCGGCCTGGGGTGCGCCGGTACGCGGCGACCTGGGCGCTGGCCGGGCTGATCTTGAGGAAGAAGCAGCGCTTGTCGGCGGGCTGTCCGGCGCGCAGGTCTTCGACCTCGATGGCGTAGGAGGGGATGCGCCCCTTGTGGTTGTAGACCTCGATCTCGACGAGGTGCGGACGCCCGACCTGCGCGCGGGCGGGGAGGCGGCGCGTCACGGTGAGGTGCCGCAGGGAGAGATCGCTCATCACGCCCGAGACCACGATGAGCGACAGGAGCATGCCGAGGAGCAGGTAGAGCAGGTTGTTGCCGGTGTTGATCGCGGCGAACCCGACGCCGAGCGTGATGCCGAGGTAGTACTTGCCCTCGCGGGTGAACTTCAGCTTGCGCGGGGGGCGAAGGGCGCGGAGGAAGCGCTCCCAGAGGGGGCGCGGGGGGCGGGCAGGGAGGCTGTGTCGCGGCGGAGCGGGGGGTGGGCGTCGCGCCTCGGCCGGGCGCGTGCGGGTGAGGGGCTCCTGACGTCCTCCGCGGGCCGAGGTCGCCGTGAGCGCCTTCCCCGTGCCGCCTTCCTGAGCGCCCCCTTCTACATCCATCGACGAGTTCCTCAGAGCGGGACCGGCACCCGCGCGACGAGATCGCGCACGGCCGCCTCGCACTCGTCGCGGCTCGGCATGTATCCCTCGGCGTGTGCCGAGAGGCGCACGCGGTGAGCCAGCACCGGCACTGCCAGGTCGTGGATGTCGTCGGCGATGCAGTAGCTGCGCCCCTGGAGCACGGCGCGGCCGCGGGCGGCTCGGGCCAGGTTCATGCCGGCGCGCGGGGAGGCGCCGAGCGAGAGGGTGGGGCTCGTGCGGGTCGCCATCAGCACCGCGTGCAGGTATGTCGCGAGGGACGGGTCGAGGTCGATGCGGTCGACCTCGCGCTGCATGGCCACGAGCTGCGCCGGGTCCAGGACTTGAGGGACGCCGCGCGCCCGGTCGGTGTCGCCGCCCTGGAGGAGGAGGCGCATCTCCACCTGCGGCGGGGGGTAGCCGATGCGGATCCGCACCATGAACCGGTCGAGCTGCGACTCGGGGAGGGGGAACGTGCCGGCGAAGTCCTGGGGGTTCTGGGTGGCGAGCACGAAGAACGGTTCGGGCAAGAACGTGGTGGTCCCGTCGACGGAGACCTGACCCTCGTTCATCGCTTCGAGGAGCGCCGACTGGGTGCGCGGGCTCGCCCGGTTGATCTCGTCGGCGAGCAGGACGTTCGCGAAGATCGGGCCCGGCTTGAAGGAGAAATGCCCGTTCCGCTGGTCGAACACGCTCACGCCGAGCACGTCGCTCGGCAGGAGGTCGCTCGTGAACTGCACCCGGCGGAGCTCTCCTCCCACGGCCTTCGCGAGCGCCCGCGCGAGCGTGGTCTTGCCGACGCCGGGAACGTCCTCGATGAGGACGTGTCCCCGGGCGAGCATCGCGATGAGGGCGAGTTCGACCGCCTCAGGTTTGCCTTCGAGGGCGTGCTCCACGGCAGCCCGGAGCTTCATCAGGAGCGGTGAAGCTTCACGTGCGACCGGAAGCGCCGATGTCATCGGGGGGGATGGTAGCACGAGGCCGCGGTGCGCCCGCCCCGATGCAAAGGGGCACGGCGCGAAGTGGGCAGGAGGGGGGAGGGTCACGGCGCGCCAGAGGTCTGCGAAGGAGGGTTCGCGCGCCCCCGAGGCCCGTGATCCGCCCTGAAAACGGGTGCCGGAGGCCGAGGTGGAGGGGACATGGGGCAAGCTGCCGCAGGGCCCGCAGAGGTGAGCTGCGGGGCATGGACCCTGGTCGAGGCCTGGAAGAGAGCTGCCTGTCGCTGGATGGCCTGGCCGCGATCCGGCATGTATGCTCGCCGCCGTGACTGCTTCGGGATCCTTGAGGCGCCCCCACCACGTCGCCGAACAACCTGCCTCGGGCGCTGCCGCGTCCACTCCACCTCCTCCCAGCAGCGAGGCCGTTCCGCCCCCCGGGCGGGTCCCCGAGAGCGACCCGCCCTACGTGAACCCCATCGCCGAACCCCCGATCCTGCCCGAGTCCCCGAAGGGGAGCCTGCTCTGGCGGGTGCGGGGGATGATCCGGTCGGTCCGGCCTCACCAGTGGGTGAAGAACCTCTTCGTGCTCGCGCCCGTGGTGTTCGCGAAGCACCTGACCCATCCGTCGATCATCAAGAGCGCCCTCGGGGCGTTCGCGATCTTCTGTCTGCTCGCCGGGGCGGTGTACACGCTGAACGACCTGGTCGACGTGAAGGCCGACAGGGTGCACCCGGTCAAGCGTTACAGACCGATCGCGTCGGGCCGGGTCCCTCTCCCGCTGGCGAAGGGGATGGCCGTCGCCCTGGTGCTCGTGGCGCTCGGGGGGGCCTTGATCGGGCCCTTCGAGTTCTTCCTCACGGCCCTCGCCTACTTCATCCTCAACCTGGCGTACTCGCTCCGCTTGAAGAAGGTCGCGTACCTCGACGTGGGGTGCATCGCGCTCGGCTTCGTGCTGCGGGTGCTCGCGGGGGGCTTCGCGACGAAGACGCCCATCTCGGGCTTCATGGTGGCGTGCACGGCGCTGCTCGCCCTGTTCCTCGGGTTCGGCAAGCGGCGCCACGAGCTTGCGGGGGTGAACGCCGCCAAGCAGCGCTCTGCGCTGGAAGCCTACTCCCCGCAGGCCCTGACGGTGGCGCTCGCCCTCACCGGTGTGGCCACGGTCGGCACCTACCTTGCGTACACGCTGGATCCCACGACCCGGAGCTTCTTCCAGAGCGAGTACCTGTGGATGACCACCATTCACCCGCTCTTCGGGGTGTTCCGGTTCCTTCAGCTCGTGGCGGGTCGCCCCAAAGCAGAGAGCCCGACGCAGGAGATGCTTCGCGACGTGCCCTTCGTATTGAACCTGGTCATGTACGTCGCAGAGGTCATCTTCATCGTGTACCGGCTGAGGCCTTCCTGAGATGTCCACACCCGAGCCACGCCCTGCAGACGCGCCACGACCGCCTCCGAAGAGCGACCCACTCACGGATCTGGCGCTGACGCTGCCGATCTTCGTGCTGTACCACCTCGGGGTCGTGCTGCTCCCGGTGCGCAACGCGGCGGACCCGGTGACGGCGGAGCTGCGGGCGCTGGCGAGCCACAGCCTGCTGCTCTATGCAGGGCTCACGCTGTCGATCGGGGCGGCGTTCGTGGTGGTCCTCGGGATCCTGGGCCGCGGTCACGCGCTGGAGACGCGGCGGTTCGCGCTGGTGGCGTTCGAGGGCGCCCTCTATGCGGTGCTGATGCGCTTCGTCGGCGCCTACGCGGTCGGATCGCTGCGCCTCGGGCCACCGGGGGGCACCGGCGTGTTCACGGGGGTGGTGATGTCCATGGGGGCCGGCTTCTACGAGGAAGTCGTGTTCCGGGTCGGCCTCTTCGGGCTGGGGGCGCTGGCGATCAAGGTCGTCTTCGGCAAGGGGCTGCAGGGCATCTTCTTCATGATGGGGTGGGCGGTCCTCGCCGCCGCTGTCTTCGCGGGGTGGCACTACGTGGGTCCCCTCGGAGACCCCTGGGATCTGCGCTCGTTCGTCTTCCGGATGGTGTGCGGGCTGGTCCTCACCGCCATCTACGTGTTCCGCGGCTTCGCGCCGGCAGTCTGGACGCACGCCCTCTACGATGTGTGGGTGATGGTCCTGCACTGATCGACGCCGCATCGACGCCGCATCGACGCCGCATCGACGCCGCATCGACGCCGCATCGACGCCGCAAGCCGGTGGAGAGGCGTTGCCGCCCGGGTTGCCCCGTGCTTTTTCGGAGGGGTGACCCTCGAAGCCCAGCTCGCTGCTCTCCCCGATCCGCTGCTCCAACGCCTGCGATCCCGGGGCTTCGACCCGGAGCGTCTGGCGCAGTGGGCGGCCATGGTGGGCAAGGACCGCGACGCGCGCAACCGCCTGTCAGGCACCGTGGAGCCCCCGGCGGCCAGCGACATCGCGGACCTGCCTGCGGAGGGGACGCCGGAGCACGCGCGCTGCAGGGAGGCGGGGCTCGCCGCGTTGCGACGGGGCGAGGTGGCGCTGTGCGTCCTGGCGGGAGGGATGGCGACCCGGATGGGCGGGGTGGTCAAGGCGCTGGTGGAGGCGCTCCCCGGCCAGACCTTCCTCGATCTGCGGCTCGGGGAGCACGAGCACCTGGCGCAGATGGCGGGCGCACCCGTGCCGCTGTGGCTGATGACCAGCGAGGCGACGGAGGGGCCGATCCGTGAAGCGCTGGGGGAGCGCCTGCGTGCCGAGGAGCGGGTCGCGACCTTCGAGCAGCACGTGGCGCTGCGCCTGACACCCGAGGGGGCGCTGTTCCTTGACGATCAGGGAGAGCCGAGCGTGTACGCGACAGGTCACGGGGATCTGCCGGACGCGCTGCGGAAGAGCGGGCTGCTCCAGCGGTTCCTCGCGCGCGGCGGGCGCACGGTGTGGATCGCCAACCTGGACAACCTCGGGGCCTCCGTGGATCCGGTCATCCTGGGGTGGCACCTCGGGCATGGCGGGGCGCTCAGCGTGGAGGTGGTGGACAAGGTCGGATCCGACAAGGGTGGGGGACCGGTGCGCTGGAATGGGCGGCCGGTGGTCGTCGAGGAGTTCCGGCTGCCGGTCGGGTTCGATGGGCGCTCGGTCCCCGTGTTCAGCACGAACACCTTCCTCGTGGACGCAGCGGCGCTGGAGGGGCTTTCGCTCGCGTGGACCTACATCGAGGTGGACAAGCAGGTGGGTGATCGCCGGGCGGTGCAGTTCGAGCGCATCCTGAACGAGCTGACCGTGGCGCTGCCGACGCGCGTGCTCCGGGTCCCTCGTGAGGGCGCGGCCTCGCGTTTTCTGCCGGTCAAGGACGTGGCGGAGCTCGAGCGGCGGCGGCCGGAGCTCGAGGTCATCGCGCGGGCACGCGGGATGCTCGCGTAGAGGCGCGGGGAGGGAGTGCCCTGACCGGGGTATTCCCCCTCGTTTGGCGCTATGCTCGGTGCTCGCCGATGCCCCTGCCTCCTCTTCCGCGGCTCGCGCTCCGGCTCGTCGAGGCGGTTGCCTCGCGCGACGAGCCGGGGTTTCTCTCCCTGCAACGCCGCGTGCTGCGGGTGGAGATGGAGGACGGCTCCCTGAGCGAGCCCTTCGTCTACGACGCGGTGGGGCGGGAGCGGCTGGATGCGGTGGTGATCGTGCCCCACTTCCGGGACGCCGCGGGTCAGGTGCACGTGTACCTGCGCTCTGCGCTGCGGCCTCCCGTGGAGGCGCGGCCCAGGGCCGTGTGGCCGGTGCCCGAGCGGGAGACGCTCGGCGCGATGTGGGAGGTGCCTGCGGGGCTCGTGGAGGTGGACGAGCGGAGCCCGGAAGGGTTGCGGCGCTGCGCGGCACGCGAGCTTCACGAGGAGGCAGGGTTCGCGGTGGATCCACAGGCAGTGGGTGAGCTGGGGCCGTCGTCATTCCCGGCACCTGGCGTGATGGGGGAGCGGCACTTCTTCTTCCATGTCGAGGTCGACCCGGCGCGGCAGATCGAGCCCCCCGAGGATGGATCCCCGCTTGAGCGTGGGGCCAAGGTGGTGGCGGTGCCGCTCGTGGAGGCGCTGGAGCTCGTGCGCCGCGGGGAGATCGAGGACGCGAAGACGGAGCTCGCGCTGCGGCGGCTCGCGGAGATCGGATGAGCGACCCGGTGGGCATGCCGCTGCTCCTGCGGCCAAAGTCGCGGATCGCGCTCGTCGTCAAGCGCTCGGCGTGGCGGATCTACCTGGAGGAGCAGCAGGATCCGCGTCTCAGTCGGCTGGTGGAGGCAGGGGATCCCACGGTGGCGCGGCTGCGCGCGTCCCACGACGCGCACGAGCAGACGGTGCGTGAGGTGAGGGCGGCGCTCGACCGTATCGGCGCCGAGGTGCTGCAGGTGCGCGGGTCCTCGCAGCCGTTCGATGCAGAGGGGCTGGACCTGGTGGTCACGGTCGGGGGGGACGGGACGCTGTTGAGCGCCTCGCACAGCGTGGAGAAGGTGCCCATCCTCGGCATCAACAGCGCGCCGAACCACTCGGTGGGGTTCTTCTGCGGCGCGCGGAGCGGCGAGGTGGCGTCGGCGATCGAGAAGGCGCTGAAGGGGGCGCTGCGCCGCGCGGTGCTCACGCGCATGCAGGTGACGGTGAACGGGCGGGTGGTGACGTCACGGGTGCTCAACGAGGCGCTGTTCTGTCATGCCTCACCCGCGGCGACGTCGCGTTACCTGTTGCAGCTCGGGAAGGTGGATGAGGAGCAGAAGTCGAGCGGATTCTGGATCGGCCCCGCTGCAGGGTCGACGGCGGCGCAGCGCTCGGCGGGGGGGCGCGTTCTTCCTCTCACCTCGAACAAACTGCAGCTCGTGGTGCGCGAGCCCTACACGCCTCATGGAGAGGCGTACCGGCTCCGGAACGCTCTGCTTTCGCCCGGAACCAAGCTCGTCGTGCGCAGCAAGATGCACGAGGCAAAGCTGTTCTTCGACGGGGCGGTGAACTCCGTGGACGTGGGCTTCGGTGACATCCTCGAAGTGACCCACGCACCTCAACCGCTGACGGTGCTCGGGATTTCCACGAAGCGGAAGTGGGGCTCCGGCTCTCCGGCGCTGTTTCGCGAGCCTTGATGCTTCGCCGGGGAAACGGCAGCGGGCGTTTCCCAAGTTCGTCCCGGGTCCTCGGCTCGGCGTTCGAGCGAAGTCACAGGGGTAGCGACCATCGGGAGCGTAGGGACCGATGGTCCCTGATCCAGGGTACGCAGTACTAGAAGGTGCCGACCACGCCGGCTTGGCCCGCGCCGATCCAGGGTCGAAGCGTCGCCGCGTCGCGGGCTGGGCTCGTGGTGGGTCTGGACGAGGAGGTGCTGGTGACGAGCAGCACCAGGCCGGTGGCGATGCCGACCCCGCCCACCACGAAACCCACGGTGGAGATGGTCCCGTTGCGGAGGGCAGCGTCCCGGGAATCCACGACGTCGCGCTCGTTGGGGCAGATATTGCCAGCGCAGTGGTCCTTCGTGGAAGCGGTCCCCGTGAAGGCGAGGATTCCGAACACGGAACCCACTGCCACGCCAGCAGCGCCTGCGCCGAGGGCAATGAGGGCAGGTAGGGGGGGCTTGCTGGAGGACGAGGGGAGGGGCTGGAGTGCTCTGGCGGCTTTCGCCGCCTCCTCCTTCTTCTTCATGACGGCCGCGTCGGGCTCCAGGGTGAGTTCGACGCGGAGGTGCTCGCCCTCGGCGAGGGTTGGCCGGCGCTCTGCGGAAGTGAACCCCTCCGCCTCGACCCGGACGGTGTGCTCCCCGGGATCGAGGGGCACCTCGGAGCGAGCGTCTGTCTCTTTCCCGTCGATGAGGATCCGGGCGGCGCTCGGAGCCGGGCCGCTCACCAGCACCTGGATCCCTGGAATGCGAGGGCCCAGGTCGGCGAGCAGCTTGCGCGCCGTGGTCTGGGTACCCTTGGCGAGGGGGGTCTCGGCAGGGCCGTTGGCGATCTCCTGAAGGATGGCGTTCGCTTCGACGAACCGCTTGGCCCCGGTGAATGCGCGGGCGAGGTCCAGCCTGAGGAGGGGGCCGGGGTCGATGGCCACGGCACGCTGCAGCGGCTCGATCGCCTCCGCAAAACGCTTCTGCTGGAGAGCGACCTGCCCGGGGGCCGCGACCTTCTGTGCCTCGGCGCGCCGCTGGGAGTTCACCTGGGCACCTGCAGGCCGTGGAGAGATGGAGACGAGCGCGGCGCAGGCGGCCGAGAGAAGGAGGGCACGAAGCAGTCGCATCTCCTTCATCGTATCCGGGATCTCGGTCGGGCAGGAGGTAGCTGTGGAGGGTGGCCGAGAGGCGCGCGATCCGGATCGAGGCGAGGTCTCACGGCAAGAATGAGGCCACTTTCCCGTGGGATTTCGGCCCCGGTCAGGGCGTCCGACCTCCTCTCGTTCGATCCAGCCTTTCGCTCCATCGGGGCGATGGCGGCCGAAAACCAGCCTGTTTCGTGCGCTGATCGACGACTACGCTCTGGATCTGAGACGTGCGTTGTGATTGTGTTTGACGCGCGAGAGGGCAAATCCTCCGGAGGAAAGACGAACATGGCTGGCAAGAAGACCGATGGGAAGAAGGTGACGGCTCTCAGCAAGAGCGCGCTGATCAACGCCGTGGTCGAGTCGACCGAGGGCGAGCTGAGCCGAAAGCAGGTCAAGGCGATCCTCGAGTCCCTGACGGACATCGCCTACAAGGAGCTGAAGAAGACTGGCGTGTTCACGATGCCGGGGTTCGCCAAGTTCCGCGTGGTGAAGAAGCCGGCGACCAAGGCGCGTGAGGGCGTGAACCCTTTCACCAAGCAGCCCATGACGTTCCCGGCGAAGCCCGCGAGCAAGTCGGTGCGCGCACGGCCCATCAAGGCGATCAAGGACTCCGTGGCCTGAACCAGGAGGCAGGAGAGGTCTCCTGCCTCCAGACGGTGACGGGCTGGAGCGGCAGCACGTTTCGGAAAGCTCCGGTGGCGCGCGGGGGGTGGGGCCCTGATGGGCCTTGAACGGAGCCTGAACGCGGCTGGAACGCGTCCTGAGCGGTGAGGCGGTGGGGGTTGAGAGCCCCCCTGCCGTGCGGCCGCGGGGCGGTTCCGAGCACTGCGGCCCGAGCGCAGGGGCTGCGAGGGGCTAGTACTCCGTTCCCCAAGTTCGTCCCGGATTCTTGGCTCGGCCTTCGAGCGAAGTAACGGGGTAGCGACCATCGGGAGCGTAGGGACCGAAGGTCCCTGCACCAGGGTACGCAGTACTAGACGGGGGGCGCTGTCTGGGCGAGGCCGAAAGCCTCCAGGAAGCGCTGATAGGAAGCCTCTCGATCTGCCTGGATGGCGCGGATGACCGTCTCGATCTGCTCCACACCAGCGCCGCGCAGACGGGCGTAGAGCAGCTCTGAACGGTCTTCCTTGGGATCGATGCCCGCGCCTGCGAGCACGGTGCCTCCCACGCTGAGACCAGCAGGGATGAGCTGAATGAAGGGGTCGGGGGCTCGACGCAGCAAGCCCACCAGTCGGTGTGAATTCGACCCATCTCCAGCCATCCGCGGGTGGAAGGAAGCCAGGACGGGTGCGTCGTTGCTCGCCGAGGAGACGAAGGCAGGCCCTTGAACCGCTGGCGGCTCTGCCGTGCCGCGGCGAAGTGCATCTCCGAAGCGGGCGGCGAAGCGCTCGAACACGGCTGGTGGGGTCTGGACGCAGGGGAAAACGAGGTGCACCACCGCGCTGTCGGCCTGACGCGCAGCGAGGAGCGCCGTGTCCAGGTGCGGCTCCCTGTCGAGCAGTACGCAGAAACGGCCGAATCCGCTCGCGGTATCACGCAGGAAGGGGCAGAGCTGAAAGCGCGCCACCACCTCGTCTGCGTACCGCGTGTGGACGCGAGCCACTTCCTCCGCGAACTGCGCCGCCTGTGGGTGGCTGGCGAACTCCCCCCGTAGCACCGATTGGACCCGTCCCATTAATTCCCTCGGCGCACCAAGAATCCTTGCTCGGCCGTCCTAGTGCTTCGTGATAGCGTACGCCGCGCTGCGGCGAAAGGAGTGAGCGTGCAACAGAGTGCGAAGCTAACGCTGAACGATGGTGGTGCAGAGAAGACCATCGAGCTGCCCGTCATCACTGGGACCGAGAACGAGAAGTCGATCGACATTGGCTCGCTCCGGACGCAGACCGGGTACGTCTGTCTCGATCCCGCCTTCGTCAATACGGCGTCGACGAAGAGTGCCATCACGTTTCTCGACGGAGAGCAGGGCATTCTTCGGTATCGGGGCATTCCGATCGAGGTGCTGGGCGAGAAGTCCACGTTCGTGGAGACCTCGTACCTCCTCATCTACGGCAAGCTCCCGAACCGGTCAGAGCTGTCCCGTTTCTCCACGCTGCTCACCCGCCACTCGCTGATCCACGAGGACATGAAGCGCTTCTTCGACGGTTACCCGTCGACGGCGCACCCCATGGCGATCCTGTCGGCGATGGTGCTGTCCCTGTCGAGCTTCTATCCGGAGGCGATCGACGTGGACAACAGGGAGCAGATCGACATCACCATCGCGCGGCTGCTGTCGAAGGTGCGCACCATCGCGGCCTTCTCGTACAAGAAGTCGATCGGACAGCCGTTCGCCTACCCGCAGAACTCGCTGTCGTACTGTGCGAACTTCCTCAACATGATGTTCTCGGTGCCGGCGGAGCCGTACGAGATCGACGAGGACATCGTGAAGGTGCTGAACCTGCTGCTCATCCTGCACGCGGATCACGAGCAGAACTGTTCCACCTCGACGGTCCGGCTCGTGGGCAGCGCGCGGACCAACCTGTTCGCGTCGATCGCTGCAGGCATCTGTGCGCTGTGGGGCCCGCTCCACGGCGGCGCCAACCAGGAAGTGGTGGAGATGCTCGAGGCCATCCACGCCGACGGCGGGGATGTGCAGAAGTTCGTCAAGCTCGCCAAGGACAAGACCTCGAACTTCCGGCTGATGGGCTTCGGCCACCGGGTCTACAAGAACTACGATCCGCGGGCGCGGCTGATCTCCTCGGCGGCCGACAAGATCCTGACCAAGCTCGGGATCAACGATCCGCTCCTCGAGATTGCCAAGCGGCTCGAAGAGGCGGCGCTGAAGGATCCGTACTTCGTCGACCGCCGGCTGTACCCGAACGTCGACTTCTACAGCGGCATCATCTACCGGGCGATCGGCTTCCCGAAGAACATGTTCACCGTGCTCTTCGCCCTCGGCCGTCTCCCGGGCTGGATCGCTCACTGGAAGGAGATGATGGAGGACCCCGGCACGAAGATCGGTCGGCCGCGGCAGATCTACACCGGTGAGACCGCGCGCGACTACGTGCCGCTCGATGAGCGCGCGTGAGCCAGTGATGCAGCCGTGAGGGTGGGCGACCAGGCCCACCCCCGCCTGCTCAGCCAGCCCTCAGAATCATCAGCAGAACTCCGACCAGGATCCCGAGTGCGAGGGAAGCGCCGCCGACGAGGAGCGCGAGCTGTCCGCCCGAGAAGCCGCGTCGCGCCTGGGCCGTTCTTCTCGGGGCCGGTGCGCTGACACCACCGAGGTTCGGTTCGACCCTCGGCTCGATCCACGTGGCGGCTGGTCGGGGAGCTGAAGGAATCGCGCCTGCCGGGGCGGGGCCTGCCACGCTGGGATGTGCCTTCGGTACGGCCCCTGGTGGGGCTGTGGGCGCAACCGGTGCCGGAGCAGGTGCCGAGGTTGCGATGTGCAGGGGAGCCTGTGCGGGCGGCGAGGCCGCTGCAAAGGCGCTCGGGGCTGGCAAGGGCTCCACGGCAGACACGGCTGCCGACGCCATCACCGGGGGTGCGGTGGCGGGGAGGGACACTGCTGCTGGTGGAGCTCCGGCTGCGGGGCCGAGGCCGAGCACCGTGGCAGCCGGTGCGGGGCGACGGCGGGGGCCGGGCTCCGAGGCCGCGGCGGGAGGTCCGGCTGCAGGCATGACGGCAGCGGACTCAGGGTACGTGGGGGCGACGCGAGAGGCTGGCGTGGGGCCGGCGAGGACCATGCGCTGGCCGGGATGGAGCCTGCCTTCCAGCACGGCGCGCGCATAGGGGGCGGGCTGGCCTGCCCGGACGGCGTGCACGTCGGCCCGCATGGTGTCGGCGTCGGGGTAGCGGTGGTGTTTCACGAACGCGAGGGCGCGATCGACAATGGCCGCCACATCGGGGGGGAGGTTGGGCGCAACGGTGGCGAGCGGAGCAGGTGCTTCCGTGGCGGCGGCGATGATCTCCATCGTGTCGCTCAGGTCGCCGTGAACGGGGCGCCCGGACAGGAGACGGAACATGGTGGCACCGAGGCCGAAGAGGTCCGTGCGGCCATCGATCTCGTTGATCAATCCCGTGGCCTGCTCCGGCGCCATGTAGGTCGCAGTGCCGAGGATCATCCCTGTCTTGGTGGCAGTCTTCTCCGGCATGCCTTGGAGGCCATCGAGCACGCGGGCGATGCCGAAGTCGAGGAGCCGTGTCTGTCCGTCGGCGCCGATATGGATGTTCTCGGGCTTGAGGTCACGATGCACCACGCCGCGGGCGTGCGCGACGCTCAGGGTGTCCAGCACCTGCTCGGCCATGCTCAGGACCTCTGCTGGGGGCATGGTCGTGAGCCGGACCATCCGGTCGAAGAGACTCTCTCCGTTGAGGACCTCCATGGCGAGGTAGGCCGTGCCATCGTCGGTGGTTCCGGAGCCGAGGGTCCGCACGACGCCGGGGAGGGGATCCGACCCGCCGAGGGTGTTGCCGATGTGCCCCTCGAGCAGGAACCGCTTTCTCACCTCGGGGTGGGCATTGAGGTCGGGGTGCAGCACCTTGAGGGCGACTGCGCTCCCGTCAGCGCCACGGCCGAGCAGCACGGCGCCCATGCCGCCGATGCCGAGCACGCGCTCGATCCGCCACTTACCAGCGAATGTTTGGCCTACCCAGCTCTCCGCGTCGTCGTCGTAGCTCACGCGAAAGCCGCTCCGCGTCCCGTTTCTGCCGGGTTCTAGTTGATGCTGGTCAGCCCGAGCCGGGGGGCGTCACCCTCGTCGAGGCGGTCGGCGGCGAACTTCAGGCCGGAGGCGACGTTGCGAAAGGCCTCGGAGGAGAGCCGCACGGTCACCCCGGAGCGCAGCAGGGTCACGTGCATCGTGCCGCAGGGGCAACGGGTGACGCGCAGGGTTTCGTTCGAGAGCAGCTCGGTGTGCGGGCCGCATGAGCCAGGAGACGCCATGTCCACCTCGCGGGGCATCCTAGCAGCATCTGTCGCGCGGTGTGGACATCCGGCTGGCCGGTGGGTCGAACAGGATAACTCGCGGTGGGGGCGGGGTCGTCAGGTGCCCAGTTGGCCAGCTACTTGCAACCGGATAGCATCATTCCTTGGGTCCGGAGGGAATCCGTATGTGGCGAGCTGGCTTTTCGGTGTGTCTGGCAGTGGTTCTGGGTTGTGCTGTGGGGTGTGACGGTGACGACGGTGTCACACCCCCGCCGGAGCCGCCGGCCGATCCGGCGCACCTTGAGCCGCCGCCCGGTGGATCGGGCTTCCAGCTCGAAACCGATGAGACGGAGGTGGCGCCCGGTGACGAGGTGCAGGACTGCTACTTTTTCCGGGTGAGCGAGCTGCTGGAGCGAGCCAGCATGCCCGCGGATGCGCCGCTGAACCTGAACCGGGTGCAGATCGCGCAGCGCGAGGGGTCGCATCACATGAACGTCTACCGGGTGAGGACCCGGCACGGGCTCGATCCCGACAACGGGCCCGTGGTGAGGGGCAAGAACGGCGCCGGTGAGTGCTTCAAGAGCCCGAACTGGGCGGACTGGCCGCTCATCGCCAATTCACAGCAGGATGGGCAGCTCGACTGGACCTTCCCCGAGGGCGTCGCGAACGTCTTGCAGCCCGATGAGTGGCTCATGGTGCAGACGCACTACGTCAACGCGACCTCGCAGAGCACACCCGAGGGCTTCGGGAAGGTGCGGGTCAACTTCTGGCACCTGCCCGCCGACAAGGTCGTCCACGAGATGGGGACCGTGTTTGCGACGAAGCAATCCATCCGGGTTTGCCAGAGCAACCCCACGCCCATCTTCCACGGGACCTGTCAGCTCAACAGCCCGGACCCGGTGAAGGTCATCGGCGCCAACGGGCACTTCCACAGCCGCGGTACCCAGTTCGACATCTTCTCGTGGGATGGCGTGTCGATCTCCGAGCCGTCTGCGGCGTCGAAGTTCTACAGCTCGACGAGCTGGGACGATCCGCCGATGCTGACCTCCCCGGATCTCGATCTGAGCATCCCCTCGATGGGTGGGATCTGGTACTCGTGCACCTACCAGTGGGATCAGCCGGAGCCCTCCGTGGGCTGCAGCGGGCTCGACCAGTTCGACGCCGAGAAGTACAGCACGCCCGAGGAGAACCTGGACTGCTGTTACACCTTCGGGCCCATCGTCGAGAAGAACGAGCACTGCAACGCGTTCATCTACTACTACCCGAAGCAGGACGACGTGAACTGCTTCTGAGAGCCTGCGTCCGCGCTCGTTTCCTCTGCATCCTCGAGCTGCCCATGCCGACACCGACGCTGTGTGGTGCGCTTCGCGCGGTGTTCGCGCTCGCGCTCGTGTCGTTCATCCCGGGCTGCCCTGACGAGCCGATGCCGCCTGCCGAGGAAGCGGCGGCGTGGCGGGCGGTGCTGGATGAGGAGGATCTGCAGGGGGTCTTGCTGTCGGTGTGGGCAGCGGGGTCGGGCGAGGTCTTCGCGGTCGGTGGCCCGCTCGGCAATGGCGGCTTCGAGACGCAGGCACTCCGTTTCGATGGTGAGCGCTGGCAAGACCTCGCGCCGGGCGGGGAGGAGACCCTGTGGTGGGTGTCCGGTGCAGGTCGCGACGATGTGTGGATGGTCGGAGAGCAGGGCCGCCTCCTGCACTGGGATGGGGCGGCATTCACCGAACACGAGTCGGGGACGAGCGCCACGCTGTGGGGGGTCTACGCCTTCTCGGCGACCGAGGCGTGGGCAGTGGGGGGCACGCCTGGCAAAGGGCTGGATGCGCCGAACGACATCGTGTTGCGCTGGGACGGGGACACGTGGAGCGCAGAGCCTCTGCCAGGAGAGCCGCTCGGCCAGGCACTCTACAAGGTGTGGGGAACCAGCTCGGAGGACCTCTACGTGGTCGGAGAAGGGGGAACCATCTGGCACCGGGGCGCCGCGGGCTGGGTGCTGCAGTCGAACTCGACGCTCGCGAGCGGGACGCTGTTCACGGTCCACGGCTGCGGGCCGACGGAGGTCTACGCGGTCGGGGGCCAAGACGTGCTCCGTTCGGATGGTGAGCAGTGGACGAAGGTCGAGGTGGCGCTTCCGAACACCGTCAATGGCGTTGCCTGCAGCGCGCCTGGAGAGGTCGCGCTGGTAGGGTTCGGCGGACTCAAATTGCGTCTGGTGGAGGGGGCGTGGATCAACGAGCAAGCGGAGGATCCGCTGTCCGACCTGCACGCGGTGTGGCCTGGACCGGACGGGGCCCTGTGGACTGTGGGCGGTGACTTTCTCACCAAGCCCAGCCAGGGGACGCGGCGCCGGGGGGTGGTCGGCAGGTACGGCTCGGGAGAGGTGGCGGGAGAGGTCAACCCCTGACAATCTGGTCAGGCGTGCAGTATGGCGTGCGGGTCTTCAGCGACGTGAACCTGGGGGGCAGGCTAAGGTTTCATTCGGCCCGTGCCGGGAACAACGGGGAGGGCCGGCCCGGAATCACAGGAAGCGTGGCGGTGGCCGCGCGCTTGCAAGATCCACCACTCACTCGCCACTTGGCCCTCATCAGGAGACCTGGAACACCATGCGACGCATTGCTCAGCTTCTCGTAGGTTCGCTCACGCTCGTGGGCTCGCTGTTCGCCTCGTCGAGCGCTTCTGCAGGAATCGGTGCCTGTGGGGACATCAACGTCTCTGCCGAGGCACAGTGCACAGTCGAGATTGAAGGAGGGTGCAAGGCCCGCTGTACGCCGATCAGCTTCGAGGCAGCCTGCTACGGGCGCTGTGAAGGCGGCTGCAACGGGACGATCAGCGCATCGTGCACCGCGGATTGCAGTGCCTCGTGTCAGGCAGAGTGCACGGCCGATCCGGGGCGCTTCGACTGTACGGGCACCTGCCGGGCGAACTGCCAGGCTGATTGCAGCGCGAACTGCGCGGCGGGCGGCGATTCGGCGAACTGCGAGGCTGCGTGCAAGGCGAACTGCGGTGGTGAGTGCGATGTGCAGTGCGAGGCGACCCCCCCCCAGGCCGATTGCAACGCGCAGTGCGGCGCGTGCTGCTCGGGTGAGTGTACGGCCGAGGCGAACTTCGAGTGTCAGGTCGACTGCCAGGGCGGCTGCACCGCGGAGCTGAAGGGTGGTTGCGAGGTGCAGTGCGAGACGCCGAAGGGGGCTCTGTTCTGCGACGGGCAGTTCGTGGATGCGGGGAACAACCTGGAGGAGTGCATCGCCGCGCTGGATGCGATCCTGAACATCAAGGTCCAGGGCTACTCGGACGCTTCGTGCACGGGCAACTCGTGCCAGGCAGAGGCTGGCGTGAGCGTGAGCGCGTGCGCCGTGCCCGTCATCGGCAGCAAGATGGATGAGAAGGCCCTCGTCGGACTGGCTGCTGCGCTGGGTCTCGCCGTGGCAGCGCGCCGCCGCCGTCGCGCCTGAGCCCGTCCTTGAGCCTCGCGGGGGCCGGCAAACGCGCAGGCTCCCGCGGGGGCTGCAGGCCCTCCTCCACGGGGGGCTGCGACGTCGTGTAGAGTGCCGCCGGCGCATGCCGTTCTTCCGGATCCGACGCACGCTTCTGCGTCTCTCGGTGGCGACCCTGGTCGCCTGCGAGGCAGGGTCTCCTGTTCCTCCGCCGGCAGGGGCGCCACCTCCGCCATCTGCATCCACCTCGATCGCCGCCGCTGCGCCTGCAGCGTCCTCGGCAACCCCGACCCCTGCCCAGACGGAGGGTATCCCCGCAGGCGATGAGGCTTCGGCTCCTCTACCTCCGAACCCCCCCCTCGTCCTGAGCCCGGGCGGGCGACGCGCCGTGCGCGGCGATGCGGGACTGGTGACGTCCGTGGAGCCGAACGCCACGCGCGCAGGGGTGGAGGTGCTTCAGCGCGGAGGCAACGCCGTGGACGCGGCCGTGGCCGTCGCTTTCGCCCTCTCGGTCACGCACCCCAGCGCTGGGAATCTGGGTGGGGGTGGGTTCATGGTTGTGCGCCTTGCCAGCGGGCAGTCGCACACCCTCGATTTTCGGGAGACGGCGCCTTCCTCGGCCACGACCGAGGGCATTCTGAACATGGTCAAGCGCGGGGCGTACGGCTATGCCGCCACCGCGGTCCCCGGGACGGTGGCAGGGCTCGGGATGGCGCACGAGCGCTTCGGATCTCGCCCCTGGTCGGAGCTCGTCGCGCCTGCCATCGAGCTGGCCCGCAAGGGTCATCGACTCGGGCCGCGCCAGGCGCTGGTGCTGGGATGGGCCTGGTCGCGTCTCCAGCAAGATCCTGCAGCGCGCGCGATCTTTGGACGCAAAGGCAAGCCGCTGCCACAGGGAGGCATCCTCAGGCAGCCTGACCTGGCCAGCACGCTGGAGACGATCGCCAGAGAGGGGAGCCGCGCGTTTTACGAGGGGTCGATCGCCAGGAAGATCACCACCGCGATGGTGGCTCGCGGAGGCCTGGTCACGGAGGCCGACCTGAACGCCTACCAGGCGAAGATGCGCATCCCGCTCCGCTTCTCGTACCGTGGCTTCGACGTGGACACGATGGGGCCGCCGTCCATGGGCGGCGTGGCATTCGCGCAGATCATGCTCACGATGGAGCGCGTGAAGGCGTACGAGGCGCCAGAGGGCTCGGGTTTCTCGCTTCACCTCTTCGTCGAGGCCGCCAGGAGAGCGTACGCAGACCGCCGCCGGGCCAGCGCGGATCCCGACTTCATGCCCGAGTCCTCGGCTCACATCGCCAGGCTCCTCAGCGGCGCTTACCTCGACTCACGCAAGCCTCCCATCGATCGTGATCGGGCGACGGCCTCCCCGGACATCGTCGCAGCGCCCGAGCCAGACCCCGTGGAATCTCAGCAAACGACCCACTTCTCGGTCGTGGATGCCGCAGGCAATGCGGTGGCGTGCACCGTGACTCTCTCGGCGGGATTCGGGGCGAAGGTGGTGGTTCCCGGGACAGGGGTGGTGCTGAGCAATGCGCTCGCCGGGTTCACGCCCTCGGGGCCCAACATGGTGGCTCCTGGCAAGCGCATGCAGAGCTCGATGACACCCGCCATCGTCTCGCAGAATGGTCGGCTAGCGCTGGTGCTCGGATCCCCAGGCGGCGACACCATCCCCAACACGCTCGCTCAGGTGTTCCGGAACCTCGTGGATTACCGGATGACCATCGACGAGGCGGTGGAAGCGCCACGGCTACACCATCAGTGGCTTCCGGATCGCATCCGGGTCGAGCAGCAGCATCAGCCCGCGCGGAAGGCGCTGGAAGATCTGCGGCGCCGCGGGCACCTGCTGGAGATCGAGGCCACGCCGATCGGGCATGCCAACAGCATCCTCGTGGATGCAGCGGGGATGGCCTGGGGCCACGCCGACAGCCGCGAGGGGGGAGTCTCCGAGGGACTGCGGCGGGATCAGGCAGCGCCCAGACGGTAGTGCGAAGGAGGAGCAGGCATCCATGCTGGGGCTGGCTCCTCCTCGGTGTCGTTGCGCTTCTGTCTAACGACGACGACTGGACACGGGGCATTGCGCGCGATCCGCTCGGCAGTGCAACCCCCCAGCAACCGCTGCAGCAGGCTCGTCGGGTGCATCCCGATTACCACCAGATCCGCCCCGAGTTCCTCGGCCAGACCGACGATCGCGCGGTCAGGTCGTCCGACCCGAAAATGCATGGCCATGAGCCTGGCCTGCCCGCTGGCGGACTGGTGCTGGAGGACTCTCAATGAAGGGGGGGCAGACGACGAGGGGGCGGGAGGCGCCACCTGCGGTGTGGTCGCGTCACGCCAGGCTTGTGTAGCCTTCTTGGGACCCACGACGACCGCGTGAATCTCCGTCTCGCCGCGCATGTCGGCGAGATCGAATGCGAAGCGCCATGCCCTGCCTCCTGGCTCCGAGAGGTCCATCGCGACGACCACGATGTAGGGTTTGACGCAACGAAGGCGCCGCCCGCTCGGGGTCGACCCGGTGTCCGTGGCCGGCCTGGAAGTCGCCACCGTCGAACTGGCTTCGTCCCGCATCCTCCTGACTATTTTCTCAAGCGAAGTGCGACTCGCAAGTCCCCCACCCCAAGGTCGGCTTCGAAGATCGCGCCCACCTCCCCCTCCCGATCCCTTCTTGACGCATCTCCAGCGTCCCAGCAGCGTCGGAGGGCCGATGATCTCCCGCTACACGTCGCCGGAATTCGGGGCTCTCTGGTCGAGTTCCGCCCGTTATGAAACCTGGCTCAAGGTAGAGCTCGCCGCCTGCGAGGCCATGGAGAGCGCCCAGCTCGTTCCAGCAGGTACAGCCAGGTCACTCCGGGAGAAGGAGCTGAGCCTGGATCCGGTGCGCATCGAGGAGATCGAGCGCACCGTGAAGCATGATGTCATCGCTTTCCTGACCCACGTCGAGGATCTCGCCGGTCCGCCGGCGCGATGGCTCCACCGGGGGATGACCTCGAGTGATGTGCTCGATACGAGCTTCGCGCTGCTGCTGGTGAAAGCCGCGGATCTGCTGGAGCACCGCCTCGAGGCGCTGTGCACGGCGCTGGCGCGCCGGGCCGGGGAGCACCGGCACACGCCGATGATCGGCCGCAGCCACGGCATCGCCGCGGAACCGGTGACCTTTGGCGTCGTCCTGGCTGGGCACCTGGCGGAGATGAAGCGGTGCAAGGGGCGCCTCCGCGCGGCTCGGGAGGAGATCGCGGTCGGAAAGATCGCAGGCGCCGTGGGGACCTACGCGCACCTCGATCCGAGCATCGAGGAAGCTGCGCTCGCCGCCCTGGGTCTGCGCCCGGAGACGGTGGCCACGCAGATCGTTCCACGCGATCGTCACGCGGTCTTCTTCTCCACGCTGGCCGTGATCGCGGCAGGCGTGGAGAGACTGGCGACCAACGTTCGTCACTGGCAGCGCACCGAGGTCGGGGAGGCCGAGGAGCGCTTCACCACGGGGCAGAAGGGATCGAGCGCGATGCCGCACAAGCGCAACCCGATCCTCAGCGAGAACCTGTGCGGGCTCGCGCGCCTCGTGCGCGCAGCGGTGGTCCCCGCGCTCGAGAACGTGGTGCTGTGGCACGAGCGCGACATCTCTCATTCCTCCGTGGAGCGCGCCATCGCGCCCGACGCGACCGCGACGCTGGGCTTCATGCTGGAGCGCGCCACGAGCATCGTCGACGGGCTCGTCGTCTATCCAGAAGCGATGCGGCGCAACCTGGACGACGTGGGGGAGCTGTACTTCAGCGAGGGGGTGATGCTTGCGCTGGTCGGTGCGGGGTTGCCTCGTCAGCGCGCTTATGAGCTGGTTCAGCGTGCCGCGATGCGTGCCTTGCAGGGGGACGGAGGCTTCAAGGAGCTGCTCGCCGCTGACCCCGAGGTGACCAGGCATCTCACGCCGGATGCGCTGGCGCACTGCTTCGACCTGGAGCGCGCGCTCGCCCATGCGGATGCCATCGTCGATCGCGCTCTGCGCGATTGACCTGGCGCAGAGCGACCGTGTGCTCGCCGCGCCCGCGGTCCTCGTGCTTTCTCGCGGGTCCTCGCAGGCCCTCGCCCTGACCGAGGTCCCCCCTGCGCTACGTCTCGGCCCAGCGCGCAGGTCGCGCCTTGAGGGTACGCACGCCCAGCGCATCGCACCACGCCTCGAACTGCTGACGCGGCACGCCCTGGAAGCGCAGGTCGGCGAGCTGTTCGGGCAACGGGACATCGCTCACCAGGGTGGCGAGCTTTCTGTACAGCAGCGCGTTGTCGCGCTGCTCGGCCAGCACGCGCGCGAGCCGCTCCGCCCCTCGGATCGCTGACGGCCAGCTCCGAGGATCGTCCGGGATCTGCTCGAGTCGACCGAACGCATCGAGCAGCGCGGCGGCCGTCTTCGCGCCGATCCCCGGGATCCCGGGGATTCCATCGGCATCGTCTCCGATCAGCGCCAGCAAGTCCGGGATCTGCGCCGGCGCTACCCCCCGCACCGTGCGCAGCGTCGCCGCGTCGATCACCCGACCCTGCGCACGATCCACCTGCACGACCCGATCGCCGTCGAGGCACTGCCCCAGGTCCTTGTCGGGCGTCATGATGCGGACCTGCGCCACGTCCTGGCGAAAGCGTGCGGCGCCTGTGGCGAGGGCGTCGTCTGCCTCGAACCGGTCCATCGACCAGACGGTCACGCCGAGCGCACGGGTCGCCTCCTCGACGGCATCGAACTGGGCGAGGAGCGCAGGGTCCACGCCTTCCTCGGTCTTGTAGCCGGCGAAGAGATCGTTGCGGAAGGAACGGATGGGGTTGTCGAAGGCCACCGCGATGTGCGTGACCGCCTCGGCCTCCTCGTGCAGCAGCGCGAGCAACGAGGAGGCGACGCCGACGGTGGCCTTCAGATCCTGGCCATCTGGACCTTTGAACCCCGGGCGCTTGGAGTAGTGCGCGCGGAACAGCTCGTAGGTGCCGTCGATGAGGTGCAGCCGCATGCGGCCTCTAGCGGCGCCGCCGCCCGCGGAGCACCAGCCCCAGCGCGGCGAAGAGCGAGAGCAGCGAGGCCCCCGTCGTGCTGCTGGTGTCATCGCCGACCACGCCGCAGCCACAGCCGTCAGGGTCGGAGACGACGGGTCCTTCGGGGCCGCCACCCGCGCCGCCCGCGCCGCCCGCGCCGGTCTCGTCGCAGCCGGCCGCGTTTTCCGCGAGGTTCGTGAAGGGCGCGTTGGTGATGCCGGAGAAGGCGATGTCGTCGATGAACCACCCCTCGTCGCCCGCCGCTTCATCCGTGCCAATGCGGAAGCGGACCTGCACCGTCTCTCCGGCGAAGGCCGTCCCGAGATCGATGCTCGCTGCGGTGTAGCCCGGCCACTCCGCGTTCTCGCCCGTGAAGCCCTGGCGGTCGGAGAGCGGGTTGCCGGAGAGGTCGGTGATCGTCCCCAGGTATCCAGGATCGGCGAAGTCAGCGAGGTCGTTCCAGGTGGCACCGCCATCGGAGCTGATCTCGATCACGGCGCCGTCCCAGGCCGTGTCCTGGCTGTACTCGAACTTGTGCGCGTGCTTGAAGGAGAGCACGAGCGGTTGATCCGCGCTCACCTCGAGCGGGGGCGATACCAGGCTGGTGTCGGAGACCGAGGGGAAGTCGATGCCGCTCCAGTGGTGGTTCATGGCACCAGCCTGCACGGTGCGGCTCCAGACGCCGTCCACCGAGCCTTCGGCCGCCCACGCTTCGTCCTCGCTCTCGACCGAGTCCACGGTGCTGGTGGCGGGCTCGGCGTCGTAGTGCACCCGTCGGAGTTCGGCTCGCGCGAGCTGAGGGGTGCAGGTCTGGGCGCTGGTGAGCGACACATCGAGGACCACCGGCTGCGCCGTCGAGAAGGAGCTGTCGAGGGCGACCTGGACCGTGGCCATGCCCGTGGAGAAGGGCGCGACAGAGCCGAACTCGACGAGCGCGCCGGCAGGGAAAGACACGCCGGGGCTCGTTGTGGACACGGTGGCGCGTGCATCCGTCAGCGCCGCGACGCCGCTGTTGGTGATCTCGATGGTCACCAGGCCCGTCTCCTCGCGGTCGAGGATCCCGTCGTCGTCGCAGGAGGTCACGGAGTCGTCCACGGTCACCGCGCTGAACACGAAGTTCGGTCGCAGCTCGAAGTCCTCCACGACACCCTGCATGTCCTGCGAATTGCGGTCCGGAGACACGGCGCAGGTCCCGGCGCCGCGACGCGCGAAGCCCTGGGCCAGCGCGATGAAGTCGTTCGGATCGTGCGCCGCCGCCGCGGCGAGGATGGCGTCGCGCTGCTCGGTGAAGGTCGGCTCGACCGGAGCCATCTTCATACCGCCGACGATGTAGTCGCTCATCAGGCGTCGCGCTTCGGGGAACGGGTGCGACTGGATCAGCCCGGCGTAGGCGTCGAACAGCATCGTGGTCCAGACTTCGCCGGCGTTGTGGCTCTCCGCATTGCTCCCGAGGTCGACCAGGGGATGGTTGTCGGGCAGCGGTTCGCCATCCGCGATGTGCCGGAAGCTGAAGCCATCGATGTCGGTGCTCGTCGAGTACGGGACCCGGCGGATGCCGAAGTAGGGGTCTCCCAGGGCCGCGGTCGCGTACACCGCCAGCGGGAATGCGCCCGTGAGATCGTCTCCTTGTTCGAGGAGCATGTGGAGTGCAACGAAGTCACCCCAGCCCTCGCTCTGGCCCGCGCACTGCGGCCCTCCGCAGGCCACCAGGCGGTGGTGCAGGTAGTGTCCCCATTCGTGGGCGACGATGCTGTTGTCGATGGTGCCGTCGCGGGTCGATGCTCCCTCGCGCGTCATGGTCACGGTCACCTGACCTGCCTGCAGCGCCGTCTTCAGGACCGCGCCGTTCTCCTGCGAGACGCTCAGCACGGGGATGTTCACGGCCGCGTTGCCGCCCATGCCCATGGCGCCGGCGCCGGCCTGGCTGTTGGCGATGAGCACGCCCACCGCCCCGGCGCTCTGCGCCGCCAGCACCTTGTCCGTGTAGTCGCAGTTGCCGCGATCGATGAGGGCGATGCGGCCCGAGATCTGACCGGCGTTGGTCAGCGGGCTGCAGGCGTCGGTCACCGTGTTTGCGCCGTCGTTCACCAGCGCGAGCTGGTTCGTGAGGTTGAAACTCGAAGGACCGAAGGAGGCGTAGTCCGTCTCCATGGTGGTGTTCAGGGGCTGGACCGAGAGAGAGGTCGACCCATCGCCCGAGCTCCAGACGTACATCTGCATGATGGGCGATTCACCGTCGCCCAGCGTCTGCATGTTGGCGTTGTCGGTGCCGCTGTAGTCCTGCGCCTCTGCGAGGAGCACGTCGCCGTCCACGCCACCGCGGCCCATGTTGTCGGCCTGCGCGTTGCCCCCGGCCTCGTCGAATCCGGAGTCGTAGTACCAGTCGTGGAGCCAGTTGTTGACGTAGAAGAGCTGCGCCACGGACGCCATGATCTGGTTCTGGCTGGCGTTGGCCGAGGTGGTGACGTCGTACACACGGTCGAAGGTCTGCGTGGACGTGGTCGTAGCCCGGAGGTCGCCGGAGCTGTACCCGTCCGGGTTGTTCAGGTCTGCGTAGGCGTCGACGTTGTTGCCCGAGGTCGTCGTGGCGCTGAGCGCCAGCCAGGGATCGAAGGTCCCTTGTGGGTTCGTGTTGAACCCGTTGATGTCGACCATGACGGGGGCGATGAAGGCCGGCGACGATCCATCAGGGCTGCCGGTCGGGTGGGGGAGGAAGTCCGCGTGGGGGCCGGCGAGGGGGACATGGTCGCCGTCCGGCTCCGCCCAGACGCGGTAGTTGAAGGCGTTGAGCGTCAGGTTCTCGCGGTAGAAGACACGGCCGTCGTCTGCTGCGATCACATAGGCGTAGGCGTCAGAGGCCGCTCCGCCGTTGCTCGGCATGACCTCCAGGAAGTAGGCGTTCACGAGCCGGTCAGGGAGCGGGTAGAGCACCCGCTTCACGCGCGCTGGACGCGACAGCCGGAGGCCCGAGGCCGCGACGGCGCTCTCCTTCATCTGGAAGTAGCGGTAACCCGTGCCGGGCTTCTTCGTCTCGTCGAGGTCCTGAGCTGCGACGCTGGCGCCGTACAGGTCGTGGAGGGCGGCTGCGATCGCGCTCGCTCCGGACAGGACCACCTTGCCACTGCCGCGCGCTCCCTCCGTGGCCGAGGCGTGCAGGTTTCCCGAGATGGCGACCAGGGAGAGGTCACGCTTCATCAGCACCTTGAGGGCGTTGCGGTGCACCTCGATGCCGCCCACCCGTTGCCGGAAGGTGACGATGATCCCGCCGGTGCCCGTGTCGTGGACCTCGGCCACCTCTACCGTGGCGAGCGCCGCGGGGGAGAGCCTGTAGCGCATCGCATGCTGCTCCAGGTACGTGCGCGCGGCGCGCTCCGGGGTCGCGCCCACCACGCGCGGTGACGCCTTCGCGTTCGCGGTCGCCCATAGGAAGGTGGGGACCCCTCGCCGGTCGTCCATCGAGGTCACGACGGCCCCTGGCGTCGGCGTGCTCCGAGAGGGCGTGCCCGCTGTCGCGGCTGCAGGCTGGTGCGCGTAGGCGTCGTAGTTGGGCCGGTCGACTGCGTGAGCCGCCGAGACTGACAGGAGCGCGGCCGTGAGCGCGGAGTAGCGGAGAGATCTTTTCATCGCAGGTTCCCGAACGGAGGACGGCGGTCAGCGAGCAACGCTGCAGGATGCAGGGCGTCGCTACTGGTGGTGACGTGACGGTCACACCGGAGCGCCCCCAGGGTAGTCGCTGCCGTGAACCGAGGGAAGGTCACCTTCCCTCGCGCGGCGCGTCACGCGCGAGCATCACACGCGGCTGAAGTGGTCATGCCACTGACGAATTTCGTCGATCAGACCGCGACCAACCGGCGTCGGCTTTGCGTGCGCGAGCAGCACCTCGGCACCCTCGCGGTTGATGGCCCGGATCTGCGCGAAGCGCGCTGCGAACGAGGGGTGCTGCGCCAGCGGGTCTCCCTCGGCGAGCATGCGCTCGTAAAGGCGTGCGACTGGCAGGAAGGCGTGCACGGCGAGGAGCACGCCGTGCAGGGGGCGCGGGTCGGGGCGCACAGGCGAGGTGTAGAGCGGCGAGAACGCATTCTCGAGCACGTCGTCCAGCTCGAAGAGCGCATTGAGCTTGTTGTGAGAGAATTCGTGAATCAGCGCTTCTGTCAGCGTCATCTGGGCAGGATGCAGCGACAGGTAGATGGTGCCGATGGCTTCCTGGTACGAGGCGGACAGGTGTCGCTCTTCGTCGTGGCCCACGGGGACGATCTGGTGGAGGAAGAGTGCCATCTCTCCCCGCAGATCCGGCAGGTATCGTTCGATGGGCGCGAGTGCGGCCCGCAAGGCGTCGAGCCATTCCGTGATGGGGCGTCCACCAAGCGCGATCGCATTGCCCTGCTTGTCAGGGTGCGCTTCCTCCATGGACACCGGATTGTTGTCCGTGAGCGCCAGCATCATGGTCGCGTCGATGGGGTGGTAGTGCTGGGTCACCTGGACGCCTTCGGCGACGACCCCGGCCTCTCCCGCTTCCCAGCCATCGAGCGCGACAGTCACCTGCCCGTGCGCGGCGCTGGTGACCATCATCCTGCCGTTCTCGAAGGTCACCTCCGCCACGTCGGGCGGTAGCGTCACGGTGGCGCGGGCGAGCAGGGAGGTGATGCGGGGGGGAGGGTGACGGAGGCGCGCCCGCTCCGGGATGGCGCGGTGGATGGCGAGCTCGAGATACAGCGTACCCATCAGCTCGGCGAGCACAGGCTCCGCATGCGTGGGCGGGAGTCTTCCCGCGCGTAGACAGCGGATGAGCGCGCCCACGGTCGGTCTGCGCACCGAGCTTGCGAGCGCGCCTGGATGCGAGGCGAAGACCAGTTTCAGCCATCGCTGGAACGCGGAGAGGTCCTCGCGGATGCCCGGTGACAGGGGCAGCCCTCGGCCCACGTGGGGGAGTTCCGAGAGCAGCCGCCGGATGGCGCGGGACAGGATCTCGCGCCCCGTTCCCGACCCCGGCGTGGGGATGGTCAGGTCTCTCGGGGGCGCGAGGGGCGCGAGCACAGGGGGATGGGTGCGCTAGGTCCGGCTCGCCTCGAGCGCCGCAGGCTGTCGCCCGACGGACATGTCCGCCATCAGGATGGGCGGGGCGTGCAGGCACATGATGCTCGGCTCGGCGGGGGCGGTCTGCTTCGCCATGCGCAGCGCCTCGTCCATGGTGCGCGCGGTCTCCCAGCCGAGGAGCTGGGGGATGTACTCGTTGTCGGCGCCCACCACGATGGTGCGACCGAGGTGCTGCCGGCCCGCTTCGCCCCAGTACCACATGAAGAAGGGGTGCGTCGGGTGGTAGGCGTTCCCGAAGCGGTACATCTCGATGTACGCGGGGTTCTGCGAGAACTTCTTCTCGTAGCGCTTGTGCAGCTCCATGGCGTCGCGCGTCTCCGGGAGCAGGCGGTGGACGAACTCGATGTAGGGCGCGTGGTGCTCGTTGTCGAAGAGGTCCGTGCAAGGGTGCAGGATGATCATCGTCCCGCCCTTCTTCACCATGGGCACGCCGCGGTAGAGGTTGAAGAGGTAGCCGCTTGCCATCACCTGCACGAGCAGCGGGTTCAGGAACGAGTTGACGTTGTACGGGCTGATGTAAGGGATGCCCGTGACCAGGATGTCGGCCTGGCCGACGACGGGGACCATGTACTGGTCGAAGCTGCGGCGGAGGGTGTTCTCGTGAGTGGCCTCCGTCTCGCCGGCGAACACGCCCGTGACGCCGTAGGGGGAGGGGACCCGCTGGAAGATGGCTTGCCTGGCAGGCTGGGGGACCTTGGAGAGGGTGAACCGCAAGGCGCGGAGGGCGCTCCGCTCGTTCGCGGTGAGGTCGTCCTCGTTCTTCGCGAGGAACTCGAGGGGACGATCGAACATGCGGTTGTTGATCGTCGTCTCGATGGTGAAGACGTTCACCTTCTTGTTGAGCAGGCGGCCCATCCTCACCACGCTGGTGTTGAGCGCCGAGCTCTTGGGATCCATGTAGGAGTGGCAGTCGCGCATGATGCGCGGGTTGTGGTGCGCGCGCAGGCTCCGGTAGCCGCACAGGCCCACGGCGACCGACTTGTGGCCACCGTCCATGGGGACGAGGTTCAGGTTCACGTAGATGATGAGATCGCTCTCGGCGGCGCGCCGGTTGATCTCCACCTCCTCGCCCTCGTCGGTGGTGCCGATGAACTTCATGTTGGCGAGGTTCTCGGCGTCGTGGTTGTAGAGCTTCTTCGGCCAGAAGGCGTTGAAGATCTTGTCGCCCACCACGTGGCGGATCTCCCAGTCCTTCATGCGCCGGTGCACGCTCGTGGCGATGATGATCTCCACGTCGTCGACGCCGTAGTCGTTGAGCAGGTCGAGCACGATCGTGAGCACGCGCTCGCGGATGTCGGGGCGCCGCATGGGCGGCAGCGGCAGGGAAATGTCGTCCACCGCGATGGTGACCTTCATCCCGGGCCGGAGCTTGGCGTAGAGGGGCTCCGAATTGTAGGGGTGGTTGATCGCGTAGCGGATGGCCGCGTCCACGTTCTTGAGCGCCTCGAGGGGCGGCTTCGGGTAGATGACGCGGGTGCCCGTAGGCAGGTCTACCTCGACGAGCTGATCGCCCGAGAAGAGCGTGCGCGGCGCGCTGCGGCTGTCGAGAGTGACGACACAAGGATGGCTCATGGGGTTGATGGGCTCCGGATCAGGCAGCGAGATCGAGGATCGGCCAGTGATAGGCTTGGGCGAGGAGCTTCAAGCGACGGTCCGGGTTGACCGCAGCCGGGTAACCGACGACCGACAGCATGGGGACGTCGGAGTAGCTGTCCGAGTACCCGAAGCACTCGTCCAGGTTGTGGCCCTTGGCGCGTGCGTGCTCACGGACGAGGCGGGCTTTCTCGGGCCCGGCCACGACCGGGCGGAGGAGCTTGCCGGTCGCGAAGAAGTCTTTGATTTCCAGGCGGTTAGCGATGACGTCCGTGGCTCCCAGGTGGTCGCGCAGGCGGTTGGCGAGGAAGTCGAGCGCCCCCGAGATGAGCACCACGTCGTGGCCCTTATCGAGGCTGCACTGCACCAGATCGCGCGCCTTCGGGAGGATCGCGGGCTTCATCACCTTGTCGAAGGTCTCCTCGGCGAGGCACACGAGCCTGTCCTCCGAGACGCCCTCGAAGGAGGTGAACAGCATCTCGTTGAAGAGCCGCCGATCGCGCGTCTCGGCCAGCACCATCCAGGGGGCCTTGACGAGGGCACGCCCCAGCTTGGCGACGCTGTGCAGCGGCGTCGGCTGGTTGAGCATGTAGAACAGCGTGGGATGCACGAGGTTCGTCGTGATCAGCGTGCCGTCCACATCGAAGTAGCTTGCCGGCATGGCGAGGGAGATCTCCCTGGAAGCCAGTCGAGTCAAGAGCGAGGCAGCGCGAACCGACCTACGCGGGCCCAGCATCACCAGATCAGGCGACGATCCGGCCGGTTCACTTCGCTCGGAGCAGGCTCACCACCACCCTGGAACGTGCGTTCTGAAAGTAGGTGTCCAGGGCCTGTGCGAGGCGCTGGCTGACGTACCAGCGCCTCAGGGCAGGCGCGACGTCGTTGAACCGCTGTTCCTTGAAGGGGGTGGTCCCGGTGCGGAGCGCTGCCCGGAGTTCGTACTCGCTCGGTTCGAGCATGGGCGCGACCATCCGGTCGAGGTACAAGCTCGCGCGCGCCTGGCGACGAAGCATCGCGTCGAGCTCGTCGGAAGCGATTCCCTCCGCCTTCATGGCGGCGAGCAAGCGCTCCTTCCCGCGCACGCGTTGCTCAAGAGCCTCGCGCGCGGCCTCGGCGCGGGCTCCGATCTCCTCCGGCTTCGGCGCTGGCTCGACGGGCATGCTGGCCAGCATCGTCTCGGCGATGTGCCGATCCATCGCGGCGCGCACGTGCCGGTCGAGGAAAGACGCAGCCTCCTGCTCTGGATCGGCAAGCGCTTCCAGTCGGGCCTGGAAGGCAAGCTCGCGGGTGAAGATGAACTGCGGTCGGTCGCCGCCACCCGTTTCCGGCGCGTACCAGCGCACCACCACCCGGTCGACCATCAGGGGAGCGCTCGGGGAGGAGGCGGCAGGCGTCTGGGCATGCGCTGGGCTGACCCAGGAGATCCCGGGGCCGAGCAGCATGGCCAGGGCGATCAGGGGGGCGCGCACGCGAGGATGCTATCGCGCGCAGGACCTCCGCGCACGCTCCGGGTGAGGGGAGGGCGGCTACTCCTGCAGGTCCGTGCCCGGTCCTCGGCGCTGGCCGTGTCGGCCTTCTCCCGCGTTGAACGCCCGCAGTCCGTCGCGGAAGCCCTCGTCGGAGAGGCTTTCCATGCCGTGGCGCATCTCGTTGCTCAGGGCGGCTTCGAGGGACATCACGCTCTGTTCGTAGGCGCTGAGCCTGTCCTCGCGCAGGCAGCGCTGGGGCAGCGCTGCGAGCTGGAGCGCCAGCTCTCTGGCCGCGTGAGCAGCTTCCCCGCGGGGGGCGACGCGGTTCACGAGGCCCATGCTCGCCGCTTCCTTCGCGTCGACGGCCCTGCCTGTGAGGATCAGATCGAGGGCGTGGCTCAGTCCGATGAGGCGGGGCAAGCGGATGGTGCCGCCGTCGATGAGGGGGACGCCGAATCTCCGGCAGAACACGCCGAGCACGGCGTCCTCGGCGGCGACGCGCAGGTCGCACCAGAGCGCGAGCTCCAGCCCACCGGCGACGGCGTAGCCCTCGATCGCTGCAATGGCGGGTTTGGACAGGAGCATCCGTGTCGGGCCCATGGGGCCGTCTCCGTCGGGCGAGAGGCGGTTGCCGCGACCTTCTGCGAACGCTTTGAGATCGGCACCTGCGCAGAAGTGATCTCCTGCGCCCGTGAGCACGGCGACGCGGGCTTCCGGGTCTGCCTCGAAGTGGCGGAATGCGTCGGCAAGTGCGCGTGCGGTGGGGCCGTCGACGGCATTGCGGACTTCGGGGCGGTCTATGGTGATTGTAGCAATGTGGTCGCTGGTCTCGTAGCGCACGGTCATCAGGGGGTGCTCCTTGCCTGCAGCATGCCTGTCGAGGCTATGGGAGAACGCGGGGGATGTGCAGCGTCGGGTGGGGGATGTGCAGCGTCGGGTGGGGGATGTGCAGCGTCGTGAGGGAGACGTGCAGCGCCGTGGAGGGGGCGTGCAGCGGCGTGACGTGGCTCGACGGGGTCAGGCGCCGCGCAACTCGGTGGCGCGTGCGACGCGGTCGATGGCCACCATGAAGGCTGCGGTGCGCATGTCCACGGAGCGGGCTCGCGCGACCTCCGCGATCTTCGCGTAGGCAGGGCGCATGATGACTTCGAGCTCGCGGCGAACACGCTGCTCATCCCATGCGAATTGCTGGATGTTCTGGACCCACTCGAAATAGCTGACCGTCACGCCGCCGGCGTTCGCGTAGATGTCGGGGAGCACGGTGATGCCTCGCTGGTGGAGGACCTCGTCGGCGTCCGGAGTGGTGGGGCCATTGGCGCCCTCGGAGATCAGGGAACAGTTCACTTCCCGGGCGACGGAGGGGGTGATCACGCCTCCGAGTGCGGCCGGGATCAGCACGTCGCAGCGTTGCACGAGCAGCGCGTCGCGCTCCACCTTGGGAGCCTGGAAGCCGGCGAGAGAGCGGTTTGCCTTCTGCCATGCGAGCGCCGCGGGGATGTCGATGCCCGCGGGGTCGTAGAACGATCCCGTGTGGTCGCCGATGCCGAGCACCTTGCCGCCGGCCTCGGTGAGCAGGCGCGCGGCGTTGTTTCCCACGTTGCCGAAGCCCTGGATGACGTAGGTGACGTCGGCGAGCGTCTTGCCGAGCGTCTTGAGGTGCTCCTCGATGGAGATCATCACCCCGCGGCCCGTGGCTTCCTCGCGCCCGAGGGAGCCGAAGAGCTCCACGGGCTTGCCGGTCACCACGCCGGGCCGGAAGCCGTGGAACTTGGCGTATTCATCCATGATCCACGCCATCACTTGCGCATTGGTGTTCACGTCCGGCGCAGGGATGTCGACGGTATCGCCGATGAATTCGTGGATGCCTGCCGTGAATTTGCGGGTGAGCCGCTCGAGCTCGCCCTTGGAGAGGGTCGTGGGGTCGACGGTGATGCCGCCCTTGGCGCCACCATAGGGGATGCCGACGACGGCCGTTTTCCAGGTCATGAGGGAGGCGAGCGCCCTCACTTCATCGATCTCGACTTCCTGGTGGAAGCGGAGGCCTCCCTTGAAGGGGCCACGCGCATTGTCGTGCTGAACGCGGAACCCGGTGAACGTGCCGACCGTGCCGTCGTCCATGCGGATGTTGCATTCCACCCGCACTTCACGGTGGGGGGTCTCGAGCTGCTTTTTCAGGGGGGCAGAGAGCCCCAGGAGCGAGGCGGCGCGTTCGAAGTAGCGGTTCACGTCAGCGAATGAATTCGACATCTTCCCTCCGTACCCGCCTGGAGAACCCGGGCGGGCCAGTCACCCCACGGTGCCCTCTGGAAGCAGGGCCCGGCGAGGGTCGCACGCACGGCTTCGGGACGAAAGCCTGCCGGGAGGTCTGGACGAGGTCTTCTCGGGGTCACCACGCTGGACTGGGAGGGGCGCGGCTCTGCCCTACCGATCTCCGGGGGGAGGCCGTACCTGGGACGTGCCGCGCATGCATGACGCTTCCCGGCAAGGCCATGGCTGCGAGCGCACCAATGCGGTGCGCGGGCGGGGCCTGTGCGCAGCGGGACTCAATCCCTCGGCGCGTCGGTGTGCGGCGTCCGAGGGAAGGAGATGCGTTCGTTCTGTGAATGCAGGAAGGTTCGGGGCTTCAATCAGTCGGTCGAGGAAGCGTGGGCGCGGACCGGGGCCGGGGTGTACAGGGCCGAGGAGAACATGCGCGCCAGCTGGTCCAGCGGGAGCTGCTCGGATTCCAGGACGACGAGGCGGGAACCGGCTTCTCGCGCCAGCATGCTGAAGCGCTCCGGTTCGCGTTCGTGGAGGTGGCTCGGCAGCACGATGATGCTGGGCCGCAGGGTGACGGCAGTCTTCCAGGCGAATGCCGATTCGCAGGCCCGCACCAGGAGGCGTCTGCCCGTGGCTGCTTTGCGACAACGGCTCAGTAATACCGCCGAGCAATCCAGCGCCATCACGATTGGAACATGGATAACCCTGCCGCCCTCCACCCTCTCCGACATGGCCACGGTCCACTCCCGTCCGCGCGTCTACGCGCTACTTGTTGTGACGGTAGGGGATAACCGATGAAGTGCTGCCGTGAAAGGGAAAACCTGGCCTTGTTGACGTTGTAAGCCGTGATGCGAACGCCGAGCCCCGTTGTGGATTGCGTGAGCACACCATATCCAGTTCGACGCCGTGGCATAGGGGGCGAACCATGCCGTCATGTCGGGCGTATCGCCATGATGTGGTCAACACTGCGGAGACTGTTTCTGTGGTGTGCAATCCGGCTCTGGAGGGAAGGCGAGAAACACCCGCAGGCGTGCCTTACGGCTTCCCCCCATGGTCTCTCGCTGGGCGCGCGTGGCGCGCGTGGACGTGAGAAAGGTCCTTCGGAATGTCCTGTCAGGACCACAGGACGCGCTCGCCCCGCATTCGCCTCGCGGTTTCCGCGCATCGCCCTGCGCAAAGAGTCGAGGAGCAGGAGACCAGGGCAGAATGCCGGTCCAGTACGCCGTTTCCCAGGTTCTTCCCTGGCCCTCGGCTCAGCGTTCGAGCAAAGAAACGGGGGAGCGACCATCGGGAGCGCAGGGACCGAAGGTCCCTGAACCAGGGTACGCAGTACTACGCAGTACTACGCAGTACTGCGCAGTACCTAGAAGGCTCGGAGTCTTCGTGCGGCCTCCTGCAGCACGTCTTCTTCTTTGGCGAAGCAGAACCTGACCAGCGTGTCGCCGACGGGATCCGCATAAAAGGAGGTGCCTGGAACGGAGGCCACGCCGGTACGTTCCAGGAGCAGCATGGCAGCCGCTTTCGCGTTCGCGGCTCCCAGTCGGCGGACGTCTGCCAGCACGTAATAGGCGCCCTGGGGGACGTAGGGGGTGAGCCCGGCGTCGTGCAAGGCGTCGCACAGGATGGACCGTTTTCGGGCGTACGATGCAGCAAGCTCGGTGTAATAGTCGCCCTGCATGGCCATTCCCGCCACCAGGGCATACTGAAGAGGCGTCGGGGCGCAGACGTACAGTAGGTCGTGGATAATCGTGATGCGCTGGGCAAGCTCGCGTGGTGCGCTGAGGTAGCCGAGGCGCCAGCCGGTGATGGCGAAGGTCTTGGAGAAGCCCGAGATGGTCACCGTGCGTGTCCGTGCGTCGCCGCGGCTGGCGAGGGGGACGTGCTGGTGATTGTCGAAGACGATGTGCTCGTAGATCTCGTCGGTGATGGCAATGAGATCGTGTTTTGCGCAAATGGCCGCCAGGGTGTCCAGCTCGGCCTCGGTCCACACCTTGCCGCTCGGGTTCGAAGGCGTGCACACCACGATGGCTCGGGTGCGGGGGGTGATGGCGCGCTCGATGGCGGCAGGGTTGAAGGCCCATGTGGGCGGGCGCGTGGGGATCAGGACGGGGGTCAATCCGAGCGAGAGGACCGTGTTGAGGTGGTAGCCGTAGTAGGGCTCGAAGAGGAGGATCTCGTCGCCCGGGTCGAAGAGGGCGAGGCAGGTGGCGGCGAAGGCGCCGGTGGCCCCGGAGGTGACCACGATCTCGCCAGCAGGGTCGTACTCGAGTCCGTACCAGCGGCGGATCTTTGCAGCGATGGCAGTGCGGAGGGGCGCGATGCCCTCGGGCGCGGTGTAAACGACCTTGTTGTCCCGGATGGCGTCGCATGCCGCCTGGGCCACCGGGGGAGGGGTGGGCAGATCGCAGATGCCCTGTCCGAGGTTGATGCCGGAGACGGCCTCGCAGGCTCGGCTCATCGCGCGAATGTCCGAGATCACGAGCGAGGCGAGACGCTTTCCAAGTCGCATGCGCGCTCCAGGGGCTGGATGTCCGAAGACGGAGCCCGGTCCGAGGTCACGTGAGCCGCCGCACCTCTGTCGGGTGGGTGCAGGCTGGCCCGGTGCGGCGAGAGGTTACCGCAATTGTGCGTCCGGTCCGGAAGGCGTAGTAACCTCCGGACGTGGGGACCGGATCGCAACAAGACCCGAGCTCGGCAAACGTGGCAGGAGAGCAGCCAGCTCCCGAGGCAAGCAGGCCAACACCGCTTCGGCCGCCACCGCCACAGGCTGACGATGAGCCGACGCGCGCCATGGCGTCCGATGAGCTGGATGCGCTCCTCGAGACCGTGGGCCCAGGCGTCGCCGGAGCGGCGGGTGCGATGTCCGCGAAGGACATCAGCCGGCTTCTGGCGGCCCGCCTGGGAGGCGCGAAGAAGGCCAAGGAGCCAGGTTCGGCAAGCAACCCTGCGTCGACCCCGGAAGGCGCGCCGACGAAGCCGCCGCCGCCAGGGCCGCCGTCGTCGGCGGGGAGCGTGCCGACGAAGCCGCCGCCGCCAGGGCCGACGTCAGGGCCGCCGTCAGGGCCGCCGTCGTCGGCGGGGAGCGTGCCGACGAAGCCGCCGCCGCCAGGGCCGCCGTCGTCGGTGGGGAGCATGCCGACGAAGCCGCCACCGCCATCGTCGGTGGGAGGTGGGTCGACGCCGCCGGCGCCTGAGCCTTTCCCTGCCGCAGCAGCCGCAGAGCCGTCGGGTGGCGTGCTCCCGCGCCCCGGTTCCTCGGGGGATTTGCTCGACCCCGACTTCGCGCCGACGCCGATTCATCCGTCTCCGCAGAGTGCGGCGAGGGATCGGGACTCTCTGCCGACGGCGGTGATGCCGCTGCCGAGCGCGCCTCCGCCGCAGCGCGTGCAGACCCTCGCGCCCGAGGAGGTCTTCGAGGACAGCGTGTCCGTTTCGGGGCCGCCGCCGCCAGCTCCCCTGGGGGCGGTGGCCAGCGGGGGACCGAGCGCCTTGGGAGGACCGAGCGCTTCGGGGGGACCGAGCGCTGGGAGGGCTCCGGGGATCGCCTCGGCTCCGCCACCCAGCGCGCCGGTCTCTCGGCCGCCCGCGTCCTCGGAGCAACCGCAGTCGGGCCCCCGGCCGATAGCCATCTCGAACGTGCCCGTTGCGCCAGTCATCGTGGACGAGCCGTCGGCTGGGCTCACGCCCATGAGCCGTGGCTCTCGGTTCGGGCTGATCCTGGCCATCGTGGTGAGTGTGATCACCGTCGTGGCGATCACGGCGTTTCTGCTGACGCGAGGGTCAGGGACACCCACGCCGGGAAGCGCGCCTGCGCCGACGGCGCCCGCCGAGCCGGTGCCTTCGCGAGGTCAGGAGGAGACGGGGGACGTCTCGTCGGCGGCGTCCACGGAGGCGGCGGCGCGGGCGGCGCTGTGGCAGTTCGCCGAAGGGGTCCGGGGCTGCGCGCGTACGGTGATCGGTGAGCTGCCGGGGACGGCGCCCGCGATTCCGCCGAGCTTCTCGCAGTTGAAGTCGAGCCCTTACCAGAGTGGACCGGGGGACTACCGGTCTCCCGTGTATAGCTGCACGAGCTTCCGGCAGAGCGAGCCCCAGGCCTTCCAGGTGCAGTGGCAGGTCTTCAAGGGGGGCACCGACGGCATGGCGATCGCCTGGCTCGACGGGAACGGGGACGGTGCGGCCGACCGTGCGCTCGGGCTGCGGGTGACGCTGGTGAAGAAGGGTGAGATCGCCGTGGGCGAGTCGATCGAGGTACTGGACCCGATTCCTTCGGTCGCGCGCTGAAGCGGCGCCGGTTCTCCGGCGAGATGCCCGGCATGGAACGCGCGAGATGGGCGCGGCGTTGTCCAAGGCATGAGCGCAACGGGAGCGACAGCAGACATGGGGTCCGTGGCCGATGACGGCGGAAAGCGGAAGCCGTCTCTGCTGACGACGAGGAGGGACGGGCCGCAGGCGGTCATCCCGACGGGGGACGTGGTGCGGCAGGTGTGGGTCCTGGCCTGGCCGGCGATGACCCACATGCTGCTGCTCACGCTGGTGTTCCTGGTGAACCGCGCCATGGTGGGCCGCTACGCGGTGACCGCGCTCGCGGCGACCCAGATCTGCACGTCGATCGCCTGGTCCATCATCTCGGTCTTCGGGGCGTCTTCCTCGGGGACGCTCGCGGTCGTCGCCCGCGCCGTGGGCGCCGGTGATCGCGCGCTCGCTGCGGCGGCGGCGCGCGCGTCGCTGGTCTTCGCGGCAGGGCTCGGGGTGGTCGTCGCGGTGGTGATGCTCTCTGCGGAGGGAGCGCTCCTGCGGCTCCTGTTCCCGCGGGCCGGTGCGGAGGTGCTCGCGCAGGCGGATGGGTACCTGCGCATCGTGCTGCCGGTGCTGCCGCTGGCATTCATGGAAGCCGTGGCTGCGGCGGCGCTGCAGGGAGCCGGGGACACGCGGACGCCGCTCCTGGCAGCAGTGCTCGGGAACCTGGTGAACGTGGCGCTGAGCGCGTGGCTCATCTTCGGAGGGCTCGGGGTGCCAGCGCTCGGGTTGCGCGGTGCGGCCGTGGGCGCTGCGGCCACCATGGCCATCGAGGGGCTGTTGCTCACCGCAGCGCTCATGGCGCGTTCGAGCCCCCTCCCGCTGCTCACCCGTGGCGGGGACGCGCTCGGGGAAGGGTTCCGGCCCGCGCTCGGGCGGGTGCTGCGCGTGGCGCTGCCTGCGTTCGCCGAGCGCCTCACGTACCAGGCTGGCTACGTGGGGTTCGTGGCGATGATCGGGCTCCTCGGCGCAGCCGCCATGGCGGCGAACCAGGCGCTCGTGAGCATCGAGGGGATCTGCTTCTTCTCCGCCGACGGCTTCGGGGTGGCGGCGGCGGCGCTCGTGGCGCAGAAGCTCGGCGCAGGTCAGCTCTCGGAGGCTGCGCGCACGGGGCGTACGGCGGCGTGGATGGCGGTCTGCCTGCTCAGCGCCTTCGGGGTGGTCTTCGCGCTGGTGCCGCGGCTCCTGATGGTCGCGTTCTCGTCGGAGCCGGAGATCGTGGCCCTCGGGGCGCGTTCTCTCTACGTGGCGGCGCTGGCGCAGCCCTTCATGGCGTTCGCCATGGTGACCAGCATGGCGCTCCGTGGCGCGGGCGCGACGCGGCAGGTGCTGGTGGTGACGCTGCTGTCGTCGTTCGCGGTGCGGCTCGCTGCGACCTGGGTGTTCGCGATCGAGCTGGATCTCGGGCTCGTGGGGGTCTGGATGGGGAGCACCGCGGACTGGGTGATCCGGACCGCGCTCCTCGCGGTGATATGGGCCCGCGGGCGGTGGCGAGAGGTCTCGGTGTAAGGCGGCCCGTGGTATAGGGGGCCATGGCGCAGGTTCACGGCGGAAGGCTGGTCTCCAAGGCTCTGGCGCGGCACGGGGTGACGCACCTCTTCACCCTGTGTGGTGGTCACATCCAGGCCATCTATGACGGGTGTCTCGACGACGGCATCCGGGTGGTGGATGTCCGACACGAGCAGACTGCCGGCCACGCTGCCGATGGATATGCGCGCGTCACCGGGCGTCCGGGGGTCTGCGCGGTGACGGCGGGGCCCGGGGTGACGGACGTGGTGACCGCCATGGCCAACGCGCAGCGCGCGGGGATCCCCATGCTGGTCATCGGCGGCGCTGGACCGCGGTTGCTCGCCGACATGGGGTCGCTCCAGGACATGAACCACGTGGAGCTGATGCGCCCGATCACCAAATGGAGCGTCTCGGTGCCCTCCACCGAGCGCATCCAGGAGTACATCGACTCGGCCTTCCGCATCGCTCAGTCGAACGTGCCGGGGCCGGTGTTCCTGGAGATGCCGCTCGACCTCTTGATGAGCTACGCCGACGACGCGCCCACGGCGACGGCGCCGACGGGCGAGGGGGGCATCGTGCCGTCCCGTCCGGGAGGAGATCCGGCAGCGATCAAGCGCGCGGCGGCGCTGCTGCAGGAGGCGGAGCGGCCGATGTTCATCGTCGGCACGCAACTCCGCTGGTCGCCGCAGCGGGACATCCTCACGCCCTTCGCGGAGGCCATCGAGGCTCCGTACTACGTGAACGGCATGGCGCGTGGGGCGCTCCCCCACGCCCACCCACGGCTGATGTCGCGTTCGCGCCGCTTCGCGCTCGGTCAGGCCGACCTCTGCGTGGTGCTTGGGACGCCCTTCGACTTCCGCCTGGAGTACGGCCGCGCCATCAACCCGGGCGCCAAGGTGGTGCAGGTGGACCTCGACGGCAGCGAGGTGGGCAGGAACCGGCGCGTGGACGTGGCCATTCACGGCGACAGCGGGGTGGTGCTCGAGCAGCTCCTCGCCGAGGTGCCAGAGAAGCGCGCCGAGGCGTGGCTGGCTTCGGTGCGGGCCGCGGAGGACAAGTCGCGGGCGAAGATGCTCGCGGAGATCGACAGCAACGACAGCCCGCCGAACCCGCTCCGGGTCTGCGCGGAGGTGGGCAAGCGGCTGGGGCGAGAGGACATCGTCATCGGCGACGGGGGCGATTTCGTGGCGACGGCGGCCTACGTGCTGAAGATGGAGTGGCCGCAGATCTGGATGGATCCGGGGCCGCTCGGCACCCTCGGGGTCGGTCCCGGCTACGCCATGGCGGCGAAGCTCGCTCGCCCCGGATCCAGGGTGGTGATCATGTACGGCGACGGGTCATTCGGGCTACACGCGCTCGAGTTCGAGGCGATGGTGCGGCAGGACATCCCCGTCGTGGCGATCATCGGGAACGACGCGGCGTGGATGCAGATCCGGCGGGGTCAGGTCGACCTCTACGGAGAGGCGCGCGCGCCAGCGACGACCCTGGCCTACACCCGCTACGAGAAGGTGGTCGAGGCGGTCGGGGGGTTCGGCGCCTGGGTGGAGCGGGTGGAGGATCTCGGTCCTGCGCTCGACGAGGCGTTCAGTTGCGGCCGACCTGCCTGCGTGAACGTCAAGATCGCGCGCAGCGACTTCCGCAAGGGCGCGATCAGCGTCTGAGGCGGCGTGGAGCTGCGGTTCGTCGCCCCGGATCTGGCGAGCCTCGACGTCCTCGACGCCGAGGTGCTGGCGTGCCCCATCTGGGGCGACGCGCGGCCGGCGCACGGCGTGGCGGGGCTCTGTGACTGGCGCCTGGGCGGCAGGATCTCCGAGCTGCAGCGGCGCGACCTGGTGACCGGCGAGCTCGGTGAGGTGGTGATGCTCCCGGGCAAGCCGAGGATGAGCCTCGACAAGCTGATCCTGTTCGGCGCTGGCATGCGCGGCGCGTTCGACGAAGACGTCTTCGTCGAGGTCGTGAACCGGATGCTCGTCACCCTGCGGTCACTCGGCGCTCGGGTCGCTGTCGTCGAGCTGCCCGGGCGTCACGACAACCTCATCCGGGCTGAGGCTGCCGCGGACGCGCTGCTCGACTGTGCCGACCGGGACAGCGAGGGTGAAGATCTGTGGATGCTCGTCGAGCGCGCGGAAGGGAAGCAGCAGATCACCCAGCACATGATCGAGCAGCGCCGACGGGTCCGGAGGGCGCTCTGACGGGACGAGCTTGGGGAAGGGAGTGCCAGTCTGTTACTTCTGGCAACGCACGTCATGCAACGCTCCTCCTCTGGCTCACTCTCCAGTGCCCTGCCGGCGTCGATCGCGCTCGGGTGGGCAGGGTTGGCCGTCGCCAGCGTGCTGGTCCTGGGAGCGATCGGGGTGCGGTCCCTCGTCGGGATCAACGTCGATGTCGAGGACGAGTCCGCTTCTGCGATGGTGGCGACGACCATCGCTTCCAGCGTCCCGACCGCCACGATCACGGTGTCCCCGGCCTCGCCTTCGGACCGCGCCACGGCGCGTGACCTGCGCGCGAAGATGCAGCGCGACCTCGAGACCGGGAAGTTTCCCGCGTTCATCACCGGGGTCGAGGAGCTGCTCCGCCTCGATCCCGAGGCGGCGGCGGACCGCAAGCTGCGCAGCTCCATCATCGATGTGCTGATGGTCATCACGGCCGGACGCGGCGAGCACGCCGACAAGCTCTTCGATCTCATCGAGAACCGCATGGGGACCCACGGGATCGATCTGCTGTACCAGCTCGTGATCGCGCACGGTGGCTCCCGCGCCTCGGCGCGTGCGTCGGCACTGCTCGTCGATCCTGCGGTCCGGGCCCGCGGCACGCCCGCGCTGCGCGTCGCCTATGAGCTGCGCATGGCGCCGTGCGTGCACAAGAACCAGCTCTTCAAGCGCGCCGCCGAGGAGGGGGACACGCGCAGCCTCCAGCAGCTCGAGCTGCTCAAGAACCCTTGCAGCCGCCGCAACAACTGCTGCCCCCACGCGAAGGACCCGGAGCTGTCGCAGGCCATCGAGGCCATCCGCGCGCGCTCTCAGGGGTAAGTCGGCGTGAGCGGCTGCTCCGGCAGGAACCGCGCTACTTCAGGCCGGCCTTCGCCCGCATGATCTCCGCCGCCTCGGCATAGGCGGGGCGGTTCGGGTTGGCCCGGGCGAGTTGCTGGTACAGCTCCGCCGCGCGCGCGTAGGAGCCGGCGGCGACCGCGTCTGCTGCGAGCCGCTGCAGCGATTTGGTGCCATCGCTCTTGGCGGGCTGCGCACCCTGGGATGCAGGCAGTGGCGGGGGGGTTGGCGCGGCGATGGAGGCCGTCGCCTGAGGTGGAGGGCTATCCTGCGCAGGCTCGGGAGGGAGCGGGGGAGGCGTGTTCGGCTCACCCGCGGTCGGTGCTGCGGATGGAGGCCCTCCCGCGGAAGGCGCCGGGGTTGGCTCTCCCGGCGCCTCTGTCGGCGCTGCGGGTACGGCAGTGGGGGCGGGCTTCTCGGGCGCCTGGGCCTGGGTGGTCGCAGCAGGCCCTGGCGCCTTCGGCGTCAGCCCGAGTTCCTCGCCGAGGAACAGCACCACCACCGCGGCGAGGAGCAGCGGGGACAGGAAGACCATCATCTTCTTCGGCCCCGACAGCTCCTGCCACGCCGACTTCCTGCCGCCCTGCGCTGCGCGCGAGACTCCCTCGACGCTGATGCCTTGCTCCAGCCGCGCGTTCTGCGTCGTCAGCGGCGAGGGCAGGACCTGCTGGTGCGTGCCCGTGAGCCGAGCGAAGTTGCCGTCGAGGGGTGGGGGCGCCGCGCTAGGGGGTGCTCCAAAGGACGGCACGGGCGGAGGGGCCCCGAACGAAGGAACTCCGCTGCCCGGCACCGACGACATCGGCGGCATCTGCGAGCCGGACAGCACCTCGGTTCGCCCCAGCCCACCGGCCGTGGCCTGCGGGTAGTTGCTGCCTGACATGGACAGCGGGGCACCCGCGGAGAGGTGCGCGGCGCTCGGGTGGTGGGTGCCCGACATCGAGGCGTCGCCGCCGTAGCGTCGACCGGCCATGGAGACTTCGCGACGGCGCTCGATGTTCTCCATCGGCTCGATCTTCGTCATCCCCGAGTCGTCGGTCCGCTTGGTCATCGAGGGACCAGAGACCTCCTCGGCCACAGGCGCTGCTGCCGATGCCGCCGCCGCCGGCCAGAAGGACGGCACCTCGGGCGGAGGAGGAACGGGCGGTGGTGCCTTCACGCTCTCCGCCTGCGCGCGCGACATCTCCATGCCGCGCCGCACCATGTCGCCGACGTCTCCCCAGGCGTTCTCCTTTGCCTGGTCTGCGACCCTCGTGGCCACGTTGTCGTCGTCTTCCAGGAGCTGCACGGAGTTCATCGGCGCGTAGTTCTGCGCTGCCGGGTCGGGACCGAACCACAGCCGCACGCCACCGAGCATGATCTCGCTGGGCACTGCGAGGGGCATCCACGCCGCGAGCACCGGCTGCCCACCCACCACGGCCGGCACGGCCATGTTCACGCTGCGCACGAAGAGCTCGGCTCCATCGAAGTAGAGCTCGGCATGCTCCGGAGCGATGCCGGGGCCTTTCACGACCCACGCCCCACCGCTCCCGACTGTGAGCGGGCCCATGGGCTCACCGGGCTTGATCCGCCTGCACTGCGGCTCACCAGAGCCGATGCGGATCTCGATCATATGTTCCCGGGACAACTCCGCCATAAAGGGGCGCGATCTAGCCGCTGGCCTGGTAATACCCGATCAACGCGGCGGGGTGGCGAGTGTATCGCGCGTACCCTGCACTTGCACCGGATTCGGTGACGGCGGGTCCACGCGCACAGGTCGGCCCGACGGCGCGGTGGCCCCTCCACCCGTCGGTGGCGAGGTGGCTGCCGGAGCCGCCCCAGCCTCCTCGCGGGTGCGTCCTCCGCGCCCTGGCATGGCACCCCCGTCCTCCGTCGCCGCGGGGCTCTCGACCTCCTCGTCTGCGCCCCTACCTTGCCCAGGGGACCTGTCGGACACCGGCCTCACCAGCTTCAGCAGCGACCCGCGTGCTTCGTCGGCATGTTCGCCCCGAGGTTCGAGCTCCAGGTACTTCCGGAACAGTTCATCTGCGCGCCCCAGGTCCTGGAGCTCGTCGCGGTACAGCACCGCCATGGCGTAGTGCACTTCCGCGTAGTCCGGTCGGAGCTGCGCCACTTGCTCCAGGTGCTCGAGCGCCGCCACGGTGTCGCCGACGCTCGCGTGCAGCGAGGCCACGACGAAGCGCAACCGGTGATCCTGGGGGGACTTCCTGAGCTGCGGCTCCGCGTGGGTGAGCGCTGCCCGGAAGCGGTTCTCGGCGACGCACGCCCGGATGAGCGGGGGCAGCGCCTTCTCCGCAGGAGCGCCGGCTGCCAGCGCTGCCGACAGGTACTGCTCGGCGCGCGTGTAGTCCTGGGCGCGCGCGAACGCGAGACCCTGCTCCAGCAGCCGCTCCGGCTGCCGCGCCGCCCTGGCCTTCTGCACGGACTCCGGGACCTGGTCTCCCTGCCCGGAGGTGCTGCCACAGCCGACGGAGGACGTCGCCGCGGCGAGCACCACGCAGACCAGCGCGAGCGCGCGCGTCATGGCTTGACGGCGTTGGTCGAGGTCGGCCCAACGGCCGCCGTCGGCGCCCATCCCGTCAGCATGCCGCCGTTGCTCGCGTGCATGACCAGCGACCATCCGTTCTTCTCTTCCAGCACCCGCACCACGCTCCCCTTGGCCACCTTGCCAACGGTAAAGCCGTTGCGATCCTTCAACGTGAGCGGGACCCTGGCGGCTCCCCAGCCCTGCCGGATCACCACCTGAGGCTGACCCGTCGAGGCCGGAGTGTCTTCCACCACGGCTGGGTGCTCGGGAGGCTTGGCCAGTGCCACGGACTGGGGCGGCGGCGCGAAATCGTGGTCGATGATCGGCTCGGCGCTGGCCGGGGTCACGGCCCCTGCGCTGGGTGCTCCCGTCGCGGCCGGGGGCTGCACCTGGACCACGGCTTCCACGGCGCTGCCCGTGTCCGAGGAGGCCGCCTTCTTGTCCTGCTTCACCTGGTAGATGCCCCAGGCGAGGAGCCCGGCCACCGCTGCGGCGCCCACGGCCTGCAGCGCGATCACCTGCGGTCGACGCGGGGGGGCCGGCGCCGTCCACGCGCTCCGGGTCATCAGCGTCGCGCCCCGAGGATCGGTGGTGGCTTGCGACATCATCGAAGGGGGCGCGCTGAACGCGTCACCCATGCCGGAGAGAGGGGCCATGGACGCGGGCGCCAGCATCAGCCCCGGTGTCCCCGTCAGCCCCGGTGTCCTCGTGAGCCCTGGTGTCCCCGTCAGCCCCGGTGTCCCCATCAGCCCCGGTGTCCCCATCAGCCCCGAAGCGGTGGTGAGCCCGGCGCTGCTCCCGCCCGCGAAGGGACGCAGCGCCGCGATCAGGGTGCCCACGTCGGGCATGCGCCGCTCGCGATCTTTCTCCAGGCACCGCGCCACCACGTCTTGCACGGCGAAGGGGATGCCGGGCCTCAGGGTGGTGATCGGGGTCGGCGTGTGCATGGCGATGGCCATGCACAGCTCGGTCATCGACTCCCCCTCGAAGGGGCGCTTGCCGGTGAGCATGTAGTAGAGCACCACGCCGAGCGACCAGATGTCGGTGCGCGGGTCGACGTTCTTCGAGCTGCGGAGCTGCTCCGGCGACGCGTACTGCGGCGACCCCATCACCATGTTCGTCGCCGTCAGCGATTGCTCGAGATCGTCGCCTTCGCCCGTCGCGACCTTGGAGATGCCGAAGTCGAGCACCTTGAGCAGCGGCGTGCCGTTCGGGCGCCTGACGACGAACATGTTCCCCGGCTTCAGGTCGCGGTGGATGATGCCCCGCCCGTGGGCCTCGCCGATGGCGTCGCAGGCCTGCAGCATCAGGTCGATGGCCTCGTCGAGGGGCAGCGGAGCACGGGTCCGGATCACCCGCGACAGCGGCGAGCCGTCCAGGTACTCCATCACCATGTAAGGGTCGCCCGAGGGGAGTGCCCCCACGTCGAGCACGCGCGCGACGTGCTCGCTGCGGAGCGCCGCAGCAGCGCGCGCCTCGCGCAGGAAGCGCTGCACCGGGTCGCTGCGCACGGCGGCGTTCGGGTGCAGGAACTTCACCGCCACCGGCTGGTTCAGCAGCAGGTGACGCGCGATGACCACGACCCCCATGCCGCCGGCGCCGATGATCTTCTCGACTTGGTACTTGCCGGCGATGACCTCGCCGGCGCGCGGGAGGCCTGCGACCTCCACGGGCTCGTCGGGGTTCTGCTGCGCTGCGGCCATCGGGTCGCCCAGTCTACCGAGAGCGCCGCGAGGCGACAACCGGCCCACCTTGGGGCAGACCGTGGCGCCTCACGCCTGCCCGGGCGGGTGTCCTTTGGCCCTCAACCATGCGCATGCGCGTCGCGCTGCTCGGCGGCTTTGTACACCGCCGGTGGAAGGTCGACGCCGTGCGCCTGGATCTGCGGGAGGCACCGGGGCAGGATCCCGGTCGGGACGAGCTGGCTCAGCACCTCGCCGCGCGCGCCGATGCCCTGGTAGGTGCGCACGAAGATGTCCTGGGTCACGTAGGACGAGCTGTTGAGATCGAAGCCCAGCACCTCCGTGATGTGGGTGACCTTGCGGCTGCCGTCCTGGAGGCGCGAGACCTGCGCGAGGATGTTCACCCCCGAGGCGAGCTGGAGCCGCAGGGCGACGAGCGGCATGTCGACGTCGCTCATCATCGCCATGGTCTCCAGGCGCGTCAGCGTGTCGCGCGGGTACGTGGCGTGGACGGTGGTCAAGCATCCGCCGTGGCCGCTGGTCATCGCCTGGATCAGATCGAGCGCCTCACCGCTGCGGATCTCGCCTACCACGATGCGGTCTGGCCGGAGACGCAGGGTCGCCTTGAACAGGTCACGGATCGACACCGCGCCCCGCCCCTTCGGGTCCGGCGGCCGGGCTTCGAGCTGCACCACGTGGGTGCGCTGGAGGCTCAGCTCGCGCGAGTCCTCGATGACCACCACCCGCTCTCCCTCCGGCACGAACGAGGAGAGCGCGTTCAGCATGCTGGTCTTGCCGCTGCCCGTGCCGCCGGCGACCACCAGGTTCTGCTTGCTCGCGACCAGCGCCCGCAAGGTCAGCGCCGCCTCGGGGGTCATCGCGTCGAACTGCACGAGCTTCTCGACCGTCAGCGTCTCCTTCGAGAACCGGCGGATCGAGACGGAGGGACCGTCGGGCGCCGCCGGGGGCAACACCGCCTCGATACGGGAGCCGTCGGGCAAGCGCCCCTCCAGGATGGGGTGCTGCTCGTCGATGTGCTTCCCCACGAACTGCGCGGCGTTTCGGAGCGCCGCCATCAGCGCCTCCTGACTCGCGAACCTGGCCTCGGTCAGGTAGAGCAGACCCCGGCGCTCCACGTAGATCTGCGAGGGGCCGTTGATCATGATGTCGCTGACCGTCGGGTCCTCCAGAAACGGCCGGATCGGGGCGAAGAAGTGGAGGAGTGTCTCTTCGAAGACCTCGCGCGGGATCATGCGGTGCGCCCTCGCTAGCCCTTCTGGGTGCCGCTGAGTCTCAGCTTGAGCCGGCGGTCCATGTTCGACAGCCAGACCACGTAGGGGTCGTTCTTGCCCTGCAGCATCGCGAGCAGCACCTTCACTTCCCGCTGCGCCGTGCGCAGGTCCTTCACGTCGAGGGAGTGGACGAGGCGCATCTGGTGGGCGCGGTAGTCCTCCTGGAGCTGCTTGCTCAGCTTGTCGGCGGCCCCCTGCATCTCCGCGGCAGCGGCGCCTTCACCCGCCGCGCGGTAGCAGGCCGCGGCTTGCTGGAAGAGCGGCACCGCCCCCACGCCATCGCGCACGTCGAAGGGGCTCCGCTCCCGCTTGCCCTGGGCGGTGAGGCGCCGGTTCTGCGCCATCCCGAGCGCCTGATCCTTGGCGCTTTGCGGGCAGACCGCGCTCGCCTCGTCCCAGAGCGCGGGCGTCTTGTCCGGCCGCGCGTCGAGCACGTCGTCCTTGGGGTCGTCGAGCAGCACGAAGAGCGCGAGAGGGATGAGGAGGATGGCGAGCACGTAGGTGAACGGGCTGATCGGCTCGCTCTGCTTCTTCGTGACCCCCACCTGGTCGGCGATCTCCACGATGGAGACCGTGATCTCGCTGCGCCCGATCTGGAGTAGGGCGTTCTGCTGGAGGGGCGCCTCGGTGAACGGCGCCCCGTTGAGGAGCGGCGGCGGCTGGAGCGAGCGCGCCTGCGCGTACGCGTTGCCGCCGAGGAAGGTGATGAGCACGTGTTCGCTTGCGGCCGTGTCGCCCGGGAGCCTGATCTCGCAGTGCGCGCCGCTGCCGATGAGGACCCGGTCCGAGTCCACGAGGAGTTGCTGCGGCCCGCCCTCCGGGAGCTGCACCCGGAAGCTCAAACCCGTGAGTGTCTGTGTTTGCTGTGTCTGCTGCGTCATGGTGACACTCCGCTCACTGCTCCATGAGGGTCAGCACCATCGGACCCATGACGAGCATCATGATACAGGCGAAGAGGAGGAACAGCGGGCCGATCATCTTCACCGCCGCCTTCGCCGCGGCCTCCTCGGCCCGCACCGAGCGCCTGAGCCGCGAGACCCCCGCCTGGATCTGCAGCACGTCGGCGACCGGGTTGCCGCGCTCCTCGGCCTGGATCAGCGCCGAGACGAACTCCGTCACCGGGCCGGTGGGCGCGCGGGAGCAGAAGTCGCTGAGCACCTGCTTCCGGGTCCGGCCGAGCTGCATCTCCTGCAGGATGCGCTTGAACTCGACGAGCAGTGGATCGTCGGGGTTCGACGACTTCTCGACGACCTGCCGGATCGCCCCGGGGAAATCGAGCCCGGCGCTCATCGCGAGCGCCATCAGATCGATCACGTACGGCAGCCCCTCGTTGATGAGCCGCAGCCGCCGCGTCGACTCCCCCGAGGTCTGGAAGTACGGCAGCATGGCCCCGAACATCAGGCCGAGCAGCGCGAAGGCGCCGATGCTGCCGTCGATGAGCACGGCCACGACCGCGCCGAACACCCCACCGAGCACGCTACTCAGCAGGCTGAGCGAGAAGAACTCGTCGGGCGTGAGGCCGAGGTAGTCGCCCGCCAGCGCGATCATCGCGTCGACGCGCGCCCGGGTCGTGTCACCCACCATGCCGCTCACCCGGACCCCGAGCCAGCGCACCACCGGTTCGAGCGACGCCCACCCCGCGTTCGCCTCGATGGCCCAGCGCCGCTTCAGGCCGCGCATGCCCAGCCGTGACGCGACCCGCGTCGGCGCGCTCGCCACCGTGTACACCGCGAGCCCGAGCGCGACCGCGACGCACACGAGGAACAGGTATCGGAAGACGAGGTAGTTCAGCATCATACGTCGACGTTCACGATCTTGCGGGCCACCACGAGGGAGCAGATCCAGCAGATGAAGGCCACGGCGATGACCATGTAGCCTCCGATGGATCGGGTGAGCGGCGCGAAGTAGTCCTGCTTCACGGTGTCGAAGACGAGCACCAGCACCCCCGGGAACACCGCGAGGAGCGCGAGCTGCGCCTTGCCTTCCGCGGTCTTGGTGCGCACCACCGCTTCGAGGCGCGACATCTCCCGGAGCGCGGCCGCCGTCCCGTCGAGGATCTTGGGGAGGTTACCGCCCACCTGCCTGCCGATGAGCAGCGCCGAGATGGCCGAGTCCACGGGCCTGCTCCCGATGCGGCTCGCCATCAGCATCAGCGCCTGATCCAGCGTGCTGCCCACGCGCATCTCCTTCACCGCGAGCTCCACCTCCTGCTGCAGCGGCGGCCGGATGAGCTGCTGCACCGAGATGAAGGCGTCGCCGATGCTCGGCGTCGCCTTGAGCGCGTTGGCGATGGCCAGGATGAAGCCATCGAGCTGCTTCTCGATCTCGCTCACCCGCTGGCGGCGCAGGTACTCGATGTAGAGCGGCGGCACGACGGCCACCGCGACCGGCAGCCACCAGAGCGGCAGGTCCACCAGGATCGCCAGCACCACCGAGACGAAGATGCCGATGCCTTGCCCCGCCGCGATCCGGTCCCCGGGCGTGAAGATGAAGAGGACCTTCATCTTGCGCTCCAGGTAGATCACGTAGCGCTTCCACATCCGACGCGGCATCCCGTCCGCGTCGCTCACCAGCGCGTGCAGCAGGATGAGCAGGCCGAGGAAGACCAGCCCGACGCCCACCCACTTGAACGCCTGGTGCGAGACGACTTGCTGGATCAGTGTGTCCATCACCTCTCTCCGCGCACGACCCTCACAGGTACGGCTCACCCGGCCTCACCAGGCCGGCGACGATGAAGTCTTCGAGGTAGGAGGGCAGGTAACCCGTCGCCCGGTGCTCCCCGAGCACCTTGCCTCCGGGCCCCGTCCCGGTGCGCACGAACTGGAAGATCGGCCGGATCCCGATGGTCCCGTCGTCCTCTATCCCCGACACCTCCGAGATGTCGGAGACCTTGCGGCTCCCGTCGGAGAAGCGCGTCTGCTGCACCACGACGTGGATGCTCGCGGCGATCTGCTCGCGGATCGCCCGCGAGGGCAGGTCGAGGCCGCCCATCAGCGCCAGGGTCTCGATGCGCGCCACCGCCTCCGGCGGTGAGTTCGAGTGGGTCGTGGTCAGCGACCCGTCGTGGCCCGTGTTCATCGCCTGCAGCATGTCGAGCGCCTCGCCGCCGCGGCACTCGCCGACCACGATCCGGTCGGGCCGCATGCGCAGCGCGTTCCTCACCAGATCGCGGATGGTGTACTCACCGCGCCCTTCCATGTTGGCCGGGCGCGACTCCATCCCCACCACGTGCGGCTGCCCGAGCTGCAGCTCCGCCGCGTCCTCGATGGTCACGATCCGCTCGTCCGTGGGGATCGCGCTCGACAGCACGTTGAGCAGCGTCGTCTTCCCGCTCCCCGTGCCCCCGGAGATGATGATGTTCTTCTTGACGGAGACGCTGCGCTCCAGGAACCGCGCCATGCGCTGGGTGAGCGCCCCGAAGCCCACGAGCTTGTCCATCGTGAGCGGCACCTTCGAGAACCGCCGGATGGTGATGCACGAGCCGCGCAGCGCGAGCGGCTTGATCACCGCGTTCACGCGCGAGCCGTCCTTGAGCCGCGCGTCGACGAGCGGCGACGACTCGTCGATGCGCCGCCCGAGGGGCGTCACGATCCGCTCGATGACCGCCCGCACCCGCTCGTCGTCGGTGAACCGCATCCCCGTCAGGACGATCTTGCCGCCCTGCTCGACGTAGATCGTCTGCGGGTCGACGACCATGATCTCGCTCACCGTCGGGTCGGAGAGGAACCGCTCCAGCGGCCCGAGGCCGAGCGCCTCGTCGGCGAGTTCTCCCACCAGCGCGTCGCGGTCGGCGGATGGGTCGAGGCGCGTCGCCATCTGGCCGATGATGCGCCGCAGGGCCACGAGCACGCGCGGCCGCATCGAGGGATCGTCGAGCTTGGCCGCGTCGAGCTTGGCGAGGTCCAGGTTCTCGAGCAGCTTCGCGTGGATCTCCCGCCGCAGCGCCGCGTACTCGTCCATGGGGCGCGCGCCGGTGGGCGCCGCAGCGCCGTCCCCCTGCGGCGACCCGTGCGGCGACCCATGCGGAGGTCCACCCGGCGCTGGCCCGTGCGCTGCACCGAGCGGCGCGTGCCCCTGCATGGTCTGCAGCGGCAGGCTCATGTTCGCCGGCGGGCCCTGCATCGTGGGCGGCGGCATCGGAGGCCCCATGTTCGACGGCGGCGCCGGGGGCACCTGCGTCGACATCCCCATGCTGGACGGCGGCGCGGGCGGCGGCGCGTGGGGGTGCATCCCCATCCCCGACGGCATCGGCGGCGGCGCATGGGGGTGCATCCCCATCCCCGAGGGCGAAGGCTGCGGCATGCCCGGTGGTGGCATGCCTTGCGGCGGCATGCCCGACGGCGGCATCGCTGGCGGCGGCCCCAGGGCCGAGAACATCGGCGGCGCCGGCGGCGGCGGCTCTGGTGGCGGACCCAGCCCGGCGCCGAGGATCACCCGCTCCGCCGGCACCATCGGCGGCGCGCTTGGCTTCACGACCCCTGCCTCGTGAACGCGCCCTTGTGGCGGCGGTGCTTGCGGCGGCGGTGGCCTCAGCGCCGTCGACGGCCGCTGCGGTGCCCGCGGCGGCGCCCCGCTGTCGCCGAGATCCATGTGCCCCGGATCGGCAGCGGTCGGGTCCTCCACCTCGTGGCGCTGCCCGAAGGCGGCCGCCATGGTCGGGTTCTGGGTGCTCGTCTCCAGCAGGTGCCCCGGCATCGGCGGTGGGCGCGGCATCGGCAGCGGCGCGGGGGCGCCCGCCGAGGGCTCGGGGGCGCCGGTCGACGACGCGGGCCGGAAGAAGAGCGTGTGCGCCCCGATGACCACCGGCGTCCAGTAGGGCGCCTCGACCGCCTCCTTGCGCACCAGGCGGTCTCCCACGATGGTCCCGTTGCTCGACCGGTCCTCCAGGTAGAACCCACCCTCGCGCAGCTCGATCACGGCGTGCACGCGCGAGACCCGGTCCCCGTCGAGGTAGACGGTGCACTGGGAGTGGCGCCCGATGGCGAGAGGACCGCTCACCGCGACCCGCTCGCTGCGCTGCCCGCCGTCCTCGTTCTCGATGTAGAGCTCGACGTCCATCGAGCGTTACTTCTTCGCCGGCGCTTCCGGGCCGGGCCCGCCGTACGCCGGCGGCGCCTTCGAGAACGAGTTCACCGTCTCGATGTCCCCCGAGTAGTCCTCGTACTGGTCCATCGCCGCCTTCACCATGTCGTACGACGCCTTGGGCACCGACTCGACCACGCTCGGGATGATGAACAGCGATCCCTCGATCTCCTCCTCGCTGTCCGAGTGCGACCCGAAGAGCACCCCGAGCACCGGGATCCGGCTCAGGTAGGGCATGCCGTTGATCTGGTGCCGCTGCCCCCGCGTCCGGATCCCCGAGAGGATCAGCGACTCGCCGATCTTCAGGAACACGAGGGTCGACAGCTTCGAGGTGTTCCTGCCTGGCAGGGTCGACCCCGCCGACGGCGTGAGGTCCGACACCTCCGCCTGGAGCTTCACCTCGATCTTGCCCGAGCGCGGGTCGTAGCGCGGCTGCACCGTCACGTTGGTCCCGTAGCGGATCTGCTGGATGTTCACCGCGAGCCCGGTCGCGATCTCGACGTTCACCTCGCCGCCGCTCTCGAAGGTCGCCTCGTTGCCGTTCGTGGTGATCACCGCCGACTGCTTGAGGACCTTCGCCCAACCCCGGCTCGCCGCGAAGTCGAGGGCCGGCAGCGGGTGGTTCGCCACGGTGGCGATCGCCGTCGGCTGCCGGGTGATGAAGTCGAAGCCGAGCTCCGTCGAGATGGTCGCCTCGCCGCCGAACCGCCCCGGCCAGTCGAGGCCCACCCCGTAAGACGAGTTCTGGTTGTACTGCACGAAGAAGAAGTCGATCCGGATGTTGAGGTTCCGGTCGACCGCCCCGGTCCCCACCGTCACCAGCGACTCCACCTGACCCGGGTACAGCTCCGCGATCTGCTTGATGCGGTCCATGTCGGGCTGGTTCTGCACCCCGCCTTCGATGAACAGGCGCGTGCCGATGCGGCGCACCCGGATGCCCGTGTACCCTTGGAGGAGCTGCTCGAGCTCGCTCTCCACCTCGTTCGGCGCCTGCGAGTAAACCCGGATCGTCCAGTTGACCTGGGTCCCGTCATTTTTGATCAGCAGGAGCGACGTCGTGCCCGCCTTCTGACCGGAGATGATGAACTTCTTGCCGTCGGGGGTGGTCTTGATCTCCGCGATGCCGGCGGCCCCCTCCGAGTACTGCTTGATGTCGGTGGCCGGCAGCGTCTTGCTCTCGCCGACCCCGAGGCTCAGGCTCTTCTCGTCCGTCTTCGGCTCCCCCGGGCGCGCTTGCCCCGCCGCCGCGCGCTGCGCGAGCGCCGGCACCGACGCGAACCCCACCACCCCCGCGAGCACCACCCCGGCCCACCTGCCGAGCGTCAGCGTCGCCCTGCTTCGACCGAACCCCACTCCCGGCAGCCTTTGCGCGTTCATGATCACTTCTCTGCCTCGATCTTCACCGGCCCCACCGGCCCGGTCTTGCGCACGTTCTGCGCCTGACCGCGCGCCTGCACGTCGGCGAGCGCGGTCGAGCTCATGTCGGAGATGCCCTCGGTCACCCGCACGTCGTCCGGGTTGCGGAGCGCCACGCTCAGCTTGCCCTTCTCGGTCGCGAGCGAGAGGAGCTGCGCCTCCTGCACCGTCAGGCTCAGGCTGAGGAGCAGCTCGCTCTTGTCCTTGTTGCTGGCCCGCTCCGACTGATCGATGGTGGTGTCGGTCCCCACCGCGAGGACCAGCACGTTCTGCAGGAGCACGACCGACGACGTCTGGTCCTTGCTCACCCCCGACGGCACCGTCACCACCACGTCGATGCGGTCTCCGGGCTGAATGAGCGCGTAGCTCTTGTCGGCGCGGCTGCTCGCGCTCACCGTCACCGCGCGCATCCCGGGCTGCACGAGGGAGCTCAGGTTCCGCCGCTCCTCCATGGCGATCGCGAGGTCGGTCCACATCAGCGTCTGCTGCGCCTGCACCGTCTGCCCCATGCGCAGCCCCACGATCTTCTCGCGGTCCTTCGCGAGGATCGCCCGGTCCTCCACGTACGCGCGCGGTACGGCGCGCGTCGCCAGCATGTCGTCGGTGATCAGCGCGCCGGCCCCGATCGGCTTGAGCGCAGTGAGGAGCTGGATCGACTCACCGCCGCGTGCCTCGAGTTCGAATCGGTGCAGATACGCGGCGAGGATCAGCGCGCCCATGGCGGCGACGATCAGCGCGATGAGAAGTGCGCGTCGGTTCATCGGGGCCGGAGCGTACCTGATTCCGCCCGAAAAAAGCACGCCCCGGACACTCTGCACGAGGCGCCAAGAGGCCCGAGAAGCGCCGCGCGTCCGTTGGGCCCACGGTTCGCGACGATGGTCGCGCCGCAACGCGCTGCGCATCGACCGCGCGTCAACCGCATGTCCCCCGCGCGCCGGAAGCCCGCACGCCGGTAGCCCGTGCGCTTGAAGCCCGTGCGCTTGAAGCCCGTGCGCTCGAAGCCTGTGCGCTCGAAGCCCGTGCGCCCGAAGCCTGTGCGCCCGAAGCCCGAGGGCTGCCTCTGTGTGCTGGCTACTCGGCCCCGGGCATCTGGATCAGCGACACCAGCGTCCGGCCCTTGTCTTCCCGGGGAAGCACGTAGACGTGCGCACCTCCGCGCCCGTACACCCGCTCACCCGTCTTCAGCTTGCCGGCCTTCAGCTCCCAGCCCCGCGCGGTGAGGTCCGTGTCGTATTGCGCGACGATGGCCTCCACGGGCGCCTCCGAGTCGTAGATGCGCACGCTGTACGGCACGCCCTCCACGCTCGCCGTGAGCAGCCTCACGGAGCGCAGCGGCCGCGGCACGCCTGGGAGATCGCTGCCGGGCGTGTCTCCCCCGCTTGGCACCAGGCTGTACAGGTTGAAGGGTCCGTCGGTCCACGCCGTGACCACGTGCGTGCTCCCGTTCTCCGTGCGCTCCGCGAACACGTAGCGCAGGCTCCCGAGCTTGCTCAGGTCCCCCGTGTCCACGAACGCATTCAGCGCCTCCACCCGCGACCCCATGGTCGTCGAGCCCTCGGGCCGCATGAAGCAGGCCACCATCCCCTTGCCGCCGTTGTCGTGCCGCACCACGCCGGCCGCGGCGCGGTCTTGCTGCCGCGCCCGCAGCTCCTCGCGCACCTTGTCGGGCAGCCCGGGAAGCGCGTCGACGAGGGCCATCGGCTCCTGCTCGCAGCGCGCCTCCACCCGATCGAGGACGTCCTCGTAGTCCACCGGCTGCACGGTGCTCGACACGTAGATCGGCTGGCCGTTCATCAGGATCGGCGACTCGCTCCCCACCGCTCCGAGCCGCCCGAGCTCCGATCCGATCTCCAGCGCCGACGACTTCGCGCTCCCGTAGGCCGAGCGCAGCGCGAGGCCCCCCGCGAGGGCGGTGACGAAGGCGCAGTAGGCGCCGAGGCGGACGAGCTTCTTTACCCGCGGCTCGCGGCGCGGCGTGCTGGCATGTCGGTTCATGGGGACACCGTCTTCAGCTCCGGGGGAGCGTAAAGGTTCCAGAGAAAGTCTGCGGCGCCGTCGAAGTCACCGGTCTCCGGCTTCTCGTTGCAGATCAGGGTGGTCGTGGTCGTGGTCTGCGTAATCCCCGAGGGCAGCGGCGAAGGCCGGTTCACCCCGCCCTGCACCGTCTCGGTGAGGATCCCGAACCCGTCCTCGCAGAGCGCCGCGCCTGGCGCTCCCGCCGCGTCCTTGAGATCGATGTTCGCGCTCACCGGCATCGGACCGCGCGTCGTCGTGTCGCAGCCTGCGAGCGAGTCGGCCCACGCGAGCTCCAGCGAGCTGCGGTGGGTCTGGAGCTTGCTCCGGTACAGATCTCCGATGAACACCATGCAGATGAACATCAGGATGAAGAACGGGATGGCGACCAGCGCCTCGACCATCGCCGCGCCGCGCTGACTTCCCCTGCGTGTCGCACGCGTCGCACGCGCCGTGCGCACCGCAGGTGACGCGATCGTTCTCCTCGCGCTCACGCCTGTCTCTCTCGACGTTTCGACCCGGGTCTTCATGGGGCGTCCTCCACTCAGTCGTCCTTGTCGAAGTCCATGTCGATGACCCGCTTCTTCCAGCGCACCACCTTCTCGAAGATGCCGTTGGAGATCGGGTCCTGGAAGTTCTCGAGCGTCTCCGAGGGCACGTAGTCGCTGCTCTCCACGGAGGCACCGTTCGACGAGGGGAAGTTCGCGCCGAGCACGTCGACGTCGACGTTCTGACCGTTCTCGCCGGGCGCCGGCATGCGGACCAGCCGGAGCCGCGCGCGCCAGCGCAGGTTCCAGAGCACGTTGTCCTTGTACGTGTCCCAGGTCAGGTTGCACCCGCTCCCGGCGCTGCCCTGGGCCCAGCAGCGGTCCTTGCCCATGCCGTCATCCGACTGGTCGTAATAGAACTCGGCCTGCGAGTAGCCCCACCCCTCGAACTCCGCGGCCTCCAGCGTCTCCTGCCGGCTCCCGGCGGCGATGAGCACGCCCTTGTCCGTCTTGTGGAGCATCGCCGTGTCGGCCTGGACCATCGAGTAGACTTGGAAGTAGTCGGCGCCGTTCACCGCCTGCGGGATCATCTGCTTGGCGCTCTTCAGCTCCGGCTCCGGGTCCTTGTCCATGGTCTCTTCAGGCTTGACGTCCTTGATGTCCTTCTCGTCCTTCTTCTTCTTCTTCTCCTCCTCGGTCAGGCCCTCTTCCTCGACGCACTTGTCGCGGTCGAACTCGTTGCCGCCGCCGTTGTTGCCGCCGCCGTTCTGGTTCTTCTTCTGCTCATCGGCCTTCTTCTGGCGGTCGTCGCAGATGTCCTTCTCGTTGAAGAGCTGCATGCTCTCGCCGGTGTAGTGCGTGTCGCCGCAGTACTCGGTCGGGAAGCTGGCGATGATCGCGTCGACGTTCTGCCCGGCCTCTTCGAGGATCGGCTGGTATGCCACCGGGATGAGCTGCTTGACCATCTCCGGCCCGATGACCCCGCCGCGCGAGCACGTCGTGGGGTACGGCTCGTCCATCACCGGCAGCCCGAGCCGCGGCATGGTCGGCATCATCGAGGGGCTCACCGCGAGGCCGCTGGTCATCGGCTTGTAGCCCGTGGCCACCGCGGTGCTCTCCGTCGACGCGACCCACGGCGTGAGCTCCGCAATCTCGCGCTGCGCCTTGCTCAGGCTGGCGAGGAGCTTGTCGCCCTCTTCGCCCTCGAGCTTCTCCAGGATCTGCACGAGGCGGTGGTAGCGGTCCCCCGCGTCCTTGGCGACGTCGCAGGTCCCGGGCGGCAGCTCGGGCGCCGTCGAGGTGCACATCCAGCTCGCCGCGTAATAGACGATGCCGATGATGTAGTTCAGCGTCTTCGCGACCACGATCAACGCCACCGAGGCGGCGATGATCAGGTTCAGCATCGCGATCATGTTCATGCCGCGCGCGTGGAACACCGCCGCCGTGTAGGCCACGGCGTCCGCGCCCGCGTCGACCCGCGCCCTGTAGACGGCCGCGTCGCCGATGCCGATGAGGTACCAGAGGCACCCCACCAGGAAGATCGACATGAACAGCGCCATCACGATCACCGCGCCGCGGCGATCGTGATGGAGATCCGAGAGAGAGCGGTGCGCGCAGGCAGGCTTCGGGTTCTGGGTCATGGCGCGGCGTCCTCGTGCTCAGTAAATGAAATCTGCACCCTGGTTGGGCATCGAGGCCTCGGCCTCGATGAGCCGCTCGCCGTCGGCGCCGCACGCCGCCAGCTTGCCGACGGGCACGTTGCAGCCGTAGGGGTAGCGGACGGTGGCCTTGATCAGGTCGTTGCGCCCGTAGTTCGGCTTGTCGAAGGTGACGGTCGCCGCCTCCGCGTTGCCCAGCGTCTTCAGCGGGATCTTGGCGAAATCCGCGGCCATCTGCTGCTTCTGCGGCGTGACGTTCCCCTGCGTCGCGCCGCCGTAGAAGGCGGGGTTGTCGTGCAGGATCACCGACGCCGTGCGCGCGGCCCGCAGCGCGGCGTGCCGCACGAGGATGCTCGCCGTCTGCACGAACGCGAACTGCACGAGCGCGAGGAACATCGTGAACAACGGGAAGAACACCCCGAGGAACTCGACGTACACCGCGCCTCGCTTGTCCTTGAGGAGCGACGGCGCGCCGTCTCGACCGTCGCCCTCGGGCATGGCGTCGCCGGCGTGCGGAGCGCGCGAAGGGCGTGTCTTCGCGGCGGTGGAGACCAGGCGCTCTGGGAGCGCGCGGAGCGAACGAGCCATCAGGAGTCCCTCCAGTTGGTGAGCGCGGCGCAGCACGTCCCGAGGAAGATTGCCGGACCGAAGCGCGTCATGGTCATCATCTCGGGAGACACCTCCCGGCGAAGGTGGCGGGGCAGGATCGGGTTCACCGCGAGCGCCACCGTGTTCTTCAGCGTGCGCATCAGCTTGCCCTCGTAGGCGAGCTTCCCGAGCCCGATCAGCAGCCCGGCGAAGATCGCGTAGTACTCCGCCTCGATCCCCACCATGGGCCGCATGATGGCCCCCACCGCGGCGAGCAGCTTCACGTCACCGCCGCCGAAGGCGCGCCCGTCGCTCATCCGGTAGAGCAGGATGGGCACCATGGCGCAGACGATCGCGCCGAGGATCGACGCGCCGAGCGCCTCGGCGCCCGCCTGGAACGAGCCGCCCCCGAGCACGCGTGCGCCGAAATGCGCGAGCGGCGCGACGCAGAGCGGCCCGAGGGTCACCCAGTTCGGGATCTCCCCCGTGCGCCAGTCATGGAAGGCGGCGATCGCCGTCACCACGATCGCGGACGCCAGGAAGTGGTGCTGCCCGAGCATCCTTACGCAACCCCTCGCCTGCGCGCGTCACCCTCCGGACCATCAAAGCGAATGCGGGCCGGCCTCGTGGGCCAGCCCGATCATCGAGCGCTGGCCTCGCAGACCAGCCGGCACGATTACGCCGCGCTGCGCGGGTGGGCTGGCTTGGAGACGAGAGACCTGCGCCTCCCGACCAGCCCCGCGCGACGCGGGCGACGCAGGCAAACGCGGGACGCGGAGGCTCGGTGTCACCGGGGCGCCGTGTCGCCGCGTCACCGCGCCGACACCTCGCCCTGCCGCCGCATCACGCCGCGTGGTTACTTGCCTTCGCCGTTGATGTTGCTCACCGAGTTGGCCTGCTCGTTGATCTTGTCGGTCACCTTGGTGCCGAAGAACTTGTAGCCGGCGAGCGCGATGAGGGCGACCACGCCGACGAGGACGATGTACTCGACGAGGTTCGCGCCACGGGTGTCCTTGAGGAAGTTCCGGTTCACCAGCGTCATCTTGTCCATGATCAATCTCCTCGATCTGCCAGGGAGGGCGGCTGTGGCGCCCCTTTTCATCACCATGCGCGCGAGCGCGCTCTCCTCACTACTCGTCACGACTGGTCACGGGGCCGCGACCATGCTCCGGGTCTGCTCATAGTTTCTGACCAGCCCGGGGCCCAGCGCGGCCAGCGCGACAGCCATCCCGATCCCGACGGTCCCGACGAGGACCAGGTACTCGGTGGAGACGGCCCCGCGCGTATCTCTGCGCAGGTCCCGGCTCGGCGCCACATTGGCCTTCTTCGTGGGAGCGATCATCGTACCTGCGAGCCAGGGTACGCCCCCGTGCGATGCTGCCGCAACGTGTACGGAGACCCGTCCGCAAAAACAGCGGCCAGGGATCGCAAAGATCAACCTGGGTGGCACAGCGCAGCACAGCGCGTCGTCAGCCGCGGATTTTTATCTCTTCCACGGTCCAACCTGCCGCGCTGCTTGCCCCACCCACAACCCCGGCCGGTCATGGCGCGTCATGCACCATGCGTCGCGCGTCGCGCGTCGCCCCTCATGCGTCGCGCCTCGGCCCGCGGGAGTGCGCGTGCGCCTCAGGGAATACGTGTGGGGCCCGCGGGCCGCGCCGGGCCGCGGTAGCGAGGCTGCGTCACCGCCGCGACGCGCTCGAACTTCTGGTCGAACGTGAACACGTCGTCGCGCTGGCCCACGGTGAAGCTCTGCGCCGGGTTCTGCGGCCGCAGGTCGCCCCCCTTGTCGCGCGTGTCGAGCGTCAGATCGAACTGCTCACCAGGCTGCAGCTTGAGCAGCACGTGCGCCGCGCCGCTCTCGTCGGTGCGCGCCACCTCGCGGCCCAGGTACGTCACCGGCAGGTTCGGCGCGCCGTCGGCCCGCACCGCGACCACCACGCTGCGCGTGCTCGGAGGGCACGACGCCGAGTACTCCGGGTTCTTCGACGAGTCGGCGAGGCGCCGCAGCATCACCTGCACGGGCCGCTCGGGCGAGGCGTAGCCCTGCGGGCACACCACCTTGATGTCGAACAGCTCTCCATCGCGCCCCCCGAGCCGCAGCTTGCCGACGCCGCTGGTGTCGGTCTGCGCGACCTTCTGCCCGTTGTAGAGGAGGTCGACACCTGCCAGCGGCCGGCCCGGATCGCTCTCCACCCGCACCGCGATCACCTGGGGCGGCGGCGGGGGTGGCTCCAGCGCCTTGCACCCGAGAGGTCCCAGCGCGAGCGCGACCATCATCAAGCGGAGCATGCCCTCACTATACCTCGCCCTCGCCCTCGCCCGCACCGGTTCTCCCGGCGCCCCGTGCCGCGGCGTTCTCTCGCCCCGCCATCTCCGCGATCATCCCTGCCGCGGGTCCCCCGGCCGGCACCCACCGCCGCAGCTCCTCCCGGCCTGCGTCTCCCTCGTCGGCGACCTGCCCGAGCGCTGCCCGCGCCCCCTCCTCGTCGCCCAGCGCCGCGAGCGCGTGCGCCCGCGTCACGCGGTAGCGCTGCCGCACCCACCCCGGCTCCCCCCGCTCCCCGTCCACCTTCCCCACGATGTCGAGCGCCGCTGCCGGTTCACCCGATCGCACCAGCACCGCCGCGCGCGCCGCCCGAAGCGCAGGGCGCGCAGCCTCGGGGGCGTCGCTCTCGCCGAGGCCGTCGAGCGCCTCCTGCGCGCCCGTCACGTCGCCCGCGCACAGCCGCCAGAACGACAGGTTGCACCGCATCAGCACCCGCATCGGCCCCGGCATCCAGCGCGCCGGCACCTCCCCGAGCGACGCCGCGGCCTCCGCGAACCGCCCCTCCAGCGAGAGCGCGTACCCCACCACCTGCGCCGCGTAAGCGTGCACGGCCCGCGGATCCCCCGCGTGCTCGGGCGCTCCCGTGCCCTCGGGATCCAGCGCCCGCGCCCTCAGGCCTGTCTCCGCGCGGATCTGCTGCGCGCGCGCGAGCGCCCCCGCGCGCTTCGCCGGGACGTCGCACGCTGTCTCCAGCCGTTCCAGCTCGAAGGCCAGCCGCTCCCGCCCCACGCCCCCCACGAACAGCAGGATCGTCGGCAGCCACGCGCCCCCGTACCCGAGCGCCCACGGATGCGCCCCGGCTCCCGCCGACACGCCCGCGAAGAAGCCCAGCACTGCGGCGCCGCCCGCGATGGCCAGGCGGTCACGCCGCCGCAGCTCGCGCAGGAGCGACAGCATGGTCACCAGCACCAGCGCTCCTCCGAGCAGCGCTGGCGCGAGACCCGCGGGCGGGAGCCGCTCCTCCAGGAGGAGCAGCGCCGAGGCCCCGCCAACGGCGAGGAGCACCGACACCAGGGTGGGACGCTGCCTCACCACCGCCACGCCTCCTTCCCGCGCGACATGGCGTCCCCGCGCGACATGGCGTCCCCGCGTGACATGGCGTCCATGCGGCGCGACGTGGCGCCCGTGGTGCTCGATTTTTCCACTTCCCAGCCGGCCGGGTTCCGCGGACCATGACCCCGCGTTCCCATCCGGGACCGCACGACCCTCACGCGGCAAGGAGCCAGTATGATCGACATGTCTCTCGGCAGCCTTTTAAACCTCTACCAGTTCTCGACGGGCAGGCGTCTCTTCGCGATGCAGCAGGTGCTCGCCCGCGCCCACCAGCGGAACCTCCCCCCGCTCGAAGCCCACATCGAGCTCTGTCTCGAGCACGACCACCAGACCCGCCAGCTCGACGCGCGCTGGTCGGGCAAGACCGGCAAGCCCATCCACCTCCCTGGAGAGGTCCTGGTGCAGGAGATCGACAGCCTCGTCGACCGCACCCTCACCGCCTTGCGCAACGTCGCCCAGGCGCAGGCCGACACGGCGGTCTCCGGCGACGGCATCGTCGAGCGGGTCGGCACCTTCATGCGTGAGATCTTCCCGGCGGGCGTCGCCGCGATCACCTCGCTCCCGTACGTCGACGAGCTCGCCGCCGTCGACCGTATCGTGGGGCGCCTCCAGGGCGACCTCCAGCCGCTCGTCACCGTCCTCCACCTGGAACGCCAGGCGGCGCGCCTCACCCAGCTCGCCGTCGACTACCGCGCCGCGCTGGAGGCCCCGAAGAGCACCACGACCTTCGGCGACGTGAGGAGCGCCCGCGCCCGTGGCCAGGAGCTGATGCTGGAGGTCGTGGCGATGATCCTCGGCCTCTACCCGAGGGCGAGCGGCACCGACCTCGACGCGCGCACCGACCTGCTCGGCCCGATTTTCCAGCAGAATGAGGCCATCCGCCTCTACCTGCGCGCGCGCCGCCGCGTCGAGGACGTCGACCCCGCGACAGGCGACGTCGATCCCGACGCGCCCCCCTCAGGCCCCGTCGAGAGCCTGGTCCGGGACGATGACGACAACGTCACGTCCACGTCCACGCCCGCGCCCACGCCTCGCTGAGCCCGCGGAGGCCCTCCGCCCCTCGGGGCGCCGATCGAGGTTCCACCTCCCGGCGACCTCCCCGAGGGGTCTCTTCACGAGGTTCGACCCCGCCCCCACCACCCCTGCAAGGGGGACCAGCCGGGGTTCGACCTCGACCCCGCCCCCCCCCGCGGGGTCTCGTCAACGAGGCTCGACCCCGGCGCGGACCCCCCCGAGGGGTGCTTCGTCGGGGTTCGACCCCCCACCGACCTCCCCAACCCCCCACCAACGCGACCTGAACCACGCGCCGACCCCTCCCGAGGGGTGCCTCTTCGGGGTTCGACCTCGGCACCGACCCTCTTCAGGGGTGGTTGAACGAGGTTCGACCCCGGCACCGACCCCCCGCGGGGGTGCCCTGGTCGGGGTTCGACCCTGGTGGTGGCCGCCCTCGGGGGTGGTTGAACGAGGTTCGACCCCGGCGCCGACCCCCCTCGGGGGTGCCTTGGGCGAGGTTCGACCCCGGCACCGACCCCCCTCGGGGGTGTTCGCGTGGCGCTCGCATGCCGCGCAGGTGCTGGCGGCCCTGGCACTACACGGCGCCGTGCCGGAAGGCGCGGATGGCCTGGTGGAACTGGTCGAGGCGCTTGTCGATGGCGTGGAACACGGTGCCTTCGGCGTAGGTGCCCTCGGAGCCATGCTCGCCGGCAGGGGTGCCGGTGATCAGGGCCACGCCGTCTTCCACGGTCGTCACCTCGTACAGGTGGAACTTGCCGGCCTCGATGGCGGCCACCACGTCTTGCCGCAGCATCACTGCGTCGCGGTTGGTCTTCGGGATCAGCGCGCCCTGGGTGCCGGTCAAGCCCTTGGCAGCGCACAGATCGAAGAAGGCCTCCACCTTGTCGTTGATGCCGCCCACGGGCTGGATGATCCCCTGCTGATCGATGCTCCCGGTCACGGCGAGGTCCTGCCGGATGGGGATGCCCGAGAGCGCGGAGAGGAGCGCGAACAGCTCGGCGAGGGAGGCGCTGTCACCTTCGATCGGCTCGTAGGTCTGCTCGAAGACCAGCGACGCGCCGAACGACAGCGGCCGCCGGTGGGCGAAGCGCAGCGCCAGGAAGCCCGTCAGCACCAGCACGCCCTTGCTGTGGATCGGGCCGCTCATCTCCACCTCGCGGGCGATGTTCACCGGGCCCTCGTTGCCCGGGTACACCACCGCGGTCACCCGGCAGGGGCGCCCGAAGCTCTGGGGGCCGTCGGAGAGCACGGAGATCGCGTTCACCTGGCCCACGCGCGTCCCCGTGGTGTCGATGCGGATCGTCCCGTCGGCGAGGAGCTTGTGCATCTGGTCGCGGAAGTGGCCGCCGCGGCGCAGCGCCGCGTCGAGCGCCTCCTGCACCATCGCCCCGTCAATGACCCCGAGCTGCCGCTGCTGCGCGCGGTGGGCGGCCTCCAGCGCCACCTCGGCGATGAGTCCGATCTGCGCGCTCACCCGGGTCTGGCTCTCGGCGAGCCTGCCGGCGTGGAAGAGCAGCGCGGCCACGGCGTCGGCGGTGAGGGGAGGCAGGCCCTTGTCGCGGGCGATGCCGGCGAGGAACGAGGGGTAGGTCTGCACGGCCTGCTCGATGGGGAGCGTCGACTCGAAGCGCGCCTCCACCTTGAAGAGCTGGGAGAACTCGGGGTCGACCTCGTGCAGCTCGTGGTAGAGCATGGGGCTCGTCACCAGCACCACCTTGAGATCGAGCGGGATCTGGGGGAGGAGCAGCTCCTCGGCGGTGCCGCGGAAGTAAGACGGGTTGTGCTCCGGCACGATGAACTTGCCGGCGAGCAGGCAGGCCTTGAGCTGCTCGTAGAGCGCCTCGTTCTTGAGAAGCGCCCCCGCCGGCAGGAGCAAGAAGCCGCCATTCGCCTGGTGGAGCGCGCCGGCGACGGCGAAGCCAGGCTCCGGCGGGAAGCCCTCGTCGGGGGGTACGTGGGTGCGGCCGAAGAGCGCGGTGAGGGTGGGGTAGGGGACCTCGATGACGGGCGCGCCGCTGCCCGGCTTGTGCTCGGTGAGCTGGGTCGGCACCACGATGCCGCGGGCGAGGGTGGCCGCCTCGTCATTCCTGCTCTCCTCGACGAGGAGGCGTAGCTCCTTCGAGACCACGGTCTCCACGTCGCCGAGGAAGGCGGCGATGTCGGCGCGGCCCTGGAAGCGCGCGCGCACCGGCTGGAAGCAGCCCTTCACGCCCTCGACGATGAGCTGCTTGATCACCGTGCGCAGCTCGATCTCGGCCTCGTCCTGCACCGAGGCGAGGCGCGCCTCGAAGTCCTCGACGAGGACGGCGACCTCGTGGAGCGGCTCGACGGCGGCCTCGTCGCTGCGGAGCACGGCGGCGGCGTCGTCGCTCGTGAAGGTGTCGATGAGGAGGCGGTCGGAGTGCGACGCAGGCTCGGTGAGCGAGGGGTGGCCCTGGAGCGCGGCGTGCGCAGTCGGGTCGGCAGGCGCGGCGGAGACCGCGTGATCCTGGCGCGCGGCGTGCTCGGCATGGGCAGCGAGTGCAGCGGCGGGGAGCCGGTCGAGAGGGAGCCGGTCGGTGGGGACCGCGGCCTCCGGGTCGTAGAGGTCCGACGAGGGCGGGGATTCGCCGGGCGGATACGCGGGGACGGCGGGCGCAAGGTCGGCGAGGGCATGTGCTGCCCGGGGGGCGCCAGCGTCGGCAGCGTTGTCGACGTCGGCAGCGTCGCTGACGTCGTCGTCATCGTCATCGTCATCGTCATCGTCGTCGTCGTCGTCATCGTCGTCGCTGGCACTGTCGGCGTGACGCGGTCCCGCGGAGATCTCGGCAGGCATGGCCGGAGTGCCGGGGGCGTGGGCACCGGAGGTGTGGGCGCTGGACACGGCGGGCGCGGTGGGCGCGGCAAGCGCACCGGGAGCACCGGGAGCACCGGGAGCACCGGGCGTGGCGGGCGCACCAGGTGTCGTGGGCGCACCGGCTGTGGCGGGCGTGGCGGGCGCGGCGGGCGAGGTGGGCGAGGTGGGCGAGGTGGGCGAGGTGGGCGTCCCAGGCGCGTCGAGGTTCGCAGAGAGGACGGCGTTCAGGTTGGTGGAGACCGCGGTGTCGAGGTTCGTGGCGGCGCGCTGCTTGGGGTGCTCGGCCTCGCCTTCGAGCGGCGAGAGCTGCACCTCGTCGCCGGTGCGCACGAGGTCGAAGCCGAGGGCGCGGGCCGAGACCTTGAGCTGCTCCTCGAGCTTGCGCTCCTCGGCGCGTACCCGGCGCTGGATCTTGGCGCGCGCCTGCTTGAAGCGCTCGCCCTCGGTCGCGCCGCGCAGGGCGTCGACGAGCTTCGCGTGCAGCTCCTCCATGGCCTCGACGAACGGGCGCCCCTCGCCAGGGGGGAGCGAGAGGACCGTGGGCTCGCTCGGGCGGTGGGGGTTCGGCAGGAGCAGGAGGTCGTCGGGCGTGGGGCGCGAGAGGGCGATGCGCCTGGCGACGTCGCGCGCGCAGAAGGTGCGGCCCGTGCCGGGCGCGCCGACGACGACGACGTGGAAGCGCGGCTGGCGGATGTCGAGCCCGAAGGCGAGCGCGGTGAGGGCGCGCTCCTGCGAGGGCATCCCCGCGGGCAAAGGGGTGACGTCCTGGGTGGTGGTGAACTCGAACGCGTCAGGGTCCAGGATCTTGCGGCACTCGCTGGCAAGCAGCTCGCGGGCGGACATAGGGAGGGCACCATAGCGCCTTCCACGTCGAACGCGCAGCCCCGGAGCAGGGTGGTGAATCGAGGGGCGGGTCGGTCGACGGCGAGGCCGGGGGATGGGGCGCGACACCGCGCGGGGGACGGGCGAGAAACGCTGAGGATCGGCGAGGATCGGCGAGGACCGCAGTCAGCTCTTCAAGGCACGGGGCTGTCGCCGAGCACACGCTGGAGCGTGGCAAGCAGGTCGTCGAGGTTGCAAGGCTTGGGGAGGACGGCAGCCGCGCGTGCGGCTGCGTCACCGGGTTCGCGCACCCCGGAGAGGAGCACGACGGGGACGCTGAGGCCCGTCGCCTCCAGGGCGTCGAGGACCTCGCTGCCGTTCATCTCCGGCATGACCATGTCGAGTAGCAGCACGGACGGGCGCGCTCCGCTGCGCATGCGGGCGAGTGCTTCCAGGGGATCCGTGAAGGCCTCGATGGTGAAGCCCTCGAAGGTGAGCACGTCCACGAGCGAGTCCACGACCGCGATGTCGTCGTCGATGACGTACACCAAGGGGCCGGCTTCGAGCGGGGTGGCCAGTTCGTCCGTCACTGTCCGCAGGGTACAGGAACTGCCGAGCCGTGCACGTGGGCACGTCGTCCCGCCCGGCGGCCATCCCCGGCGTGCATGCCTCTTCACGCGGTCTTGGCCGTCCAGCCGCTGGTCGTCAGGACACCCGATCCCCGGCCGCTGCATGTGACCGGACGTGACCGGACGTGACCGCGCGTGACCGGACGTGACCGGGCGTGACCGGCGCCTGCATCCTGGCTGCCATTGAAGTTGCTGCCCCGGATGTCCGGCGCGCATTGCACGGAGCGCCCCGCCGTTGTCCTTCATGCCCGCCGTCCAGAGGCTGTCCAGAGAGCGAGGAAACCTTGTAAGAAGATGGCACTCCACGGGCGCGCAGGTTTCTCTTGCGGGTCCCCGCCGGCCTGATACCCCTGTAGGGTCTCTCCCGCGATGGCCGCAGTCGCTTGACTTGACCGCTGTCCGGGTATCGAATTGTGGCCGGAAGGCTTTTCCGCCCTCCTCCTTGGTATCTATGCCGGACACCTCCACGAGTAAGATCAACGTCTACCTCATCGACGATCACCCTGTCGTTCGTGAGGGTTTCGCCCGAGCGCTCGCAGACGAGCCCGACATGTCCGTGGTTGGTCAATCCGGTACCGCCGCCGACGCGCTGAGAGAGACGGCGCAGTGCCGCCCGGACGTGGTGCTCGTGGACCTGAACATCCCCGATCGGGACGGCATCGAGCTGCTCGGCGCCCTCCGCGCGCAGCTCCCGCAAGCGAAGCTCCTCGTGCTGAGCGGCTACGACGACGAGTTCCGGGTGGCCGAGGCGCTGCGCGCAGGCGCGCAGGGTTACCTCGTGAAGACGTCGAAGCTCGAAGAGGTGATCGAAGGCATCCGGCGCATCGCCACGGGCGGCGCACCCCTGTCCCCCCGCATCGCCGGCGCCGTGGTGCGCGCCATGCGCAAGCCAGCCAGCGAAGGCACCGGCGGCCTCGACGCACTGACTCCCCGCGAGCGTCAGGTGCTGCGCCTCCTCGCCGCCGGCGTGTCCACCCGCGAGACCGCCGCGCGGCTGACCATCAGCCCGAAGACGGTCGAGACGCACCGCGTCCGCATCTACGCGAAGCTCGGCTGCAAGAGCGCCGTCGAGCTGACCCGCATCGCCGTCCGCACCGGCCTCATCGAAGCTTAGTACTGGTACTGCGTACCCTGGAACAGGGCCTGTCAGCCCCTGCACTCCCGGTACTGCGTACCCTGGAACAGGGGCCTGTCGGCCCCTACGCTCCCGTTGGTCGCTACCCCCGTTGCCACCGCAGAGCGCCGCGCCGAGGGATCGGTGACGCGCGTTGAGCGTTCGCAGAGCGCCGCGCCGAGGGATCGATGACACGCGTCCGGTGAAGCCCGGAGGCCGTCAGCCGGGTTGCCTGGCCTTCGCGGCCTGGAGCAGCTCGTCGATGCGGACGCCGTCGATGGTGAGGCCTTCGAGCTTGCAGCCGGAGATGCGAAGGCCGCGGAGGTCCGCGTCTTCGAGCTGAGCATCGCGGAGGTTCACGTCGGACCAGCGGCTGCCCGAGGCGTCGGCATTCTTGACGGTGGCGCCGGCGAGGCTGACGTCATCGAGGGTGGCGTGGGCGAGGTCGACGTTATGGAGCGTGGCCTTGGCGAAGCTGGCGTCGTCGAGGGTGGCGCCGGCGAAGCTCGCGTTCTTGAGGGTGGCCCCCGCGAAGGTGACGTCGTCGAGGTGGGCGGCGGCGAAGCCGACATTGTGGAGGCGCGCGCGTTCGAGTCCAACGTCGTCGAAGGTGGCGTCCGCGAGGGTGACGTCGTGGAAGCGGGCCCGTTCGAGGTCGACATCCTCGAACTCGGCAGCCGTGAGCTTCGCGTCCACGAAGCGCTCGGACTTGCCCTTGTCTGCCTTCGGCCGATCGTCGTGCTTCTTCGCCATGGGGCCATGCTACTACCCCGCCACAGCGGGCCGCCCGGGAGGTTTCATGTCGACCACGAAGTCCACGTCGTCCCCGTCATCCGAGTCCTCGCCGGTGCTCCACCACGCGGTCGTCACCGCCGCCGGGGCGACGCCGGAGCGGTGGATGCTCGTTCTGCACGGGATCCTGGGCTCGGGGCCGAACTGGCGTACGTTCGCGCGGCGGGTGGTGGACGCGCGGCCAGGGTGGGGTCTGGTCCTGGTGGATCTGCGCGCCCACGGGTTGTCGCAGGACCTGGCGCCGCCGCACACGGTGGAGGCAGCCGCCGCCGATCTGGGTGGTGTCGCCGCTGCGCTGGGCCACGGGGTGCACGGGGTGATGGGGCACTCGTTCGGGGGGAAGGTGGCACTCGCATACCTGGGTCGGCGCGCGCGCGGCGAGGAGCCGGGAGGGCCCGTGGCCAGGGCCTTCGTGCTCGATTCGGACCCCGGAGCACGCTTCGGTGAGCGGCGCGATCCGAGTTCGCGGGAGGTGCTGGAGGTGCTGAAGGGCCTGCCGCAGCCGTTCGCGTCGCGGGAGGCGTTCCTGGAGCAGGTGCGGGGTCGGGGGCTGAGCCGCGCCGTCGCCGACTGGCTGGCGATGAACGTGCGCCGGGGAGACGATGGGCTGCGGCTGCGGCTGGACCTCGGCGCAATCGAGGCGCTGCTGGAGGACTACTTCGCGCAAGATCAGTGGGACGCGCTGGAAGATCCGCGCGGCGCGGAGGAAGTGCGGGTGGTGCTCGGGGGCAAGTCGACGTCGGTGCCGGAAGACACGCGCGCGCGGCTCGTGGCGCTGGCGGCGACCTCCCCGCGGGTGAGCGTGCGGGTGCTGCCCGAAGCCGGCCACTGGGTGCACGTGGACGACCCCGAAGGCCTCCTCTCCGCCGTGACCGAGGTTCTTTGAGGCAGGGGCCTGTCGGCCCCCACGCTCCCGCTGGTCACCGGGGGGCGGGTCGGGTATCGGCTCGGGACCATGCGCATCGCGACCTGGAACGTGAACTCGGTGCGGACGCGGCTCGAACAGCTCACGGGCTGGCTGGCCCGGGCGACGCCCGATGTGGTCTGCCTGCAGGAGATCAAGTGCGAGGACGCGCAGTACCCTGAAGAGGCGCTGTCCGAGGCCGGCTACCGGTCGGCAGTCTTCGGGCAGAAGACGTACAACGGGGTAGCGATCCTGGCGCGCTTCGGTCTGGCCATCGAGGACGTGAAGCGCAACTTCGACACCGACGTGGCCGACGCGCAGCGGCGGATGATCGCGGCGACGGTGGAGGGGGTGCGGATCATCAACGTGTACGTGCCCAACGGGCAAGCGGTGGGTCTGCCCGCCTTCGCCTACAAGCTGGAGTGGCTGGACCGGCTGCGGCAGGAGGTGGCAGCGCACCAGAAGCCCACGGAGGACGTGCTGATCTGCGGGGACTTCAACGTGGCCCCCGAGCCGATCGACGTGCACGATCCGAAGCGCTGGGAGGGCAAGGTGCTGTTCCACCCGGACGAGCGCGCGGCGCTCAAGCGGCTCATGGACTGGGGCCTCGTGGATGCATTCCGGGAGAAGCACCCGGAGCAGAAGCAGTTCAGCTGGTGGGACTACCGGATGGGGGCGTACCGCAAGAACCAGGGGCTGCGCATCGATCTGGCGCTGCTCTCGCAATCGCTCGTGGCGCGCTGCACAGAGGTGTCGATCGATACGCGCCCGCGGGAGCTGGACCGGCCTTCGGACCACGCGCCCGTGGTGGTGGCGCTGGGGCCGAGGCCCTGAGCGGGGAAGCGCAGAGGAGAGGCGGGAGGAGCGGCGAGGCGCGGCGAGGCGCGGCGAGGCGCGGCGAGGAGCAGCGAGGAGCGGCGAGGAGTGCGGGATGGGAAGAGTCGCCTATGAGGGCTTCACGGTCGTGCTGCCACCCGGCTGGGGCGAGGTGCTGGAGGACGCGACGTTCGCCGACACGGCGGAGCTGCCTCCAGTGACCTTCGGGGCCGAGGACGGGGCGGGGACGTTCTCGGTGATGGTGCCGCTCCTGCCAGCCGACGATGTGCCGCCGGGAGAGCCCGAGGCGCTGGAAGCGGTGGCGCGCGACTGGGGCGCGCGGCGGGGGATCGCGTCTCCGCTGGCCGTGAGCTCGGGTCCGCACCCGCAGGGCGCGATGGCGTCGGCGTCGTTCCGGGTAGGCGACGAGCTGGTGGTGGTGTGGTTCGTGTCCGACGGGGAGCTTCTGGTGTGCGCGAGCTACGTGTGCGCGTGGGAGGACCGCGAGGCGGAGCAGTCGGCGCGCGACGCAGCCGCGGCGTCCCTGCGGCTCGAACCCTGACCCGAGGGCGGCGTCACTCGTAGATGTCGGCGGGAGCGGCGGCAGGCGCGGCGCCATCGCCCCTGGGGCTGCTGCGCTGGAAAGACTCCTCGGTGCACGCGCCGCGCATCGCCTCCGGACAGGCGATGCGAAGATGAAAATGGTTGTCGTGGGAGCCGTCCCGCGGGCTGATCATGGCCGCAGCGGCGCGATCGAGGAGGTCCTGCGGGACCTTCTTGCGGGCCGCGTAGGCGAGGAGGCGCGCGCGGAGGGCCGAGGAGACGATGAGGTAGCGGACGCTGGCGCTGCGGTCTTCGAGGAGGGAAGCGACGAGGGTCCAGTTGCGCGCGTCGTCGAAGCGCACCCAGCTCGGGGTGCCCCGCGCCGCGCCGGCGCTGTCGAAGGCGACGAAGCGCTTGAGCTGGACGGGCTTGCCCTTGGAGTTCATGCCGTAGAAGCCGATGTCGGCGTCGCGGCCCGTCTGGTGGGAGCGGTGGCCATCGAGCTCGCCACCCCCCTGGCTGGAGAGGTCGCCGACGAGGAGGACGGAGCGGCCGTGCTTCTTGTTGACCTGCGTGGCAGCGCGCTGGAGGGCATGCACGAGCTGGGGAACGCCCCAGGCGCGGGCGCCAGGTCTGACCTCGAGATGCCGGGTGGAGCGAAGCCGGGTGCCACCAGAGAGGGTGCCGCGGTTGGGCGCGCCGAGAGAGAAGCAGCCCTTGAGCTTCGTGTCGGCAGTCCTGGCGCCCGCCGCTCTGGCGCTCGCCGCCTTCGCGTCCGCGACCTTCGCGCCAGAAGCCTTGGCGCTCTTCGCGCTGGCAGTCTTCGTGTTCGAGGTCTTCGCGCTGGAGGTCTTCGCGCTGGCAGTCTTCGTGTTCGAGGTCTTCGCGCTGGAGGTCTTCGCGCTGGCGGTCTTTTCAGGAGCGGCGTGCGAGGGCGCCGGGATGCCGAGGAGGGCGCTCAGCGTGAGCGGGAAGAGGACGCGAAGGAGGAGGCGAGACGGAGGCGTGTGAGGAGAGCGGTGCATCGATCCAGGGGCGCGGCTCGGGGCTGGCGGTGAAGGACGAGGCGTGTCTGTGGGCGCGAGCGATGGTGCGAAGGCAGTCGTGAGGCCGCAGGCATCGGCGACCAGGGTCACCCCGCCCAGCGAGTCGTCAGACGGCGCGGCTCAGTGAGAAGTAGGCGCCTTGATCGATGCCCTTCTTGTAGGCCTTGCCCACGATGACGCCGCGCGCGACGCGGCGCATGTAGTCCTTCATGTCGGCATAGACGGCGCGCGAGAAGCCGGCCGTGTTCGGTTTGTAGGCGGGCCACCCGGCAGGCTCGCCCGGGGGAGGCTCGGTGTAGTCGAAGTAGAGCTCCTCGGGCGCGGGTGCCGTGCCGCTCGGCGGCTTGACCACGAAGTACCCAGGTCCGGTGACGAAGGACATGGTCTGGTGGTTGTAGCCGACGATGCTGCTGCCCATGCGGGTGAAGCGCTTCTGGAAGCGGGAGAAGAGGGGGAGCGAGTTGCGGCCCTCGTAGATGATGACGCCCGTCTCGGCAGGCGGCGCGAGTTCGTCGAGGGAGCTGAGCGGCGAGCCCTCCATGGCCTCGTAGAGGCGGCCCACCCACTTGCCCGTGACGGCGAGGGCAGCCTCGACACGCTCCTCGGGCGAGAGGGCGTCGAGGGTGCGGGTGATCTCGGCGGCGGATGCCCGGTCGGCCAGGAGCTGTCGGAGGGAGGTGGAACCGGCGGTGGCTGTGCTGGCGGTGACGGACATGCGCGGGAGCATACCCCAATTGCGAGCAGGTCGTCTTGACAGGTCGGGTGCAGGCAGGTAGAAGCGTCCCGCCAGTTCCCCTGGGGGACCGGCAGGAGCGCCCGTAGCTCAGCTGGATAGAGCGTCGGACTTCGAATCCGAAAGTCGCCTGTTCGAATCAGGCCGGGCGTGCCGGATCCGACGAGTGCGATGCAATACCAGCCAGGTCTCCGGTAGCTTCCTTTGACAACAAAGCTGGGTCATTAGCTCAATTGGTAGAGCAGTGGACTCTTAATCCATTGGCTGAAGGTTCGAGTCCTTCATGACCCACCAGCATTGATCGACGCACCCAGCCGCCAGCGATGGCGGTGGGGCCGATGTGAAGGCAGGAAGCCCGGCAACCTCAGGTTCGTCGGGCTTTCGGCGTTCTGGGGCGCGCGGGTAGGCGGGGCAGGGCGGGGCGGAGATGGGCGCGGGGCGGGGCGGGCGCGAGACCGGGACCGGGACGCGCAGCAGCTTCGACGGTCAGCGCTTCAGCCGTCCTGTTCGAGCTGAACGATCTCCGCGTGCACTCGGCCAGCCATCACCCGCAAACGCCCGACGGTGAGCGGGAGCTTGAAGCGCCGCGGTCCCGCACTGCCCGGGTTGAAGAAGAGGACGCCGTCACGATCGTCGATGCGCGGGCGGTGCGTGTGTCCGGCGATGACCACCGTGAAGCGCTCCGCGACGGGGTCGCACGCGAGCTGGTTCAGGTCGTGGAGCAGGTGGATGCGCGCGCCGCCGAGGGCGAGGTGCTCGGTGTCGGGGAGCCGCTCGGCCCACGCGCCGCGGTCGTTGTTGCCGCGCACGGCCACGACGGGTGCCACGGCGCGGAGGGCGTCGAGGACGTCGGGTGAGCCGATGTCACCCGCATGGAGGATGCGCTCCACGCCCGCGAGCGCGGTGAGCGCCTGAGGGCGCACGAGTCCGTGGGTGTCGGAGATGACGCCGAGGAGATGCTCACGGGTGCGGGGACGAGCCACCCGAGGAAGGTGGCGCGGCTGGTGGTGAAGAGCCAGCAGGCGTGGGCGCGGGGCCGGTGCGAGGCCGGTGCGAGGCCGGTTAAGGAGGGCGTGCTAGGCTGCGCGTCACTACGCGGTGGTGCGCTGGGCTTCACCGTGCACCCGCGGTGCTGCATGGGCCGTGTTCTGATCACGACGGCAACCGGTGAGCCTTACCAGCCGGTGCGGATGTTCTTCGTCATCGAGAGCCGTCCCTGGGTGGTGCAGGTGCTGGCGCAGCTCCGGTGCATGCGCGAGGTGCGGAAGCGCGAGGCGTGGGTGTGGGTCTACGCCGACGAGGCGGCAGCGGTGCCCCTGTCGAAGCGCGTTGGAGACCTGCCCGTCGAGGTGCAGCCGGTGGTGCTGGGGACGATGCGGTTCCCGGAGGACGGCGTGATGATGCTGGAGGTGCGGTCGCTGGAGCGCGCCATCGCGGCAGCGCGCTTCTTCGGGCCCATCCTGGTGGGGCGGGCGAGGCTCGCGCGGGTGCGGGTGGTGAACCGGTGGTTCGCCGAGGAGGAGATGAAGAAGGAGGAGGGGATCGAGGGGCTCGACCGGTGGCTGGACGGAGAGGTGGTGGGGCGCGCGCCACAGGGAGATGAGGCCGGGCTGCCGGTGGAGGACGTGGGGGAGCTGGAGGAGATTGAGGTGGGGGTGGAAGAAGCAGAGGCGGGAGGAAGGGGAGGGGACTTCCCGGAGCTGGCCACGGCACTGAGGCTGCGCGGGCTGCGGGCGTTCGAGTGGTGGCGGGGGAAGGGGGTGACCCTGCGGGAGATCATGCTCCGCATTGCGGCGGAGGGGGCGTACTGGAAGGAGGGAAGTGGCAGGGCTTGATGCGCAGCTCAGCGTATGAAGAGTTCACGGGCCCGGTAGGACGACCATCGCAGTGGTCATTCCTGCACCGTTATCATTCCAGGATGTTGCGGCGGCTGAACTCGTGGCATACCCACACAGTCCGATGACATAATCTCCGACCGACAAGCCTGAAATCTTCACATTCAGCGCTTGCACAGATTTCGTCCCACTCGCTACACGAATTCCACCGATAGTACTTTGAGGAGCGGTCGTGATCTGTCCTCCATTCGGTTGGTAGCAGATGCTCAGGATCAGACCAGTGCCGCCTCCTGAAGCAAAACTGCCGAAAGCTTTGCTCGCAAAGGCGATGATCTCCTGATTGCTGTTCGTTATTGAAACAGGGACTGTATTGGTGAGGAACGCAAGCGCCGTGGACGGGTTGGCTCCTGCCCCGAGGATAGTCTCAGATCCTACGATCCCTGAGGGGCCTCGTGGACCGGTAGCCCCTGGTGATCCGGTTGCGCCTTGCGGGCCCGTCTCACCTCGTGGGCCCTGCGCCCCCTGAGCGCCTGGAGATCCCGAAGCACCCTGGGGGCCAGCGGGACCCAATTCGCCAGGGGGTCCAGGTGGGCCTGGGTCTCCTTGCAGCCCAGCCTTGCTGCCTATCCATTCACCATTCTGATTGATGACCGGGGTGCCGCCGACGGTCACTGTCGTCGGGTTGATGTCACCCCTCACATCATTGCAGACGAGCGCGTAAGGGACGCTGTTGAGCTTCGCTCTTGGCGAGAGCACCTCGTCTCCAATCGTGATCTGTAGATAAAGACCAGTTTCTGCGCTGTCGCGGAATAGCTCGTCGGGGAAATGGGAGTCAGCCCCGGAGCCCAGGGCTACCGCGTAATGGCCATCGTCAAAGATCACCGACTGCTTCTCGGACCAGACGGGTTGCTCCTCTGCGCCAGGAACGTCCGTCGGCTTTTCCGGCAGCCTGAAGAGTTCGAACGTCATGGGCAACGTCTCGGGCTTCTCAGCGCCGATCGGGTTGCCCTCCGCGTTGTACAGCCGGCCTTGATGGCCGATGGCATTCGGCACCCGAGGTGCGGCAGACGCGACCCAGGCGACAGCCAGGGCACTTCCCATCAGCACCAGTGCTGCAACACGAGGCAGGTTTGCTCTTCTCATTGCCGTCCCTCGTTCGCTCCGATCACCCCGCCATGCAGGCGGAAGCTGGTGGATGACATCCGGTCCTGGTTCTGGGTCGACTGACCGACCGTGAAGACCAGGCGGTAACTTGTGCTGGTGGCGACACCACCCGCAGAGACCACGTCGGTCCCCGGAGGGCCGAAGCTCTGGGGAGGCTCGGCCCTGGTGCTGCTCTTCGAGGTGGTATCGCCGCTGCACCCCATCCAGCCGATGCATCCCCCCGTGGCGAGGAACGCGAAGGCGCGTGCAGCACGTCGCAGCCGCTGGCTCAAGGCACCCTCCAAAGTCAACAAGTGAGCCTTCAGGCTACAGAGCGCTCGGGGGCGCCTCAACCTGAAACTGTCGTGCACCGGCCGTGCTGGTGCGCTTCTCGTCGGGGTGCGCGTGATGGGTGACTCATGGCAGGCCTGAAAGCAGCTCCGCGACCTTGGCAGGACGGATTTTGGGGTATGCTCCCGGCCGGAGCCGCTGATGTCGTTCGCCCTTGCCGATGGAACTGTCTTCGCCGGACGCTACCAGATCGTCCGGTGCATCGCCTCGGGCGCGATGGGTGCGGTGTACGAGGCGACGCACCTCGAGACCGGGCGGCGTTGCGCAATCAAGGCGATGCTGCACCACATCGTGCAGAGCGCCGAGCTGCGGGAGCGGTTCAAGCTCGAGACTCGGGTTGCGGCGCAGATCGAGAGCGAGTTCATCGTCGATGTCTTCGACGCGGGCGTGGATGAGCGGACAGGGCTGCCGTTCCTCGTCATGGAACTCCTGCGCGGGGAGGAACTCGGCCAGCGGCTCGCGCGCTCCCGGCGGTTCACGCCGGCAGAGACCGTGACGTACCTCCATCAGACCGCGCTTGCCCTGGATCGCACGCACCACGCCGGGATCGTGCACCGGGATCTCAAGCCAGCGAACCTCTTCTTGACGCAGCGGGATGACGGTTCTCCGCGGATCAAGGTGCTCGACTTCGGCGTGGCGAAGGTGGTCGCCGACGGTGCGGCGCAGGCAGCGATGACCCGCAACCTGGGAACCCCGTTCTACATGTCACCTGAGCAGTTCATGGGTGAGGCGCGGATCGGGCCAGCATCGGACACATACGCGCTGGGAATGATGGCGTTCACCTTCCTCACGGGTGAGCCGTACTGGGCCCCTGAACTGCGCAGGGACTCGAACATGTTTGCCTTCGTGAACATCGCCGTGATGGGACCGAAGGAAGCGGCGAGTGTGCGCGCGCAGCGCCTTGGTGTCGCGCTGCCTGCGGGGTTCGATGCGTGGTTCACGAAGACGTGCTCGCCAAACCCTGCAGAGCGATTCCCCAAGGCAACGGCGGCCACGCTGGCGCTCGCGCACGTGTGTGGGGTGCCGGCGCTCGGTATGGGAGCCGTTGCCGTTGCGGTGTTGCCGAGCCAGCCTCCGCCAGCGCTCACAAATTCCGCGGCGGTGCTCGATGCTCCGTTCAGCCCGCGCCGAGGGCCCAAGATCGCCGTGGTCACCCTGTCGCTCGGACTCCTCGGGATCCTGGGAGCAATCGGCTACACCCTGACCTCGAGGGGGCCGCTGCCAGCATCGCCGCCGGATCAGGCAGGTCAGGGCGCTGCTACCGAGCCCGCAGAGACGCTCAGGGTGCCGCCAGAGCTACCTGCCAGTGCGGCGGTGCCAGCACCCAGCGCGTCCGCAGAGCCAGAGGCCACCGGGGATACGATCGACCTGGATGCCCCGGACCCGTCGTCGTCGGCCAGCGCCAAGATCAAGGGATCGAAGGTGGGACCACGGCCGGTTCAGACCGCGGTGCCGTCGAACCCCTCAGCGACCAGCAAGCCGTCCGGTTCCTCGCTCTACGGTCAAGACTGAACGGACCTGCCGGGACCGAGCTTGGTGGTTTCCAGCGAGGCGCAGGGGCGGTAGCCTGCGTCTACTCATGGTGGCTTCTCGTTTTCTGGCTGCAGCGTGTGTCGTCGGGGTGCTGTCGATTGCATCCTCGGCCGCGGCTGAGGATGTCGCTGCCGCGAAGGCGCTCTTCACGGAGGGGCTCGAGCACATGGAGGCCGGCCTCTACGAAAAAGGCTGTCCGGCACTGCGTGAGAGCTATCGGCTCGATCCTCGCATAGGGACGCTGTTCACCCTGGCAGAATGCGAGGCGAAGTGGGGTCGCATCGCAACCGCAGTTGCCCATTACAGCAACTATATCAACCAGGTCGCATCCATGCCTGCTGGCCAGCGTCTCAAGCAGCAGGAACGGGAGAAGGTGGCGGAGAAGCAGAAGAATGAGCTCTCCCCACAGGTGCCGGAGCTCACGCTGAATCTCCCTCCGGGGGCGCCCGCGGGGACGGTGGTGAAGCGCAACGGCGTCATCATGGCGGCGCCTACGCTAGGCGTCGCCCTTCCTGTAGATCCAGGTGAACACTCCATCGAGACGCGGGCTCCCAGGGGGAAAGTCACGACGAAGACCATCTCGATCGAGCGTGGCAAGAAGGTCACGCTGGTTCTCGAGGTCGCGCCGCCCGATCCGAGGGTCGTGGGCCCCGAAGGTGGTCCTGCAGGAGCGGCTGGGGGCCCAGGAACAGGTCCCGGGAATGCCGGGCCTGTCTCTCCCGGTACAGATGGAAGCGGTCGGCGCATCGCAAGCTTCATTCTGGGCGGTGTTGGCGTGGCTGGACTGGCCGCCGGCGGGATCATGGGTGGCCTCACCATGGCCAAAAAGACGGCGCTTGAGGATGGCTACGATGAGGGGAACGGCTGCAAGTTCGCCGAGGACAGGTGCGTTGGCACTTACAGCTCAGATCTGACGCAGGCGAAGACTTTCGGCTGGATCAGCACGGTAGGCTTCGGGGTCGGTGTCGCGAGCCTCGGGGTAGCAACCTTCCTGTTTCTCACGGACTCCTCCGGAGACGCTGCTCCGAGTGAATCGGCATCGAAGAGCCGTCCGCGACAAAGCATGAGGATCAGTCCGGGCGTACTCGAAGCGGCACCAGAGAAGGTTGTTTTCGGGGTTCAAGGAGTCTGGTGATGCGAGCGGCAAGAGTTGGACTTTCCGTTCTGTTGGCGTTTTTCACTGCCGCAGGGTGCACGTACATTCTCGACCTTGAGGGGACGAAGAAGGGGGAACACGGGGCGGGTGCTGGTGGGTCTGGGAGCACCAGCAGCGGCGGTGGCACGGGTGGCTCTGGAGCACACGGTGGCGGTGGTGCAGGAGCAGGCTGCGCCGTGCCGTGTGAGCCTGAGCCCGTCGCTGAAGGACAGACAGCTCCGGAAAGCCTCATTCTCGATGGAGTGAATGCATACTGGATAGCTGGCGAGGGTGCTGCTCGTGGCGTGCGGCGCCTGCAACTCGGCAGCGCCTCGCCAGAACCCATGATCGAAGGGGAGCCTAATCTTGTTCAGATAGTACAGTGTGACGACAGAGTGTGCGGAACAAGCAAGGTTGGCACGACCACGGCGTTGAGGCGGTCCAATAATGACGGCAACGCCATGGAGGCGCTCTTGGCGCCTCCTGGCTGCGATGCGACTCGGATTGCTAGCGACACGCAAAACCTTTACTGGATCGACGCCGCGAATAGGCGGTTCTCCAGACTGCTACTGAATGAGACGCCCTTCGAGGAGATAGTCATTGAAGACTTCTTCACGGAGGGTAATAGTTTGCGTGATGTAGTGGTCAGAAGTAATGGTGTTTATCTGGCCGTTGATAATGAAGTACGGCTCTATCCTCTTGCTGGTGGCATGCCGACTACGGTTTACCCTACTACAGGCACGACTCCCTCAAGGATCGCTGTTGATGGCAATGACATTTGCTGGATCGACACAACAGACGGGAATGTAAAATGTCATGGGAGCCCATTGTCTATCAGCACAACGACAGGACTTGCGGCGATCGCAATTGACAGCAGCCGCGTATTCTGGGCGGAAGCTAACGAGATCCACCGCATGAATGTCGCTGGAACAGGCCGACTCACGATAGCCAGAGGCCAGCAAACCCCGTCTTCGATCGCTGTGAGTTCCGGCTGGGTTTACTGGACCAATAACAGGCAGGGCGGTGGGGAGATCATGCGCGTTAAAGCAGACTGTGGCTGCGAGTGACGAGCCCGCGCTTGTCAACCTTCCCCGCGCTCGTCCTCGGTAGAGCCTCCACTAGCACCACCGACCGCGGCACCTTGTACTTCGCCAGCCGCTCCCGCGCGAAAGCCAGCAACTCCTCCACGTCCAGCTCGCCCCGCGCCACCACCACTGCGCGTCCCACCTCCCCCCAGCGCTCATCCGGCACCCCAATCAGCGCCACCTCGACCACCTTCGGGTGCGTCGCCAGCACGTTCTCCACCTCCGCGGGGTAGATGTTCTCTCCTCCGGAGATGATCACCTCCTTGGCGCGCCCCACGATCCGCACGCACCCCTCCGCGTCGCGCTCCGCCAGGTCCCCCGTATGCAGCCATCCCTCCCGGATCGCTCCCGCGGTCGCCTCCGCGTCCTCCCAGTACCCCGCGCAGACGTGCGGTCCGCGCACCAGCAACTCCCCCACCTCGCCTGCACCACACTCCCGTCCGTCAGCGCCAGCGATCCGGATGTCGACGTGCATCAGCGGATAGCCAACCGCGCCTGGCTTCTTCTGCACCTCCTCGTCGGGTAGCCAGAAGGTGTTTGGCCCCGCCTCGGTCAGCCCATACCCGGTCTTGAACGACGCAATACCGCACTGCCAGAACCGCTCGAACAGAGGAAGCGGACAGGGCGCACCCCCGCTGATGACCAGCTTGAGCCGATCGAGGTGCGCGGTGGACCAGCGTGCATGCTCCGCGAGAGCGAGGAACATGGTGGGCACGCCGAAGAACAGCGAGACGGGGTGCTGCTCGATGAGGTCGTAGACCTGGTCGGCGTTGAACTCGCGGCAGACGATGGAAGCGCCGCCGATATGCACGAGGGGGGCGGTGAAGACGTTGAGACCGCCGGTGTGGAAGAGCGGAGCGTTGAGGATGGCGAGGTCGTCGGGGGTGAGGCTCCAGCTCGCGGTGGTGTTGATGGCGTTCCAGGTGATGTTGCCGTGGGTGAGCACGGCGGCCTTGGGGAGGCCGGTGGAGCCGCCGGTGGTGCAGAGGACCCAGGGGTCGTCGGGGCCGAGGTCCACGGGGGAGAGGGCGTGGTCGGGGCAGGTGTCACGCGCCGCGAAGGGGAGGTCGGCGGGGGTGGCGCGGTGGGCTTCGGAGAGAGGGAGCCAGCGGCGGATGGAGGCGGTCTCGGGGCGGTCGCGCAGGGCATCGAGGGTGCTGAGGAAGTCGGGGCCGTAGACGAGGAGGGCTGGACGCGAGCGGCCGAGGAGAGATGCGAGCTCGTGGGGGGTGAGGCGCCAGTTGAGGGGCTGGAGGATGGCGCCGAGCTTGCCGCAGGCGAACCAGAGGTCGAGTTGCTCGACGCAGTTCTTGGCGAGCACGGCGACGCGATCGCCGCGGCGGATGCCCTCGCGCTGGAGGAGGTGGGCGGTGCGGTTCGTCTGGAGGTTCCAGTCGCGGTAGGTGATCGCGGTCTCACCACGGAGGGTGTCGATGAGCGCCAGGCGCCCTGGCGAGAGCTGGGCGCGGCGGCCGAGCCAGTCTCCGAACAGCATGGGCGAAGGATACGGGCTTACGATTCCTTGGAGGACAAGGGCTTCAGGGAGCGAGATGAGCGGCTGGGGGGTGCTGCAGGCTTGACATGGCATCCGCCAAGACGGATTCCGGAGGGGATGGCGAAGGACAAGGACCGAAAGAGCGGCGTTGGGTCGTCGACCGCCGCAGCCACGACCCAGGGAGCTGCGAAGGGTCCTGCCGGGAAGGTGACGATGGAGGAGGTGTCCCTGCCGCCCGAGGCGGCGCTTCCGAGTGAGCCTGGGCTGGATCTCACGCCCACCGTGGCCACGAACCTGAGGCGATTCCGGCAAGAGCGGGGGCTGTCGCTGGAGCGGCTGTCGCGGGCTTCGGGGGTGAGCCGGGCGATGCTCGGACAGATCGAGCTGGGGCAGAGCACGCCGACCATCAACGTGCTGTGGAAGATTTCGCTGGCGCTGGGGGTGCCCTTCTCGGGGTTGATCAGCGAGGCGGTCGCGCCAGGGACGCTCGTGCTGCCAGCATCGCGGGGGCGGGTGCTGCGGTCGCACGATGGCGGGTTCTCGTCGCGCGCGCTCTTTCCGAGAGACCGACCCCGCAATGTGGAGTTCTACGAGCTGCGCCTCGCGCCCGAGGCGATCGAGCGCGCGGACGCGCATGCTCCCGGCACCACGGAGAACCTGGTGGTTCACGAGGGGTCGGTGGAGATCAGCGTGGGGTCGGAGCGGCAGCGGCTCGATCCGGGCGATGCCATCCTCTTCGAGGCCGATGTACCGCACAGCTACCGGAACGCTGGTGCTGGAGAGGCGGTGATGTACCTGGTGATGACGTACGCGCCGCCGCGGAGCTGATCTCAGCGGCAATCCAGGCCTTCGACCCTCCCAGGGGGGTGGCGTGGAAGGAGGCGAGGGTCCGTTATCGTGGACGGTTGTCCGACATTTCGACGGGAGCGGCTTGCGCCCATCCGTTATAGTGGATATTAGATCTGCTGTGACACCTCGGATCGAGGTCTCTGGCCGGTTTCTCGGCTGGAAGGTGAGGGAGTATGCGAATCGCTTGGATCGGTGGACTCGACCGCAACGAAGCGCAGCTCAAGCGGATGGCGGCGCAGGCCGGACATCGTTTGGATTTTCACAAGGGCGATACCAAGGGGCGTGGGGCCGATGAGCTCCGCTCGATGGTGGAACGCGCGGATCTGGTCATCGTGCTGACCGACGTGAACAGTCACGGCGGCGTGCAGCTCGCGAGGCGCATCTGTCAGCGGTTGGGTCGGGCGGCGCTGATCGTCCGTCGCTGCGGGGCCGCGCAGTTCCAGAACCTGCTCGATGCGCTCGCCGCGCGTGGGCAGCGGGATCTCGCGGCGGCACTGGCGAGCTGAGGTCCTGCTGGTCGGGCAGGGGCCCAGGTGGATATGCTCGGGGGATTCGCCCGGGCGCTGCCGGGCTCTTTGCTCGCCGGAGGCTGCTTGCGCACGTCGGTTCTGGTCTGGCCCCTCGGGACGACTTCCCTCCTCGCCTTGCTGGTCGCTCTGGGGTGCGGGGGAGGCGAGGGCGGTAGCACCTCCGCGGGGCAAGGTGGGGCTGCAGGGGCGTCGAGCGGCACGCAGGGAGGCGGGAACTCGGGCAGTGGAGGGTCGCTCACCTGCACGGGAGCGCCGACGAGCGGGTTGGTACTGGCGGCCAACACCCTCTCTCTCGGCGACGAGACGCCGGAGGCGTGGCGTCAGTTCGGGTTCAACCTCGATGGTCTCGTCGGGACAGGACCTTCACAGAACGCCTGTCAGCCTCAAGGGGGCGCGGCGAGTGCCGAGGTCCACGATGATGGGGACAACGGGATCGACAACTCCTTCGGGAGGAACGTCCTCCCGCTTCTGAGCACCGTCGTCGAAGATGCGTCGGCCGATGTGAACGAGGCGATCCTGGAAGGAGGATCGACGCTGGTGGTCTACCTGGAGGGCCTCGGGAATGCGCCCACCCAGAACATGATCCCGGCGAGGGTCTACACGGGCGCGCAGACCCCTGCGGCGCCCCTGTTTCAGGGCGGAGATTGCTGGCCGGTGGACCCGGTGTCGTTGCAGACGCCCGGCGCGCTCGAGTTGCCCACGATCTCCTATCCGCAGAGTCTCGTCGTCAACCAGGAGTGGTCAGGAGGCGCCGTGGCTCAGGGGCCGCTGACGCTGCGCTTGATGCTCGGAGGACATCCGCTGGTGCTTCCGCTGCGTCAGGTACGCCTGCTCTTCGAGCTGACGCCGACCCGGGATGGTGCAGTGAACGGGCGGCTCGGGGGGATGCTCCTTCTGGAGGAGATGGAGGAGGCGTTCCGTCGGTTTCTCGGCGGCATCGACGGCGCCCTGTGCGACGAGGCCGCGGTGGCGACGTTCCTGCAGCAGCTCCGCGAGACGGCGGACCTTCTTGCGACGGGGGTGCAGGACCCGGATGAGGTCTGTGATGCGATCTCGGTGGGGCTGGGGTTCACGATGGCGCCGGTGAAACTCGGATCGATCGCACCGCCAGTGGCCGTGGACGATCCCTGCGGACCCTGACGGGGCGCTTCCGGCGGCATGCCATGAGGTTCGTCGTCGCGGATGCGCTCCGGAAGGGAACGATCCCGGCAGCCGAGCTTCACGTGTAGCCTCGTGCTTCCGGTGGGGCGCTTCGGAACGAGGTGAGGGGCCAATGAGCGAGAGCAGCGGCAAGAAGGGCGGGATCTTTGCGACGGCGCTCGCCGGCCTCGGCATGGCGCTGGCGCATGGCGCTGATGACTGTGCGCGTATCGGCGCCAGGGGAGCTGCGCTCGGTGGCGCTTCCGTCGCAGATGATGTGGCGCGGGGAGCCGGTCATGGCCTCTCGGGGCTCGGCGACGACGTGCTGCGTGGAGCGGGACGTGGCGCTCCGGGGTTCGCTGACGACGCGCTGCGTGGAGCGGGACGTGGCGCTGCGGCCACGGAGGATGGATGGATCGGTGCAGGCCGGTCAGGGGTCCTCGGTGAGAGGTCGCCGGGTGGTGTTCCGCGCGGCATCGGGGCGGCGGAGAGCGAAGCGGGTGGTGCGCGGCTGGCGCGTGAGCCCGTGTCGGCAGCTTCCCATGAAGATGATGTCCTGGGTGAGTTCGTGCAAAATGGCGTCGATGTGAGCTTCCAGGTGCTGGGACCCGGGCCCGATGAGAGCGACGGGGAGGAGGAAGACCAGGCGGGCGCGAGGCCCGTGGCGGTCGCGAGGCCCGTGGCCGTCAGAGGCGAGGTGGGAGGGCTCTCGCGTGCATGGCCTGCCGACAGTCCTGTGCTCGTGCCTGTCCTGCCGACCACACCCGCAGCGCTCCAGCGCGTCTTCGGACGCGCGCTGTCGGCAGGGGAATCGAGTCAGCTCGCGCGGCTCGCGCTGCCGACAGGCTCCGCTCTCAGCCTCGCAGACCTGCTCGGGAGGCTGACCGAGCGAGCGAAGCACGCTCCGATCGGAATCCTCGCGTATGCAGAGGTCGTGGCGACGCAAGGCCATGCCCTCCGACTACGACTTCCCAGTGGAGACGTGGTGAGGGATGACGCGTTGCATCGCGTGTGTCTCAAGCTGGGGACGGGCTGCGTGGTGCTCGCGTGCGATCCTGCTGCGGGTGCGTCATGCGCGACGGTTGCCCATGCGGTGTGGATGAGCGCCTCGCAAGGCGCGTCGTCCCGGAAGATGACGGTGGAGGGATTTGCCAGGGGTCTCCTCGATGCGCGCAGCAGTGCGGAAGGAGGGCGGGGGCTCACCATCTCTCGCGTCGATCCGTCGTCCGGAGGGCCGCCCAGGGTGGTGCGCAGCCGGCCTGTGACGGGCAGCGTGGAGCAGACTCACCCGTAGGCGCCGCAGGCGTACTATGTTCCGTCCGTGAGGCTGCTTCTCCTGCACACCGGCGGCACGCTCATGATGCGTGGCAGCTCCGGCTCTCCTCCGTCGCACGCATCTCTCGCGGAGCCGGCTTCCGCGCTGCCCGAGGTGAGGCCGCTGGAGCCTGACGTGTACACCCAGGACCTGCTCGCGGAGCTGCCGGTCCTCCGCAAGATCGCTGAGATCGAGGCACGGATTCTGTTCAACCTGGACTCCGCCGACATGCAGCCACGGCACTGGGTCGAGATCGGCCGCGCCGTGCACGAGGGGCTGCCTGTCTACGATGGCGTGGTCATCGTGCATGGGACCGACACGATGGCGTACACCGCGAGTGCCCTCTCCTTCTTGCTTCCGGGGCTGAACCGGCCGGTGGTGCTCACGGGCTCTCAGCGACCCCTGACCGATGTGCGTACGGATGCGCGCACGAACCTGGTCGATGCTTGCCTGCTGGCGACCTCGAACATTCCCGAAGTGGGGATCGCCTTCGGGTCGAAGCTCCTGCGGGGGTGCCGCGCCACCAAGCTCGATGCGTGGGGGATGAGCGCGTTCGGATCGCCCTGCTGTGCGCCGCTCGCGGAGCTCGGGGTGGGGGTGAACCTCGCCCCCCACACCCTGCCTCCGCGACCGCCACAGCCATTCGACGATCGGATAGAGCCGCGGGTGATGGCGTTCCGCACTTTCCCAGGGCTCGATCCTGGGCTCGTCCTTGGCGCTCTGGGGACCGGCGTCAAAGGGCTCGTGGTGGAGGCGTTCGGTACGGGCAACCTGCCCATCCAGGAGAACTCGCTCCTCCCGGTCCTCGAAGCAGCGCGCGCGAGCGATGTTCCCGTGGTCATCGTGAGCCAGTCTCCGCGAGGCTCGGTGGACCTCGGTCGGTACGCAGGAGGAGCGGCAGCCGCCCGGGGGGGCGCCATCGGGGCTGGCGACATGACGGCAGAGGCCGCGCTCACCAAGCTGATGATCACGCTGGGTCGCGCAGGGCGCGGGGAGGCGGTGCGTGCGGCGCGCGAGGCGTTCGCCTGTGCCTGGGCAGGGGAGATGAGCGACCCCTGACCGCCAGATGGTCCGCCGGACCTGGAGGCACATTCCTCTGGGGGATCAGGCCTCGAAGGCGGACAGGGCTGTAATCTGCCCACCAGCCTGTGAACGGAGCGGGGTCAACATCAGCGGGCTCGTCGAGCCCCGCACATCCGCTCAGCGGGTGGCGCCTCTCGTTTCGTCGGGACCCACCGATGGAGTTCGGTCACCGGGTTGGCTCCTGTATCATGCGCGACCATGGAGCTCACCCCAGGCACGGTCATCGCCGGGCGCTACCGTATCGAGAACCGCGTCGGTGCTGGCGGCATGGGCGAGGTCTGGTCCGGCGAGCACATGTCCGTCGGCACCCGGGTGGCTCTGAAGACGCTGCTGCCGGCGGCTGCGGTGAACCACGAGGTCGTCGCGCGGTTCCGCCGCGAAGCCTACTTCCTCGGGCGCATTCGCAGCGATCACGTCGCGCGCGTCGTGGACTTCGTCGCGGACGACGCGGTCGGCCTCGTGCTGGTGATGGAGTACATCGAGGGCGAGCCCCTCTCGAAGATCCTCCAGCAGAAGACGCTCACCGTCGACGAGGCGCTGGAGCTCGGCGTCGACATCGTGACGGCCCTGCGTGATCTTCACCAGGCCAAGGTCATTCACCGCGACCTCAAGCCAGGCAACATCATCATTCAGCGGCGCTACGACGGCAGCCCGCGCGCGGTCATCGTCGACTTCGGGGTGAGCCGCATCGTGAAGGGCAGCTCCGAGGACGAGGAGATGACCGGCATCACCCGCGCCGACATGGCCGTGGGGACCATCGAGTACATGGCGCCGGAGCAGATCCTGAACTCACGCGACGTGACGCCTGCGAGCGATCTCTACGCGGTGGGCGCGCTGCTGTTCCGCGCGCTGGCGGGTCACCACGTCTTCGGCGATCTGTACGACGTCGAGCTCGCGAAGACCAAGCTCACCAAGGATCCTACGCCGCTCCAGACAGGACGCGGTGATCAGGTCGCCAAGGGCCTCGAGGAGGTGGTGGGCAAGGCGCTCAAGCGCAAGCCGAAGGAGCGCTACGACAGCGCCGATCGCTTCCTCGCAGACCTGCTGGCGTTGCGGGACATCTCTCGCGTTGGCGCTGCGGCGCCCCCGGGCGACATGGACCTCGAGGCGACCACGCATGACGTGAAGAGCTCCATCCAGGCCTTTGCGGACACGACCTCCAGCCCGAGCGTGACCCGACCGCGGCTGTCGTCTCCAGGCATGGCGATGCCCACGCCGCCACCTCCTTCGGGACCGGGGCGCGCGTCGTCTCCGTCGCTCATTCCGGGAGAGGCCATGGCCATGCGGTCGACCCACCCGCCGAGCCGTGGAAGCCTGACCGGAGCCGTGGCTGCGTCGGTGCAACCGAAGCGCAAGGGCGTCCCCCTCGTGGCCACGCTGGCGCTGGTGCTGGTCGCCCTGGCCGGCGGTGCAGGGCTCGCCTTCACCGTGATGCAGGGAAAGCTGAAAGGGTTCATGGAACCAAGAGCCGAGGACCTGCCCTCGGTCACTCCTGCGCCTTCTCCCGAGATTGCCGCCGCACCCGTGCCTCCTTCAGCGCCCTCGCCCTCTGCTGCGGCCGCTCCTGCACAGGGCGCCAACGCGCAGGACATCGATCTGGATGCGCCCTCCGGAGCCGCCACGGCCACCGCAGAAGCGGCGCCGACCCAGGCACCCGCTGCCACTGTTGCGGCGGCCCAGCCGAACCCGGCGCCGAAGCCGGCTGCGCTCAGCACCACGTCGCCGTCGTCCAAGTCGACCACCACATCTGCTCCTTCTCCCGTCCCTCAGGGAGGCGCGTCGCCCTCCGCGACGTCGACCTCGACGGAGAGTACGCCCGCGCCCAAGCCGAAGCCGGTGCCCTCCGCGACATCGACCACCACGTCGCGCGCCACTGCCACACCCTCGAGCGCGCCGCCCTTCTCGACACCCGGCTTCTGAACCCGGACCGCGACCTGTGGTGATGGGACCGGAGGACGTCATCGCCGGGCGCTTCGTGGTCGAGCGCTTGGCGAGGTCCGGTGCCATGGGCGCTCTCTACCGTGCACGCGACCGCGCGACGGGGGACCTCGTGGCCATCAAGGTGGCGCACCCGTCCACGCAGGTGGCTGCACGGTTCCACCGCGAAGTGCGCGCCCTTGCCCACCTGCAGCATCCCTCCGTGGTGCGCTATGTCGCGCATGGCCTCACCGAGGCAGGCAGCGCCTACCTCGTGATGGAGTGGCTCGACGGGTTCGACCTGGATGCGCGGCTCGAGCGCGGCCCACTCGGCGTGGGCGACACCCTCGGGCTCGCCGAGCACGTCGCCCGGGCCCTCGGCGCTGCACATGCCGCGGGCCTGATTCACCGCGACGTCAAACCGGCAAACCTGTTCCTCGTGGGAGGGGCGCCGGAGCGGGTCAAAGTGCTCGACTTCGGCATGGTCCGTCTCGGCGTATCGGCCTCGGCAACGCGCACGGGCACGCTCCTCGGCACCCCCGCCTACATGGCGCCCGAGCAGGCGCGCGGCGAAGGTGACGTCGACGCGCGGGCCGACGTCTACGCCCTCGGCGCGGTGATGTACGAATGCCTGACGGGCAGACCTCCCTTCTTCGCCTCGACCCTCATGGCGGTCCTCGCCAAGCTGCTCATCGAAGAAGTCCCGCGCGTGCGCGCGATCGACCCCGAGGTGACCCCCGAACTCGACGCTTTGATCGCCCGCATGCTCTCCAAGGACCGGCGGGATCGTCCCGAGAACGGTGCCGCCGTGGCGCTGGCCATCGCAGCGCTCCGCGCAGAACCGATCCGCAAGCCCGTCCCAGAGGTGCTCGCCTCCAGTGCCCTTTCGATATCCGAGAAGCGCCTGACCTGCGCTGTCCTCGTGGGTGAGGCCAGCGTGTACGAGCGCTCCGGCCAGACCCCCGACGCGAGCGAGGCAGAGGCTGTGAAGATCGCCACATCCCTCGGGGCCGAGGTGCAGGCGCTGAGCGACGGCTCGCTGGTGGCCACGCTCGTGGGACGGGGAGGGCGCGTGAACCACAACGTGCTGGCTGCACGTTGCGCGCTCGCACTGAAGAGGTGCTTTCCGGAACGCCCGGTGGCTCTGACGCTGGGGCGTGCCATCCCCGGTGAACGGCTGGAAGGAAGCGCCCTGGTCACGCGTGCGAGGCAGCTTCTCTCCGAGGCGTTGCACCCTTCCTCACTGGCGCGGTCCAGGGCACCTTCTCCGGTGACCCCGGGTGAGATGGACGTCCAGGTCCACCTCGATGAACGTCTCGCAGGGCTCCTCGATCACCGCTTCGAAGTCACCGGGAGTCCTTCTGGGCCCGTCCTCCGCGAAGAGCTGGAAACACCTCGCCCTGCGCGTGCGCTCCTCGGGCGCGATGTCCGATGCGTCGGACGTGAACGGGAGATCGATAGACTGCTCGGGCTCTTCGAAGAGTGCGCTTCGGAGCCCATGGCGCGAGCGGCGCTCGTCCTCGGCCCTGCGGGGATCGGTAAATCGCGGCTGTATGCCGAACTCGTGCGAGAGCTCGCACGTCGGGGCGCTGCGATCGAGGTGCTCATGACCTCAGGCGATCCGGCGGGGGCAGGCGCACCCTGCGAGGTCCTCGCCTCTGCGCTCCCTCTCCACGCCCGCGTCGGGATCCAGACTTTGCAGCCCGGGACTGCCGATGCTGGAGAGCAGGTCCAGAGCGTCTTCGAGGGCTACCTGCGGTCCGCGTGTGCCGTGCGCCCGGTCCTGCTGGTCCTCGACGACCTCCAGTGGTGCGATGCCCCCACCGTGAGCAGCATCGACGCTGTGCTGCGCCACCTCCACGACAGGCCGTTCTTCGTCCTGGCTCTCGGGCGACCCGAAGTGCGTGAGATCTTCCCGCGTCTCTGGGCCGACCGCGACCTGCACGTCATGCGCCTCAGCGATCTCCCGCGGCGGGCGAGTGAACGCCTCGCGCGCCAGGTGCTGGGTGACGCGGTGCCCGAGGCGATCGTGGGAGAGAGCGTCACCCAGGCCGCGGGGAATCCTTTTTACCTGGAGGAGTTCATCCGCGCCGTGGCATCGGGTCGGAGCACGTCGCTGCCCGATGCCGTGCTCGCCATGGTCGAACTGCAACTGGACGCCGTCGACGCGGAGGCGCGGCGGGTCCTGCGCGCGGCGAGCGTCTTCGGCGAGCGCTTCTGGGAGGACGGTGTCGCTGCGCTGCTCGGCATCTGTGGCTTGCAACGGCCCGAACCGATCCACCTGGGTGGGGCGCGTGGTTGCGAAGCCAGCCCTGTCGAAGAGCAGCTCCAGCACCTGACCAGCGTGGAGATCCTCTCCTCCTGCGTCGAGAGTGCCTTCCCGGAGCACAGCGCTTACACCTTCCGGAATCCTCTCCTCCGCGCTGCCGTGTATGCCACCCTCACCGACGAAGATCGCTGCCTCGGACATCGCCTTGCCGGGGAGTGGCTGGAGGAAGCAGGGGAGGAAGATCCACGCGTCCTCGCCGAGCACTTCGACCACGGGCAAGTGCCCCAGCAGGCGACGGTATGGTACCGCAACGCAGCCGAACGGGCCCTCACGTCCAACGACTTTGCAGCGGCCATCCAGCACGCGGAGAGCGCCGTCCGCTGTGGCGCCGAAGGGCAGGTGCGCGGCGCGTTGATGCTCCTCCAGGCCGAGGCACTCGGGTGGCTGGGAGACTTCGTGGAAGCGGCGCAGCGGAGCGCGGGAGCCATGGACGCTCTGCCGCGCGGGAGCGCCCTCTGGTGTGTCGCCGCAGGTGAGCTGGCCACGGCGAGCGGAAAGGTGGGCGCCGTGAAGCGGCTCCTGGCGCTCTCCGAAGTGTTCCTCGCGCCCGGAGGAGCGGATCCCTTCGGCGCGCAGGCCATCGCCTTCAGTCTTCTGTCTGCGCAGCTCGTTCATGCTGGTCACCTCCACACCGCGGGCGCCTTGCTCGCCCGCCTCGACCGCGCCGAGGCCCAGCAGGCACCCCGTGACCCCGCCGTCGTCGCGCGCATCCACCAGGCGCGCGCCGTCTGGGCACTCGCCAGCGACGACCCCTCGGCCCACCTGCGCTGGACCGAGCATGCCATCACCTGCCTCGAACGCTCGGGCGACGCGCGTGGTGCATGCGACGAGAGGGTGAAGCTCGGCGCCGTGTGGACGCAGTTCGGGGCGCACGAGGAAGCCGAGCGCGCTTTGCGGAGCGCGCTGAGCACCGCGGAACACCTCCGCTTGAGATCCGTCCGTGCACACGCACGGCTCCATCTGGGCGCAGCACTCGCTGGCCTCGGCAACGCCGATGCCGCGCTGGTGGAGGTACGGCTTGCGGCGAGCGAGGCGCTCTCGCAGAGCGACCGGCAACTCCAGTCCCGCGCGCAGCTTCACCTCGCGCTGATCCTCACGGCGGCCGGCGCCCTGACGGAAGGCGAGCTCGCCGCGCGCGCAGCGGTCGGCAGCGCTGGCGCGATGCTACCGCTCTACGCGCACGCGCAGAGCGCTCTATCCTGCGCCTTGCACCGCCAGGGCAGGGCCGGCGAAGCGCTCACCGCCGCTGCAGAGGCGATGCGCGTGCTCCAGGACCTGGGTCGCGTTACCGGAGGGGAGGCGCTGATCCGGCTCGTTTACGCGCAGACGCTCCACGCAGCCGGGGTGGGCGCGCGCGCCAGCGAGGAGATCGACGTGGCGCGCACACGCCTGCTCGCACGCGCTGCGCGGATCACCGATCGCTCCTTGCGCCATGCGTTCCTGGACCGCGTCCCCGAACATGCGCACACTCTGAGCCTCGCCAGCGCGTGGACAGGGAGAGGGGAGCCGTCACGCGACAGCCTCTCCGACGAGCCGTAGATGGACACCAGCGCGTCCCCTGCACGCGTGCTTCCCTGAACGCACCGCTGCACATCGAAATTGTTCACCCGACGGTCGCATCCCCCTTCACGGCGGAACCTGGGCCCGGGTAGCTTGACAGGTGCGATGATCTTCCCGCGTAAGCAGGGAACAACTCGTTCCTGGTGTGCACGTTCAATCCTCCTTGCGGCCCTCGTGGCCAGCCCGACGGCGCTCGCACAAGATGCGGGCCAGGGCTGGGCACTCAGCCGCTTCGAACCGGCACCTGCGGGTGACCGGATGTTCGGCGTCCCCTCCCCCTACACGGCGGGAGAGTTGACGCCTCACGTGATGGTCCTGGCGGACTACGCCCACAACCCCCTCGTCCTTCGGCGTGAGACCGACGACGAGGTGGTAGGTGCCGTGGTCGGTGACCAGCTCGTGCTTCATGTCGGCGCGGCGCTCGCGCTCTGGCGCCGCGTCACCGTCGACGTCGACGTGCCCATCGCCGTGCTCCAGTCGGGTGATGATCCCGCGGCTGGCGGCGTGGGTGTCGCGTCGCCGAGCGGAGGTGCGCTCGGCGATCTGCGGCTCGGCGCGCGCGTGTCGCTGCTCGGCCAGTACCACGATCCCTTCCAGATCGCGGTCGGCGGGGCCATCTGGTTGCCGACCGGCTCGCGGGACGCCTACCTGAGCGACGGCACGATCCGCGCTGCTCCTCAGCTGATCGTCGGCGGTCGCATCGACGCACTGGTGTGGTCTCTCGCGGCGAGCCCCCAGTTCAGACCCACCCGCACCGTGCCAGGTGGCGAACAGGGGACCACCCTGCAGTGGGGCGGGGGCGTCGGCTTCCTCCTCGCAGAAGGCAAGCTCCAGGTCGGACCCGAGCTGCACATGGCCCTGGGTCTGACCCAGCCCGACGCGACGACGTTCAACAGCGAGCTGCTCCTCGACGCGCGTTACCGCATCCTGCCGGACATCGAGGCTGGCATCGGTCTCGGACCAGGTCTCACCGGCGCCGCGGGGACGCCCGACTTCCGCGGCGTGGGGATGGTCGCCTGGACCTCGGAGCAGCGGCGCCCGCGCGACGGCGATGGCGATGGCGTCTCCGACGAGCGCGACGCATGCCCCGATCTCCCGGGTGTGCAGAGCGATGAGGCGGCGAAGAACGGCTGTCCAGCGGTGAAGGACCGTGACCGCGACGGCATCGGCGACGCCCAGGATGCCTGCCCCGACCTGCCCGGGGTGCAGAGCGCCGAGGTGGCAAAGAATGGCTGCCCCAGCGACCAGGATGGCGACGGCATCGCGGATGCGCAGGATGCCTGCCCCGAGGTGCCCGGGGTGCAGAGCGCCGAAGCCGCGAAGAACGGTTGCCCCAGCGACCAGGATGGCGACGGCATCCCGGACAGCAAGGACGCCTGCCCGAAAATCCCAGGCCCACCGGACGCGAACCCGCGACACAACGGGTGCCCCAAGGACGACAAGGACCAGGACGGGATCCCCGACGCCGTCGATATGTGCCCGAATGAAAAGGGCTATCCGAGCGAGAAGCTCGATGAATACGGGTGCCCCAAGACGCTGCGCGTGACCGACCAGGAAGTGCGGCTCCTGCAGCAGATCCAGTTCGATTTCGACAGTGCAAGGATCAAGCCGATCAGCGATGAGATCCTCGACGAGATCACCCAGGCGCTCAAGGACCACCCGGAAATTCTGCACGTCGAGGTGCAGGGACATACGGACGAGAGCGGCACGAAGGCATACAATAGGTCGCTCTCTCAGCGCCGGGCCGAGGCGGTGCGACAAGCCCTCATCACGCGGGGCGTCGATCCGGATCGGCTATCTGCAAAGGGCTACGGGAGAGACGTACCGCTCGACAACAACGAGACGGACGAAGGTAGGCAAAAGAATCGGCGTGTACAGTTCAAGATCGTCCAGACGACCACGAGGAAACCACAAAATCAACCGTAGGTCGAGGAGGGGTCGAGATGAATCGCTTCGTGCTTTCTGGGATGCTGGCTATCGGCTGGCTCTGCTCCACGACGGGCGTCGCTAACGCGGCGCCGGGCCTGCGGGTGATTGCCGATCAGGAGGGCGACTTCGCCTTGATCGGGAACACCTTCGGCCAGGACTGCCGGAAGAGCGTACCGAGTCCCCTCATGGGAACGGTGGGTTCCTGCGGCACCAACGGTGACGCGCTGCTCGACTCGGCGCCGGATGCCCTCTGGCGTGCTGACTCCCCCGAGCCCGGCCTCGCCGAGGCGAGCTGGGAGATCACGAGCGATCAGGCGCGCACCTCGGCGATGCTCGCGTTGCCCGACGGTGCGTCCGTCACCCACGCACTCCTCTACTGGGGAGCGCAGATCCGGACGGGCGCCGACACGACCGCCACGCTCGATCGAGAGGGTGGCTTCCACGAGGAGCTGACGGCTCTCGATAGCTGGGAGGTCACGATCAACCTCGGCAAACCCGACGAGGCGCACGTGTACCAGTCGGTCGCGGATGTCACGGCCCTCGTCAAGGAACACGGCGCCGGCGCTTACCGGGTCGGAGGCGTCGACATCCTCGACATCCGCGATCTCGACGACACCCGCACCTTCGCGGGCTGGTGGATGGTGGTGCTCTACGAAAGGCCCAGCATGCCGCGCCGCAACCTGGCCGTCTTCGACGGGCTCGAGCGCGTCTCGCGCACCCACAACCAGACCCTCTCGCTGGAAGGCCTGACGACCCCCGAGGGAGGCCTCGAAGCCAAGCTGGGCATCGTGGGGTACGAAGGGGACGACAACATCGGCGGCGACAGGCTGTACGTAAACCCCGCCAGCGCGTCCCCCGACCCGCGTGAGGCGCTCGGTGACGCGCTGAGCCCCTCCGACAACTTCTTCAACGGTACCCGTAGCTGGCTTGGTGAGCCGGTCTCCGTTGAAGGCGATCTGCCCCAGCTCTCTGGCGGACCCCAGAGCATGCCTGGCATGGATCTCGACGTAATCGACATCTCCTCGAAAGTCAGGTCGGGCGACACGGCCATCCGTGTGCTCGCGACTGCCGACGAGATCGACGGCGATGCCGAGCTCTATTTCATCGGCGGCCTCGTGACCTCCATCGCCCCCGGGCCTGGTGGTTACTTCTCCGGCAGCGGGATGTTCGGCCCATGCGCGACCTCCCCTGGCACGGGTCGCGGGTGGGGTGGATGGCTTGCCGGTATCGCGCTCGCAGGCCTGACCACGCTGCGTCGCACAGGCCGCCGTCGCTAACCGATTTACACCCGCCGGGGCGTCGCCGATCGACGTACCGACACCCTGGCCATCTCTGCCTCAACACCCGACGCGCGGCGCTGCTGCGCATCCCTCATCGCAGGTCGGCTCCTCGGGACCCATGACGATCCCGGGCTGAGCCTTCCTGGACGCGCAGCAGCGATGCAGGGCGCACGCGGCGCCCCCGCACGTCAGCGCTTCAGTTGATGTTGAACGACTTGGTCACGCTGACCGGCGCGCCCGAGAACGGCGGCACGCGCGCCGAGCGAAAGACGCTCGCCACGCAGCCACCGACCGATGTCCCCGCGAAGGGAGCTCCTTGCACCTGCGCCGACGTCACGTTGCCGCTGGGCGCGAAGGTGACCTTCACCTTCCCCGAGCCGGTGGGACCGTCGGGTTTCTTGCACGACTTTGCCGCGCCAGCGGCTCCACCCAGCGCCGAGGTGGCGGCACCGCGGTTGAACTCGTTGCTCCCGCCCTCTGCCGCTGCTGCTGGCGCTGCCGTCTTCTCGGGCGCCGCCTCCGGCTTCTTCTCGTCCTTCGGGGGCTCCTTCTCGGTCGTCTTGCCCGTCCCTTGCGTGCCGGGCGACGTCCCGCGGGGATTCGAGCCTGCCTGCGCTGCTGCCGCCACCGCAGCAGGCTCCGAGCCCTTGTTCTCCTCGGCCGCTGCGGTCTCCGCGGGCTTCGCCTCGGCCGCTGCGGTCTCCGCGGGCTTCGCCTCGGCCGCTGCGGTCTCCGCGGGCTTCGTCTCCGGCTGTGTGGAGGGCTGCGGCGTATCGTTCGACGCGACGGGTTGCACCGGTGGCGAGAACACCCCGAGCGCCGCGGCCGCGACGCCACCCACCACCAGCACCAGCCCGACGACGCCGACGATGAGCCCCACCGGCTTCTTCTTCGGGGGCATGTCGGGCATGCCGTAGGGCGACGCTGCGGGACTCATCCCCATCGGCGGCGCTATCGAGGGGATGTGCTGCGGCGGCGGAGGGGGCGCTTCCATCACCGGCGCGAGCACCGGCGGAGGCGCGAGCATGGGCGACCCGATGCCGCCACCTCCGAGGTTCATGATGTCGTCGAACCCCGCGCGGGCGCCGGTGTTGTTGGGCGGCGGCGGGCGACCGGTGGCTGGGGACGGGCCAGGCCGCATGTCGATCACCGCCTTCTCTCCCTGCGCCTTCACGGCCGTCTCTGCCGCCGTCAACGCCGACAGCGAGAACAGCACCGAGTTCTCGTTGCGCGCGCCCGTCATCCGGTCGACGCCACCGGGTGGAGGCACCGAAGGCGCAGCAGCAGGGCCCGTCCGCGCATCGGCCTGCTCGCGCGCGCCGAATACGTCGACACCGGCGCGGGCACCTGCCCTGCGGGCAGCCGTGGGCACCGCCGCCGCAGCTTGCGGGGGTGCCATGGCCGCGCCGGCCTGGGGTGCGCTGTCCATGACCACCGTGCCCATCAACCCGTGCGCGGGCTCCTGGGCTGCCGAGTGGCCCTGGCCGGCCGCGGCCTGCACCAGCTCGGGGGCGCCTGAGATCGGCACCCAGTCGCTCATCCCATCCTTCCACACGTACGTCTCGGGGCTGAGCGCGCCGCGCGCGACCTCGGCCACGATCTGCGCGGTGGTCATGGTGCGCTCATCGCCCTCCGCCACGTTGACCAGCCACGTGCCCGCGGCCATCGGGGGGGCCGCCGCGGCGCCCGCATGGTTCTCGGAGAAGACCCGGGTCTCCGCGCCGTCATCGGCATCAGCCGGCGCCGCGTGCGCTGGTTGCATGGTGTCGCCTTGCACGACGATCGCCGAACCGCACTTCTTGCACTTGATCTTGACCGTCTTGCCGACGACCTTGTCGTCGGCGATCGTGTACTTGGCCTGGCACGACTCACACGTGATCTTCATTTCGACGTTGGCCCTTCCCGTCCGGGAGTGCGGGCATGGGTCCGACCACCACGCACGCGCTGCATTCTCGCGGTCTGCCTCTCAGCGGAGAATACCGGTTTAGCGTCAGAGCGATCAAGGCGGCGCGCTGCCACGGCCTCCCGGCCTCCGGGCGACCGCGAAAAGCTCCGCCCGGCGGCGCTTCGGTTCGCGCTGTGATCGGCACACGCTCGGCGCGCGAGACCCCTCGTGCTGCCCCAGCTCCGGTCACGCGTTCAGTTGAGGGGCACGAGTTGCGCCCCATCCTTCCCACAGAACATCGCCTCGCCTGGGTAGTGCCCACCGCAAATCGGGCAAACTTTCCCGCGCTCCTTCGGAACGACGGCCAGAGCGGCCCGGGGGGTTGCTGAGCGTATCGGCCTTTCCCCGCTCGCATCGCCCGGTGCGATCACCTCACTCCTGGCGTTCAGGTCTTCCGCGACCTCTCCCGCCTCTTCCTCCCCACCTGCGGTCGTGCCGCCGCCCATCTCCTCTTCACCCTCGACCTCGCCTTCGACCTCACCTTCGACTCCCGGCGTCCGCCGTCGCCCCTTGCCGCGACGGAGCACCACCAGCCCGGCGAACCCCAGGCAGGCCGCCACCCCGATCACGATCACCAGGAACGTCCGCTTCCGATCGGGCGCCGCGCTCTCTCCCACCGCGGCCCGCCCTCCCAGGGTGCCCGCGGCGATGCCCACCACGACCGCCTCCTCGCTCTCTCCGGAGGGCCCGAGCCCGCGCTCTGCGCGCAGCACACCGAACTTTTCCGGGAGCACCACCTCCACGCGCACGGTCACCGCGCGTCCCCCGGCCGCCGCCGAGACCCCCAGCTCACCCTCGGGCGCCCCGAGCGCCACCATGAGCTTGCCGCCGGCGTCGATGGTGCTGAACGCCGCGAGCGGGCCTGGCACGATCGACCAGAGTGGCTTCACCGGCAGCGCGCACCCCGCGCTGTCCATCACCACCGCGCGGAGCTGGAACCTCTCGCCCGGGCGCATCAGCTTCCGTGACGGCGTGACTTCCAGCCGCGACGGTTCTCCGGGATCCGTGCAGGTGCGTGGCGTGGCCGGCTTCGCCTCCGTGGGGACTGCCGCGCCCACGGCGTTCACGGCCGACGCCGCCGATGACGCCGTGGGAGCTGCCGTGGATGCACCGGACGCCGCGCCCGCATCCGCCGTGCCTGCATCCGCAGAGCCCGCCGCCGCAGGTGCTTCCTCCTCGCGCTGGAGCAGCGCATAGGAGCGGGAGCGCGTGACCTTCGCCGAGCAGGTCGTCCCTTCGAGCGTCACCTCGTACTGCCCCGTCTCGGTCATGGTGATCGACGTGTCCGTGGCCTGCGTCGTGGTCACCACCACCGCGCGTCGCGCATCACCGGTCCCCGTCGCGCAGCGCGTCCGCCAGGCCCGCGCCGTGCCGGAGGCAGAGTGGCTGGCCCGCGACAGCCCTGGCGTCTGCTCCCAGCACGCCCCGGTGTTCCAGGCCCGGCCTGCACCCGAGATCAGAAGCTCCGCGCCCTGCTGACGGATCTGCACCGTCCCTCCCGCGCCGCCGTGGGACGCCGGCTTCGGCCCGCACGCCTCTCCCCACGCGCTCATGTCCCACTGCTCCGAGACGGCGCTCGCCGACCACGTCCCGCTCAGCGTCGGCAGCCCCTCAGCGCGCGCGCTGCGCGCGCTGCCCGACGCGGCGAGGACGAGCGCGCTCCCCAGAGCAAAAAGAACGCGCCGAGTTCCCTCTTGCGGGTGCACCACGCTACTCGGCAGGGGGTGACGGCAGCACCGAGGACCTCGGCGTGAGCGACCGCCGCGACGTCGGCTCCGCGGGGACGGCGTCATCCATCAGCACCGCGATCCACTGCCAGTCCTGGCTGTTCTCAAGAACGATCTTCAGAATCATCGTCAGCGGCACCGAGAGCAGCATCCCCATCCCACCCCACATCCATCCCCACACGAGCAGTGACAGGAACACCACCAGCGTCGACAGCCCTAGCCGCCGCCCCATGACCCGCGGCTCCACGATGTTGCCGAAGACCATGCTGATCACCGTGAAGCCCGCCATCACCACGGCCGCGCGTCCGACGCCGTACTGGATCAGCGCCAGCAGCACCGGGGGCAACCCTGCGACGATCGCCCCGATGTTCGGGATGAAGTGCAGGAGGAAGGTGATGAGCCCCCACAGCAGGGCGAAGTCCACCCCGAGGAGCAGCAGCATCACCCAGACCAGCACCCCCACCGCGAGACTCACGTACGTCTTGAGGACCACGTACCGGTGGATCTCGGTGATGATCTTCCCGTAGCGGCTCACCGAGGCGCTCGCCTCGCCGATGGCCGCGCGGAGCTTCGCCGGCAGCACGAGGCTCTCGAAGAGCAGGAAGACCACCGTCAGGATCACGAGGAACGTGTCCGAGAGGACCGACGCGAGCTGCGCCACCGTCCCCCCGACGAGCCCGATGGTCGACGAGAGGTCCAGCAGCCCGCGCACCTTGGACGCGGACACCTCGATGCCGTGGTCCTCCAGGTAGCCCGTGACCATGGTGACCAGGCCGTTGAAGCGCTCCTGGTAGCGCGGCATCTCCGCGACCAGGCTGTTCACCGAACCCCCGACCACGCCGGCGAGGCCCGACAGGAGCGCCAGCACGAGGAGCACCACCACGCCCACGGCCAGCACGTCCGGCACCCGCCGGCGGCGCAGCCAGGACACGAGCGGCATGGCGAGGACCGCCAGGAACGCCGAGAACGCGATGGGGACCAGGAGCTCGGAGGCCGACCGCAGCCCGGCGATGATCAGCACCAGGCACGCGCCGCCGACGAGCACCCTCAGTGGCGTGTGTCCCACATCCTCGCCATCCGTGGGAAGCTTCAACATACCAAGGATGCCGGTATACCACCAACGCGGCTGCCGCCCCGGTCCGACGCAGAGATCTCGACGACGATGCTCCCCGACGCGATGCGGCGGCGCGGCGACGCGACGGCACATCGTCGCGTGACGCGTCGCCGCGGCGACGGGGCACCCGTCAGGATCCTCCTCCGGTCTTCGGCTCCTGCCCGTGCGCTTCCCAGCGATCCAGCTTGCGGTGCAGCGTCTTCCGGTCGAGCCCCAGGATCCTCGCCGCGAGCGTCTTGTTGCCGCCGGCCGCCTCGAGCACCCGCAGGATGTACCGCCGCTCCACCTCTTCGAGCGGAACCAGCTCCGACGGATCGTCGCCCGCCACGATCACGTGGGATGTCCGGTGCTCCCTCACCTTTTCAGGAAGATCCTCCACGGTGATCTCGCCGTACCGGGTGAGCGCCACCGCGCGCTCCATGCAGTTCTGGATCTCGCGCACGTTCCCTGGCCACGAGTACGCGATGAGCTTCTCGGCGGCCGCGGGCGAGACGCCTGTCACCTCCTTGCCCGAGCGCGTCGCGAAATCCTCGACGAACCGCTGCGCGAGGAGCAGCACGTCGCTCCCGCGCGCCCGCACCGGCGGCAGCGCCACGAGGATCACGTTGATCCGGTAGTAGAGGTCCTCCCGGAAGCGCTTCTCGTCCACCGCGGCCTCCAGGTCGCGGTTCGTGGCGGCGATCAGCCGCACGTCGAAAGGCATCTCCGTGCTGCCGCCTACCGGCCGCACGCGTCGCTCCTGCAGCGCCCTGAGCAGCTTGGGCTGCATGGACAGCGGCAGCTCCCCGATCTCGTCGAGGAACAACGTCCCCCCGCTCGCCTCCGTGAACAGCCCTGGCCGCGAAGCCCGCGCATCCGTGAAGGCCCCGCGCACGTGCCCGAACAGCTCGCTCTCCAGCAGCGCCTCGGGGACCGCCGCACAGTTGATCGCCACGAACGGCCCCGAGGCGCGCCGACTCCGCGCGTGCAGCGCGCGCGCGACCACCTCCTTGCCCGTTCCGCTCTCGCCGGTGATGAGCACCGTGGCCTCCGAGTCCGAGATGCGATCGAGCAGATCGTAGACCCGCTTCATCGCGTCGCTCCGGCCGATGAGTTCCCCGAACTTGTCCGAGGTCGCCACGGCGCGCCGCAGCCGCCGCACCTCGGCCTTCAGGGTGTGGTGCGCGATCGCGCGCTCCAGCGTCAGCGTCAGCGTCTCGATCTCCACCGGCTTGGTGATGTAGTCGTAGGCCCCGGCGCGGATCGCCTCGACCGCGGTCTCGATGCTCCCGAACGCTGTCAGCAGCACGACCGGCACGTCCGGCCGCGACTCCGAAGCCCGCTTGCACAGGGTGATGCCGTCCATCCCCCGCATGTTCAGGTCGGTGAGGACCACGTCGAAGTCATCCACCGAGATCAGCTCCAGCGCCTCGGCTGGTGAGCTGCGGGTGACGACCTCGATGCCGCGCGACCGGAGATCGGCCTCGAGCCACGCGCACATGGCCGGATCATCGTCGACGATCAGCGCTCGTCTCGCCATGCATCCCTCGCTAGCGCGAAGCCCTCTCCGGCGCCAGGAACACCGTGAACATCGACCCCTTCTCCACCTCGCTCACCACGTCGATCCATCCCCCGTGCTCCTGCACGATCCCGTAGGTCACGCTCAGTCCGAGGCCGGTCCCCTCCCCGATGTCCTTGGTGGTGAAGAACGGCTCGAAGAGCCGGGGCATGTTCGCGACGGGGATCCCCTCCCCCGCGTCGATGACCCGCAGCGCCACGTACTCCCCCGGCGCTCCCCCGTGGTCCGCGGGCGGCCGCGCCTCTGTGCGCTCGACGCGGATGGACAGCGCTCCGCCCTTCTTCATGGCCTGGATCCCGTTCACCACCAGGTTGGTCAAGACCTGCTGCATCTGCCCCGGATCCACCTCGGCGCGCACCTCCCCCTCCGGCGCGTCCACCTGGAGGGTCACCTGCCCCTTCCGGGCGAGCGGCTCCAGGAGCGAGAGCGTTTGTCGCGCGAGCTGCGTCAAATCCATGGAGGCCTTCTGAGGCCCGCGGCGCCGCGCGAAATCCAGGAGCTGCCGGATGATCCGCGCCATCCGGTCCGCCTGCTCCGCGATGATCCGCGCGCTGTCCGCCACCTCCTCCGGCGCCAACCCCCGCGCGATCATCTTCGCCCGCCCGCCCACCACGTTGAGCGGCGTCCCCAGCTCGTGCGCGATGCCCGACGCCAGCTTGCCCACCGTGTTCAGCCGATCTGCGTGCCTGAGCTGGTCCATCGCCGCGCTCCGCGCCGCTGTCTCCCGCTCGGCCCGTTCTCGCGCCTCCGCCAGGTGCTCGCACATCGCGTTGATCTCCGTCGCGATCAGCCCCAGCTCGTCGCGCTGCGACAGGAGCAGCGGCCCGCTGAGATCGCCTTCTCCGATGCGCCGCGCCTTGTCCACCAGCCGCTTCGTGGGCCGCCCGACCAGCACCCCCCCGAGCAGCATCGCCAGCATCCCGCTCAGCAAGGCGAGCGCGAGGATCGTGAACGCCGTGTTGCCCACGCTGGCCTCCACGTAGTGCTCCTCCTCCGCGAGCGACTCCGAGATCTCGATCGCCCCGATCTTCCCCGTCGCCCCCATCGGCGCGGTCACCGGGATGTACGTGTAGAACCGCCCTCCGTTGACCCCTTCACGCTGCAGACGGACCACCTCCGTGCCCTGGAACAGTTCCCCGAGCTGCGCAGGCGGCAGCGACGGCGCGAACCTGTCTCCGACCGTCGCTTCCGGCCACACCCAGCGGAACTCCAGCCCGTCGTTCCGCGCACTCGCGTCATCCAGGATGGACAGCGCCTTCTCCTGCCCATCCCTCCGCCACACCTCGACCACCGCCGCCCGCAGCGCCATGCCCACCATGTGCTCGTCCCGGCGGATGTCGGCCTCGAACAGCGCCCGCTCGCGCCGCACGGACAGCCACCCGTAGAGGCCGAGCACGACGCACATCACCGGGATGAGGGCCAGGGCGAGCTTGACGGCGAGGCGCATGGCGGCCGCGGAGCATGCACCGATCACACGGAGCCGACGCAAGAATCGCGCGCATCGACGCCCGAGCGGCGTAACGCCCCAGTCCGACCTCTCCGGGACAAATCGCCACGCCACCGCAGACGAAACCTGCAGGCACATGCTGCCCGACGTCGGGCATGCTCCCTGCACACCCACCCCACACCAGGTCGACGACGCCGGCTCCGGCCGCCACGTTCACGACCAGGCGCTCCCCGCGGAGCGACCGGCATCTCACCCTCGTCCTGACGCACCGACCCGTCCCGTGCGGAATGGTGATCGCGCGGCAGGGCGAGCGAGGCGCGCCTCTACCCTCATGGCACCCTACATGAATCCGACCCCTCCACTCCCACCCGCAGACAGGTATGGCGCAGGACGCCGCATCCTCGTCGCCGAGGACGACCACGAGATGCGCAGCCTCCTCGCCCTGACCTTGCGTCACGACGGCTTCGAGGTGGTCGAGGCCAGGAACGGCATGGAGTTCATGGAGCACCTCACCCCCTGGCTCGGTGGCGCACAGCCCCTGGCGCCCGTCGATGTCATCGTCTCCGATGTCCAGATGCCCTGCCTGTCTGGGCTCGAGGTCCTCGCCGGCCTCTCCGCCATCCGCCACTGCCCACCTGTGGTCCTGATGACTGCGTTCGGTGACGCCCAGACGCATTCTTCCGCGGCTTCCCTCGGCGCCGTGGCGGTGCTCGACAAGCCCTTCGACGTGGACGCCCTGCGCGCGCTCCTGTGCAGCGTCCTCGAGCAAGGCGCGAACCCGCCCGCAGACGTCCAGCGCACGGCAGGGTAGGCTTCCCCCGCGCCGACGCTTCGAGCCCGGCGCGAGGTGAGCGATGCGACGTCGCGCAGCAGTCCTTGCCGTTCTCTCCCTGGCACTCCTGTCCCTCTCCAGCGCCCACGCCCAGCAGCCACCACCACCGCCGGCGGCCGCAGCGCAGCCACCTGCCGGAGCCGCGCAGCCATCTGTCGATGCCGCGCAGCCGCCTCCCGGAGAGCTGCGGGTCCGGGCCAGCAGCTTGATCGCGGAGGTGTGGATCGACGGTGCGCGCGCAGGCTACGCCACGACCTCCACGCCACCCTTGCGCGTGGCTCCGGGCCAGCACCTCGTCGAGATCCGCGCCGCTGGCCATCAACCTCAGCGCCGCGAGATCACCATCACCTCGGGCGAGGTCCAGGACCTGCCCGTGACGCTGGAGCGCCTGGAGTCTCGTCCCCCCCTCGTCCAGGAGCCGCCGCCACACGCGCGCATCACGCGCACCGTGAACGACGGCACCGTCGTCTATCTCCCCACGACTCCCCCGGAGCGTCAGGGCAAGAGCGTCTCCTTCATCATCGGCGGCTTTTCCTCCGCTGCCATGCTCGTCACCCTCGGCAGCATCTTCGTCAGCATCCCCGACAGCGAGCCCCACCACGTCCTCGGCATCGGCGTCCTCGCCGTCGGGGGCGCGCTCGCCGTCGGCACCGCCACCTACGCCCTCTGGCCCCAGGCCAGCCCCACCTCCGCGAGCCTCAACTTCTCCAGCGTTTTTTGAGGCACAGGGGTAGCGACCACCGGGAGCATCGTCTCGGAGGGAGGCGATGCCACCACAGGGCCCGAGGAAAAGGGCCATGTGGATGGGACCTTGGAGTCCTTTTCAGAGCAGGGACCGAAGGTTCCTGAACCCAGGGTATGCACTGCCAGGTCCAGGAGGTCGCGGCGTCGCGTCCGGGAGGACGAGCCACGGAACCCGCCCCGTGGCGCCCGGCAGCCCCCGGACCGGCAGCGGTCACACCCGCCGCGGAGGTCCACGGGATCGCTCCGGCCGTGGAAAGGGGTCCGTCGGAGGCCGACCGGTCTTGTTCCGGCCCCGACCCTGCCTTGGTCGGAGGCCGACCGGTCTTGTTCCGGACCGGGAGCGCCTTGGTCGGAGGCCGACCGGTCCTGTTCCCGGGAACAACCTTGGTAAGTCGGAGACCGACCGGTCTTGTTCCCGGGAACAACCTTGGTAAGTCGGAGGCCGACCGGCCTTGTTCCCGGGAACAACCTTGGTAAGTCGGAGGCTGACCAAGGTTGTTCCAGCGCGGAACAACGCCGGTGAGTGACCGACCAAGGTTGTTCCCGGGAACAACCTTGGTAAGTCGGAGACCGACCGGTCTTGTTCCCGGGAACGACGTCGGTGGTCGGAGGCCGACCGGTCTTGTTCCGGGCCGGGACAGCGCCGGTGGGCGACCGACCGGCGTTGTTCCAGGCCGACGCAGGCGCGGAGAGGCTGTCGAGGGGGGGTGGCGGCCCGGGAAGCGGGGAAAAGGCAAAGGGGACCGGGGATCGCGAGGCGGAGAGGACGGAGGTGGGCGACCGGAGGGCGCTCTCCCGGGGCCGGAGGGAGGACCATGGGGCCAGCAAGTACGCAGTCCTAGATGGCCTCCCAGGCACGGCCGGCCTCGATGTCGAGGAAGCAGCGCGCCGCGCCCTGCTCGTCACGGGGGTTCAGCCAGAGCAGCCGCTCGAACACCCGCGCGGCTTCGTCGCGCCGCCCGAGCCTCCACAGAGACAGCCCCTTGCCATGCAGACAGCGCAGGAACGGTCGGTTGCTCCCTATCTGCCAGGGCAGTGCCCCCGTGAACCCCGGCGGAAGCGCGTGGTCTCCGAGCGCCACGCCGATCTCGTAGTGCAGCAGCGCGTGCTCGGGATAGCTCGGGAACACCAGGTTCCCCAGGTGCGCGTGTGCGTCGAGGCAGCGCACCTCGCGCGCCACGAGGTCCATCAGCACGCGCACCGCCCCCGCCAGATCGCCGCCTCGCTTGCGCTCCAGCGACGCCAGGATGGGGTCCTCCTCGTCGCCATCCTCGCGCCGGACCCGCGCCGGCACCTCCGCCATCTCCCACGAGACCCGTCCAGGTGCCTCGCTCTTCGCCAGCAGCGCGCGTAGCGACGCCGTCATCGCACGTTCTTGCTCCGTCGCCATGCGCTCCCGCGTCGCATCGACCAAGAGCGGACCTCGTGCGAGCACCCCGAGCGGTGGCAGCCCCAGCGCCGCCACGTCGATGCGCGCCTCGCGCACCTCTCCTGCCGCGTAGTGGTGGCCCCGCTGCCGCCAGCGCCGCGACAGCGCCAGCGTCACCACGTGCCCGGGCATCACGTGCCACAGGTCCCGGGCCCGCACCGTGATCTCCTCGCCGGTCGCGAGCACCCGCACCCGCGCCGACCGCGCCCCGCGCCGCAGCACGGCAGCTTCCACGATCACGGCCGCGCGTTTCTTTGGCGGCGTGGACGCCTCGCCTGCGCTGGCTCCTTCTGGCGACTCGCCCCCGGCCGCGTCGCCCTGCACCTGCTCCCCGTGCGCGACCTCACCCGGTGCGTGTCCACCTGGCGCATGCTCGTCTTGTGCGTGCCCGCCTCGCCCGTGCTCGCCTTGCGCGTGTTCGCCTCGCCCGTGTTCGCCTCGCCCGTGTTCGCCTCGCCCGTGTTCGCCTTGCGCGTGTTCGACCCTGTGCCCAGCCGTCTCGGGCGGGGTCGCCTGCGGATCACGCCGCGTCCTCAGGACGTGCTGACGCGCTTTGCTGAACGGCTCTCCGGTTCTCGCCATGCGCGCGCGGATGATCCGCTTCAGGTCGCGCTTCACGGTCATGGCCAGCTCCCGCGCCGCGCGGCAGCAAGCCCTCGCCTTGCTGTCACACGGCTGGAACGTGGTCAGACCGGGTGACCGGAGGAGCGCTCTCCCCTTGGCCCAGGTGGGGACCTCGCGGGGGAAGGTCGGCAGGGCATCGGCGTCGGGTTCGCCGCGGGGGGGAAGCTGCGTCGGCGCAGCACACCTTGTCAAGCGACCCGGTGAAAAAGCGCGCTGCAGGCCTCGAAGTGTGCGTTGGATGATCAACGCATCGCGCGTGCATTGCCAGCGTGCATCGCCTTTTTCCTGTCGCCGGAGCGATCTGATAAGACACCCCGCGACCACGCGAGGCATCGGCATGGCGAAGCGAGGCAAGCAGAAGCGCAAGACGACTGCGAAGGGACCGCTCGGCGCGGTGCTCGCGTTGATCCTGGCGGCGCTCGGAGGCACGGCGGTCACCTGCCGGCCCGATCGCTGGCTCGACGACCGTGCAGGGGGTAATGCCTCACCGAGCGACGCCTCACCGAGCGACGCCTCGCCGGTCGGTGCGCCCCAGGGAGCGCACATGGCCCTCGGCGCTCCGGTCCTCGTCGCCCGCGGCAAGCGCGCCGCGACCGACGATCACCTCCTCGTCAAGCCGCAGTACGCCCTCGCGTACAGCCGCAGCCGCGGCGGACCGAGCTGGGTGAGCTGGCGCCTCGACGCCTCCTGGTTCGGCGACGCGCCCCGCCACAAGGGCCGCTTCCTCGTCGACGACAGCCTGCCCGAGGGCTGGGAGCGCATCGGTCACGACGACTACACCAACTCCGGCTACGACCGCGGCCACATGGTCCGCTCGGAGGAGCGCACCCGCAACGACGTCGACAACAAGGCGACCTTCCTCCTCACCAACATCCTCCCCCAGCGCCACGAGCTCAACGCCGGCCCCTGGCTGCGCCTCGAAGAGCGCTGCCAGGACCTCGCGCAGAAGGAAGGCCGCGCCCTGCATGTCGTCGCTGGCGGCATCTACGGAGACCGCCCTGACACCTTCGGCAAGGGCGTCGCCGTCCCCGACGCCTTCTACAAGATCGCCGTCGTCCTCGGCAAAACCCAGGGCGTGAAGGACGTCGGCCCCACGACGCGCGTCATCGCCGTGATCATGCCGAACAGCGCGACCATCCAGGACGAGCCCTGGACCCGCTACCGCGTCAGCGTCGACGAGATCGAGCGCCGCTCCGGCTACGACTTCCTCACCGCCGTCCCCGCCGACGTGCAGAAGGTCATCGAGGCGCGCGTCGACGACGCCGCCGCCGCCGCTCCTTGAGCGTCAGGTGAGCGTCAGGTGAGCGTCAGGTGAGCGTCAGGTGAGCGTCACGTCTCCACGACGCGCGTCCTGAGCCCGAGCCACGCCCCGTCCGCGTGCTTCCCCAGCACGAGCACGTCCACCTCCACCTTCCCCACCCGGTACACACGCGCGGCCTCCAGGTGATCGCGGAGCAGCGCTGCGGCCTCCTGGTAACGCGCTGCCTGGTCCGGCTCCACCCCTCCGTCCTCCGGCGCCGCGAGGAGCGGCGCGAGCAGCGCCTCGACGGTCTCCGTCTCCACGGGTGCATCCGCCGGTGCTTGCAGCTTCGCGCGCACCGCCTCCTCTGAAGGCTCACCCGCGCCGAACTCCAGCACCTCGACCGGCGCATCGCGCTCGCTCGGGAACGAGAGCCCCGTCACCACCTCACCCAGCCGGGCCAGAAGCTCCTTCGACGTCATCCTTCCTCTTCCTTCAGTTGAGCATCAGTTGAGCATCTCCGTGGCGAGGCGGAACCAGATGGCCCGCCGCGACCCGCAAGCCACGCACCTGACGTGCGCCACCCGCAGCCGCGACCCGGCGACAGTCTCCGCCGCGTGCTCCTCGACGCGCAGCTCGCCCTGGCACAGCGGACAGCGGGTCCCCCGCGCCGTCACCTCCACCTGCGACGCCGACGCCAGCACGATGGGCCGCTCCGGAGTGCCCCCTGGCCCGAGCTTCCACAGTCTCTCCAGGTCCTGCGCAAGCTTCACCGTCTCCCGATCCCCGGCCCGCCGCGCCGCTCGCGCCGACAGTTTCTTCTTCGCCATCCCTGTTCGCCCTGAGCCCACGGTAGCCCAAGTCCGCGCGGCGAGCCGACGAGACGTACGTCCCCACGGCTGTACCTACGCCGGGTTCACGGCCCGGCTTGGGAGTCCCGCACCGGCACAGGCGCTGCGCCTGCACTCACCTCACGCGCGGTCTTGGTGGTGCTCGACGTCAGGCGAGATCTCCTGCGCTGCGCTTCGAGGATCTCCACCGAGTCGGCAGCCATGGGGTCCAGGCCGAGCGATCGTACGTAGGCCGTGAACTCGGGGCGGCTGGCAGGCATCACCCGGTTGGAGAAGAAGGGGAAGAGCTGACGGCTGCGGTAGGTGCCGTCAGGTCCGTCATGCTCGACGATGCCCCAGTTCTCGTGGTGCCGATCGGTGTTCCCGATCAGGACGTCGAGGAGCAGATAACCCAGGAACCAGTTCGCTGCGGTGGTGAGTCCAGCTACCGCCTCCCGGTGCAATGGCGGATCCACCGAGGCCTCGTCGAGGACGCGCAGCACTGTGTCGACCGTGTGCTGCGAGGCCCCGTAGTGTACGAGCGGCAGGTACTCGAGATCGTTCCGCCCGAGCAGCTCGTTGCCATGCACGAGCACTTCCCCACGCTCGGCATCCGTGAAGCTCTGGGTGAGGGTGCCGCGGTGATCCTCGTATGTTGCCAGCTCGACGGTCGCGCAAGTTACCTGGAGCGCTGCGCCGAACGCTGCCGCGACCTTCTCGGACCAGTCCTCGCCCGTACCTGGTCTCGTATACTTGAAGAGGTAGCGTCGGCCATCGTCCGCTTGGCACCAGAACTTCTTCTTGGTGCCCATTGCCTCCAGGCCAGCGCCCCAGTCTTCACCTCGCATCTCCTGAGCGCGCCAGGCGCCGAGCACCACGCGAACGAGGTAGGAGGAGACGCTCATGGCCACGAGCATCGGGATGGGTGCCCGGCCCCGCAAGCGCTCTCGTCACACGCGCGGATTCTCGGGCTCAGGAAACACGGCGGCCCCCTCTCCCGGCGAGGGGAGAGAGGGCCGCGTGCTGGGTGCGTTGCTGCGCTCAGTTACCGGGGCTGAACGCGATCGGGTAGGTCACCGTCACGATGCCGTTCTCGGGGCTCGGGAAGGACAGCCCATAGAACGACCGCACCACGCAGGACACCACGCTGGGGTCCGCCATGTCCGAGCCTGCGTTCTGCACGCTCGACACCGCGCCGTCGCGCCCGATGACGAAGGCCACCGAGACGCGGCCGGCGAGGTTCGGGTTCCCCCGCAGGCCTGCCTCGTAGCAGTGGCGGAAGCGTCCGAAGTTCTGCCGCACCGTCCGCTGAATCACCTCGGGCGGCAGACGACCCGACACCGTCGCGGTGCTCACCCGCACGATGGGCGACGAGACCTTGTGCGAGGGCTGCAGGCGCCCGCTCGAACGACCGCCAGGACCGAAGCCCTGCCCGTCGCCGAGGCCGTTGCCGTTGCCGATGGTGCCCAGCGCGCCGAGCCCGATCCCGGCACCGAGCCCACCGCCCTGCTCACCCACGCCGCTCAACCCGAGGCCGCCCATCCCACCGGACTCGTGGATGTTCTGGCCCCACATGTTCCCGTTCGCGGTCAGCGCGTCGCGCCCGGAAGCCTCGAACACGCCCCAGGGAGAGGTCACGCCGTTGGGATCCGACACGCCGCCCTGGAGAATGCCCACCATGCCGAAGGTGCTCGCGTCCTTCATCAGGTTGGAGCGCGAGACCATCGGCTCCGGGTTGTCCTTTGCACCAGCCTGCGCGTACCTGCCGTTCTGCGCGCGTGACACCTCGCTTCCCATCTTGCCGCTCTCGCCCGCGGCGGCCTGACCCGATCCGCCCTGCGCCTGCCCGGCGTCGGCCGACGCCTCCTTCGTCTGCTCGGGCTCGCGCTCGGCCATCGCCTTGAACGCTTGCGCCATGAGGTAGGTCTGCTCGGCAGACACCTCGGACTCGCCGGCCATCGCCATGGGCGGCATGAACGCGGCCATGCTCCCGAGCACGCCGAGGTGCACCGCCAGCGACAGCGCCGCGAAGGGCAGGCTGCGCTTGTCGAGCTTCACCCGACCCGCGACCGCCTTGCCGGCGTTGCCCGTCGACACCTCGAACACCATGTCGCCGAGCTCCACCCGCGCCTGCGCGCCGAGCGGCAGCGCGATGCGGTAGGCGCCCATCACGTCCGCGCACGGCGTCGCCTCACCGGAGGCGATGCGCTGCGCGAGGCTCACCTTCTCGCCAGCGATGGTCACGCTCCCGGTCGCGCCGGGGAGGATCACCGCGTAGACCACGCCGCCCTCGACGAGGGCGAGCGGGGCGCGGGCCGCGCCGCCGAGCCGCTCCGCGGGGAGCGAGAAGTCCGTCGCGTCCTTGCCCGCGGCCTCGCCCACGTAGAACGAGCGGGGCGGCGAGAGGTGCGCGACGTGCAGCACGCTCGCGCCCCAGCGGATCGAGATCTCCACGGCGGGGGCGGAGACCTCCACCTCGCTCGCGGGCACGTCGGGCGCGCTCTTCACGAGCGCGTAGGTGTAGGTGCCCTCGGGCGCGTCGGCGGGGACCTCCATCGAGGCCTCGGCCTGCGCGACGAACGGCGAGCTTGCGAACGGCGAGCTTGCGAACTGCGAGCCTGCGAACGGCGAGGCCGCGAGGAAGGGGTTGGAGAGAGCCATGCCCTGAGCCAGCTTGTCGGAGGTGTTCATGATCGTGTTTCCTCTGCGGTGATCGGACGGCATGCGTCGGCGCGCACGACGGGTGTCGGCGCGCCTCTGCCTGCCCAGCTCCCCGGCGCTGCGTCGTCAGCGAGCGGCGCTCACGAGGAGCGCCGTCGTCGGGTCCGCGGCCTGCCGGGTGCCGCGTCCATGTTCCTGCTGACAGCGGCTCGAGCGCGGAGGTTCCAGGAAAATGATCGGAACGTGAAGCACCTGGGAATACGGGGATCGAGGCCCGCAGGACCCCGCGCTCTCGCCTGGACGGTATTCCTTCGCCCTCACGAGAAGGCGGATCAGGCCTCACCTCACCCCCTCCTCCGGCATTCCCGGCGCTCCCGGTTTCCCCGCCCGGCACCCACGTTGAGGCCCATGCAGCAAGCAAACACCACGAAAGCTCAGTCTCAGCAGGGAGCGCAGGCAGTCCAGGCAGGTACGCAGGGGTCCTTGAAGGAACTCCACGAGCTGCTCAAGGAGTTCGACGTCGCCATGCTGATCACGCAGACGCCCGAGGGCTTCCTGCGCGCCCGGCCCATGGCCATCCAGAACCCCGACGATGTCCCCGGCTGTGACGTGTGGTTCGTCACCGCCGAGGAGACACCCAAGGTCGGCGAGATCCAGCAGGAGCGCCAGGTGGCCGTCGCTTGCTACCGCCCCCGCGATCGGGCCTACCTCTCCATCTCTGCGCGGGCGCGTATCGAGCGGGATAACGCCGCCATCCAGAAGCTGTGGAAGCCGGAGTGGAAGACGTGGCTCCCCGAGGGGCCCGAGCAGGCCGCGCTCCTCAAGCTCACGCTCGAGCGCGCCGAGTACTGGGAGCCCACGGGGGGCGTGCTGCGGGTGCTCTACGAGCAGGCCAAGGCCCTCGTCACCGGCGAGTCTGCGGCCAAGAACCTCGATCCCGTGAAGCACGTGTCCTGACGGGGCACCCGGCCCCTCCAGCACATCCACCACACCGGCCACGCCCACCCGCCCTGCCCGCCGCAGCCGGCGTCCTGCGCTGGTCGTGCACCCCGTGGGCGAAGCCGCTCCGGGGGAGTACAACCAGCGCATGACCTCGTGGCGGTCGGGTGTTGGCGCGCGCGCTCCCAGCTCTCGCTGGGCGTGTTTCTTCGGCGTTCTCTCCAGCTCTGCGCGCACCGTGTTCCCGGCGTGCCTGCGCGCGGGTGCCCTCGCAGGTCTCGTGGGCTTCGCAGGTCTCGCGGGCCTTGCGGGGTGCGAGGAGCGCTCCCCGGCGCCTGTCGCTGGCGGTGAGGCGCGGTCCGCACCGGCGGGAGAAGCACGGGCGACGTCGCGGCCCACGAAGCCAGAGATCGTCATGGCGCCGGACGGCGGCGATGACGTGCGCGCCGTGGTGCAGGCAGAGATCGAGCGGGCAGGGCGCGAGGGGCGCGATCTCGTGGTCTACGTGGGGGCGCGCTGGTGTGAGCCCTGTACCCGCTTCCACGACGCGATCCAGGCTGGCTCGCTCGACACCGCCTTCCCCACGCTACGCCTGCTCGAGTTCGACCTCGACCGGGACGAGGCACGCCTCAGGAGCGCCGGGTACGCTTCCAGGATGATCCCGCTCTTCGTGATCCCTGCGCCCACCGGGGAGGCCTCTCCGCTGCGCATGGAGGGGTCGATCAAGGGCGAGGGGGCGGTCCCCGAGATCGCGCCGAGGTTGCGCGCACTGCTCGCGCAGGCGCAGCGCAATCGCTGAGTCTCCGCGACGGGCGGCGCGATCTGCCGCGTGGCCCACGACGTGATCTTCCGCGCGATCCGCCGCGCGAGCGGGTGCGCACGTGCTGCGCAGCTTCCGTTCCTCGCGGTGGCGCCTCCCTTGCACGGGGGACGGGCCGGAGGATTTCTATGAAGCTCACTCGACTTGGTGGGGTTGCTACGGTGGTGACGATGGGCATGCTCGCGCTGGGGTGCCGCGATCGCGAGGAGATGGCGCTCGCGACCGAGCGGGAGCGCCAGGCTGATCCCACGCCGCCGACCACGCCCTACGTCCCGCCGGGGATGCCCTACACCGAGCACGCCGCGCCGCAGCCGGCCACGGGCATGCAAGCGGGCCTGCGGCCTGCCAACCAGATCGCCCAGGCGCGCTGTGAGCAGATGCAGCGCTGCGGCAACATCGCGCAGGGGAAGAAGTACCCGACCATGGACGCCTGCCTGACCGAGGTGCGCCGTGACTGGCAGGAGGACCTGAACGCCTACGAGTGCCCGCAGGGCTACGATCAGAAGGAGCTCAGCGAGTGCCTGTCGGATCTCCGGAACGAGAGCTGCAATAGCCCGCTCTCCCGCCTGGGCTCCGCCGTGTCGTGCCGCTCCTCGGACATCTGTGACGACTGAGCTGCGCCCGCGCAGGGCTTGCTGAGATGAACGTCGCGACGCCGATTCGAGGGAGGGCGCCCGTCACGGGGGATGGCGCCCTCCCTCGGATCAGCATTTTGTGATCAGCGCTCCCGGTCAGCCGGTGTTCCTCATGCCGGCAGCGATGCCGTTCAGGGTGAGGAGCAGCTCGCGGTCGCGCGGGTGGTTGCCCGTGCGCTCGCTGCGGAGCAGCTCCACCTGCAGGTAGGAGAGCGGATCGACGTAGGGGTTCCGGAGCGCGATCGAGCGCTGCAACGTCGGGTTCCCGTCGAGGAGCTTCTTCACGCCGAGGATCCGCTTCACCCACCGGCGGGTGCGGGTGTGCTCCTCCAGGATGCGGGGGGCGATGGCGGCGCGCGCGTCCTCGGGCGCCAGCGCGGCGTAGCGGGTGAAGATCGAGATCTCCGACTTCGCGAGGACCATCTCCACGCCGCTGAGCAGGGCGCGGAAGAAGGGCCACGAGGCAGCCATCTCGCGCAGCAAGGCGAGGCCGCCGCGGGTCTCGCCGAGGGAGGCGAGGCCGGTGCCGACCCCGTACCAGGCAGGCAGGATGGCGCGGTTCTGGGTCCACGCGAAGACCCAGGGGATGGCGCGCAGCGACTCCATGCCGCCCGAGGCGCGCTTGCTCGGTCTGGAGCCGATGTTGAGGCGGGTGATCGCGTCGAGCGGGGTCGCGGTCGAGAAGAACTTCTCGAACTGTGGATCTTCCCAGACCAGCGCCCGGTAGGCGAGCCGGCCTGCGTCTGCCATCTCGTCGAAGGCGGCGGCGTAGCGCTTGAGGTCCTCGGGCGCGGCGCGCGGCTGCGCGTCGAGGGTGTGGAGGAGCGCGCCGCCGAGCACCAGCTCCAGCGTCCGCAGGGCCAGCTCGGGGCGGGCGTACTTGTGGTCGAGGGCCTCGCCCTGCTCCGTGGCCTTGTAGCGCCCGGCCACGGCGCCGGGCGGGAGCGCGAGGATGGCCTCCTGCGCCGGGCCTCCGCCGCGCGCCACGCTCTCGCCGCGCCCGTGGAAGATGCGCAGGGTGATCCCCGCCTCGCTGGCGACGGCCGGGAGGGCCTCCTGGGTGCGGCGGAGCGCGGCGGTCGCCGCGAGCAGGCCCACCTCCTTGCTCGAGTCGCTGTAGCCGATCATCACCTCCTGCACGCCGCGGGCGCGGACGTGCTCGCGGTAGTCGGGGTGGTCGAGGAGGGCGCGCACGATGTCGGCGCTGCCCGTCAGGGCCTGGTACGACTCGAAGAGGGGGACGATGTCGATCCGCGCGCCCCGCGCGTCCGCCTTGCCCTCGGCGCCGAGGCCCATGGCGCGGGCGCAGGCAAGGGCGGCGAGGACGTCGTCGGGGCCCTGGGTCATGGAGAGGATGAGCGTGCGGCAGGCGGTCTCGCCGCTCTCGCGCTGGGCGCGGGCGATGGCGTCGAGCGCGCCGAGCAGCCGCGCGGCGCCCGACGACATCTGCACGGTGGTCGAGGAGGAGAGGGTGCCCGCGGCGGCGCGGGCGTCCTCCGCGGGCGCGCGCGCTTCGAGCTCGGCGATAGAGAAGCCGAACGCGCGCACCCGGGCGAGCAGGGCGCGGACCTCGTGCTCGCCGGAGCGGGCGCACCCCGCGAGGGCGAGGGTGTCGGCCACGAGCTCGAGATCGGCGGAGAGTTCCTCGGGGCTCCCGTAGGCGGTGGCGTTGCCGAGGGGCATGGCGAGGGATGGTGGGGGCTCGCTCCCGTGGGTTTCCATGCGGCGGTGGAGCGCGGCGCGCCGGCTCTCGCCGAGGGCCAGGGTGGCTTCGAGCCGCGCCTGCACGAAGCGGAGCTTGCGGCGGAAGGGCTCTCCCTCGGTGCGGGCGTTCCAGGTCGCTGCCACCTCGGGCAGCCGCTCGGCGTCCCTGTCGAGCGAGGCGAGGAGCGCCGGGGGCGGGGTCACGTGGCGGCTCGACTGCGAGAGCGCGTCGCCGAGCTGCTGCGCGGCGCGCACGAGCCGCCGCAGGCCGCGGACCCGGTAGGCGAGGATGGCGTCTTCGAGGACGTCGGGGGTGACGCGGGGATTGCCGTCCATGTCGCCGCCGACCCAGGAGTGAACCCGGACCGGGCCGGGGGTGGGGCCGAGCGGCTCGCCGTACACGCGGCCGAAGGCGCGCGCGATCTGGTCAGTGACCTCGGGGAGCAGGTTCCAGAGGATCTCCTCGATGTACCAGGCGACGTTCTTCACCTCGTCGCCGACGGAGGGGCGCTCGTGGCGGATCTCGTCGGTCTGCCAGAGGGCGGTGATCTCCTCACGGACGGCGGCGAGCGCGCGCTCCTTCTCGGCAGGGGTCTGACGGCAGCGGTCGCGCTGCTCCAGGTAGCCGGCGAGGCGGTGCAGCTTGGAGAGCACGGTGCGCCGCGACGCCTCGGTGGGGTGCGCGGTGAGGGTGAGGATGATCTCCAGGCGGCGCACGCCCTCGCGCGCCTGCGCGGCGGAGATGCCGGCGCGGCGGAGGGCGTGGAAGGTGGCCTCGAACGAGCCGCGCTGGGGCTCGGCGTCGGCGGTGTTGGCGTGCGCGCGCGCGCGGCGGACGCGGTGGTGCTGCTCGGCGAGGTTGACGAGGCGGAAGTAGACGGTGAAGGCGCGGATGATGGGCTCGATCTGCTCGCCCGGGAGGCCCTCCAGGGCCTCGGCCAGCAAGCCCGCGGCCTGGGCACGGCCCGCGCGAGGGCCGCGGCGGCGCTGGATGGAGAGGCGGCGGATGCGCTCTTCCTGGTCGAACAGAGCCTGTCCCTCCTGCTCGCGGAGCACCTCGCCGAGCATGCGGCCGAGCATGCGCACATCCCGGCGGAGCGGGCGGTCTTCCTCGCGGCGTCGCTGCATGGGCGCGGAGCATACCGCGTCGCCGCGCATGGCAAGGGCAGCTCGTGCGCCCGGGACCCGCGGCACATTTCTGGTCCGCGTTGCGTTCTTCTGCGAAGAACTCTGGGGACGGCGCGCCCCGGGACTCTTGGGTACCGTTGAGGACGCCGATCGGCACCTGGGCACATGGCACCTGGGCGGAATGAAGGAGGCGTGGTGGGAGTACGGTGGGTGACAGCAATGGTGGCAGCCTGGGCCTTGGCTGGCTGTTCGAACAACGCGGGCAGCAGCACGGCGCCGGTGGCCGACGTGACCCCGATCGACACGCGGCCCGTGGAGACGGCGCCGAAGGTCGAGTCGAACCCGCCCCCGATCCAGCAGCCCGCACCGAAGCCGCGGGGGGCGACGCCCGAGGAGACCACGGCCGATACGCCAGCGTTCGAGGGGACCACGGCACCCGGCGAGAAGCTCAAGGCAGGAGCCTCTCCGGCGACGGTGAAAGAGGTCCGCGCCGCGGCGAACGAGGGGTTCGACCGGGTGGTGATGGAGCTCGGGGGTCAGGCGACGACGGGCTGGAAGGCGCGCTACCTGAGCGGACCGGCGACGAAGTGCGGCTCGGGTGATCCGATCAAGTCGGATGCCAAGGCGCTCCTGGAGGTCACGCTGCTGCCGGCGCAGGCCCACGACGACAAGGGCAACGTCACGGTGAAGGACCGGGAGCGAAAGCCAGGCCTCGCGGTGCTGAAGGAGCTGGTTCAGGTATGCGACTTCGAGGGCCAGGTGACCTGGGTCCTGGGCCTCTCGAAGAAGGCGCCTTACCGGGTGCTGGAGCTTTCGAGCCCGCCGCGCATCGTGGTCGACGTGCGCCAGTGAGGCGGCGTGTGCCCGTGAGGCGCGCCTTCAGCCTGGCGAGGGGGCCGGGGTGCGGCGCCTCGACGTGGCATGCTCGGGGGGCAGGCGGCGGGCAGGGATCACCGGGGGCCGCAGAACAGGCGGACTCGCGGGAGCCGACGTCGCCCCGGCAGCGCCGGCAGCCCCGGCAGAGCCTCCGGGGTGCGGGATGTTGAGCACCCGCTTCGCCTTGATGAACGTTCCCTTGAGCTGGTTGGCGCGCTGGATGGACTCCACCGTCACCCCGTAGCGCTTGGCGAGGATGCCCAGCGTCTGCCCGTTCTTCACCACGTGGCGGATGTAGCGCACCGCCGGCTGCACCTTGCCGTGCTTCGCCATGAGGCCGTGGGCGCGCGCGGCCGAGGCCTGGGCGACGGGGCTGTAGAAGCGGATGTGGATGTGGTTCGCGTGGCCGCGCGCGTGCCGGATCAGGGGGCGACGGCTGCGGGAGCCGACCTGGAAGACCTCGTCGATCCAGGCGGGGTCCTCGCCGATCTGGAGCGCGTGCTCCTTCAGCAGCTTCTGCACGCCGGAGTCGATGAGGATCATCTCCACGTCGGTCTCGGTGATCAGGGCGCGGACGAAGCCCCAGGAGCGGTCGAGGTCCAGGTTCTTCGCGGTGGCGCGGTGGAAGCCGGGGCGCTGGGGCGTGAGGTAGTAGCTGATGTCGACGTCGCGTCCCGCCTGGTGACTCACGTGCGGGGAGAGGGGGCCGCCGTTCCGGGCGCTGATGTGGCCGAGGTAGAGCGGCGGGCTGTCGGGATGCTGGCGCCGCGTCTCGGTGATGGCGCGGATCAGGAAGTCGACGGTCTCCTGCGTGCCCCAGGCCTGCGCCGGGGAGAGGTGCTTCCAGCCCTCGCCTTCGGGCATCTGCACGCCGTTGAACAGGCGCCCGGCGTTGGTGGCGCCGAGCGAGAGGCAGCCGATGGAGGCCGGGTCCTCGCGCAGCATGCGCTCGATGTCGGCGTCGCTCAGGTCGGTGAGGGGCGAGCGCGCCGCCGTGGGCTTGCCGCCGTCGGCCGGGGCGTGCTCGACGGAGGCGTCGATGTCCTCTTCGGGGTCCTCGCCGTCGTCGTGGTCCTCGTGAGCATCGTCCGGCTCGTGCGCGGCGAGTTCGTCCGCGTCGTGGGGGACGCCGTCCGTGATGCCCTCTCCGGCTGCTGCGAGGGCTTCCTCGTCGCCCCCGCCGTGTGCCGAAAATTCGAGGCGGGGAGGGCCGGCCGCAGGCCTCGTCGCGCTCCACGAGGCTGACGTGCAGGCCGCGCAGGCAGCGAGGAGGAGCATGATCCCGAGCGACCACCGCGGCATGGCGGGCCATGTTACCCGATCGACACGGTGAGGGAACCCATGGGGTGCATGGCTGCGCGCCCTGGCCCCCTTGCCCCCGAGCACAGCATGGGCCCATGCTGCGGCCGTGCCTCCGCGTCCTCCGAGCGGCCGCGCTGGACGTGCCGGCGCTGGTGAGCGGTCCCCTTCACGTCCATCGCGCGCGGGGAAGGCGGGCGCGGCGCGCACGGGCAGCAAGGCCGCGTTGCCTCACGCGCGGAGCACGGCGCCGACGGGGGCGAGGCCAGCCGCGGTCGCGACAGCGCGTCCGCAGGGGCCGCGTCAGCCGGCGCTGTTCACCCAGCGGGTGGTGGCCGGGGATGGGCCGGTCACGCTGGAGGGAGAGGTCCTGCGGATCACCTTCGAGAACGAGGAGACGGGGTTTCGGGTGGTGCGGGTGGTGGTGGATCCGGGGCAGCCGCCGGAGGTGTGGGTGGGCGTGATGCCGCCGGCGCCCCCGGGGACGCGCGTGCGGGCCACGGGCAAGTACGAGCGTGACTCGAAGCACGGCGAGCAGCTCCGGGTCGAGACGCTGCTGCCCATCGCGCCCACCACCATCCAGGGGCTGGAACGGTACCTGGGCTCGGGCATGGTGCCCGGGATCGGGCCCGCGTTCGCGCAGCGCATCGTCGCGGTCTTCGGGGCCGAGACGCTGGAGGTGCTCGACCGCTCACCCGAGCGGCTCTCGGAGGTGCCAGGCATCGGCGTCAAGCGGATCCAGGCCGTCGCCAAGGCCTGGGCCGAGCACCGGGCCGTGGGCGCGATCATGATCTTCCTGCAGGCCCACGGCGCCTCGCCGTCGCTCGCGAGCCGCATCTACAAGCGCTTCGGGCCCAAGGCGATCGAGGTGGTCTCGCGGGCGCCGTACCGGCTCGCGCTCGATGTGTGGGGGGTGGGCTTCAAGACGGCGGACCGGCTGGCGCGGTCGATCGGCTTCCGCGAGGACTCGCCCGAGCGGGCACAGGCCGGCGTCCTGCAGATGCTGAGCGATCTGTCGACGCGGGGGCACGTGTACACGGAGCGGGCGGAGCTCGCCGCGCTCGCGGCGGGGATGCTGGAGCGGCAGCCCTCGGAGGCCGAGGACGCCATCGACGCGCTGACGCAGAGCAGGCACGTGCGCGTCGAGACCCTGGCGAGCGGAGAGGTGGCGGTGTACCCGCGGGAGCTGCACGAGGCCGAGGTGCGGCTCGCGCACCGGCTGCAGGCGCTCCTGCGCACGGAGGTGCTCGGGGGCGACAGGCTCGTCGCGGCGGCCGGAGAGGCGATCGCGGCGTTCGAGGCGCAGGCCAAGGTGGCGCTGGCACCGGCGCAGCGGGAGGCGATCGCGCTCGCCGCGCGCAGCAAGGTGATGGTGATCACGGGGGGGCCGGGGGTCGGCAAGACGACCATCGTTCGGGCCGTGCTGTCGTGCCTGGACCGGGCAGCGGTGCGAACGCGCCTCGCGGCGCCGACCGGGCGCGCTGCCAAGCGGATGAGCGAGTCGACGGGGAAGGAGGCGGTGACGCTGCACCGGCTCCTGGAGTTCGACCCGAAGCAGCGCAAGTTCAACCGGAACAAGGAGCGGCCCATCGACGCTGGCGCGCTCGTCGTGGACGAGGCGTCGATGCTCGATCTGACGCTCGCCGACGCGCTCCTGCAGGCGGTGCCGAAGGGGGCGCGGCTGATCCTGGTGGGCGACGTGGACCAGCTCCCCTCGGTGGGCGCCGGGGCCGTGCTGCGGGACGTGATCCGCTCGGGCGAGATCCCCACGGCGCGGCTGACGCAGATCTTCCGGCAGGCCGAGGGGAGCCTGATCGTGCAGAACGCGCACCGGATCCACGACGGCGAGAAGCCCGAGGGCGCCGAGGGGCCAGGCGGGGAGTTCTACGTGATCGAGCGGCGGGACGCCGACAACGCGGCGAAGGCGATCCTCGACCTGGTGACCCGGCGGATCCCGCGCAGCTTCGGGCTGGATCCGCGGCGCGACGTGCAGGTGCTGACGCCGATGCACAAGGGGGAGGCCGGGGCGATGGCGCTCAACGTGGCGCTCCAGACGGCGCTGAACCCCGACGGTCCGTCGGTGACGCGCGGGCAGAAGACGCTGCGGCTCGGCGACAAGGTGATGCAGCTCCGGAACGACTACGACCGCGAGGTGTACAACGGCGACGTGGGGTTCATCGTCGACGTGAACGCCGAGGATCGGCACCTCCGGGTGCGCTTCGACGAGCGGGAGGTCGACTACGAGGAAGGGGACCTCGACGAGCTGACGCTGGCGTACGCGACGAGCATCCACAAGAGCCAGGGGAGCGAGTACCCGGCGGTGATCGTGCCGGTGCTGACGCAGCACTTCGTGATGCTGTCGCGGAACCTGATCTACACGGCGGTCACGCGCGGCAAGCGGCTGGTGGTGCTGGTGGCGGACCCGCGCGCGGTGTCGCTGGCGCTCGCCGAGACGCGGCGCGAGGATCGGCGGACGCACCTCGCGGAGCGGCTGCGCGGGGGCGACATGCAGGGCGAGGTCACGCGCGTCACGCCCGTAACGCGCGGTGGGGCCGAGGAGAGCGCGGCTTCGGAGGGGTGATCCGCGCGGAGCGGTTCCCGGAGCCGCGCGACGCTCTGTGCTACGGCGGGCGTACGGCGGGCGTACGGCGGACGGCGCGGCGGACGTGATGCCTGCCAGACCAGCCTGTATTAGACTCCCGGGTGGGGGGACGCGCAGACGCGCCACGGAGGTCCGGCAGGCCGCTCCGGGGGCGCTGCCCGCCAGCCCGCCACCACGTCGAACAAGGTCGCGACTAGGTCGCAAAAAGGTCGAGATGACGACGAAAGCTCCCCCGTTGCCCGGCTGGTCCCTCCCTGCTAGCGTTCGCGCCCCTTCCACCCCCCGGATCGTCCGCGCCACCCGGGCTCGGGGTCTCAAGCGGGGCTGGGCTATCCCCACGGTGCGGCGCGCCTGGGCGGGAAACACCGGAGCAGCGACCATGGCAACGGGCAACGATCAGCAGCAGCAAGCGGCAGGGCTTCAGATCTCGGGCGGAGCGGCCATCGTCGCGCCGGTCAGCGCGTTCCCGAGCGGCGTGCCCAACAACGCCATGGTGGTGATCCCGATCAACAAGCCCACCGATGAGCTGAAGGAGATGCTGGAGAAGGGCCCCACGGCTCTCGCCATCGAGGACATGTGGAAGCTGCTCGGCTTCAACGGTCCGGCGGTGCAGGTCCAGGACGACCAGGGGCGCCCCATCGCCATCGGCCTGGAAGACCTCCTCGCGGGCCTTGAGAAGCACTGGGTGGAGAGCCAGGACGACCTAAACCGGGGCCGCGTCTACGCGCAGGAGCTCCTCAAGTACAACCGCCTGCCCCGGGCTGAGCAGGTCCTCACCAAGATCGTCGCCAAGGGCGGCAACGGCGAGGACTGGCTGGCGCTCGGCATCGCGCAGCTCTCGCAGGACAAGCTCGACAAGGCGGAGGGGACGCTCAAGGGGGCGCAGAACCTCCTGAAGAACAACCCCTACCCCTCGCTGCACCTCGCCAAGCTCTTCCAGCAGAAGGAGGATCCGGCGAAGGAGCGGGAGTTCGTCGACAAGGCGATCCAGATCGATCCGGGCTGCATCGACGCGTGGGCCTACCTGTTCCAGCACATCGCCAAGCAGAGCAACGAGGAGGAGGCCGCGAAGGAGCTCGAGAAGCTCGCGCCCGAGAAGAACCCGGCGCCCTTCATCGCCATCCAGGGCTTCTACGCGGGCCAGGAAGAGACCCGGGAGAAGGCGGTGGAGTACGCGAAGAAGGCCGTCGACAAGAACCCCGACGAGCCGCTCGCGCTGCTCTGCCTGTCGGCGCTCTACGGGCAGAAGGGTGATCTCGAGGCGGTGATGCGGCTGCTCCAGCCGCACGAGTCGAAGATGAGCCGCGACGTGCGGCTGGCGAACAACTACTTCGAGGCGCTCTTCCAGTCGCGCCAGATCGAGCGGGTCACCAAGCTCCTGAACGCCCTCGCCGGCTCGCCCAGCAAGGACGTGAAGCAGTTCGCCATCGAGCGCTCGCGCCTCGTCGCGCAGTTCCTGCAGCAGCAGCAGCAGCAGCTCGCTGCGGCGCAGCAGCGGAAGAACTGATTCCCGTCCCTGTCGCACCCAGCGCGAGCGCCCGGGCGTTCGCGCTCGCTCCACGCTCACGCTCGCCGACCTTGATCGCACCCCGTGAAACCCGGTGACCTCATCTCCGGCAAATACAGGCTGCTCCGGCCGCTCGGGTCGGGGGGGATGGGGAGCGTCTGGGCAGTGCGCAATGAGCTGACGCACCGCGATTTCGCGATCAAGGTCCTGCTCCCCGAGCTGTCGAAGAACCGGGAGGCGCTCCAGCGCTTCTTCCAGGAGGCGCGGGTCTGCGGCCAGATCCGGCACCCGGCCGTGGTCGACGTGTTCGATATGGGCCAGGCGGAGGACGGCGCGCCCTACATCGTGATGGAGCTCCTGGAGGGCGAGGGGCTCGACACGCGCCTCAAGACGGCCGGCGCGGTGCCCCCTGCCGAGGCCGCCGAGTGGATGGCGTTCGTCGCGCGGGGGCTGGAAGAGGCGCACGTGCGCGGGGTGGTGCACCGCGACCTGAAGCCGGGGAACATCTTCCTCGCCCGGCAACCCACGGGCGAGATCGTGCCGAAGATCCTGGACTTCGGCGTCTCGAAGGCGTCGGGCGCGAAGGAGGCGGACCACATCCGCACGATGTCGGGGGCGGTGCTCGGCTCGCCGGCGTACATGAGCCCGGAGCAGGCGCGCGGGGAGGAAGAGATCGATGGCCGGAGCGACATCTGGTCGCTCGGGGTGATGCTCTACGAGGCGCTCACCGCGCAGCATCCCTTCGTGGCCGCAAACTACAACGCGCTGATGGTGGCGATCATGACCCAGCCGCACGCGCCGCTGCGGTCGGTGGCGCCCGAGGTGCCCCCCGAACTCGCGGCGGTGGTGGACCGGATGCTGACCAAGGACCGGGCGCAGCGGATCGGTCAGGCGCGGGAGCTGGCAGAGCGCCTTGAGGCAGCGCTCGCGGCGATGCCGGCGGACGTGCGGCACGGGATGGGGGGCTCCCGGCGGTCGATGGGCTCGTCGCCGTCGCTCTCGGTAGGCGCGAGCGGCGCGAGCCGGAGCGGGCGCCTCGGGATGATCACTGAGGGGAGCTGGTCGAAGGGGCGCGGGGCGCGCTCGCGGCCGGGTGTGGTGGTGGGCGTCGCGCTGGGGGCGGCGGTGCTGGCTGCCGGCGGGGTGCTCGCCGCGACGCAGTGGCGGTCCGAGACCGTGCCGATGGCGGCGCGGTCGTCGAGCGCGGTCGTCGCGAGCCTTGCGCGGGTGGAGCGGCGCCTCGCGGAGCTGAAGGAAGAGGCGGCTGCCGCAGAGCAAGCGCGGCTCAAGGCCGAGGAGCAAGCGCGCCTCGCCGCCGAGGAGCAAGCGCGGGCCGAGCGGGCTGCCCAGGCGGCGAAGGCACTCAACGCCAGGCCCTCGGCGACCCCGCGGCGCAGCGTACACGGGGGCGTGGAGAACCCTGGGTTCTGAGTTCTCTTGGCAAGAAGCCTCGCCGCGGGTTTCCTGGGGCGATGCGCATCCTGCCGATCCCTTGCCTGAGCGACAACTATGCGTACCTCGTCCACCGCGAGGGGAGCGACGAGGCGATCGTCGTCGATCCCTCGGAGAGCGAGCCTGTCCTCCGGGCGCTCGACGCGGAGGGGCTGCGCCTCGTCGCCATCCTCAACACCCACCACCACCACGATCACGTCGGCGGCAACGAGGGGCTGCGGGCGCGCCTCGGAGAGCTGCCAGTGTACGCGCACGCGAGCGACGCCGGGCGGGTGCCGGCGCAGACGGAGCGGGTGGAGGAAGGACAGGTGGTGCGCGCGGCCGGGCTGGAATTCACGACGCTGCACGTCCCGGGTCACACGCTGGGCGCGGTGTCGTACCAGGTGGAGGACGCGGTGTTCACCGGCGATACCCTGTTCATCGGCGGGTGCGGGCGGCTCTTCGAGGGCACCCCGGAGGGCATGGTGGCGTCGCTCGGCAAGCTGGCAGCGCTGCCCCCGTCGACCCGGGTGTTCTGCGGCCACGAGTACACCGTGAACAACCTGCGGTTCGCGCACACGGTGGAGCCCGACAACGAGGCGATCTCGCGCAAGCTCACGAAAGCGCAGGAGGCGCGGGAGCGCGGGGAGCCGACGGTGGGGTCGACGATGGGCGAGGAGCTGGAGACGAACCCGTTTCTGCGGTGCGATGCGTCAGCGGTGCGCGCGCGCTTTCCGGGTGATGGCCGTGCCGAGGTGTTCGCCGCCGTGCGCCGGGCCAAGGATTCGTTTCGGTAGCTCTCGCCTCGCTGCTGCGGATTCTGTACCAATGGGGGCATGAACCGCAGCGCCCCGATCTTCGGTTTCAACGACGCCCGAGGGGCGATCGTCCACGAGGTAGTGCACCGGGTGATGAGCGCGACGCGTGAGCCCCTGCTCGCGCTGAACGACGCGGCTTACCACGAGGTGAAGCGCCTGGAGGCCTCCAAGTCGCCGGAGGACGCGCGGGAGCTCGCGGAGTGGCAGCGGGTCGCGCGCACGATCGGGCGGATGGCGGACGGCGAGCGGCAGCGCCTGCTGCGCGAGCACGCCGAGCGCATCGCCTGGGATGTGGCGGGCAACTTCGACGCGCGGGTCTACGACGTGTCGACCCGGCTCGTGCCGCCGCTGGTGACGGCGCTGCTCTCACCGCGCAAGCTCGCGACGCTCGCCCGGGATCCGCGCGAGCTGATCAGCCTGGATGCGCTGGCGGACAAGGTGGTGGTGGAGGGGCCCATCGAGACGCTGCAGCAGCTCGTGCGCGTCGGGACGGCGGTGTACGTGCCGACCCACCTGTCGAACATGGACTCCATCGTGTTCGGTTACGCGCTGGAGCGGGCGGGGCTGCCCCCGGCGACGTACGGGGCAGGCAAGAACCTGTTCACCAATCCCATCCTGTCGTTCTTCATGCACAACCTCGGCGCGTACCGGGTGGATCGGCGCATCCGGCACACGCTGTACAAGGACGTGCTGAAGACCTACTCGTGCGCGCTCCTGGAGCGCGGCTACCACTCGCTGTTCTTCCCCGGCGGGACGCGCTCGCGCTCGGGCGGGGTGGAGCGGCGGCTGAAGCTCGGGCTGGTGGGCAGCGCCTTCGAGGCCTACACGCGGACGCTGCTCGCGGGGAAAGAGCGGCGGATCTTCTTCGTGCCGGCGACGATCAACTACCTGATCACGCTGGAGGCGGAGACGCTGATCGCGGACTTCCTCTCCGACGCGGGCAAGGGGCGGTTCATCATCGAGGACGACGAGTCCACCCGGGTGGGGCGGGTGGCGGCATTCATGCGCAAGCTGCTCGGCATGGACGGGGCGGTGGTGATCCGGTTCTCGGCGCCGATGGATCCCTTCGGGAACCGGGTCGACGCCGAGGGGCGGTCGTACGACCTGCGCGGGCGCGAGGTCGATCCGGCGACCTACGTGCGCGATCTGCGCGGCGAGGTGACCATCGACCACGCGCGCGACGCGCAGTATGCGCGCGACCTGGGCGAGGAGATCTGCCGGGCTTACGCGCGAGATACGGTGGTGATGGCGACCCACGTGGTGGCGACCGCGGTGATCGCGTGGCTCCGGCAGCAGACGCCGAGGGCAGACCTGTTCCAGGTGCTGCGGCAGCGGGAGACGGTGATCCCGCGCGATGACCTGGCCCGGGAGGTGGTGGCCCTGCGGGAGCGCCTGCGCGCGCTGGAGGCGCAGGGGTGCGTGCGCCTGGGCCATGACGTGCGGTACGGCACGGGGGGCGATCTGGTGGAGCGGGCGCTGCGCGCCTTCGCGGGCTACCACGCCGCGCCGGTGCTCGCGTCACGGTCCGAGGGGATCGCCATCTGCGACACGAACCTGCTGTTCTATTACCAGAACCGGCTCGCGGCCCACGGGGTGGCCTGGGACGTGATCGCGCCGTCGGGGATGCCGGCGGGGCTCGGGGTGCGCCCACCCCCTCCGCCGATCGGTGCGGCGCGCGAGGTCGGTGTCACCCCGGAGCTCGATGCGTCGGCGCAGGATGCAGCGGTGGGAGGTGCGGCGTGAGCGGGCGTGAGCGCATCAAGGTGGGGGTGGTCGGCGGCGGTCCCTGGGGCGTGGCGCTGGCGCGCGCGGCGCGTCGGGCAGGCGCAGAGGTGATCCTGTTCTCGCGCCGCGAGCAGCCAGAGCTGCGCGACGGGAACGGTGAGAACCGGCCGGAGCTGACGCGCGAGTACGCGCGCGTGGCGCGGGCGCGGCTGCTCATCGTGGCCGTTCCCTCCAGCTCGGCCCGCGCGGCGCTGCGCGCTCTCGGCGATCACCTCGATGGTGGTCACGCCGTGGTGCACGGGGTGCGGGGGCTGACCGGCGACGAGCTGCAGACGATGTCGGACCTGGTCCGCGAGGAGACGCCGGTGAAGCGGGTGGGGGCCCTGGGAGGGCCCGTGCAGGCCGAGGAGCTGCTGCGGGGGATGCCGTCGGCGATGGTCTGCGGCTCTGCGTTCCCCGAGGTGCTCGCGGCCGTGAGCGAGGCGTTTCAGTCGAGCGGGCTGCGGGTGCACGGCACGCCGGACCTGCGGGGGCTGGAGTGGGCCTCGGCGCTGGTGGGGTGTCTCGCGGTGGGGGTCGGCTTCGCCGAAGGGGGCGGCGCGGGGCCGGGGCTCGTGGCCGCGCTGATCTCACGGGGCGTGGAGGAGGCGGCGCGGATCGCGGCAGCGGCGGGCGCCGAGGAGCGCACGATGCTGGGGCTCGGCGGCTACGGGGATCTGCTCGCATCGATCGGCCTGGAAGATCGGCCCGAGGTGGTGCTGGGGCGCGCGCTGGCGCGGGGGCGGTCCATCGAGGATGCCGTCGCGGAGGCACGGCTGCGCGTGGAAGCCATCCCTTTGATCCCGCGGGTGGTGCAGTTCGCGCGCGCGCGCGGGGTGCAGTCGAGCACCTTCGAGGCGCTGGAGCGGGTGCTGCAGGGAGATCGGCCCGTAGCTCTGGTGGAGCGCCTGTTCGCAGCCTGAGCGGGCGTTTTTCGCAGCCTGAGCGGGCGCTTCAGGAGGGTGGAGGAGGCGGTTCACGCGGCAGCAGGGTGGAGCCGCCGATGCTTCTGGCGGGCAGCGCCTCCCGCCGTGCGCTAGAGAGGCGCCATGACCAGAGGCGAGATCGGGGCACTTCTTCTCGATATGGACGGGCTCCTCGTGGACTCGGAGCCCCTCTGGTTCGAGCTGGAGCAGGGGTTCTGCCGGGATCGGGGCTTCGCCTGGACCGAGGCGGACGCGGTGAGCTGCCTCGGGCGGGGGCTCAGGGCGACGCTCGCCGAGATGGGCAAGCGGTTCGGGTTTCCGCTGGATCTCGATCGGGACGCGGCCTGGGTGATGGAGAGGTTCGTGGAGCGGGTGGGAGATCTCCGGCTGAAGCCTGGCGCAGAGGTGTTGCTCGACGCGGCAGAGGGGCGCGTGGGGCTGGCGCTCGCGTCGTCGTCGCCGCGGCGGCTGGTGGGGGCCGTGGTGGAGCGCTTCGGGTTGCGGCCGCGGCTCGGGGCGGTGGTGACAGGAGAGGACGTGGAGCGCCTGAAGCCGGAGCCGGACATCTTCCTGCAGGCAGCCGCGGAGCTGCGGGTACCGGAGGCGCGGTGCGCGGTGCTGGAGGACTCGCTCGCCGGAGCGACGGCGGGGCGCGCCGCGGGGATGATCGTGGTCGCCGTGCCCGAGGGGTCGTGGGAAGGGCGAGGGTTCGAGGCGGTGGCAGACGTGTGCGTCCGCGACCTGGTGGAAGCTGGCAGGTGGCTCGGGCTCCTGGATTGAGGCGCGCTCGGCTTACTCGGTCGCTGGCGCGAGTGCGCCCATGCCGGGCGTCGTTCGCTTCACGCCGAGCAGGTCACGGGCCGGTAGCTCCTGCGCGTCTCCCTTGGCGGTGAGCAAGGGGGCGCCGCGCTTCGGCCGGAAATCGGGGCGCGCGGGATTCAGCCTCCACCACTTGCCTTCGAGGATCACCCACGGCTCGTCGCCGGCCTTCACGAACTCGCTGGCGAGGCGGGCGCGGGTGATGTTGAGGGTGGCGCGGGTCTCGGGGAGCGAGATGGCGAGGCTCTTAAGGGCCGGGGCGGTGCCCTCGTACACGATCTGGTTCAGCACGTTGTCGCTGGCGTCGAGCCGGTAAATGGCGGTGGGCGCGATGTCCAGAGAGGTGGAACCGTCGTTGATGAGGATGTTGTTGCGGATGCGGCACCCGAAGCTGCCGGGGCCGCACTGGATCGCCCCACGTCCGGCGCGGTTCATCAGGACGGTGTTGTTGCGCAGGATCACGTTCTGGCAGCCCCAGAGCGGGAGCGTCTCCGGGCCGGTCACCTGGGCGGCGTTGCGCGGCGCGGACTTCACGAGCGGCTCGTCGTAGATGTTGTCGTCGTTCCAGAGCGCGATGCCCGCCGAGCCGTTGCTGTAGATGAGGTTGTTCTGGATCAGGGACTCGGAGAGGCCCGCGGCGTTGATCGCGGCGCCACCTGCCTGGTTGTTCCCGTTGATGACGTTCTCCTCGATGATGAAGTTCACCCCGCGCCCATCGGGGAAGCCGTGCTCGCCGAAGCGCTGGGTGGCCGTTCTGAGGAGCTCCTCGGCCCACGCGCGCGTCGCCTCGCGCGGGTAGCCGCGGAAGGAGGCGTGGGTGAGCAGCTCCTCCAGCGAGGACTCCGGGTCGAGGTTGGCCTGGAAGCCGCACGCGTGGTTGCCGAAGAAGACGTTGCGGCGGACCACCCAGTTGTCCGAGCCGTCGGACGCATAGGCCCCATGCTCCTCGGCGGAGTGCGCGAAGAGGTTGCCCTGCAGGAGCACGGTGTGGCTGTCGGTGGCGTGCAACCCCCACTCCAGGTGGTGGTGGGAGAAGTTGTCGAGCACCACGATGTGGTGGGCGAGCTTGCCGGTCCGGCCGAACGTGCCGTCGATCATGATCCCGGCGCGCGGCGCGCGCCTTTGACCCTGGGGTTGCGGTTGCTTCGGCAGGCTGGAGCCGGCGACGTTGAATCCCTCGATGACCACGTGATGGGCCGCCTGGAGGTAGATCATCCAGTTGGGATCCTCGAGCGCCGGTCGGTCGATGATCACCTCTCCCGGCGCGCCGAGCGCCTTGACGTGGATGTAGTTGCCGTCGCCAGCACTCGGCTTGTCGCCCAGCACGAAGCCGACATAGCTGCCGGGGAGGACCGCGATGAGATCGCCACCGCGTGACTGGTTGGCAGCCTCCTGGAGGGTCGCGAAGCTCTGGGTGACCGGGTACTCGACAGGCTCACCGGCGCTGCTGGCAGCGTCGCGCGCATTCAACGAGGTGTGCGCCACCCGGATGGTCTGCGGCGCGGGCTGCCCCACGACGAGGACCCGGCTGTACCGGTTCTGGAGCTGGATCGTCTGAGAGACCCAGTGGTCGGAGTCCTGGGTGCGCACGAAGGCGGTGGCATTGGCGCCCGATCTCGGCAGCGTGCCCCCAGGGATGGGGGAGGTGCCTACGGGCCGCGGGACCGGGGGGGCCTGGTCAGGCGGCGGTCCGGGCACCTGGATCACGGGGCTGCAGGCAGGCGCGAGCGCCCACAGGATCACGATCAGGTTCCACGCTCTGTCACGCATGCTCGGCTCCGGAACCTTCGTGGATACCGCGATCGGCGTCGGGTGTCATTCGCCCTGGCGGAAGCTCCACTGCAGCGTCGCCCAGAGCGCACGACCGGGGAGCGGGAAGCCGAGGAAGTCGCTGAGCGGCAGCGGGACGGCGCGGGAGGTGAGCTGTGACTCCGTGTGCAGGGTGCGCAGGTCGAAGAGGTTGTCCACGTCGAGGCTGGCGCGGAGCCCGGGGACGCGCGGTACGTCGAGCGCCGCGCCCACACCATGGAGCACACGCGGCGGCAGCACGATGGTCCCGCCTTCGTCGACGGTGGTGCCGGCCACTGCGTCGAGGCCGTAGCGCAGGACCAGGGGTCCGAAGCGGTAGGCGGCGTCGTAGGCGAGGTCGTGCGCGGGTCGTCCGGGGAGCTGTCTGCCCGTGGTGAGCGGGTCGTCGCCCGTGTTGCGCGCGCTGAGCAGGGTGTAGCTGATGGAGGTGCGGAGCCGGCGGGTGCTGAGCAGGAGTGAGGCCTCCGCGCCGAGCAGCGTGCCGTGGTCGAGGTTCTCGGCGCGGAAGGTGCTGCGCCCGAGGGGGACGAAGGCGATGAGGTCTCGGGCCTCGGTGGCGAAGGCGACGATCTCGTAGCCGAGCTGGAGGTGAGGGGTGCCGATATCGCCGTGAACGCCGGCGTCGATCGAGAGCGCGCGCTCCGGTCGGAGGCCCGGGTCGCCACGCAGGGTGCCGCGGTCGCCATACAGCTCGACAAAGCCCGGCGAGCGGCGGAGGGCGCCGAGGTGGACCGCGAGCACCGCCGCCGGAGAGAGGCTGAGCGCTGCGCCGAGGTGTCCGCTCGGCGCGATCTCGCGAGAGGGAGCTCTGTCGGCGTCATCGCTGCGCGCGTCGATGCGGGCGGAGGCCGTCAGGCTCAAGGGGTGGCCTGGCCACCGGGCGATCTCCGGGCGGAAGACGAGGTCAAAGCCGATTCCTCCCGCGACGCGGTGCGCTTCGATCTGCGCGGTATCGCCTGGATCGAACTGCTCGATGCGCGCGTCGGCGACGAGGCCCAGGGTGAGGGGCGCCGCCGGTCGCCCTCGCCATCCGATCTGCAGGCCGGCGGCGCGGATGGCTTCCTCGACGACGGCACCCGGGTGGAGCGGATCCAGCTCGCCGAGAGGGTCGGTGAACGCGCTGCTCTCGTGGCGCACCCACGCGAGCGCGCGCGCTGCACCCTGAGCCCCCGTCCGCGCGGTGACATCGACGCCGACCGCCATGCGTGAGGTCTCCAGGCGCGAGGCGGTGGTGGGGCTGTCGGCGCTCCCGGGGAGGCCCAGCCGGCGCGCGTCGCCGAAGACGAGGGTGCCCACCGAGCCCCACGAGAAATCCACCGCGACCCGGGCGATGCCGCTCGCCGAGGCATACCCCGCATTGTTCCGGCGGACCTCGCGGGTCGCTCGGGTGATGGGGTCGGCCAGCTCGAAGGAGAAGTCGTTGTCGGCGCGCGCGGCAGACACCCCGGCCGCGATGGTGACGCGGCCCTCGCGGCGCAGATCTCCAGCGCGCAGCTTGAGGGCACCAAAGGATCCCGCGGCGGTCCACCAAGAGGTGCGCTCACCGTCGGTGACGGAGGGGGGCTCGATGGCGAGCACGCCGCCGAGGTAGCCGGTGGTGCCGAGCGAGGCGGGGGCGAAGCCGCGGTGTACCCGGAAGGAAGCGCCAGGCCAGAGGGGCAGCGCGCCAAGGTCAAGGGAGGGATCTGCGGCGCTCGTCAGCGGGATGCCGCCGAGGAAGACGCCGACCTGGGACGAGGCCGCGCCGCGCACCGAGAGCGTGCCGAAGGAGCCGTCGGCGCCCAGGCGCCGCACGTGCACGCTCGGGAGCCCCGAGAGGACCGACGCTGCGTCCACGGCGGGGCGAGGGCTGTCGTCGACCGAGGCGCGCGTCGCGTAGCCGCCGGAGACGTCGCCGCGTACCGTCACCTCGATTGCGCCGGTGTCCTGGGCGACGAGGGGCTGCCCCCCCGCGCTGGTGCTGACGGAAAGCAGGATCGCCCCGACCAGGAACCTGCCGATCCTCCGCACGGGCGCAGGAGAGACACAACGCCAGCGCACGCCGTGCAGGTAGACCGATTCGCACGGGACGGCGAGCGTTTCGCACTTCAGCCACGGCGCGGAGGCGCGCACACGTGCTTTCCCGGGAGGCCGAACCTCTGTTACGTAGTGAGGAATGAAGGCGCTTACGCTCCTCGCAAGTACCGCGCTCGCTTCCGCCGCCTGTCTCACGCTCGCCCCGGAGGCGGTCGCGTCGATCAGGAACCCCACCGATCATCCGCAGTACCGGGCAGAGCTGGAGCCTCACCTCAACACCATCTTCTGGCGTTACCAGTACGCTGGCGCTCCGAGTGGTCGGCGTTTCCGCTCCTTCGGCGATCCGGAGTTCGGCGCAGGGTTCAGGGCCTCGATCGAGCTGGCCGATCCAGCGTTCATTCCGAAGCTGAACAACACGGTCGCGATCTCTTTCGGGGTGGACCTCACCAACTGTCGCTACTGCCGGGAGGACTTCTGGGCATGGGTCCCGGTGACGCTCCAGTGGAACTTCTTCTTCAACGACAAGTGGAGCGCGTTCGGTGACGTCGGCCTCGTGATGCGCAACGACGGCTTCTTCCGCGACGTCTACCTGGACCCCGCCTTCATGCTCGGCGGTCGCTACCATTTCAACGACGACATTGCGCTCACCCTCCGCGCCGGCCTGCCCTTCGTGACCTTCGGCGTTTCGTTCTTCGTGGGGCGCTGACGTCTTGATGCATTGAGCCAAACTGACGCGCTCCCGGCGGCTGTCCGGCCCCGTTCCCGCAAACCGTCGAAAGTGTGCGGTCTGGCCGCCGCCCGGGCCTCGCGTCACCAGGGCTGAATTCGCCCGAGGCCCCTCGGCAGGCGCGTCGTGCCCGGCGCCCGCCCGGCACCCTGGCGCTTGCCTCGTGCGGAAGGTCGCAGCCCCGGTTAGACTCCAGGGAAATGGCCGCCTGGTACATCGTTCTAGGATTCGTGGGGCTCGCCCTGCTGATGGTGGTCCATGAAGCAGGACACTTCTTCGCCGCGCGCGCCTACGGGATGCGCGTGCTCAAATTCTCGATCGGCGTAGGCCCGACGTTCTTCAAGATCATCCCGGAAGACGGCTTCTTCTGGTTCACCACGGCCGCGGGCAAGGTCCGCCTGCGCCTGTGGCGGCACTCCCCGGAGCGGCACGGGCCGACGGTGTTCCAGTTCGCCATGATCCCCCTTCTGGCATACGTCCAGATCGACGGGATGAACCCGCTCGAAGAGGTGGATCCGAACGACAAGGGCAGCTACGCGAATGCCAGCCTGCTGGGGCGCATCGTGGCGATCTTCGCGGGGCCCGCGGCGAACTACCTCTTCGCCTCCGTGCTCTTCTTCGCCAGCCTGATGATCGGCGGCAAGCCCGTGATCGTCGACGGCAAGGTGGTGCGATCCAACGACGTGGACATCGTGGCCGACTCGCCGGCCGCGGCGGCTCAGCTCCGCGACGGAGATCGCATCGTCGAGGTGGCCGGCGTTCCGGTGAAAGACTTCGACAAGATGGCCGAGATCATCTCGAAGAACCCCGACAAGCCGCTGGTCCTCGGCATCGAGCGTGAGGGCAGCCGTCTCGACGTGACGGTGACGCCCAGGAACGACAACGGGAAGGGCAAGATCGGGGTCAGCGCCCGGTTCCTGAAGGAGCCGGTGCAGGCCAAGGAAGCCGCCGTCCTTGCGATCACCATGCCGCCGACGGTGGTGAAGAACTTCATCGTGGGGCTGGGGCAGTGGATCACGGGGAAGGTTCAAGGCGAGCTGGGTGGCCCGAAGCGCGTCATCGAGGAGACCGCCAACGCCGCGAAGCGCGGCCTGTCCGAGTACCTGGAGTTCCTCGGTGCCCTCTCGGCGTACCTCGGTGCCTTCAACCTCCTCCCCTTCCCGGCGCTGGACGGGGGGCGGCTGATGTTCCTGCTCTACGAGGCGACCACGCGGCGGCGCCCGAACGCGACGCTCGAGATGGGCATCCACTTCGCGGGCTTCGTCGTCCTCGTGCTTCTCGTCAGCTACGTGACGATTTTCAACGATTTGGGCGTGGGCACGAAGTAAGTCGGCGCGTGCGCCTGTGTCGACCTCTGTGCCTGGCTGGCGCGCTCACGGTCTTCTTCGCGGGGCCGAGCGCGAGCGCCCAGGGATCTCCCCCCCTCGGAGCAATCGCGGAGGAGCAAGCGGTCTTCGATCCACCCGCTCCTCCAACCCTGCCGGGTCTGACCCGCCGCGATCTCACCTTCACGTTCGAGACGACCGTCTCGGTCATCGAGCCTGAGCCACCCAGCACGGGCGGCTCGGCGTACGGATGGTCCGCGCACGGGGAGCTGGAGCTGCCGCTCGTTCCACGCCGGTGGTTCATCGGCGCAGCGCACGAGATCGCCTCCGCCGCGCTGCCTGGCGTGGGGAGCAAGACCCTGCTGGGGAGCCCGGAGATCTGGGGGCGGGGGGTCTGGTCGAGCGTTCGGGGGCTGGCGTCAGGGGGAGGGTTCGGGGTCGTCCTGCCAGCGCCGCGCAACCTGACCGGGGCAGAGCAGGACGTGCTCCAGGCCGCGCGCACCGTGCGCCCCTGGGACGCTGCCTATTTCGCCGACATGACGCTGGTCGCACGTCCCTGGTTCGACATCCGCCTGGTGACAGGACCCTTCATCTTCCAGCTCCGCCAGGGCCTCGACTGGTCGCTGGTGGTCCGCGAGCTCATGCCCGAAGAGCCCCGCTACGACCTGACCGCCCGCGCCACGTTCTACTTCGGCTATCGCGCGACGGAAGCCATCGGTCTCGGGCTGGAGCTGTGGGAGGTGTACCAGTTGACGGCGGACCCCAGGGTCAATGACGGAGAGCGCGCGGCGTTCGCCATCTCGCCGAGCATCCGCTTCATGTTCCCCTACGTCCAGCCGGCGCTGAGCATGCTCTTCCCTCTCGCGACGCCGCTGCGTGGTGAGGTCGAGACTTACTATGCCGCGCGGCTCAACGTCGGGTTCACCTTCCCCACGGGCCGTCGGAGCGATCCAGCGCCTGGTCTGTAGCGCGCCGCGTCGTGGACGAGTACCGGGAGGGGCGTGCTATAGGGCGCTGCACGACCTGAAAGGAGCCATCTGTGGACGTCTTCGAGCGCATGACGGACTACGACTACGGTGAGGTACATCTGAAGCGCGACGCCGGTGCGGGGCTGCGCGCGATCGTCGCGATCCATGACACACGGCTCGGACCGGCTCTGGGTGGCTGCCGGTTCCTGACCTACACGCGAGAAGAAGACGCCATCGTGGACGCGCTCAGGCTCGCCCGCGGCATGACCTACAAGGCGGCGCTCGCCGGCATCCCCCATGGCGGCGGGAAATCGGTGCTGATGCGGCCGGCGACGCCGCACTTCGACAGGGCTGCCCTGTTCCTCGCCTTTGGCCGCTTCATCGAGGATCTCGGGGGCCGGTACATCACCGCGGAGGACTCGGGCACCGGCCTCGAGGACATGGATGTCATCCGCACGGCCACCAAGCACGTGTGCGGCGTGGACCAGCGTAACGGTGGCTCGGGCGATCCGTCGCCGTTCACCGCGCTGGGGGTGCGGCGGGGGATCGAGGCCTGCGCGAAGATCCGGCTGGGGCGCGACTCGCTGGAGGGCATCCACGTGGCCGTGCAGGGCGTGGGGCACGTGGGCTACCACCTCTGCAAGGAGCTGTTCGCCGCTGGCGCGCGGCTCTCGGTCGCCGACGTGGACCCGCTCAAGGCGGAGCGGGCGCAGCGCGAGTTCGGGGCGACGATCGTGAGCCTCGAACAGATCTTCGAGGTGGACTGCGAGGTGCTCGCGCCCTGCGCGCTGGGCTCGGCGCTGAACGACAAGACCATCCCCCGTATCAAGGCGGGGATCATCGCTGGCGCCGCCAACAACCAGCTCGCCGAGCCTCGTCACGGTGACGACCTGAACGCCCGCGGGATCCTCTACGCACCCGACTACGCGATCAACGCCGGTGGGTTGATCAACGTGGCGCTGGAGGTCGAGGGCTACGATCTGAACAAGGCGCGCGAGAGGACGATGAAGATCTACGACACCATCCACGAGATCGCCGAGCGCAGCGGCAAGACGCTGACGCCCACCTACCGCGTGGCGGACCTCATGGTGGAGGAGAAGCTGGCCAGGCTCGGCAAACCGAGCTGGCGCCCCCGCAGCTAGGTACGGCATACCCTGGGTCAGGGGCCTCTCGGCCCCTGCACTCCTGATGCTCGCTCCCCCGTCGCTTCGCTCGAAAGGTCTCGCCAGAGACCAGGGACGCGCTCGAGTCGAAGGGGAAGCGGTGAGGGGATGCAATTCATGGCAGCGCCGGATACCGTGGGGGCGTGGCGGACGTGAGACGATCCAGGCTGGGGTTCTTGCTCGCGGTGTCGCTCGTCCTGGGAGGCTGCTCGACGACGACGGTGAGCCTGCGCGAGGGACCACGCGAGTATGTCGGTACGGACTACGAGGGCGTGCTTCGCAAGTGGACACGCACGGAGCACCTGATCGCGCTCTCCGAGCTTGAGAACTTCCTCACGGCGACGGCCACCTTCGAGGGTTGGGATTTTCGGTGGGCCTATGTGGCCCGGTACGTTCAGGATTACCGGCTCACGATCGACCAGCGAAAGAAGCTGCTGGAGAAGACGCTCGCCGAGACGCAGCAGCATCACCAGTTCTTCGTGGCCATCCAGGGCGGCGAGCGGCGGCACTCAGACCTGACCAAGCCCGAGAGTGCCTGGATCGTTCGCCTGATCGACGACACGGGCAACGAGACCGCCCCCGAGGAGATCGTCGCGCTGAGACGGCCCAACGCACTGGAACGCACCTATTACCCGTACAACACGGTGTGGCGGCAGGCGTTTCGGATCCGTTTCCCGCGCACCACCGCCGATGGGCGCCCGACGATCTCGCAACGCGCGACGTGGTTCGGTCTGCGGTTCGCGGGCGCGCAGGGCAACTCGGAGCTCGTCTGGCAGCTCGACAAGGGAGGCCAGGGCGAGGGGACCCGTTAGTCCCGGGTGTGCCCGTCCCCATGGGGCGGCGCGGGTCTAGATCTCCGTGCTGAGCAGGTGAAGCAGCTCCGGGAACTGCTCGAAGAGCGCGCGCAGCGTGGGATGTTCTCCGATGAGCACCAGCGCGCCGCCCGTGGCTGCTCGGGCCGTGGCCGGAGATTCCTGCCCTGAGAGCAGTGCGCTCGCGAAGAGGATGTCGCCTGGCCTCGCAGCCGCAGAGGCCGGGCCGGGTTCCTGCTCGAAGAACTCCACGGTCCCGGCGCCCACGACCACCAGCCCGGGCACCGGGTGGCCGCTGAGGACGATGGTCTCTCCGGGTTCCAGGGCCTGTATCCGCAGGCGCTCCAGGACGTGGTGGAGCTGCGACTCTTCGAGATCGCCGAGGGGGCCGATGGTCGCTCCTGCGAACGCCTGCAGCCGATCCGACACCTCCCGCAGCTCGTCGACGACCCACGGGCAGGCGCGGATCGCTTCGTCGATGGCGGGCTGATCCCACACCGCGACCCGTGCGCCCTTGGGACCAGCGACGACGCGGAGGGGCATGCCTTCCGCGAGCGTCCCGCAGGAGGGCACCAGCGTCCCGCCCTCGGCTTGCAGGGCAGGCGTGTCCACGATGCTGGTGCACACCGATGCCTCGCCGCTGAGGACCAGGGCGACGCCGAATCCCGCGACCTCTTCGTCTGGCGTCAGTGCTTCGACGCGTGCACTGCGCGCGAGCTGTACATGCATCTCCTCCGGCAAATCTGCGAAGGCGTCCAGGCCCACCAGATCGTGCGCGGTGAGCCCGGCGGACAGCGTCTCGGTGGGTGCCTCTTCGGGCTTCGGCGGCGGCGTGAGATGCGGAGCGGAGGAGGGGTGGAGGGGGGCGACGGCAACGGGGCCGACCGACTCCCTGTTCCGCGTGAGGTCGTGTGGTCTGCTGGAGTGCCCCTCTCGGGTGACATCCGCGGTGGCGGTCGCCTCTGCAGCCTGTGGTGCCGCGAATGCCATGACGGTGGGCATCCCGGCACCCGGTACCGGCGTCGTGGCGGCAGGAGCTGTGGACGCGAGCGCAGGGAGGGCAGGGGGCGACGGCGTGGGCGCCAGCGAGGGCGTTTTCACGCGAGGTGCGGGTGCGGTCTCCTGTCCGACGGAGGGCCCAGGGGTGACCCTGGTGGGGGCTGCTGCCCCGTTCACCACAGGCGGCAATGCAGCCGGATCTGGCGACGCAGGCTTGTGGCCTGGAGGCGTGCCCGGCGTCGAGGCTTTCGCAGGTGGAATGGTGGGCCGCGGAGGCAGCGACGGCGCAGAGGGGGCGATGGAGACCGGCGCCGGCTGGGCGAGAGGCTGAGGAGCGGGCGGCGGTTCGACAGAGGTGGCTGGTGGTGTTGCAGATGCCCCAGCAGCCGGTGGTCTGGTCTGGGGGGATGCGGGCTGACGCTGCGGTGTCGCCGGCGCCGGAATGGAGGGCCTCGTCCTCGATGGTTGCGGCGACTGTGCGGGCTGCGGGGGCGGGCTGGATGGCCGCGACTGCGGATCGACGGTGAGCTTGCCGGGAGGCCGCGAGTTTGCCGCGAGGGAGGGTGAGACAGCAGGAGGTTGCGGCGCCTCTTCCAGCGCAGGAGGGACCTTCGACGGAGCCACTCCCATCGGCGCCTGCACCGGTGCAGAAGGTTGCGCGGGCAGTGTGGTGGATGCTGGCGGCGGTATGGAGCGCGCCCTTGGCGACCCCTCGGGAGGAGCGGCTGGAGGCGCTGTCGACGCGCCGAGCGTGGGGTGTGTCCCTCGTACTGTCGAGGGGGGAGGTGGTATCCCTGGGACGTCGAGGGCCATTCCTTTCTCTGCCGGAGCCTCCGAGACGCGATCTCTGCTCAGCTTCGGAGGAATGGAGCCCCCGACGCCGCTCAAGCGGCCCGCAGCGGACTGACCCGCATCGCCCGTTGCAGGAGGTGCGATCGAAGACTGAGCGCGTGGGGTCTTCTTCTTCTGCGAGAAGGTCATCGCGGTCAGCGGCGCGGCCGAGGTGACGACCTGGTCATCCTCCTCGTCCGTCTGACTGACAGGCGGCCGGTGGGTCACCAGGAAAGCGTTCTGCTCGCGGCTGAACACCTCGCCTGCGGGTCGGCGCGGCGTCGAGGTGGTGTCCTCGGACCAGGGATCGAGGATGGGGGCGCGGGGCTGACGCTTGCGCGCAGGGCTTGCGCTCGCACCTTCAGGAGAACTTCCCTGGGGCGCTTGCGGCGCCGTCGACAGTGAGGCGAGGGGAACCGCAGCGCCATCGAGGGCTGCCACGTCCTTCACGAGCACCGTGGCTGCGGGCGGGATGCTCGCGGGCCCACGCGAACCGCCAGCCTCCGGCGCGGTGCTCAGAGACCGTGAGGGAATGGATGCGGGGGCCGCCTGGCGAGGCGCTGGCGGGCTCGATGCCGCAAACGGCGGTTGCGGATGTGTGGAGGCTACAGGCCTCTGTGCCCCTGAGGAGGTGTGCGCCCCGTCGCCGCCATCGTGGTGAGGTGGCGGTGCCGGGACGGACGGCAGCGACCATTCGGGCTTCGTCGCATGTGACGCTGGCACGGGGCGGTGGGAAGGCGCGGGTGCCGGAAACGCGAGGTCCTGCGCCCCGTCGTGAACGCCCGCAGGAGCCGGGCCACCGGGGGGCGACGGGGGGGGATCGGGGGGCAGCGCCACGGGAGGACCAAAGGTCGGGACCCGGGGATGTACAGGGATCGGGAACTGGCCGCTCGACGCTGACCCGCGCGCGATCTCAGGCGATGATGGCGGGAAAGCGGATCCAGAGACGGCCGCCGGAGAAGACGCGAAGCGTGCTGTCGACGCGGGGACAGGGTGCGCGTGCGCGGAGACCTCGCCGGGCAGCGCGGGCGTGTACACGGGTGGTGCGGGCGTTGTGGAGGCGAGCGACGCAAGGTTCGTCGACGACTGCGGCAGAGAGGTTGCAGGCTCGGGGGTCGTCGAGAGCTCAGGGGCTCGCGCAGGTGCGCTCTGGTTGGGAGGCTGCAGATCAGAAAGCGGACCTGCAGCGGGGGGCTCCGCGCCTGGAGGCCACTTGTCCAGGACCTCTTGCAGCGCGCTCAGACACAGGCCGATCTCCGAAGCGCGAAACGTCTGTCCTGCCGCGTCAGCAGCATCGACGGCGCGACGCAGCCACACGATCGCGTCGCTTCGTTCGCCACGCATCCATAGCGTCCTCGCCGTGGACAGACCCCAGACGACATCCTCGTCGTCCTCGGGATGCGGTTCTGGGAGGGCCACCATGTGGTCCGCCATGAGCACCACCTATCACAGCCCTACCGGAGGCCGTACCATGGAAACTCGGAGGGATACGCCATCCATCGTTGCGGGGTGGAGGAGGCGTCGTTGAACCCGCTCAGGAGTGTTGACCCGGCGCGAGAGGGCTGGCGACGTACGCGAACCTCTTGCCAGGAACTACACCGGATCACTTCGAGCGTCGACCCTCTTGCTGCTGCGCTGGGCTGTCCAGCGCGAGGCAGGCTCCCATCTCTTCGACGCCAGCGCGGGAGGCAAACTCACCCGGCATACGTCGGGCGAGCCAGCCAATGAGGGTCAGGCCGGCGGCGCGAGCTTCCGGGGGCATGGCGTGCTCACTGCTGAGGAGGCTCGCAATCTCGGCAATGAGACGGGTGCGCTGCTCTTCCTCGGCCATCCTGCTGCTCCATGAAGCATGTACTCGGGAATGTCAAAGTGCTCGGGTTCAGGGTCTCACCGAGCCGATAGAAATGGGCGCGAGGAGGTCTCAGTCCACGACCCCGACCAAGTGCGGCTCCCGATCTTCCTGCACCTCACGCGAACGGAACGTTCTTAGTGCAAGCGCGGTGCATGGTCCACTGAGCCACACCGGACTTCAGCATCCCCGTCGCGGAAAGCCCGGTGGAAGAAAGCAGCTACACTGGAGAGATCAAGACCTCCCTGTCCTTGGCTCCGTTCGCAGGCCCGACCAGGCCGCGCTTCTCCATCGCTTCCACCAGCTTTGCTGCCCGGTTGTATCCGATCCCCAGCTTCCTCTGGATCCACGAGGTCGAGCAGCGCCGCGTATCGGCCACGACACGCACTGCCGCGTCGTACATCGCATCGTTCTCCAAGTCGGCGGTGTCGGTCTCTTCGTCCTCTTCGTCACGGGCCTGCAGGATCGCTTCGTCGTAGACAGGCTCACCCTGCGAGCGCAGGAAGTCCGTGATTCGCTGGACCTCTTCTTCAGAACAGAACGGGCACTGCACGCGGCGCGTGTCGTTGGCACCGTTCATCTTCACCAGCATGTCCCCGCGCCCCAGGAGGTGCTCGGCGCCTTGCTCGTCGAGGATGGTCCTGCTGTCCACCTTCTGAGCGACCCGGAACGCCACGCGCGTCGGAAAGTTCGCCTTGATCATCCCGGTGATCACGTCGACGCTCGGCCGCTGCGTCGCGAGGATCACGTGCATGCCCGCCGCGCGTGCTTTCTGGGCCAGCCTCGCGACGCTCGCCTCCACATCCTTGCCCTGCTGCATCATCAGATCGGCGAACTCGTCCACCACGATCACGATGAACGGGAGCTTCATGGGCAGCTCCGCGTCCGAACCATCTCGCGCCGCGGGGACCTCCACCTCCGAGCCGTCATGCGCCACGGCGCTCACCCGCGCCGCTGCCTTCGGAGGCTTCGCGTCGCCACGCCGCACGCGCTCGACCCAGCCATTGTAGGTCGTGATGTTCTTCGTCCCTGCATTGGCAAAAAGCTGGTAGCGCCGCTCCATTTCGTCGACGGCCCACTTGAGCGCGGTCGCCGCTTGCTTCATGTCCGTCACGACCGGCAAGAGCATGTGGGGGATCCGGTCGAAGGGCGCGAGCTCCACGACCTTCGGATCGATCATCAGGAGCCTCAGCTCCTCCGGAGTCCTCCGGAAGAGCAGGCTCACCAGCATCACGTTCAGCCCCACGCTTTTTCCAGCCCCGGTCGCGCCCGCCACGATGACGTGAGGCATCGACGCCAGGTCGGCGAAATACGGCGTGCCGATGATGTCTCGACCGAGCACGCAGGGCAGAGGTGCCTTCATGTCGAGGAACCGGCGATCTTCGACGAGATCGCGCAGGTTGACCGGGAGGCGCTGCTCGTTGGGAATCTCGAAGCCGATCCGGTTCTTGCCGGGAATCGGGGCCACGATGCGGACCTTGCGCGACAGACCGAGGGCGAGATCGTCGGCCAGTCCGGCGACCTTCGACACCTTCGTTCCAGGAGCGGGGGAGACCTCGAAGGTGGTCACCGTCGGACCGGGATGAATCTCTTCGACCTTCCCGCTGACACCGTAGTCGGCGAGCGTCTTCTCGAGAAGCTGCGCCATCTCCTTGAGCTGAGCTTCATCGATCTGCATCCGGTCGGTGCTCGCCGATTCGAGCATCTCCGTCGAAGGCAGGACGAAGCCCGTGCGCGCCGATGGAATGACCTTCACGAGGACCGGCTTCTCGGGTTCGAGGGTGCTCCTGGTGTTCACCACGTGGGGACCGCGTGCTTCCGCAGCCGGGCGCGGCGCCGGCTGCTCGTGCACACGCGGGAACTCTTCGTGCGCGTCCTCCGCGTCGACTTCATCCGCGTCGTCGTCCTCGCTCTCGGCTGCCGTGTCCTCGGAGATCTCCGCGACTGCCGGCTGCACTCTCCGGGGTGACGCACGCCGACTGCCCTCACGTCGAAGGCCCTCGCGGGGAAGCGGAAGCTCCTCGGAGGATGGTTCTACAGGAGGCACGATCGGGTCACTGCTCTCCGACGGCATGCCTTCGAGCGACGCCTCGGAGAAGAGCTCCTCGTTTCCAGCTCCCTCGTCATCCTCGCTCGGAGCAGGCTCTGGTTGCTCCTCGACGGCGATGGCCACGGCGCGACGCCTCGCGCGAGGTGCTCGCTCCTGCGGAGGGCTCGCCCGACGGGCAGGTGCTGCCTCCGTGTTCGCTCCGCGTGCCTGGGAGGTGGGCGATGCGAGGGGCGCATCCTCTCGTACGGCCTCTTCGATCATCCCCGAGAGATCCAGCGCTCGTACGGGTGGCTCCAGCTCCACGGGCGAACGAGGCAACATCGCGGGCGTCGTCATGATCTTGGGGCCTGCCGAGGACGCTGGCGGGTGCACCTCACCCGCGGCCGGCGACTCTGTCGTCGCGTCGATCTCGACGGTGGGAGCTGGCGTGGCGAGCGCGCTCTCCAGGGGCTGGGCCGCGGCTTCAACCTCGATTCCTGCAGCGCGCGTCCGGCGTGCGCGTTTCTGCTTCGTCTCGGAGGCCGCCGGAGGTGAAGGAGGATCGGCATCCCCTGCCGTCGTCCAGTGGCCCGTCCCCAGGGTCGCAGCACCAGCGGTGACGGTAGCGCTCTCTGACGGAGGCAATGCCTCATCGTCCGAGAGTGCGGCGATGATCGCATCAGGGTTGGAGTTCCTCTCGATCCGAGGCATTTCCTCCTCGTCGACAGAGCCTCTCCGTTCGAGTTCGGATGCGGCCGTCCAGGCGCCCACGAGCGAGCGTGCCCACCGCGTCATGGCCATGGCGAGCCGCGTGGCGAGCCGCTCGATACGCTGGACCAGCTCGATGAACGAGAACGTCGCGCGGCCAATCAAGATCAGCGCGACCACGGTGGACCCGATGATGTAGGAGCCGGTGCTGGAGAAGAGCGCCCTCAGGATCTCGCCGAACAGCTCGCCGACCGCCCCGCCGAGCGGCATCGCGCCGAACACCAGCGCTTCGGGGAAGGCCACGTGGGCCAGCGCCGCGAGCACCACCACCACGATGATGTCTCCGCTGATGCGTGACACCGTCGCGCTCAGTACTCCCTTGAGCTCGCGGCGGTCGTTGTCGAGCCAGCGACGCCCGGCGAGCAACGGGGACGCGAGGAGCGCGAGTTCGAGCGGCAAGAACCAAGACACCGCGCCCACCGCGCCCACCACGGAGCTGGCGATGGCGGCCCCCACGGGGCCCACCCAGTCGGCGCCGGCGATCTCGGGGCGAAGACGGTCGGCCTGGAAAGAGGCGAGCGCCAGCGCGCAGTACAGGGCAGAGGTGAGCAACACCAGTGCTCCTCCCTCGCGCGCATAACTGTGCCCCGGCGAGCGTCGGTGGACGGCGGCCGCCCCTTCCTGAGCCACAGGACTGCCCGACCTGCGAGAGGCTCCGATGGACCCACCACGGACGACGCGACCATCCACGGCTGCAGGTAGCCCCTGCGAATCCGTGGCGACAGCGGGGTCACTCCGTCGCGGAGCGAAGAGAGGAAAGTTCATGCCTACCTGAACCTACCTCGACCACATAGCCGTCCGATGGGCCCTCGTACAAGAAAGCGGGTTCTTTGCGGTGACCCGGTGCAGCGAGGAGTTCCGGGGGGTCACCGGAACAGCGTCCCGGATGCGAACGGCAAGTTACAAAAATGATGGACCGTGGCGAGGACGGGTGGCTCGCTCCTGCTGCGATGCCGGGCTGCAACTCGGTGCTGCTGCGCGAGCCAGGGTGGTACGAGCGACGAGATGAGCCCGGAAATTCTTTTGATGCGGGTGGCTCGGGCGCTACCATCGCCCTCCTCTTCTCTCCGAGGAAGCATGGCGGGTGCTGGACGAGCAGGGCGGAGCTGTAGCGCCGCGAGCTTTTATCTGTTGTGCGCCATGGCCGGTGCTGCGTTCGTGAGCGGCGGGTGCCGCGTCGACGAGACCGACATCCATCGGTGGGAGAAGACGGTGTATGGCCCCGAGAAATTGAAGGCTGTACTCATCCACGACAAGTACGAGACGCCCCTCCAGGTCGAAGCTGCGCTGTCCCTGATCCGGATGGAGCCACGTCAGGGCAGGCACGTGGGCCTGGGCATTCTCCTCGAAGGACTCTCGGCGATCCCGGCCGAGGCCAGGCAGCCCATCTGGGCGACCCTCATTCCAGCGATCATCGCCGAGCTGAGACGGCCGCCTCCCGTGCCGAGCCCCGCGGGCCAGCCGGCACCCGAGGACCCGTCCTATCCTTACAAGGATGCGGCTTTCATGGTTCTCTCCGCGGAGCCGCCGATCCTCGATGACGAGGTGCAGAAACAGAACCTCAAGACGGCGCTGATCGAGTGGGTACTGGCTGACTTCGAGAGGCGCCTGGACAACCGCCAGCAGGCCTACGGGATGGAGCAACTCCTCCGGTTGATCGGAGCTCCCGCGGTGGCAGGGCTCCCGAAGCTGCTCAACCGAGAGGCCCGCCGGCTGGATCAGACGGCCTCGCTGATCGCCGAGCTGGGTGATCCGGCAACGAAGGCGGCGGCCTCCGAGCAGCTTGCCTCCGTGGCCCGCTGGACGCTCTCCAGCGAGTGGCTGCAACAGAAGAAGCCGGAGCTGCAGAAGGCCAACGAGGCCTCGAAGCTCGCACCCACGGAGAAGCAGCTCGAAGCGCAGCTCGCGCAGTATCAGGACGAGGAACTCTTCCGCCTCTTCGGCTCGATGCGCAAGATCGGTGGTCGCCCGGTCGTCGAGTTCCTTCTCGGCGTCGCCTCCGACCCCGCGCAAGGGGAGAAACGTCGCCAGGCCGCGCTGGCGGCGCTCGAAAAGCAGCTCAGCAAGGACAACCCCGAGGATCTCCGCCGCGTCCTCGGCATCGTCACCAAGGACGCCCCTGACGCCGTCCTCGATCAGGCATTCCGGCGGATCGGCGAGCTCCCTCGCGAGCAGATCGCCGAGAGCCTCTATGGCCTCTTCAAGATGGACAAGTGGAAGACGCGCCGCGCTGCGGCGGCGACGTTGCTCCGACTCTCGACGGTCAAGCACATCGACGAGTTCCTCGGCAAGCTCCCGGAGCCCAAAGGATTCGCCCTCCCCGAGGCGATCACTTACGGTGCCCTCCTCGGCGATCTGAAGGAAGGCGTGCCCGTGGATGCGCTTCGTCCGCACCTCACCAAGGGGTCGCCCACCGCGAGGGCGAGCGCGGTTGCCTATTACTTCACCTTCGGGAAGCCAGCCGACCTGGAGGTCCTCAAGCCGCTGGAGTCCGACGGGACGAGAGCGCCGACCTGTGATGCCGACCCTGACTGCAAGTGGACGTGCGAGGTCGCGAAGAGCGGGTCCGCCGAGCGTGAGCAGAGAGAGATCACAACCATCGGTGAGTTCGTGCGCTACTGCATAGAGCCTGCTGTGGAGGAGCGGAGCACCCCGCCAGAGAACCGTGCGGGCGCGCCGCTCGAGAAGGCTGATAAAACCGAGGAAAAGCCGACCGAGAAGAGATGAGGCGGGCTTGTGGCGGGCTGCTGTGGTCGCGTGACGAGTGAGCCTTCCAAATGACCAGAGTCTTGCTGGACGAGGCAGGTGCGGTGGGAAACTTCCCAGCGTGTTCCCTCCTCCGGTATCGTCGAGTGGGAAGAGATGAGCGCGGATCCGAATAAAAAGAGCGCACGAACGTTCCAGTGCCGCGACGTCCTCTGGGAGACGTTCGAGCAGATGGCGCGCGAACTAGAGTGCTCCATCGACTACCTGATCAATGAGTCGATGAAGCAGTACGCGCGGCAGCGGAGCTACAGCCCGCGTCCGCTTCCGCCGGGGAGTACCCGCTCCGAAGGCGGCCCCGGTTCAGGTCAGCACGCGCTCAACGTGGGCAGCGGCTCTCCTCCCCCGCCGGCCCCGCAGCCGCCCATGCTGCCGCCGCAATCGAGCTTCTCGCCAGCACCACCTCCTCCTGCGTACAGCTCGGCGCCCGCTGCACCGCCACCGCCACCGCCGCTCGTCGGCGGACCCGGAGGATTGCCGCCGCCGCCGAACGCTTACGGTGCACCGCCGCCGGCATACGCAACGCCGCCTCCTGGCATGACCACGGGGCAACCCCCACCGGTCCGACCGGGCGCACCCCCGCCGCCTCCAGGTCCCCCTGGGGCACCGTCCAAGAGACCGAGCCTGCCTGCGCCTCCGCCGCCGGTACCTGGCCGTGTCGGGGCACCCCCGCCGCCGCCGCCAGCGAGTGGAGGACGCATGGGTGCGCCGCCCCCGCCCCCACCGCCGGGTGGTGGTGCACCGACCATCCGCCCCCCGATGTCGGGTGCGAGCCGTTCTGCCCCTCCGTTGCCGCCCCCGCCGCCTGGACCGCCCACGTCCATGGGGGGGGGTGGTGGCTACGCGCCGCCTCCTGCAATGCCTCCGGGCATGATGTCTCCGGGAGGTATGGGACCGCCCGGCATGAGTCCGGGCATGCCGCCCCCCGGCATGGCGCCGCCCGGCTCCATGCCTCCCGCGTACACGCCGCCCCCCCCGGTTGGCATGCCGCCTCCGCCGCCCATGGGCGGACCCCCTGGGACGAGCCCGCTGCCCACCGGAGGCCCCGGGGCAGGTGGCGCGCTCACGCCGTCGCTCTTCTCCATCTACGCCGGTCAGCGCGCCCTCGTGAACAAGGACCGCTACATCATCGGCCGCGGCAAGCAGAGCAGCGACTTGACCATCAAGGACCCCAACGTGTCGCGCCAGCACGCCATGGTCGAGTACCTGAACGGTCAGTACTACATGGTGGACATGGGATCGACGAACGGCGTCGAGTACAACGGCCAGCGAATCTCGCGGAAGCTCATCATGGAAGGGGATCTCTTCCGGATCTGCGACCACGAGGTCCGGTTCTCCTACCGCTGACGCAGGATGGTCGGCCCGGCTGGCACCCACCCGAAACGCTGACCTCCGGCCCTCATGATGTCGTGGCCACGCCGCTTCGCAGGTGCGCTCCTGCAACCGAAGGCGTCGAGCGCCGCGGTGGCCCTCGCAGCAGGGGTGAGTTCCTTGTTCCTGCTCGGGGCGTCGCCGCAGGATGTCGGGAGCCATCCGTCCGCTGCGCCCGATGCGCCCGCCGCATCCATCTGGACCGCGCCGAACGTCGCCGAGCTTCCTCCGTGGGCGCGCAGCGCGCGCGTTCGCAAGCAGGACCAGGCCATCGTCGGCGCACCCAGCGCCAGGGCACCGCGCCGAGGCTCGGCGGATCTCGGCGCCGCGCTGCCCATCTTCGCGGTGCAACAGGGAGACGGATGCGATGGGCGCTGGCTCCAGGTCGGCCCGTCCTCCTGGATCTGCGAGGACACCGTCGACCTCTCGCCTGGCGCCCCCCTCGGAGCCCTGACGCGCACCTGGCCGCATGCCCCCGACGGCCTTCCGTTCCGCTATCACTTCGTCGGCCATGAAGGGACCTTCGCCTACGCCCGCCTCGACGCTGCCGACGTGGACGAGCCTATCGAACAGCTCGAGCCAGGCTTTGCGGTGGCGATCGTCGAGGAGCGGCTCGAGGGTGGCTCCCGGTATGGCCGCACGCGCCGCGGCCTCTGGGTTCCGATGCGGGACCTGTCCCCCATCCACGGCTTTGCCTTCCAGGGCACCGAGATCGCCCCGGATGCCGTGGAGATGCGCTTTGCCTGGGTGGTGGTGGACGACGCCCGTGTCCATCGACGCGCGGGCGAACGATCGTTCCAGCGGACATCGGACAGCCACGCACGCTTCGTCCGCCTGATGCTCGGAGAGCAGGTCGACACGGTGTCAGGCAGCTTCGTGCGCGTCTCTCCTGCACCCGAATCGCGCCCGCGTCCGGCAACCGCGGCGCAGCCAGAGCAGTGGCTCTCGCTCCGGGATCTCGCGCGCCCGGTCGTCGCCCCTCCGCCTCCCGAGGTGGATGCCGAGGTCGGTGAGCACTGGATCGATGTCGATCTCGCCTCGCAGACGGTGATCGCCTACGAAGGTCGCCGCCCGGTCTTCGCCACCCTCGTCTCCACCGGCAAAGGGAAGAAGGGCTCAGCCACGGCCACGCCTCCTGGCACCTACCGCATCTGGGCCAAGCTGCTCACCTCGGACATGGACAACCTCGAAGAGGAGAGCGCTTCCCGCTACTACCGCATGGAGGACGTGCCCTACGTGCAGTACTTCACCAAGGGCGTGGGGCTGCACGGGGCTTTCTGGCACCGCTCCTTCGGGCGCGTGCGCAGTCACGGCTGCGTCAACCTGTCCCCGCTCGACGCGCAGAGGCTCTTCTGGTGGACCACACCGCGCCTCCCCGCGGGGTGGACCGCAGCGCTCCCTTCCCCGCACACCCCTGGTTCGATCGTCCGCGTGAGGTAATCCGATGCCCTCGATCGTCGCCGCTGTTCGCGACCTGAACCGCCTCCGCCAGATCTACCTCGTCCTCGTCCGCCACGGCTTCGGGGAGATCGGCCAGCGCCTCGGCTTCCGGGGGCGTTCGAAGAGCGAGCCGGATCCCAAGGCGCTCCCCGCTGCGGCAGATTCGCGCAGGGGAGAGGGCGAAAGCATCGACGTCTTCGTCCCCGAGGAGGCGCAGAAGCAGGGTGAGGAAGCCAGGCGCAAGATCTCGCCTGCCGAACGCGTCCGGCTCTGCGCGATGGACCTCGGTCCCTCCTTCGTCAAGCTCGGCCAGATCGCCTCGACGCGCCCCGATCTGCTCCCCCCCGAATGGATCGTCGAGCTGAAGAAGCTTCAGGACGAGGTGACCCCGCTGCCCTTCAAGGACATCGAAGCGGCCGTCGAGACGGCGCTGGGTGCTCCCATCACGGACCTCTACGAACGCTTCGACGAGCGCCCGCTGGCCGCCGCCTCCATCGGGCAGGTCCACCGCGCCGTGCTTCGCCATCCCGAGGGCCCCAGAGAGGTGGTGGTGAAGGTGCAGCGCCCGGGGATTCGCTCCACCGTGACGAGCGATCTCGAACTGCTCCACGCCCTCGCCACGTTGATCGAGCGGGTCATCCCCGAGTCACGCATCTACTCGCCCTCGGAGCTCGTCGACCAGTTCGACCGCGCCATCACCAGCGAGCTCGACTTCCTGCTCGAAGCCGACAACGCCGCGCGCTTCTCGCGCAACTTCGCCGGCTACCGCCCCGTCGACACCAGCGAGCCCCCGCCCGACGCCGCGGCACCGGGTGCCATCACCGGCGATCTCGCGAGCACCTCCCGCAGCTCGGTCCGCTTCCCCTTCGTTTACCGGCAAGCCTCGGCGAAGCAGGTGCTGACGCTGGAGTACCTGCCTGGCTTCAAGGTGTACGACGCCATCCGAGAGCACGGCCACGAGGGCCCGCTCATCGCCAAGGCCTCCGTGGGGATCCTCATCAAGATGATCTTCGAGGACGGCTTCTTCCACGCCGATCCGCACCCTGGCAACATCCTCATCATGGGCACGCCCGCGCAGCCCATCTTCGGGTTCATCGACCTGGGTATGGTCGGTCGGCTCTCGCCCGAGATGCGCGATCGCACCATCGACCTCATGATCGCCGCGGTCCGTCAGGACCACCTCGGCGTCGCCGACGCGCTGTACGCCATCGGCACGCCCACCCGGAAGATCGACATGCGCGCCTACCGCGCCCACGTCTCCGTGCTCGCCGAGAAGTACCTCGGCCGGCCGCTCAAGGAGATCGATCTCGCCGCGATGCTCGCCGACCTGATCAACGGCGCGACCAAGTTCGGCATCGAGATCCCCCCGGACTTCTTCCTGGTCGGCAAGGCGCTCATGACCATCGAGGGCGTGGGCAAGGAGCTCGATCCCGACCTCGACGTCTTCGGCGAGGCGCGGCCGTACTTCCTCGACCTGCTGCGGCGCCGTTACTCGCCGGAGCGCATCGGGATGGACCTGTGGCGCGGCGTCGAGCGGCTCTCCACCACCGCCTATGACCTGCCTCAGCAAACGCGCGAGATCCTCGAAGAGCTGCGGCTGGGCCGGCTGACCGTACACACCAGCGACACCTCGCTCCCGCAGGTCGTCGATCGCCTGGGGCGCCGCCTGTTCGCCGGCCTCGTCGTGGGCGCCTTCCTGCTGTCTGGCACGTGGCTCATCGCCACGGGGGCTCAGATCATCCTGGGCGCCGTCCTGCTCGGCTCCGGGTTGGCCTACCTGCTACTGCACGTCGCGCAAGATCTTCTCAAGCGCTGGCGCTAGCAGGGCGCTGAAGACGCTCTTCAGCGCCCTGCTGGGCCAGGGCGCGGAGTCCCTGGAACCAGCTACTTGATCTGGCCCTGGAGCATGAACGCGATGACCCACGCCAGGAGCACGAGGGACTCGATGAGCGCCAGACCGAGAATCATCGGGGTCTGGATGCGGGCGGCAGCGCCGGGGTTCCGGGAGATACCCTCGAGAGCAGCGGCGGCAGCGCGTCCCTGACCCAGGGTGCCGCCGAGGGCTGCGAGGCCGACCGCGAACCCGGCGGCAGTGGCCAGCATCGAGTTCGTGTCGAACTGGTTCGACGCTGCATCCTGCGCCATCGCCATTGCGGGGAAGAGGACCACCGCGGTGGCGATCATGGCGGACAGAGACAGCTTGCTCTTCAGCGACATCCGATTGTGCTCCTTGTCAACCATCCGGCGTGAAGGCCGAACGGGGTGTTCTTCTGCGTGGTGTTGGGATCCGCGCGCGCGGTCCTTAGCCTGAAATCAGCGGGTTGGCTAGCCCCTCATGAAAGGTACTTCGAGGGGCCAGACGGTCTCGGTTCAATGGTGGTGCTCGGCCTTCTCCGTGGCGAGGCCGATGTAGATGCAGCTCAGCAGGCAGAACACCAGCGTCTGCACCAGGATCACGATCACGGCGAGGAACATGATCGGCACCGGGATCAGCACCGCGATGAGACCGAGGAAGATGGTCCCGACGAGGTGATCGACGCCGATGTTGACCATGAGACGAACGGCGAGCGTCACGGGTCGCACGCACGTCGAGATCAGCTCCACGGGGAAGATGAGGGGCGCCAGGTACCACTTGGGCCCGGCGAGATGGGCGACGTAGGCCCAGCCGTTCTCCTTCAGCCCGTAATAGTTGAACGCGATGAAGACAAAGAGGGCGCAGCCCACCGTCACGTTCAGGCTCGACGTCGGCGGGTTGAACCCCGGCAGGAGCGACGTCATGTTCGAGAAGAAGATGAACGCCGCCGAGCCGCCGATGATGGGGAAGTACCGCTTCGCGCTGTCGGCCCCCATGATGTCGCGGGCCATGGTGTAGAAGAAGCCGAAGAACGCCTCGAAGAACGTCCGCAGCGTCAGCTTGTCCTCGGGGATGACCGTCTCGTCCAGGCGCCGGAACTTCGCGCGCACCTCGATGGCGAGGAGGATGAACACGATCATCACGAGCAAGCTCATGAAGATCGGCTCGAGACCGCGGTAATCGATGGGGTGGTGTCCGACGAAGCTGTGGCCGATGTTGCGCGCGTTCTCGCGCAGGCCGGGGAACTTCGCGAGGAGATAGGTCAGGAATCCGGTGTGCTCGGGCATGGCTCTAGGGGGACTGCCGCGGTGCCGACGACGTGGCCGTGTGGGCGTCTGACTGCGCAACTCCGAAGAAAGAACGGGGCCCAGTCATGACCGCGCTGGCGTCTACCACAGTCGAAGGAGGCGGTCACCCCCCTGTCGCGTGGCCATCATCCCCCCTCGATCCCGGGACCGAGCCGCCATGTCACCCCTTCATCCCTGGCGTCGGGTCCTCGTCCTCCGGTGGCTTGGGACCGAACAGAGAGCCCACGGTGATTCCAATGACGAGGGAGGTGAAGCCGACGGCCAGTGCCAGGGGAGGCACCACGCCTGTCCGCAGGATCAACCACACCGCCCCGACCAGCGCGCACAGCTTGACGACTGCGATCACCGCCCAGGGAGCCGCATTTCCCCGCTTCCCCAGGAAGGCCTCGCCGACCTTCGCGAAGACGTACAGGTTGATCACCGCCATGGTGCCCCCGAGCGCCACGCCGAGCGCTGGCCGCTGCCCGTAGGAGGCCAGGGCGCCCAGCGACAGCACGACGGCCGTGAGGGCCACCGAGATCAGCGTGGCGCGCATGGTGCCGTCGAGCGTTCCGCGTCGCTGCTTCACCTGGCGCTGCTTCACCTGAGGAAGTTGCTCTGTGCTCATCCCGCTCCCCTGTCTCGCCCCCGCCCTGACTCCGGGAGCGCGTCGCCCGAGGGGGTGACCTCCCGCGTGGCCACTGGCGGCTCTCGGAAGTCTTCCTTGTCGGGTTGCTCGTCGGCCCGGGTGTACAGCGGCGCAGGGTTGCCTTGCTCCCGCTCTTCTCGCTCCGTCTCCGCACGCATCTCCCGCACGCTCCTCAGGATGGCTCGGATGGCCGCGGCCACCCCGAACGCCGACCAGACGAGGGTCATCGCCGGCGAGGTGTCGAGCCACCCGTCCAGCTTGCGACCGATGAACAGCCCGAGCAGGATCGACAGCACGATCTCCAGGCCCACCGTCCCGAAGTTCCCGACCGACTTCCACTCCTGCTTCATCGGAACCTCCCGCCCCCTGCGCCGCAGGATCCTCCACCAGGATACCTCGGGCGTGTGGCCCTCACGGGGCCCGTCTCTAACCGTGGCGCTCGCTCTCCGCGAGGGCGCGCGCTTGCCCTGCCCGTCGGGCGACGAGCGCCTCCAGGGCAGGCCGCAGCGCCTTCACGGCCTGACTCCGGTGGCTCACCTGGTTCTTCTCGTCGTCCCCGAGCTCCGCCATGGTCCGACCGAAGCCCTCTACCACGAACAGCGGATCATATCCGAAGCCGCCCGCCCCGCGCGCTTCGCGACCGATCGACCCCTCGCAGCGGCCCTCCACGATCACCGGAGGCTCCTCGCTCCACGGATCGAGCAGCACCATGACGCAGTGGAACCGCGCCTTCCGCTCCGCTTCTGGCACGTCCTTCAGCGCGGCAAGGAGCGCCTCGTTGTTCTCCCCGTCGGTCGCTCCTTCCCGCGCGTAGCGCGCCGAGCGCACACCCGGCTGACCTCCGAGGGCGTCCACGGAGAGCCCCGAGTCCTCCGCGAGGGTCACCATCATCGCCTCTCCCGCGGCAGCGCGCGCCTTGATGAGTGCGTTCTCCTCGAACGTGTGTCCGTCCTCGGAGACGGGGGGACGCCCCGGCAACATCTCGGCGAGCGACGAGAACTCGACGGGCAGGTCTCCGAGCAGGACGCGCAGCTCCGCCATCTTGCCCCGGTTGGTGGTGGCGAGGAGCAGACCGAACGCGGCGTCGCTCACGGCTCCACCCAGCGCCCCGCCTGGAAGAGCGCCGCCAGATCCACCCCGATGCGCCCGAGCACTTCCCGCTGGAGCCGGGCGAGCGCGCGCACGCCCACGAAGCCGAGGTCCACCATCTGATCCAGCTCGCTGCGCGGGATGGCCTCGTCCTCCGCGGTGGCCTGCACCTCGACGATGGCGCCCCGCGGCGTCGCGACCAGGTTCAGATCGACGCGCGCGGTGCTGTCCTCCGTGTAGACGAGATCCAGCGCGAGCCCCTCGGCGAGGTGCCCCACGCTGATCGCCGCCACCTGATCCCGCAGGACGGGCTCCGGGATGGCCCGCGTCACCTGCAGCCGCGAGAGCGCCATGGCGAGCGCGATGAAGCTCCCCGTGATGGACGCCGTTCGCGTCCCGCCGTCGGCCTCGAGCACGTCGCAGTCGAGCGCGATCGTCATCTCCCCGAGGCGCTTCAGGTCTAGGGCCGCCCGCAGCGCCCGACCGATCAGCCGCTGGATCTCCTGCGTGCGCCCACTCGGCGCCTTGCCGCGGCCATCGCGCGCCTCGCGCCGCTCCGGCCCGGAGCGCGGGTGCATCTGGTACTCCGCGGTCAGCCACCCGCGCCCCTTGCCGGCCATCCACGGCGGCACGGTACGGTCCACCGAGGCGGTGCAGAGCACCACGGTCCGACCGGCCCGGTAGAGCACGGATCCCTCTGCGTTGCGGTGGAATCCCGGGATCACCTCCACGGGACGGTGTTCGTCGAGCGCGCGGCCATCGGAGCGGGTCACGGCCCCGCCATTACCACACTCCTCACCAGGTCGTCGCCCAGAGCTCCGCGTACAGCCCGTTGCCGCTCCCACGACCGGTCTCGGGGAGCTGTACCGCCAGCACCGTCCTCCTGGGGCCCTCGCAGAAGTAGGTACCACCCTGCGCGACCGCGAAGACCTGTCCGCCGCGCGTGCGCACGGCCGGAGCGTCTGGCCACTCCTTGCGCTGCTTCAGGTACTCCAGCGTGGGGCTCGCTCGCGGAGGCACGTCGCCCCGCTCGTACGAGCGGAGCGCGCGCTCGGCGTTGTCGAAGGCGCTCTCCTCGCTCTTGGGGATCTCGATGAGAGCGATCTTCAGGTTGAGCTGGCCAGGCCCGATCTCCGTGAGCGGCACGTTCCGGACCCGCATGGCCACGAACACCTCGGTCGTCTTCGCGCCTTCCACGGACCAGGCCCGCCCCAGCCAGCGCCCGTCGCCGGAGGGCACGCTGGGCGTCCAGGCCGCGCACGACGCCACCTTCGCCAGGACCGCGCACGGCTTCGACTTCGACCCGGGTCCGCACTTCAGCGCCGCCTGGAGTTCGGCCACGTCGAGGTCCGCGGGCGGCGGGGGCGGCGGCTCGGCCACGCTCGGCGTGCTCGGCGCGCCCGGGGCTCCCGGCGCACCGGCAGCCGTCGCAGAGCCACCCGTGGGCGGCGTGGCCTCGGACGTCGGCGCGCGATCACAGCCGAGGGCAAGGACGCCGGAGAGCAAGACGAGGAGCGGAGAACGCATGGGGGTCGGAGTCTCGCACGACCTCCGCGGCGCGAACCACCCTCCCTTGGCCGGGTGGGGTTTCTGGCGTCACAGCCCGAACCACTCCCCCGCGGGGATGGCTTCGGCGCCGTGTCGCAGTTCGAAGTAGATCTGTCCTTCCGCGCCGCCTTCGCCGACGGCACCCACCCGCGCGCCAGAGACCACCTGGTCGGAGACACGCACGTCCACCGCGCCGAGCCCCGCGTACAGCGAGTAGTACCGATCGCCGTGGTCGACGATCACCGTCAGTCCGTAGTCCGCATAGGTGTCTGCAAAGGCCACCCTGCCCGCGGCCACGCTGCGTACCGGCGCCGAAGCCGAGGCCGCCAGCGACAGCCCCGGTACGTGGGAGCCTCGCCGCGTCAGTGGGCGCACCTCGGCACGCCCGGCGATGGGGAAGGGAAGCCGACCCTTGAGCCCGCGGAACCCGGCGCGCCCGTCCGTGTCGCTCGGACCGCCCGGGCCGCCCGCACCGCCCACGCCGCCCGCGGCTCCGTAGATCGCCACGTGCTCCGGCCGCACGCTGGTCTCGAAGGCGCGCGCGAAGGCGGCCCTGCGGTCTTCTTCCTGCGCCAGCGCCACGCGCGCCCGGTTCATCGCCTCGCGCTTCACCTCGAGCGGCGCCCGCTCGGCGCGCACCCGCACGAGCTGGTCGGTGATCTCTGCGCCTCGCCGGGTGAGATCGCCCTCGTGCGCGATGTCCCGCTCCAGCGAGAGCCGGAGCCGCTCCACCCGCGCCGCGTGATCCACCAGCGCGTCGAAGCCGCCCCCTGCCGGCAGGAAGCCCGCGCGGAGTCCCCGGTAGTAGGCCCTGCCCCGCGCCACCATCCGCGCCCGGGTCGTCGCGATGTCGGGCCCGATCGCCCCGAGTTCGGTGGTGAGGGCCTTCTCGTCGGCCGTGAGCTTCGCGAGGAGCCGGTCGAGATCGTTGTCGCCGAGCAGCGAGGCTGGCACGGCCCCGGCCGGGGCTCTGGCGCCGCTCGCACCGCTGACGGTCAGGGCAGCGAGGAGCAGGAGCGCAGCGCGCGGAGCCTTGCTCATACGGCCGCCATCCGGCGCAGGGTCAGCAGCGCCGTGATCGCGCCGAGAGCCCCTCCGAGCGCGACCATCCCCAACGCGACCGGCACCGGCAGGAACGACGGTGCCACCCCGAGCAGGCTCACCAGCTCCTGGTCGAACCTCCCGCGCACCATCAGGAACAGCACGCCCAGCACGAGCAGCGCCCCCCCGGCGCCGGCGGCGCCCTGCGTCGCGCCCTCCAGCACGAAGGGCCGCCGCACGAAGCCGTCGGTCGCCCCCACCAGCTTGAGCACCTCCACCTCGATCTTCCGCCGGTGCAGGAGCAGGCGCATCGTCGAGCCGATCACGCTGACCACCGCGCACAGCACGATCAGCGCCAGGCACGTGCTCGCCGTCACCCCGCCTCCGAGCAGCGCAGAGAGCCGCTCCGTCCACCGGGCGTACGTCTCCACCGACTCCACCGCGGGCAGCACCCGCAGCTTCACCGCCATCGACGCGAGATCGTCGTCGGACAGATCGTTCTCGAAGCTCACCTCGATGGACGCCGGGAAGGCGTTCGGCGGCAGCGCCGCGAGCATGCTGTCCGCGCCCTCCGAGACCACCTCGCGGCGCGCCTCGGCGGCGCTCACGTGCCGCGCGCGGGTCACGCCAGGCGTCGCCTCCAGCGCCCGCTGCAGGTCTGCCACCTCCGTCTCCGAGGCGCTGTCCCGCAGGTACACCGTGGCCCTGCCGGCCCGCGACCACCGATCGCGCACCGCCGCGAGGTTCGTCACCACCAGCAGCGCGGACGCGAGGCACACGAAGGCCACCGACAGAGAGAAGATCGACAGCGCCTGCACGCGCCAGTCGCTCCTGCCCGCCCTCCACGTGCGCAGCCGCATGCGCCCACCTTCCAGATTCGCAGCCTGCATCGTCACCGCTCCCGGTTAGCCCACGACCTGTCGCGCCGCCGGACCGCGCACACCGCTGTCCGCCACGTATTCGTCGGCCCCCTCCCCTTGCACGTCCGCCCCCTCACCCCCGCTCTCCCCCTCGAACAGCTCCTGCAGCGCTCCGAGTCCCTGCGGCACGTCGGTCGCCTTCCCGTCGTCCAGCACGACGACCCGGCGCGCCCGTACGTCGAGCAGGGTGCGGTCGTGGGTCGCGAAGAGCACCGTGGTGCCCATCTCGTGGATGTCCTCGAACAGCCCGAGCAGATCGATCGCGAGCTGCGGATCGAGGTTCCCCGTCGGCTCGTCGGCGAGGATCAGCGCCGGGTCGCCGACGATGGCCCGGGCGATCGCCACCCGCTGCTGCTCGCCCCCTGACAGGACGCGCGCCCGGTCACCGCCCCTGCCCGCGAGCCCCACCCGCTCGAGCGACTCGCCCACCCGGGTGCGCACCACGCGCGAGGGCAAGCCCAGCACTTCCAGCGCGATGGCCACGTTGTCGAACACCGTCCAGCTCGGGACGAGCTTGAAGTCCTGGAACACGAAGCCGATGTTGCGCCGCAACGCCGGCACCGAGGGCACCGACAGCCGCGCGATGTCGCGCCCGAGAAAGAGGATCCGGCCCTCGTCCACCTGCTCGGTGCGGTGCACCAGCCGGAGCAAGGTGCTCTTGCCGGAGCCGCTCGGGCCGGTGATGAACACGAACTCCCCGCGCTCGATGGTCAGCTCCAGCCCCCGCAGGACCGGCTGATCGGCGCGGTACGACTTGTAGACCCCCTCGAAGACCAGGATGGGTCGGCGCGCGGCCGATGCGTCGTAGCGGTGACCCGGCCTGAGGGCAGGACGAAATGTGCCTTGCGGAGGGGACGACGACATCGGAGCCTTCCCCTATCAGCCCACTCCGACCCGGAAAACTTTTCGACGAGCCCTGCTTCGAGCGCCCCTCCGAGCGCCCCCCCGGACCGGGCCCACATCCCGCGCCAGGACGCGCTCCGCTCCGGCTCGTGTTCTTCGGCCTGCCGCTTGCAGCGCTCCTCCTCGCCCGCGACGGCCACGAGATCCTCCTCTGCGCCCTCAGCCGCACCGACACCCCTGGCCTGCGGCGGGCTCGCCGTCAGTTCCCCGACCGGCTCCTCGTTCGCCCCGACGTGCAGAGCCCCGCGCTCCACGCCTGGGTCGCGGCGCTCGCCCCCGACCTGCTCGTGAGCTGGTTCTGGACCACGCGCCTCCCCATGGCGCTGGTCCAGGCGGCGCGCCTCGGTGGCATCAACGTCCACCCCTCGCTCCTGCCCCGGCACCGGGGCCCCGATCCCACGACCTGGGCCATCACCTCGGGCGACGCGGAGACCGGCGTGACCGCGCACCGCATCGCCGAGGCGTACGACACCGGCGACATCCTCGACCAGGAGCGCCTCCCCATCGACCCCGCGTGGACGTCCTGGCAGCTCGCGCGCGCACTGGATCCACCGAGCCTGCGGGTGCTCCGGCGCACCGTCCACCGTCTGGCGGCGGGAGAGACGATCGTCGGGCTGCCCCAGGACCCGGCCCTCGCCACCGACGCCCCGTTCCCTGACGACGAGGCGTGCGCCATCACCTGGTCGTGGCCCACCGCGCGCGTGCTCCGGCACATCCGCGCCCTCGCGCCATCTCCGGGCGCCTGGACCGAGATCGAGGGCGCCCTGGTGGTCGTGCTCCGCGCCGCCCCCTTCCCCGACTCGCCGTCCGCGCTCGTGCCGCTCGTGCCGCTCGTGCCTGGGGAGGCCGTCGTGCTCCAGGGCGTGGCCGTGGTCCGGACGGCCGATGGCGCGATCTCCCTCCTCGAAGGCGAGATCGAGGGTGAGCCGGCCACCGCAGAGGACCTCGCCGATCTGGTCCGTATCCGGAGCTGAGCGCCTCTCTCACCCCCGCAGCCCGGTCCCGCGCGGAACCCAGGGAGCCCGGTCCCGAGCGGAATCCAGAGAGCCCGGTCCCGGGCGGAATCCTGCGCGTCGGGTGGCGGGGAACAAGTAGGATGCCCGGCGAGAACCATGTCGGAACCCGTGCAGCTGGCGAAAAGCGCCCGCGAGCAGCTCGCCTCCGCGCTCAACGCACTCCAGGCCGAGGGGGGCGTCCCTCCCACCCTCGAAGACCTCGCCGAGCCGATCGCCGAGGCGATGGGTCTGCTGCACCGCGTGGAGCGCTCGGGGGGCCAGGATCTCAGCAGCGCCGACCTCGCCCTGGCCATGGTGCGTGAAGCCCTGAACCAGATCCAGACGGTCACCACCGATCACCCGGTGCTCGACGTGGTGATGGACGCCGTGGCCATGTCGCTGAGCAAGGTCCACGCGCTGTCGCGCCTGGCCAAGGCCGTCGCCCCGGCCCACGGCACCCTCCGGCCTCAAGCGCCCGCCGACGCCCGGGCGCAGCGTGCGGCGGAGACCGAAGCGCAGCGTGCCGCCGAAGCGCAGCGCGCGGCGGCCGAGGCCCGGGTGCATCGCACGGCGGCCGAGGCCGAGGCGGCGAGGGCGGCTGCCGAGGCTCACGCCACGCGGCTCGCCGAGGAGGCCCAGGCCCAGAAGGCCGCCGCGGAGGCCCAGGCGATCCGGGCCGCCGCCGAGGCCCACGCTGCGCGGCTCGCCGAGGAGGCCCGCGCCGCGCGCGCTGCGGCGGAAGCCCAGGCGGCGCGGCTCGCCGAGGAAGCCCAGGCGGCGCGTGCCGCGGCGGAGGCGCGCGCGGCGAAGCTCGCCGAGGAAGCCCAGGCGGCACGTGCCGCGGCGGAGGCACGCGCGGCAAAGCTCGCGGAGGAGGCTCAGGCCGCGCGGGCTGCCGCGAGCCTCGCGCCTGCGCAGACGTTCGCCGAGCCCTCGCCGACGGCGGGGCACGCGGGCCTCTCCGCCATGTCCCCGCCCTTCGGCGCGCCGGACGAGGACCTCGCGCCGATCATTCCCCAGCGCGTGTTGGACCCCCTGGAGACTCCCCCCCCGCTGCCACTCTCGCCCCCGGCCGCCCCGGGGACTTCATTCGGCCGCCAGCGGCTCGATGGTGAGTTGCGCGAGTCGCGTGACGCGCGCGACCTGCTCGCGCCGCGCTCCTTCGACGAGCTGGTGCGACCCCCGGAGCCCCTCCAGATCCCGGCATTCACCAGCCCGGCATTCACCGCGTTGAAGCCCTTCGACGAGGTCCGCGCGCCGCTCCCGCCAGCCCCACCGCAGGCCGCCGCCGCTCCGAAGCTCGCTGTCGACGCGCAGGAGGTCCCCACGCGCCGGGGCGGCGACGCGCAGGAGGTCCCCACGCGCCGCGAGGGTGAGGTGCAGGGGAGGCCGGGTCGCGAGGCCGCGCCGCGCCCGCAAGCGCCGGAGCCGCAGCTCGGCAGCGCCCCGTCCATCGACGTCGAGCTGGGCACCCAGAGCCCTTCCAATTTCTACAAAGGCCTCGGCGGCAACGACGTCGTCGAGCACGGCGGCATCTTCGTCTCGACCTACCGCATCCCCCAGATCGGCAGCACCGTGCGCCTCTGCGTGCACCTCCCAGGGAACTACGAATTCCAGGCAGCAGCGACGATCCGGTGGACGCGCGAACTCGGGCCCTCCGGGGACACCGAGCCTGGCTTCGGGGCGCGCTTCACCCAGATCTCTCCGGAGGCGCGCCAGCTCGTCAACCGCTTCGCGCGCAACCGGGAACCGCTGTTCTTCGACGATCTGTGAAGCGAGGGACCCGACCAGCGCGAGGGGCGCGCGGCATCCCCCGGAGCGCAGCTTCGCGGCTTCTGCCGGCGCGGTTCGCAGTCCCCCGGTCCGCGCTGCCCTTGCTTCCGGCGCTTCCGGCGCTTCCGGCGCTGCCCCTGCTCCTCGCGCTGCTCCTGCTCCTCGCGCCGCGGCAGGCGCAGGCTGCCAACGACCCCCAGCTCGACTGGTGGACGTACGAGACCACGCACTTCCGCGTGCACCACCCCCGCGACCTCGCCCTGGTGGCCGAGCGCCTGGCCACGCTCGCAGAGGCCATCTACCCGCGCGTCAGCGGCGCGCTCGGCCACGCCCCCCCGCGCGTCGAGCTGGTGCTCATCGACAACACCGACGACGCCAACGGCTACGCGCGCGCCGTCCCCTACAACCAGATCACCCTCTTCGTCACCGCGCCCGACGACCTCTCCACCCTCGGCGACTACGATGACTGGTTCCTCGGCCTTCAGACCCACGAGTTCACCCACGTCGCGCACATCGACAACATCTCGGGCATCCCCGCGATCATCAACGCTATCCTCGGCAAGACCTACTCGCCCAACCAGATCCAGCCGCGCTGGATCATCGAGGGCCTCGCCGTGGTCCACGAGAGCCGCCACGCGAGCGGCGGCCGGATGCGCTCCACCCTCTTCGACATGTACCTGCGCGCCGACGTGCTCGACGACCGGCTCGCGGGCCTCGACCAGATGTCGAACAGCCCCTTCCGCTGGCCGCAGGGAAACCTCTGGTACCTCTACGGCTCCCGGTTCCTCGGCTGGATCTCCGACGTCTATGGCCCCGACACCATGCGCGCCGTGTCCGCGGACTACGGCGCCGCGCTCCTCCCGTGGGGCATCAACCGCGCCATCCGCCGCGCCACCGGCAGGACCTACGTCGAGCTGTACGACGGGTGGAAGGATCACCTGAAGCACCTCTACGGCGAGCAGATCGCCGAGGTGCAGCGCCGCGGCCTCCGTGAGGGCACCCGCCTCACCCACCACGGCATGACCGTGAGCTACCCACGCTTCGTGCCTCCCGGCGCCCGCACCGGCAGCGGGGACGAGCTCCTCTACTTCCGCGCCGACGGCGACGCGCGCGGCGGCGTCTACCGCCTCCCCCTCGCCGGCCCCCTCCTTGCCGCCCCCCCCGGCGGACGCGCGCCCGTCGAGGAGCTGGTCGCCCGCACCAACGGCAGCACCTCGGTCACCTTCACCCCCGAGGGCGACCTCGTCTTCGCCTCCACCATCCCCTGGAAGACGTTCTACGCGCGCAACGACCTCCTCCGCCTCCCCCGCGGCGAGACCGCCCCCACCGGCTTCGAGTCCCGCCGCCACCGCCTCACCGAGGGCCTGCGCGCCGCGTATCCCGACGTCAGCCCCGACGGGCGCCAGATCGCCTTCTGCGTGAACAGCCGCGGCACCCGCTACCTGGAGATCGCCCGCATCGACGCCCAGGGCGAGCTCCGTGATCGGCGCACCCTCGTCCCCAGCGCGCGCTTCGACCAGGCCTACACCCCCACCTTCTCCCCGGACGGCAAGCTCCTCGCCTACAGCGCCTGGAGCCACGGCGGCTACCGCGACATCCGCCTCGTCGAGGTGGCCACCGGCAAGGTGCGCGCCCTGACCCACGATCGCGCGCTCGACATGACCCCCGTCTGGTCCCCCGACGGCCGCACCCTCTACTTCGTCTCCGACCGCACCGGCATCTCCAACGTCTACGCCTACACCCTCGACTCGGGCGCCCTGCGCCAGGTGACCAACGTCCGCACCGGCGCCTTCCAGCCCGCCGTGAGCCCGGACGGCAAGACGCTGGTCTACGTCGGCTACACCTCGGCGGGCCACGACCTCTACCGCATGGCGCTCGACCCGGCGCGCTACCTCCCCGCGCTGCCCGCGCCCGACGATCGCCCGGACCCGCCCCCCGAGGTCCCCCCGGTCCCCATGGTGCGCAAGCCATACAACCCGCTGCCCACCATCGCCCCCCGCGCCTTCTCTCTGAGCTTCTCCCCGGGCAGGTACGGCAGCAACGCCATCCGCATCGACGCCGTGGGGTTCGACGCCGTCGGCAACCACACCATCGAGGCCTCCGTCGTGGCCGAGCCGGCCGCGCCCGCGCCGGACCTGCAACTCGCATACACGTACGGGCGGCTCCCGGTCGACATGAGCGTCAGGTTCAACCAGACCGTCTCTCCGCGCGGCGACTACCGCATCAACGACCAGCAGAACCCCTACGACGAGCTCGGACACAGCATCACCGCGGGCCTCAGCTACCCGCTCCGCTCGGAGTTCCTGAGCCAGAACCTGTCGCTCTCGTTCACCACCGCGACCCTCTCCGCCGACCTGCCCGTGGGCGACAGGCTCGACCCCTACGCGACGCGCACCGTCCTGCCGGACCGCAGCCAGATCAACGTCCTGCGCCTCGGGTATTCCTTCTCCACGGCCGAGGGCGGGTACCGATCCGCGGGGGCGACGCGCGGCATCGCCTTCAGCGCCGCGCTCGACTACGTGGGCCCGGCGATCGCCACGCCCTACGAGACCTACGCCTTCTCGACGGGTCTGACCGGGTACCTGACTATGCCCTGGCCCGGCAACCACACCCTCGCCCTGCGCGTCGCTGGCGCCGTCTCCGGCGGCACCTACCCGCGCGGTTCGACCTACGTCGTCGGCGGGTACGATCCCGACCAGCTCTCCCCCGACAACCTGCTCACCGGCATCTTCAACAACACCTTCACCCTGCGCGGCTACGAGGCGCAGGCCTTCGCCGGCCGCGCCTACTACACGCAGACCATCGAGTACCGCGCCCCCATCCTCCAGCCCGACATCGGCCTGTCGACGCTCCCGCTCTACCTGCGCCGCATCGATGGCGCGCTCTTCCTCGACTACGGCGGCGCCTTCGACAGGTTCCACTTCAACGAGCTGCGCCTTTTCCACGACGGCGCGCTGCTCTACTCCCCCCAGCTCAACACCGCGCTCGGCGGCGAGCTGTGGATGAGCCTCAACCTCGGCTACGCCATCTCCTCGCAGCTCCGCCTCGGCTACGCCTACGGCTTCAGCGAAGGCGCCGTGGAGAACGGTCAGATCTACTTCGTCTCCACGAACTCGTTCTGACACCCCGAGAGCGACGCCCCCCGAGAGCATCGCTGCGTGGCGGGCCAGGCGTGCTTCGCCGAAAACTTTCCCCTGCAGGGTGAGGATCGTTATGGCGTCGGCATGCTCCGCTCTGCAGCCGTCGGCTCCGTCCTCGCCCTCGTCCTCGCCGGCTGCTTCATCCCGCCGAGCGCCACCCAGCGCCTCGCGGATGCAGCGAACGAGATGAACTCCGCGAGCCACTTCGGCCGCATGGACATCGCCATCGAGCACGTGGGCCCCTCGGCGCGCCAGGCCTTCGCGCGCAGCCACGCGGGCTGGGGGCGCTCGGTGCGGGTGGTGGACCTGGAGATGGCTGGCTTCGAGATGGTGAAGAAGGACGAAGCCGAGGTGCGCGTGAACGTCACCTGGCTGCGCCCCGACGATCCGGATGTGCGCGTCAGCCAGATCGTGCAGCGCTGGCGCGACGAGAAGGGTCACTGGCAGATCGTCCAAGAGGACGCGAAGGAGGGAGATCCCGGCCTGCTCGGCGAGGACAAGCCCGCCCCCGCCCCTGCCGACGCTGTGGCACCTGGGGCCGAAGCCACGCCAGGGCCGCGTCAGCGCATGGAGCGGGTGGTGATCCGGGAGGAGTGAGGAGACCCGCTCAGGAAGCGGGGGCGGCAGGCGCAGCGGCCGGGGCGGCGCCCTTGGGAGCGCGCGTCTTCTTCGCCTTGGTCGTCTCTTCAGTCGCCTTCTTCGGCTGCTTTGCGCGCTTCTCGCGGATCTTCTTCGCAGCCTGTGCCTTGCGGCGTCTCATCTTCAACGACTTGCGGCGGTCACCGTTGGCCATGTTCAGCAGATCTCCCTGAGGCCCCAGACGACGGGGGCGGCGAACTTTGCCCAAGACCCGAGGGCTTCGCAAGAGTTCTGGGAGATTTCGGTGGATCCAGGCCCCGAGGCCCACCGCGGGCGCTGCGTCAGCGCATCTCGCATCAGTGCTTCATGCGCGGGGGCTCTCGCCTGCGTTGCGCCGGTTCAGCGACGTCGGCTACCTCAGCGAGGTCAGCTACCCATCGCGCCATCGAGGGCGACTTCGCGGCCGCGCACTTCGAGCCGGTAGCGAGAGTTCACGGTCTCGATGTAGAAGACCTCGCGGCCGGCGAGTCGCAGGACACGCTTGACCGGGGTGGTCACGTACTCGTGCATTCCGTCGGAGAACTCGATGACGATGACCGAGCCCTTCCTCGGCGCGCGGACGAGCCGTCCAACGACTGCGCGGGATCCACGGCCGAGCTTGCGGAGCACAACCTGCACAGCACAGATGGTAGCACGCAAGACTTGGCCGAGCACAAGCTGCACAAGGCATGGGATCGCGAACTCGCTCCCACCTTCTGCCCCGACACCCTGCTCGTCTACAAAGCGCTCAACCCGCACCAGGCACTTTCCATCTCCGCGCGCATGTCATTGAAAGTCCTGATCTAAACGCCTGAGGCCCCGCCCGGTACGACGCGCCGAGTCGGGAACCCGCAAATGCCCGCATCGTCCGCGCCGGATTGCGGAGGGTGTCCTGCGAGGTGCGCCTCCGCGTGTCTGGCCTGCCCGCCCACCCTCGGTAAAGCTCGTTTTCCGCGTCGATCAGGGCTTGCGTCACTCCGCGCTTGCCGCGGAGGCCACGAGCGTAGAAAGGGTTCCGCGTGCGTGGAATACCGTCTCGCCCCGCGGGCTCGGTCGAGGTCATCACCGGCTCGATGTTCAGCGGCAAGACCGAGGAGCTGATCCGGAGACTCAAGCGTGCGTTGCTCGCCCGGCAGCGCGTTCAGGCATTCAAGCCCCGCATCGATACGCGCTACGACGTGACCCGCATCGTCAGCCACGGCGCCACCGCCATCGAGGCAGTCGCCGTGGCGACGAGCGAGAGCCTGGAGGCGCGCGTCGCAGAGGACACCGACGTGGTGGCCATCGACGAGGCGCAGTTCTTCGACGCCGGGATCGTCCAGACCTGCGAGCGGCTCGCGAACCGGGGCGTGCGCGTCATCGCAGCGGGTCTCGACCAGGACTACCTGGGGCGCCCCTTCGCGCCCATGCCAGAGCTGATGGCCATCGCCGAGGAAGTCACGAAGGTGCGCGCCGTCTGCGCCGTCTGCGGCGGGACGGCCTGCCGTTCGCAGCGCCTCGCCCCGGAAGCGACGACAGTCCTCGTCGGCGGGACCGAGTCCTACGAGGCACGCTGCCGGGCCTGCTTCGAGCCGCGCGACGTGCCCCGCACCGCGGGGTGAGCCACCCCCGGTCGTTATTTTGGCCTCCAGCGGCTTCCCGGAGTACCCGTCGGCCATGCGTCAGTGGATCGCCATCGGTGCAGCCGTTGGCCTCGTGGCCGTCACCCTGCCGATGCTGCGGGGTCAGGACGAGAAGCTCTCCGCCCTGCTCTCCAAAGGTCAGCTCCCCGGAAGCCCGACCATCACCCGGGAAGTGACCCCACCCCCACTCACCGACCTCGACCTGACCCGCATCGACGACCGCAAGGAAGTCGCCACCGCCCCCGCCCACGGTCAGCGCAACGCCGAGCTGACCGTGGTGCCCAAGTACCAGCGCGCCGCCCTCGGCTTCATGCGCGCCGGCCGCGTCCCCGAAGGCGCTGTGGTGATGACCGACGTGAAAACCGGAAGCGTCCTCGCCTGGGCGAGCTACGTCGACGAAGGCCGTCTGCACGACGTGGCCTCCGAAGCCACCGCCCCCTCTGCCAGCGTGTTCAAGGTGGTCACCGGCTCCGCCCTCATCGAGGCCGGCCTGACGCCCAACACCAAGCAGTGCTACTCCGGTGGCGAGCACTCCATCCGCGCCGCCGACATGGTCGACAACAAGCGCCGCGACAAGTACTGCGCGACCCTGAGCCAGGCCATGGGCCGCAGCATCAACACGGTCTTCGCCCGCCTCGCCGCCCGCAACCTCGACCAGCCAAAGCTCGTCAACATGGCCGAGCGCCTCGGCTGGGGCGACGACGTGCCCTTCGACGTGCCCATCACCCCCAGCAAGATCACGATGCCCGAAGACGAGCTCGGCTTCGCCCGCACCGCCGCCGGCTTCTGGAACACCACCCTCTCCCCCTTTCAAGCCGTCAACCTCGCCACCACCGTGGCCAACGGCGGCGAGATGATCCGTCTGCATGTGGTGAACTCCGTGAAGGACGAAGAAGGCGAGATCTACCGCGGCCCCTCCGAGCGCCAGGTGATCCGCCGCGCCATGAGCGAAGAAACCGCCCGCGCCGTGACCTCGATGATGGAAGACACCGTCGACAACGGGACGAGCTACCGCTCCTTCCACGACAAGAGCGGCCGCCCCTACCTCCCCGACATCCGCGTCGCCGGCAAGACCGGCACCTTGACGAAGCCCACCCCCGAAGGTCCCTACTACACGTGGTTCGTGGGCTTCGCCCCCAGCCGGAAACCCGAAGTCGCCATCTCCGTGCTCGTCGCCAACGGCGCCAAGTGGCGCGTCAAAGCCACCAACGTCGCCTGCGACATGCTCCGAGTCTACTTCGCCGACAAGAAGACCCCCGGCGTCTCCGACCCCAATGACCGCACCAACGCCACCGCCCGCCGCTAAGTACTGCGTACCCTGGATCAGGGACCTGCGGTCCCTACGCTACGCTCCCGTTGGTCGCTACCCTCCTCCTGACACGCGGGACGGGGCGGCGGGACGGCAAGGGCGCAGCAGCCTCTCGATGAGAGGAGGAGAGAAGGAGGAGGGCTCTCATCAGCCTCCTCTGTCCGGAAGGCGAGCGCACCCGCCGGTTGTACTCCTTCGCACATCCGGATTTCTGCACGGCCCATCCCCGCGTCTCCCGCGCGCATCCCGGAAGCTCCCGCGCGCATCCTGATGTCTGCGCAGCCCTAGAACTGCAGGCCGACGCGGGTGCCCAGCTCGTGCAAGAGGTGGGCGTTCGGGTCGGGAGTCTCCGCGCGGTTGCCGGGCACGGCGGCGAGGTTGTCGGGAGAGCTGCTGCCGGGGGTGTGGTAGGCGCTGTAGTTCACGGTGAGGCGCAGATGCCGGGTGTACCAGTAGGTCGCGGCAGCGCCGTACTGCATCACCGTGATGTCGGTTCCCGGGCCGGAGATGGCGCCGGCGGTGCGGAGGTCGGCAGTGCCTCCGCGGGCAGCGCCCCGGTAGTTGGCGTGGATGCCACCGATGACGCCAGTGAGCTGCAGGCCGCTACGCGTCGGGATGTCCTGCTGCAGGTTGAGCTGCACGGGGCGTGAGCCGAGGCCAGGCTCGCCGTTCACCTGTGGATCGCCGAGCCAGAAGGAGAGCGCCGCGTACCAGCCCAGACCTTGCACGCGGCCGAGGCGCTCGGTGGAGTCGAGCTGGTGGCCCTCGATGGCTTCGCGGGTCTGGTTCACCACGTAGTGGGCCTCGGCGCGCAGGTCGAACCTGTGCACGGGGAGCCAGAGCTCGCCGCCAATCGCATTCTGGGCGCCGGAGGGCATCACCCGCACATTCTGGTTCTGGGTGTCGCGGTAACGCGGGTCCCAGAGGGTGATGAACTGACCGGTGGAGATGCGGGGGTAGTCGGTGCCGACATACCGGGGGTCCTGCTCGGAGTGCACCGCGCTCACGCCGATCTGCGCGCGCTCGAGAGGTGCGCCTTTCTTCATGGCGAAAGGGCGGCCGTAGATGCGTCCGATGAACGCGGGGAGGCTGTCGACGCCAGGGCGGTTGGGCCCATCGCCGGAGAACACCCCGAGGTGGTAGACGGCGAGCCGGTTGGGCAGCTCCCCCCAGAGCATCGCGCCCATCTCGCGGTGGTTCGGAAACACGAAGGCGCGGATGGGAAGGAGGCGCTCGGTGAACAGGGTGTCATTCGAGCTGGTCATGTTCTCCAGCGAGTAAGGCGCGGGAAACTGGCCGAGCATCACGTTCAGAAAGGGCAGGGCGCGGTAGTTGATCCAGGTGTTCGCGAGCACGGCGACCATGCTGGAAGCCTGGGTCGGGGACCAGGTGGGGCCCTCCAGGGTGGGGTCTTCGCCGGGGCGCGGAGCGGCGACGACGGTGGTGCCGTTCGGGTTCAGGAGGGGCTGGCCGCCCACGTCGACGCCGGCTAGGAAGGAGAGGCGGCGCATGAACTCGCCGCCCAGCTCGAACCGGATGCGGCGGGCGAAGAACTGGGTGCGCAGGGCATTGCCGCCCTCGGTGGCGGCGAAGTCATCGACCCCGGCACCAAAGAAGGTGTGCGCGTCGAGGTGGAGGCGCGCCATGGGGTAGAGGCGGAATGTGTCGCCGAGACCCCGGAGAAAGAAGACATCGTGCCAGCCCGCGGCCTGGGTGTCCCCGAGGGGCGCGGTCCCCTCCAGGCCAGAGGAGAACACCGAGGGGCTGGGCGCGAGGGCAGCGTCGGTGAGAGCGGCCCCGGGAGTCGGGGGTGGGGGGGGCGCGTCCGCCAGTGAGGGAGGCGCGGGGGCGGGCGCGTCCTGGGCCTGGCCGGCGGCGGGGAGACTCGACAAGGTTAGGGCAATGCCCAAGAGCGCCGGTGTCGGTATCCTCATGGTGCGTGGACTCTCCTGGATGGGACGAGGGCGCCCACGCCTTTGCGGAGCACGGGATGCTTGCTCGATTGGCCTTGTTCTCAATTTTTCCCGATGATGTACGGCGGGGCGCGACCGGCGTCGACGCTCGCATGCGTGGTTTTGACGGTCAAGACGGCGCCCTTCACGCTGGTGAAGGGCGCGCGCCCGACGTTGCGCGAGGGGACGCAGCACGGTGACGCGTCGCGTGGCACAGAACAGCGGAACGAACAGCGGGATGACCAGCGAAACCAACAGCGAAACCAACAGCGAGATGACCAGCGGAATGAACAAAGAAGCGAGCTTGCCCGAGAGCGCGACGGTGCGGGTCACGGCGGAGGTGGAGGTCCTCGACCAGGGCACCCTGGTGGGGCTGGCGGGGCCAGGCAACGAGCACATCCGGATCATCGCGCGCACGCTCGGCATCGAGGCCGGGGTGCGGGGAAACAAGATCCTGCTCGCGGGCGAGTCGGACAAGGTGGCTCTCGCGGAGCGCTGTCTCGCGGAGGCGGCGCAGATCCTGCGGAGCGGAGTGGTGCTGGATCCGCAGGACTATGCGCGCGGTGCGCAGGCGATGCGCGACGAGCCGGGGGTGACCCTGCGCGAGCTGTTCGAGGACGTGGTGCTGATCACGCCGCGGCGGCGGCCGATCACCGCGAAAGGCGTGGCACAGAAGCGGTACATCCAGGCGATCCGTGCCCATGACCTGACCTTCGGGATCGGGCCGGCGGGAACGGGCAAGACCTACCTGGCGATGGCAATGGCGGTGCACGCGCTGCTCGAGCGGCGGGTGAAGCGGATCATCCTGACCCGGCCCGCCGTGGAGGCAGGGGAGCGCCTGGGGTTCTTGCCGGGAGACCTGGCGGAGAAGGTGAACCCGTACCTGCGGCCCCTCTACGACGCCCTGCACGACATGATGGACCCCGACAAGGCGCAGGGGCTGGTGACGCGGGGGCAAATCGAGGTGGCCCCGCTCGCTTTCATGCGCGGCAGGACGCTGAACGACTGCTTCGTCATCCTGGACGAAGCGCAGAACGCCACGAGCGATCAGATGCGGATGTTCCTGACGCGCCTCGGTTACGCATCGCGCGCGGTGGTCACCGGCGACGTGACCCAGGTGGATCTACCCCACGGCGCGCGGAGCGGGCTCGCCGAGGCGCGGGGGCTGCTCGGGCACGTGGAGGGGATCGCGTTCTGCTCGTTCACGGACGTGGACGTGGTGCGGCACCCGCTCGTGCAGCGGATCATCATCGCCTACGAGCGGCGAGACGCGGAGCAGGCGCAGCGGCGGGAGGCAGAGCAGGCGCAGCGACGGGAGGGCAGCGGTCCTCGGGGAGCACGCGAGGGGTATGGCGAGACGTCCCCCCCGGCCGAGGCGGCGGGAACGGCGTCCGAGATCGACCCCAGGCGGACCTAGACCATGTCGCAGATCATCGGCGAGGCGCATGTGTTCACGGGGGTGGTCCCGACCGTCGGGGGCGGGAGCGCGTCGTCTCCGGGCGTGCCGGATCGGCTGGGGAGGCTCCTGGCGCTCCTGCGAGAGGAGGAGAGGTTCGGAGGATTCCAGGTGGTGCGTCCGCACCCGCTGCTGCTCACGGTGAGCCGGGGAGGGCGGTTCGCGGTGCTCGCGCCGGCGATGGTGTGGGAGCGCGAGCGGGAGGTGCTGAAGCCGTTCGCGGTGCGCTTCGCGGAGGGAACCGCGTCGCTGGTGTTGCTCGGCCGACCGCGGGGTGGAGACATCGCCTCGGCCCTGAACCGAGGACTCGGGGCGATCATCTCGGCCGACGCGGGGAGCGATGAACTCCAGGTGGCCATCCACAATGCCTTCGAGCTGATGGAGGTGAAAGCGCGGGTGGATGGGCGGAGCCGGTGGGCGCGCGCAGGGGGCGGTGAGCTCGGCGAGCTTCTGGAGATCGCGCGTGCAATCAGCACCGAGCGAGAGGTGAATCGGCTACTCGGGATGATCTTGGAGAAGAGCAGGTTCATCACCGGCGCGGACGCCGGGAGCATCTACGTGGTGGAGGGAGATGACCACGACGTGCTGCGCCGCCGCCTGCGCTTCAAGCTGTCGCAGAACGCTTCGGTGACGTTCGACTCGCGCGAGTTCACCTTCCCGGTCGGTCCGGGGACCATGGCGGGCTCGGTGGCGCTGCACCGGCGCTTGCTCAACATCGTGGACGTGTATGCCCTGCCCGAGGGCAGCGCGCTGGGCTTCGACCGATCGTTCGACGAGCGCTTCGGATACCGCACGAAGTCAATGCTCTGCGCGCCGCTTTGCTCGCGGGACGGGGAGCCCATTGGGGTCATCCAGCTCATCAACAAAAAGCGTGATCCAGACAGGCGGTTGCTCGCGCCGGAGGACGTGGAAGAGCAGGTGATTCCGTTCGACGCGCACAGCGAAGACCTCCTCACCATGCTGGCCTCGCAGGCGGGGATCTTGCTGGAGAATGCGCAGCTCTATGCAGAGATCCAGGGGATGCTGGAGGGGTTCGTGCGGGCGAGCGTGGAGGCCATCGAGCAGCGCGACCCGACGACGAGCGGACACTCGCGCCGGGTGGCCGAATTGACGGTGAGCCTGGCGCGCGCGGTGGAGCGGACCGATAGCGGCCCTTACCGTGAAGTCACCTGGACGCGCGACGACCTGAAGGAACTGGAATACGCCTCGCTGCTCCACGATTTCGGCAAGATCGGCGTACGGGAAGAGGTGCTGCTCAAGGCAAAGAAGCTCTTCCCTCACGAGCTCGACAGCATTCGCGCGCGCTTCGATTTCGCGGTGAGGTCCATCGAACTCGACGTGGTGTCGCGCAAGCTCGCCGCGCTGGAGCGGGGTGCGCCGGCGGCCGAGGTACGGGCGCTCGACGAGGAGCTGGCGATGCACAAGGCGAAGCTGCTCGGGGGCTTCGCGGCAATCTGCGCCGCCAATGAGCCCACCATCCTCAGCGGCGGGAATTTCCAGCGGATCGAGGCGATCATGGAAGACACCTTCACCGACATGGAGGGGCGCGTGCTGCCGCTCCTGAAGCCCGAGGAGCTGTTCAGCTTGAAGGTCGCGCGTGGCTCGCTGACCCCGGCGGAGATCGAGGAGATTCGTAGCCACGTGGTGCACACCTTCGAATTCCTGCGCCAGATCCCCTGGGGTCGGCAATTCCGCAGGGTCGCGCACATCGCGTCCTCGCACCACGAGCGGCTCGACGGGACGGGATATCCGCAAGGGCTGCGCGCGGAGGAGATCCCGCTCCAGTCGAAGCTGATGAGCATCAGCGATATTTTCGACGCGCTCACCGCGAGCGACCGGCCCTACAAGCGGGCGATACCCATTGAGAAAGCGCTCGATATCCTGGGGCTTGAGGTGAAAGACCACCACCTCGACGCGGACCTCGTGAAGATCTTCATCGAGGCGAAGGCGTGGTCAGGCGTCATTGTGGGGACGCGCGTCGACTGAGGACGAGGGCGCCGGAGGGGCTCATTTCCGGCGGAGTTCGACCTTCGATTCACGCACCAGCAGGGCGTCGGGGCCGGCGACCCGCAGGTTCGCGCGCAGCACGTCGCCTTCTTTCTTACCCACGAGGATGCCGCTCATCGCCTGGGGAGCGTGGGGGTCGTCGGGGGTGACGGAGGCGCGGAGGATGTCGCCCTCCATGCGGCCGGTGATGGAGGCATCGCCGAGGGCGCCTCGGGATTGCCCTTTCAAGGTCCCGTCGGCGTCCACGGTGAGGGTGATCTTCCCGCTCCCGGTGGCGATCTTGCCGTCATCCTTCTTGCGCTGCTTGTCTTTGATCCTGGCAGGCAGCTCGATCTGACCTTTGGCAGCGTCGTAGGCACCTTCCCAGACGCCGGCGAGGATCGTGCCCTCTGGCGCAGCGGCGCTGGCAGCGGCCGTGGTGGTCGTCCCTGGGGCCGGAGCGAGCGCCGCGGAGGACGAGGGGAGGGGCGCGGTGGATGCCGGCGGCGAAGGGGGCGCCGTGGGCGCGGGAGGGGGCTGGTCGTCACACCCGAAGGTGAAGGCGGTGAGGGAAGCGAGAGACGCGACAACGAGCGCGAGGATGCTGCAGGGCCTCGAGCTGCGGCTCGCACGTGGGGATTTCCCGTGGGGCACGGGGAGGTTGTAGACCGCGGGGTGCCAGGCGTCGCGTTTTTCGAGCAGGGCGCAGGAGTTTCTGCGGGCGCGTGTGCAGAAGGCAGGCAGTGGTGGAAGGGAGGTCAGGCGTGCGCCGGATGCAGAGGGGCAGGGAAAATTTCCCTGCTGCGCAGGAGGTGGCAGGTGAGGTCTCAGGAGCCTTGAGGGAGCGGGGTGCGAGGGATGGAGGTGCGGACCGCGAGCAGGACCGTCAGGGGGGCAGAGGAGGGCGCCGGGAGGCCACCGAGGGGCAGGAGGCGAGCAGGAACTCGGGCCGCGGCTCGGAGCGCCTTCAGCGACGAGACCCGGTAGGGGTCAGTCGCGGCGGGCGGAGAGGATACGGAGCAGGGCGAGGAAGATATTGATGAAGTCTAGGTAGAGGCGGATGGCACCTCCCACAGCGTCCTGTTCGTCATCACTGTGGAGGAGGCGAGACGTGTCATAGAGAACGTAGGCCCCGAAGAGCAGGACGCCGACGCTGGAGATGGCCAGCCCGAATGCGGAGCTGCCGAGAAAGATGTTCAGGATCGAGGCCCCGAGGACCACGAAGATGCCCATGGTCAGCGCGCCTCCGAGGTAGGAGAAGTCCTTGCGCGTGAACAGGGCATAGGTGGTCAACCCGCCGAACCCGACCACGGAGAGAATGAAAGCGTCCCGTATCGGAGAGGCCGAAAACGTGCCTCCCATGCCCGCGCTGAGCTGGGCGACGAAGAGGGCCGGCGCGAAGAGGATGCCGAGCACCGTTGCCATTCCAAACAATGCGACGACGTTGACACCCTTGATGTGGCGGACGAACGAGGCGCCGAACACCGCGCCGAGCGACAGCGCCAGGGTGATGAAAGGGTGCTGTGCAACAAGTGCCACCAGGGGCGGCACGGTTGTCTTGTAAGAGCCCTCCCCCACAGCCACGCGGGAGACGGAGGTCCCGGCGTAGAGGGCGATCATCGCTCCAGCCGCGGAGAAAACGACGCTCGCGGTGAAGAGCATGTAAACTTTCTTGAGGAAAGCCGTGCGCGAGCCCGTTCCCTGGAGCGCCCTCGGCCCCCATGCATCTGCCGTTCTATAGCCCCGGTCCATCGTTCTCTGATCCTTTCCGCCGCGCTTGCGCCAGTTTCACCGGAACAGCGTAGCCATGCGCCGGGTGAACGCAATGGCGTGCGGGGCGGCCCCGACAGGGAAGGAAGGTGACAGAGAGGGTGGTGGAAGGCGGTGGGTCCACGAAACCGATGCGGGCTGGCACTTCAGTGTCGGTTTCATGCGGTGCATCATGACGATCCGCGCTCGCTCAGGTGGGCAGAGAGTGGTGGAGGACGCGGGTAAACGTTCGTTGATGGTGGTTTCGATAGGAGTCTGAATGACCCCGTGCAGAATGAAAAAGCGCGCATCGCTCCAATCTTGACTTGACCCCGCAACGGGCAACGGCATAGTCGTAACCAGCCGCCGAGCTGGACTCGGCGAGGGGAGATTCCAGATGGCAGCGGACGCCTTTTCGCGACAGATTGTAGAGCTCGTTCGGAAAATGCCGGACGAGGCGCTCCTTGCGCTCGTTAAGAATCAGCTCGGATCGCTTTCGGGCATCGATGGTGTGTTTGCGGCGGAGACGGGGACCCGTGCCCGCCTGCGCGGTGGCAGCGCCCCCGCGGCGCCGTCGAAGAAGGGTGCGGCGCAGCCCGCATCGAAGCGCGGCGGCAGCAGCAGCATTGCAGCAGCGGCGCCGAAGCGTCGGCCGGGACGTCCCCGCAAGGCGACCACGACGTCGGCACAGCGTCAGGAGACCCTCGACAAGGTCGAGCGCATTGTGAAAGCGAGCACTGGGCTCAGCGCGAGCGAGGTGGCAAAGCAGGCGAGCATTCCGCAGACCCGCGCGGCTGCTGCGCTCAAGGAGCTGAAGCTCGCAAAGCGTATTTTCCAGGGTGGCGATCGTCGTTTTGCGCGCTACGCGGGCGATGCGAAGACCGCTGACAGCGCGAGCATGGTGGCGCGCAAGAATGCCGCTGGTCCGTCGCGAAAAGCCGCGTCCAAGGGCGGCCGCAAGCGCGCGCAGGGACAGGCATCGGCGCAGGCGCAAACTCCCGCGAAGAGCTGAAGGCCGATCGGAGCGCTCCTGGCCGGCGCCGTAAAGCGCAGGTCGGTGGCTGGTCCGCCCGCGCGTCGGCGTCTTCCACCCGTCGGACGTCGACTCGTGGGCAGAAGCTACCGAATGTGAACTTGCCGAACCGCTTCCACTGCGCAAGTCCGAACTCGCCTCACCCCTGAGTTCGCGCGTCGCCTGCCCGCATCGCGCGTCGCCTGCCCGCATCGAGGGTGGGCCACGGAGCGCCGCTTCCCACCCTCAGGGGACACCCCACGTCAGACCACCATCGTCGGAGGCCGTGACATACCAGCCCCTGCGCGAGGTGCCGGTCACGTCGGCTTCGAGGAGGAGGAGAATGCGGTTGTTGAATGAGAGGACCGCGCCGATCTCTATGCGGCCGCGATCGCCCATCCCTTCTCCGATGACGCGGGGGACCTCATAGAGTTTGCCGCCATCGACCGATTGCGAGAGGTAGAGGCCCCAGCGCGTGGGCGACCGGGAGGTGAGCACGGCGACAGCACCCTGCTTGGTGGGCGCTGCCATCATGGTGCGCTCGTGCGGCTCGACCCAGGGGCGGAACGGGGGCTTCTGGGGGACGGAGCACTGGCCTTCGAGGGTGCAGAGGGCGAGGGTGCTCACCCGTTTCTTGGGATCCGCCGTGGGGTCGGAGGGGTCGAGGGGGGAGGGATCCTCGATTCCGATGACAAGCTGGTTACCGACACAGCCGAAGGTGTTGCGGGTGGGCTTGGCGGGTAGCGGGAAGAGGGTGGTCTTGTCCTTGGAGACGGCGAGCACCATGGGTTTGGGCTGCACGAGGAGCTGGAAAGACCAGGCGCCCATGTCGCAGGCAGGTGCCGTGGAGAGCTGGGTGAGCAGCGGCGGGGTAGCGACGACGCCGGGGACTTTCTGAGGCGTGGCGAGCGGCTCCTGGGGGGCAGGGATGGGGCGGATCAGGAGATCGCGGCCGCGCGCAGAGAGCAACATGGGAGGGCGGCCGTAGGGGGTGGTGACGGCCTGCTCGGTGGGAGGGAGCTTGAGGGGGGCTGCTTCTTCCGCGCCGGCGAGCCCGCCATAGGCGAGCATCCATCGGCGAGGGGCTTCCTCCATCACCAGCACCGCGCGGTCAGGGCCCAGCACGGCAGGGAACAGGTCCACAGGGTGCTGTGCCTTCGGTTTGCGCTTGGGAATGATGACGGGGGCGAGCGCCGTGAGCTGGGGAGCCGCGAAGGCCGCGAAGGCGATGCGGACCGGTTCCTCGGTGGCTGCGGCGGCGGACGAGGTGGAGGTCGCTGCGGCTGCGGCTGCGGCTGCGGCGCGTGGGTCATTGGAAGGCTTCGCGGCGACGGGGGTTCCCAGCACGACGGCGGCGCTGCCGTCTGCACCGAGGGACCAGGTGGACCAGCCGTCGCGCTCGAGGCGAAGCGCTTGCCAGGTGCGGCCAGCGTTCTCGGTGGTCAGGGCGATGGTCTCGTTGACGACTTCGCCGATGAGGACGGCGCGCTTGTCGTCGAGGACGAAGGTACGCAGCCACCGGGTGGTGGTGGGGACCAGCCCCGTGTTCAGCGCACGCGCCTGGCCGAGCGACGTGGAGAGCTCGTCGGTCGAGGCAGCGCCTCGGGGGGGTGGGACGCCTAGGGGGTCGTCTTTCTTCTCTTTCTTGCAGGCGCTGGCGGTCGTGGCGAGGAGGAGCGCCGTGAGCCATGCGCCGCGGCGGTATCGCCTGCTGCGCGCTTCGTCACGAGGTGTGCGGTTCATGTCAACGCCGTTCGATCGTGGGGAGGCAGGGTCATTCGACCCGCTCCGGATCCATGCAGCAGCGGAAACCCGTGGAGTAGTCGTGGTAGCTGAAGTCGTGCGCCCTGGTGGCGTAGCTGCAGCCGTCGCCGTTTCGTTCGGTGTCCATGTAGTAGCCGCCGCGGAAGGTGCCGGCGGCGTCGTCGACCCACTCGTGGAGGTTGCCGACCATGTCGAACACCTCATAGGCGTTGGTGCACGACGCGCGCTCGCCGGTGGGGAGGAGGGAGCTCTGGAGCTGGTTGATGAGAGGGTTGTTCATCGCGGAGCGCCAAAGATCGTCGTGCTGGATGTCGAGCAGCGCGCCGATCTCCGAGACAGGGTGCACGGCCCGGCCGTCGTCGTTGCACGCGCCGTAGCGTCGACGCTCTCCATAAGGAAAGGTGGCGCGGGAGGGGCCGCGACAGGCTTGCTCCCACTCGCTGGGGGCACACAGGCGCTTGCCAGAGGCTGTGCACGCGAGCGCGGCTTGCTGTCCGCTGATGTAGCCCTGAGGGATCACGCCAGGCTGTGAGACGGCTCGGACGCGGCGCTCATTGCCTTCGACGGAGAGGAAGGGGGACCAGGCGCGCTCACCGTAGGGGGTACGCTCGACGAGGGACGCTTCCCAGCGGTCGATGCAGACCTGGCCCTCGATGAGGGCCATCTCGGCAGGACAGCGGGCGGTGGTCGCGAGAATCAGGGCATCTCCCTGGAGAGGAGGCTCAAGGGTGGTCTGGATGGGAGCCAGGCTCTTGTCGGGGAGCCAGGCAACCTTCGCCTTGGGTGAGGGCTCGGCGATGAGCCGGGCAGGAGCCGTCGGGGCGTGGCGACCTGCAGCGGGATCGGTGGGCCACACGGGAGAGGCGGGACCGGCTGCGCACCCCGCGGTGCCGAAGCTCAGGGCGCCGAGGGTGGCGGCGAGGGAGACGCACGCCAGCAACCCCTGGGGTTGGTGGGCACCACGCCCGGAAACGAGGCGGTTTCCGGGGCATGGCAGTGCGGAGGTCCGAGCCATGAGGGGCGTCGAGCATCTCCCTGGCGAGCGCCGCAATGCAACCGAAACTTCGCACGGGGGCGCGCGCAACGCCTGACGAGGGGAGGCATGCGCTGCAGGCGATGTGTGTAGGGCGGCGAGGTGGGAGGGTGTCCCATCCAGGAGGCGTGGCCTCGAATGGGAGACGTCAGGGCCGTCAGGCCCTGCACGGCATCGTCAGAACGAAGCGAGGGTATCCTCGATGCAGAAGTCGAAGGCGCCCTGGCAGTCAAGGGCCGGGTCCGCGGTGTTGATGCACTCGCCGATCGACATCACGCCTTCCTCGCTGAAGGGGGCGAGCTGAGTCGCGCAGAGGGCCTGGTCGATGGGCGCCCCGCACTCGTCCTGCATCTGCTGGCAGAGGTCGACGACGAGAGGGGGGGCCTCGCAGGTGTCCTCGTAGAGGCCCTCGATGCAGGCCTGAACCGGTAGGGGATCACAGGCGTCCTGGACTCCGATCTCCGCCAGACAGCTATAGAAGTACTCGTTGGCACCATCGTTGAGGTGGTCGATACCCCAGAAGCAGATCCGGTAGCCGGGACCTTCGAGGTTCGGCTCGTTGGGGCAGTCTGCTGCGGCGACGGGATTGACGTTCAGCTCGTCGCAATCGGCGTCCACGATCACTGCGCCGGTGGGGGTCTCGTCTACGCAAGCGGCCGCGCCGCCCTCGCCTCCGGTGCCGCCCTCACCGCCGGTGCCGCCGGTGCCGCCGGTGCCGCCGGAAGCACCCGTGCCGGTGGTGGCAGGACCGTTCGAGGTGGTGTTGACGGGGTTGTCCGTGTCGACGGTCTCCACGACACAGCCTGCGAAGATGGACATGGAGGCGATGACGGGAAGCGCAATGAAGGTGTACCGGTTGAGAGCAAGCATGATGCAGTGACCTCCTCAGGAGCTTCCACAGTGAACTACCGTCCGCGTGGGGGCAAGCCGACACGCTCGACGCAGCCGTGCTCCAGCGTGCAGTGAACGCGAGGGCGTCCGGGATCACGGGGAGCGCTGGGAGGTGAGGGAGGCGTGAGGCGATGCGCTGAGGGGTTCGAGGGGGTGGTGCGCGGGCTCCAAGATCCAGCGGATCTGGCGAGGGATGGTGGGATCTGTGAGATCCACTTGCGCGCCTGGATGAACCTTGGTAGACACCGCGCTCCCTTTCTCGGGGAGGTCGGGTAACAGCGATCTCTCTTTGAAGAGTCGTAACGGCACTTCGGTTCAGTCTCTGCCTCCTCGACCGCCGTGGGCACCCCCCCGTCGTTGCGAATGAGGGAAAGCGCCACCGTGATGGTGACGCCAGGTCGGAATCGGAAGTGTACGACGACTATAGCCGATTCCCACACTAGACCGTGGGTTCGACGCCAGTCCGGAGTGCCCCTCCGAAGACTGGCATCGTCGAGAGGTGTCTCGAATGGTAAGCAAAGCCAGTGCGAGGTTCTCGCGGATCGCGCCGCGAAAGGCGCGGATGATCGCAGACCTCGTCCGCGGTCGTGATGCGGCCGAGGCGATCCAGCTCCTCTCTTTCACTCAGAAGAGTGGCGCTCCGATCCTGAAGAAGATCATCGAGAGTGCGGTCGCGAACGCCCGGCAGGGCGGCGCCGATCTCGATGCGCTCTTTGTGAGCAAGGCTGCCGTCGACAAGGCGCCGAACAAGTTCAACCGGCGGTGGCGACCGCGCGCCATGGGCCGAGCGACTCGCATCACCAAGGGCGTTTCGCACATCGTCATCGAGCTCAGCGAGCGAAAGTAGAGGACCGGCCGCACATGGGACAGAAGACCCACCCGTATGGCTTCCGCGTCGGTGTCATCAAGACGTGGAGTAGCAAGTGGTACGAGGATGGCTCCTCGTATACGAAGTGGCTTCACCAAGACATTCGTATCAAGAGGGCCATCAAGCACTACCTCTACAACGCCAACATCGCGGGCGTTGAGATCGAGCGTGCCGCGAACCGGGCCAAGGTGATCGTATTCACCGCTCGGCCTGGCATGGTGATCGGCAAGGGCGGCAAGGGCATCGAGACGCTGAAGAGCGGCAACATCGGCGCTGCGGCCAAGGGCGAGAGCTTGTTCCCGGGCGTGACCTCGTTCACGGACAACGAGGTCTTCATCGATGTCCAGGAGGTCCGCAAGGCCGAGACCAATGCGCAGCTTGTCGCCGAGAACATCGCGACGCAGCTCGAGCGCCGGATCGCCTTCAGGCGCGCCATGAAGAAGGCCGTGTCGACGGCCATGAAGTTCGGCGCGAAGGGGATCAGGGTCCGCTGCGCGGGTCGCCTCGGCGGCAGTGAGATGAGCCGGGTCGAGACGTACCGCGAGGGGCGCGTGCCTCTCCACACGCTGCGCGCGGACATCGAGTTCGGCCTGGCGGAGGCCAGGACGAAGGTCGGTATCATCGGCGTGAAGGTCTGGATTTTCAAGGGTGAGGTCCTCCAGCGCAAGGCGCGCAGGATCCAGTAGAGGGACCGGGACATGCTGTCTCCCAAGAGAACCAAATTCCGCAAAATGCAGAAGGGCCGCGTCCGCGGCATCGCCCACACTGGGAGTGATGTCTCGTTCGGCGACTTCGGCCTTCAGGCGCTCGCTCCGGCGAGGATCACGGCGCGGCAGATCGAAGCTGCTCGTATGGCCATCCAGCGGCACGTGAAGCGCGCTGGCAAGCTCTGGATCCGGGTGTTCCCGGACCATCCGGTGACCAAGAAGCCGCTCGAGGTCCGCATGGGTGGAGGAAAGGGTGCGCCCGAGGAGTGGTGCGCCCTCATCAAGCCTGGGCGGGTCATGTATGAGATCAGCGGCGTTGCAGAGGACGTCGCTCGGGAAGCATTTCGGCTCGCTGCGCACAAGCTGCCGATCGATTGCAAGTTCCTCGTGCGTGGCCTCCAGTGAGGTGAGCGATGAAGGCCAAGGATCTGCGTGAACGGACCACTGAGCACCTGACCGAGCTCGAGAAAACTCTGGCCGGCGAGGTGTTTCAGGCCCGCTTCAAGAATTTCACCAACCGCTTGAACGACACGGCGAGCATTCGGAAGGCGCGCCGGGACCTCGCGCGCGTGAAGACGGTTCTCACCCAGCGCGCGCAGTCCGAGAGCGCACCGGCGCAGGCAACGGAAGAGAAGGCATAACCATGGCCAAGAAGAGCGAGAACAAGGCAGCAGCACCGGCTGCCGTCCCGACTTCCGCACCTGCCGCGAAGCCTGCTGCCAGCCCGGCTGCGCCGAAGGCGGCGGTCGAAGCTCCGGTGACGGGGGCTGCTGAGTCATCCGACGCCAGAGCGAAGGCGCACGGCTTCCGCAGGAAGCTGGTCGGCAAGGTGACCAGCAACAAGATGAGCAAGACCGTCGTCGTGGAGGTCGTCCGCAACGCGCTCGATCCGGTCTACAAGAAGTATGTTCGGCAGCGCGAGCGCTACAAGGCTCACGACGAGCAGAACCAGTACAAGGTCGGCGACCGCGTCGAAATCACCGAGCACCGTCCGATCTCGCGAGAAAAGCGCTGGCTCGTGACCAAGCTCATCGCCCGCCCGGTGGAGGAGTAAGCCATGATCCAGGTGTCCACCCATCTCGAGGTTGCGGACAACTCCGGTGCCCGCGTCGTGAAGTGCATCAAGGTGCTCGGCGGCTCGCGCCGCAAGTACGCTGCGCTCGGCGACGTCATCGTCGTCTCCATCAAGGAGGCGATGCCGGGGACGAAGGTCAAGAAGGGCGACACGGCGCGCGCGGTGGTGGTTCGTACTGCCCGCGAGTACCAGCGCTCCGACGGCAGCTACATCAAGTTCGATGCGAACAGCGCGGTGCTCATCAACAAGGAGAAGGAGCCCATCGGGACCCGTATCTTCGGGCCGGTCGCTCGCGAGCTGCGCGCTAAGAAGTTTATGAAGATCATCTCGCTGGCGCCGGAGGTGCTCTGATGCAACGGCTGAAGGTCGGCGACCTCGTTCAGGTGATCAGCGGCAAGGACCGCGGCAAGCAAGGCCGCGTGACCAAGCTGCTGCTCGATGAAGGCAAGGCTGTGGTCGAGGGCGTGAACGTGGTGACTCGTCACCAGCGCCCCACGCCTCGCAACCAGGAGGGCGGGAAGGTGACGAAAGAGGCACCGATCTACGCCTGCAAACTGATGCCCGTCGATCCGACGACTGGCAAGCCGACGCGGGTGCACGTGCGTGTTGGCGAAGACGGCAAGAGTCAACGGGTCGCGAAGAGCGGTTCCGTCATCACCCAGGGCTAGCCATGGCTGATAAGAAGGACAAGGCGTCGAAGGACGCAAAGGGAGACGCCAAGGCAAAGGACAAGGCCAAGGCGCAGCCCCAGCAGCAGGCCAAGGCTTCTCAGGGGAAGAGCCAGGGCGGTGGCAGGGCGAAGGACAAGGACGTCGCTCGAAGCAAGAATCCTGACTTCGAGAGCACTGGTGAGCCCACCGAGCTGCCCGAGGGCTACATCCCTCGGCTCCGGACGCATTATCAGAAGGCTGTGGCTCCGGCGCTGATGAAGCGCTTCGGCTACAAGAACGTCATGATGGTTCCACGCCTCCAGAAGGTGGTCCTCAATATGGGCCTCGGGGCGGCGGTGCAGAATCCCAAGGTCATCGACTCTGCAGTCGAAGACATGCGGGCCGTCTCCGGGCAAAAGCCGGTCGTGACCCGTGCTCGGAAGTCGATTGCCACGTTCAAGCTGCGCGAGAACCTGCCCATCGGCGTGATGGTCACCCTCCGCGCCGAGAGGATGTGGGAGTTCGTCGATCGGCTGATCGCGTTCTCGTTGCCGCGCGTCCGTGACTTCAAGGGCGTGAGCCCGAAAGGCTTCGACGGCAAAGGCAACTTCACGATGGGTTTGCGCGAGCAGATCATCTTCCCCGAGATCGATTACGACAAGATCGATGTCGTGAAGGGGATGAACATCTCTTTCGTCACGAGCGCTCGGACGGATGAGGAAGGACGCGCGTTGCTCACCGAGCTCGGTATCCCGTTCCGGCACTGACAAGGACTTTTGACGATGGCCCGTGCAAAAGAATTTGCGAAGCTCAACCGTCCACCGAAGTTCGCGGTTCGGCACCGAAACCGCTGCAAGGTGTGCGGTCGCTCGCGCGCCTACTACCGAGATTTCGAGCTCTGCCGCCTGTGCCTGCGCTTGTTCGCACTGCGTGGTGAACTCCCGGGCGTAATCAAGGCCAGCTGGTGATCCCATGATGACCGATCCCATTGCTGACATGCTGACGCGCATCCGGAACGCGGCGCTCGCGCGCCACGACCGGACCGACATCCCTGCCAGCCGCATGAAGGCGGCGGTGGCGCAGATCCTGAAGTCCGAAGGTTTCATCGCCGATGTGCGTGAGGCCGAAGGCGAGGGAGCGAAGAAGCTGACGATTGTGCTCAAGTACGGCCGAGATCGTCAGTCGGCGATCGATGGTGTGCGCCGGATCTCGCGGCCTGGGCGGCGCGTCTACGTGCGCCACGACGGCATTCCGCGGGTGAGAAGCGGCCTCGGCATCTCTATCTTGAGCACGTCGCACGGCATCATGAGCGACCGTGATGCTCGCCGGATGAAGGTTGGCGGCGAGCTGCTCTGCGAGGTTTGGTGATGAACACCCAAGAGACCACAGAGAGCAAGACGTCGAAGACGTCTCGCGTGGGCAAGCGTCCGGTGGAGCTGCCGAAGGGGGTCGCCGCTTCGGTCAACGGCCGGAACGTGGAGATCAAGGGCCCGAAGGGCGCCCTGACCCGGCAGATCGTTTCACAGATCGATGTGAAACTGGATGCAGGCAAGCTGCTGGTGTCTTCGGATGCACCGGGCCGTGATGCCTCTCGGCTTCAGGGCCTGGTGCGTGCGCTGCTGGCTGGCATGGTCAAGGGCGTGGCCGATGGCTACGAGCGGATCCTGGAGCTGAAGGGCACCGGTTACCGTGTCGAGCTGAAGGGCACGACGCTGACCTTCGCGCTGGGGTACTCGCATCCCGTGGTCTTCGAGGTTCCGAAGGGCCTCACTGCTTCGATCCCTGCCGACTCGAAGGGCACGGTGCTGGTTCTGCAAGGGGCCGACAAGGAGCTCATCGGGCAGACTGCTGCGAAGATCAGAGGGTTCCGTCCGCCGGAGCCTTACGGTGGCAAGGGCGTGCGTTACCGGGGCGAGCGTGTCCGTGAAAAGGCGGGCAAGGCCGGTAAGAGCGGGAAGAAATAGCATCAGTGGGCGGCCAGGCTGCCAGCCGGTGAGGTCACGATGGGTATGAGAATCGTTGGTCGGGAGCGCCGTAAGCTCCGCATTCGCAAGAACGTCTACGGTGGCTCGGACCGCCCTCGGATGAGCGTGTTTCGGAGCGCCAAGCACATCTATGCCCAGGTGATCGACGACGCCTCGGGTCGGACGCTTGCGTTCGCTTCGACGCTGTCGAAGGATGTGAAGAGCGAACTGGACAGTGAAGGCGACAAGGTTGCGGCGGCCAAGAAGGTCGGCGCCCTGATCGCAAAGATCTGCAAAGAGCGGGACATCAGCCGCGTGGTGTTCGATCGTAACGGTTACCTCTACCACGGGCGCGTGCGCGCCTTGGCCGAGGCAGCGCGCGAGGCAGGACTCGACTTTTAAGCCGGACTGGTGCTGACGCACCAGTCGTGGGCATGTGTGCAGAGGCGTTTATGGCGTTCGATCAGGTCGACGAAGAAAAGCTCAAGGAGCGGGTGATCCACATCAACCGTGTCGCCAAGGTCGTGAAAGGCGGCCGCCGCTTCAGCTTCTCGGCGCTGGTAGTGGTTGGTGACGAAGCTGGCCATGTGGGCGTGGGCCTAGGCAAGGCGAACGAGGTTCCGGAGGCGATCCGGAAGGGCAACGATCAGGCCCGCAAGAATCTCTTCCGGGTGCCGCTCGACGGCGCCACGATCCCCCACGAGAGCAAGGGTCACGTGGGTGCCGGCCACGTGCTGCTCAAGCCGGCAAGCCCTGGAACTGGCGTCATCGCGGGTGGTGCGGTTCGCGCTGTCGTCGAATCTGCCGGCATCCACGACGTTCTGTCCAAGTCGCTGGGCTCCACCAATCCCCACAACGTGGTTCACGCGACGGTCGCGGCGCTCAAGTCTCTGCGCGCCCCCGATTCGGTCGCGAACAGGCGCTCGATGCAGACCGATGATCTCGGCTGGCAGCGCAAGGGCGGCGGTACGACGGGTCGCCGTCGGGCGAGTGTCATCCCGAAGGCTCCCGAAGCTGCTCCTGCTGCTGGGACTGAGGGAGGTGCAGCATGACCTCCCGACTCCGCGTCAAGCAGCACGCCAGCACCATCGGTCGGCCGGAGGCCGTGCGAAAGGTCGTCAAAGGCCTCGGCCTCCGAGGACCAGGGTCCGAAGTGGAGGTCGCGAACACGCCTTCGTTTCGGGGCATGATCAAGAAGGTTCTGCATCTGGTGACCGTCGAAGAGGTCGCTACTCAGTAGCGGATCGCCTCGGACGGGCCATCTCTAGAAACCCACCGCTCGCGTGATCAGCGGTGATTTGGAAGTGCATACTATGGACATCCTCTCGAAACTTCAGCCGCCCGCAGGCGCCGTTACGAAGGAAACTCGGGTCGGTCGTGGCCCGGGTTCAGGTCTCGGGAAGACGGCAGGACGGGGCCAAAAGGGCCAGAAAGCTCGCTCGACGGGCAACATCGGGAAGAAGCACTTTCAGGGCGGCCAGACGCCCATCCAGCGCCGTCTGCCCAAGCGAGGTTTCCGCAATCCTCTCGCCGACGTCGTTGCGAGCATCAATGTGGGACTCCTTGAGAGCTTCGAGGACGGAGCTCACGTCGACATCGCAGCGCTGAGGCAGCGCCGCCTCGTTCAGGGACGGTTCGACGTGCTCAAGATCCTGGGCGACGGTGAGCTTACGAAGAAGCTCACCGTGAGTTCCCATCGCTTCTCCAAGAGCGCTCTGGAGAAGATTGAGAAGGCCGGCGGCAAGGCAGTGGTCCTGCCGAGTCACGCCGTCGCAGCTTCGCCAGCCGAAGCTCCTTCCGCTTAGCAATCAATCCAACCCTACTCGGGACCTGCGTTCACAATGGCGAGCCTCGCGGGAATCACCAGCTTCTACAAGGTACCCGAGCTGCGGAGGCGCGTGATCTTCACCTTGGTGATGCTCGCCGTCTACCGGGTGGGGGTCTTTGTTACTGTACCCGGCGTAGATCGCACTGCGATGAAGCAGTTCGTGCGGTCCCAGGGAGGGGTCGTCGGGTTCTTCAACATGTTCACGGGGGGAGCTCTCGAGCAACTCTCGATTTTTGCGCTGGGCATCATGCCCTACATCTCTGCGTCGATCATCCTTCAGCTCATGGGCATGGTCTACAAGCCCGTGGAGGAGCTGCGCAAAGAAGGGGAGCAGGGCCGGAGACGGCTCGACCAGTACACGCGCTATGGGACCGTGGCGCTCTCCTTGTTTCAAGCATTCAGCATCGCCACGTGGCTGGAAGGCAGCACGACGGGTGATGTAGGTGCCGGGATCGTCAATCATCCTGGATTTGGTTTCCGTTTGATGACGATGATCACCCTGACCACGGGGACTGCGTTCCTGATGTGGATCGGTGAGCAGATCACCGAGAGGGGTATTTCGAACGGCATCTCCTTGCTGATTTTCGCCGGGATCATCGCTGACATCCCCACCTCCATCGCGCAGTACTTCGCCTCCAACTCGGGCAACGTTCAGCCCTTGACCGTGGCGATCATCGTGGCATTCGTGGTGATGGTCATCGCGACTGTCGCGTTCTTCGAGAACGGGAGACGACAGATTCCCATCGTGTACTCGCGTCGTCAGGTGGGGCGCCGGGTCTATGGCGGACAGACCGCCCACCTTCCTTTGAAGGTGAACACGGCAGGGACCATTCCACCGATCTTCGCATCATCGCTGCTGATGTTCCCTGCGACGCTCGCGAACATGAACGTTCCTGGCGCTGACAAACTCCAGGCGGTCATCAATCGGGGTGATTGGGTCTTCAATACTGGCTACGCCCTGCTGATCGTCTTCTTCTGCTTCTTCTATACGAACATCACGTTTCAGCCTGTCGACGTCGCTGAGAACCTGAAAAAGCAGCAGGCGAACATCCCCGGGATCCGGCCGGGCAAACAGACTGCCGATTACATTCAGCGGGTCGTGCAGCGGATCACGTTCGGCGGGGCGATGTATGTGGCTGCCGTGTGCGTGCTTCCGGCGATCTTTGGCAACATGATGCGCATTCAGTTCGGGTTCGGCGGGACCTCACTGATGATCGTGGTGGGTGTCGCATTGGACACCGTGAACCAGATCGAGGCACACATGCTGACCCGTAGCTATGAAGGGCTGACGGGGCCGGGAGCTGGTCGGCTCAGAGGCCGTCAGGTGCCAGAGGCATAGGAGGATGGCTCGATGATCGTGATCCTGCTCGGTCCACCTGGATCCGGTAAAGGCACCCAGGCTCGCACCATCTGCCAACAGCTTGGCGGCATTCCGCAGCTGGCCACAGGGGACATGCTGCGGGAGGCGAAACGCGCGGGAACGCTGGAGAAGCGCTACCTGGACATCATGGATGCCGGTGGGCTTCTTCCCGACGAGGCCGTTATCGGATTGATCGAGACGAGGACGGCCAATCCTGATTGCCAAGCAGGGTTCCTGCTGGATGGGTTCCCGAGGTCGGTTGGGCAAGCAGAGGCGCTGGATGCCATGCTCGCCACGAGGGGACGAGAGATTGATGCGGTGGTCTTGCTCGACGTTCCACGGTCATTGCTCGAAGAGCGTGTCGTCCATCGTCGCAGCGACAAATTGACTGGACAGATTTACCACCTCTTGTACAATCCTCCCCCCCGGGGAATCGAGTTGGAGCACCGGGCAGATGACCGGCCTGAAGCTGTGGGAAAACGCCTTGATTCCTATGAGGCGATCACCGCGGCTCTACTGCCATTTTATGAGCAGCGGCAACTCCTGTGCCGCGTGAACGGAGTTGGGAGTCCCGACGATGTCACGCACAGGGTCATGCTCTCCATCAAGGATACGATGCGTGGAGCGGACCAAGACCCTTCGCGGGTCGGTAGCACAGGTAAAGCATGAGACGTTCCAAACAGAATAAGCCTCCTAAAGAGCCCAAGGGTGACAAACTAGAGTTCGACGGCGTCGTCCAAGAGGCTCTCCCGAACGCCATGTTCCGCGTGAAGGCCGATAACGGCCTGGGTGTCCTTGCAACGATCAGCGGACGGATGCGCCAGTACTACATCAAGATCCTGCCGGGCGATCGGGTTACTGTCGAAGTCTCTCCCTATGATCCGAGTCGCGGCCGGATCACGTATAGACACAAGTGAGTGAGCCGATTCGGCGATAATTGGAGGGTCACCGTGAAGGTTCGACCGAGCGTCAAGAAGATTTGCGATAAGTGCAAGATTGTGCGCCGTCGTGGGGTGGTGCGAATCATTTGTGAAAATCCACGCCACAAGCAGCGACAAGGCAACTAGCCCTCACGGCAGAAGGCCTTTCAACGAGTCAGTTTGGAGTAGCTCATGGCCCGCATTGCTGGTGTCGACCTTCCTCGCCGAAAGCATCTCGTGTACGCCCTGCCGTATATCTACGGTGTGGGAACAACGCTCGCGAAACAAATTTGCAAGAAGACCAGCATCCCGGAGAGCAAACGAGTCGAAGAACTCTCCGATGCAGAGGTCAAGCTGATCCGTGACCTTCTCGACGCCGAGTACAAGGTCGAAGGAGACCTGCGGCGCGAGGTTCAGCTCAACATTAAGCGGCTGATGGATCTAGGCTGCTATCGTGGACTGCGACACAGGCGCGGACTGCCGGTCAACGGGCAGCGGACTCATACCAATGCTCGCACCAGAAAAGGCCCTCGGAAGGGCATGCTGGCGCGGCGCAAGTGATTAATTAGGACCAAGGTCATGGCGCAAGCGAAAACGGCCACCAAAGCCAAGCAGAAGAAAAAAGTTAAGAAGAATGTTGCGGCGGGCATCGCGCACATTCAGTCGACTTTCAACAACACCGTGGTGACGATCACCGACATCAACGGGAATGCGGTTGCTTGGTCATCCGCGGGTGCTCGCGGCTTCAAGGGCTCGCGCAAGTCGACGCCTTTCGCTGCCCAGCTTGCAGCGGAAGAGGCTGCAAGGCGCGCGCAAGAGCATGGAATGAGGTCCGTGGCCGTTTTCGTGAAGGGGCCCGGTGCAGGGCGAGAGAGTGCGCTGCGTGCGCTGCAGACGGCTGGTTTCAAGGTCACCTTGATCCGCGACGTCACTCCCATCCCTCACAATGGTTGCCGTCCGCCGAAGCGCCGTAGGGTGTAATCGTCGGCTGAGCCCTCTCCGCGGTTCTGTGAAGATACGCTCACGCGATTGAAGCGTGAGCGGCTCTGACTCATGTAAGCACGTCCCCCAAATTCCTGGTACGAGCAATGCGGGCAGGGAGCGGTATGTCAGTCCGAGTGCGGTCTGCATACGAGACTTCCGCGCAAACTCTGCGAAGCACGGAGATTGTATGACAACGAGCAGTCCCAACATGACAGTGGTCGCACGCAACTGGCGTGACCTCATCCGCCCGAAGGGCATCTCCGTCGACGCGGAGAACACCACGGGCTTCTACGCGAAGTTCACCTGCGAGCCGCTGGAGCGCGGCTTCGGCATCACGATCGGAAATTCTCTTCGTCGCGTGCTTCTGTCGTCGCTGCAGGGGGCTGCAGTGACCGCCATCAGGATCGAGGGAGCTCTTCATGAGTTCACCTCCGTGCCGGATGTCGTCGAGGACGTGAGCGACATCATCCTGAATGTCAAAGAAGTCGTCTTCAAGGCTGCGCAGGCGAAGACCTATTCTGTTCGCATCGATAAGGAGGGTCCTGGGCCTGTCTATGCGAGAGACATCCAGCTCGTGGATGGGCTGACCGTCCTCAATCCGGACCACCTGGTGGCGGTCCTGGACAAGAAGGGCCCTCTTTCGATGGAGTTCACGGTGAATGCTGGACGTGGCTACGTCCCAGCGGAGCGGAACAAGACGCCCACCATGCCCATCGGCACGATTCCCATCGACGCACTGTTCTCGCCGATCCGCAAGGTCAATTACACCGTACAGAATGCGCGTGTCGGTCAGGTGACTGACTATGACAAGCTCACTCTCGAGGTGTGGACGAACGGTTCCGTGTCGCCTTCTGACGCTGTTGCATTCGCGGCGAAGATCCTGAAAGAGCAACTCTCCATCTGGATCAATTTCGAGGAAAGTGAAGAGACCAGCTATCAATCGGCAATGACGGATGAGGAACCTCTCAATGAGAACCTCTTCCGCTCCGTTGAAGAGCTGGAACTCAGTGTCCGATCCGCCAACTGCCTTCAGAATGCCAACATCACTCTCATTGGAGAGCTGGTGCAGCGGACCGAGCAGGACATGCTGAAGACGAAGAACTTCGGCCGCAAGTCTCTCAAAGAGATCAAAGAGATCCTGGCGAACATGGGACTGTCGCTAGGAATGAAAATCGATAACTGGCCGCAGCTCTTGGAGCGCTGGAAGGCGCAGCAGGCGCAGGCTTGAGCCGTTACTGAGGGAGTGTCATGCGTCACAGAAAATCTGGTAGACAGTTCGGCCGCGATACCTCGAGCCGGCGCGCAATGCTCCGTAACCTGGCTGCGAATCTCATCACGCACGAGCGGATCGAGACCACCGAAGCCAAGGCAAAAGAGCTCCGGCGCGTGGCAGAGCGACTGATCAGCAAGGCCACCCGGCTTGGCGCAGTCGCGTATACACCGACTGCGGAGCTGGCCGTCGGTGATCGGGCGAAGAGGCTGCACGTGGAGAGACTCCTAGGCTCCTACATCCCTCGCTGGGGGGTCAAGAGCGACGGTTCCAAGGTCGACATCATCGCCAAGGTCCTCGGAGAGCTGTCCAAGCGTTTTGAGGGCCGTCCGGGAGGTTACACGCGCATCGTGAAGCTCGGGCCTCGGCGTGGCGACAATGCGCCAATGACTCTGATCGAGTTCATCGATGCCGCGCCCATCGCGGAGTCAGGGCCGACCCAAGCTTCTGCGGTGACGGCAGCCGAACCGCAGGTTCCAGTCAGCGCGGCTGGCTGACGTCACTGAAGTCAGAGGCCGCTGGGCGGTTGTATTGACCTGGATGCGAGCGGCTCAGTCGCTGGCATCCAGGGCTGCTCCGCAGCGCCGAAGCGCCCCAACATTCAGAGGGCTGCTCTCATTCTCCCTCTGAAGCTACAGACCCCTCCAGAGCAGAACTCATCAGGCGTTGCCTCCTGCGCAGCCGGCGCTGATGCTCGGCAAGAACGAGCGTCAGCGTCAACGGGACGAGGCTGATTGCACCAATAGCAATGTTTCGCGGCGTCTTGGTATCTGCCTTGGACACCGCTGCGCCGGGGGTCGTCAGTGCGCTGTGGGCCAGTGTATGGTTCGGGCTTAGCTCTAGCGCGCGTTTGAACGAGAAGCGGTCCGGTGTCCCGTTCTCGGCGAGAAGTGCGCCCTCGAGATAGCTGATCTCCGCCTCCAGAGACTTCCACTGTTCGTCCTGCTGTGGGCGATGGGTCAGGGCGCTGGCTTTGATGAACATCGCGATGGTCTGCTCGGGCGGCGCTTCGGATTTCCGAAGCGCATGGCCCTGCTTAATGAACGCCGCCTCCATGTCGCTCCGCCTATCGACCAGCGGCGCCCTAGAGAGAACGTTGTCGAAGGAAGCCGTAGCCCCGTCGTACTTCTCTTGCTTCGACAGCTCGACGCCACGCGCCATGAACTCGTGCACCTCGGCGAGCCGTTTGCGATCGTGGGCGGTGAAGAGCTCGCGAGCCAGGCGATCCCATCCCCATTCACGAGGTGGCTTGTTGCCTGTCATGCTGAGGTAGGCTTCGCGGAGCTGCCAGATCCCTGGTTCCCCGATCGCAGTAATGGCCTCACGTGCTGCTTCGCGAAGCCTCTCGCGTTCGCTGTTGCAGAAGCTGAGCACGACTCTCAGGGCGTCTACATCCCTCGTGCGGCCGTATGCACGAAGAACATCCGCGAGCAGCTGAGTGTCGTTCGTGGATACGGCCTCTCCTGGTATCGCGCGCCCCAGGTTCTCGAGCTGTCTGCCCGCCCAGCGTCGGACAATCTCTGCATCATGCTTCCGGGCTTCAATCAATGCAGGGACGGCTTTGTCGCGGAGCCGCAGGACGAGCCGCTGAAGGTCGAGGCGCAACAGCTCGCCAAAGTATGCATGCATGGCGATGATCTCGCGCACTGCGGGTGTCGTTCCGATGGTCCCCAGCATGCGGTTCATCGCGAGCAGCTTCACCACGTCACGCCAGGTCGCATCGTCCGGCAGCGCCGTGGCCAGCATGAATTCGAGCCAGTCTTCGGCGAGATCGGCCGACTCTTTTTGGGCGCTCTTGTCGCCCTTCTTGTCTTCGGTAGCTGCCGAGCGGAGTTTTTTGCGACCCTGCGCGCGGGCATTTCCCAGGACGATGGGCGCTGCTTTTCTGTCGAGCGATGCGCGGATGTCCTGGATGCGGAGACGTATGGCGCCCAGCGCATTGTCCGGGAGATCTTGCAGTGCCGCCCGAGCACCTTGGCGTGAGCGAGCGTCAGGCGCTGTGAGCTGCTCGAGAACGCGATCGAGCTCACGCAATGCGATCGGGTCAGTCTCGGGTGGGACGATGGGTTCGAGGCGTGGAAGGCTTGGAAGCGTTACGGATGCAGGTCCAGCCGGCGCAGTGACGTCTCCTGCCGCGTTCACAGGAGACCCGAGCAGCACAAGCGCCAGAAGTGCAGAGAATGTGAGCGTTTGCTTCATGATGGTTCGTGGAGCCACAGCGAAGCTTGCCTGGACACGGACAGAGCTGCTCTGCCTGGGAGCGAAGGGCGTTCAGTTCGCTCTTCCACGTTGTGAGTGCAAACGTGGCGCTCATCAACCCCGGAGTTGACGTCGAGCCGTCTTCTGGAAACGGCTGGCCTTCAGCGTAGCAGGGGAGCTACTTGGAGTTTGGGATCGCCAGCACGGTGCTCCCACGCAGGGGCCCACAGTCGGGCTTCCCTGGAGGCTGAAGCCAGTACCGGCAGGGTGGGCCGAGCTGATCGGCTGGGGTGCGAGCAGTGCCGAGCATCGCGACGCGGAGACCCGATCAGTCCACGATACGAAAGTCGAAGTACTCGCCCGTGAAGCTGCGCCACCGTATGTCCACCCGCTCGACACGGGCAGCACTGGGGCCCCGGTTGGCCCAGGCGATCAGGTCCTTGAGCCGGTCCTCGTCTCCCTCGGCCACAATCTCGACGCTACCATCGGGTCGGTTTTTTACCCAGCCACTGAGCCCCAGGCGCCGACTTTCTCGTTGCGTGGTCGCGCGAAAGTAGACGCCCTGGACACGACCCCGAACGAAAATCTGGACCTGCTTGAGCCCCATGGACGTCGCGAGGCTTAGCCGCGCCCCTCCCTGGAGGCAACTTCTGAAAGCGGAGATCTCCGCGGATTGACAGAGCATGTGCGCTTGATAGAGTCGCGCGCCACGCGGTGGCGAGAGCCCACCGGAGACCTGGTCTCAGCGGGGCACATATGGGGTGCCTACACTCCGTGTGGGCGCGTTCTACGGTCCTCGGACCATCAGGGTCACACCCAGAAGCAGAAGGCATCGCCGGGTCAAGTCCGGTGGCGCCACTCTCGAAACCAGTCCGGTATCCCGGACATCACTCCCTAACCGAATCCCCAACCCACCCCCACCGACGAAGCGTATGCCCCTTGAGGTGTACGACGTCGTACCTTGGGAGCCCTCCGATCCATGCACCTCAAGGAACTGAAGCAGAAATCGATGGCCGATCTGGTGCAGATGGCCAAGGCGCTCAACATTGAGGGCGCCGCCGGCCTGCGCAAGCAGGAGGTCATCTTCGCGCTGCTCCAAGCACATGCAGCGAAGGACCAGCCTGTCTATGGCGAAGGTGTGCTGGAATGCCTCCCTGACGGCTTCGGATTCCTCCGCGCTCCGGATTACAACTATCTGCCCGGACCGGACGATATCTACATTTCGCCTTCGCAAATCCGAAGGTTCAATCTGCGCACTGGCGATAGCGTCAGCGGCTCGATTAGGCCTCCCAAGGAGCGCGAGGCCTACTTTGCTCTCCTCAAAGTCGACAAGATCAACGGCGAAGCCCCCGAGGTCGCGCGCGACAAGATCCTCTTCGACAACCTGACGCCGCTCTATCCGCAGCAAAAGTTCGATCTCGAGCACGGACCGAAGTCGTTCTCCACGCGCATCATCGACATGCTCTGTCCCATCGGCAAGGGACAGCGCTGCCTGATCGTATCGCCTCCTCGTGCAGGAAAGACGGTGCTTCTCCAGCACCTCGCCAACGCGATCTCCTCCAACCACCCCGACACCACCCTCATCGTGCTGCTCATCGACGAGCGGCCGGAAGAGGTGACCGACATGCAGCGGACCGTGAAGGGAGAGGTGATCAGCTCGACCTTCGATGAGCCTCCGACGCGTCACGTGCAGGTCGCCGAGATGGTCATCGAGAAGGCGAAGCGCCTCGTCGAGCACAAGCACGACGTCGTCATCCTCCTCGATTCGATCACCCGCCTGGCACGCGCTTACAACACGGTGGTGCCGCCCAGCGGCAAGATCCTCTCCGGCGGTGTTGATTCCAATGCGCTGCACAAGCCGAAGCGATTCTTCGGAGCGGCGCGCAATGTGGAAGAAGGCGGCTCGTTGACCATCATCGCCACGGCGCTGGTGGACACCGGATCGCGCATGGACGAGGTGATCTTCGAGGAGTTCAAGGGCACGGGTAACAGCGAGATCCACCTGGATCGCAAGCTGATGGAGAAGCGAATCTTCCCCTGCCTCGATATCAACAAGAGCGCGACCCGCAAGGAGGAGCTCCTGCTGCCCGAATGGATCCTGCAGCGCGTGTGGTTGCTCCGGCAGCTCCTTCACCCGCTCAACGTCATCGATTCGATGGAGTTCTTGCTCGACAAGGTGAGCCGCACGGAGACCAACCAGGAGTTTCTGGAGAGCATGAACCAGTAACGAGGGCTCATTGCCCACTGACTGCGCGTGCAGCTCCTGCCGTCAGGGTAGGAGCTCCCCACCTCGGCGCGCCGGCAGCGAAAGCGGCGTGCTGGTGGCCGGGATCGCGACTCTGCATCCTCTCCCGGTGTCGACTCGTGGTAGCGTCCGCAGGTGACTGCGAGGGCTGGCCGGGTCCGGGAGCTTGAAGCCCGGAACAAGGAACTCGAAGAGCGTCTCGCGCGAGCAGAGAAGACGGCTCGGGCGCTTCAAGAGGTCGGAATCGCCCTTGGGAGCATCCTCGACCTCGACCAGCTCCTCTCCCTCATCCTCAAGAAAATAGCCGAGCTCCTGGAGGCCGACAGGGCCACCCTCTACCTCCTCGACGAGCATCGCGAGCGCCTCCTTTCGCGCATCATGATTGGCAGCGAGGCGCGGTCGATCGAACTCGCCGTCGGCGTCGGTATCGCCGGACACGTCGCCAAAGTGGGCCGCACGGTGCGCGTGAAGGATGCCTACCGTGACCGGCGCTTCGACAGGGCGTGGGACGAGCTGTACGGCTACCGGACCCGGTCCATTCTCGCCGCGCCCATGAAGAACCACATCGGGCGGACCATTGGTGTGGTCCAGGTGCTCAACAAGCGCGTGGCAGAGGAGTTCTCGCAGCACGACGAGGAATTGCTCGAAGCGCTGGCAACGCAGGCGGCGATATCGATCGACAACTCCCGCCTCTTCCTCTCCGTGATCCAGAAGAACATGCAACTCGTCGAGACCAAGGAGCAGCTCGAGCACCGGGTCTCCGATCTGAAGCTTCTCTTCGAGCTGGAGAGCGCCATGGGGCGCGCCACCACCATGGAGGATCTCGCTGCGGCGGTGCTCACGGAGGCGGCGCGCGCCTGCGAGGCGCGAGCGGGCGTGTTGCTCGTGGACGAGGCCGAATCGGGCATGTTCCTGTACGTGGTGGAGCCGGTAGATGGAGAGCCGGAGGCCGAAGACCTCGATGTGCAAGACAAAGCAGCCTTGCGGCATCAGTCCGAGGTGAAGCGCCTGCCCGCCAAACGTGGCGAAGGACTCATCGGCTGGGTGATGACCCATGGTGAATCCATCATCCTCGCCGGTGGTGCCGAGCTGAATGCCCCATCGGTCGAGGGGACCGACGTCGCCCGCCCCGATCTCTCCGAGTCGCGCCTCACCCAGGCGCTCCCCCAGGTGGAGACGGCCATCGTCGTTCCCATGGCAGGTGAGGATGAAACCCCCATCGGAGCCGTGGCGCTTTGCAACTCGAAGCAGCCTGCTGGATTCACCCAGGATCACCGGGCGCTGCTCCGGCTTGTATCGGCGAACGCCTCCACCGCATTGCGGCTATTCCGCTCCCGCATCGAGCACGAGCGAACCGAGAGGCTCACCTCCATCGGGCGACTCCTCTCGGGCGTGATGCACGACATGCGCACCCCGCTCACCGTGATCAGCGGCTACGTCCAGCTCATGGCGACGGCACCCGACCAGGCGACCCGGGAAGACCATGCGCGGCTCATCCTCAAGCAGTTCGATGCGATCAGTGCAATGCAGCGCGAGGTGCTGGAGTTCGCGCGTGGAGAGCGCAGCATCCTCCTGCGCAAGGTTTACCTGACCAAGTTCTTCGGCGATCTCGAGAAGCAGCTCATGGCTGAGATCGAAGGCAACAACGTGCTCCTCCGCATCGATCTCGACGATCGAGGAACCGCGCGGTTCGACGAAGCAAAAATGACCCGGGTGCTCCATAACCTCATCCGCAATGCGGTCGAAGCGATGCAGCCCGAAGGTGGAACCGTGACCATCCGCGCATACCGTGACGGCCCCGATCTGATGCTGAGCGTCGCGGACACCGGAAAAGGCATCCCGCAAGAGATCCGAACGAGGCTCTTCAAAGCGTTCACCACGGCGGGGAAGCGCGGTGGGACCGGCCTCGGGCTGGCGATCGTCAAGAAGATCATGGACGAGCACGGCGGAACCATCGAGGTCGACTCCACGGACAAGGGCGCAAAGTTCACCTTGCGACTGCCGCAGGATGCACCTGCATCCCGCCTGCCTGCGCCATCCACCCAGGCGGGGTCCGCCTCGAGCCAGCCGACGGGACGAGGCAAAGCGGGAGGGGGAGCGCCCCCTGAGCGAGGAAAGCCCCCTCAGGGAACGCAGAGCGACCGGGGGCGCCGTTCGAGCAGCACCGAATCCTGAATCCACCCGTTGCGCGCTGGACCCGGCTTGCGCGGCGTGGTCATGGAGAAGAGACTCGAGCATGCGCGAGTTCCGCCTTCCCCTCCTCGAGCCCAGCCAGGCACAGCTCGAGAAGTGTGTCTATTGCCCCAAGCTCTGCCGCGCAGCGTGCCCCGTCTCCGAAGTCGAAGCCAACGAGTCGGTCACCCCCTGGGGGAAGATGTCGATGGCCTACTTCGCCGCGCGAGGCGACGTCCCCATCGACGCTCACCACGGTGAACCCGCCTGGGCTTGCTCGAACTGCTACGCATGCACAGCGCGGTGCAACCACCGCAACAACGTCAGCAGCGTGCTGACGGATGCGCGCGCGGACCTGTTCACCCGAGGCGCTGCTCCGGAGGCCGCTCAAGCCGTGTCCCGGCAGTTCCAGGCGCGCGCGGAGTCTCTCCGCCAGCTCGTGGAGAGCGTCGAGTCGGAGCACCGTCGAGCCCATCACGGGCACGGCGCCCGAGCCTCCACCGAAGGCGGCGCCCTGAGCGTGCTCGTGGGATGCGGGTACACGAGGCATGCTCCCGAGGTCGCGCGCGATGCGCTGGGCGCCATCGAGACCCTCCTCGGCGCCCCCGCGCGTGCCGTGCGTGCTTGCTGCGGACAGCCCCTCCTCTACGCGGGTGACCGCCGCGGCTTCGCGGACGCGGCGCGCGTGCTCGCAGCCGAGGTCAACGCCTCCGCGGGTCCGGCGGAACCCCTCCGTGGCAGCCGTAGCCCGAAGGACACGCCGAGGTTCGTCGTCGTCGACCCAGGGTGTGCGCGCACGCTGCTCGTCGACTATGCCCGCGTCGGCGTCGACCTCCCTGCCCCCACGCTCTTCGTCGACCTGGCGCACGGCGCTCTTGAGCGCCTCGACCAGTCCGTCTCCACCCTTCGCGCGCGCTACCACGACCCTTGTCAGCTCGGCCGCGGCCTCAACCGCTATGACGAGCCTCGCGCCATCCTGAAGCAGATCCTGGGCAGACAACCCGAGGAGTTCGGGTACACCCGCGAGCACGCCGAGTGCAGCGGCGCCGGCGGCCTCCTGCCCGTCACCCGTCCCGCCACCTCGGCGGCCATCGCCGACCGCCGCCTTGAGGAGCATCGCACCCTCGGTGGCGGCCTCCTCGTCACGCACTGCGCCCAGAGCTTGCGCCGCTTCCGTCAGAGCGGCGAGCAAGCCGAGGACCTGGTCTCCCTGGTCGCTGCCGCCATCAGGCCGGGATGAGCGAGGAACGCCGCGCCAGGCGCACCGTCGCGGGCCGGCTGCTCGCGAGCTTCCTCATCGTCCTCGCCGCGTTCGCGCTCACGGTAGGGTGGAGCGTCCAGGCCCTGAGGGCTGGCTCGCGCGACGCCGAGCTGCTCCGCTCCGGCTACGCCCCTCTGCTCGTGCGGGTGGGCGAGGTGCTCGCCGAACAGAACGTCTTCAACGCCCAGCTCAACCACATCACCGCCGCGAGGAACCCGGGCGACGTGCGGGAGTGGATCGAGACCGCCCGCCGCACGCGCCCCATCGCCTTCTCCCTCGTGCGCGAAACGGCGGAGCGGCTCACCGACCCGGGGGCCCCTTTTCTGCAGCCCCTCCCGGCCCGCATGACCCGCCAGCTCGGAGCCGAGATCGCCTCCGAAGCGGCTGCCATCGAGCGCCTCCTCGCCGCGGATCCCGAGCGCTTCGCCCAGCTCTTCCAGGCCCTCGCCGTCGGCGACCACGAAGCCGCCGAGCGCGCGCGTGACGAGCTGATCAAGCGCGAAGCAGAAGGTGCCCAGCGGCTGCGCGCCATCAAGAGCCGCCTCGAAGAGCGCATGGCGAGCCTCTCCGCCACGGCGAAGTCGCGCGAAGAGCGCTCCATGCAGCTCCTCCTCGGCCTCGGCGCCCTCACCCTCCTCGTCGGTATCGGCACCTCGCTCCACGCCCGGCGCGTCCTCGCCCCCCTCACGGCCATGACGGCCCGCGCCAAGGCCGTGGCACGCGGCGACCTCTCCCCCCAGAACGTCGTCGCCACCGCCGACGAGATCGGCGAGCTCGCCACCACGTTCGAAGGCATGGTCGCCGCCATCCGCCGCGCGCGCGCGGACCTCGTGCAGGCCGAGCGCCTCACCACCATCGGAAAGATGGCCGCCCACATCACCCACGAGATCCGCAACCCGCTCTCCTCGATCGGGCTCAACCTCGAGCTGCTCGAAGAAGAGATCGCCAGGATGCAGGAGGGGCGGGAGTCGTCCCAGCTCCTCTCGGCCATCCGCGCGGAAGTGGACCGCCTGTCGCGCATCGCCGAGCAGTACCTCAGCGTCGCGCGGCGCCCTCGCCCGCAGCTCGAACCGGAGCGGCTCCAGGATCTCGTCGAGGAGTTCACGGCCTTCGTGCTGCCCGAACTCCAGCGGAGCCAGATCACCTTGCGGGTGGAGGCCGACGCGAGCGCGCCCGAGGTCCGCGTCGACGAAGCGCAGCTCCGCCAGGCGCTCCTGAACCTCGTCCGCAACGCCCGCGAGGCCATGTCGAACGGGGGCACCATCGTGATCGCCATCCACCAGCGCGACGACAGCGCGGAGATCACCATCGACGACACGGGGCCCGGCATCCCCGAGGAGCTGCGCGCCTCGGTCTTCGATCCCTTCTTCACCACCAAGCAGCGCGGCACCGGCCTCGGGCTGGCGGTCACGCGCGACATCATCGCCTCTCATGGCGGCACCATCACCTGCGAAGCACGGGAGACGGGGGGAACGCGGTTCAGGATCACCCTGCCCCTGAACGGCCAGGCCCTGAGCGCATAGCCGGTCCCCTGCGGTATCCGTGGTGCGATGACGCGATGCAGCGCGCGCTCACGAGGCCCGCATCACGGGCTTTTTCCACGGTACGGGTGCATCCATCGGGCTATGCTCCGCCCCCTGCAAGGGGTGACCATGTCCGAAGCCATCGAGTCGTTGTTGAAGGAGAATCGCCGCTTCGAACCGCCGACGGACTTCGCGCGTCAGGCTCGGGTGAGCTCTCGTGAAGCCTACGACGCGATGTACCGCGAGAGCCTCGACGATCCCGACACCTTCTGGAGACGCGAGACCAGCGCCCTCGTTTTCCGCACCCCGTGGACGAAGGTCCTCGAGTGGAACCTGCCCCATGCGCGGTGGTTCCTCGGCGCGACCCTCAACGTGACCGAGAGCTGCCTCGACCGACACCTCTCCACGGCCACCGCGACGAAGACGGCCCTCCTCTGGGAGGGAGAAGACGGCTCCACCCGCACCGTCACCTATGCGGAGCTGCACGAGAAGACCGTCCGCCTCGCCGGCGCCCTGAAGCAGCTCGGCGTCCAGAAGGGCGACCGCGTCGCGATCTACATGGGCATGGTCCCCGAGGTCAGCGTCGCCATGCTGGCTTGCGCGCGCATCGGCGCGGTCCACACCGTGGTCTTCGGCGGCTTCTCCGCGGACGCGCTCCGCGACCGCATCCATGACAGCCAGGCCAAGGTGGTGATCACCCAGGACGGCGCCAGCCGCCGCGGCCAGGTGGTCCCGCTCAAGGCCACCGTCGACAAGGCCCTCTCGCAGCCGGAGGCGAAGAGCGCCACCCACACCATCGTCTACCGCCACCTCGGCAGCGAGCGCTGCCGCATCGACATGAAGGAAGGCCGGGACGCCTGGTGGGACGACGTGCTCGCCTCCGCGCCTGCCTCGTGCGAGCCGGAGATCGTCGACGCCGAGCACCCCCTCTTCATCCTCTACACCAGCGGCTCCACCGGCAAACCCAAGGGCGTGCTCCACACGACCGGCGGCTATCTCGCCGGCGCCCACGTGACCTCGAAGTACGTCTTCGACCTCCGTGAGGACGACATCTACTGGTGCACCGCGGATGTCGGCTGGGTGACCGGCCACAGCTACCTCGTCTACGGGCCCCTCTCCAACGGAGCCACCTGCTTCATGTACGAGGGCGCGCCCAACTACCCGGACTGGGCGCGCTTCTGGCGCATGATCGAGCAGCACAAGATCACCATCCTCTACACGGCGCCGACGGCCATCCGCGCGTGCATGCGCCAGGGCGACACCTGGCCTGCGAAGCACGACCTCTCCAGCCTGCGCCTCCTCGGTACCGTGGGGGAGCCGATCAACCCCGAAGCCTGGGTCTGGTATCACCAGACCATCGGTGGTGGCCGCTGTCCCATCGTGGACACCTGGTGGCAGACCGAGACCGGCTCCATCATGATGGCCACCCTCCCCGGCGCCGTGGCCGCGAAACCAGGCTCGACGGGCCTACCCTTCTTCGGCGTCGCCCCCGACGTGGTCACCCAGGAAGGGGACCCTGTCGGGGCGAACCAGGGCGGGCTGCTCGTGCTCCGCAAGCCCTGGCCCTCGATGTTCCGCACCCTCTGGCAGGACGACGAGCGCTTCCGCCAGGGCTACTTCAGCACCATCAAAGACTGCTACTTCACCGGCGACGGCGCCCGCCGCGACGAAGATGGCTACATGTGGGTGGTGGGGCGCATCGACGACGTGCTCAACGTCGCTGGCCACCGCATCGGTACGGCAGAGATCGAGAGTGCACTCGTCTCCCACCCCGCCGTGGCCGAAGCTGCTGCCGTGGGGCGGCCCGACGACATCAAGGGCACGGCGCTCGTGGTGTTCGTCTCGCTCCGCCCTGGATCCACGGCCGGCCCGGAGCTGCGCGACAAGCTCGCCGAGCACGTCGCCAAGGAGATCGGCCGCTTCGCGCGCCCCGACCTCATCCGGTTCACCGACGCTCTGCCCAAGACACGCAGCGGCAAGATCATGCGTCGCCTCCTGAAAGACGTCGCCTCGGGCCGAGAGTCCACCGGCGACACCTCGACGCTCGAGGATCTGGGCGTCCTGGCGAAACTACGGCAGGACCAGGAGTGATCACCCGGCGAGGCCGGAGATTTTCGCCCGGCCCGGTCCCGGGCAGTAGATAATCCCCGCCGAGGCGCTGCTTGGATCTCGAAGCGGGAACCATCCTCGCGAACCGCTACCGCATCACCCGACCTCTCGGGCGTGGCGGCATGGGCGAGGTGTTCGCGGCAGAGAACACCCGGACCGGCCGCATGGTGGCCGTGAAGCTTCTCCGCGCCGACTCCAAGACCAAGGCCTCGGCCGTCGAGCGCTTCCGCCGCGAAGCGCGCGCGGCAGGGTCGATCAACAGCGACCACGTGACCCAGGTCCTCGACGTCGAGGACGACCCCGAGCACGGCATCCTCCTCGTCTTCGAGCTGCTCGAAGGAGAGTCGCTCATCGAGCGGCTCAAGCGCACGGGTCCCATCCGTTACGAGGAGCTGCACCCCATCATCGAGCAGGTCTGGAGCGGCCTCGCCGACGCCCACCGCGCCGGCATCATCCACCGTGATCTCAAGCCCTCCAACGTCTACCTGGAGAGCCGCCCCGACGGTTCGGTCCGCGTCAAGATCCTCGACTTCGGCGTCTCCAAGCTCCCCAAGGAGATGGGCGGCGACACCCTCACGGAGATGGGCCAGAGCCTCGGCACCTTCTCCTTCATGCCCCCCGAGCAGATCAGCAAGGCGAAGATGGTCGACCACCGCGCCGACATCTACGCCTGCACCACGCTCGTCTACCAGGCGCTCACGGGCCACCTCCCCTACCTCGCGCGCAACATCCTCGCGATGGTCGAGCTCAAGACCAAGGCGGAGCCGCGCAAGCTGAGCGAGGTGATGGATGGCCCCACCAACCCTCACCTCGAAGCCTTCGTCGCCCGCGGGCTCGCCAGGAACCCCGACCAGCGCTTCCAGAGCGCGGTCGAGGCGCTCACGGCCTGGCGCGAGCTCCGCCCCGGAGGCCCGATCAGCCAGCCTTCCTCCTCCGGCCGCATCCCCCCCAGCTCGTCTCCGCAAGACCCAGTCCGCAGCGTCTCCGGCTCCCTCCGCGCCCTCGTCCCGGCGGTGCCAGCCCACGCCTCCCTGTCGGCGCCCCTGTCGACCCATGCTGCAGCGCCTTCCATGCAGCACCCCGAACCCTACCCGTACCAGCAGCAGCCGCTGGCGCCGCCGTCTCCTCCGTACCCTGCGCCCGCGTACCCTTCCCCTGCTCACGCGCCCACGGACGCCGCGTTCACCCAGGGGAGCGCGCTGCAACGGCCCTCCCTCCAGCAGACCACCGTCATGAAGCCGGACTTCGCGGCGACCGTGGCCTTGCCCCCTCAGCCACCGCCGCCTGTCGAGAGCCACTCCCAGCTCCGCACCCTGCAGGGCCACGCCGCTGCCCAGCGCACCTCCCACCCACACCTCGCCGAGAGCCACGCGCAGCCATCGAGCTCCCAGAACCTCGCGCCACCTCCCCGCATGATGGGGCCTTACGGCACCGCCCTCGTCGACAGCTCGGGCAACCCCATCGCTGGCTTTCCGGTACAGCCGACGAGTTCCCACGACGTCCCGCGCATCTACGACGAGAACTCCTCCGGACCTTCGAGCGCCGATCTGAAGACGCAGGTCTACCGCCCCCAGTCGGCCTCCAGCGCGGCGCCGCTCCACTACGACACGCCCCAGCCCGAGGTTCCCCCTACGCCTCGCGCCCAGCCCCCTGCTGCGCTGCCGTCCCCTGAGCGGAGCTACCTGCTCCCCGTGGGCATCCTCATCATCCTCATCGTCAGCGCCATCGCGAGCGTGCTGGTCTTCAGAGGCTTCCCAGCTCTCCTTTCGCCCTAGAGACTTGATCAGCTAAGAGCCAGGCA
>NZ_ASRX01000016.1 GCF_000601485.1 Chondromyces apiculatus DSM 436
GGGACCGCTGGGGGGGGGATCGCTGGGGGGGGGACCGCTAGGGGCCGTGTCGTCAGGGCGGGGGCGATGGATCCTGGCCAGCGTTGCCGTGGGGTGCGTGGTGCTCGTGGGGGCAGGGCTGCTGGTCATGCGGGGGCTCGCTCCGGGCGAGTCGAGCGAGGGCGTGGGGGCCAGCGCCGCCACGTCGGCGCCTGTCACGTCCGTGGGTGGGGACCCGGCGCAGCGCGGGGCGCCGGGCGCCGGGTCGGCGGCTGGGGCTTCGGGAGCGGGATCTGCCGATCCTGGCGCAGCGCCGGGGGCCAGCGGGGCACCCGAGGCTCCGGAGAGCGCCGGCACGGGCGCGGTGCCGGGTGGTGCGTCGAGCGCTGCGGCGAGTCCGGCATCGACAGGGGCGGGAGCGGCGACGAGCAGCGCGCCCTCGGCAACGGCGGCTGCAGGCTCCAAGGCGGGGGCGGTGCGGAGCGCGCAACCGCAGACGTCACGTCCTGCCGCGCCGAAGCGGTCCTGTGATCCTCCCTTCTTCATCGCGAAGGACGGGACCAAGCAGTACAAGCTGGAGTGCCTCTGAAATCCCGTTATGCTCGGGGGGACCGATGGGTCCGATCTCCCGAAGCTTCCGGGGCGTTGCTCTCGGGTTCCTCGCTTTTGCTGCGGTGGTGTCGGTGGGGGATGCCGCGCAGGCCGGCAAGCCCAAACCAGCTCCGAAGCGGGATCTGAAGGCCGAGAAGAAGGCCTGCGTGGAGTCGCACGCGCGAGGGCAGACGCTCATGCGCGAAGGGAAGCTGGCCGCTGCGCGGGAAGATTTCATCGCCTGCGGTCTCGACAGGTGTCCCGGCGCGATCCGCAAGGAGTGCGCGGATCTGCTGGCCGAGGTGAACCAGAAGCAGCCGAGTGTGGTGATTGACGGACGCGATGAGGTGGGGCGCCCGACGACCGAGGTGAAGGTCTTCGTGGACGACAAGGAGATGGCGGCGAACCTCGACGGGCGGGCGATAGACGTCGACCCGGGGCAGCGCACGTTCCGCTACGTCCTCAAAGGGGGGAAGAAGACCATCGAGAGAAAAGTGCTGGTCCTGGAAGGACAGCGGAGCCGCAAGCTCTCGGCAGTCTTCGGTTATCCGCCGCCGCCGCCGCCGAAGCCGTTCGAGATTCCTCTGCTGTCGTACATCCTCGGGGGGGTGGGGATCGGGGGGCTCGGGAACTTCGCGGTGTGGGGGGCGCTCGGGAAGTCCAAGCAAGGGGACCTGGAGGACTCGTGCGCTCCGCGGTGTCGTCAGGAGCAAGTGGACGCGATGCGGAGCAACTACGTGATCGCGGACGTCTCGCTGGCGCTCGGGGCTGCGGCGCTCGGGGCCGCCGTGGTGGTGACGCTGGTCCACAACAGCGGGGAGGAGAAGCCAGCGCCTCCCGTGAACGTGGTGCTTCACCCGGGTGGCTTCATGGCCGTGGGGCACTTCTGAACGTGAACGAGACCGCCTGAACCCTCGGGGGATGCCATGTCGTACCGGCCGCTCCGCTTCGTCGTCGCTGCGCTCTGGCCACTCTTCGCGATCACCTGCTCGCTCACGGCGCCCGCCGACGAGGAGCTGGTCGGGTCGTGCGAGGATGACCGGAAGAACGGCGACGAGACGGGCCCGGATTGCGGTGGGTCCTGCGGTCCTTGCGGCACGTCGGTGGCGTGCAAGGTGAACGAGGACTGCGCGTCGGGGGTGTGCGAGCTGGATGTCTGCAAGGAGCCGGAGTGCGACGACGGGGTGAAGAATGGCGACGAGGCCGACGTCGATTGCGGCGCGAGCCTCGAGTGTTTCACCTGCGAGAGCGGCAAGACATGCAATGCCGACGATGATTGCGACAGCTACGTCTGCAGCAACGGTGAATGCGCGGTGCCGGCCTGCGACGATGGTGAATACAACGGGGCGGAAGGCGACATCGACTGCGGCGTCGTGTGTCCCTTGCTCTGTGCGGACGGCCTGGGTTGCAACGATGACGCCGATTGCGCGTCGGGCCTGTGCGACGAGAACGACCTGATCTGTATGCCGTCCCCGTCGTCCGGGAGCGACTTGCGACGTCATTCGCGGTAGGGACCGCGCGTTGTCAGAGGGGAAGCGCCGGGGGTTGTGCGGCTGAAATGCGCGAAGGCGCGCGCCGCCCGCGGGCAGGACCCGGGGACAGCACGCGCCTCCTGGCACGATCTGCAGGCGTGGGCAGGCGTCAGGAGACCTTGCGCCGCGCCGAGTCCCAGCCACGCCGCACGGCGTCCTTGGTCTCGTCCCAGGTGCGGCCGCTCTTGAGGTCGTTCCACTCCTCCTTGAGCTTGCCCTCGACGCGGTCGTCCCAGTCCGCTTCGTCCTTGTAATGGGAGGCGGCGCCCCAGCCGTAACGCATCCCCGGCTCCACGTGGTCCCAGTCGACGTTGGGCATGCCAGGAGGGGGGATGGGCTCCTTGCCGACCGCTTGCTTCACGGTGTCGCCCACATCCTGGTTGAGCTCCTGGCCCTGGTGCTTGGTGAAGTCGGCCTTGGTCTGCTCCCAGTCACGTCGCAGTGCTTCCTTCACGCGGTCCCAGGCGGTGGTCTTCTCGTCGTTCCACCACGCCGGGTTGGTACTCTGGATCATTCTGGTGCTCCCCTCGCTGTTGTCGTCGAAACTCCGAGATGTTGATGCTCGGACGTTCGATCATGTTGCGAGTGGTCGTGTGCGGCTGGTGCCGGATCCCGGGAATCTGGCGGGCCGGCATGGCCACTGCACGGTGATGCATCCGCGGCGCACGTGCGCAGCAAGCACCCGCTCCGGGGCCGGTGGAGGGCGCTGAGGAGGCGCTCGCCGTCGACCGTGGGGCCCGGGGGCACGCATGACATGCGGTGTACGCATGGCACGCGGGGCACGCAGGGCACGCAGGGCGCCCCTGACCCCTGAGAGGAGGCGGTACGGCATGAGCTCGTCGCTGGCGCGTGTGGAGAGTCGGTGGGTCGAGGCATACGGGGGGAGGATGCACGCCCGGGTCTCGGCGGGGCCGGTAGAGCCCGGGTTGACGCCGGTCGTGCTGGTGCACGGGATGGTGGTGTCGAGCCGGTACATGACGCCGGTCGTGGAGCGGCTGGGCGCGTACTACCCGGTGTATGCGCCGGACCTGCCGGGCTTCGGGAAGAGCCACAAGCCCGGGAGGACGCTGTCGCTGGCCGAGCTGGCCGATGCGCTGGTCGCGTGGATGGACGCGATGGGGCTGGGGAAGGTGGTGCTGCTCGGCAACTCCTTCGGGTGTCAGGTCGCGGTGGCGTGCGCGGCACGTCGTCCGGAGCGGGTGTCACGGCTGGTACTCCAGGGGCCGACGACCGATCCGCGGGCGCGGGGGGCGCTCGGGCAGATCTGGCGCTGGCTGCGCAACGCGGTCCGTGAGCCGGCGGGGATGATGTCGATCATGCTGCGCGACTACTGGGCGGCGGGGTTCCTGCGGAGCCTGCGCACGTTCCGGGAGGTGCTGCGGGATGCCATCGAGGAGAAGCTGTCGCGGGTGAAGGTGCCGGCGCTGGTGATCAGCGCGGAGCACGACCCGGTGGCGCCGGTGGACTGGGGAAAGAAGGTGGCGGGTCTGCTGCCCGAGGGGCGGCACGTGACCATCGCGGAGGCGACGCACACGGCGGTATTCCACGCGGCCACGGAGGTGATGCGCGCGACGCGGCTCTTCGTGGAGGGGGAGCCGTTGCCGGAGCGGATCGGGGCGATCGAGCGCGGGCCGAACTTCATCGCGGCCTTCGACTCGTCGACGGGGATGCTGCGGGCGACGGCGCTGGGGTTGCGGGGGGAGGACTTTCCTGGGCTGGGGTTGAGGCATCCGCTGGCGCCGCTGGTGCGGCTCGGGAACCGGGTGCCGGCGCTGCTGCGGGAGACGGTGTACGCGGTCGCGGGGTGGACCGAGGCCGTGCCGACCTCGCGGCTGGGGCGCCTGGATGTGGAGGAGGTGTCGCGCTGGGTGGCGCGGCAGTATCCGGAGAAGCGCTATCCGGCGATCTTCGTGGGGTCATCGAACGGTGCGCTGGTGCACCTCGCGGTGGCGATGGGGGTGCCGTGGCTGCCGCAGACATTCCTGATCCCGGTGCGTCACGTGCGGGGAGACGTGAACGACATGCGGGGGCAGCTCGCGTGGTCGAAGGAGCCGGGGCGCGCGCTGCTGGAGGCGAACCCGGAGCTTTCGCTGAGCCACATGCACGACCCCAATCAGGATCAGCTCATGTCGGCGTACATGAGCTACTTCCGGGTGAAGCGGCGCACGCTCGGGCCGACGTACGAGCAGTTCCTCGCGGAGAGGCTGGAGCCGGGGGGGACCATCTTCGTGGTGGAGTGCGGGAAGAGCTGGCCGGTGACGCGCATCTCGGACCAGCACTGGTTTCAGCCGGGCGCGGTGGGTGGCCTGACGCCGGAGGAGTACCAGCACGGGAGCGCGCGGGTGCGGGAGTTCCTGAGGGCGCGAGGGGCGTCGCGGGATCGGTGGGATCCGGCGCCGACCGATGCGGTGCGGCCGGAGGCGGAGTGGGGGTTCCTGGAGGAGCTGCGGGACGACATCACGCGGGTGGGGCAGCGGCTCGGCGCTCGGGTGCGGCGGGTGATCTTCGAGGATCCACAGGAGTTGAGCCCGCTCGTGGCCGATCTCTACCGTGACTGGTACGCCTCGATGGGGCGGCCAGGGACACGGCTGCTCGTCGATTCGTTCATCCTGATGGATCCCTGGTGGACGCTGCGCACGGGGTCGGTGCCGTTCTGGACCACGTTCCCGGTGGAGCCTTCGGCGGACGTGCTGGAGGCGTACCTGCGCAAGGTGGAGCCTTACGAGCACATGCACGCGATGCTGTTCTCGCACGGGGTCGAGTCTGCGGGGCTGGCGCACCTGGAGCGGTGGCGCGCGATCCTCGGCCAGGCGCGCGGTGAGAGCGGGTTCGTGGGGGTGGATGAGCGGGCATTCCCGCGGGATTTCGCGGTGCTGGTCAACTACAACACGCAGATCAAGGAGAAGATCCCGAGCCGCTTTCCGCTGCCGGCGCCGCTGTCGCTGGAGCGGCTCGATGCGTTCCTGCGGCGCGCGGGAGATCGCTATGCGGTGAGGTGGCTGGACGAGGCGGTGGGCCTGGCAGAGCGCGCAACGGCAGCGTGAAGCGCGGGAGGGATGCCGGCGTGCGGTGAGGGAAGGGGAAGGGGAAAGGTCAGTCGGCGGGGAAGGGTCAGTCGGCGGGGGCGGCGTGCGCGTCGCTCCGTCGCTGTCTGGACTTTCGCCAGACCCAGGCGGTGCCGCCGAGCGCCAGGACGAGGACGTCGAGGGGGATCGGGATCTCGATGGGGTCGACGATCACGATGGGCTCGGGGATCACGGGGCTCGGGTCGGGCGCCGGGGCGAAGAAGACGTCGTCGATGCCGGGACGGGGGCTCGCGCGATCCTCGAAGGCGGTGAGCCAGGCATGCTCGAAGGGGACGGGGATGTCGGTGAGGGTCACGGGAGGGCCATCCGAGGGGGTGAGGAGGTTTGCCCAGGTCGCCTTTCCCGGCCACGGTTGCTGGCCGTCGCCGAGGGTGCCTTCCATGCGCGCGCGGCTGATGAGGAACACGCGGAGGAGGCGCTCTGCCGGGATGGGCGCGGCCTGTCCCGGAGGAGGGGCGGGAGCGCTTTCTCGCTGATCGGCAGGCTCTCGGTACGGGAAGAAGGGGCGGTCGGTGGTGAACGACATGCGCACGGAGGATGTCGCGACCTGCTCGGCGCGCTCTCGGGGGGCGATCTTGAAGGCAGTGATCTTCCAGTGGCGTGCGACGTAGGGTTGCAGCCAGGTCTCCAGGGCGGGGCGGGAGGCATAGCCGTGGGTGCGCAGCCACTCGGCGAGGGCGTCGGCGCGGTCGGCCTCCAGGACGGCGGCGTCGTAGCCGGCAACGGTCTGCTCGTGCAGGACGCGGACGGGAGGGGCGGACGCGGTGGCGGGGGCGCTCTTCAGGGACCTCGCCAGGAAGAGGGTGAAGGGCAGGGCGCAGAGCATGCCCACGGTGACGCCGTCGATGCGTGTCTGGTGGACGCGGGCGGGGGCGGTGCGCGCTTCCAGGGCCTCGAACGCGCCGGGAGAGACCTCGGCGAGCTGCGGGACGGAGGGGGTGGGGACCAGGAAGCCGAAGTCGCGGGCGGTGGTCGAGAAGGAGGCTCGCCGGATGAAGTGCTCGGTCCGGGAGGCCTCGTCCCATACGATGATCGCAGCTTCGTCGGCGATGCGGACCTGGGCGTCTGCAGGGTAAGCGGGGGCGCAGGCGCTGGCCGGGCGGGGATGCAGGAGGGCGAGCGACGTGGCGAGCAAGAGAGAGGCTGAGGGGCCGCGCATCGTCTCGGAGGGTATCGCGGGTCGACCGGGGGCACGGAGGGGGTTCGCCCCGACGGACGGGGGTGATGGGAGGGGGATGGTGGGGGCGGCAAAGGGTGTGGGTCGCAGTTTTTTGAGGTTTCCGCTTCACACCCTGCCGGTGTGGTAGCTACCGGCCATGGACCGTCGCGCTTTTCTCCTGTCCTCCGCTGCCGCTGGTGCTGCCGTGACGCTCGGGTGTGCGTCGACTGCGCCGCCTGCGCCGCCGCCCGCGTCGCCCGTGCCGCCTGGTCCGGATCCCGAGCCGGAGCCGGAAGCAGGGTCGGAGCCGGCCAGGGCCGCCGCGCCGCCCGCCAAGACCATGCTCATCCTGGGAGGGACCGGGTATCTGGGGCCCCTCGTGGTCGAGGCGGCGAAAGCGCGTGGCTACAAGGTCACGCTGTTCAACCGTGGCAAGACCCGGCCCGAGCTGTTCCCCGATCTGGAGAAGCTCCAGGGGGATCGCGATCCGAAGAAGGACGAGGGGCTCAAGGCGCTGGAGGGGCGCTCCTGGGAGGTGGTGATCGACACCTCGGGGTACTACCCGCGCATGGTGAGCGCGTCGGCCGAGCTGCTGGCGCCGCGGATCAAGCAGTACATCTACATCTCGAGCGTGTCGGCCTACGCGAAGACCGATCGGGTGGGCATCGACGAGACCGCGGCGGTCGCCACGCTGGCCGATCCGACGGTGGAGACGATGGGCAAGGAGTTCGAGAACTACGGCGGGCTGAAGGCGCTGTGCGAGCAGGCCGCGGAGAAGGCCATGCCGGGTCGGGTGGCGAATGTGCGGCCCGGCTTCATCGTGGGGCCGGGAGATCTGAGCGGCCGCTTCACCTACTGGCCCGTGCGCGTGTCGCAGGGGGGCGAGATGCTGGCGCCAGGGACGGCCGCCGATCCGGTGCAGATCATCGATGGGCGTGACCTCGCGGCGTGGCTGGTGGTGGTGGCGGAGCGGAACCTCAACGGGGTGTTCAACGCGGTCGGGCCCACCGAGCCGCTGACGATGGGGGGCATGCTCGAGGCGTGCAAGGCGGCGACGAAGAGCAACGCGCGGTTCACGTGGGTCGGCGCGAAGTTCCTGAAGGATCACCCGGCGAAGGTGGATCTGCCGATCTGGGTGGCGCCGGAGGGAGATGAACTCGGGTTCCACACGGTGAGTGGGAAGCGCGCGTGGGAGGCTGGCCTGACGTCACGGCCGGTGGTGGATACGGCGCGAGACACGCTGGCGTGGTGGAAGGAGCAGCCGGCAGCGCTGCAGGAGAAGATGCGGAAGGGGCTCACGCCAGAGGTGGAGGCGAAGGTGCTGGCGGACTGGAAGAAGGCGCCAAAGGGCGGGGCGGGGAGCAAGAAGACGGGGAAGTGAGGGGGGCGAGAGGAGGGTGCTGCGGCCAGGGTAGGGGCCGCGGGGCCCTCACTCGTGCGCCTTGCCTTTGAGCGCGCGGGCGAGGGTGTTGCGGCCGACGCTGAGGCGTCTGGCGGCTTCGGTTTTGTTGCCGTCGCAGGCGCGCACCATGGCTTCGCAGTAGCGGCGGGCGGCGTCGTCGAGGGTCAGGGTGAGCGGGAGCGTGACCTCGCCGTCGAGGGGCCTGTCACCCTGCCGACCGACGGTGCTGGCGGGGATGGCGTCGATGAGGGAGTGGCGGCCGCTCGGCGGGGCTTCGTCCTGAGGAGGGGGGCGCGGCGCGGCTTCGCGGCGCGCGGGCAGGTGCCGGGCCGAGATCCAGCCGTCGGGGGCGAGGGCGATGGCGCTCTCCACCCAGTGCTCCAGCTCGCGCACGTTGCCTGGCCAATCATGGGCGCGCAGGTGGGTGATGGCGTCGGCGGTGAAGCGGGGCGCGGGGCGGCGGAAGACGGTGGCGTAGTGATCGGCGAAGTGCCGGGCGAGGGCCTCGACCTCCTCGGGGCCGCGCTCGCGCAAGGGGGGGAGCTCGATCTCCACGACGCGGACGCGGTAGTAGAGGTCCTTGCGGAAGCGGCCTTCGGCGACGAAGCGTTCGAGATCGCAGTGGGTGGCGCAGACCAGGCGGACATCGGCGCGGATGGTCTGGCGGCCGCCGACGCGCTCGAAGCTGCGCTCCTGGAGGAAGCGGAGGAGCTTGCCCTGGATGTCGAGGGGGAGGTCGCCGAGCTCGTCGAGGAACAGGGTGCCGCCCTCCGCGAGCTCGACCTTGCCAGGGACGCGACGGTCGGCGCCGGTGAAGGCGCCGCGCTCGTGGCCAAACAGCTCGCTCTCGACGAGCTGGGTGGGCAAGGTGGTGCAGTCGACGGTGATGAAGGGGCGGGCCTGGCGGCCGGAGTTGACGTGGATGGCGCGGGCGAAGAGGCCCTTGCCGGTGCCGGTCTCGCCACGGAGGAGGACGGTGGCGTCGGTCTGGGCGGCGAGCTGGACCTTCTCGTAGACGGCGGTGAGGCGCTCGCTGCGGCCGACGATGCGGTTGAAGGGGCCCTGCAAGACGAGGCCGGGGTTGTCGCCCTCGGCGGCGCGCAGGGTGGTCATGCTGAAGGCGCGGGCGAGCTGGGTGGCGAGCGCGGTGAGGTAGCGCTCGTCCTCGTCGTCGAAGGGGCCTCCGGCGCGGTTGAGGAGCTGCACGACGCCGCGGATGGGGGCGCCGGCGTCCTCGCGGATGGGGGCGACGAGCATGGAGCGGGTGGTGTAGCCGGTGGCCTTGTCCGCGCTGGGATCGAAGCGGGGGTCGCTGTGCGCGTCGTCCACGCGCACGACCTCGCCGGTGCGGGCGACGTAGCCGGCGATCCCGCGATCGATGGGCAGACGCAGGGCGGGGACCTCGGGGAGGAGGGCGACGCGGGTGACCAGTTCGCCGCTCTCGGCGTCGACCAGCCAGATGGATGCGCGGTCCGAGCGGAGCGCCCGGGCGAGGCGCTCGCACGCGGTGGTGAGCAGCGCGTCGAAGTCAACCTCGCGCGCGAGGAGCGAGGACAGGTCGACGAGCAGCGAGAGTCGCGAGGTGGACAAGGGGGCAGCCTCCAGGATAGAGGCCGTCGCGAGCGCCGTCACCTGCATCAACATGGGTCATGCCGCCTCGGCGAGCGCGTCCACGCCGAGCACCATGCCCTCGCGCGCTGCCAGCGAAGAAGGGAAGAGGTCGCGCGCGAGCCGCTCCATGTCGTCGACGGCGGCGTCGTTGCGGGTAGGGTCGTGGTGGAAGAGCACGTAGGTGCCGACGCCAGCCGCGCGTGCCAGCTCCGCGCCCGCGACGTAGGTGGAGTGGCCCCATCCCGCCTTGGAGCGGCCATGATCGCCGCGGTACTCCTCGGGCGTGTACTGGGAGTCGTAGATCAGGACGTCGGCGCCTTCGGCGAGGGATCGGAGCGCGGGATCGACGCAGGCGTAGTGCTCGGTGTCGGTCGCGTAGACGACGCTCTTGCCGGCGTGATCGAGGCGGTAGGCGAGCACGCCGCCCGGGTGATTGAGCTTGGCGACGCGGACCTTGACCTCGCCGATGTCGAAGGCCTGCCCGTGGCGCACCTCGCGGTAGGCGATCTCGGCGCCGAGGTCCTCGAGCCGGACGGGGAAGTTGGGAGCCGCCATCTGGTTCGCGAGGGTGTCGCGGAGGGTGCCGACGCCGTGCGTGGTGCCTACCACCTCGACGCGGGTGCTCGGTACGTAGGCCGGCACGAAGAACGGCAACCCCTGGATGTGGTCCCAGTGGAGGTGGGACAGGAGCAGCGTCGCGCGCACGTTTCCCTCGGCCATCAGGGCGTCGCCGAGCTTGCGGATCCCGGTCCCCGCGTCGAGGATGAACCGCGCCGCGCCGCAGCGAACCTCGACGCAGCTGGTGTTTCCTCCCACGGCCGCCGTCTCCGGCCCGGGCGAAGCGATGCTCCCGCGCACGCCCCAGAACTTGATCTGCATGATTCTCGTGGCCTCCTCGGATTTCTCCAGGAGCGAGCGGCATGCCAGCCGTCGTGGCCAGGGAATTTGCGGCGTTTTCGCGGGATCTGGCCCAGGGAAGACCAGGGGGTGCTCCAGGGTGGAGCGTCAGGGCGGAGCGACGCTCCGGAATGGAGCGCACCGGGCCGGGCAGGTCCGCATTGACGGCGTTGCCGAGCCTGCGTCATGTTGACCCGACCCGCTCGTCGGCGGGGGGCCCAGGCTTTTCCAGTGAGGGAGGCCGGGCAACGAGCGGAACGTTGACCGCGCTCCATACCGGGGCCTAGCATTCCGCGCTGCCGTCTCCGTTCGTACGATGACAGTCGCCACCTACGCCGCCGCACAGTTGCTCCGGGTGCTCCCGCGCGAACGCATCACCCGGGCCGTTGGACGCCTGTGCGACGCCAGGCTGCACCCGGTCCTTTCGAAGGTCGTCGTGGATCTCTACACGCGCGCTTACCGGGTCGATCTCGACGCGGCTGCGCCCGCGCCGGAGCCCTACGAGAGCTTCGATGCCTTCTTCACACGCGCGCTGCGCGAGGGCGTGAGGCCGCCTTTCGAGGACGCGCTGTCGTTCATCAGCCCTGCCGACGGCCGACTCCACGACGCGGGTCCGGTGGTCGAGGGGGGCGAGCTGCTGGTCAAGGGTCAGCACTACCTGGTCAGTGAGCTGGTCGGGGATCAGGCCGAGGCGCAGCGCTACGTGGGCGGTCAGTTCGCGGTGATCTACCTGTCACCGCGTGACTACCACCGCGTCCACAGCCCGGTGGCCGGCGCGATCTCGATGATCCGCTCGATGCCCGGGGATCTGTACCCGGTCAATTCCATCGGCGAGCGGCACGTGCCCAAGCTTTTCTCCCGCAACCGGCGGGTGGCCATCGTGATCGACACCCCGGCTCATGGGCGGGTGACGGTGGTCATGGTCGGCGCCATGATCGTGGGTCGCATCACCGTGAGCGCCCTGGATGCGCGGGATGTTCCGCTTGGCGATCACGTGATCGATCCCGCGCTTCCCCTTCAACGCGGCGACGAGATCGGGCGGTTCCACCTGGGTTCGACGGCCGTGATGCTGGTCGAGCGAGGTGCCTTCCCCCGGTGGGATCGCCCGCTCGGGCCGGTCCTCTTCGGAGAACCTCTGCACATCCCCTCCTCGCCCGGCGCCACCCCGCACGGCGGAGACAGTGAGCGATGAACGGCGAGCCTCCCCGCGACCTGCGCGAGAGCCAAGCGGCGGGCGACGACGAGGAGAGCCGTCCGACCACACCCCACCCGGACACGCTGAGCTCCTACAGGCGGGAAAACAGCTCTCTGCCGGCACCCTCGCGCCGCCGCGCGACCCTTGCGGGAGCCGCCTCGGCACCCCCGCTGTCGTCGCCGGCCGGCGCCGTCGCGTACAGCGCCATTCCGGGCCCCGCACCGCTGCCGCGGGTGCCCGGGGTGGATCGACTCCTCGGTATCGACTCCTCGGTGAGGACGGCGCGGGGCGACCGGGAGGCGCGGGAGCAAGGCACCGTTCTCGCCGCGCGTTGCAGCCGTCCGATCCTCCGGGGCAGGTCTCAGGGCCTGCTGCGGACGAGGCGAGCTTGCCCGAGGTGGTCCCTGTCCCGGTGTCGCTCTCCGCACCGCCGCCCGAAGTGAGCGACGACGACTGGGGAGCGCCCAGCGACGCTGAGCCCGCGCCAGCGCAGGCGTTGCCAGCAGCGCCGTCAGCGGCGCCGGCCGTGTCAGAGCGCGGGCCGTCAGCGCAGGCGGCGACGGAGCCCTGGCCAGGGGCTTCGTCCGCAGCGCCGGCCGTGTCGGAGCGTCCAGCCGGTCTTGCTGGAGCCGTTGCGGAGCCGCCGAGCGTACCTCCCTCGCTCGATGCGCCGACCAGTGTCTCGAATCCGCTGGCGCTGCGCACCATCCCTCGGCCTTCGCGGCGGCCAGTGAGCATTCCTCCGGCCGACCCGTCGACGCCTGGTACGTCACTGTCCACGGCAGCATCCCCGCCCCCGACACCGTCGCCGTCGGTGGCAGCGTCGCCGCCGGTCGTGGAAGAGGCTGAAGCCGTCTCGATCCAGCCGGTCCGGATCATCGACGTGATGTCCGATCTTCCGCCGGTGGAGAGCGTTCCACCGCCGGCGATCTCCGTGGAGGACGAGGAGACGGCCACCGGGGAAGAAGAGCCCAGCGAGAGCGAGGAGGAAGCCGGGCTCCAGCTCCGCCTGCTCGCGGATGGACCGACGCCCCTCGATGCGCGGGAATACCTGCGATCGCTGGAGACCGAGCCGCCACCGCCGGAGGATGAAGCGACGGTCGTCGAGGACCGCGCGGCCTTCGAGGAGGTGGAGCCAGAGTCACTCGAGGAGGATGAGGTCCCCCCCACCGCGCCCCGCCAGGGCACACCCAGCATCCCCGGAGAGGTGGAGCTTCGGGGCAGGGCGGGGTCGATGCCCGAGGCGCAGCCCGACTCCGTGCCCGAGGTGGAGCCGGAGCGCGACTCCGACACAAGCGAGGAGATCGCGGTTGATCTCACCGAGGAGGCGGCCATCACTGCGCCGCGTCCTCCCCGGCCTCCGCCGCGCCGGCCGCAGGCCATGGCTGCGCTCGATCTGCCTCCCTACGTGCCGGCAGCGCCGACGGCTGTGGAGGCGGCGCCGAGCGGTGCTCCGGCTGCGGGTCAACCTCCTCCGCTCAAGTCGGCCACCAAGACCTCGGGGGAGCACTCGCCGGTCACCGATCCCGATGCTCCGCGCCGGAAGAAGTCGTGGTGGGAAGACCTGTTCAGCGAAGATTTCATTCGCACCCTCGATCGGGCCGAGCCCCGGATGGTCCGTCGCGAGGCGGACTTCATCGAGGAGCGGCTCGGCATGGAGCGCGGGGCGGTCATCCTCGATCTCGCGTGCGGTCCCGGTCAGCACGCCGTGGAGCTGGCCAGCCGTGGCTACAGCGTGGTCGGCTACGATCTGTCGCTGGCGATGCTGGCGCTGGCCTCGGAGGAGGCCCAGGAGCGCGGTCAGAAGCTCAACTTCCTGCAGGGGGACATGCGGGAGATGGCGTTCGAGGAGACGTTCGACGCCGTGTACTGCTGGGCGACGAGCTTCGGCTACTTCGACGAGGAGAAGAACGCCGACATCCTCACCCGGATCCACCGCGCGCTGCGCTCGGGAGGCATGCTCCTGCTCGACGTGATCAACCGTGATTACGTCGCCTGCCGGCAGCCGAGCCTGGTGTGGTTCGAGGGGGAGGGGTGCGTGTGCATGGATGAGATGCAGGTCGACTTCTTCACCAGCCGGCTCAAGGTCAAGCGGACAGTGATGTTCGAGGACGGTCGCTCCCGGGAGCTCGACTACTCGATCCGCCTGTACAACCTCCACGAACTCGGCAAGCTCCTCCATGAGGCAGGGTTCAAGGTCACCGAGGTGACCGGGCACCCGGCGCACCCGGGGGTGTTCTTCGGCTCCGAGTCGCCGCGGCTGATCATCCTGGCCGAGCGGTCCTGAGCGTCCTGCGCATGGATGTCGAGGCCGCGATAGCCAGAGCGCTGCCCGGGATCGCGCGCAGTGCCTCCGCCGTGGACCGCATCGCTTACGCGCGAGATCTCTGGCCGCGTCACCACCTCGCCGTGCGCAGGGGGCAGCTCCCACAGAGTCGTCCAGGCGTCGTGGTGTGGCCGTCCTCGACCGAGGAGGTCGCCGAGGTGGTCCGGTTCTGCGCAAACGAGGGGGTGCCGCTGGTGCCCTTCGGCGCGGGCTCTGGTGTGTGCGGTGGCGTCCTCCCGGACGAGCGCACGGTGGTGCTCGATTTGAAACGACTCGGTCGGCGTCGCGCGCTGGATCGGGGCGTTCCTTCGGTGGAGATCGAGGCGGGGGCGACAGGGATACGGTTCGAGGAAGCCCTCAACACGGAAGGGTTCACGCTGGGGCACTTCCCGTCGTCGATCCTCTGCTCCACCGTGGGGGGATGGGTCGCGGCACGTGGCGCGGGGCAGTGCTCAGGCCTGTACGGCAAGATCGAGGACATGGTCGCCGGGCTGGAGGTGGTCCTCGGGCGCGGGGAGATCGTGCGCTTCTCGCGGCGCACCCACGGTCCGGACCTCACGCCCTTGTTCATCGGGAGCGAAGGGGTGCTCGGGGTGATCACGGCGGCGACGCTGCGGCTCCACCCGGCGCCGCCAGCCCGCGCCTTCGGGGCGTTCTCGTTTCCTTCCCTGGAAGCTGGCTGGACCGCGATGCAGGCCATGTTTCAGGACGGTCTCCGCCCGGCAGTGTCGCGGCTGTACGATCCGTTCGACTCGTTCATCGCGCGCATGGGGGCGCGACGGAGGCGCGCTGCGGCGCACGAGGTCACGGCGGACGATGCCGAGGAGCATGCGCCGGGTGATGCGATGCGCGAGGATCCGCCTGGCGTCAGCGTGGAGCGGTCCTCCTCGCGCGGGGGGCCCGGTGCCGGTGGGCGCGTCCTGCGTGCGTTGCTCCGCGCGCCGGGCGCCGTCAACCAGGTGGTGGACGCGCTCGGTGGGCGTGTCCTGCGCGGCTCGACGCTGGTCCTCATCTTCGAGGGGCGGAGCCGCGACAGCCACGAGGATCTCGCGCGCGCTGCTGCCATCGGGCAGCGCCACGGGGCGCGACCACTGGGGGAAGAGCCCGCGCGTCACTGGCTCGCCCACCGCTACAGCGTCAGCTACCGACAGGCCCCGGTGTTCATGGCGGGGGCCTTCAGCGATACGTTCGAGGTCGCCGCGCCCTGGTCGCGGCTCGGCGCCCTGCACCAGGCCGTGCGCGCGGCGCTCGGCCGCCACGTCTTCGTGATGGCTCACCTGTCCCACGCTTACCCGGATGGGTGCAGCATCTACTTCACGTTCGCCGGGAGCGCGCCGACGGAAGCCGAGGCCGAGGCGCGCTACGATGCTGCCTGGCGGGATGCGCTCGACGCCGCCATCGCCTCGGGAGGGACGATCTCCCACCATCATGGCGTCGGTCGCAGCAAGGCACCTCGCCTCGGCGCCGAGCTCGGCCTCGGCGTGGAGGTGATCCGGGCGCTGCGCGGTGCGTTCGATCCTGCAGGGGTGATGAACCCGGGGAATCTGCTTCCTCGGGCGGGAGACCCGGTGCAGCGGGCCGTGTCGACGCCCCCGGCGGGACCCGTCCTGGACCGGGCTTCGCTCCTCGTCCACGCGGCTGGATCGACCTCGCTTGCCGAGATCGAACACGCTCTCGTCCAGGAAGGGTTGAGCCTCGGTCTTGGCGCCGAGGCTCCGCCTCTCGACATGCGCCTCGATGCGTGGCTCGCCGCGGGAGCGCGTGGGGCGCCCGACCCGTGGCTGGATCCGGTCGACCATCTGGTGGCGGGCTTCACGGCACGGCTCGCGTCCGGGGGAGAGCTGGAGGTGAGGCCCGCTCCTCGGCGGGCGGTGGGGCCTGACCTCTTCACGCTCTTTCAGGGCATGGAGGGGCGCGCCGGCGCGGTCACCTCGGCCTGGCTACGCGCCCGTCACGCTGCAGGGCCGCGGCCGATGCCCACCACCCTGGCGCGCAATCCTGACGTCGAGGCGGCCGAGGCCGGGTGGATCGAGGCTGCTACCAGGGCGGCTGCGGCGGTCGGCTGATCAGCCGGGGGGCCAGCCCATCGCGCGACCGCCGAGCACGTGGACGTGCAGGTGGAAGACGGTTTGCCCTGCGTTCGCGCCGCTGTTGATCACGGTCCGGAAACCACTGTCCCCGATGCCCAGCTTCTGTGCGACCTGTTGCGCGCCGAGCAGCACCTTACCGAGCAGCGCCTGATCTTCCGGGGTCGCTTCCCTGAGCCCCGCAACGTGGCGCTTCGGGATGACCAGCACGTGGGTTGGAGCCTGAGGGTTCGTGTCATGGAAGGCGAGCCAGTCGTCGTCTTCCAGCACGACCTTCGTGGGGATCTCCTTGTTCGCGATCTTGCAGAAGATGCACATGGCGTGGCCTCCCGGGAGCGTGGCTCAGATGGTCTCTGCGTAACATGCATCCGGCAGCAACCGCGAGAGGGCTGCCTCGATCAGGTGTTTGTCGGAGGGCTCGGGGCTGAGAACCGCCAGGACCTCCGGCGCGACCGAGGAACGTGCTGGCTCCTCGACAGGAGCCGCGCCGGGATCGTCTGTCCTTTGCGAGGTGGGGAGCGCGCTCCGGTTCATGGCGAAGCGGAGCACCACGAGTTCCAGCGGATCCATCGTCACCGTGCGTCGCAACCCCAGCGTGGGGATTTCGTACGCGAGCACCCCGCCGCCCTCGGCGCGGGGATGAAGGGATACCTGCTGCAGGTCCGCAGCCGTGCCGAGTTGCTTCATCACGTGGCGCAGGAGCTTCGCGCGGCGGTGCACGCGTCGGGCAGCGGGGTGCGTGTACAGATCGAAGAAGCGGTTTCGTGAGAACGTCGCTGGCGCCAGCGTCAGCGCCACGAGCAGACCTTCGAGGTCGATCTCCTGCTCCACCTCACGCACCGGCTTTCAGGCCCTCGCCTCCACGCCACCCTGATTGCCCCGCTGGAGGAGCTCTGCTTGACGGTGCGATCTCAGCGCAGCGATGAGCTCTTCCAGGTCACCTTCCATGATCCGATCGAGCTTGTGGAGGGTCAGGCCTATCCGGTGGTCGGTGACCCGGTTCTGCGGGAAGTTGTAGGTGCGGACCTTCTGCGAGCGCTCACCGGTGCCGACCATGGTGCGCCGCTCGGCGCTCAGCGCCTCTTCCTGCCGGCGTTGCTCAAGCTCGAGCAGGCGGCTGCGGAGCACCTTCATCGCCTTGGCCTTGTTCTTGAGCTGCGACCGCTCGTCCTGGCACTTGACGATGATGCCCGTGGGCAGGTGCTTGATCTGGACGGCGCTGTTCGTGGTGTTCACGCCCTGGCCGCCAGGTCCACCGGACGCGGCGATGGAGATTTCGAGCTCCTTGTCGTCGATCTGCACCTCGACGTCGTCGGCCTCTGGCAGCACCGCCAGGGTAGCCGTGGAGGTGTGGATGCGCCCTTGCGCCTCGGTGGCGGGGACGCGCTGCACGCGGTGGACACCGGCCTCGTAGCGGAGGTGCGAGTACACGTCCTGTCCGGTGACGAGCGCGACGACCTCCTTGTAGCCGCCTGCCGAGGCCTCGCTCATGTTGAGCACCTCGATCTTCCACCGCTTGCCGTCGGCATACCGGCAGAGCATGCGGAAGAGGTCCGCAGCGAACAGCGCGGCTTCCTCACCACCTTCTCCGCTCCGGATCTCGACGATCGTGTTCCGTGCGTCGTTGGGGTCCTTGGGCAGGAGGAGGATCTGCAGCTCGCCTTCGAGCTGGACGCGCTCCGTCTCCAGCTCCGGGAGTTCTGCTTGCGCCAGCTCTGCGAGGTCGGGGTCGCTGAGCGCCTCTCGATCGTCGGCGATCCGCTTTTCGAGGTCCCGCAGACGGTTGAAGGCGGCGACGACGGGCTCCAGCTCCGTGCGTTCGCGGTTCAGGCGCGTCATCTGCATCGGATCCGTCAGGACGGCGGTGCTGCAGAGCAGATGCTCGAGTTCCTTGAAGCGGCGTTCGACCGCTTCGAGCTTGGAGATGGGGAGCATGGGAAGACCAGGGGCGTACGGGGGAGGAGGGATGGGGCGTCACTGCGCGCGACGCCCGAACCGGAGCGGCACTTCGAGGAGCGCCGCTAGGAGCGCGCTGCGGCGTAGCCCGGATGGGCGAGCATGTCACCGTAGCTGGAGAAGGCCTTGTCCGGCTGCACAGGAGCCGTGATCTCTTCCTCACGCCACAGCGTCGCGCGCAGGGAGGCGAGGGCGACCTCGAGCTGAGCGTCATCGGGCTCGGCCGTCGTGATCTTCTGGACGAGGAAGCCGGGCCAGAGCAGCGCCCGCAGGGGGCCCGTGGTGCAGTACCGGGCGAACACCCGCTGGATCTCGTAGGTGACCGCGGCGATGACGGGCAGGAACGGGAGCTTCATGAGGAAGAAGCCGATGCTCTCCACGAGCCGCCCACCCGGCAGCTTCGGCAGGGAAGCTCCGAGGAGCGAGAAGACCACGATGGAAACCAGCGCGACCATGACCAGGAAGGTCGTGCCGCAGCGGGGGTGCAGCGTCGTCTTTGCGCGCGCGTTGGGCACTTCCAGCGGCTCGCGGGCCTCGTAGGTCGAAATCGCCTTGTGTTCGGCGCCATGGTACTGAAACACGCGCCTCACCTCGGGGATCTGGCGGATGCCGACCATGTAGCCGACCACGATGAGCAGCTTCGCGATGCCCGTGATGGCCTGGTAGCCAGGCGAGGTGATTTCCAACCCCAGGCCGAAGAGCCTGTTGATGCCCTCGGCGCCTGCCTGCGGCAGTGCGACGAAGAGGCCGATGGCGAAGAGGATCGAGAGCACGCCGACGGCGCCACCTCCCTTCTTGCCTTCCTCGGGGGGAAGTGGCGGCGCTTCTTTCTCGGCCTCCAGGGTGGCGAGCGCCGCGACGCCGAGGGCCAGCGTGGTCCCGGCGGTGCCGCTGACGGCTTTCTGTACGGGTGCGAGGCCCTCTTTCTCGCGCGCCTCGGCGGCTGCCAGGTCCTGCTCGTAGAGCTCCGCCGACCAGCGCAGCGACCGCGAGCCGAGCCGCAGCGATTCGACCACCGTGACGAGGCCGCGGAAGAAGGGCCAGGTCCGGAGCCCTTTGGCGATCGGCGCCACCATGGGTTGTTCGCGGACCATCAGCTCACCTGACTGTCGGCGACATACGATGGCGAACGAGCTTGGCGATCGCATCATGACGCCTTCGATCACCGCTTGGCCACCGATATAGGGACGTGCAGGCTGCTCACTCATGGGTTGCCCCATTGTAGCGCGACGTGAGGCGTAGCGCATCGGACATGCCGGCGCGAACGTGCGCTTGAGTCTGAGGCTGGAGAGGAGGGAGGAGCCGTCCGGCCAGGAGCAGGACGGCTGTGGAAGTGGAGCCGAAGGGCTCTGGATCAGGCCTTCGGAGTGTTCGCGTACTTCTTGCGGAACCGGTCCACACGACCCGCGACGTCCATCACCTTGGCCTTGCCCGTATAGAACGGATGGCACTGCGAGCAGATGTCGGTGGTGAAGTTGCCGCGCGTGGAGCGGGTGACGACCACCGAGCCGCAGGCACAAGAGATGGTCGAGGCCTTGTAGTCGGGGTGAATGCCTTCCTTCATGATCCTTGCTCCTTCTATACCTCAGGCCACGTGGGGCCCGAAGGAACGGCCCCTATAGCGCAAGGGATTCGTGACCGCAAGCCGGCGATGTCTTTGTGCACGGCAGTTGCATGGAAGGCTGTTGACGGTGGGTACGCCGTGATTAGCTTCGCCCTCGCGGGCCTGACAGGCTCGGAGAATTCAGGACACGAGTAACCGACTATCCAGTGGCTCCGCTTCACGACGCCCGAGCATGCGCTCGCGAAGAGCTGTCGATCGAGGCCTGCTGGTGGGGGTTCTGGTCCCGACGGTGACTGCTTGACCAACTCTCGGAGGATTTGAAGTCATGGGAAAGATCATCGGCATTGATCTCGGCACGACCAACAGCGTCGTCGCGGTGATGGAGGGCAAGGAGCCCAAGGTCATCGTGAACTCCGAGGGCTCGCGCATCACCCCGTCCGTCGTCGCCTGGGACGAAAAGGGCGAGACCCTGGTGGGTCAGATCGCGAAGCGGCAGGCCGTCACCAACCCCCAGAACACGGTCTACTCCGCCAAGCGCTTCATGGGCCGCCGGTTCGAGGAGGTCCAGGAGGAGTCGAAGCGCGTCCCGTACAAGGTCGTCAAGGGCAAGAACGGCGACGTGGCCTTCGAGGTGCGCGGCAAGATGATCACCCCGCCGGAGGTCTCGGCGAAGGTGCTCCAGAAGCTGAAGAAGGCCGCCGAGGACTACCTCGGCAGCGGCGTCGTCGAGGCAGTCATCACCGTGCCTGCGTACTTCAACGACGCGCAGCGCCAGGCCACCAAGGACGCCGGTCGTATCGCTGGCCTCGACGTCAAGCGCATCGTCAACGAGCCGACTGCGGCCGCGCTCGCGTACGGCCTCGACAAAAAGAAGGAAGAGATCATCGCCGTCTACGACTTCGGTGGTGGCACCTTCGACATCTCGATCCTCGAGGTCGGTGACAACGTGGTGCAGGTCATCTCCACCAACGGTGACACGCACCTCGGCGGCGACGACGTCGATCACGAGATCATGGAGTGGCTCGCCGGCGAGTTCAAGAAGGACACCGGCATCGAGATCCTCGGCGACAAGATGGTGCTGCAACGCCTCAAGGATGCGGCGGAGCAAGCGAAGATCGAGCTGTCGAACGTGCAGGAGGCGACGATCAACCTGCCGTTCCTCACGGCCGACGCTTCTGGTCCGAAGCACCTGCAGAAGCAGCTCAACCGGGCGCGCCTCGAGCAGATGATCCGCGGCCTCATCGATCGCTCTCTCGAGCCGGTTCGCAAGGCGCTCTCCGACGCGAAGAAGACTGCCCAGCAGATCGACGAGGTCGTGCTGGTCGGTGGGTCGACCCGCATCCCGCTGGTGCAGGAGACCGTGAAGAAGTTCTTCGGCAAGGAGCCGCACAAGGGGGTGAACCCCGATGAGGTCGTGGCCGTGGGCGCCGCCGTGCAGGCAGGCGTGCTGGCAGGCGACGTGCGGGATCTCGTGCTCCTCGACGTCACGCCCCTCTCGCTGGGTGTCGAGACGCTCGGTGGCGTGATGACGTCCATGATCACGCGCAACACCACGATCCCGACGCAGAAGAAGGAGATCTTCTCCACGGCGACCGACAGCCAGCCGAGCGTCGAGATTCACGTGCTCCAGGGTGAGCGCACCGAGGCGCGCTACAACCGCACCCTCGGGCGGTTCCACCTGGAGGGCATCATGCCGGCGCCTCGCGGGGTGCCGAAGATCGAGGTGACCTTCGACATCGACGCCAACGGCATCCTGTCCGTGCACGCGAAGGACACGGCAACTGGCAAGGATCAGCGGATCACCATCACGGCGTCCGGCGGTCTGAAGGAGGAGGAGATCGACCGGATGGTCCGGGAGGCGACCGAGCACGAGGCCGAGGACAAGCGGCGGCGTGAGGAGATCGAGCGGCGCAACAAGCTCGACAACCTCTGCTACACGCTGGAGAAGACCATCGCGGAGAACAAGGAGAAGATCCCGGAGAGCGATGCATCCGCGTTGAGCAGCGCGATCGCAGAGTCCCGCTCCGCGATCGAGAAGCAGGACGATGCGGCGGTCCAGGCTGCTCTGGAGAAGCTGGAGAAGGAAGCCCACCGCATCGCGTCCGTGATGTACGAGAAGGCAGGCGGGCCTCCCGGTGGTGCGCCTGGTGGTCCCGAGGGCGGCGAGGCCGCTGGTGGCGCCCAGCCTCCGAAGGGCGGCAAGGACGGCGTCATCGACGCAGAGTTCGAGGAGTCGAACTGAGCGCGTTGATCTGAGCCCCCTGTCGCAATGAAGATGGGCGTGATCCTCCTGGGATCGCGCCCGTTTTTTTATGGGTCATCCCCGCGGGCCTGGTGCCTCGCGAGGTGATGGCTGCATGCTCAGCCTTTCGGGAACCACACCATGAAGAGGCGGGTGTCTGGATCCATGCCACGTTCGCGTTCCTTCCGAGGCATGTCGGCGAGCACTGCTGGAATGGAGGCATCGTCGAGAGGCGCGAAGCCCAGCCGCGCATAGTAGGGGCCGTTCCAGGGTACGTCGGCAAAGGTCCTCAGCACGACGCCTTGCGAGCGCTCGCGCATCGCCGTGGCTTGTACCTGAGCGATCAACGCACGCCCGATCCCATGGCCTGCAGCTCCAGTGGTGATCGAGACTTCGGCGAGGTAGAGCCAGGGAGGCGTTCGGGCCGCCATGGCGAAGCCCACGGGCTCGTCAGCCTCATCCACGGCAACCCAGTGCAGCCCTTTTGCCGCTGCCCGCGCGTGGGATTCGACAGGTGCTGGCGCATCCTCTGCCACCTGGCTCAGGCCGACCTCGTGAAAACGCTTCCCTGCATCGCGCTCGACGGCTGGCAGCTTCTGGTAGTCGTGTTCCTGGGTCAGGCGAACGGTCCATCGCATGGGCCCACGGTTTCATTCCCCATGCTACTGCGCCACAGCGTCCTGGTCGGGAGCGTCAGAAGCAAGCCCCCGGCAGGGAGCTGGCGGTCTCGGACGCCAGCCGGGTGAGCTGCCCACTGCTCTCCACGAGAAGCACCACGCGCTCCTCGACGATGGGTGCGCAGGTGCGCGTGTAACGTAGCGCCACCACCTCGTAACCTCCGTCTACCTCGCGGATCCCGCCCCGTGAGACATCGCTGTCACCATCCCACCGGTAGCCTGCGGAACTCACCAGGAGCAGCGCCACCTCCCTGGTCTTCACATCGTCCACGTAGCGGAGGAGCTGATCCCCGCTGTTCAGGGTGAAGTTGATCTCGCCGCTGTTGATCGCCAGGTACGAGTAGCAGCCGAGCGGTAGGCACCCGCGGTTGAAGCTCTCGTTTGCACGCGCAGCCGAGAGGGCATCGAAGCGGTCGATGCAAGCCGCGCGATCCCTTGCCTCGCCGCACTTGGTACCTGCGGAGCTTTGCACCTGAGGCTCGCCGCTCCCGAGCACCTGCCGCATCTCTGCGTAGGTGAAGGACAGGAGCGGTTGAAGGCGCCCGAGATCGAGATCCTCGAAGGCTGGCACGGGCTCGAACCCCTCCAGGTCCAGGCTCGCCTCGGGTGGCATCTGGTGGTCGACACGTTCGAGCAAGGAGCCATCATTCCCCTGCGCTACCGCGGACTCTTCTTCTCCTCCGCGGTCGTCGGTGGCCTCTTCCGTCTCCATGCCTCTGATCGCTTCGCCTCCTTGCTCACAGGCAACGAGCAGCGCCGACGCGGCCAGTACCCCCAGGGCGAGATAGCGCTTCATGTCCTGGCCCCAAGCAGGATCGACGCCAGGTCTCTGAGCATGCCGCGCTCAGCGCGCTGACCGCATCTGCCGGCACTACCGGATCATGAAAGGGTCGTGGTCGCTGGCGCTCAGGTGCACCTGGAGCCCCGGCAGCGCTTCCTGGAGGCGCGACCGCACCCGCCCGAGCGTGGCCCGCTCGCTGTTCGAGTGCAGCGCGCATACCACCGTCATCCCCGCCTGCGCCGCCTTGAGCGCGTCGTGGTGCCGGAGTTCTCCGGTCAAGTAGAGCCCTGCTCCCTGCGCCATCGCCTGCTCGAACAGCTTCCCGCAAGCCCCGGCGCATGCCGCTGCACGTCGGATCGCCGTCTCGTCTCCGACCCCGTCAGGCGTCGACACCAGGAGCGCCTCCACCCCGAGCCCCTCCTTGATGCGACCGAGCAGCGCGCCGAGTGGAGTCGGCGTGAGCAGATCGCCGATGCGTCCGATACCCGTGGTGACGGGCTCCGGTGCGAGCATGACCAGATCGAACGCGGGCTCCTCGTAAGGGTGAGAGGCCCGGAGCGCAGCCACTGCCTGCATCGTGCGCGCCGACGGCACCAGGACTTCCAGGCGTATCTCGGGCACGGCTTCACGCCTCCCTGCCTGACCCACCGCCGGGTGCGTCCCCTCTCCGCCCAGGAACGTTCCCGTCCCCTGAGCGCGGAAGCTCGCCTCGGTGTACTCCCCGATCTTCCCCGCACCTGCCGTGAACAGCGCCGCAGCGACCGCCTCCGTGTGCTCCTCGGGTACGAACGTCACCAGCTTGTGGTGGGTCGGCCGTGCCTCTCCCCGCTGCAGCGGCGTGCGCTCTCCGATGCCGAGCACGTCGGCCAGCACGTCATTCGTGCCACCGGGCGCCACGTCGAGCGCGGTGTGCGGTGCATAGAGGGCGATGCCATCACGGATGGCCTCGAAGACGAGGCCAGGAGCAGTCACCCGTTTGAGCGCCTCGAAGACGGGAGGGTGGTAAGCGACCACCAGATCGCATCCGAGATCACGCGCCTCCCGAGCGACGGCAGGGGTGTAGTCGATGCAGAGCAGCGCTCCGGACACGCTCTGGCGGGGGTCACCGACCAGCAGACCGACGTTGTCCCAGCTCTCCGCCAGACGGAGGGGGGCGATCGTTTCGAGTACGGAGAGCGCATCACGGAGGTGCATGGGGAGGGCTCCTTGGAGCCTCCGTCCACTGGTGAGCGCCCCCCGTCAAGCCGGCGGAGCGGATGCCTACGGGACCAGTCCTCCGACGGTCGGCCGCGGGATCTCCTCGGCCACGGGGCGCACCAGATCCTCGGGGCGGATCAACCACTTCGGCTCGGGCGCGTCCTCCAGCTCGTAGAAGCCCCCGCAGAAGATCGCGTGCGGACAGCCTCCGCAGACCTCCTTCTTCACCCGCCGCTCCCGCAGGTACTCGAACAGGTTCACCTCGTCGTTGTTCACGAAGAGCATGTGCCGCTCGAGCTTGAGCAGGTCGCCCGTGAGGTGGTCCTCGTAGCCGGGCATGAAGCAGAACGGCAGGTTGATCACCTGGATCTTCATCTGGCCCTTGAAGGCGTCGATCACCCGCATTGACTCGCGCGCGGCCTCGGCAGTGTCCGGTGCGACCGAGCTGGTCGCGCGTCCGAACGGGGTGAGGAACTGGATGTTGAGCCACGGCATCCCCAGCGAGAGCGCGAGTTCCGCCACACCCCAGAGCTTCCGGTGGTTCGACTTGGTGAGGGTGATGTTCACCCCGAGTTCCACGCCGGGAGGCGCGTGCCGCACCAGAGCCCGCGCTCCGGCGCACGTCTGGTCGAACGCCTCGGCCACGCCCACGTTCTGCGCGTGCGTCTGCGCGTCGGGCCCGTGGATGGAGACCAGCACCGAGGTCACCCCGGAGTGGGTGAGCTTGCGCGCGAACTCGTCGTAGCTCGCCATGCGCGCGTTGGTGGTGACGTTGACCTTCTCGTAGCCGATCCGGCGCGCGAACTGGACGATCCCGAGGAGGTTCGGGTTCAGCGTCGGCTCGCCCCCGTCGAGGTCGAGCAAGCGCACGCCGAGCTTGCGGTACTTCACCAAGAGTTCCCGCTGCCGCTCCACGTTGCCGTCGAACTGGGTGCGCGTCCCCGTCGCGCAGAACGTGCAGCGGTTGTTGCAGCGGTAGGTGACGTTCATGATCACCTTCTTCGGCCCCTGCCCGGCGAGCAGGCGCTGATCGAAGGTCCACTTGAAGCGCCGCAGGTCTTCCAGGGTGAAGTCGGCAGTCTCGATGGAGGGTGCCTGCTGGAAGTAGGGACCGTAGTCCTCGATGAGCGGCAGGGCGCGCGCTGCGGATCTCTGCGCCGCTGGAGCGCGGCCCTCCTGGCTGCCAGGCGAGGTAGGGTCCTCACCGATGGGCTGCTGCGCCATCCTGGCGAGGCGTGTGCCAGGCAAGGGCGTCGCGAACTGCACGCTCGGCCAGGCGCCCGTCTCCTCGTGCAGGCGCAGCGCGAAGTCGAGGGTACCGTTGATGTCCCGCCGGGTCTCGCCGGGGAGGCCGATCATGAAGTGCACCAGCATCTCCACCCCGGCCTCGGCAGCCTCCTGGCCGACGCGCGAGATCTCCGCGAGGTCGAGCTGCTTGTCCACGATCCGATCGACGACCTGCTGCACGCCGCTCTCGGCGCTGACGCTCAGGGTGGTCAGCCGCCCGCGCATCGCTGCCAGGTGACGCGGGAGCACGTAGTCGGCGCGCATCCCGTTCGGGACCTCGAAGCGCAGGTCATGGCGCGCCAGCATCTCGAGCAGCGCGTCGAAGTGCGCCTCGTTCACGTTGACCAGCTCGTCGAGCAGGTGCACCCGTCGGGCGCCGCGCTGCTTGAGATCGGCGAGGAGCCTGTCGAGGTAAGCGGCCGAGTAGCGGCGCTGGGTCTTCGGCGCGATGATCTCCCCGTTCCGGCGCGAGGTCGGGTTCGAGGAGCAGTGGACGCACCGGTAGGGGCAGCCGCGGCTGGTGAGCAGCGGCAGGCTCGCGCCGTCGATGGGGAACGCCCACCGGGGCCGCCCGAGCCGCGCCACCACGGCCTCGTGGAAGCGGAAGTAGGCCCCGAGGTCCACGAGATCCCACGCGGGCAGGGGGAGCGCATCGAGCGGGGCCGGCTCCTTGCCCTGGAGCGCGAACGGGCGCGCGGGCCTTCCCCGTTCACGCAGCGCGGCGAGCAGGGGAGGCAGGCTTTGCTCGGCCTCGTACCGGAGGAGCACGTCGATCTCCGGGTAGGCGGCCAGGATCGCCTCGGAGGCCGCATCGACCACGTGCTGACCGCTCTGGTAGAGATCCGCCAGCACGAAGGGAACCTCCGGGTGCCTTGCGCGCAGCGGCTCCAGCACTGCGGCCAGCATCGGATCGCGCGTCGGGGGGCGGTGGAAAGGGGTCAAGGCGAAGACAACGGCCCCGACCGCCTCTGGCACGGCGGCGACGACGACCTCGGGCGACACCCCGAGACGGATCTGATCGGCTCCCGTGGCCCCGTCCTCCGGGCCTTGCGTCCTGCCCCCCGGACCTGGGGCCGCTCCCCTCGGAGAGAGGGGTTCGAGGGTAGCTCCGGGCAGCGCGAGGGCGTCCACCAGGGAGACGGAGCCCTCGACCCCGCGGATCACCGCTGCCGCCTGCACCGCGCCGAGATCGGCGAAGTAGGGGTAATCGATGAAGTCCCGCGAGGCGCGGATCGGAGGAAAGACGATCGCCGTGCCCGACACGCAGCCGATCGTATAAGGAAGCTCCTCTCATGGCGACGCCTCTCCTTCTCCGCCGCCACGCCTTGCCCCCTTCGGCCCGCCCGGCGCCCCCCGCTCTGTCGGTCCTGGCCGCTGCGGTGGCCATCACCGCGTTTCTCGCGCCAGCGCAGCTCCGCGCGCAGCCCGCCCCATCAGCTCCCACGCTGGACCCCCCGTCCGCTGCCGCACCGTCCGCGCCAGCCTCATCCGCCTCACCCCCATCCGCGCCATCCTTGTCTGGGCCAGCCCCATCCGCGCCAGCCCCCTCTACCGCCGCCCCGCCCGCCGCGCCCGCCTCAGCCCCGCCCGCCCCAGCCGCGCTCCCTTCCGAGCCCACCGCCGCCGAAGTGAGACCTTCCGCCGCGTCCTCACCCGAACCCGCGCCGACCGGCACCGAGAAGCCCTGGGAGAACCAGCCCCCCGAGAGGCGCTACGGCTTCACCGCGGGCATCGCTGGCGGGGTGATGCTCGGCAGCTCCGCTGGTTACCCGAACGACGCGCTCAAGATTGGCTACGAGCGCTACTACACCGAGACGGGCGTAGGCATCGGTGGTGGCGGCTCGGCGTGGATCGGCGCAGCGCTCACCGACTGGCTGGTCTTCGGCCTCGGCGGCGGGCTCTCGGGCATGATCGCCGGGGACGCGAGCACCTCGACCTACAGCTTCATGTTCCACACCGACGTCTTCCCCGTGTACTGGCTCGGCGGCGTGTGGCGTGACATCGGCGTGAACCTCGACACCGGCTTCGCGCTGTCGAGCACGACGCCCTCGGGGGAAGAGACCACCCTCATCGACGGCGGCGGCTCGTCGCGCATCGCCTTTGGAGCATTCTACGAGGGCGTGCGCCTGTGGAAGCTCTCCATGGGGCCGTGGGCGTACATCGACTACACGTGGAGTTCCTCGGTGCGACAGCCAGGGTTTTACCTGGGGTGGCGCACAGCGCTCTACACGAAGCCTTGAACGACCCGATCGCCTGATCCTGCCTCGCGCTTGACGCGACTCCTGGTCGGACCATTCTTCGGGCCATGCGAACGATAGCTCAACTCGCTGGCCTCGGCCTGATCATGGGTCTCCTCGGATGCGGTGGCGCCGAGGACGGCTCTTCCGTGGAGCCCGACCCGAACGACGACGACCTCCTCGCGCCTCCTGCGGAGGGGCAGGGCGCGCAGTTCCGCATGATCTCTCGCCTCGACCCCGGCATGGAGGCAGAGCATTGCCAGTTCATGCAGGCGCCCCCCGAGGGCATGCACGTCAACCGTGACGAGGTCCGCTACACGTCGGGTAGCCACCACGTGCTGCTGTACGCGACGTCCTACACCGAGATCCCGACCGCGAAGGACGACGGGACCGAGGTCGACACGAGCGGTGTCTTCGACTGCTCCGACGGCGCCACCAACGGCTGGTCGGTCACCAAGCTGGTCGGCGGCTCCCAGAACGGTGAGGGGACCTCGTTGGTGAGCTTCCCGCCAGACGTCGCCATGTACATCCCTCCCAGGGCCGTGCTCCTGATGAACGCGCACTACATCAACGCTTCGGGGGACGTCCTCGAACCGGAGGTGGCCATCAACCTGCACTCCATCCCCGCCGAGCAGGTGAAGCAAGAGGGCGACATCCTGTTCCTGTACAACGCCTTCATCAAGGTGGGCGCACAGTCTGTGAGGACGGCGCGGATGCGCTGCCCCGTGTGGAGCGACATCACCATCGCCAACGTCCAGTCCCACATGCACGCGCGCGGCAAGGGCTACTTCGCCGCGCTTTCGTCGGGCGCGCCGTTCTACGAGAGCGATCGATGGGAAGACGTGGAGGTGAAATCGTTCGAGGGTGGCTTCGAGGTGCGCGCGGGCGAGGTGCTCGACTACGCCTGTGACTACCAGAACCACGAGCAGCGCGACGTCTACCAGGGCCCACGCTCGACGGATGAGATGTGCATGCTGATCGGCTCGTACTACCCTGCCGATCCGGCGACATCGAACTGCGCCGCCGACCCGGACGACGTCGGGTCGACCAACAACATGGGCGCGGAGTGGGTCGGCGACGGCGTCGCGACCTGCGCCGAGACCCTCGGCTGCATCCAGACAGCGTTCACCAGCGCGGGTGACGGGTTCGAGAGCCTCCAGGGCTGCGTCGTCGACTCGGACCCTGCGGTGTCGAAGGAGATGTCGGACACCGTGCGCTGCCTGGTCTTGAGCCTGCAGCGTGGCCAGGATCCGATGAGCACCTGCAGCGCCGAGATCTCTGCTTGCGCTGCGAAGTGATTCCATTCGTGGCTCTCTCTCCCTCGATACCCACCGAGATCGGAATCGTCTGAAGGACCGTTGCATTGCCCGAGGGGGGCTCTCTGCTCACCCTCGGGACAATGCCTGCACGGTCATCTGCCGGTTCAGTGAGCCCTGGAATCAGGAGTACTCACGTCGGAGCCGCGGGCTGTCGCAACGATCACCCGAGGGCGAGGCGGACCCGCGAGGCCTGGTTCTGGTAACCCACCACGGCGATGGCATGCAGGACCGCGCGGTCATCGAGACCGATGCTGCGCAGCGCCTCGACGTCGGCTTGCTCCATCCGCCACGGGGTCAGGGTGAGCTTCTCCGCGAAGCCAGCGAGCGTCTCCTCGCGCGGTGAGCTCGGGCTCGCGTGCGCATGCTCGGACAGCGCGCCCGCGTCGCAGAGCTGGAACGCAGCCGCGCGCGCCAGCGTCGCCCGGTCCTGCTCCGACAGGGCGGCAGTGGCCGTGAAGACGTAGTCCCGCCAGCGTGCGAACCCACCCGCGATGTCTGGCAGCAACCGATCGAACCGCAGGCGTGCAGGGCGCCGCGGCCAGTCCTCCGGCGCCGGTCGCGGGAGGGGCTCGCGGGACATGTCGATCTCCAGCCGCGGCAGCGGCGACGTGTAGTCAGGTGCGATGGCCGTCGCATCGGCGGCGCGCGTGAAGTGGCTGAACATCCCGACGATGGCCACCGCGTGGGCGATCTCCTCGTCGGAGAGGCTTGCCGCGCGGAGACGGTCCACGTCCTCGTCCTCCAGCGTCCATGGGGCCTCCGCCAGCAACGCGGCGAGCCCGGACAGTGCCCGCTCTCGCGGCGGCAGCACGAGCCCCCTCGGGTCGCGCAGCACCTGCGCGGCCACCTTCTCCTCACCAGTCACTGCACGCAGAAACTCTGCGTGAGCGGTCGTTCAGTAGAGGCACTGCCCCATGCGCGACGTGACGGCCGCGATGAGTTCGTACTCTGCCGACGAGAGTGGTCCCTTGTGCAGCGCGCCCGAGGCGCCGAACACGGCCTTCATCAACGACGGGTCGAGGCTGTGCGCGCGGATGATCCCGGGGGCGCCACCATGGGGCGGACGGTAGGCCGCCGGCAGGGGGCGCGCCATCATCGTCCGGTAGGTGTCGAGCAGCTCCCCCTGCGCCTCGGCCACGTCGATGGTCTGGATCCACGCCATGCATCGAGCCTATCGAGGTCAGGGGAGCCTGTCACCGTCCGTCCGCGCCACGGGGTGCGGACCACGGGCCATCGTGGCGCGCTCCCGTGAGCCTCTGCCCTCGTCGGGCAGGGCTCAGGGCAGCGATTGAATGAACTGATCGATCTCCTCGTTGAACCGCTCCGGCTCGTCCAGGAACGGGCAATGCCCGCTGTTATCGAACACCAGGTGCTTCGCTCCAGGAATCTGGTGGGCCATGTGCTCGCTGGCGGCGACCGGGATCAGCTTGTCCTTGCCGCCGCAGACCACCAGCGAGGGGACGGTGATGTGCTCGAGCATCGGGCGGTAGTCGCGCATCGTCTGGTCGAAGAGGATGGCGCTGGCGATCGCCTCCGAGGGCCTGGTCACCTCGTCGAACATCCACTGGCGCGTCGCCTCGGTCGGTACATCGGCGGCCATGAGCGAGATCAGGTCGTTCACGAAGCCGTCACGGTCGGTCTGCACCTGGTTCATGATCGCGGTGATGCTCGCCAGGTCGAACGCGCCGAAGGGCCAGTCATCGCTCTTGAAGTCGCAGGGCGACTGGTCGATGAGCACGATCGCGCGGACGTTCTGCGCGCCGAACTGCAGGAGGTAATCCCAGATCACCATGCAGCCCATCGACCAGCCCACGAGCACCACGCCCCCGAGCTGCAGCGCCTCGATCAGGTCATGCAGATCCCGTGCATAGGTCGGCACGGTGTGTCCCACGGGCACTTGCGACGAGCGCCCGTGGCCGCGCATGTCGGGAATCACGACCCTGTAGCGTGTCCCGAGCGCGAGTTGCTGGTGGCGAAAGAAGCGGCTGCTCATCCAGACCCCGTGCACGAAGACCACGGCTTCCCCCTTGGCCTGTGAATCTTCGTAATAGAGCTCGCAGCCGCGCACGTTGACTCTCGGCATGAAATCTCCTGATCGCAGAACTCGAAACGGGGAGGGTGACTGGGCTGGTGGAGGCCGCCAACGAGTGCTTTCCTGGGATTGTCCCACGCCTACCACAAGTGCATGCAAGCAACCTGACCGGCGGTGGCGCGCTTCAGGGGGTGCGCCTCCCGGGACCCCCTGATCGGGCCGTCACGCCGCCCCGGTGCTCGACCCAGGTGCCCTCGCCCGTCGTGTACGCCAGCCAGACCGTGCCATCCCGGTCTGGCTCCAGGGCGAGGTGTGTGAACGAGGCTGCCTCGGCGGCGATGCATTGAGGTGCGAAGGTTCCATCCTCGCGGAGACGCCCCAGCTCCAGCACGGCCTTGGCCCCCGGTTCCCGTGACGCTGGCCGAGCGCGCGCCACCCGCGTGGGCCCGGGACCGCGGAGCGCCGCCACGGGGGCTGGACTGAGACCGTTCGGGTACATCGACCAGGTGACGTGCGCATCGACCCGGGGGGGATCATCGATCCGGACCGTCGCCATCCCGAAGCCCGACATGCTGTGGGAGGTCGGGATCAGCGCGAAGGCCTCCCCGCCCGCGCCGTGCGCCACCGCGCCCATCATCCGGCTCTCGTAACCACCGCCCACGAAGATCACCGCGTCGGGCCCCAGCTCCAGCTTGCCTTGCGCGCTGCGGTGCAACGTCCGCGCGTGGACTGGCGTGAGCGCCGCGCGCGCGTCGATGTACATGGCGAGGGCGCCCTGCTTCCAGGGCACCATCGTCACGAACGTGGCGCCGGCCCCCTCCTCCGAGAGCGGGATGGCGCCGCCGTCATCGAGCACAACGAACGCTTGCGTGACCACGCCCTCGGTGGTCTTCCGGTCGCCGAGAAAGGCCACCACAGTGTGATCCTCGGGCAGCACCGCGGCGGCGATCCCGGCACCCTTGCGCCCGGCGGCGATGGTCTTGACCTCCCCTCCTGCGATGGCGCTGCGCCGGAGGTCTCCTTGCAGATCCATGCAGTACATGAAGCGTCCTGCCGTTGTGCAGGCGGGCCAGGTGGCGCGCTCGGGCGGCGGCGGAGGTGGCGCTGCAGGTGGCGCGGGACCGGGCGGGGGCAACACGGGGGGCGCCGCGGCGCTGCGGGGCGGCGCCGGAGCGAGCAGCGGGAACGAGGGCGCCACCTCGTGCGCCACGCCGTTGCGGTTGAAGAGCACCTGCATCTCCCCGCTGACGCCGGGGCGAGGGATCAGCAAGGTGGGCCCGGCCATGGAGAGCAGGAGGGGACCACGGCGCAGGCGGCACTCCTCTGCCACCTCACCCACCTCCGCGCTCGTCGAAGGCGCCGCGCCTGGTGTTGCGCTCGCGGAGGGAGCTGCGCTCGCCGACGTCGACGCGCTCGTGGAGGGAGCTGCGCCAGCGCGTGGCGTGCCCGACGCGGCCGATGCGGCCGACGTGGTCGAAGCCGCCGAACCGAGAGGCACTGCGGCGGTGCTGGAGGTGGACGCCGCCAGCGGGGGGTCATGCTCCGGCGCGTTCTCCTGACAGGAGACGAGCGCAGCGAGGAGGACGGCAGCGCAGCGGCGCACGTCCCGAATCTACTCCGGACGTGGCGCGGGCGCACCAGGGCAGCGCGCTACTCCTCCGTACCGATCACCCGGTTCAGGTAAAAGGCAGCGCTCACCAGCCCGAGGTGGGTCAGCGCCTGGGGGAAGTTGCCGAGCGCCTCCCCGCTGTGGCCGATCTGCTCCGAGTACAGGCCCAGGTGATTGGCGTAGGTGAGCATCTTCTCGAAGATGAAGCGCGCCTGCGAGTGCCTGCCGGCGCGCGCCAGCGCCTCCACCAGCCAGAAGGTGCAGATGCTGAACGTCCCCTCCTTGCCGCTCAGCCCGTCGCCCACCCCATCCCCTTTGTCCAGCTCGTAGCGGTACACCAGGCTGTCGCTCACGAGCTGCTCCAGGGTCCGATCCAGCGTCCCCTGCATGCGGGGATCGGAGGGCGCGATGAAGCGCATCAGAGGCATCACCAGGTTGCTCGCGTCGAGCGCGTTCTCCCCGAAGACCTGCACGAAGGTGTTGCGCTCCTTGTCCCAGCCCTGCTCCATGATGGTCTCGTAGATCCGGTCGCGTGCCGCGAGGACGCGCTGCCGGTCGAGCGGGAAGGAACGGTTGTCCGCGATGCGGAGCGCGCGGTCCAGCGCCACCCAGCACTGCACCTTCGAGTAGACGAACTGCCGCTGCCCGTTGCGCACCTCCCACACCCCTTCGTCGGGGCGCTCCCAGTTGTCGATCACCCAGTCCACCATGCGCCGCAGATCGCACCAGAAGTCGTAGGAGATCGGCGTCCCGTGCCGGTCGTAGATGTAGACCGAATCGATCAGCTCACCGTAGATGTCGAGCTGGAGCTGGGTGCGCGCGTGGTTGCCGACGCGCACTGGCCGCGAGCCTCGGTAGCCGTCCAGGTGATCCAGGTCGACCTCCGGCAGATCGTGCCTCCCGTCGACGCCGTACATGAGCTGGAGCGGACCGCTCGACCCGTCCTGCTCGGACACGCGGACCCGCAGCCACTCCATGAACTGCTTCGCCTCGTCGGTGAACCCGAGGCGCAGGAAGGCGTAGAGCGTGAAGGCTGCGTCGCGGATCCACACGTAGCGGTAGTCCCAGTTGCGGACGCCACCGAGCTCCTCGGGCAAGCTCGTGGTCGCGGCCGCCACGATGGCGCCCGTGGGCTCGAAGGTCAGCAGCTTCAGCACCAGCGCCGAGCGGTTGACCATCTCCCGCCAGCGACCCTTGTAGTGGGACTTGCTGATCCAGCTTCGCCAGAACTGCGTGGTGCGCGAGCGTGCCTCCTCGCCATCGATGGGCTGTGACAGCAGCCCATCGCTCGTCGTCCAGTCCTCCGCTTGCCTCAGCGCGAAGGTCACCGACTGACCCTCCTCCACCACGAACTCGGCGGTGACCCCACCCTCCTCGTCCAGCTCCAGCGGCACCGGGCTGAGCAGGGCCACGTCGACGCCATCGGAGTCGAAGATGGCCCCCTCGGCCTCCAGGATCACCTTGTGAGGCCTGCGGGCGAAATCCATCGCGGGCCGGCAGGTGAGCCGGAAGTGGACTTTGCCCCGGACCGCGCGGACGATGCGCACGATCTGGTGCATCCCGTGCTTGTAGTTGCCGGACTGATCCCGGTGCACGGGCATGAAGTCGCACACCTCGCCCACCCCGTCGGCGCCCAGGAAGCGGGTCAGGAGGACGTTCGTGTCCGGCAGGTACATCTGCTTGAACGACGCCTCGTGGGTCGCCACGATCTGGAAATGCCCGCCCTTCTCGCTGTCGAGGATGGCCGCGAAGATGCTGGGCGAATCGAAGTGGGGCAGGCAGCACCAGTCGATGGAGCCATCCATGCCGACCAGTGCGATCGAGTGCATGTCTCCGATGACGCCGTAGGACTCGATGGGCTTGTAGGGCATGAGGTTCGCCCTGCCAGGGTAGCCCGGCTTCGGATCAGCGCCCGTAAGGGGGACCCGGCAACTGCCGCCAGGAACCTCGATCACTCCACCACACTCGCCCAGGCGCGCAGGCTCGCTCCCACGGCGGGTGGTGGAAGCGCGCGGCTCGAACTCCGGGTCCGCGCTCCCTCGGCGTCCTCCGGGCCTGCCGCGCCGGTGTGGTAAACCAGCGCGTACGCTGGCGTGGTCATCGACGAGAACACGGTGGCCGGCCCGAAGTAGCCCCCACCGACGCTGAGGGTCTCGTAGCAGGTCGGCGTCTGTGCCACCGCCACCCCGAAGACCACCGTGTTCGGCGGCTGCTCTTCATACGCGACGAGCAGCCCTGGATCGGCGGACGACGGCAGCCGCGCTGCGCCCGTGAGATAATCGAGCGCCCAGATCGCCCCCGCGCCCCCCGTGCACTGCGCTGCACCTCCTGCGCCCGGCGCGAACGTCGCGAAGTACACCGCGCCATCGAACAGCGACAGCGGGCCTGTCACCCGCTTGCCCGCCACGAACTGCCAGTGCCAGAGGCCCCGCAGCGACACCTGGCCGCCGAGTGACGCCTCCGAGAGCGACCACAGCCGCGTCTCCACCGCATCGCTCGCCGTGAACGCCTGCTGATCGCCCGTGGAGAGCAGGATCACCGGATCTCCCACCCCATCGACGCTGATCACCGGCGTGGTGTCGATGGGCTGCCCGCCGAGCGGACCGTCGCCGGGCAACGAATACGCATCCCACGCCAGCGCTGCCGACCACGTCTCGGGATCGGGCCGCGACACATCGACACGCCACAGCGCACCGTCGGCGTCACCGACGTAGATGCGGTCGGCGACCTGCCCTGGCTGCCCTGGGTAAGCGACCGGCGCGCCCGTCAGCGGTGCGTCGAAGGGCGCAACGGTCACCCGGGCCGCGAGTCCCGGCGGCGCCTCGGCCACCTCGCCCCGGAAGGACCTCACGACCGCGCCCGTATCGAGGCGCACCACGGTGAGCGACCGCGACGCACCCACCGGCTCACCGCTCCCGGCGCCTCCCCAGCAGCGCCCCGCAGCGCGCGGCTGGTATGGACTCGACGCCGCCACGAGCGACCCCGCTGGCGCTTGCCGCGCGCACGCCCCGTCTCCCACCGGTGCCGCGCCTCCTGCGAGGATCGCCACCCCCACCTCGCGCACCTCGCCGGCCTCCTCGATCTCCAGCAGCGCGACCGCCGGCTGCGGCGCCGTCTCTCCGAAGAGCGGCCGCCCTCCAGCATCGGTCGAGAGCTGCCACAGGAAGACCGGCGCCTTCGGCTCGGTGACGTCGAGCGCGTAGTAGAAGCCCCCGGCCGCACCACCGCCCGCCACCAGGACGGTCCGGTACGCCGCCCCCGCATCCGAGGCCGCGGCGAGCGCCTGCGCGCGCGATCGTGTGAAGACGATGTCCTTCACCGTCGGCGTCCCGTCGAGCAGATCGACCTGCACGCCGTGCGCTGCCGGCAGCCGCGGCAGCACGTGGGGCGGGAAGAACGACCACAGCTCGTTGTTCTCCCGCGCCTCGACCTGCAGCGGATCGGCCGCATCACCAGGCGCCACCTGGAACGCGTGGAGCTGACCATCCGTGGTCGCTGCGTAGAGCACCGTGGCGCGTGTCGCGTGTGCCGCGGCGAAGCGCGCGTACGCCTCGTCGAGCACCAGCTCGCGGGGCGCCCCGACCACCGCTGGCGTCGCGTGGTAGATCGCCCCGAGCGCCCGCCCCTCCCGCGTCGCCGCCGCGTCCATCCCTGGCACCCCTTCGCCGATCTCCCAGCGCAGCACCCGCTCCGCGCAGCTCCCCGCCGTGTCACCTCCCACCGTCGCGCAGGCGGACGGCAGCGGCCCTCCCGGATCGAGCCCCAGCGCCCGCGGCGCCGCAGCCACCGCGGCCACGAAATCCGCGGATGCCGCCGGCCCACCACCCGTCATGGCACCTCCCACCAGCCCCAGCCCATCGTCGACGGCGAGGTGCGGCCGCACGCTGCGGTCCGACGCCACAGGAGCGCTCGCCCCGAGCACCGTGAACAGCCGCCGCCCTGCGGGCCCTGCAGCCGCGAGGTTCGCGCCGAAATCGTCCCCGGCCTCTGCCTCGACGGGCTGCGGCACCGCGGCGAGCGTCCCGTTCTGCACCTCGCACACGTGCCGCTTCCGCTCCAGGTTCCCGGTCCACCGCGCCTCGGGCCCAGGGTTCAGCGACGACGCGATCTGGAACGTCGTCGCAGCCGCGCCCCCGCCCGTAGCCGGAGCCCACGACAGCACCGGCAAGGTGCGGCTCGTGGGCTGGGCGATCTCCGCCAGGATCTCTCCCAGCGCCGCGGACAGCTCGGCGCCGCTGTCGGGGAACTTGCCGCCCCCGGTGCCCCCCGCGAGCCCGATGCGCGCGAGCGCGCAGCACGCCGCCACAGGGCCCGACGGCGCCGCGCACACCCCCCCGGGCCCGAACGAACCCGCGTCGATGTCCTCGCACGCCATCCCCGCCTGCGCCGACAGGCTGTACCCGACCGCGAACGTCTTGATCCCCGCTGCCCGGAGCGACGCCGCGATCACGTGCGGCGCCTCGTGCGGACACCCGTTCCCCTCCGGCCCAGCCCCTGCCGTCGCCGCGCACTCCGGCCGCAGATCGAGGTTGGGCTCCCCGTCCGAGATCAGCACCATGTACATCGCCCGTGACCCGTTCTGCACGCACGGATCGCTCCTCGGCCCGAGTGGCGCGCCCTCCCAGGTGGTGTCGTCGTGCAGCAGGTAATCGCGCGCATCGGCGAGCATCGCCGCGACCGGCGTCGCGCCGTACGGCCGCACCGCGAGCAGCATCTCCTGCACCTTCGCGCTCTGCGCGCGCAGCACCGCCACCTCCGCGTCCGACGCAGGGAACGGCACGAGCGGCCCCTCCCACGGAGGCGCTGCCGGGTTCTTCGCGCCCACCTCGAAATCGCGCGGCGCGCAGCCCGGCAGGCTCCCCTGCGTGGCCTGACCGCTTCCCTGGAACCCCGGGAAGTAGCTCCACATCCCCTCCACCCCGCTCCCTGCATGGGGCGCCCCCGCCCAGCCCGTCCCCGCATGCGGCAGCGTATCGAACGTCATCAGCGCGAACCGCACGTGATCCTGCGCCGTGTCCAGGAACCCTGACCCGAGCGCAGCGAACGGCGTCGCACAAGGCGTGGAGGGGCTCGTGTACGCATGCTCCACAATCCCTGTCGCCCCTGGACCCTTCGCGCACCCGTGCGACAGGATCCGGTGGAATGGCAGGTAGTACCCGCGGTCGTACGGATCGACACCTCCGACCCTGTACTCGGCCACGAAGGGCGCCTCGGTGCGTCGCTGCGCCAGGCATGAGAACCCGGCCACGGGCCCCGTCAGCGCCTCGACCACGTTGGTGAACCGGCTGCGCTCTCCCTCGGGAGGTGGCACCCCGAGCGGCGCGCACACCGGCAGGCCGCCTGCGACCGTGCGCTCCATCGAGCCGGAGGTGTCCAGCAAGAGCAACACGTTCGGCGCCGGCGGCTCGACGTCGATCTGCGCCTGTACCGCTGCCGCATGGAACACCAGCGCGCCCATGCCGCCGACGAACGGCAGCACCTCGGGGATACCTCGCATGAAGGGAACCTCCGCAGACCCTTCGAGCAAGCGACATGCCCCGGCGGCAGGAGCCGTGAAGCGCGAGATCACGCCCTCACCGTGCGCCCCTCCCACGCCCGCCACCGCTCCCCACGACCGGCGGATTGACCAGCTTGCGGTACCCTGCAACCAGGTCACGGCACCGGACCTCCCCACGCCGCGATCCGTCCACCCGCGCCTCTGCCGGTGTCGCCCTCCGCAAGTCCGGCGACCACTGCATTGACCGTACGGCACCATGCTGCCCTCGGCGCCGGCGCGCCTTCTCGTTTCGGACACCGGGACACTTTCGGATCGAACAAATCGTCCCAGGTTCCCGGAAGGCGGCGGTCCTGCGCCTGGAGCCGGGCGCAAACCGGCGGCGCCACTCCGTCTCATGCTGGAGGCTCACTCCGGACGTGAGAGCCAGGACCAACCAGGAGGAACCATGAAGGCTCTCGTATTTCATCGGCCGAAGCACGTCAGCGTCGACAACGTCGACGACCCGCGCATCGAGCATCCCCGCGACGTCATCCTGAAGGTCACCGCGACGGCCATCTGCGGCTCGGATCTGCACATCTACAACGGCCTCTTCCCTCAGCCGCGCAGCATGACGCTCGGCCACGAGTTCATGGGCATCGTCGAGGAAGTCGGCGCCGACATCACCACCCTGAAGCGCGGCGACCGGGTGGTCGTGCCCTTTCCCATCGCGTGTGGACAGTGCTTCTTCTGCGCGCACCACCTCCCGCCTCACTGCCAGAACTCGAACCCCAAGCACTACGGCCCCGAGGGCGGCCTCCTCACCGAGAAGGGCGGCGCCCTCTTCGGCTACACGGACCTCTACGGCGGCTATGACGGCGGCCAGGCGGAGTACGTGCGCGTGCCCTACGCCGACGTCGGCCCGCGCAAGGTCCCGGATGGGCTGAGCGACGAGCAGGTGCTCTTCTTGACCGACATCCTCCCCACCGGCTGGACGGCTGTCGATCAGGCGCAGCTCAAGGGGGGCGAGACCGTCGCCGTCTTCGGCTGCGGCCCGGTCGGCCTGATGGCGATGAAGTCCGCCTGGATCAAGGGAGCCGGCCGCGTCATCGGCGTCGACATCGAGGAGTACCGCGTCGAGACGGCCCGCCGCGCCTCCAAGGCCGAGGGCATCAACGGCGCCAAGGACGACCCTGTCGAAGCGATCCGCGCCATGACCGAGGGACGCGGCGCCGACGTCTGCATCGACGCCGTGGGCATGGAAGCGCGCCGCAGCATCTGGAAGAAGCTCGCCAACGTCATCCACGGCCAGGTCGGCTCCATCGAGGTCCTGGAGACCTGCTTCTCCGCCGTGCGGCGTGGCGGCATGGTCTCCGTCGTCGGCGTCTATGGCATGCCTTACGACAACTTCCCGATCGGCCAGTTCTTCGACAAGGGCCTGCGCATGTGGGCCGGACAGGCCCTCGCCCAGAACTACGTCGACGAGCTGATGGAGCTCATCCGCACCGGCAAGCTCCGCACCGACGACATCATCACCCACCGCCTGCCCCTCGCCGAGGCGCCGCACGGCTACGAGATCTTCAACAAGAAGGAAGACGACTGCGTGAAGGTGGTCCTCAAGCCCTGACGCCCTGCCCCTTTCGGCGCCGCCCTGCCCGGACTACCCTCCCGGGCAGGGCGGCGTCATGGATCTGACCGGCACCTCCTGGGGTGTATTCGAGGTGTGGGGACCCTTCAGCGAAGGGGGCATGAGCCGGGTATGGCTGGCGCGGCACCGCGAGCTTGGCGCCCCGGTGGTCCTCAAGACCTTGCTCGACGTCGGCGACCCTGACGAAGCCTTCCACCAGCTCCGCGGCGAGGCCCGCCTCATGGCGCGCATCCCGAGCCCCGGCGTCGTCCGCCCCGTCGACGTCGGCGTCGTCTCCGCCGCCCAGGGCCGCGTCCCCTACCTCGCCCAGGAGTATGTCGACGGCCTCGACCTCGCCGAGCTCGAACGCCGCCGCCGGGCTGCCCTCGGCCACGGCTTGCCCCTCTGGTACGTCTGCCGCGCCGTCACCGAGATCGCTGGCGCCCTCCACAGCGCCCACCAGACCGGCGTCCTCCATCGCGACATCAAGCCCTCCAACCTCTTCGGCTCACCCCAGACCGGCATCCGTCTCGGCGACTTCGGCATTGCCCAGGCGCGCCGCGGCGGTGGCCGCACCATCGGCGGCACCCTCCGCTTCGTCGCCCCCGAGGTGCTGCGCGGCGCGCCCCCCACCCGCCAGTGCGACATCTACTCGCTCGGCGCCACCGCCTACGACCTCCACTACGGCACCCCTCCCTTCAAGCTCCCTGCCGAGATCCTCGGCGACGCCCCGCTCACCTTCCCCGCCGCCCGCTCTCCCCACGAGGCCTACTTCCAGCACGTCCTCTCCCGCATGCTGGAGCGCTCCCCCGAGCAGCGCTTCGCCTCTGCGAACGCCCCCCTGCGCCAGCTCGCGGCCCTCTCCCGCGACATCGGCCCCCAGCTCCCGCCCGCCGTCTACCTCGGCCAGGGCGCCTTCCAGATCGGCCCCATCCGCATCGACTGCATCCTCGCCGACATCGCCGAGGTCACCGCCGAGGGCATCGTCAACTCCGCCACCGACGAGATGCTCATGCGCGACGGCGTCGCTGGCGCCCTCCGCCGCAAGGGTGGCCAGGCCATCGAGGACGAGGCCTTGCGTGGCGGCCACCGTGCCCTCGGCGAGTGCGTCGCCACCAGCGGCGGCGCGCTCTCCTGCCGCTACGTCCTCCATGCCGTCAGCGCCTGGAAAGAGGCCTCCTGCATCGGCCGCGCCTCCCAGCGCGCCCTCCTGCTCGCCGAGGAGCTTGGCCTGCGCTCCCTCGCCTTCCCCGCCCTCGGCACTGGCCGCGCCAGGGTCAGCCCCGAGACCAGCGCCTACGCCATGGGCGCCGCCTTGCAGGAGCACCTCTCCCTCGGCGGTAGCCACCTGCGCGAGATCCGCTTCGTCCTCTACGACCGCGAGACCCTGGAGCTGTTCATCGAGCAGCTCAACGGCCTCTTTCTCGGCGACGCCGAGCAGCAGGAAGAGATCCGCCGCACCGGCCCGCGCGCCCCCGATCCCCTCGACGACACCCTGTACCTCGAGCCCCGCTCGTAGCCCGCGCCCCCGGCCTGCGCATCCGCGCAAGCTTCCGCACGACGGGATCACGCACAGCCACCCACCCACCGCCTGCTGGATTGCGACCTCACGACCTGCTTGCAGAAACGAGCCGTGAAATGTCGTGATACCGGGTACTCGCCCGAGGAGCGTGTATGGCCACAAAGCAGGAATTCGTCACGTTGAAGCAGAGCATCGCAGCGCAGCGGGTACATTACGCAGTGGTCGGGTGCACGGGCATGAGCGACGCCCAGCGCGCAGGGTGGTGTGACGAGCTGATGGCCATCGCGGACCGCTGCATCGCCAGGTTCGACCCCCTGGTTGGCGGGGCCCTGGACGGTGCCGAGGTGTGCGACACCATCGCCAGGCGTTCGAAGAACGTCTTCGGCCGTCAAACGCTCAGCACCCTCGCCGCGAGGCTGGCGGACTACATCAGGAACACCCCTGAGCAGCCGGGATTGCAGAGGAGAGCCAGCACGAAGCCCACGTGGGTGGGCGTGAAATCGTACGTGCCCGTCTTCACGAACAATCCCGCAGCGCTGCTCCCCAGGGCGAGCGAGATTCAGCTCGTCATCCAGACGTTCAGCGAAGAGAAAGAGAATGGCGTGAGGCCCCCAAACGGGCAGCTCCGCACGGGCCTCTGGGGTGACCCGGAGGTTGGGCCGTTGATTCTGCCTGGAGCCCTCGCCGACCTCAGCACCTTCACGGCTTGCCACCCCACCGCCCTCGGGCTGCAGCGGTTGCTGGGAAGGCTGGAGACGGAGAAGTCCGCAGGCGGCGCGGGGACTGCTGCCCGAGCCGCGGCCATCCAGCTCGCCACCCAGTGCCTCCAGCACGTCGACAGGCTCTTCATCCTCTGGGTCAAGTGCACCGCCAGGGGAGATGGACACTCCTTCTCGCTCCTGATGAACCATGACGGCACGGTGACCAGCCTGGAAGCGTGGGCGATGAACGTCGCGAGGAACGCCCCCTGTGGCCTCGTGAACGTGTTCAGCAGACCGACGCGCATCCGCGACATGGCGGTCGCGGACGCCTGCGCTGCCCTGGAGCTGCTGCTCTCCGAGGACATCCGCGACCGGGATCGGGGTTACGGAGCGCTGAGCGTGGCCTACGGACGCGAGCATCCTGCCCATCATTTCGAGGAGCGCGACACCCAGGGCCACCACGACGCCCGCGAGAATCACCTGATTCAGGTGACCGTCCGGGAGCTGCGACCCAGAGAGAAGGTGAGGGCGCGCATGGCGGCCCGACTCGTCGAACTGCAGCGCATCGTCGGGTAGCGCGGGTCGCGTCCGGAGCCCTGCTCGCCGTTCCGGGAGCCTCGTGCCATAGAAGCCGCCCATGCGCCGCACCCGCCTCGCTTCCACCCGCCTCGCTTCCACCCGCCTCGCGCTCATCACCTACGCATCCATCCTCGCCTGCGGACCGGCCACCCCTGACCCCGCAGCCCCTGGCGCATCCCCATCCGCCGCCCAGCCCCCTGCCTCTCCCTCCGGCGCTCCCTCTGGCGCTCCCCTGGCGGACGCGAAGGCCTCCACAGCCCTGCGCTTCACCGTGCGCTTCGGCCCCGAGCTGAGCGCCGCCTCCCTCGACGGCCGCCTCCTGCTCTTCCTCGCCACCCGCCCTGGCGAAGAGCCTCGGTTCCAGGTCACCGGCGCCAACGACACCGCCCAGGTCTTCGGCATCGACCTCGACAGCCTCGCGCCCGGCAAGCCCGCCGTCATCGACGACGCCACCCTCGGCTACCCCGTCGCCCGCCTCGCCGACCTGCCGCCTGGCGACTACCACGTCCAGGCCCTCCTCCACCGCTACGAGACCTTCCGCCGCGGCGACGGCCACACCGTCAAGCTCCCCCCCGACCGCGGCGAAGGACAGCAGTGGAGCCTCGCCCCTGGCAACCTGCTCAGCGCACCGGTGCGCATGCACCTCGACCCCGCGCGCGGCGGCGACATCGCCCTCACCCTCGACCGCGCCTTGCCCGAGCTGCCCCCGATGCGCGACACGAAGTACCTCAAGCACGTCCGCATCCGCAGCGAGCGCCTCTCCCGCTTCTGGGGCCGCGACACCTACCTCGGCGCGCAGGTCCTCCTGCCCGAAGGCTGGGACACCCACCCCGACGCGCATTACCCCCTCGCCATCCTCCACTCCCACTTCGACCGCGGCTTCTTCGGCTGGCGCGAGCAGCCCCCCGACGCGGACCTCCCCCCCGTGAACCTCGAAGGCATCGCCCGCGAATGCCCCAACGGCCACGGCCCCCGCTGCGCCCCCCTGGGCTACCGCCGCGTCGTCCAGGAGGCCGGCCACCGTTTCTACAAGCAATGGACGGGCCCTGGCTTCCCCCGCGTCCTGCTCGTCCAGATCCAGCACGCCAACCCCTATTACGACGACTCCTACGCCGTGAACTCCGAGAACCTCGGCCCTTACGGCGACGCCATCACCCACGAACTGATCCCCCACCTCGAACGCACCTTCCGCGGCCTCGGCCCCTGGGCCCGCGGCATGTATGGCGGCTCCACCGGCGGCTGGGAGGCCTTGGCCGCCCAGATCTTCTACCCCGACGACTACAACGGCGCCGTCGCGAGCTGCCCCGACCCCATCGACTTCCACCATTTCGTCTCGGTGAACATCTACGAGGACCGCAATGCCTACTGGTCCGAGGGACCCCTGCGCAGGACCCCGCGCCCCGCGAACCGCGGCCCCCTCGGCTACACCGTCGCCACCATGGAGCAGGACAACCTCCTCGAACTGGTGCTCGGCACCCACTCCCGCTCCGGCGGGCAGTTCGACATCTGGGAGGCCGTCTTCTCGCCCGTGGGCCCGGACGGCTACCCCCGCCGCCTCTATGACCGACGCACGGGCGTCATTGACCCTGAGGTGGCGCAGGCCTGGCACCGCTACGACCTCGGCCACATCCTGGAGCGCGACTGGGCGACCCTCGGCCCGAAGCTCCAGGGCAAGCTCTGGATCAACGTCGGCCGCATGGACAACTACTTCCTCGACGGCGCCGTCACCCGGGTCGAGTGCTTCCTCCGCAGCACCAGAAACCCCGCCTCCGACGCGGTGATCGCCTACGGCGCCACCGACGGCCACTGCTGGAATGGCGACCCCACCACCCTGAACGCCCACTCCCGCCTGCGCTACCACGAGCGCTTCATCCCCCAGCTCGTCACCCGCTGGCTCGCGAGCGCCCCGAAGGGCGCCGACGTCAAGAGCTGGCGCTACTGACCGCCTTCGCTGTCGACGGCGGGCTCTCTGCGAGCCCCAGGTGATCGCTCAGCACCTGCTCCGCGAAGCGCGCGTGCACCCGCGTCGTCCGGCGGAGGAGCCGCACCGTCGACCCGCCCGCGAGCACCGCGTTCAGATCGTAGGTGCTCCCCGGCCGGTACTCCGTCACGCGCTCCACCCGGAACCGCTGGATAGTGCGCGTGTCCACGACCCGCCGTGGGCTCCAGGGCACGGGCCCGTGGCGCACCGTCAGCCGCTCCCCGTCCACGACCACCCGCGTCCGGTTGAGCAGCCCGGCGAGCGTGTAGTAGGTGACCCCTGCGCACATCGCGCTGTACGCGAGCAGCGCCAGCAGCACGAAGACGAGCTTCGGCCCACCCGGATCGAGCCCCTGCACCGCGACCCTCGCCCCGTAGTCCAGGATCAGCCGAGGTATCCCGGTGCGGATGAAGATCGCGTCCCACCAGATGCACAGGATGAGCAGCAGCGCGTGGTGCACCCCGAACCACCGCAGGCGCAGCTCCAGGGTCTCTCCTTGCCGCCCCTCCGTGCCGCGCCGCCCGCCTGCGTCGCCCTCGTCCTTCGCGCCCGCCGCCCGGTAACCCATCGCGCGCGGCTTCCCGGCTTCATCGAGGTAGCGCACCTCGATGCTCGCGGGGCGCGAGATGGGAGCGCGCGCGGGCTGGGCGGTGCTCATGCGCGAATGACACGCGGACCCGCCGCAGGCGTCAAGGCGCCCCCCGGGGCGCGCCGGGCTGCTGCCCCTCGAAGCGTCGAGCCGTGGCCTCACCACCTGGCGTGGGGGGCACGCCCGCGCCAGGCCCATCGAACCAGCGCATCGAGCCGCCATGGCGGGGCTACTTCTGCGTCGCCGGCTTCTCTTTCTTCTGCGCGGCGATCTCTTTCATCAGGGCCAGGTCCTTCGTGGCCAGCTCTCTCACGTACTCGTCCTGGTCCTTGGTGAGCGCGGTCAGGGGTTCCACGGCCGCCGCCGGATCGCACCAGCCGAGCGCCTCGACGGCCAGCGCGCGGGTGTTCTTGTCTGGCCACCCCGGGTCGGTGAACCTCTTCGCGACGCCGAACCCCTTCTTCGCGTCGGCTTCCGGCAGGGGAACCTTGCACGTCTCCCGCACGGCCGGGTCGCAGTCCAGGCCGAGGTCGCCCTTGCACGCCTCCCGCAGGGCCAGGGCGCATTTCGTGCCGAGGTCACCCTTGCACGTGGCCGGCTCCTCCGCGGTCTTCTCCAGCGCCGCGATCACCTCGCCTTTGATGCCCTTGCACTTGGTGCCCGCGGCGATGTGGAGGGCGTACGCCTTGAGGTCATCGGTGCGCTTCACCTGCTCGCGCAGTGCCGCGCACACCTCGTCGCTCGCCTTCCCCCTGCTCAGCCCGAGGATCGCCTGCGACTGCACGTTGCGTTCGGGATCCTGGAGCAGCCCCCCGAGCAGCTCCAGCGTCACCGCGTTCTGGTGCGAGAGCAGCCTGTACGCGAAAACCGCGCGGAGGCTGGCGTTGGGGTGCTTCGCGAGCGCGCGCAGCTCCTCCCCGAGGCCGAGCTTCACCATGTCGACCACGGGCATGGCGCCGCCGAGCTGAGAGGCCACGTACGCGTTGGTCTCCTTCTGGACGAGTGCCACCAGGTACTGCGCCGTCGCCCTGTCGATGTCCGCGGGCGGGATGTCATGCTTGATCGCGAGCATGCGAAGCCTCTCGTCCGGGCTGTCCAGCATGCCGAACAGCGTGGGCCACGCCTTGCCGATGTCCTCGAAGAGCTTCGGCTCGTCCCGCCAGGCCAGATACGGCGGGCACTCCGCGTCGAAGCCGTCTTTCGTGAACTTGCACGAGAGGGCGCCCTTGGCGAGCCTGAGGATCGCAGGGTTGCTCGGTCCCACGGCCGGCCTGGGCACGGCAGACGGGGACGCGAGAGCGGCGGGAGGTGCGGAGGCGACCGCGGAGGCCGACGCCGACGCCGACGCGCTCGCAGGCGCGGGCGCACCGGAGGGAGCCGCGGGCGACGTCCCCTCGGGCGCATGGCCCTCACGACAGGCAGCGATCATGAGAGGGGCGGCCACGAGGGCTACGCGTGCCAGGGTACGAAGCTTCACGTCTGGCGCGCTACCAGCGCCCCTCGATGAGGTCAACCGAGGCGGCCTCGCCACGGAGGCCGCGGGGACGGCTCCCGGCGTGCGGCTGCCCCTACTTCTGCGCCGCCGCCTTCTTCTTCAGCTCGGCGAGCTCCTTCGCGGCCGCCTCGCTCACGTACTTGTCCTTGTCCTTGCCGAGCGCGGTCAGCACCGAGGTTGCCGCCGCCGCGTCGCAGACCCCCAGCGCGCTGAGCGCGGCCCGGCGCGTGTTGGCATCGGGCACCTTCACGTCGGTGAGCTTCTTCGCCACCGCGAACCCCTTCTTCTTCGCCTCGGGCTTCGGCGTCTCCCTGCACGCCCACTCCACGGCCAGCGCATAGTCCACGCCGACGGCGTTCACGATCTTCGTCGCGTCCGTCGTGTTCTTCGCGAGCGCGTCGATCACCTCGCCGTGGATGCCCTCGCACCTGGTCCTGGAGGCGGTCTTCAGCGCCTCGCCCACCAGGTCATCGGTGCGCTTCATCTGCTCGCGCACGATCTTGCACACCGCCTCCGTCGAGTCCGTGGTCGGCGACAGCGCGCCGATGGCCTGCCTCTTCACGTCCCGCTCCGGGTCCTGCAGCAGGATCCCGAGCACCTCCAGCGTGGTCGGGTTCTGGTGCGGCCGCAGCAGGTAGAACGCGATCGACTCGCGCACCTCCTTCTCGGGGTGCTTCGCGAGCGCGCGCAGATCGTCCCCGTGGCCGAGCTTCACCATGTCGATCCGGGCGAGGAGGCTGGCGAGATCCTTGGCGACCTGAGGGTTGGTCTCCTTCTTCTGCACCGCCACCACCCGGTCCACCATCGCCTTGTCGTCCACGCTCGACGGCATGTAGAACTTGTCGGCTGCGAGCAGGCGGCGCTTCTCGTCCGGGCTCTCCAGCATGGCGAGCAGTGTCGGCCAGGCCTTCTCGTGGTCGCTGAAGAGGTCCTGCTCCTCGCTCCACGCCTTGTAGCCCTCGCACTCGTACGCGAGCCTCCCCTCTTCGAGAGGGCACGCGAGGGCGGCCTCCGCCAGCTTGAGGATCTTCGGATCTCCCGCCTGCGCGGGCGCGGCCTCCGCAGGCGCGGCCGAGGGGATCGGCGCCGGGGCGCCCGAGGGAGGAGGCGGAGGCGGCGCCACCGCTTCGGACGACTGGGAGCCGCCACAGCCGGGAGCTGCGAGGGAGGCCGTCGCGAGGACCGCAAGCATCACGGAACGAAGCGTCATGGCCCGCGCGCTACCAGCGCCCCTTTGCGCGGTCAACGGCCGCTGCACCGTCCCGAGCGCGCCGGAGCGTCGTCGGAGCGCCGCCTCCCCTGCCGGCCGTCGACTCGGATATCGTTCGATACCATGCGCCACTTCCTGCCCTGGGTCTCCCTCACCGCCCTCGTCATGCTCCCGGCTGCGGCGTGCTCGTCGGACGACGACGGCGCGGCGCCCGAGCCCTCGGGGCACATCGCCATCTTCCTGGAGCGCGACGACGCCTCCCAGCCGAACCCCGTGCGCGTCACCGTCCAGCTCACCGACGCCGCGGGCAACCCCGACCTCGGCAAGAGCATCACCGTCGAGGCCGAGGGCGGCGACGCGGGCTCCGTCGTCGAGGATGGCGAGGGCCTCTACAGCGCCGTCGTCGTCCCCGCCGTCGCTGGCGGCGCCACCGGCGAAGTGCGCATCGTCGCCACCTCCGGCGCGCGCCGCGCCGAGGCCTGGGCCGTGGTCCTCCCTCAGATTGACAGCACCTGGGGCCAGCCCGAGCGCGTCCCTGGCCTGGTCAACACCGACGGCACCGAGGACTCCCCCGAGGTCAGCCCCGACGGCAACTGGCTCATCGTCAGCACCTACTCGCCCGTCGACCTCCAGTGCTGCCTCGCGGGCGCCGCGCTCCCCGGCTGCAGCGGCGAACCGCGCGCCGTCTCGAACCCCGCCTGCTCTGCCTCCCTCGGCCCCTACGCCGGCCCCGAGCGCCCCGACATGCTCGGCGCCTCGCGCATCCGCTCCGCCACCGAGATCGACCACACCGCCCCCCGCGTCGGCATCACCACTGCGGGCGATGCCGTCCCCCCCACCGCCGCCTACGGCTTCCGCCGCCAGGAAGACGGCAGCTTCGGCGACCCCTTCGTGATCGGCCTCGACATGGACGGCTTCACCTACGCCCCCTTCGGCTTCTCCTTCGTGGGCACTCCGACCCAGGCCGAGCCCCCCGAGCCCCAGCGCGCCGCCCTCCTGTTCTCGTTCCTGCCGCTCCAGGCCCCCCAGAACTACAGCGACCTCTTCTTCGTCGAGGCCACCCTCGGCGAGAAGATCCTCCTCGGCAGCTACAGCGCCCCCTCGGGCCAGCCCGTCACAGACGACTTCCTGCCCCTCACCCTCCCCCTCAACCCGCTGGAGCAGCACCAGTCGAACCCCTCCTTCGGCGGCCGCCAGGTCTGGTTCGACAGCGAGGTCGCCGCCGACGAAGAGCGCGACCTCTTCTTCGCCACCACCGCGGGCACCCTCCCCGACACCGCGCTCGCCCCGACGGCCAGGGTGGGCGTCAGCGCGCCGGGCGTCGCCGAGTACCAGCCCTACTTCGACGCGCCGAGCACCCGCCTCTTCTTCAGCAAGAACTTCAACGCCGTCGTCTCCTCGCACTACGAAGGCGGCGATCCTGCCAAGAGCGCGTCCTGGAGCGAGGTGCGCACCGAGCTGTCCGTGGGCGGCCTCGTCGGCGGCGTCGGCGCCGTCTCCAGCATCGGCGAGCCCAGCCTCGCCCGGCTCGACGACGGCTCCGAGTGGCTCTACTTCGCCTACTACGTCCGCCGCGACGGCCGCTACGATGGCTCCATCGGCCGGGTGCGTCGCCGCCCGGAGTGACGGAAGATGCCATGAACCTCCTCACTGTCCGGCGCGTGACCGCGTGCGCATCGCTGCTGCTCGCCGCTTGCGGCGGCAACGTGGTCGTCGATCACGACGGCTCGGACACCCCCCCGACGCCCACCAGCACGATCACCACGACCGGCACCCCCACCAGCACCATCACCCCCACCGATCTCCCGCCGCTCTGCGGCACGGACCGAGAGGCACCCGGGTGTCAGCCCGAAGAGGTGGCGGCCACCGACGGCCAACCCGTCGGCATCACCGTCGACGAGACCCACGTCTACTGGACCACCCTCGACGGCGCCCTCTGGCGGGCTCCCCTCGACGGAGGCACCGCAGAGATGCTCGCCTACGTCGGCGGGATCTCCTACTACCTCGCGGGCAACGCCCTCCACCTCTACATGGCCACCTACAACAGCAACCAGGTGGTCCGCGTCGGCAAGGACGATGGCTTCCTCGACGTGCTGCAGCTCAACGAGGCCATGCCGGCCGGCATCGCCGTGGACGGCACCCACGTCTACTGGGCCTCCACGAGCTTCAATGGGACCGTCCGGAGAAGGCCCCTCGCGGGCGGCGCCGTCGAGACCCTCCTCGGCGGCTTCGAGTCCGCCTGGAAGATCGTGCTTCGGGACGGGGTGCTCTACGTCGCGGACCAGCTCTTGGGCCGTGTGGCCCGGATCCCGCTGGACGGCGCGCCCGTCTCTTACGTGGCCACCAACCAGCTTGGACCCGTGGCGATCGCCGTCGACGCCACGAGCATCTACTCGGCAGACGCCGACGGAGGTCAGATCACCCGCGCCCCCCGCGAAGGTGGCCCCACGGTCACCCTCGCCGACGCGGGGTACCCGATCGACATCGTGGTCGACGATCAGAGCATCTACTGGACCGACATCGACACGGGCAGGGTCTCGATGTTGCTCAAGGACGGCGACGGCGGCGACGGCGGCGACCCCATCGTCCTCGCCGACGGCCAGGACAGGCCCCAGGGCATCGCTGCCAGCCCCACCCACATCTACTGGGTCGAGACCTTTGGAGACAGGGTGATGCGCGTGGCCAAGTGATTGCTGGGCCACGTCCACCTCGTCAGGTCATTGCTCTCGAAATGGCACCACCGGCGAACGCTCCTGAGGCTCATGGAGCGCCGCCGGTGGTCTCGCCGCCTCACGTATCAGAGGCAGCTCATTCCGTCATGACGACGGATCTCGACGTCGGTGCAGCAGGCCCGCGCTCGACGCGGCCCTCCTGCGGGTGGTGACAGGTCAGCCAGCCGCCGATGCGGGCGCCTCCTCGACGTCAGCTTCCAGGCCGTTCGAGGCCCTGGCGAGCTGCGCCGACCGGCTCCGGGCCAGCGCGCCGGGCACCTTCGGCGCCTTGTCATTGCCCTCGGAAGGCGTGGCGGGCTTCCCTTCCTGGCTCTCGTTCTTCAGGCGGGTGGCCCTGGCCTTCTTCGCGGGCGCCGTGTGGTACTCGATGAGCGGCGACAGGGCATTGAGGATCTCGCCCCGATTCGGGGAGACCTTGGCCCGCCGCCGCGCCTGCGCGGTGATCTCGCCAATGCTCGCCGCAATCTCGTGCCCCAGGACGAAGATCGTCTGCTGCAGGTTCTCCGTCATCTGACGCGACGCCATGAGGAACATCATCACCGTGTGGTACTCGGTGATGCGCGATCGGATCCGGGTCACGTCCTCCGGGTTCAGCCCGGCCCGATCGATCTGCGAAGGGGTGAGGATCATGAGGTTGTTCATGGCCCTCTCGTATTGATCTCTGAGCTTGAGCGCCCTCCGCATGTCGGCGTTGGCCACGTACTTCACGACCACGCCGCTCGCGTCGATGTGCATCTCACCCGGATCGGGTTGAGTCGGTCCCGCCATTGTCCATTCCTCCTCGTAACAGGGGATTGGTTGCCCTCGGACGACCATGTCCGGGTCATCCAACCGCCGCGCAATCTGCTCTGCGATTGCTGATTTGTAAATAGGGGAGAATGCAAAATCTGAAAATGTTCACGGCACACTGTATGCCCTCGGGCGCAGGAAAACCGCGCGTGCAGCGCGTGCGAGGGGGTGAGGTGATTGGATGTGTGCTGTCGAAAATTAGACACATGCGTGTCCAGAATGTGGAACGGCGATTGCGTGACCTGCGATCTCCAGCGCCCGTGAATCACGGCGCCACAGGCCGGGGAGTGTCTAAAATTCGACACCTGTGAGCCTGCTTGCTGGAACGGCGATTGCGTTGGGGTGGAATCGGTTGCCGATGGAATGACCGCGCACCCTGTCGACGGGTGGCTCCACGACGTCGAGGAGGGAGGTCATCGAGGTCGATGGGCGGCTCGTCGACGTGGAGGAGAGAGGTCATCGACGTCGATGGGCAGCTCGTCGACGTCGATGGGCGGCTCGTCGACGTCGATGGGCAGGTCAACGAGGTCCAGGACGAGGGTGATCGAGGTCGATGGGCGGCTCGTCGACGTCGAGGAGGAGGTCAACGAGGTCGAGGAGGAGGGTCATCGAGGTCGATGGGCGGCTCATCGACATCGATGGGCAGGTCAACGAGGTCCAGGAGAAGGGTCAACGAGGTCGATGGGCGGTTCGTCGACGTCGATGGGCGGCTCATCGACGCCAAGGAAGGAGGGTGTCGACGTCGCGGGGCGGCCCATCGACGTCGGGGAGACAGCGGCGCGACGCTGACGGCGGGGAGACCCTCATGAAGAGGAGGAAGTAAGGAGTGCTTCAGGGAAGGCGGGTGGGCGCGCTTGCTGCTCCTGCGTCATCCACACACACTGGCGCGCATGTAGGCGGCAAGTCGGCGCGCACGGAGCGTCTCCCACGACCTTTACAGCGTCCTTCGACCCGTGGCGCCGAGGCCCGCATGCATCGGTTTCTCGCTGGGTTACTCCCTGTCCTCCTCGCGCTCCTCCTCGCGCTCCTCCTCGCGCTCCCCCTCGGCTGTGCCGCCGTGCGGGCGCCCCTCACGCCGCCGGAGCAGGGCGGACCGCGCTGGTCCGAGACCCGCTCCACCCACTTCACCCTCTTCACCGGCCTCGACGCGGCCGAGGCGCGCGCCCGAGCAGCCCGCTTCGAGCAGCTCCACGGCGCCCTCGCCCACGTGATCCAGGCGCCGAGCGCATGACCTTCTCGGCCACCGCGCCCGAGCCGGACAAGGCCGTGAAGGCGCGGGAGCGGAGCACGGTGCTCTACACGGCAGCGTGGAAGCTGGTCCACCTCCTCTCCACGGGTCCTGACCCCAGCTACCACGCGCGCTTCGACGCCATGCTGAACGCCATCCGCGCGGGCACACGGTCACGCGAGGCTTTCCTGGAGCAGTTCGGGGCCGACCTGCCCCAGCTCGAAGCGGCGTACCGGCAGTACCTGGTGCAGGGGCGGCTGAGCCGACGTCATCGCGATGGATCCGCAGTGCTCGTTGTGCATGGGATGGCAGGCCGCAGTGCTCGGTACCCAGAACCGCTTCGACGAGGCGATGGCTGCCGTCTCCCGCGCCATCGACCTCGCCCCGGAGTCCGTGTGGCCCGAGTCGCTGATGGATCTGCGCGCGAGGATCCTGCAGCGCCAAGCGGCAGCCGCCGCGAAGCCATCACCCTCCCCCTGACGTGCGCGCACGTGCGCCGCGCGCTTACCGGACGTTCACGCGCCGTTCACGCGCCGTTCACGCGCCGTACCCGAGCGCGCGGCGAGCCCTTTTCCTGCGCGGCCCTTCCTCCGTGACAGTGGTGCTGCGTACCATGGCCCTCCCGTCGAGCGCCTCACCCCGCGCGGAGAGGCGCCGGAGGGGCCCGCGTTGCCATTCCAAGGAGTCTGTCCCCCATGCCGTCTCGCCTGCCTCGCCTGCGTCGCTCGCTGGTCCTCGTGGTCTTCGTCATGCTCGCGGCGCTGCTCACGGGCTGCGGACCTCAGTGGCAGGTGGTGCGCCAGGCGGCGCCGAACCCGCTGGCCAACCAGCGGACCTTCGCGGTGCTGCCCATCAACTTCGCCGGCCTGACCGTGGGCGAGATGGCCGAGGCAGACTACCTGGCGCGCAAGGACCCGGAGCAGCGCGAGAGCTTCGAGGCCGACAAGCGCGCCGTGAACGAGGAGTTCACCACGGCGCTCGTCGAGGGCGCCTCGGACGGCGGGATCAACGTGGTGCTCGCCAAGGGCCCGGGCTCGGCGCCCTTCGAGATCCGGCCGATGATCACCTTCATCGAGCCGGGCTTCTACGTGGGCCTCGTCTCCAAGCCGAGCGAGGTGCGAATGACGCTGCTGATCACCATGCCGGACGGTCGGATCATCGATGAGATCCTGATGGTGCACGGCACCGACTCGGCCCGGAGCGGCTTCTCCATCGGCGGGATCAGCCTGAACCCATCGAGCGGCGGCCGCCTCCGCAAGGACGGCGAGAAGCTCGGCGAGATCGTGGCGGAGTACCTGCGCGAGCGGGTGGGGGGCTGAGGCAGAGGCGGCTCCGCGATGGGCCCGGTGGCCTCCTCGGCAACGCTGGGCCTTCCGGCGGGCTGGAGAACGTGGTTGAAGAAACGCGCCGGTATCGTCTGGTGACCGTGATCCGGCAGGTGAGGTGTGCTGGTGCGGGTGCTCGAAACTTCGTTAGTCCTTCTGTCGTTCCTGGGGGTCTTGCAGGGCTGCGCCAGCGAGGATGTCGATCCCTCTGCCGAGAATCCGGACGGCTCCACGAGCACCGAGAGCGGGAGCGGGTCCGATCCCGGCGGCTCCGATCCCGGCGGCTCGGAGCCGGAGCGGCTGCGGCAGCTCCTCGTGCGCGACATCCCGGCCCGCGATGTGATCGCCGACCCGGACCGCGGCGTGTTCTATGCGACCGTGGGCGGAGATGCCGCGGAGTATGCCAACAAGCTGGTGGTGATCGAAGCCTCGACGGCCCAGGTGACCGGCTCGGTGTACGTCGGCTCGCAGCCCTTGACGATGGCCCTCTCGGACGACGCCTCCACCCTGTGAGTGAGCCTGCAGGGAAGCTACGAGGTCCGCCGGGTCGATCTCTCCTCGGGCTTTCCGGTCCCCGGCGCTCACGTCGCGCTGCCGCCCGGCTATTACGACGATCTCGCCTTCGCAGGTCCCATGGTCGTGCTGCCGGGGACCACGGGCAGCCTCGCCGTTTCGCTGCACTACGAGGGCCTGAGCCCGAGCTACGCAGGGACGGTGATCCTCGATGACGGCGTCCTGCGCCCCGAGCAGACGGATGGGCACACCGGCGCCTCGCGGCTGACCGGTGGCCCGCCGGGCTGGATGTTCGGGTACAACGACCTCCATACCGGCTTCGGCTTCTACGCGCTGCGCGTCACCCCCGACGGCGTCCACGCGACCGAGCACGAAGGGCTCATCTCCGGTTTCTACACCGACATCGTTCACGCGAATGACCGTGTCTACGCCACCAGCGGGGAGGTCGTCGACGTCTCGGATCCCGCGTCACCCAGCAGGGCAGGCAGCTTCGCTTTCGCGGGTGAGTCCGTGCTCCCGCTCGACGCGCCCTCACGGCTCCTCATGCTCTCGAGCGACTACTCCGAGCCGCCGACCCTGCGGCTGCTCGACACCGAGACGTTCGCGCAGGTCGACGCGATCGAGTTCGACCTCGAACACCCGGAGGTGTCACGCCTCGTCTCCACCAACGGCAGCACGCTCGCCTTCATCGCGCGCGACGGCTTCTTCGACGACCCGTCACAGATCGTCGTCATGCCGAACCCCTTCAACGACTGAGAGACGCGCGCCTCTGCGCGAGGGTGCGGGACACGGCGACATCCCCGCGGGGGCGCCCGGTCACTGCAGGGCGGTGGTCTGCGGGGCGCTCTGCGGGGCGTTCTGCGGGGCGTTCTGCGGGGCTTGGTGGACGGTGCGGGGGGTCGCGCCGCGCAGGAGCATGTCGATGAGGGAGGTGAGGAAACCCTCGTCGGGCACGTTCTTCAAGAAGAAGAGCCGGTGGTGGAGCGCGCCGAAGAAGGCGCTGAAGAAGATCTGGGGGTCGACGTCGGCGGTGATCTCGCCGCGCGCGGCCGCGTTCGCCATGATGAGCTTCGGCAGCTTCTCGTGCTCGTCGCGGAGGGATTCGAGGATGTCGAACAGCCCCGGCTCCGAGCTCTCGGCGACCAGCATCCGGAAGAGGCTCTGGCCCAGCGGGTCGGTGGCGTACTCCTTGAAGATGCTGGCGAAGGCGAGCAGGTCGGAGCGGAACGAGCCCGTGTTCGGGAGGGTGCGCTTCTTGGCCGAGGCGGTGGCGAGCGCCTCGCGCACCAGCTCGTTCTTGCTCGGCCAGCGGCGGTAGACGGTCGTCTTGTTGACCTCTGCGCGCGCGGCCACGTCCTCGACGCGGAAGCCGCGGAAGCCCACCTGGGCCAGCTCCTGGATCGCGGCGTCGAGGACGCGCTGGACGACGGCATCGCCGCGCACGAGCGGGGGCTTGGCGGGCGTCTTCGGGGACGGCTTCGGAGGCGCCTTCGGAGGCGCCTTCGGGGGCGCCTTCGGGGGCGCCTTCGGGGATGCCTTCGCGGCCGGCTTCGCCGGTGGGTTTGCGGGCGGGCGCCGGGCCGTCGCTGTCTTCTGACCGCTCTCCTTGGGGATGGACATGCTCCTCACGCGAACGCCTCTGTCACGGTCTTTGACCACCGTCTTTGATGACGTCGTCTCCGACGCCCCGGCCAGCATCTCTGCCAGCGCCCCTGCCAACGTCTCGGTCCGAGCGGACCCCGACCCCCCACGCCCGCGGTCCACTCACCTTAGCCCATCACGGCTGCCCCGCCATGGGCAATCACCTGCATGCGCAACTTTGTGTTGCGGTGTGTGAAGTAAGGTTAACGGCCCCTGTTTGGCCAAGTGAAGGCGTGAACTTGCTCCGAGACGACCCATCACAACTTTTAGTTGCGATGACAAAACGGATCGGGTACTCATCATCGCAACTCATTGTTGCGGTGCTCCGGTCCGCAGCGGCCGCGCCCTTGGCCGTAGACAAGGATCCCTCCCGTGAACGCTTCTTCCGTTCGTGTGCCGCGCCCTGCCGCGGCGACGGTGGCGCTCGTCGCGCTCGCCGGTCTCACTGGTGCTTTCGGCTTGCTGGGTTGCAAGAAGAGCGCGGCGGCGCCTGCGGAGGTCCCGGTCGAGACCGTCTCCGTGGACACCGTGAAGGTGCGCGAGCAGCCGATGCCGCGCTCGATGAGGCTCACCGGGACGCTCCGGGGGGGTCAGGAGACGGACCTCGCCGCGAACACCACCGGGAGGGTCCTGGCGACGTTCGTGGAGCGCGGCGCCGAGGTGAAGAAGGGCGACCGGCTGGCGACGCTCGACACCCGCAACGCGGTGGCGAGCGTGAACGAGGTGCGCCGGAACATCGACCTGGCGCGCGCTCAGGCGGAGGCGGCGAAGCGGGACTGCGCGCTCAACGACAAGCTCTTCGCGCAGAACGTGATCTCGGCAGCCGAGCGGGATCGGGTCTCGGACACCTGCCGCAACGCGGACATCTCGGTCCAGGTGGCGGAGGCGCGGGCGCGCACGCTGGGGATCGCGCTCGCGGACGGGACCATCGTGGCGCCGTTCGCGGGGATGGTGACGGAGCGGCACGTGAGCGCGGGGGAGTACGTGCGCACCGACAGCAAGGTGGTGACGCTGGTGAGCGTCGACGCGCTGCGGCTGGAGTTCACGGTGCCGGAGGCGAACCTCGCGGCGGTCAAGGAAGGGCGGACGCTCTCCTTCTCGGTGCCCGCGTACCCGGACCGCACGTTCCAGGGGACGGTGCGGTTCGTGGGGGCGGCGGTGCGGGAGACGACGCGGGACCTGGTGGCCGAGGCGGTGGTGGAGAACGCGGAGCGGCTCCTGCGCCCGGGGATGTTCGCCACGGTCGCGCTGCTCACGGGCGAGGCGCCGGCGCCGGTGCTGCCCAAGGCGGCGCTGGTGCGGAAGGAGGACGGCACCTCGCACGTGTTCGCGGTGGTGAACAAGCGCCTGGAGGAGCGGGTGGTGCAGACCGGCTCCGAGAAGGGGGAAGAGGTGGCGATCCTCCGCGGGGTCGGTGATGGCGACGCGATTGTCCTCAGCCCCTCGCCGTCGCTCCGCAACGGCCAGGCCGTGAACTGAAGGGAGTCTCCCATGGGTTGGCTCACGAAGATCTCCGTACGACGCCCGGTGCTGGCGTCAGTGCTCATGCTGGTGATCGTGGTGCTCGGGGCGGCCGGCTACTTCGGCCTCGGGCTCGATCAGTTCCCGAACGTGGACGTGCCGGTGGTGGTGGTGACGACGCGGCTCGACGGCGCGGCGCCGGAGGAGGTGGAGGCCGACATCACCGACAAGATCGAGAGCGCGGTCAACACCATCAGCGGCATCGATGAGCTGCGCTCGACGTCGAGCCAGGGGCTCTCGCAGGTGATCGTGACGTTCGTGCTGGAGCGCGACACCGACAGCGCGGTCCAGGACGTGCGCGACAAGATGAGCACCATCCTGCCCGAGCTGCCGAAGGGGGTGGACCCGCCGATCGTGAGCAAGGTCGACGTGGGGGCCTCGCCGGTGCTGCTCATCGCGGTGCGCTCCGACAAGCCGATCCGCGAGGCGACCGAGATCGCCGACAAGAAGGTGCGCCGGCAGATCGAGAGCATCAACGGGGTCGGGCAGGTGACCCTGATCGGCGGGCAGGACCGGCAGGTGAACCTGTGGCTCGACGCGCTCGCGCTGCGCGCCCACAGGCTCACGGCGACCGACGTGCAGCGGGCGGTGATGGCCCAGAACCTGACCACGCCGGGCGGCAACATCGAGACCGGGCCGGAGAGCCTGACCCTGCGGGTGGCAGGGCGGGTGGAGTCGCTCGCGGACCTCGGGCGGATCGTGATCCGCGAGGAGGGCGGGCACGCGGTGCGGCTGCAGGACGTGGCCCGGGTGGAAGACGGGCGCGCCGAGGAGAAGACGTACGCGGCGCTCGACGGGCAGCGCTCGGTGCTGCTCTCGGTGGTGAAGCAGTCGGGCCAGAACACGGTCACCGTGGTCGACGCGGTGAAGAAGCGGCTCGACGCGGTGCAGCGCGGGCTCCCGGAGGGGACCCGGATCGAGGTGGTGCGCGACAACTCGCAGGTGATCCGCACGGGCATCGACGCGGTGCTGGAGCACCTGGTGCTCGGGGCGCTCCTCGCGGCCCTGGTGGTGCTGGTCTTCCTGGGGAGCTTCCGGAGCACGGTCATCGCGGCGCTGGCGATCCCCATCTCGATCGTGGGGACGTTCGCGGTGATGTGGATCGCGGGCTTCACCCTGAACTTCCTGACGCTGCTGGCGCTGGCGCTGGCCGTGGGCATCGTCATCGACGACGCGATCGTGGTGCTGGAGAACATCGTCCGCTTCATCGACGAGAAGGGGATGAAGCCCTTCCCCGCGGCGGTGATGGCGACGCGCGAGATCGGGCCCGCGGTCATGGCGACCACGCTGTCCCTGATGGCGGTGTTCATCCCGGTGTCGTTCATGCCGGGGATCGCGGGGCGCTTCCTGCGGGGCTTCGGGCTGACCATGGCGTTCGCCATCGCGGTCTCGCTGTTCGTGAGCTTCACGCTGACGCCCATGCTGGCGGCGCGCTGGATCTCGGGGCACCGGGCCAGTGCGGACGCCAAGCCCTCGCTGCTCGCCCGGGGCGTGGACCTCTTCTACAAGCCCATCGAGCGGGCCTACGTCTCAGTGCTCGGCTGGGTGATGCAGCACCGCTGGGTGATGGTCATCGCCTGCGCGGTGACGCTGGGGTCGATCGTGCCCATCGCCAAGGCGCTGCCCTCGGGGTTCCTCCCGCCGGACGACCAGGCGCAGTTCGAGGTGAGCCTGCGGGCGCCGGAGGGGACGAGCCTCACCGCGACGCGGCTGATCATCGAGCGCATCGCCGACGACATCCACCGGCTGCCCGGGGTGAAGAGCACCCTGGTCACGGTGGGCGAGGGGGAGCGCGCCCTGAACGTGGCCAAGGTGTACGTGATGCTGGTCGACCCGACGGAGCGGGCGGAGGACCAGTTCGCGCTGATGCAGCGGGTGCGCACCGAGATCCTCGTGAAGCAGCCGCCGGAGCTGCGGCTCACGGCGGGCGAGGTGCAGGCGATCTCGGTGGGCGGCGCGTCGCAGGCGAGCATCCAGATGGCGCTGACGGGGCCGGACCTCGACCAGCTCAGCGTGTACGCGAAGCGGATCACCGAGGAGCTGAAGAAGGTGCCCGTCGCGGTCGACGTGGACAACACGCTCGTGGACGGGAAGCCCGAGGTGCGGGTCGCCATCGAGCGGGACCGCGCGGCGGACCTGGGCGTGCAGGTGGCCGACGTGGCGAACTCGCTGCAGCTCCTGGTGGGCGGGCTCAAGGTCTCGTCCTACTCGGAGGGCGGCGAGGAGTACGACGTGCGGGTGCGCGCCGACGCGCAGTTCCGGGTGGACGCCGAGGCGCTCTCGCTGGTGAGCGTGCCCTCGTCGAAGCACGGCTCGGTGCCCCTGGCGAGCGTGGTGACCATGAACCCCGACGCGGGGCCCGCGGAGATCGGGCGCCTCGGCCGCCGCCGCCAGCTCACGGTGATGGCGAACTCGGCGCCCGGCGTGGGTGACAGCGCGGTGCAGGCGGCGCTCGACAAGATCATCGCTGCCCAGCACATGCCGGACGGCTACACGGCGCAGGCGGTGGGGCGCTCGAAGAACACGGCGAGCACGGCCGCGGGCTTCGTGATGGTGATCGGCCTGGCCTTCGTCTTCATGTACCTGATCCTCGCGGCGCAGTTCGAGTCGTGGCTGCACCCCATCACCATCCTCCTGAGCCTGCCGCTGACGGTGCCGTTCGCGCTCCTGTCGCTCTTGCTCTTCCACGAGACGCTGAACATGTTCTCGGCGCTCGGCCTGCTGGTGCTGTTCGGGGTGGTGAAGAAGAACGCCATCCTGCAGATCGACCACACGAACCACCTGCGGAAGGAGGGGATGCCGCGGCTCGACGCCATCCTCCAGGCGAACAAGGACCGGCTCCGGCCCATCCTGATGACCACCCTGGCGTTCGTGGCAGGGATGATCCCGCTCGTGAACTCGCACGGGGTCGGCTCCGGCCAGAACCGCACCATGGGCGCCATCGTGCTCGGCGGGCAGAGCCTGTCGCTGGTGCTGACGCTGCTCGCGGTGCCGGTGGCCTACTCGCTGTTCGACGACGCGGGCTTGTGGCTCCGGAAGGTGCTGGGCGGGAAGTCCGAGGAAGACAAGGGGGAGCGGGAACTCGACGCGATGCTCGACGCAGAGCCAGGCGCGCCGATGGAGCACGTGGCAGGGATCGCGCATGTCGCGATGGAAGGAGCGGAGTGATGGGTGCGGCGCTGGACCACGATGTTCTCTCCTTCTACCGCTCGGAGCTCTCCCGGCGGCACATCTTGACCCCCGAGGAGGAGCGCGACCTCGCGCTTCGCTACCGGGGAGGCGATCGTGAGGCCGGGCAGCGGCTCATCGAGGGGTGCCTGTCGTTCGTGCTGACCATCGCCCGGCAGTACCGCCGCTGGGGCACGCCGCTGGAGGACCTGGTGCAGCAGGGCAACATCGGGCTGCTCAAGGCCGCCGACAGGTTCGACCCGGAGCGCGGCTACCGCCTGGCGTCGTTCGCCAAGTTCTGGATCCGCGCGGAGATCCGCGAGTACGTGTTCCGCAACCACCGGGTGGTGTGCCTCGGCTCGTCGAGCGCGGAGCGGCGCGCGGTGCGCTACTTCCGGCAAGCGTTCGTGAGCGACGCGGCGCTGCTCTCGGAGAAGACGGGCCTGTCCCGGCGGAGCGCCGACGCGATGATGCCGCTGCTCGCGACGCCCGAGACGCCGTTCGATACCCCGCTCCACGCCGACGGGAGGCCGCTCTCGGACTCGCTGGAGCACGCGGCGCCGTCGCCCGAGGAGGAGATGTGCCGCGCCGACGAGCGGGCGCACCTGGAGAGCGCCTTGAGGACGGTGCTCTCGGAGCTATCGCCGCGAGAACAGCAGATCGTGGAGCGGCACCTGATGTCCGACGAGCCCGAGACGCTGGCGCAGCTCGGGGTGGAGTTCGGGGTGACGAAGGAGCGCATCCGGCAGGTGGAGGAGCGCGCCAAGAAGCAGATCCGCGGTCGGCTGCAGACGCTCGCGGGCGAGGCGGTGGCGCACTGGGGGTGAGGCGGGCGAGGGGGTGAAGCGAGGCGGGGAGGGTGAGGGGAGCGGATGGGTGTGATGGGCGCGATGGCGTGAGTGCCCGCGCCCGGCGCTCCTCGTGCGGTGCTCAGCCGCTCTCGCTCGGGGGTGGCTCGCCGGTGAAGATGCCGTGCTCCCGGGTGATCCCCGGCTGCGCGGCCACCTCGCGTTCCCAGGCCTCGACGCCGCCCGGGAGGGGGTAGGCGCGGCTCCTGTGTGACATCCAGGGGCGGGTGTCGAAGGCATCGACGACGAGCTTGTTCTCGGTCTCCGTGCTGGGGGGCGGGCGGCGGGCGGTGGGAGGGCGCTTGCGTGCGAGTTCGTGGAGCAAGGCTTCCTGGCGCTGGACGTCGGGGCGGCGGGGGTGGCTGCGGACGGCGGAGACGATGAGGAACCCCACGGGCGCGTTCTCCAGCAGGGCGGCGCGGAGGCGGTCGTGGCCGTCGAGGAGGAGGTACATGTCGAGCCCGGAGACGTTGAGCGTGAGCACGGGAGGGAGGGTGCCGGCGCGGGCCCGCTTGGCCCAGGCGCGCACGCGGGCGGCGTCCGGGGGGCTGTGGTCGCGCATGCGGACGAGGGCGTTGCTGCCGGTGGTGAACCAGCTCTCCCACGCGAGGCGCCCGCCCAGCGCGGCAGGGGCTAGGCCCGGGGGGTCGTCCTCGGGGTCGCGGGCCCACCGCAGCGCGTTCGGGGACAGGTGCGTCGAGGAGAAGGTCTCCACGCGCGCTGGCGGGGGCAAGGGGAGGCCAGGGACGTCCTTGGCGCGCGCCGGGGTGATCTGCCAGCTCCCCGGGTAGAGCGGGGTGCGGGGCGAGGCGGCGAGGGTGCGCGCCGCGTTCCTGGCCCACGCCTTCCACCACGCCTCGCTGCCGGGCGCGCCGTCGATGGTGTCGGAGATGGCGTCGGTGATGGCGTCGGTGGCCGCGGCGCTCAGGGGAGGGACGACCTCCCAGGGCTCCGTGCGGGCGCCGATGAGGCGCCAGACGCCCATGTACTGGGGGTGGACGTGCCCCCAGAGGACGGGGGTGCCGGCGCAGTCGACGCGGATGCGGCGCGGGTAGGCGAGCTTGACGCGCAGGCCAGGGGCGCCCGCGGGGAGGTCGGCGGCGGTGAGCTGGAGGTCGAGGCCTTGCCAGGGGCCGACGGAAGGCGCGGCCTCGATGTCTCTCCAGTGCATGAGAGGGGAGGATAGCGCTCTCCCGGAGACGGGCTCACCAGGTCCAGGTGGCGCCGCCCATGTAGCTCTCGGTGAGGGCGCGCTGGCCGAAGCGGTAGCCCACGGAGGCGTAGCCATCGATGGAGAACACGTCGCCGAGGTGCACGCGGACGAGGGGCACGGGTCTGAGGCCGTGCATGAGCACCGAGCCCACCGAGACCTCGACGTCGTGCTCCGGGGCGCCTCGCGGGAGGTCGCGGCCAAAGAGGAGGTTGTGGGAGAGGCCCGCGGAGAGGCCGAGGGTCACCGTGTCGGCGACGGTGGCGGAGTAGCCGAGCATCATCCGGTTGCGCACCAGGTCGAAGGCGGGCTGGAAGCCGCGCTCCGGGCTGCAGTCGACGTGGGCGCAGGCGGTGACGCGGTTGTACGAGGAGAAGGGGCTGGTGAGGCCGATGCCGAAGTCGAGGCTGCTGCGGGGGGAGAGCCAGAAGCGGAGATCGAGGCCGAGGCCGAGCTTGCCGTCGAGGATCGTACCCTCGATGGAGCTGTAGCCCAGCGACCAGGAGAGGAGGCCGCCCCAGGGGATCCACTCCACGCCGCCGTGCTCACCGCCGCGGTACGCGATGGCGAGGGTGGGCAGGACCCACTGCAGGCGATCGGTGATGCCCCACGCTCCTTGCACGGGCAGCGCGAAGCTCGTGTCGGCGTCCGGGGAGGAGGAGAAGCCGGGGCGGCTGAAGGTGGAGTGGTTGACGCCCGCAGCGGCCTGGATCTCCCACGTGCCCGCCGCGAGGGTGCTGCGGGTGACGGGGCGCGGCTCGGTGCTCTTCGAGGCCAGCAGGGGTCCGGCGGCGAGCTGGAGGTCGGTCTCGGAGAGGCGGGTGGTGGTGCCGGGGGCGACGCGCAGCTCCTGCACCCACGACTTGCCGCCCTCGCGGCGGCGGACGAGGTAGCGGCCGGGAGGGACGGCGAGCGTGAGGACCTTCTCGCCAGGCTGCACCTCGAGGACGGTGAGGCCGGAGTCGAGGTGGATGACCTCGAGGGGGCCCTGCTTCTGGGTCAGCTCGACGACGGTCTTGCTGCGCGAGAGGGTGGAGAGGGAGAGGTCCTGCCGGCCGCTGAGGTTGAGCTTGAAGCTCGGGTGCTGGGGGACGGGGGTGTGCACCGCGGTGTCGCGGATGGTGAGCGCCTTGGCGTAGTCGAAGGCCTCGGCGAGGGTGACGCGGCCGTCGGTGTTGCGGTCGGCGGCGCCGCGGAGGCCGGCGTTCCAGTGGTGGGTGAAGAAGGAGCCGCGGAGCTGCTCGGACTCGTGGGCGTCCTCCAGGCCGGAGCTGGAGGCGATGAGGGCCGAGCCTTCGTTGGAGACCAGGCCGGGCAGCTCGATGGCGAAGGTCTCGGTCTCCTGCAGGCCCTTGGTGCCGGTCCAGCCGCCGCCGCGGCAGGCGTCGATGAGGCCGATGCGGACCTGGGCCGTCCTGCTGTCGAGGCGCGCGCGCAGCTCGGTCAGCATGAGGGGCTTGCCGGCGGGGTAGAGGGCGTGCGCGTCGGCGTGGCCCGAGTAGTAGAAGAAAAGGACCAGGGGCTCGGCCGGGTGCTGGGCGGCGTGGGTCAGCTCGCGGTCGAGGGCGTCGAGCACGCCGCGGGGGTCGGGGTCGGTGAGCACCTGGACGTCGCGCGGGTCGAAGCCGCCGAGCTGGGTGAGGACGTGCGCCACGGCGCGGGCGTCGTCGTGGGCGAACCGCAAGGGCTTGCGGCCAGGGGCGGCGCCGTTGGCCCCGACGATGACCGCGGCGCGCCTGGGGGCACCAGCGTGGGCGTCGGGGGCACGCGCGCAGAGCGCCGCGAGGGCCAGGGTGAAGGCCAGGAAGAGGCGGGCGAGGAATACGCGAGGCTTCACGGTGCATGCTCCGGGCGGGGGCGCTTCGGCAGGACGAGGCGGCGCGTCCAGATGCCATCGCGCGGGGTGCGGGCGAGCGAGAGTGCGTCCTCGCCGTCGAGGGGTGAGGTGGAGAGGAGCACCACGAGCACCTCGTCGCCGGCTGCGTCGTCGACCTCCCATGCCTTGGGAAGTGCGGCCGGCTTCTCGGGGTCGAGGGGCGCCGTGTAGAGCAGGGTCGGCCGAGGGACCTGGGGTCCATCGGCGCGCGGGTCGGCGAGGACAGCGACGTGGGTGAAGCCCTCCGGGGCGATCTCGAGGCGGAGCTTGTCGCCAGGCAGGACGGGCTCGGCGCCGTCCCACAGGAAGACCCGCTCGCCCCGCTTGATGTGGAGCAGCACGGAGGCGCCACCCTTGACGGTGGTGAACGCTTCCTCCGCGGCGGGGTCGTTATCCTCGGGGAGGGTCGTCAGGGGAGCAGGGCGGAAGGCGATGAAGAGCAGGACGGCGGCCGCCGCAGCGAGCGTGGGCGCTGCCCAGAGGAGGCGGCGCGCCATGCTGGAGCGAGCCTGCGCGGTGCTCGCGGCCCGCGCGCGGCGTGCAAGCGCGGGGAGGGCGGTGAGGTCGGGGGGCTGGGCGAGCGCGGCGAGGTGGCTCTTGCAGGCGGCGCAGTGCGCGACGTGCTCCCCCGTCTCGGGCGAGGTGGGGGCACCGAGGGCGAGCCTGTCCAGCTCCAGGAAGGAAGGGTGGTGGTCGGTGGTGTTCATGCTTCACTCCCCTGCCGCAGTCGGGCGATGCGTTCCTCGAAGCCCACGAGCAGCCTGCGGACCGTGCGCTCTCCGGTACCGGTGACCTGCGCGATCTCGGCGTGGGTGAGCCCATCGAGGCGGCTCAGGATGGCGACCTCCATCTCGCGCCGGGGCACGGTGCGCCTGAGGTGCGCGAGCATGCGCCGCCAGTGGGTGCGCGCCTCCGGGTCGGCTGCCGTCGTGCCGAGCTGCTCCCAGTCCGGGGCCTCCGCGCGCTCCTTGCGCCAGGGGTCGCGGTAGCGGTCGATGGCGAGGTTGGTGCTCGTCCGGTACACCCAGGCCGTCATGGCCCTCGCGTCGCGCAGGTTCACGCGCTCCGCCCAGATGCGGGCGAAGGTCTCCTGCGCCACGTCCCGGGCCTCCTCCGGGTCGGCGAGCATGCGCGCGCACTTGCCCACGATGATGGGGAACAGGCGCGCGTACGCCCCTTCGATGGTCTCGTCGTCGATGTGTGTCATTCATGGCCTTCCCACCACCCTGAGGACGGTGGGGGCCCGCAGAAGCGGCCACTTTTTTTTCTGCACCGCGCCGGGGCCGGCCCGCGGTGCGCCAGGCGGAGCATATCCCCCCGCCAGCGGGCGTGGCTCCAGCGCTTGGCGGCGGTGCGTAGGAAGGGCTTGCCAGGGCGGAGCGCCTTCGGGGAAGGTGGCCCGGAGGTGCACCTTGAGCCAGAAGCCCACCGAGCCGCGTCCGCCCCTGCCCCCGTTCACCGCCGAGACGGCTGCGACCAAGGCGCGGCTCGCGGAGGACGCCTGGAACAGCCGGGAGCCCGCGCGCGTGGCGCAGGCCTACACGGTCGACAGCCACTGGCGAAACCGCGCGGAGTTCTTCGTGGGGCGGGAGGCCATCGAGGCCTTCCTGCACCGCAAGTGGCAGCGGGAGCTGGACTATCGCCTCATCAAAGAGGTCTGGGCATTCACCGGAGACCGCATTGCGGTGCGCTTCGTCTACGAATGGCACGACGATAGCGGCAACTGGTATCGGTCCCACGGCAATGAGCAATGGGAGTTCGACGGGCAGGGATTGATGCGCCGGCGCGAGGCGAGCATCAATGACGTGCGGATTGCCGCCGAGGAGCGGAAGCTCCACTGGCCGCTCGGGAGGCGGCCGGACGATCACCCGGGGCTGAGCGCGCTGGGGCTGTAGGAGACGGGTTCCCGCTGAGGTGAGCCCTCACCAGCGAGACATCCGCAGCGAGACCTCAGTCGGTCGGACGGCATGCGCTCGGGGGCGCATCATCGCGGTAAGGCGGGGTCAGCTTGCCATCTTTCGTGTAGATGCCTGCCCGGACGGCTAGCTCGAAAAGCTGCTGAGGCGTCATTTCCCGCATCTCCGCGAGCACCTGTCGACGCGCTCTGGTCTCCGCGTCGAGGTTCTCGGGCTTCGGCAAGGCCTTCTTCTTTGCGCTCTTCCGGCTCATGGCTTCTCCATCATGGGCTTGAACACCCCCCAGGATGCAACTCGGGTTCCGCACGGAGATCTGGATGTGGCTTTCATGCTGGATGCCGCTGCCCGGGAACGCACGAGGCCCCTCGACGAACGCGCAACGCACGGTGTCGAAGGCAAAGGCTCGCTCTTCCAGGCGCTGAAGGTAGAAGTTCAGCACGGCACAATCACGGTGCCTCAGCTTTTTTTCGGGCGTCTTGCCCTTGTTTTTAGGAAGTGGCTCATGGGCAGCACGCTTGACCTCCTTGAAGAGATGGTAGGCTTCAGACAGCTCTGCCGTGTAACGGGTATCCATGAGGTCGAAGCACTTCCCCAACTGAACGATGGCGCCGACGACGGCAGGGTGCTTCACCTTCCGAAGGCTCTTCTGAAAGTGGGCGAACTTCAAAGCTCGGTCGTTCCCAAACTCCCAGAAGTAGATGCCTTCCCCAAGCCAGTCATAGCTGTTCTTGCTCTTCTGAAAGGGCGCGCCAGCGAGGATGCGTTCAGCGACTTTGGTGTCACACCCGTGGTAGGCGATGACGGTTCGATCGTATCTCACGAGACAAGGATGCTCGCGCCCCAGGGGGGAAACAAATTTTCGCGCGCTGAGCGCTGGATGCGCACATGCCGCAAGGACTTCCGGGGCATAGTGTGATTGCGTGCTCGTACCGCTCGACGTGTCGAAATGAGATATCGGTTCGAGGCGTCTGTGGCGTCCGCGCTGATGCGATGCGACTCTGGTACTACCTGCGCTGGTGGGCGCTCCGGTGGGGCGACGAAGTCCCTTCTTCAAGGCGCGTGGCCGAGCACGAAGCGTGAGAAGAGGAGGGCGACGATGAGGCCCCACAGGGCCAGGGACGGCAAGGCCATGGCGCCGAGGCACCCGGCCTGGGCGCGGCCGCCATTGGCGGGCTCGGGGGAGAGGAGGCCGCGCTCGACGAGGGGCGTCAGGGCACGGAAGCCCATGTCCACGAGCAGGATCCTCCAGGTGCTGGCGCGGGTCTCGAGCTCCACGAGGGTGTCGACCTCGGGGCCCGAGGCGAAGGAACTGGAGGCGACGTGGTTCCACCAGCGGATCCTGGTGATGTCCGCGACGGGGACCTCCGCCACCTGCCGCCCCTGCTCCAGGACGATGACCGTGGCGCCGCTGGTCATGTCGAAGGTTCCAGGCTTCGCGGAAGCAGCGCGCCGGGCAAAGCGGCGCCCGAGCCACAGCTCTCGTGCGTAGTACGGGACCCAGATCGGAGCCAGTGCCACGAGGAGGGGCGGCGCGAGCAGCACGAACGCGGAGTCGGCGAAATCGCTCCAGCGTACCGGTAGCCGGAAGGGGGTGCGGGCGCGTGGGATGTTCAAGCTCGTCCGACTACCTCGATGGGCGTGGTGGTGAAGACCCGACGAATCGTGCGGTCGTCGTAGCGTACCCGGATGATGTTCCCTGTCGAGAGCTTGGGGAGGGACCCGTCGCGCACCAGCATGACTTCCTCGTCGCGGCACGACTCTCCCCCGGCGAGGGGCACGACGTCCATGAGGATCAGGACCAGGCTTCCGCCCGCCACGTAGCCCTGGCGGAGGATGACCACCTTGAGGATCCGCGCGCGGCCCTCCTTCCCCCAGGCCGAGACCCACATGGACACGGCACGCGGCGGGAGGCTGACGAGCAGCGAGAGCGCAAGAATGGCGCTGGGCACGGTGAGCAGCAGCCAGAGGTGAGCACCCGCGTGGACCATCAGCCCGCTCCAGAGGGCAGCGGCGGTCATGGCGCAGAAAATCGCCACGCAGATGGCGAAAGCGATGGGCGTGAAAGGAAGGCGGCTGGTGAGCCGGTGGAGCTGAGGGGTGAGGAGCTGCTGGATGGCCGCCTCGGCCTCGGCGGGGGCCACCCGGGCGTGCTGGGCATAGAGGGCGACGGCGTCCTGGTGGCGGCCGTCGATGACGCGCTGCTTGATCTGCTCGACGACCTCCGCGGGGACGCTGTCGGGGGTGAGCGTGGGTAGGTGCTGCGCCGTGGGAGAATGGGCAGGGGGGTGGTGGGTCGTGGGGACCTGGGGTCGGGTGTCGGACCAGGTGCCGATGCGCGTGCTGGTGTTGCAGTAGGCGCAGATGGTGATGCGTTGCGTCGGCTGGAGCGGCAACGGCGCGCCGCAGTGGGGGCAGCTCACGTGGAGCGCGTGCATCAGGGCATGATCGCAACGGGAGAGGCAGGCACGCAAGCCGACGGTGCTTCAGCTCCGTCGGACCTCGATGCTGCCGCGTCTCTGTTCACCCGAGCTGCCATTGCACCTCCCGGACTGCGTCACGCATGCGGGGGCCGCCATTGATCGTCAGATTGAGCATGAAGCTCCGCCGAGCGCGCCTTCGCCTGGTGGGCGCCACGCTGTGCTCGAAGCGGAAAGATCGCATGGCGAGGCACCCGGCGCAGCGTGTAAATCGGCACCCTGCGCCGAGTGCCGCGCGCGTGCCTGCGTGAGAGCGCCGGGATCATCACGAACCCTGCGTGGATGACGTCCTGAGGGCATGAAAAAACGTGCTGATGACCCCGGACGCGGTGGCGCTCGCGTGTAGTATCCCGGGGCCGGTTCCTCCCAGGCGCCTGTCGCGCGACTTCACCTCAGGAGCCCATGGATCTCTCCCGCCTCTGTCAGAACCGCACGCCGATGGACGTGCGCTGCGTTCCGATGGATGACCGCACCGGCCGGGAGGTCCTGGTGGTGATCGCGAAGATGACCTGGCGCGTCGGACCGAACGGGGCCGCCACGATCGCGAGGCCCATCGCGCCGGTGCGGATCTTCGACGTGCCCCGATCCGACGCGCGCTACGCGAGTCTCCGGCACGCGAGCGATGCGGTCGACGAGAAGCCCGGCACCGACGTGCTGCTCCTCGGCACCGCCTACCCTTCGCGCCCCGACGCTACCAAGCAGAGCGTGAGCCTGCGGGTCGAGACCGGGCGGACCTCGCTGCACAAGGTGCTGACGGTGCACGGGCCGCGGGTGTGGCAGCAAGCGATGGTGGGGCTCACCCCGGGGCCGTCGGGCAAGATGGGGCCGACGCCGCTCGTGTACGAGCTGGCCTTCGGGGGCGTGGACGCGACGGACCCGGAGGTGCCGGTCAGCGATTACCGCAACCTGTCGGGGACCGGCTTTCACGAGCGCCGCGCCGGGCTCGTGGGCAGGCCGGCGCCGGTCATCGAGGACCCCCGGCTGCCGCTCTCGTCGCGCGCCCCGGCGCCCGCGGGGTTCGGCCCGATCCCGCAGCACTGGGCGCCCCGTTCGGAGCGGGCCGGTACCCACGACGAGGCCTGGCGCCGGGAGCGGGCGCCGCTCCGGCCCCTCGATTTCGACCCGCGCCACAACTCGTGCGCCCCCGACGACCAGTGGCTGGAGACGCCCCTCGTGGGTGACGAGGCGGTCGAGGTCCTCGGCGCGACGCCGGAGGGTGCATGGCGGTTCCGGCTGCCCCGGTATGCGCCGATGTTTCACTCCACGGTCCGTGGCAGATCGTTCGAGCACCCGACGCACCTCGACACCTTCTGCATCGACGCCGACGCGCGCACGGTGGAGCTGGTGTGGCGTGTGCGCGTGGCATTGCCGCGCAAGACGGAGCACCTGGAGAAGGTCGTCATCTTCGGATCGGAGCCCCTCCCGCACCACATCGTGGCGCAGCTCGCGGCGAGCGTGTTCGGGGAAGGGTCCACGGCGGAGGCATCATGAGCAGACGCAAGGTCGACATCGCGCTGGAGCTGGGGGGAGGGGCAGCCGGAGCACCTGGCTCGGGGCTGAACGTGCCGGCCGCGGAGGCGCTGCGGGTCGTCGCGGTGCGGGTCGTGGAGGGCATCTCGAAGCTCACCCACGTGGAGGCGGAGCTGGCCAGCCACGACGCCCTCGACTTCGCGGGCGCCATCGGCGGCGACGCGACGCTCAGCATCCTCTTCGACGGGGTGCCCGCCCGGACGTGGGCGGTGCGCCTCGGCCAGGCGCGCTTCGCAGGCATCGACGACGGCGCGATGCACTACAAGCTCGACCTCTACCCGCGCCTCTGGTTCCTGCGAAACACCAGGAACACCCGCAAGTTCCGCAACATGAGCGCGACGGACATCGTGTCCAAGGTGCTCTCCGAGGGGCAGGTGCCCTTCACCTGGAAGACCACCCGCACGCCCCCGGTGCGCAAGTACTGCGTGCAGTACCGCGAGTCCAACCTGGCGTTCGTGCTCCGGCTCCTCGAGTTCGAGGGCATCTACTACACGTTCACGGGCGAGGACGTCCTGGAGCTGGGGGACGCGTCCGGGTCTGCGGACAGCGTCGAAGGGGCCTCGCACTACGAGCTGATCGACGCGGCGGGCGCCCTCGAACGGGACGAGATCGGCGTCTACTCCTGGAGGAGGCGCGCGCGGGTCGCCTCGGGCAAGGCGTCGGTCAACGACTTCAACTGGAAGAAGCCGCGGCTCAACCTGCTCACCTCGAAGGCCGCCGACCTCGACACGGAGCTGGAGACCTACGACTACCCGACCGGCTTCCGGAACCCGAAGGACGGCGAGTACCTCGCGCAGATCCGGCTGGAAGCGCAGCGCGTCCCCTCGCGCACCAGCGAGGGGCTGAGCACCGTGCCCGCGTTCGCGCCCCTGCGGAAGCTCTCGTTCGGCGACGACGGGGGCGCCGGGTTCGGCGGGGAGCACCTGCTCATCGACGTCGAGCACGTCGCCCACAACGCGGTGTACCCGAGGGCGCTCACCCTGCCCACGGGCAAGGTGTACGAGAACCGCTTCGTCGCCATCCCGGGGGACGCCCCCTTCCGGCCGGCCTGGGAGACGCCGAGGCCGGTCATCGAGGGCACGCACACCGCCATGGTCCGGGGCCCGTCCGGCGCCGAGATCCACACCGACAAGTACGGGCGCTTCCGCGCGCAGACCCACTGGGATCGGGAGGCGAAGGGGACCGACGAGGACTCGCGCTGGGTGAGGCCGCTGCAGGAGTGCGCGACTTCCATGGTCCTCGCCCGCGTCGGCTGGGAGATGAGCCTCGCCTACATCGACGGCGATCCTGACCGGCCGGTGGGCGTCGCCCGCAACATCAACGGGGTGATGGTCCCGACCTACGCCCAGCCGGCCCAGAAGACGGTGATGACCATCAAGACGCCCACCTCGCCGAAGAGCGGCGGGTTCAACGAGCTGCGGCTCGAAGACAACGCGGGCTCTCAGCACTTCTACGTCAGGGCGGAGCGCGACCTCGTGGGCGTGGTCAAGCACGACAAGACCGAGCGCATCGGCAACAACGAGACGCACTTCGTCTCCGTGCACATGAACCGCTCCATCGAGAACGACCAGACCGTGTCCATCGGCGCGAACAGCACCACCTCGGCTGGCAACGATTACCGGCTGGAGGTGAAGGGGGACCGGTCGATCTCCGTGGGAGGCAACGAGACCATCGAGGTGGGCGCGACGGCCGGGTCCTCGGTGTTCGGCAGCGATCAGGAGACGGTGGGCAGCGTCCGCATGACGCAGGCGGGCCTGACCAGCACGGGCTCGATCAACCGGAAGACCGAGAAGGACATCCAGCGCCTCGTGGGCGGCGCGTTCGTGGCCGTCTCGAAGGAGAACGTGCAGACGCAGGTGCAGGAGAACTACACCGAGGTGGTCGGGGGGGCCAAGCTGACCACGACCAAGAACGGCAGCATCTCCCAGGTCGTGAGCGACGAGAAGAAGCTGGTCGTCGGCGGCGCGGTGCTGCGCGAGAGCGGCGAGGACATGGGGGTCGGGGCGGAGAAGACGGAGGTGAACGTGGCGAGCACGGCCACCCTCACCTCGGCGGAGCGGGTGGAGTACCGCGGCAAGGTGGTCCTCCTCGAAGCGCGGGAATCCCTGTCCTTCAAGGGGCCCGGGACCGAGGTCACGCTCACGCCGGACAAGACGACGTTCAAGGGGATCGTCCTGCTCCAGCCGGGCGACAAGCTGGTGACCACCGGCGGGCCCGACAACATCACGAAGTGAGGGAGCCATGGCCGACAACACCCAGGAACATGTCGCTCTGTACGTGGCGGGCCAGCCCTTCGAGGTGGCCACGATGTCCGGCGAGGAGTCGGTGTCCCGCCTCTTCAGGTTCGACCTCGTGTGCCGGCTCGACGTGGGGCAGGCGAGCCCCGAGGCGATGATCGCCGCGGAGGCGCGGATCGTCCTCTACGACAGCTTCGGCAAGGAGCGGCACGTGAACGGCCTCGTCACGGAGGCCGAGGAGCGCATCTCCGACGAGGGGACCGCGGAGATGGCGATCACCGTGAGGCCCCACGCCTACGCCCTCAGCCTGGGGCGGCAGAGCCGGGTCTTCCAGGACAAGACGGTCGTGGAGATCGTCACCGACATCCTGGGGCGCTCGGCGCAGAAGACCCGCTGGGAGGTGATCTCGCTGTACGCGAAGCACGAGTACTGCGCCCAGTACCGCGAGGACGATTGGACCTTCGCGGTCCGCATGCTCGCCGAGGAGGGCATCTACTTCTGGTTCGATCACGACGGGGGCGCGACCACGTTGGTCTTCGCCGACCAGTCCACGATCGCGCCCGATCTCTCGGGCGGGGCGGACGTGGTCTTCGCCTTCGAGTCGGGGATGACCGCGGAGCAGGAGATCGTCGAGGAGATCGGCGCGCGGTCCGCGGCGGCGCCGACCAGGTTCACCATCGCCTCGTTCAACCACCAGAAGCCAGCGCTCAAGATCTCCGGCGGCGCCGGGGACGGCAGCTTCGAGGTGTACGACGCGCCGGGCGGCGGCCCGGACTCCCCCGACGCCTCGGCGCGCCAGGCGAAGATCATGAAGGAGGCGGCGGTCGCCGCGTCGGCCGGGATCACGGGGCTGTCGACCAGCGTGCGCCTCGTGCCCGGCATGGTCGTCCGGGTGGTGGGTTCTCCCCTCGACGGGAACGACCGCTTCTTCCTCACCCGCGCCACGTACGAGGCGAACCAGGCGCGGCGCGGCACGGCGACGGAGGGGCGGCCGTACCGGTGTGCGTTCGAGGGCATCGCGAGCAGCGTCCCCTTCCGGCCCCCCGCCGAGATGCCCCCTGCCCGGCAGGCGGGCCTCCAGACCGGCACGGTGGTCGGCGCCTCCGGGGACGAGATCATGCCGGACGCCACGGGCCGGGTGCGCATCCAGCTCAAGTGGGACCGCGACGGCCAGTGGGACGACAAGGCTGGCAAGTGGATGCGCGTCGCGCAGCGCGGGACCGAGGAGTCCATGCTCCTGCCGCGCGTCGGCTGGAACGTGATGACGTTCAACGAGGAGGGCGAGATCGACGCCCCCAGCGTGCTCTCCCGCATCCACGACGCCGAGCATCCGCCCACGTATCCGCTCCCCGAGCACAAGACCCGGGTCGTCTTCAAGACGGCCACCTCGCCCGCCGACGGCACGTTCAACGAGATCTACTTCGAGGACCGCAAGGGCGCCGAGGAGATGTTCCTGAACGCCTCGAAGGACATGAACGTCCTCGCGCAGCAGGTGAAGAGCGAGTCGGTGCAGCGCGACTCGACGCGCACCGTGGGGGTGAACCACGATCTCACCGTCGGCTCCGACTGGAGCGAGAACATCCTCGTCAACCAGCGCGTGTCCATCGGCAGCAACGAGGACATCAGCATCGGCAAGGACCGTCTGAAGACCGTGAAGCAGAACGAGACGGTCAAGGTCGGGGGGACGCGCAAGGTGAAGACCGGCTTCCAGCACACCATCTCGGTCACCAAGAAGCGCAACCTCAAGGTGGGGGCGGCCGTGATCGAGCTCACGACCGGGGGGATCGCGACGGTCTCGGGGATTCACACCACGGTCGTCGTCGGCGGCTCCGACGTGAAGACCGCGAAGCTCTCCATCTCCGAGGACACCGGCAAGAACGCGACGCAGGTCGTGGGGGGCTCGAAGATCGAGATCTCTGGCCTGGACATGCCCGCCGACGCCGGCAATCAGCTCAGCGAGACGGTGAGCGGGGGGATGTTCCTCAAGGCCGGGGGCGCCTTCATCGACGGCGCCCACCAGACGGCCGCCTGGGAGATCGGCGGCGCGCTGAACGCCACGGCGCCCGAGGTGTACGTCGAGGCGGTCGACAAGATCGAGGTCAGGTGCGGCGGTAGCGTCATCACCATCCTGCCGGAGAGCGTCGAGATCAGCGCGCCCTCGTTCGACCTCTCCGGCGCTCAGCTCACGGTCGACACCCTCAAAGTGGAGCACAACTGATCATGGCCCCTGCCGATCCCCTCAGGTACTTCCTGGAGACCGCCGGCGAGCAGCACGAGGTCCGGGAGCTCAGCGGCGCCGAGAAGGTGTCGGACACCTTCCGCTTCGAGGCCAGGTTCGCGGTGGAGAGGCTCGACACCATCGATCCCGACGCCCTGGTGAAGACCGACGCGACCCTGGTGCTCGTGCGCGACGGCCTGGAGGTGCGGCGCGTGGCCGGCATCCTCACCGACGTCTCCGTGGGCGCCTCCATCCGGGGCGTGCACGAGGTGGAGATGGTCCTCGAACCGCGCCTGTCGCTCGCGCACTACCGCTCGGACCTGCGGGTGTTCCGCGACATGACCGTCCCGGAGATCGTGACCGACACCCTGTCGCAGATCGGGGTCAAGCCCGAGCTTCGCCTCTCGGGCGCCTACGCCAGCCGGCCGTACTGCGTGCAGTTCCGGGAGACGGACCTCGACTTCGTGCACCGCCTCCTCGAAGACGAGGGCATCTTCTACTACTTCCTCCCCGGCGACGTGATGGTGCTCGGCGACAGCCCCGCCGCGTACGAGCCCGTCGCGGGCAGCCCGAGCGTCCCCTACCGCGCCGCCAACGCCATGGACCGCAACGTCGACGCGGTGACCACCATCGGCAAGCGCGCCTCGCTCACCGTGGGCAAGGTGACGCTCCGCGACTGGAACCCGGAGACGCCGAGCCTCGACATGGACGTGGTCGCAGAGGGCCCCACCGCCGCCGGCCCCGAGTACTACGACTACCCGGGCGAGTACCTCACGCCGGGCGAAGGGGCGCGCAAGGCGCAGCTCTGGAGCGAGTCGTTCGGCACCAACGCCAGGGCGGCCACCGGGCGCGCCACCTGCGCCGCCTTCGGCGCGGGCTTCTCGTTCAAGCTCGTCGACGCGCCGCTCCCCGCCTACGACCGCGGGTACGTGATCCTCTCGGTGGAGCACGCCTACCGCCGCGCGGAGGACGGGTTCTCCATCGGCTTCACCGCGCTCGACGACGACGTGACCTACCGGCCCCCGCGCGTGACGTACGTGCCGCGCATCCTCAACCCGATGACCGGCTTCGTCACTGGCCCCGCCGGTGACGACGACATCCACACCGACGCCTACGGGCGGGTCAAGATCCACTTCCACTGGGACCGGCGCCTCCCCCCCGACGACGACTGCTCGCACTGGATCCCCGTGCTCCAGGACAACACCGGCTCGTCGAGCGCCATCCCCCGCCGCGACTGGGAGATGCTCATGCACTTCATGGAGGGCGACCCTGACCGCCCGGTGGTGCTGGGCCGCGTCTACAACGCCGAGGACAAGTTCCCCGTGCCCTTGCCCGTCCGGAAGTTCTGCACCTCGCTCAAGTCGCTCTCGACGCCCTCGCGCGACGGCACGAACGAGATCCAGATGGATGACCAGGCGGGCAAGGAATACGTGATGTTCCACGCCGAGCGTGACCAGAACATCGTGGTCGCCAACGACAAGACGGAGAACATCCTCTTCAACGAGAACACCCTCGTCCGCCGCGACGAGCGCATCTCCATCGGCTCGAACCACACCCTGTCGGTGGGCAGGAACATGCTCCCCCAGATCCTGGGCAACCAGACCTGGTCCACGGGCGGCAACCGCACCCGCCGGACGGCGGAGGCCGAGACCAGCTCGATCATGGGCGACCGCACCAAGAGCGTCGGCGCCATGCACCAGTTCCTGGTCGACGACTCCAGCTCGACGACCGCCAGGGATCTCGCCGAGCAGGTGGGGGGCGTGGTGCTGGAGGTGAGCGACAAGAACAACGGCGTCGAGGTCGGCAAGAACTGCACGCGGGTCGTGGGCGGCTCGGCCCTGGAAGCGGCAGACGAGAACAAGGCCGAGACCACCACGAAGAAGCGGAGCGAGACCATCGGCGGGGTCCTCTTCCAGAAGGCGACGAAGGAGCTGAAGATCAAGGGCGGCAAGAAGCGGATCACCAAGGTGGCGGGCACCTACGTCGCCGACGCGCAGAAGCAGGTCTCCCTCTCCGGCGCCGAGGAACTGTCGGTGCTCTCGGCGTCGGCGACGCACCAGGGCACCAAATCCGTCACCCTCAAGGTGAAGGACACCACGGTGGTGCTCCAGAGCGGCGTCATCCACGTGGACACCAAGAAGACCGTCACCCTCAAGATCAGCGGCGACAACAACCAGGGCGCCGGCCACTCCCAGCAGATCTGACGATGGGCCAGCGCGATCCTTATCTCTTCGTGGTGCACTTCGAGGAAGGCGTCTTCGGCCGGGCCTGGCTCAACGACTTGCCGGTCCACAAGGTGTACACCCGCGGCCCCCGCTCCATGACGGGCGGCGCCAACCACCTGCTCGTCCCGGGCGAGAACCGGCTGACGCTGGAGATCCTGACGCTCCCCGAGGGCGTCCCGCCGCCGCCTCCACCGCCGCCACCCTCCGAGACATCGGCGCCGCCGCCGAAGCGGGTGGAGGTGATGCCCGCCGGGATGAAGGTCTACCAGGTCCGGGATGCGAGCACGGATCCGATCACCATCGACGCGGTGGTGAACGTGGATCTGCCCGTCGCGCTCGGGCTGAAGACCTGGGAGCGACCGCCGCTGCCGCTCTACCACGAGGTGACGTTCGAGCTGCCGTTCCCGGTGACCGAGCCCGTGTACTGGCGGGCGCCTCCGGCCGAGTTCCCGTGCACGGGGACGCCGGCGCTCGTGGAGGTCGTGAGGGAGGTGCACGACGCGCTCGTCCAGCGCGACCTCGCGCGCTTCCAGGCGCTCCTCGCGCTCAAGCACGCCTCCTACGCCGCAGCGTTCCCGGGGGAACCTTCCGCGTCGCTCGACCGTCAGCGCGCGGCCTCGGAGAAGTTCTTCGGTTTGCGCTACCTGGTGAAGCCGCTCGACCTCACCCGGGTGCACTTCCAGCCTCGCGCGGGCGGGCGCGTGGCCTACGTCTCCGGGTGGGACGACGCCCCGGTCCTCGAAGCCGTCTGCGAGACCGAGCCGGGCCTCTCTCTGCGGGCAAACCTCCTCCTGACGCAACACGACGGGCGCTGGCGCGTCTTCGGGTGAATCCATGGGCGATACGACGTCGAACCAGAAACGCGTGGTGGCCACCAAGGGGACGCCGCACATCCCGAAGACCAGCGGGGCGACCGATGTCGGCATCGACCCCTGCACCGGGGCGCAGGCGCCCTTCCCCAACCAGGTGAAAATGAGCCTGCTCACCCCGGGGACGAGCAGGACCTTCATCGCCAACCAGCCCATCTGGACGCAGCCGCACCAGGTCGGCCCCGCGTCCGAGCCGTCGAAGGCGCCCTTCGTGATCGGGGTCAGCTCGGGCACGCACATCGAGGAGGCGAAGGCCACCAGCTACTCGTCCGACGTCTTCGCCGAGGGCGCGGGCGTGGTCCGCACCAACGATACCACCACCCAGAACCACGCCAACACCGTGGGCTACGTGGACGGCAGCGCCCTCGCGGGCATGCCCAACGCCGACGTCGACTTCCTGATGGGTCAGTGCACCATCGTCGAGCTGACCGGCGTGAACGAGGCGACGGGCGAGGCGGCCGACGGCTTCTCGACCGGCGCGGGCGCCAAGGTGTCGCGCAACCTCGGCTACCCGGGCGCCAAGCAGTCTGGTGTCCCGCCGTATTACATCGAGATCCTCAGCGGCACCGAGGTCAAGTTCAAGGCCGTCCGCAAGGACGTCACCAAGCCCCAGCCCGACAACCCCACCTGCTGGAAGCGGAGCACGCACACCAAGTGGCTCGCCAAGCGCACCGGCGAGGGCGCCTGCGACGCCAAGCCGCTGGAGGGCAAGGACGAGTACACCGTCACCGCGGCGCTCACCTCGTTGCTGGTCGGCAATGACGACCGTACCCTGACCAAGGGTACGAACAACATCCGCGAGCCCAAGCCGCAAGAGCGGGTCTCCGACCTGCACCGGAACCGCCCGGGCAACCAGAATCTCACCGTCGAGACCTCCAGCAAGGTCCAGGTCCAGGGCGCGCTGAACAGCCTGGAGGCGGTGTTCGCCTACTTCCTCTACTGGGCCATGCCGGTGAACGTGAACGTGCAGGCCATCTCCTGCGCCGGCTCGCGCAACGCCCAGATCCGCATCTTCCCGAAGCAGAAGGTCGCGGTCGAGGTGAACTTCAGCGACTCGGTCGAGACGAACCTCGCCACCAATGGCAAGGGCAAGAGCGCGCAGAAGGCGCTGGCGCAAGCGCGCTCTGCCATCAACAAGCTCCGCGGCGTGGAGGTGATGGTCAAGAAGATCGCGGAGCTCGCGAAGAAGGACATCACGGTCCAGTTCTGCTCCGAGATGAAGGTCGGCTTCGAGATCTGCTTCAAGCCCTGCGCCGAAGAGAAGATGGGCTTCTGGGGGAAGATGTACACCCCCGCCCACTGCGGGATGCCCTGGAAGATCACGATCACGACGCCCACGCTGATCGGCATTCAGCTCGAGTTCTCGGTGTCGCTGCTGAACATCATCGCGCCTGGCATCGGTGAGGGCGCGGCCACGGCCCTGCGCACGCTCGGCGTGAAGATCGACCTGGTGTTCACGTGTTCGTTGCAGGTGCCTCTCAGCGTCTCCGTGGGCGCCGACGAGTATGGCTTCTGGACCAACACCGGCGTCGAGATCGCCATCAAGCCGACCCTCGCGCTCTTCATCGAGGTCGGTACCGGGGTTCACCTCGTGAGCTTCGGCGCCAGGTTCCCCGCCTCACTCTCGGCGGCGTTCACCGCCAGCGACAAGCCCAAGGTGCTCATGCAGCTCCAGCCCAAGGGCGAGCTGAAGACCATCCTCTTCCTGACGATCCTCGAGGACACCTGGTTCGAGAACACGTGGGAAAAGGAGTTCGAATCCATCCGCGTGAACTGGGTCGGGCCCAAGTTCGACCTCTTCACCCAGTCATGACGGCGCCATGCCCCAACGTGTGATCGTCGCCCAGCCGGCCTCGCTCTGCCACGAGGGCGCGGGGCTCCTGCAGGTCGGCGTGCTGCGCTGGATGTTGCCGCCGCGCGAGGTCGTCGTCGACGGGACCGGCCTCACCATGGCCGCCGAGCCGGCGATGACCTTCGTGGTCAAGGCGACCTTCTCGTACGCGGCGTGCGCCTCGCCCGACGACGAGATGACCCTCTCCACGGAGCCCGACGGCCTCGCGCTCGACGTCCCGAGCGAGCTGCCCGGCGCCGAGGAGGACGAGATCGCCTACCCCTCCGACTTCGTCCCGCTGAAGCGTATGTGCGATCTGCTCGTGACCGGCCACGCCTGTGCGTCCCGGCCCGCGACGCGCCTCGTCGCAGGCTTCGGGCTCGGCGCCGTGTCCCGCGCCTTCGTGGTGGAGAGCCGGATGCCCGCGGCGCGCGTGCCCCTCGTCCGCGCCGCCCTCCGCGCGCGCGACGGCGCCTCTCCTGCCGAGCCGGTGGGCCCCTCACGGACGTCTCCCTTCCCCGAGGAGCACGGCCTCGGCTTCGACTTCACGGCCTACAACACCGCCCCCGCCTCCCAGCAGCAGGCAGACATCCCGCGCGGGGCCACGCTCTCGCTGTCGGGCCTCTCGGAGCGTGCGGAGACCCTCTCGCTGAAGCTCCCCGCGGTCGCGCCCGTCCTGTGGGTCGACACCACCGAGGAGCGCGGCATCCCCTTGGCGCTCGACTGCGACACGCTCTGGGTCGACACCGACCGCGAGCTGCTGGTGATGGTGTACCGCGCGCTGATGCAGGTCCCCTCCCTCGACCTCGACGGCGTGGTGCAGGTGACCCTCGGCCTCGCGCGGGACGACGTGCCCCCCACCCTCGACGAAGTGCAGCGGGACCTGGAGCGCGGCGTCTTCGAGGCGGCCATCGAACTCCAGGACTTCGACGACGAGGCCGCGCCCGCGCCCGAGCTGTCGATGTTCGCGAAGTATGCGGTGTGGGAGCGGCCAGTCGCGCCCTCCATCTCGCTCGCGACCTACGCCCTGATCTCGGCCGCGCTGGCCGAGGGCAGCGGGCCCCGCCACGAGATCCTGCGCGCCCACGGCTTCGACGAGGACGGCTTCCTCCTGGAAGAGCGGGGCTGGCTCACCGCGATGAGCGAGGCCGCCGTGAAGGGCGACACCGAGCCCGCGACCCGGTACGGAGAGCTGTTCGTCGAGGCCCAGGACGGCCTGGCAGGGCCGAACGAGGGCAAGGAGAGCCTGGAGGCCTACGTCGCCCTCAAGGTGAGCGTCGAGGACGCCGCCGACCCCACCGCGGCGCTGGCCGAGCGCCAGATGACCCTCGCCGCGTGGATGCGCATGGACCGGCGGTGGATGCGCCGGGCGCTGGCCGACGCGGCGCTGGACGCGGAGATCACGCAGCGCGCGAGGACCCTCCGCGCGAGGCACCAGGGCGGAGAGGAGGGCTGACCGATGGCCGAGAGGGTGCTCGTCCCCGCCTACGTCACCGGCGCCTCCGCGCGGTGCTCACTCGGGCTGTCTGCCCTGCAGGTCGCGATGTGCGTCCGGGCGCGCAAGGGCGAGCCGCGCACCACCCGCTTCACGGACAAGCGCCAGCGCTTCATCGGGGTCGCGAGGACGCCCGGCATGCGGGAGGACCTCCACGGCTTCGAGCGCATGGTCGCGCTGGCGGCCCCAGCCCTGCGCAGCGTGGTGCCTGACGGCGCAGCCCTGCACCCCGTGCCGCTCGTGCTCGCTGTGCCGGAGGCGGGGCGCCCGGACGACGACCCGCGCTTCGGTGGCGCGATGCTGGGCGTCCTCGCCGAGCAGGCTGGCTTCCGGCTGGACGGCGCGCGCTCGCGGACCCTCCGCGCCGGGCACGCGGGCGTGGCCCTCGCCCTCGCCCTCGCCCTCGACGAGCTGACCCGCGGCGCCACCCTGGTGATCGTGGGAGGCGTCGACAGCTACTACCACCCGGAGGTCCTCGCCTGGCTCGACGCCGAGTGCCGCCTGCATGCGCTCGACGCGGAGAACGGCTTCCTTCCGGGCGAGGGGGCGGGATTCCTGGCGCTGGCGCGGCAGGACCCAGCGCGGGGGAGGAGCGACGCCACTGCGCAGGGGCGCGCCACCGCGCAGGCCGTGGTGCGCGGCGTGGAGGTGGGGCGCGAGGAGACGGTGCTCCACGACGCCCCCAACACCGCTCAGACGATGACCAGGCTCATCGCCGCGCTCGCCGCGTCGACCCCCGAGCGCAAGATCCCCTGGGTGCTCACGGACCTGAACGGCGAGCGCCACCGGGGCCGCGAGTGGGCGATGGTGGCCGCGCGGGGGGCGCTCGCCGAGGGGGCCGTGCATGACCGCTTCGCGGGCGAACTCGGCGACCTGGGTGCCGCCACGGGAGGCGTGCTCGGCGCGGTCACCTGCGCGCTCTTCAGCGCGGGCGCCGCGCCTGCGGGCAGCGCCTGCATCGCCCTCTCCTCCGACGGACCTGAGCGTGGCGCGTTCCTTCTGGGGACCTGAGAGCCCGCGGCCCTGCGTGGATGACGCGTCATCCACACGGCCGGGCACGCTGGCCGCTACCGGAGGCGACGGGCGTCAGGCCCGAAGTGGCAGAACGCTCTGGAGATCGCGGGTGGATCGCGGAGTGGGGGGCCCCGACGAGCTTTGCTCGGCGGGGGGCGGGGCGCGAGCCCCTGCCGTGGGACTCAGGGAGCGCGGGCGCCTGCCCAGCGCCCCGCGGGGTAGGCGGGCGCCTGCCGGAACTGCTCCGCCAGCGCCCCGAGTTCCGCGCGCTGGCGCGCCACCCAGTCGTGTGGCTCCAGCCGCGAGGCGCCGCGTGACAGGACGGCGAGTTCCAGCAGCACGCTCCGACGGGCCACGGTCGACACGTCGCTCGCCTCCGCCTCGGCCAGGGTCGCGGCCGGCGAGAAGGGGGCGCCGAACCGGTATCTCCGCGGCTCCGCGAACTTCTCCTGGTGCTGCTGCCAGAGCCGGCGCCACACGGCCGGATCGACGGGCGGCTCCACCGCGAACACGGAGCGGGTCTGGTCGTCCTTCGGCGGGAGCCCCAGCCCCGTGATGCGGTGGAGGGCGCCCGCGACGGCGCTCCCCTGGCCTGCCGCCACGGCGCTGCGCGCGGACTGGTCGAGTGCCGCGAGCAGCGCCGGCACGAGCGTCGCATCGCCGTGCCAGCCGATCGCGCGCGCCGCGTGCACGCCCAGGGCTCCCGCGTACCCGGCCCCGGGCGTTGCGTCGGGCGCGCCCTCCAGCGAACCCTCCAGCGCGCGCAGGAGCAGCTCCCTGTCGGCCCGCTCCCCCGCCACCCCGAGGAGCCGCAACAGGTCCGCGCGCGTCGCCGCCGGGAACCCCTCCGCCACCGTGAGCGACTCCGTGAGCAGTTGCCGCGCCACGCGCAGCCCCGCCGGAGACCCCAGCACCACCAGGCTCTCCGCCGTCGCGGCGAGCGCCGCCTCGTCCTCTTCCACCTCCGCGTGCGCTTCGAGCAGCCGCAGCGGGCCCCCGGCGGGGACGATGGCTGCGAGGCACCGCGCCGCTGCCGCGCGGACGGCTGGCGCGGGGTGGGCCAGCAGCGGCGCCACCACGTCCAGGGACGCCTCCCGCCTGCGGCGCAGCACCTCCAGCGCCACGCGCAGGAGCCCGGGAGACCCCTCGGTGCACAGCCCCGCGAGCCGCGGCGCGAGCCCCGGGTGTGGAGCCCGCGCCAGCGCCGCGGCCTGTGCCTCGTAGGTCACCGGGTGAGACCGCCGCAGCGAGTGCACGGCCTCCCGCGCCGTGTCCTCGCCCGCGAAGCACCCGAGCACGAACGCGCGCGCGAACTCCCGCGCCGGATCCGGCGCCATCGCGTCTCCCGTCTGCGCGAGCAAGAGCTGCAGCACATCGAGCTGCGCCTCCTGCTCCTTCGGACCGAAGGGCGTCCCCAGCGCGACCAGCGCATCCAGATCCTTGAGCAAGCGCCCCTCGAACCCCTCCACGCCGATCGCCCAGGCGACCGGCGGCGCCCACGAGACGGGCAGCTCATCGGGTGAGACCAGCAGCCCGAGCACCCCGATCTCCTCGATGACGTCCTGCGCGATCCGCCTCAGCCCGTGCAGCTCGGCCTCCTCGCGCGGGAGTTCCACCTCGGCGCGCGACGTGGCGTCGATCTCCTGCTCCAGGGTGGGCTCCCACGCATCGTTGCTCTCCGCCTCCTCGCCGCGGCTCTTCCCGGGCCTCGCCTCGCCCCCGCCTCCTGCCGCTGCGCCGCGTGCTGCGCCGCCCGTCGCGCCAGCGTCGCCGCCCTCACCGTCACCAGCATGAGCATCGTCGCCGGCGCCATCGGCGTCGCCGTTGCCGTCCTCGTCCCCCTCGTCTCCCTCGTCTCCCTCGTCCCCCTCGTCCCCCTCGTCTCCCTCGTCTCCCTCGTCTCCCTCGTCTCCCTCGTCCCCCGCGCCGCCTCGCGCTTGCCTGCGTGACCCGGCCACCGTCCGCGTCACGGGCAGGAGCCCTGGCAGCGCCACGCGCTCCAGGGTGAAGAGCCGTGGCACGCCCAGGCTCACCTGAAACGCGCCCGAGGCGAGCACCGGAAGCGCTGGCGATCCCGGGCCCCACGCAGCCCCCGCGCCCGCAGCCCCCGCGCCCGTAGCCCCCGCGCCTGCGGCCCGCGCCGCGGACGACACCCCCGCAGCCGGGCCCTCGCCCGCGCCTGGTCGGCCCTGGCGCATCTCGCGGTGCCGCTCCAGGATGCGCGCCAGCGTCGGGTCCAGGGTGGCGACCACCGCCGCGCGCACCTCTCCCACGCGCTCGGCGAGCCGCGCCGGATGATCGCTGGGCTCTGCCGCGACGAGCGCCTCCTGCGCCTGCTCCAGCGCCTCCGCCGCCGCGCGCAGCAGGTCCAGGTGACCCGCGCTGTCGATGCTGCTGCGCGACAGGTGCCTGAGCGCCTCCAGCGCCGGCGACAGCGCGGCCGCCAGCGACGCCCGATCGACCCGCGCGGGCAGCCCGGGGAGATCGAGCGCGACGCGCTCCAGCACCTCGCACCCGGCGCTGGCGATGCCCCGTAGCTTTGCGTCCTCGGTCTCGGTCACGTCGCCTGCCACGAGGCTATCCCATCCCTCGCGCCCCTCCCAGCGCCCGGAGCCATGCCATGCCGTGCCGTGCCGGAGTGGGTGCATGTCCGCCGACGGTCGTCGTCACTCGGGCATCCGCGCGGGAGCCTTCGGGGATAGACTCGGCCCATGGTGCGTCGTGTCGAGGGCCCGGCAGGGGGCCTCGCCCAGCTCGGCGTCACGAGGCTCGGCAGGCCTCGGGAGCCCCGGGTGCGCCTGGTCTCGTACGGCCCGCTGGCCGCCACCACGCTCCTCTGGCGCCCCCGCCCTCAGACCTTCGCGCTCACGCTGATCTGCAAGGTCACCTATGCGCTGGCGCCGGGCACCTCGCCGGTCGCCCCCGCGCAGCCTCCACCCGTCCCCGTGGATCAGGAGTGGACGCCGGGGACGCCGGGGACGCCGGGGACGCCGGGCAGCATCCGGGTGCCCACGGACCTCGCCCCTTTCAAGCGCCGCCCCGAGGTGCTCGTCGGAGGCCACGCCTACGCGCCGCACGGCCACCCTGTCGACCGCCTCCGGGTGCGCGTGGCCATCGGCTCGGTGGACAAGGCCATCGAGGTCCACGGCGACCGAACCTGGACGCCCGACGGCCGGCTCGGCGCGCCGATCCCCTTCACCTGCTTGCCCCTCACCTGGGAGCGAGCCGCCGGTGGCCCCAGGACGACGAACCCTGTCGGCGTCCCCGTCGGCCTGCCTGTCCCCGTGCACGGATCTCGGCCAGCGCCGAACCTGCTGCCCCCGGGCACCGCGCTGCAGAAGACCTCGCAGCCCGTCCTGCCTGTGGGCCTCGGCGCGATCGACCCCCGCTGGCCCGAGCGCGCCGCGAAGCTCCACGACCAGCCGGAAGGCTGGGAACCCGGGAGCTGGACCGAGCAGGCGCTGCCCCAGCACCTCGACGCCGCCTACTTCAACGCCGCGCCGCCCGACCAGCACCTCGACCACCTCGCGCCTGGCATGTCGCTCCTGCTCGAGCACCTGCACCCGGACCACCCGCGCCTCATCACGATGCTCGCAGACGTGACGCCGGAGGCCCTGCTCCAGGTCGGGGACGCGGAGCCCCGGGCCATCCGGCTCCGCTGCGACACCCTCTGGATCGACGCGGACGAGGGCACCTGCGCCCTCACCTGGCGCGGCCTGATCCCGGTGCCGGACACCGCCGAGGAGAGCGTGCTCCTCGTCACCGGCAAGCACGCCCTCGAAGATGACGGCGAGGTGACCCTGGCCCGCGGCACGCGCCTCGCCCCGGTGAGCGCGCCTGTCGGGGCGGTCCTCCCTACGCCCTCGTCCACGCGCGCAGTCCCGCCCCCCCCGCGTATCGCGCCCCCCCCGCCCTCCCGAGGGCGGATGCCAGGGCCCATGATGACCCACGCGGCCGAGGACGATGCTGCGGTGACCCTGCAGCGGTCGACGGCGTCCCCCATCGTCGACGTGCCTCCCCGAGGCATGCTCGCTCCGCACGAAGGCGGCGACGCAGGTGACGAAGAGGCGACCCTGACGCGCGGTATCCCGGTCATCGCGGCAGCGCCTCCACCGCCGCCGAAGCGTGTGGAGAGAGCCACGCTCCCACCCGGGCAGATGCCCATGCTCTCCAGCCCCTCGCCCTTCTCGGCCTCTCCCAGCTCTCCGAGCCGCCCGCAAGACCTCACGGCCGCCCCCGCGCCTCCGATCGCGCCTGCCGCGGCGTTGCCGTTCAAGCCACCTTCCTCGACGGGCGCGCAAGACCTCACGGCCGCCCCCGCGCCTCCGATCGCGCCTGCCGCGGCGTTGCCGTTCAAGCCGCCCTCCCAGGTGCGTGGCGCTCAGGGCACGAGCGTGCCTTCCCCGCTGAGCCACCCGCCCACCGACGCCCGCAAGGCCGACCCTGCGCCAGGTACCGCAGAGCAAGGGGCAGAGATCACGCGTGTGCCGGGCCTCGTGCCTGTCGCCCCGTCCGCCGCGTTGCCGTTCCAGGCCCTGACGCCGGTGCCCCAGGTGCAGGGATCGGCGCCCGCTCCGGCCTCACCCCTGGCCTCACCGACCACAGGACCCTACGCCTCCACGAGGAACCGGGGGCGCTCCATCACCCTGGCGCCAGGCATCAGGTCCGCCCCGGCCCTGCCATTCTCGGCGCCTGGACCCCTGTCCGCCGGGCAACCCGCGGGCGCCTCGGTGCTGCCCCCAGGCCCGGTGCCACCGTCTCTGGGCGCCCTGACCGCTCCCCCCCCCACCCCGACCCGGAGAGCGACGATCACCCTCGGCCCCGAGCACTTCTCTCCCGCTGCCGCGGCGCTGCCTTTCCAGCCCGTCACCCCGTTCGCGCCCACGCCTCCCCCACCGACCGCGCCCTCACGCCCACTGGGAGGCCTCGCGCTCGGCGCGCAGGGAACGAATGCCCCACGGGAACCGGATGCCGTCATGGCCGGCCTCCCGCCGCAATGGCAAGGGGTGCACCCCTCGTCAGCGTCGAATGCCCTGGCAGGATGGACCACGCCCTCGACCCAGGCGTGGACGAACATGCCTGGGGCCACAGCCCAGCAGGCAGCTCCGGAAGCCTTCCCTGGCGCAGCGGAACTCGCGGAAGACGCGGTCATCCAGATCGAGGTCTGGCAAGGGGGCGCCTTGCTCCCGGAGGTCCTCTCCCGGCACGGAAAGACCGAGATCGCCTGGCGAGACCGGCGCCGCCGCCGCGACGGCGCCCTGCACGAGGAGCGGGCCGCCGGGGGAGCCGAGCGCGCCCTCGCCGTGTACCAGGTCCTGGCGAATGCAGGTGGCATTGGCAAGCCCGCCTCCCCGGAGCCGACGATGCGCATCGAGGACTACGCAGCGCTCTGCGTGGAGGTGCAGCACTCGAGCGACGAGGCTGCCGTGCTTGCGGCCCACGGACTGGACCACGCCGCCTGGACGCGCCTGAACCGGGCCTTCAGGAAGCGGCTGAGCGCCGACCCGAAGCTCGCCGAGCGGTATCGCCAGGCGAAGGAAGAGGCGAAGCGCGCGCTGGAGGAGAAGGAGAAGCGCGAGGCGCGCGAGGCATCGAAGAAGCGAGGCGGGAAGCGGCTGCCTGCGAAGCGCGGGAACGCGAAGGCGCCGACCTCGCCCGCGAAGCCCTGACACCAGGGCCGCGCCACGCGCGTCCAGCAGGGACCCATCGCGGGACCCTCGGCTGACGAGGTGGAGGACCCTGGGCTGACGAGGTGGCGGACAGTGTGGTCGTCGTCCCGGCGTTCGCCTAGCATCGGGCCAGCCATGCGAACTTCAAGCGTCCTCCTCGCTCTTGCGCTCTGCGGCTGTGCGGCCGGGAGTTCCTCGGATCCGACCTCCAGCGGAACCACGGAGCCCGGCAATGGCGGGAGCGGCGGCACGGGCGCGAACGGCGGTGGGGGAGGCGCAGGCGGTGACGGAGGCTCCGGGGGCACCGATGTCCCTGTCCCGCTGCCCGCCCTGCCCCTCCACACCAGCGGTCGCTGGATCCTCGACGCCAACGACCAGCGCTTCAAGCTGGCCAGCGTGAGCTGGTACGGGGCCGAGGAGAAGGACTACGTTCCCGCCGGCCTGGAGCGCGCCGACCGCCGTGACATCGCGAAGCTCGTGCGCACCCTGGGGTTCAACTCCGTGCGCTTGCCCTGGTCGAACGAGATGTTCGAGCTGAACCCCGTGATCAGCGACGAGGTCATCGCCGCGAACCCCGACCTCAGCGGCCGGCGCGCGCTCGACGTCTTCGATGCAGTGATCGAGGCGCTGGCCCACGAGGGCCTCGTCGTCATCCTGGACAACCACGTGAGCATCGCCGACTGGTGCTGCAGCGACACCGACGGCAATGGCCTCTGGCACACGGCGGGCTACCCGGAGGCGAGCTGGCTCGCGGACTGGGCGGCCATCGTCGAGCGCTACCGCGACCAGCCCGCCGTCGTCGCCGCCGAGCTGCGCAACGAGCTGCGCCCCGCCGGCGGTCAGACGCCGGTCTGGGGCGGCGGCGACCCCCTGCTCGACTGGCACGCCGCGGCCCAGCGCGGAGGGAACGCGGTGCTCGGCATCAACCCGGACCTGCTCATTGTCGTGCAGGGCCTGAACTACTCGGCCGACCTCTCCGGCCCGTACAACCTCCCCGTCCAGCTCGCCGTCGAGGACCGCCTCGTCTATGCCGCGCACGACTACGCATGGTTCCACGAGAACCTGGCCACCTACGACGAGCTGAAGACGACGCTCGGCAACATGTGGGGCTACCTGCTGGTGCAGGACCAGGCCTACACGGCGCCGGTCTGGGTGAACGAGTTCGGCACCTGCCACACCAGCGCCACCTGCGTCACCGACGCGGTTGGCCAGGGCTTCTGGTTCGCCGGGATCCGCCAGTACCTGACCGAAGCGGACATCGACTGGGCCTACTGGTCCCTCAACGGCACCCAGGCGCGTGGGACGGGTCGAACGTTCGGCGCCGAGGACAGCTACGGCGTGCTCGACACCGCGTGGGCCGCGAGCGCGAGCACCGACCTGCTCGACGCCCTCAAGACCATCCAGCCCGCGACGCAGGGGCCCTGAGATTCGCGGGAGCCCGGCGACCAGAGGCAAGGCCTGAAGCTTGTCCTGGCGTCGATGACGCGGGCGCTACCACCCATCTTGCAGAAGGTGCGCGTGTCCGCGGCTCACTGTCGGAGGGTGCCTCGGTCCTTCTCCTCACCGCCAGCGATCATCGTCCCCTTCGTCATCAGACCAGGCGTCGTCAGCCACCACGAGATCCAAGGACCGGATGAATTCACGTTCCGTGTCGATGAGCCACCGGGCTCGTGTCTCAAGAAAAGCTCCCCTGTTCGGCAACTCCCGCAATGCACTGGCAGGTATGCCGAATTCATCAATGGTTTTCGGCGGTAGGTGAGCGCTGTCGAGAGCTTTGCGGATTTCTTTTAGCTCAGAAGGATCAGCGATAACGCGGTTTCCCAGGTGCGCCCGCGACTGAGCAGGGAAGAGACTGAGAACGGCCTGGGAATCCCCAGTTCCAAGTCTTTTTTGCTGGCGCATGCGTGCCTCTCTGTCGGAGGGCAGACCTGCCAGAAAGAGCAAAAACCCACGGGCACGGACCGAGGGCATCCGGAGACGGGTCAGTGGCTCGACGATGTTGACCTGCATGGCGGCGTCGTGGCCCTGCGCCAGCATCACGATGTGGTGGATAGCATCCCGGATCTGGGTGCCAGTCATGCCCGTAAAATGCTCTGTGTAAGTCGTGACCCAGAACCAGTGGGTTAGAAGCTCTTGAACCTCTGGCTTCGCCAGGATGCCTGGTAGTTTCGCGGCCAGTGCGGCCAGCGCGACCAGTTGATAGGCATAAGGGAGTGCGCCGGGACCGCGCACTCCGATCTCGGCAAGGAACGTCACGACTTCCGACAGCACACCCGTGAGGCGTTTCAGGGGCTCCGGATCCTCCCGGAGCCTGTCGCGCACCTCCCTCACATTGGATGCATACACGTCCAGGCCAAGCTGTGCTTTGAGCACATTGACCAGGATCTGATCGTCGAGGTTCCCCCAGCCCAGTGGCTCAAGCTGCTCTCGAACCTCTTCGAAGTGACTGGCTGTGTCGATGCTTTCGAGGTGGGTGAGCGCCCGGAGCATGTGGGCCTCGCTCATGCCTTTGCCCTGGCTGTTGATGCGCACGAAGGCATCCGTGACCGTGTCCAGCTCCTCGGTCACCATGGGCACGACCGGGATGATGTAGTCGCGGAAGATATTCGCCAGGCGCTCGGCATCCTTGGCGAGGTCCCGTTTGCCGTTTGCGCGAAGACGCTGGGTGAAATCGAACAGCTTGTCACCATCGAGCAGGATGTTGAGAGGCAGCCAGTGCGCGGGTGGGGTACCCCGACGCGGCGGCAGCCGGAATGCTGGACGATCCTGCTCCGCGAGGTCGTAGTACAGGGGCCAGCGAACCTGGTCATCCTCGGAAGGCCCACGATCTTCTGGATACAGCGCGCCGAACAGGGTGGAGATGCGCTGGTGGCCATCCATGAGGTAATTGACCTTCTCATTCCCCTTGCTCGGGCCCGCGAGCTGGATCCCGCCAATCTTGTCGTAGAAGAGCAGATCTCGCCTGTTCGTCCGCCAGACCAGGAGGCTTCCGATGGGCATGCCTCGGACAATGCTGTCCAGCAGGTTGAGGCGCCGGTCGTCATCCCACACGAAGGGCCGCTGGAACTGCGGCACGACCAGGTCCCCGGACTTCACCTCCGCCAGGATCGTCTCCAGCCGGGGCAGCACCGGCGTGTCGAACATCTTTCGTTCCATCGCTACACCCGATCCAGAAGGGACTGCACGACGGCGAGCCTGGGCGCCTGATCAGCAGGGCCTCGGTCGTACTCCGCAGGGAGATTGGTGGACCACGCCCGGGCAGGTACTGCGCGGATGGCGTCGGCCAGACGGTCCGACAGTCCACTCTCCATCAGGGTGAGTTCGTCGGGTGTGAGGCTGTCGAAGGGAGGCTTGAGCATCTCGGCGGCGAGAGCAATTCGATCCGGTGGTCGCTTCTTGAGCCCATCGCGGGTGCTCTGGGGGGAGGTCTGCGCGGAGATCGCCGCGCAGGCCCTTCTTCAGGTCCAGCGCCCACGCCCATGTCATTCGGTTGGGGTCGGCGCGCCAGTCGATGACCTTTCGTACGAACGGCTGCTGATGCTGCAACGCTTCCTTGAGGAGTCCCTCGTCAGGAACGTAGGACTCGATCTCTCTCCGGCGCAGGCCTATCCAGGAGAGTCCTCGCCCGTGAGTTCTGACGACCTTCTCGCAGACGTTCATGATCTCCAGGGCATTCCTGGAGGGCTCACGCGCATCCTTGTCGCTCGTGTCCTGATCGAAGAGCACCCAGGCGCGCAACATGCGGCGCCAGAGTGAAGGCGATGGTCGGCTTCGGGTCAGTTCCTCAAGCCACTTCTTCACTTCGCCACCGCCACCACTGTTGATGGAGAACCCGGCAGCTTGCTCCTTGCGTTTTCGCAGCACGTCGCCGTTCGTGGTGCCCGCCAGCAAACACACGAAGTCGAGGTCCGTCCTCCCGTTCTCAAGGACCAGATGCACTGGCTCATGAAGCAGTTCGGCTGCGTCGACAGCGGTCAGACGGCGCGCTGTCCAGTCGCTCTCCGGCCGACGCTCCACGCGAACGCTGAGCCAACCCTCAAGGTGCCACCGTCGGGGGCTCTGTGAATCCGAAAGCTGCGCTCCATGAGAACGCCTGGAATCGGTCAGCGCACCCGCCCTCAAAACCGTGCGGAACGCCTCTCTCTCTCTGAGGGAGGCCGCGCCGCGAGCCAGTGATCGAGAGGGCCATTGTCGCCAACGGGTTTGTAAAGTGGATCAGTGAGCAGCGCGTGAAAGGGCGGGACTTGCTGGAGCGCGCTGGCGGCGCGCTGGACCGTGATGAAGAGATCCAGAAGTGCCGCAGCCTCTTCCGACGATGCCGGCTCGAAGAGCGCGCGGTCGACGGTGAGCCTCATGGGTCACCTGCACGCTTGAGGTTCACCTCTGCGAGTTCACTCGCAAGGAGCAACTCCGTCGCCAGAGCCGTCACTGGCCAGCCTGCGCGCGGGTGACCCGAGGATTCCAGGTCCACGGACGTGATGGTGCTGCGCCCGTTCGCGTCTTGATCCACCCACACCAACCCCACCCGTTCCGCCGGCAGCAGCCCCTTCGCCACGGCGAGCTGTACCCCCAGCAAGAACGCTTGGCTGTGGGTTTCCATGACGAGCGTTGGGGGCGCCGGCCGTGCAGCGATGCGGCACAGGTGGCGCGCGAGGAGGGCTTGGGCGTCAGGGTGAAGCTGATTCTCGGGTTCCTCGACCACGAGCAAGGCGCCAGGTTCCTCGTGCTTCGCGAGCGCCGCCGCGACGAGTACGGGCAGCACCTGGGCCATGCCCTCGCCGGTGTCCACCAGATCGATGTCGAAGGTGGCCTGGTTCTTCAGGTTGAGGGTGATGCGGTGACCGAGATTGAGCACCTCTTTGACTTCAAGGTCACGCGCCGGAGTGAGCTCGGCATAGAAATCCTTGATGTCTGCGAGCAGGTGGGGGCGTTCGATAAGAAAACTGGCCGCATTGGATCCATCCGCATTCAGGTTCAGGGTGGCGCCTCCACCACGTTCGATGAGGCGCCTCTGGCGCGTTCGCAGCCCTCCCAGCCACCGAATTCGACCCTGGAGATCGGCGAGTCGATCAGCCAGCTCCCGCAAGATGGGGACCTTCGGATCCTGAGGCAACAGCCCTTCGAAGCTCACGTCTTCGCCGACATGACCGCTCTGGGGACGCATGGGCCGATCGGGTGGCGTGACGCCCGCCCACAGCTCTGTGCCGTCCTCGTCTCTGAGGCGCAGCTCCTTGATGTAAGCAGGCCGGCTCGATGCACTGTCCAGCGTGTAGCGTGCCTCGCGTAGCTGTCCGGCATCCCAGCGCAGACCGAGATCGAAAGAGTAATCGCCCGCATCTCCTCGCCAGGCCAGGTCCTTGAAGCTGCCTTCGCGGAGGATCTCGGGAGGTATCACGAGCGCGCTGGAGGTGTTCTCGGCCAGCGAAGCTCCGAAGATGGCAAGCGCCCGGGCGACTGCGTTCTTCCCGGCGTTGTTGCGCCCATAGAGCAGCGTCAGGGGGCGCAGCGGCAAGACCTCTTCGCCCGCGAAAGCGCGGTAGCGAGAGAGGAAGAAGGCTGTCGGGGGCGACATGGCGCGAGCCTATCGCCCGAGGAGCATGCAGCGTCCTCTGAACTTCTCCTCGAAAAGAAAAAGGCCGGGAGCTGCGCGGCCTGCGCGCTTTTCCCGGCCCTCATGGGTGACTGCCTCGGCGCTCGTCACGCCCCCTCAGCGGTCACCTCTCTGCTGACAGCCCATCCGCCGTCAGCCTGGCCTCACCCGCCTCACCGCGCCTCTGCGGTGGCCTCCCCCTCCTCCTCGACCTCCTCGTCCTCTTCACCTTCGCCCTCTTCCACCGCGCTCACGGCCTTGTCGCGCAGGAAGAACAGCGCCTGCGTCTTCTTGTCGCGCGGGAAGGCGGCGCGGATGCGGTTGGCGACCTCGGTGAACACGTCGAGGAACTCCTCCTTCGCCAGGTTGCGTGCGGCGCGGGCTTGCGCGCACTCCTCCATCCCCACCAGCCGGCCTTGCAGCGCGGCCTCGTAGCGCTGGCGGAGCGCCTCGATCTTCAGCCGCTCGTCGGGGGCGGCGGGGAACAGCGCCTCCACCTCCTTGTAGCGGCCTTCGAGGCCACGCATCTCCTTCACCTGCGTCCCGCCGATAGGCCGGATGATCGGCGTCGTCCCGTTCGGGAACAGGGTCTTTGCGACCCTCCCGCCGGGCTTTCCGTCGGCGATCTCCGCCATCCGCAGGGACATGCGCACGCCCTGATCGGCGATGAGGTCGGTGTACCTCACCTCCACCCGGAGCTTGATGAGCGCCTTCGTCTTCGCGGTGTAGGCGGTCTGCCGCGCGAGCAGGTTGGTGGTCGCGGCCTCCAGGCTGGCGGCGAGGCCGGTCAGCGCGGGGACCTGGTCGAATTTGTGGATCATCGTGCAGGTGTGAAGACTCTTCAGCTCGCACCGATCCACGGTCGTGTTCATCACCGGAACGGACATGGGGGAAACCCTCCTCTGGTTAACTGCAATCGCATCGCTGCTTGCGTGCCATGACCTTCGGCATCCCCACCATGGGCATGCACGAGGTCGGTCCGTAGCTGATGGAAGAGTGCGTGGAGCGTCAAGAGAGATTTCCACACCTACATCGTGCTTTCGGAGGATAGAGGTGGCACGACTGGAATTCCTCCACTGGCGCTCCGTCGCTCGGGGGTCCGGTCGATCTCCGAGGAGGGGGCAGCCGCGTTTCCGGGGCGTCCGGTGGACGTCACCGGAGGGTGCGGCGGCGTTGCTGCGACCTCTGTCGGACTGCAACGGAGGGTGCGGCGGCGTTGCTGCGACCTCCGGTGACGTCCACCGGACGGTGTCGCACCGTTTCCGCACCCTCCGTCGGACAGCCATGGCGTGGGCAGCAACGTTGCTGCTCCCGTTCACGCGCTCCGTGAGGCGCCCGAGCCATGGCAGGGCAGCGCCGGGGTGTCGCACCCTGCCCGGGCGGCGCCAATGCCGCGGCAGGAAGGCGTCATGGTAGACCTCTCGGTCGAGGAATGGCTCCTTGGAGCGGCTGACCGCAGCGCGCGGCGCGCGGCGTCGGGGTGCGCTGCCGGAGCGCAGACAGGGACCTCCACGATGAACGAACTCACCGAACGCGACAGCCTCCTGGTGGAGCGGTACACCTTGATGACCTGGGCGACCCGCCACCTCCGTGGGGTCACGGCGGACAGCGTGAGCGCGCCCGACCAGGCCCCGGCGCACGAACTGCCGGCGCACGCGCGGGGGATCCTGGAGCGCCTGAGGTACTGGCACGTCCGCTGGACCTCGACGGAGGGCAGGTACGCGGGCGGCTTCGTGCCGGTCTGCAAGGCGTGGCTCAAGGGGGATCCGGCGTATGGGTTCCCGCCGGGCAAGGCCTTCATGGTCCTCGACAAGCACCCCGATGGCGCGGCGTTCTTCGTGCGCGACGCGGACGCGCCGGTGGACAGCGCCTGCGTAATGGTGGCGAGGGCGGGCGAGGAGGGGAACGCGACGACCGTGGGGGCGACGCTCGCCGACTACCTGGAGAAGGCCATGGATTGGCACTTCGCGGCGCGCTGGTGGACCGGCGCGGCGGAGGCGGCGGAGGCGTCGCGCTGGCTCGCCGCGCAGCCGCCGGTGGACCAGTTCGCGGTGCGGGTCGTCGCGGTCGAGGAGGTGACCTCCGCGAGCTTGCGCGCCCTGCGCCTGCGCTGGTTGGGCCTCCAGCACCGGCAGGAGGTGGCGAAGGCGCTGAAGCTGGAGCCCGGCGCGGCCTCCGACATCGCGGCGCTCGACGCGGAACTCGCGCCCCCGCGCGGGCTCATGCGGAGGAAGGAGAAGGCCGTCCGCAAGGCGCTGCTCATGAGCGAGCAGACCCCGGAGGATCTCCAGCGCTTCTTCTGGACGCAGGCGTCACCCGGCGACGCGACGCTGGTGGTGCTCGACGTGACGCGCCTCGGCACGGCGCACCTCGGCGTGCATGCCCTTCGCCCCCAGGCGCAGCACCTGGCTCAGCTCCTCCTCGACGCGCCCGGCGCGGGGGCGCTCCTCCGCATGATCGGCGAGCGCGTGACCGGCGAGGAGGCGCGCGACGACGCGCGCGACGGCAGCATGATCGGCAAGCGCCCGACCGGCGAGACCCTCGTCAGCGACAGACCAGCCGGGGTGGAGCGGGTGCGCTTCGCGCTGTCGATGCCGGACGAGGCGCTTCGTGGCGTGGTCCTCGACACGTTCATCGACCTGAGCGGTGCTGCGCCCCCTCAGGGCAAGGTGCGCGGGCGGGTGCAGCTCGCGGCGGTGCTCCCGCGCGCGCTCGTGCCCGAGGGCTGCGTACCCGGCGCGGCATGGACCTCCGGGGCGTTCGCGTTCACAGGGGTGATGATCAACGGTGGGGTGATGCAGAGCGGCTGAGCGCTGCCCCGCGCCAGCGCGCCAGCGTGCCAGCGTGCCAGCGTGCCAGCGTGCCAGCGCGCCTGCGCGCCAGCGTGCCAGCGTGCCAGCGTGCCAGCGTGCCAGCGTGCCAGCGTGCCAGCGTGCCAGCGCCGAGGTACGTCGCCCCGCATCACCCTGCGAACAGCTCGGCGACCCAGACGCGGCCGGTGGCGTCGCGGACCACGCCCACGCCGGCGCGGCGGTAGTCGCCCATGAGCAGGTTGCCGCGGTGGGAGGGGCTCGCCCAGATGGCGCGGTGGGCGTGCTCGGGGCGGTCGGAGGTGGCCACGTTCTCGCCGGCCACGCGGGCCACGTAGCCTGCGGCGGCGAGGCGCGCCGAGGGGTCGCCCTGGCCCACGTCGTGGCCCACGAAGCCGGCCTTCTGCATGGCCACGGCGTGGGCCAGGGCGAGGGCGTCGAGGGCGGGGTCGCGGGTGAGCGGCGGCTTGCCCTCGGAGATGCGGGCGGCGTTCATCATGCGGATCATGGCGTCGGCGTCGTCGCGCGCGCCCTGCGCCGCGCCCTCGCCGGGGGCGGTGGCGCGGACGAAGGTGGTCGGCGGCGCGGTGCCGGCGTGCACGATGGCTTCGAGCACGGGGCGGGGGCCGGTGGAGACGGTGGCCAGGATCTGCACGAGCCAGGTGCCTGGCTGGTCGACGGCGAAGGTGCCCTGGATGCGGCCCTGGTGGAGGGAGGCGGGCAGGGTGCGGGGCTCGCCGCGGGGGCCGAGGAGGACGAGCTTCACCTCGCTCGCGGGGACGAGCATGGCGCCGTCGAGCCGGAGCCACTGGCCCACGCGGGCGGTGGTGGGGAGCGGGGCGAGGTCGGCGAGGGCGTCGATGCTGATCACGGCGACGACTTCGGAGCCGTCGGGGCGGGTGTCGCGGGAGGCGCCGCAGCGGCGCTCGCCGAGGGTGCGCCAGCCGGAGAGCCAGCCGCTGAAGCGCTGGGTGAGGTCGGCGTCCGGGAGCGGTCCTCCGTCGACGGACCAGGCGCGGGGCCAGGGGTGCGGGTCGCCAGCGGCGCGCAGGGTGAAGAGCAGCTCGTCGGCGGCGAGGATGTCGAGCCCGAGGATCTGGCGCTCGACGTTGCGGCGCGCGACCTCGGTGAGCGCGGCGTCGGGGATGCCGCAGAGGCCGAGGAGGGCGGCGTCACGCGGGGAAGGGGCGGCGCGCTGGGGCGACTGGGTGGAGGGTTGCCAGGTCAGCGGTGGGGGTTGAGGTCCACGGCCCTGGGCGCCAGCGGACGGGGCGCCCGTGGGGGTGGCGCCGGGCGGTTGCGGCGCGGCTCGCGGCGCGGCTCCAGGAAAGGGCTGTCCCCCGGCGGACGCGTACGGTGCGGCGTGGGATGCGGCGTGCGATGCAGCGAAGGGCGGCCGCGAGGCCGCGAAGGGATCGCTGGCGTCGACGGGCGGCAGGACTTCGCTGGCGCACCCGGTGAGGATCAGCGCGCAGAGGGCGAGTTCCCTCGGGTTTCGCAGGCGAGGCGCAGCGCTCGTGGGCTTCGGCATGCGGCGCAGCAGAGTGAGTCAGAGGGCGGCGTGGAGGTGCGTGCGGGGGCGGCGCGGTTCGCTGACGTGGTTCGGCGCGCGGTTCGGCGCGCGGGTCTGGTAAAGGCCGTCGGTGGAGGGCTCGTCCTGGGAGAGGATGTGGCGCTCGACGTAACGGACGATGGACTCGTGCAGCGGTTGGGGGGCGCCGCGCGCGCGCTCGGGGCGGTGGGCGCCGAGGATCTCGAACATGGCGTAGCCGGTGAGGCCCTCCTCGTGGGCGATGCGGGCGAGGGCCTCGATCTGCGGATCGGGCTCGGCGGAGCTCGCGGGAGGGCGCGGCGTCGTGGGGTCGTCGGCTTCCTCGGCGGCCTTGGCCTGCTCGATGAGGTAGGCGCCGATGGCGGCTTCGAGGCAGACGACTTCCTCGACGATGGTCAGGTAGTAGGGCGTGCTCTCGGGTTGCTTGAAGATCTCGGCGCGCACCTCGGGCTCGTAGCGGAGGACGGCGCGGCAGCCGGCGTAGACCTGGGCGGGGCCGCTCGGCGCGGAGCCGACGTGGATGGCGCCGGCGCTGTCGACGTCGAGGAAGATGCGAAAGGGGTCGATGCGGCCCTGGCCGGCGCCGCCAGGGGTGAGGCGGCCGGCGACGGTCCAGGCGTTGCGCGAGCGCGGGTGGTAAGCGAGGGCCTCGGCGATGTGGCGGCGGGCGGCGGCGACGTCGCCCTTGCGCTCGGCCAGCTCGGCGAGGCCGGTGTGGGCGCTGGCGAGCGTGGGGTCGATGGCGAGGGCGCGCTGGTAGCTCTGCTCCGCGGGGCCGAGCGCGCCGGTGGCGACGAGGGCGCGGGCAAGGCCGATGTGCGCGGCGGGGTGGCGGGGCGCCTGGGTGGTCGCCTCCTCGAACGCGGCGCGGGCAGCGGTGGCGTTGCCGGCGCGGAGGAGGTCCTCGCCGCGGGTGTGGGCGGCCCGGATCTTGGTGCCGTCGGGGACCGGAGAGAGGCGGCCGACGCCGTGGTCGTCGCGCTGCAGGAGCTGCCACTCGTCGGACTCCTGGGGGCCCGTGGGGCCGTACTGGATGACGGTGTTGGAGAGCTCCGGGGCGGCCTCCATGATCACGTAGAGGCGCGGGGATTCGTCGATGACGGTGACGACCATGCGCGTGAAGTGGAGGCTCTCTTCGGGGTCCTCCATGCGGTGATCGCCGGCGTAGCCGAAGCGGGTGAGGTCGGGGAAGACGCGGGGTGCCCTGGCCTGGAGCGGGGTGTCCGGAGGGGTGAGGAGCGCCTGCTGGGCCGCGGTGTAGGGCGGGACCCACGAGGGGGCTGCCGCGAGGGGGGTGGCATCGGCGTTCGGGGCCGACGGGGCGGGGCGCATGGCGTGTCCGCTGGAACACGCCGTCGCACCGAGGCCGAGGGCCACGAGCGCTGCCATGAAGATCGCCCGCATGTCTCCGGGGTAGCAGGTTTCGAGCATCCGCGCCCGCTCGGGAGGCGGGGGGAGGCGGGCCCGGAGGGGGGGCCCAAGAAAGAGGCGGTGCGTCGGCGCCCTGTGCTACCGTGGCCGAGCTTAACGATGGCGGATGTCACCAAGGCCGCGAAGGTTGGATTGATGACCATCGCCCTTGCGGGCGCGGCCTACGGGGGCTTCAAGTTCATTTCTCGGGAGGCCGGCACCGAGGGGGGCTACCGGGTCTGGGCGACGTTCCCCGACATCACGGGCGTGGCGCCGAAGTCGCGGGTGATGATCTCGGGCATCCAGGTCGGGGTGGTCGACCGGATCTCGCTTCAGAACGGCGAGGCGCGGGTCGACATCAAGATGAACCCCGAGATCCCGCTCTACGAGGACGCGGCGATCGGCAAGAAGGCCACGAGCCTCATCGGCGAGTCGTTCATCGTGCTCACCCCGGGGACCGAGGGGAAGCCGAAGCTGCCGGATCAGGGGCAGATCACCCACTACGTCGAAGAGCCGAACATCCAGTCGCTCCAGAACCAGATCGCGGACATCCTGAAGGACGTCAAGTCGGTCACGGAGACGCTGCGCAACACGGTGGGTTCGGACTCGGGTCAGGCGCAGATCAGCGAGATCCTCAAGAACCTGGCCGAGGTCACCGATGAGCTGAACAAGACGGTTCGCGAGAACCGGCTCGGGGTCACCCAGACCATCAACAACATCAACGCCATCACCGGGGACGCGGCGCCGAGGATCAAGGAGATCCTCGAGAACGTGAACCAGGTGACGCGCGACGTGCGGGCGATGACGGCGGCCGGCGACGCGCCGCAGCTCGCAGGGTTGCCCGGGCTTCCAGGAGCGGCAGGACAGCCGGGGGCTCCGGGAACGTCGGGTGCGCCGGGCACGTCGGGACAGCAGCCGGGAGCGGGGTTGGCTCCGGGTCAGGTGGGACCGGCAGGCGTGGCGCAGGCGCCGGGTCGGGTGGGCCAGGCGGGGCAGGGGGCGCAGGCGGGACAGGGAGCGCAGGCGGGACAGGGGGCGCAGGCGGGACAGGGAGCGCAGGCAGGACAGCCGGGCGTGGGTGTGGGGCCCGGGCGGGTGGCGCAGGTCGAGCCGGTGGCGCAGGGCCGTCAGGCCGGAGAGCTGCGCCGGACCGTGGAGCGGATCGAGCGGGCCAGTGCGAGCCTGGAGTCGACGCTGCAGCACGCGGACAACGTGGCGGCGCGCATCGACCGGGGCGAGGGCACGATCGGGCGGTTGAGCAAGGACGAGGCGCTCATCAACGAGGTGGAGAACGCCGTCGACACCATCGGCGACCTCGTGGGCGGGATCGGGCGGCTGCAGACGGTGGTCGGGCTCAGGACGGACTACAACTTCCTGGCGAACACCATCAAGAGCTACGTGGAGCTGCGGCTCCAGCCGAGCGAGGACAAATACTACGTCATCGAGCTGGTGAACGACCCGCGCGGGCTGACCTCGTTCGAGCAGGTCGACGTCGACACGACGAACCCGAACGAGCCGGCGCACTACCGCGAGGTGCGGACGGTGACCACCAACGCCTTCCGGTTCTCGTTCCAGTTCGCGAAGCGGATGGGGCCGTTCACGGGCAGGTTCGGGCTCAGGGAGTCCACGGGCGGCATCGGCCTCGACCTGCACCTGCTCGATGATCGGTTCGAGCTGCGGCAAGATCTGTTCGGGTTCGGCGAGGAGCTGTCGCCGCGGTGGCGCATCGCGGTGTCGTACGAGTTCATCCGGAAGCTCTGGCTGCTCGGTGGCGTCGACGACATCCTCAACGCCGATCGGCGCGACTACTTCGTGGGTCTGCAGCTCAGGTTCAACGACCAGGACCTGAAGACCATCCTGCCGTTCGCACCCGCGGGGCTCTAGCCGGCGAGAAGAGGGCTCGCGCCCCGCGTCGCGGATCTCCGTGCTATAGGCCGGGGCATGAGGCGTTCGCTGACCTCTGCCGCTCTGGTGTTCGCGGTCGCTGCAGCCGCAAGTGTCGCTGCGTGTCAGGGGTGTCAGTCGAGCACCACCACGCCCCCCGCGAGCGCGGATGCGGCGGATCAGAAGCCGACGCTGCGGCTCTACCTGGTCAGCACCCTGGCGGGCGCGATGGAGCCCTGCGGGTGCACGAAGGATCAGCTCGGGGGCGTGGACCACCTCGCCGCGTACATCGCGGGGCAGAAGACGGAGGCGCCGCACAGCCTGGTGCTGGGCGCAGGTCCGCTCTTCTTCATGGACCCGAAGCTCGAACCCGACGCCGTGACGCAGGACGGGTGGAAGGCGGAGGCGCTGGCGCAGGCGGCGAAGGACATCGGCCTCACCGCATGGGCGCCCGGCGCGAACGACTGGGCAGGGGGCGCGGAGGCGCTCGGGCGTTACCAGGAGATGTCGGGGGCGGCCCTCCTCGCGGGGAACGTGGCGGGAGCTGCGGGAGCTGCGGCAGGCGCCGGGAACGCTGGCAACGCGGGCGTGGCCGGGACGCTGGTGCGCGAGGTGGGCGGGGTGAAGGTCGGCGTGGTGGGGGTGAGCGACCCCAAGGATCGCGGCGGCGCCTATCCCGCGGGGGTGACGACGAGCCCGTCGCTCGCGGCGATGAAGGCCGGGGTGGAGGCGGTGAAGCGGCAGGGGGCGGTGATCCTGGTGGGGCTCGCGGCGCTGCCGCGGGGCGAGGCGCTGCGGCTCGTGGACGAGATCCCGGAGCTGCACGTGCTCCTGCTCGGCAAGCCCGTGGAGGGGGGAGAGACGAACGACGCGCCGAAGCCGCCGATGCTGATCGGCACGACGCTGGTGGCGGAGTCGGCGAACCACCTGCAGAGCGTGGGGGTGGTGGATCTGTTCGTGCGCGAGGCGGCAGGGCAGGCGCGCGAGGGTCAGAAGATCACCTTCGCGGACGCGGGCGGGGTGGCGAAGGCAGAGGAGCTGATGCTCCTCTCAGGCCGGATCCGGGAGCTGGAGAACCGGATCAACTCCTGGGAGGCCGACAAGAGCGCGTCGCCGAAGGACATCGCGGCGCGGAAGGCGGACCTCGCGCGGCTGCGCGCCGAGAAGGAGAAGGTGGAGGGGGAGCAGAAGGCGGTGCAGGGGAGCTTCTTCCGGTACTCGTCGGTGGAGGTCCGGGAGAAGTACGGGAGCGAGAAGTCGGTCGCCGACCTGATGCTCGGCTACTACAAGCGCGTGAACGTCCATAACAAGGAGGCGTTCAAGGACCGGCTGCCGGAGCCCGCCGCGAAGGGGCAGGCGGAGTACATCGGGATCGAGGCCTGCACGTCGTGCCACGACGAGGAGCGGAAGGTCTGGGACAAGACGGCGCACGCGCGCGCGTACGCGACGCTGGAGCACGACTTCAAGGAGTTCAACCTCGACTGCGTGAGCTGCCACGTGACCGGCTACGGCAAGCCCGCCGGGTCGACGGTGACGCACAACGAGAAGCTCAAGAACGTGCAGTGCGAGGAGTGTCACGGGCCCGGATCGCTGCACGCGAAGAGCCCCGGGAAGGCGGACCTCATCGTGCTCTCGCCGAAGCCGGAGAGCTGCGTGAGCCAGTGCCATCACCCGCCGCACGTGGAGGGGTTCGACGCGGTGGCGAAGATGAGGCTCGTGCTGGGGCCGGGGCACGGGATGGAGTGACCCTGGACGTTCCGCGTGGCGCCCGGAGGGGGGCGCAGACGGCGCTGGCGGCGCTGGCGGCGCGGAAGGCGCTTCGCGGTGGGGCCCTTCCTGGTGCGGTGTTCAGGGGACGTCGGCCCGTGTTCAGCGGATGGGGACGGACCAGGGAGCGGCGGCAGCGGGCCTCGGGTGAGGGGGAAAAGCCTCAAGATCTCGCGGGTGGTGAGCCTGGGAGGCCTCAGGGGGCTGCATGTCTCTGGGCCGTGGCTCACGGGCGCGCGTAGAGTCGGCGTCGGCGTTCGGCTGTACGCCGTAGGGATCACTCCGTCTGCAACGCTGGCACGGTGCGTGTACTGTGCGCGGAGATGCTCCCGGTCTGCCACGGGACGGTCTTCACACAGCCACAGAGGTGATTCTTCTTATGAGATCCATGTCCGCACGATGGCTCCGAGGAGGCGCTGCCCTCCTCGCGCTCACGGCAGTGAGCGCGACGGCGGCCGCCCAGGAGACCCCTCCTGTCGCACTCAATCGGTTCAACCCGGCGCCGGCCGGGGACCGGATGTTCGGCGTTGCTTCACCTGACGCCGCGTCGCCCAACCAGGATGGTGGGCCCGGGGTGAACCTGATGATCCTCGGCGATTACGCCCATAACCCCCTCGTGCTCCGGCGCGAGAGTTCGGGCGAGAACGTCGGCGGGATCGTGGAGCACCAGCTCTTCCTGCACCTGAACGGCGCGTTCGTGGCCTGGGAGCGCCTGAACGTGAACATCGACGTGCCGTTCGCGCTCTACCAGGGCGGCAGCAGTCCCGCGGCGGATGGCCTCGCGTTCACCTCGCCCTCGGGGGCGACGATCGGTGACCTGAGGTTCGGCGCGCGTCTGCGGCTGTTCGGTGACTACTTCGACCCCTTCCAGCTCGCCATCGGCGGCTACGTCTGGGTGCCGACCGGCAGCTCGGATCCGGGGTCGTACGTGGGTGAGGGGACCGTGCGCGGGATGCCGATGATCATCGCCGGCGGCCGGTTCACCTCCGTGGTGTGGTCGGCGAACGTGGGCACGGACATCCGGCCCGGCCAGACCTTCGCGGGGGTGCAGCAGGGCATCTCGCTGATCGGAGGCGCGGGCATCGGGTTCCTGCTGGACGACGCGAAGCGGTTCCAGCTCGGGCCGGAGGTCACGGTCTCCACGGTGCTGCAGGGCGAGGGACCGTCGAAGCGGAACACGAACCTCGAGGCCTTGCTCGGGGCGCGTTACCGCTTCGGAGGTCTCATCGAGGCTGGCCTTGGCGTCGGCCCCGGCCTGACTTCCGGCATCGGTACCCCGGACGTGCGCGCGGTGGCCTCGATCGCGTTCGCGCCCGAGGTGCAGAAGCCGACCGAGGATCGCGACAAGGACGGCATCAAGGATCCGCAGGATGCGTGCCCCGACGTGTTCGGCGTCGCGGACGCGGATCCCGCGAAGAACGGCTGCCCGCCGGCGCCGCCGGACCGGGACAAGGACGGCATCCTCGACAGCGTGGACGCCTGCCCCGACGAGCCGGGCCTCGACAACCCGGATCCAAAGAAGCACGGCTGCCCGCCGCCAGGCGACAAGGACAAGGACGGCATCACGGACGACGTGGATGCCTGCGTCGACGTGCCGGGTGTGCCGAGCAGCGATCCCAAGCTCAATGGCTGCCCGCCGCCTGACAAGGACGGCGACGGCGTGCCCGACGCGGAGGACGCCTGCGTCGACATCCCGGGCCTGAAGACGAGCGACCCGGCCACCAACGGCTGCCCGGGCGATCGCGACGGCGACACCATCCGCGACGACAAGGACGCCTGCCCCGACGAGAAGGGCAAGCCGAACCCGGATCCCACGAAGAACGGCTGCCCGACGGCCGTGCGCGTGACGGAGAAGGAGATCATCATCCTCCAGCAGGTGCAGTTCGACACCGGCCGGGCGACGATCAAGAAGGTCAGCGACGAGCTGCTCGACGAGGTGGCCGGCGTGCTGAAGGAGCACCCGGAGATCATCCTGGTCGAGGTGCAAGGGCACACCGACATCCGTGGCGGGCGCGCGTTCAACGTGAAGCTCAGCCAGAACCGCGCCGACTCGGTGAAGAAGGCGCTCGAGAAGCGCGGCGTCGAGGCGATCCGGTTGAACGCGAAGGGCTACGGGCCCGACGTGCCGATCGGCGACAACGCGACCGACGAGGGCCGCCAGCAGAACCGCCGCGTGCAGTTCAAGATCATCGAGAAGAAGAGCAAGAGCGGCGACGTGCACACCGCGGTGCCCGCGACGACGCCGGTCACGGTGCCGGCGCCCACGGGGACGCAGGGGCAGACCGCGCCGACGACGGGGCCGACCCCGGCACCGGCTCAGCCTGCGCCGACGACTGCGCCCGCGCCTGCGCCGAAGGGGCAGCCCTCGCCGCCAGGGCTGCTGCCGCAGAAGTGAGACACTAGAGACACATGACGAGAGAGCTGGCCCTGTGAAGAGAAGTGTTGGTTTCATAGGCTTGACAGGGCTGGCTCTGGCTGGCGGTGCAGGGGGGGTCGCGCACGCGGACCCCGCCCTGCGCCACCAGGTCGACCAACGGGGTGACCTCCTCCTCATCGGGAACACCCTGGGACACGACTGCGCCAACAACCCTCCGGATCCCGTGGTGGGGACGGTGGAGGTGGACTGCGGCGCGAACTCTGCCGATACGGGCATCGACATGGTGTGGCGCGCGGACGAGCCGGCCGCAGGGCAGGCGCTGTCGAGCACCACCATCGCCATGACCGATGCGCGCAGCACGGCGGTCTTGACGCTGCCGCCGGGCGCCACGGTGACCCGGGCGTTCCTCTACTGGGGAGCGCGGCGGGCGAGCAGCGTCGCGGATCTCACCGCGACCATCCAGCGCCCGGGGGTGGATCAGGCCCCCATCAACGTGACGGCGATCCAGTCGTTCGTCCCGACCTACAGCGTTTACCAGTCGGTCGCCGACATCACCACGATCGTCCAGGAGCGCGGCTCCGGGCCGTACCGGGTCGGCGGCGTCGACATCTTCCCCCTGAGCGGGGTGAACAGCGACACGGCCTACGCGGGCTGGTGGATGGCTGTCTTCTACGAGAAGATCGACGAGCCGCTCAGGAACCTGGCGCTCTTCGACGGGCTCGACATCGTGGCCGCGCCCTCGGCGGGCAACCCGACGCCCACGGTGACCACGACGCTCTCGGGGTTCCTTGTGCCCCCCGCGGCGTCCTTCGCGAAGCTCGGCGTCATCGCCTACGAGGGCGACGGGGCCATCGCGCAAGACTCTTTCCGGTTCAACGGCGTCCAGATCTCGGACGCGCTGAACCCGGCCGACAATTTCTTCAACGGCACGCGCTCGTACCTCGGCATGCCGGTCTCGGTGCCGGGGGATCTGCCCCAGCTCACCGGCGGGCCGCTGAGCATGAGCAGCATCGACATGGACGTCATCGACGTCACCGCGCACCTCGCCCCCCTCCAGACCTCGGCGGTGATCGAGGCGCAGGGCGCTGGCGACGTGATCTACCTCGCGGGGTACACCACCTCCATCGTGACCTTCGCCCCGGATTTCACGACCTCGACGAAGACGGTGCAGGACCTGAACGGCGGCGGCCTGCTGCCGGGAGACATCCTGGAGTACACCGTCGCCATCGAGAACAGCGGCGACGACGCCTCGATCAACACGGTGCTCACCGACGCGCTGCCTCCGGGAGTGACGTACGTGCCCGGCTCGCTGGCGATCACCTCGGGGGCGAACGCCGGGGCCAAGACGGACGCGGCCGGAGACGACCAGGGGGACTACGCCGCGGGGACGCGGACCCTCACGGTGCGCCTCGGGACAGGGGCCGGCGCGACCGCGGGCGGGGTCATGCCCGTCGGCGCGACGAGCACGGTGACGTTCCGGGTGACGGTCGACGCGGGGACCTCGGGCTCCATCGAGAACCAGGCGGTGATCTCCGCGGGCGGGCAGCAAGGCGCGCCGGTCACGAACACGCCCACGGATGGCAACGGCCCGGGTGGTGGTCACCCGCCGACGACGGTGGTCGTCGACCTGTGCTCGACCGACGCCCAGTGCGCGGCGCCCACGCCCCACTGCAACACCGCGCCGACGCCGAACGAGTGCGTCGCGTGCGTCACCGACCTCCATTGCCCGCCGACGGCGCCGACCTGCGAGGCGGCGACCCACACCTGCATCTGCGTGCCCTCGGGCGCCGAGGTGTGCGACGGCCTCGACAACGACTGCGATGGCGAGGTCGATGACGGCCTGAGCTGCGTCGACACCGATGGCGATGGGCTCGGCGACGATCTGGAGCTGACGATCGGGACCGATCCGAACGACGCCGACTCGGACGACGACGGGGTGCCGGACGGCCAGGAGCCGGGCCTCGACGAGGACAGCGACGGCGACGGGCTGATCGGGGCGCTGGATCCCGACAGCGACAATGACGGGCTCTTCGACGGGACGGAGATGGGGCTCGACTGCGCGAACCCCGCCACCGACGCGGGGGCCATGAGCTGCGTCGCGGACGGGGACCAGGGCGCCACCCTCACGGACCCGCTCGACGCGGACACGGACGATGGCGGCGTGGAGGACGGCGACGAGGACCGGGACCACGACGGCGTGGTCGACGCGGACGAGACGGATCCCACCGCGGGGAACGGCGCTGACGACGTGCTGAACGACGACGCCGACGGCGATGGCCTGAGCGGCATCGTCGAGCTGTCCATCGGCACGGATCCGAACGACGCCGATTCGGACGACGACGGGGTGCCGGATGGTCTGGAGCCGGGTCTCGGCGAGGACACCGATAATGACGGGCTGATCGGGGCGCTGGATCCCGACAGCGACAATGACGGGCTCTTCGACGGGACGGAGATGGGGCTCGACTGCACGAACCCCGACACGGATCCGAGCGTGATGAGCTGCATCGCGGACGCGGATGGCGGCGCGACGACCACCGACCCGCTCGACCCCGACACCGACGGCGGCAGCGTGAGTGACGGCGACGAGGACGCGAACCATGACGGGCAGGTGAACGACGGCGAGCGGGATCCCAACGACCCCTCGGACGACGTGACGCCGGAGATCCCGTGCACGCAGGACAGCGCGTGCGGTGGGCCGAACAGCGGCATCGTGTGCGATACGGCCTCGGGGAACTGCGGGCCCGGGTGCCGCGGCGCGGACGGCAACGGCTGCCCGGAGGGGCAGGAGTGCTCGTCGAGCGATGCCACGGCGGGCACCTGCCGGACGCCGGTCCCCGGCGTGGAAGAGCCGGACGGCATGTACCCGGAGGGCAACGGCTTGCTCTGCGCGGCGCGGCCTGGTCCTGCGGGTGGTGGCGGCGGCGCGCTGGTCGTGGCGATGGCGGGGCTCGCGGGCCTCGCGCTGCGACGGCGCCGGCGCGAACCGCGCGCGTGAGGGCCCGAGACGGTGACGGTTGACGGCGTGCCGACCGTTGGTGCGTGAGGCGCTGACGGTCGGCGCTGCGTGGTGGTCAGCGCTGCGCGGCGTCAGCATGCCTTGACCCCGCCTTCCCGGTCTCCGTAGCATCCGGGCATCCATGAGTGACGCGCAGATCGCCTCGGTGCTGCTGCTCGAAGAGCACTTCGAGGCGGGCGACGAGCGGTTCGTGGAAGAGGTCCTCGCGTCGCGCGCGGCGAAGCGGCTGAAGGCGCTCGGGCCACGCTGGGCCGCCGACGCGCGCCCCGGCATCCGGCGCGCGCTGCTCCGGTACATCGACGACGGGTGCGACCGCCCCTTCCACCGGCCGCTCGTGAAGGCGCTCTTCAAGCATGCCGAGCGGCTCGGCGACGACGAGGCGATGGGCCACTTCCTCGTGGCTTTCGACCGCTTCCTCCCGGCGCCGAAGGCGCCTGCGAAGCTGTGGCCGGGGGAGAGCGATGCCCCGCGGTTCTCGCGGCTGACGCGCAGCTACCTCCAGCGGCGCGCCACCAGGTACTTCCGTCGGCTCGGGCGCAAGGACCCGGCGCGGGCCGCGCGCGCCCTCCGCGCCGCGGTCGTCCTGTACCGCGACGAGCACCTGGAGACGGAGGACCAGTTCCTGCGTTCGTGGGGGCTCGTCTACGCTCTCTACTGCGGGCTCATCGCTCGGTACCCCGCTGGCGCCGCCATTTGCAGGAGCGGCAGCAAGCTCACCCTGCTCGGGGCCACCCTCGAACAGCTCCAGCCAGCGCCCATGATCCCCGAGGCGTGGCAGGGCGTGTTCGAGGAGATATGGCCGCTCGTCACGGGCGCGCGCAGCCGCATCGTCAGGCAATTCGCCATCGCGCTTCTCGGGCGCGACTACCCGGCGGAGCTGCAGTGGCTGCCCATGGAGCGGGTGAGGGTGCTCCTGGCGAGCCCGCACGAGGAAGTGCAGACCTTCGGCGCCGAGCTCTTCGGGACCATCAGCGACCCTGGCAACCTGCCGGTGCAGGAGTGGCTCGCCCTCCTGCGCATCGAGAACCTCGACGCCCTCCCCTCCATCTGCGCGGCGGTCGAGCGCCATGTGACCCCCTCGCGTCTCACCCTCGACGAGTGTGTCGGGCTCGGGTGTGCGCGCCTGGCTCCCGTTGCCGCGCTGGGGCTGCGCTGGGCCCGCACCAAGAGCGTCACGACCGCCGAGGCGCTGGAGAGCGTCCTCCGCCTCGCGGGCGCGCCTGCGCCACGGGTGCGGGAGGAGGCTGCGGGCTGGCTCTTCACCTTGCTCCAGACCTCCCCCCACACGCGGCCGCTCCACGTGCGGGACCTGATCGACGCCCGCTACGCCGACGTACGCGCCCGCGGCCTCGCCCTGCTCGAGGGGGACCGGCGCTTCGGCGACGACACGGGCCTCTGGACCGCGCTCGCCGAATCCCCGCACGACGACGTGCGTACCTTCCTCCTGCGGCACCTCTCCGAGCGCCGGCAGATGTTCTCTCCCGAGGCGCTCCGGCACGTCTGGGCGACCACCCTGCTCGGCGTGTCCCGCGGGGCCCGTGACAAGCGGTCCGCGCTGCGGCTCGTCTCGGAGCGCATCGTGGCGAGGCCGGCCGAGGCCGAGTCGCTCCTCCCCCTGCTCGGCGTCGCCTTGCGCAGCGTGCGTCCACCCGAGCGCCGCGCCGCGCTCGCCGCCGTGGCGCGGGCGGCGTTCGAGGCGCCCGGGCTCCGGGCTGCCATTTCCCGGCGCTTGCCGGAGCTGCGCCTGTTCAGCGAGGAGCTCGGCGAATGAACGTGGACCTCCGTTACCTCGGGCACAGCGGCCTCCGCGAGACCACGCGGGGTGCGGCCCTGAGCTTCTCACCGAACCTCGCGCGCCCTCCGGTCTTCTTCGACGGCGCCCTCGCGCACCCCCTCCGCTTCCGCGAGGCCATGAGCGCCCTCCACGACGTCGTGGTGGGTGACCTCCGCAAACCGCGCAAGGACCGCAGCGCCTGGCAGGCCTGGAAGCAGCAGGAAGAAGCGCGCGAGGCTCAGCTCCGGGTCGACCTCCTCGACCGGGCCACGCGCGCCGAGCTCTCCCGCATCGCCGGAGAGCCGGTCCCCCCGGATTTCGAAGCGAGGTTCCGGGAGCTGCACGGCGTCTACTGGAGGGCGCGCACCTCCTGGGCCTCCACCCTCGCGGCGCACGACCCCGCGCTGTTCCGTCACCTCATCCCTTGCGACCCCGTCGTCACCGTCGCTCCGGACGTGGTCTTCTTCGAGTGCTTCTCCAAGGACGAGTCGAGTTACGGCTGCCTCTCCGTCGATCGCAGCGCCTTCGAGGGCGCGCAGGAGGCGGGGCTCGGCACCACGAACGTCGACTACTCCCTCGCCCTCTACGAGCACTTCCAGACCCTGCGCAGCTACCGCGAGACGCGCCTCCTCGTCGATCCCACAGGCTTCGAGGTCAACGTCGCGGGGAGGGCCGACTACCGCGAGGAGAAGATCGACTTGCCGCCCTCGTGGCTGCGCGGCTTCGGCCAGATCCAGGCGGCCATGTCCCTTCCCTCGCGGCGGGTCGACGTCCCTGTGGAGGCGGTCTACTCCATCCTCGCGCACCTCGCGCGGCACCGGGAGAAGACGGGACCGCGCAGCTTGCGTTTCCAGCTCGTGCCGGGGCAGCCGCCGGTGATCTTCATCGATCCCTGGGGCATCCCCGTGGTGTGTCGCGGCTCGGTGTGTGAGGACGACGGAGCGCTCTCTCCCTCTCTCCCCACCGGCACCCAGGGCCCGTACCGCGCGCATTATGCCGGCGCTCCGGCCCCCACCCGCATCTTCCCCCCCCCCTTCTCCCTCTCTTCTCCCTCTCTTCTCTCGTCTCTCTTCTCCTCTCCTCCCTCGGCCCCCACGCCTCCCGGGGTAGCGACCATCGGGAGCGTAGGGGGCGCAGCCCCCTCGCTAAAAATATGGGGGAGGAGGAGGTTGGGGGTGTTGGCGAGGGTGTTGCCGCTGGCGGAGAGGGTGGAGGTGCGGTTGCTGGGGGATGGCATGCCCAGCTTGTGGATTGTGCACATGGGGGAGATGCGGTTCACGCTTGCGCTCTCCGGGTGGACGGCGAGTGACTGGACGGGGGGCACGAACCTCGACGTGCTCGGGGGCATGCTCCTGGATGACGTGCGCCTCACGGATCGCGTCGTGAGGCACCTCGAACACGTGCGCCGTGCCTCCTTCGGGGAGCTTGCTGCGGCGCTCGACGCGTCCAGCATGGCCCTCCAGGCCTCCTTGCATCGCCTCGCCAAGCAGGGGCAGGTCATCTACGACCATGCGGCCGAGTGTTACCGGTACCGCCAGGTCATGCCGGTCGTCCTCTCCGAGGCGATCCTCGGGCCTGAGCCTCCCGAGATCGCCCAGGGCAAGGAGCTTGCGCGCGCCTCGGTCGAGCTGCTCAGGGACGAACCTCTCCCGGCGGCGCGCCGCCTCCTTGTCGCCAGGGTCAGGGGGACGCGCTGCGAGGCGGTCCTCGACCTTGATGGCACCCTCAAGAAGGGACGGTGCACCTGCTCTTACTTCCATCGGAACCGCCTCAAGGCTGGACCTTGCCGGCATCTCCTCGCGGTCAGGTTGCGGGCCACGGGCGCGCCTCTTCCCCCTGTGCAGCCCCAGCGCCCTGCGCGCACGGCCCAGGAACCTGCGCTCACCAAGGTTGCCTTCTACCCTCCTGCCCTGGAGGCCATGACGAAGGCGGCCAAGGGCTCGGGCAAGACCCTCGCGGCGCTTCTTGAACAGACCTGGGATGACGCCTTCGAGCGCCTCCAGAGTGCGCCCACCTGGGAGGAGGCCCGGAGGCGGGCGGGTGGACCAGCGCCGGCCCTGCCTCACCAGCTCGTGCGTGGCGTCGTCGCACGACCCCTGCGCCTCCATCCGGACGTCGTCACCGAGATCCAGCGTGTCGCGGAGCAGCTCGAAGCGAGCCCTGCGGCCGTCATCAGTGCGGCGTGGCTCATCGCCCTCCGGAACGGAGATCGCAAACGGTGAGCTGCGCGCAGCGATCGGGTATGGTGCGCCGGACTCCAGCCTTGCAAGGAGGTCCACCCGCTCGAGCCCAACATGCTGCGGCGTTCCGCCGCGGTGGCGTTCGTTCTCCCATGCATTCCCACCCCCGATGTGCGTCTGGGCGCCTTAGGCCTCGACGACAAGACCCAGGGAGTTGCCTGACGGCGGAACCTCTCGTCGTCGAGGCCACGGCGCCCTGGGTGATCGGGTGTGGTCAGGAGCGAGTCGTCGGGCGGGTGGGCCTCCTTGGAGGGCTGGAGCTGTCGCAGGAAGCGGATCGGGAGCGGCGAAGGCGACGATGAGCTTCTGGGACAGGGTCAAAGCGTTCTTCGGCGGCGGCAAGGGTGAGGGGACGGAGGCGCCGCCGTACGATGCGCCCACCCAGCGAGCGCCCGCGCAGAGGGCTGCGACGAAGGGAACCTCCGGGTCAGGGACGAAGGCCTCGCAGGGGGCGGCCACCTCGACTTCTCCGGCGGCGTCGGGGGCTCCTGCGGCGTCTCGCAGGACCTTCGTCAAGTGGATCACGGAGGCCTTCAGCACTGATCCTGCGGTCACCACCCGCGCCATCATGAGCATGAGCGCGGCCGAGATTCGCAGGCGTGCCCTCACCATCAACCCCTTCCGGACCGCGTGGATTGGCCGGGTCGACGTCATCCCTCCCCAGAGTGACGAGCGCACTGCCCTCATCGATCGCAGCCTGATCTTGCTGGGGCTCCTCACCGAGGAGCAGATCGTCGAGATTCATCGCGTCGGTGACCTCTGGCTCAAGCATCGCGAGGCCTCGCGCCTCGTCGCGCTCTCCGCCGCGAGGAATGCGGAGCAGGCGCTGGCAGACCTCAAGCGCGAGCGCGCTGCCCGCAAGGAGCAGAAGCGGCGCGACGCCGTGGAGCGCCGGCGCAAGCGCGCCGAGGCCATCGCGCGCCGCAGGGCGGAGGACATCGTCTACCTCGGCGCTGGCGTCTCTGCGGGGCTCGCGGACAGGCGCTCTCACATCGAGGCGCTCGCGGCGCGCGGCCTCCCGCTCCTGGCTTCACCGGCGGACGTGGCGAAGGCGCTCGGCGTCTCCATCTCCCGCCTGCGCTGGCTCTGCTTTCACAGCGACGCCGTCGAGCGGCCCCATTACGTCTACTTCGAGATCCCCAAGCGCTCCGGCGGCAAGCGCCTCCTCGCCGCCCCGCATGCCTCCCTCGAACGCGCCCAGCACTGGATCCTCCGCGAGATCCTCGACAAGCTGCCTGTCGAGCCGCCGGCGCACGGCTTCGTCAAAGGACGCTCCACGGTCACCAACGCGCGCCCTCACGTCGGCCGCGATCTCGTGGTCAACCTCGACCTCAGCGACTTCTTCCCCACCATCACCTTCCCGCGCGTCCGCGGCGTCTTCCGGCGGCTTGGCTACTCCCCGGCCGTCGCCACCGTCCTCGCCTTGCTCTGCACGGAGCCTCCGCGTCGCCCGGTCGAGTACGAGGGACAGCGCACCTGGGTGGCCGTTGGCGAGCGTGGCTTGCCCCAGGGAGCCTCGACGAGCCCGGCCCTCTCCAACCAGGTCGCGCGCAAGCTCGACCGCCGCCTCACCGGCATGGCCGAGAAGCATGGCTGGACCTACACCCGCTACGCGGATGACCTCACCTTCTCGGCGCCCGAGGGCAGGCGCGGCGACCTCGCCATGCTCATGGCGCGCGTCAGGCACATCGTCACCGAGGAGGGCTTCGCCCTCAACCCGAGGAAGGGTCGCGTCCAGCGCGCCTCTGGCAGACAGGAGGTCACGGGCATCGTCGTCAACGACAAGCTCGGGGTACCGAGGGACGAGGTGCGGCGCCTCCGGGCCATCCTCCACGCCGCGAAGGCCACCGGCCTCGAAGCTCAGAACCGGGAGAAGATCCCCCACTTCGAGGCCTACCTGAGGGGGAAGATCGCCTACGTGGCCATGATCGATCCTGCGAAGGCGGCGCCCCTGCACGCCGCGCTGGAGGCGCTCTCACGCTGACCGCAGGGCCGCGGTTCGAACCTGCCCCCAAGGGCTTGCCCCGCTCCTCCCTTCGTCCGAGGGTACGCCGCAGGAGCCCATCCCATGCGACCCTCGCCTCGCCGCCCCTTCGCCCTCGCGCTGCCCCTCCTCACCGCCCTCGCGGCCTGCGCGCCACCTCCGGCCTCGCCGGCTCCGCCACCGCCCGCGTCCCCTGCCGCTGCCACGCCGCCGGCGACGACCACGGCCACCACGGCGCCTGGAAAGCTCGCCTACCCGAAGACCCGCGCCACGGCCACCGTGGACACCTTCTTCGGCGTCGAGGTTGCCGACCCCTACCGCTGGCTGGAGGACGGCACCTCGCCCGAGACCAAGGCGTGGCTCACCGCGCAGGACGACCTCACCCGGAAGGTCCTCGCCGACCTGCCCGGCCGCGACGCCCTGCGCGAGCGTCTGAGCGCCCTTTCTTACCTGGAGCGGGCCTCCGCCCCGCTCAAGCGAGGCAACCGCGTCTTCTACACGCGGCAGGAGGCGAAGCAGGAGAAGCGGGTGGTGTACTGGCGCGAGCTGCCCGCAGCCACCGGCGCCCGCGGCAAGGCGCCCACCAAGGCGGAGAGTGCGCAGGGCGCGCCGAAGGAGAACGTCCTCCTCGATGGCGCCTCGCTGAGCGCCGACGGCAGCACGGGGCTCGGCCTCTGGAAGGTCTCCCTGGACGGCAAGACCCTGGCTTATGTCGTCCACCCGAACAACGCCGACGCTGGCGTCCTCCACGTGAAGGACGTGGCCACCGGCAAGGTCAGCGACGTCGACGTCATCCCGGGCGCCAAGTACGCGAACCCTCAGTGGACCCCCAAGGGCGACGGCTTCTACTACGTCGCCCTTCCCATGGACCCCAAGATCCCCGCGGCGGAGCTGCCGGGCCGCTCCGAGGTCAAGTTCCACAAGCTCGGCACTGCCCCCGCGGAGGACAAGGTGATCTTCCCGGCCACCGGCAACCCCGAGACCGAGCTCGAAGCCCACCTCTCGCGCGATGGACACTGGCTGCTCGTCTCGGTGATCCGCGGCGCCAGCGTGCCCGAGCTTCACCTGCGCGACATGCGCAAGCCGAACGCCGCCTGGGTGCCTCTGGTCAAGGGCCACGACGGCACCGTGGCAGCCCTCGTGTGGAAGGACCGCATCTACCTGCGCACCACCGAGGGCGCCCCGCGTGGCCGCGTGTTCCGCGTGGACCCTGCAAAGCCCGAGCGTGCCGGGTGGGAGGAGATCGTCCCCGAGGACAAGGAAGGCGTGCTCGAAGACGTGCGGGTCATCGGAGGGCACCTCGCGCTCCAGTACCTCCGCAGCGCCCGCAGCGAGATCCAGATCCGCACCCTCGACGGCAAGCCGAAGGGGAAGGGGACCGTGGCCCTGCCGGGCATCGGCTCGACCTGGGGCGTCGTGGGCGAGCCCGATGACGACGTGGGCTACGTCTACTTCACCTCGTTCACCACGCCGGGCACCATCCTCGAAGTCTCGATCGCGAGCGGCGTAGCGAAGCCCTGGTACACGATCAAGGCGCCCGTGGACCCTGCCGCCTACGAGGTGGAGCAGGTCCGCTACCCCTCCCGCGACGGCACCCAGGTCTCGATGTTCGTGGCGCGCCGCCGCGGCGCACCGCGCGATGGCTCCACGCCCTTCATGCTCTCGGGCTATGGCGGCTTCACCATCAGCCTCACCCCCTCCTTCCAGACCGACGTGGTCGCGTGGCTCGACGCGGGCGGCGGCGTCGCGATCCCCAACCTCCGCGGCGGCGGCGAGTACGGCGAGGCCTGGCACCAGGCCGGGATGCTCACCAGGAAGCAGAACGTCTTCGACGACTTCATCGCTGCGGCCGAGTACCTGATCAAGGGCGGCTACACCCGCGCCGATCGGCTCGCCATCGAGGGAGGCTCGAACGGCGGGCTCCTCGTGGGCGCGGCGCTCACCCAGCGCCCCGAGCTGTTCCGTGTCGCGCTCTGCGCCGTCCCGGTGCTGGACATGATCCGCTATCCCCTCTTCGGCGACGGCAAGACCTGGATCGCCGAGTACGGCTCTCCCCAGGAGGAGGCCACCTTCCGCGCGCTGATCGGCTACTCCCCCTACCACCGGGTCAAGCCGGGCACGGCCTACCCCGCGGTGCTCATGCTCTCCGCGGACGCCGACGACCGCGTGGCGCCCCTGCATGCGTGGAAGACGGTGGCGGCGCTGCAGGCCGCCTCGACGGGCGCTCAGCCCGTGCTCCTCCGGGTGGAGCGCCACTCGGGCCACGGCGGCGCCGACCAGGTGAAGAGCCGCGTCGAGATGTTCGCCGACTCCCTGTCCTTTGCCCTCCACGCCATGGGCGTGAAGCCCGCGCTCGCGCAGCCCTCACCCTGAACGCATCTCTACTTGGTGGCCTCGATCATCAGCGCCAGCCCGAAGCGGTTGCCGGTGAGCTGCACGAGACCGCGCGGGTAGTACTTCCAGGCGAGCTTGTGGAGCCCACCCTGGTATTTCTCGCCCGCCCTGAAGGACAGGAGGTCCCCGGAGCTGAGCTGGGACCTGAGCTGCACCTGCGAGAAGTCCGAGAACAGCACCCGCGCCTCTTCCTGCGTGTACGTCTTCGTCCCGGGGCTCTCCAGGTGGTGGTAGGCGGCCCAGCGTGGGCTCTTCCAGGGCTTGCCGCGTGCCGCGCAGTTCGCGGCCCACACCATCCACACCGCCCACGAGTGCAGGTGGTAGATCATCACCAGCGCCGTGCCCCCGGGCTTCAGCACCCGGTACACCTCCGACACTGCCCTGACCGTGTGGGGGCTGTGGTGAAGCACGCCGTACGAGTAGACGAGGTCGAACGTATCGTTCGCGAAGGGCAGGTTCTCCGCGTCTGCGCGCAGCACGTTCGCGGAGAGCCCCTCCAGCGCGAGCCGCTCCCGGGTGAGCGCCACGCCGCGCTCGGTCAGGTCGACCCCCGTCGCGTCGGCCCCGTGACGCACCCAGTTGGTGAAGTCCGTCCCGGCGCCGACGCCCACTTCGAGGAGCTTCTTCCCGCGTCCCCGCTCGAACTGCGCGAACTCCGGGATGTACGGCTCCCAGGTGTAGCGCTCCTGCTCGATCCGATCGAAGAACGCTCTCCGGTCGTCACCGTCCACCCCGCGCGTCCCGCAGGTCTCGCGCTGCCAGTGGTCCTGCACGGCCTGCTTGCGGCCCTCGATCGGCTCCTCCCGGGTCGCGGTGCGCATGCCCGGTTCTACCACCAGCCGCCCTGCGCAGACCAGGCGCTCACTTTGTGAAGAACGCCGCGAACCGCCGCTTCATCTCCTCGGGCGACACGTCTTCCTTGTGCGACTGGAACATCCATACGTGGCCGAAGGGGTCTTCGAGCGTGCCGGAGCGATCCCCGTAGAATTCGTCCGTCGGTGCCCGCTTCACCGTCGCCCCCGCGGCCTCGGCGCGCTTGAACAGCGCGTCCACGTCCTCCACGTAGACCTGGATGATCACCCCGGTCCCGCCGATCGACTTCGGTCCCCGGATGTTCATCTCCGGGTACTCGTCGGCCAGCGAGAACGAGGCCGTGCCGATCCGCATCTCGGCGTGGGCGACTTTCCCGCTGGGCTCTTCGAGGCGCAGCGTCTCCTCCGCGCCGAACGCTTCCTTGTAGAACGCGATCGCGGCAGCAGCGCCGGCGACCGACAGGTAGGGCATCGCCGACTTGTAGCCGTCGGGAATGGGATTCACGCGCGTCGTCATGGCCGAGTGCTCCTTTCGTGGTCTCGTCGTCGCGCTTCAGGTGGAGCGTCCATCCCTCCGGCTGCCCCCCGCGCGACTGACCCGGAGACAGTAGTGATACGGGCGCGGAGCGGGCCTGGAAAAAAATCCCGATGTACCGGGCCCCTCGATTCCGCGCCTTTCGTGCCCTGCGCGTCGCCCCGCGCGGCGCTTTCCCTCAGGGTGACCCGAGCGCGGCGCCGAGCGACACCGTCATGAAGTGCAGCCAGTTCCGGGTGTACCCATCGCCCGGGGGCTCCGGGTCGCTCTGCCCGACCGCGCCCCCGCCCAGGTAGCGCAGGTTCACGAACGCCTCCGTGCCCGCCACGAGCGGCAGCCCCGCGCGCACGCTCAGGTCCACGAGCGCCCCGGTCACCTCGTTGTCGCTCCCGTTCAGCACGCTGATGGGCGCGTAGATCCCATCGACCTCGTACCCCAGGAACAGCCCGCTGTTCAGCGTCACCCGGCCCCGGCTCCGCAGGAGCGGCACCGGCCCCACGTCGCGGTTGCTTCGAAACAGGGTCCCGTCCTGCGAGGCGAAGTCGATGGTGGCGTTGCGGACCTGCAGCGACACCCCGAACGACAGCTCCTGCTTCGGATCCAGGAACAGGTCGTAGGCGTAGCTCAGGCGGTAGAACGGAAACCCGTACCTGAGCGCCATCGGCGTGCCTGCGGGGAAGGTGAGCCCATCGACGCGCAGGTCGCGCCCGATCTCCACCTCCGTGCTCAGCTCCAGAGGCTGGTACAGGAACACGACCTGGTGGTGCCGGAACAGCTCCGCCTCGGCGCTGAACCGCGCCACGGGGAAGAGCGTGTCCTGCCCGCCCTGCGCGACGTAGTCGAAGTAGGTCCCGTCTCTCCCGAACTGCACCTTGTGCGAGAGCATCGCCAGGAACCCCAGTTCCGCCACCGCGCGGAAGCGGAACCACGACGGCTGTGCTGCAGCGGGGGCTGGCGCTGCCACCACGAACGGGGACGGCGCCTGCACGGCGCGCTCGGGGAGGCCAGGTGGAGGTGGGGGCGGCGGCGCGTCCTGCGCGACGGCGTCCTGCGCGACGGCACTCTGCGTGTCGGTCTCCTGCGTATCGGTGTCCTGGGCACCGGCCTCCTGCGCGGAGGCTCCAGGGCTGACCGCGAGGACGGCGCCACAGGCGAGGAGACCGAGGACCAGGCGGGGAGGGGAGAGCGGGCAGCGGTGACGAGGCATCGCCTGCCTCTGGCACCGGACGTCAGCGCGTCAAGCGGCGCAGGCCTTCACAGCGTGCAGCCCACGCCGAACGGCTCGGAGGTCACCGGCGTCGCCCCATCCTGGAGCGAGTCCTGGATCGAGCCCACGATGCGGGCCAGCGTGCCGCCGCAGAGCGCATTCGCGTCGATCCCGCTGTCTGGCTCCGTGGAGAAGCTCACGTCCACGGACACGTCCTTTCCGACCCCGACTGTCAGGGGAAACGTTGCCGCCGCGTTCACCGGCAGCGACGCCACGAAGGTCGTCTCCTGGTTTTCGTCCGTGAGCGAGAACCCTTGCAAGGTCACCTCGCTCGCACCGCTCGCCCTCGGCCCCAGGTGGAACGACAGCACGAAGTCCCCGCTGAGCGCCGTGCCCAGCGCGGCGCTGGTGAGCAGGACCTGGGGTTCGCTGATCGACGGGTCCACGAACACCGTCGCGTCCGTGTCGACGCAGCCTGCCGCGGAGGAGAGCGCCACCGCGGCGAGGCAGAGCAGGAGAGAGCGCTTCATGGCTCCATCGTACCCGGTGCCTCCCCGGAGCGGCCCGGCTCTTTTCCGTGCTCTGCGGGGTGAGTGAGCGGTGAAGGTGGGTGCGTGAGAAGGAGGGGGCGCGGGGGCCGAGAGGCCCCCGCACCAGGGCAAGCGAGGCTCAGGGCGGCGGCGGCTTGACGCCCTTGTCGCGGGCGGCCTGGCAGCCCAGCTCCACGCCCGTCGGGCCCTTGTCGCTGCGCACCACCTTGAACTCCACGCGGCGGTTCTTCTCCCAGGCGTCGGCGTTGTGCGCGGCTTCCAGCGGGCAGAACTCGCCGTAGCCCATCGCTCGCAGGGCCTCCCGTTTCACTCCGCGCTCGACGAGCGCCTCCACGACCGACTTCGAGCGGGCCTCGGTGAGCCGCAGGTTGATCAGGTCGTTGCCGCGCTCGTCGGCGTGGCCCTGCACCTCGATCAGCGTGAACTCCGGGTGTGCCTTCAGCGTCGTCGCCACCGCGTCGAGGATCTCGTTCGACGAGGGGAGGATCTTGGCGCTACCCGTCTCGAAGTTGATCTTCTCCAGGATGAGGATGTTGTTCTCCTCGACGATGACGCCGCCCTTGTCCGGGCACCCGTCCTGATCTTCCTTCCCGTTGAACGTCTCCGGCTCGTTCGGGCACTGGTCCTTCACGTCCGGGATGCCGTCCTTGTCGTTGTCCAGATCCGGGCACCCATCCTCGTCCTCGAACCCGTCCTTGTCCTCGGGATCGTTCGGGCACTGGTCTTCCTTGTCCGGGATGCCGTCCTTGTCGTTGTCCGGATCGGGGCACCCGTCCTTGTCCTGGAACCCGTCCTTGTCCTCGGGATCGTCAGGGCACTTGTCGCGCGAGTCGAGGATCCCGTCGCCGTCGCGGTCGCCGTCGTTGCCCTCGGGGCAGCCGTCATCGTCCTCGTCGCCGTCGCGGTCCTCGGGGTTGTTCGGGCAGCGGTCGTCGACGTCGAGGATCCCGTCGTTGTCGTTGTCCGGATCGGGGCAGCCGTACTTGCCGGGAGGCGAGTCGCCCTTCGTGTCCTGGAACCCGTCGAAGTCCTCCGGCTCGTCCGGGCAATCGTCTTCGTCGTCCTTGATCCCGTCGCCGTCGCGGTCGCCGATCGACGGCTCGAACACGAACCCGATGGTCCCGCGCAGCGCCGCCGACTGGAAGCCGGGCATGTACCCCGCGCCCGCGCCCAGCATGAGGAAGCTGTTGCGCTCGATGAACAGCTTCAGGCCGCCCACGGCCTCGGCGCTGATCCGCTGCTTGCTGTCGCTGTCGCCGCCGACCAGGTACGTCCCGTAGGTCTCGGCCACGAGGTCCAGCGGGTCGAGCACCCGCAGGCTCACCCCGAGCCCGCCGGTGACCAGGTTGCCGTATTCGAGGGTGCCGTTCTCGAGCTGCGGGGACCCGTCCGCGCGCAGCCCGTAGGCCGCGTTCTCCCCGGTGTGCCCGCGGAAGCCCACGTTCGCGCCGATGCGGAACATCCCGGTCGACCCGAAGTGCCGCTCCGCCACCACCTGCGGCCAGTACCAGAAGCCGGGCTCCGCGCTCAGGTCCGGAGACCCGCCGACGCCGTAGCCGCCTTGCAGGATGACCGCGAGGCCGATGGGGTCCGAGTTCGGCCGGAGGAGCCGCACCTTCACGTGCAGCGCCAGGTTCCCGAGCGCCTGCGCGTCGGCGTCGTCGTCGGCGTACGTGGCCCCGGTCGGCCCGAGCTCCTGGATGGCGCCGCCGCCGCTCAGCACCACGGGCGCCGAGAGGCCGACGACCAGCCAGTTGGCGATGCCGTAGTTGAACTGGAACGTGCCCTGGAAGGCGTGCGTGAGGAGCGCGTCGGTGTCGTCCGGGTTCGACGCGAGCGGGGTGACGTTGTGACCGTAGTCGATCACCAGGCCCAGGCTGATGTCGTTGGCGCCGAGGATGTCCGCGCCGTTGATCGAGAAGAACCCCTTCGAGTCGAGCGCGGGCCGGAACAGGTGCAGGTCCATCCCGGCGCCGTTGCCGGTCTCCCCGCCGGCCCTCGTCGGATCCGTCTGCGCCAGCGCCTCTCCGGAGGGCGACGCGAGCGCCCCGAGGCCGACGAGCCCCGCGGCGAGGGTGGTCAGCAAGCGTCGCGTCGTGCGCGCCGTGCGTCCGACACGCGGCAGCGCGCCCGGCTCGGGCTCAGTGGAGGCGCTCCGGTTCGAGCGAGGGGAAGGGACCAGCGTCATGGCATCCTCGGTGGAGGGGTGCTCGCGTCGCCGCAGGTCTGCCGCACCGAGCACCCCTCTGCCGGGCGTACCATCCGCTGAATTCTCCTGTCAAACAGCCCGTTACTCCGGCACAGCGAGCCGGTAGCGTGGTGCTCATGGCGGAGACCACGGCGGACACCGAGGCGAGCGCGAAGGAGAGCACGCAGCAGGTCATGGCGGGGAGCACGGCAGGAGCCGCGAGGGAGGACGTGGAGGCAGGCACCGCCATCGTGGTGACGGGCGCCACCGGCGCCCTCGGCGCGGGCCTCGCGAAGCTCCTCGTCGCCCGCGGTCACCGCGTTGCCGCCGTGGCGAGGCCCACCGCTGCCGCGCACCTCCGCGCCCTCGAAGCCGAGCTGGGCGACGCCTGCGTAGGCATCACCGCCGACGTGGCATCACCCGGGGACTGGACCGCCACCTTGCGCGACATCGAAGCCCGCGTCGGCCCTCCCGCGGGCGCCGCCCTCGTCGCCGGCGGCTGGCAGGGCGGCACCCCCCTCCACGAAGTGCGCGACGACGGCCCTTACCGGACCCTCCTCCACCAGAACCTCGACACCGTCCGCAACGCTCTCCGCGCCCTCCTCCCGGGCATGGTTACCCGCCGCGCCGGCAGCGTGGTGGTGGTCGGCGCCCGCCCCGTCCTTCGACCCGAGCTGGGCGCCGGCATGGCCGACTACACCGCCACCAAGGCCGCCGTCGTCGCCCTCGCCCAGGCCGTCGCCGCCGAGGTCCTGCCGCAGCGGGTGCGCGTCAACGCCGTCCTCCCCAACCTCATCGACACCCCCCAGAACCGCGAAGGCATGCCCACCGCCGACGTGAGCGCCTGGGTCTCCATCCCCTCCCTCGCAGGCGTCATCGCCTTCCTCCTCTCCGACGCCGCGCGCGACATCTCCGGCGCCGCCATCCCCGTTTACGGCAGATCTTAGGGGTTGCCGGCTGCGCGTACCCACACGCAGGGCTGAGGATGCTGCGTTCGATTCAGAGCAGCCCGAGCATGCGGCGATTGGTGACGCTGAAGCGATCGTCCAGGAACGTCGCTACGGCTTGCACGAGGAGGCGCTCAGCCTCGTTGCGCTTGTACCCCGTAGCGAGGAGCGATTGTGCCGCTCTCTGGAAGATGGCGTTCACTTCGTCGCGGCATTCGACGTAGTGGTGCCCTCCTTTGTAGGGCGCATTCGCGTGAACGTAGCGAAGGATGTCCTGCACACTCGGAGCTTCGCCCAGAGGTCCTTGTTTCAGGTACGCCACGAGCACGCTGTTGAAGTAGTCGTCACCAAACCGTCTTCCTGGATCCTCGAACCAGTCCGAAAGCATCAGCGCGAGGCGCAAGGTCTCGTTCTCCTCGCTCACCGCCTTGACCTTTGCCGATGCCAGTACCTGACTCAGGTGGGTATCCCACGCCTCCTGCTGCACATCCCTTCTGTTTCCGTTGAGGATGATCTTCAACATGGCTGGGCCATAAGACAGGCCGCTACGCTTCCGCTCGATCTCGACCTGTGCCTTCTCTCCTCGGCGGATGCGCTGAAGCCAGAGCCGTGCGACATGCGACAGCTCCGCGTCCTCACTGGGTTTGAACAGCCCATCGAGGTTGCTCATGGCGCTCACCGTGACCTCTCCACCTGGTCGTTCAAGAACGCATCCAGCACCAATCCCGAAGCGTTTCTGCATGCCACGTCGCGTACCTTCTTGAACTCGTCGTCTCTCTCCTCGTCCGCGAAGTCTACGATGCCTTTCACGACAAGCCAGGCTGCCTGTTCTGCTGCTCCCAGGAGCCCTGCGCCTTCCATCTCGCCGCCGATGATCGGCTTCCCTCGTGAGCCCAGCGCGGTGAGCAGATGAGCCCGAAAGGTCCTGGAGTGAATCTTGGCGGCGCCGGAGAGCAGCGCGTCACGATGCACGGTGAAGGCGCGCTCTGACACGCGGCCACTCTCTCTGTCGAGGATCCCGAGCAGTCCTCTGCTCGCGGGAAGCGCTTGCACCTTGGGGTACTCGGACAGCGGGATCTCGTTGTTGGATTTGATGGTGCGCGGATCGTAAGGCAGGAGGTGCGTGGACACGAGGACGTCTCCGTGTCGCTGTGTGCTCCGATCCACCCCGAATGCCATCCCGACAGCGATGACGCCCCGAGCACCAGACCAGTCCATCCAGCGGATTGCCTGGGCTGCTGAGCCCCGGTGTCGAAGCATGCCTTCATCGATCTTGATGAGGTGTAGCCGTGATACGCCGACGGTCCCGAAGTCGCAGTAGTCACCGATGGGACTCTGCCTGACCTCGAGCAACAGGCCGCGATCCTTGGCAGCTTCCTTGAGTTGCTCCTCCTCAGTCGGAGTGACGACGAACAAGAGTTAGTCGCAGCTCACGTCCTGTCGCTCGATGATCCCCAGCTCCACGTCGCCATCAGGCAGGTCGACAGGCTCGTCGAGCGTCAGACGACCACCACGGATCTGTGCGCGCCAGGTAGGCCTCTGCATGTACCAGCCTCATAGCATGCAGCGCGCACAGCACTGCACGGAACGAGACGTCACCCGACGAGCACCATTCGCATTTCCGAGCAACGTTCACCACGGGGCATGCCATGCCGCGCAGCCCTTCGCGGGCTCCTGTTATGATTACGTGTTATCGTTCGATATCACCTTGGAATCTGCCCTGATGAAGGCTCCTCCGCCCGTCGATTTCGACCGCACCGCTCAGGACTACGCCCGCCACCGCGTGGGCTTTCCTCCCTCCCTCTACGCGCGCCTCGCCGACCACGGCGTCGGCCTCCTCGGCCAGGAGATCCTCGACCTCGGCACCGGCACCGGCGATCTCGCCCGCGGCCTCGCGCGGCGCGGCTGCAGCGTCACCGGCGTCGACATCGCGCCTGCGCTCCTCGCCGCTGCCGCGCAGCTCGACGAGGCGGCGGCCGTCGCCGTCAGGTACGTCGAGGCCCGCGTCGAGGCCCTCCCGCTCCCCGCCGGCAGCGTCGACGTGGTCACCGCCGGACAGTGCTGGCACTGGTTCGACCGCCCCGCGGCCCTCGTCGGGGCCCGGCGCGTGCTTCGCCCCGGCGGCGCCCTGGTGCTCGCCACCTTCGACTGGCTCCCCCTGCCTGGCAACGTCGTCGAGGCCACCGAGGCGCTCATCGAGCACTTCAACCCCACCCAGCAGAAACCTCATGTCCGCTTCGGCCACGCCGCCGGCATCTACCCTCGCTGGGCGCAGGACCTGGACGAAGGCGGCTTCCTCCAGGTCGAGACCTTCTCCTACGACCACCCGGTCCTCTACACGCACGAGGGCTGGCGAGGCCGCATCCGCGCCAGCCAGGGTGTGGGCGCTTCTCTCCCGCCCGACGAGGTGGCGCGCTTCGACGCGGAGCACGCAGCGCTCCTCCGCGACCGCTTCCCGGGCGACCCGCTCTCCATCCCCCACCGCGTCTTCGTGGCCCTGGGCCGCATGCCCGGCCCCTCCGCGGTGGTAGCGTCGACGCCATGAGCACCGACGCTGCGGCGAGGCGCGCCTGCACCGTGGACGAGTACCTCGCCTGGGAGCACAACGCGCCGGAGAAGCACGCGTTCTTCCGGGGTGAGGTGTTCGCCATGGCAGGCGCCTCCGAGGCGCACAACCTCCTCGTGGCCAACCTGGTCACCGTCTTATCTACCTGAACGTGTTCGCCGCCTGACGCCGCCTGACGCCGCCTGACGCCCCCCAAGACCACCCGCCCTCCCGAGCGGCCCCTGCATGCCTTCCGCGGCCTCTCCCGGCCACCCCGGCCACCTGGCCACCCCGGCCACCCCCACCCCGTCCTGTTCGCTTTCGCGCCCCCACGTCACCTCCGCCACCTCCCGCCAACCTCCCGCCCGGAAGGTTCCGCCGCCACGACATTGACGTCGGCGCGGATCCTTGTCAGATGTGACGCCTGCCGCCTGTTGCCGGGTGGCACCACGGAGGATGTGATGAGCGCGAAGGTCGTGAGCCCGAAGGGCGAGGAAGATACGAATGATTGGCCCACGTTCAAGCTCGTCGGGCTTGGCGTGGTGACCCTCCTCGTGGTGTTCACGATCCTCTTCTCCATCTCTCCCTTCACCCCGAAGCTGGTCTACAACCCCAGCCCCACGGGCCACGTCCGGCCTCCCATTCAGCAGGGCCAGTAAGCCCCTCCGACGCGCGCTCGGGGTCCTGTCACCCCCTGTCACTGTCCCCGGCGCCCGCGTCCCTCGCTGCAGCAGACGCGCATTTCTCCTCCAGCGTCGGCACCTCTCCCGCACGAACGCATCGCGCCTCCAGCGTGGCCCAACCCACGGTGCAGCCGCTCGGATAGACTCCGCCTCGCGCGTTCCCTGACGCGCTCACCGGAGGTCTCGCCATGCATCGACGCGCTGCTTCTCTCGTCCTCGCCGCGGCTGCGCTCCTGCCTCTCGCGGCAGCCTGTGGAGGTGACGGCAGCGGCAGCACCGAGGGCGCGGGCGCGAACGGCGCTGGTGCATCCTCCGGCACCGGCGGCGATGGCGCGGGAGGAGGCCAGGGGGGCGAGGGCGGAGGCTCCGGCGACCTTGGCCAGCCCTTCCGGTACGGCGTCAACTTCGGCTACCCCAACAGCGGCTGGAACGACGCCATCTTCGCCGAGCTGGCGCGTGATGCCGGCGCGAACGGCTCGCGCCTCAAGCTCTCGGAGACCCACCTCGACACCTGGGGCGTCGACATCGAGGTGGGCGACATGGAGGCTTACGCCGATCTCGGCATGAGCCGCCACGCCGCCTTCCTCATCGGCCCCACCGCCGAGCACTCCACCGCGCCGAGCGGCACCCCGGACTGGGAGCTCGAACACTACATTCCCCGCGACCTCTACGAGCCCATCACCCTCCCCGACGGCTCCATCAACCCCGGCAACCCCTGGGGCGCGTACGTGCACGCCACCGTCAGCACCTACAAGCCCTGGGTGCGCACCTGGGAGGTCTGGAACGAGCCCGACTGGGTCTCCGACTGGCAGGCCACACAGACCTGGTGGACCGAGCCCCCGACCAAGGAGCAACTGGTCCGCTTCGGCGGCTCCATCTTCGATTACGTGCGCATGCTGCGCGTCACGTACGAAGCCGCGCACCTCGCCGATCCCGAGGCCCAGGTGGCGCTCGGCGGCATCGGCTACCCGAGCTTCCTCTCCGCCGTCCTGCGCTACACCGACGACCCCCAGGGCGGCGCGGTCTCCGACGCCTACCCCGAGACCGGCGCCGCCTACTTCGACGTGGTGAGCTTCCACTACTACCCGCTCTACACCCCGGGCAGCTCGGACAGCGGCGTCAGCGGCTTCCTCGGCCTGCACGACGAGCTCGCCACCGAGCTGTCCTCGGCGGGCGTCAGCGGCAAGGGCTGGATCGTCACCGAGACCGGCGCGCCTCGCCTCGCCATCGGCCAGAACCCGGGCGGCGCCGCCTACGCGCGCAACTACCTGCTCAAGGTCATGACCTCTGCCCAGGCCGCGGGCATCGAGGGCGTCGACTGGTTCGTCCTCGGCGACGGCGCCGCCGACGACAGCACCACCGACCCCTACGGCCTGATGGGCCTCTACCGCCACCTCGGCCAGCTCTCCTCGCCCGACCAGGCCGAGCTGACCGAGACCGGCTGGGCCTACCGCACCCTCGGCACCCTCCTCGCCGACGCGCGCCACGACCGGGTCGCCTCCGAAGCGCTCGCCCTTCCCGCCTCCGTCGGCGGCGCCGCCTTCCGCCTCCCCGACATGCGGCAAGCCGTGGTGCTCTGGGCCCGCGCCGACGGCAATGCCGAGACCGCGACGGCCACCTACGCCCTTGAAACCTCCCGGAGCTTCGCCGCGCACCGCTGGGACTTCAGCCAGACCCAGACGACCGAGCCGCTGTCCCCGACCGACGGCAAGATTGCCCTCGACCTCGACGCGACCCCGCGCATCTTCATCGAGCAGTGAAGCGCTGACCCGGTGCGTGGCGCGCGCGGTGCGCGGTGCGCGGTGCGCGTGACGCGGTGCGCGCGGTGCGTCCACGGAGCCACGCCCGCGCGCGCTGCTGCTTCTTTGCCCCTGCCCGAGGGCCCACACTACGCTCCGCCTCGCTGAGCAGGTCATGCGCCACCTGTTCCTTGCGGTCCCTTCGCGTCCCTTGTCGGGACCCGCGGACCCGCGTCCTCGCGACGGCGCCAGCGAACGCGCATGTCCAGCCCTCGACTTCGCCCTTACCGTTGCATCGTGCCCCTCCTGCTCGCCCTCTCGGCCCGCGCTTGCGCGCCCGTAGGCGAGGGCGCCCCCAGCGCCGCCGCGGTCGCCGACAGCGATCCCGCAGCCACCGAGCCTCCAGAACCCCTCCCAGCCGGGCCACCACCTTCAGACGCCCCACCCTCGGCCGCGCTGCCCTCGGCCGCGCTGCCCTCTGACGCGCCGCCGTCTCACGCCTCGCCCTCGGCCGCGCCGCCGTCTTCCGACGCGCCAGCCCTGCCTGCGCAGACCGCGTCGCCCCAGGAGCCCGGCGACCCGGCTTGCCCCGCGGGCATGGCCCTCGTCGCCGGGAGTGCCTGCCTCACGCCCGAGCAGCGCTGCCTGGAGCACCAGGAGATCAAGGGCGCGCCTCCCGGACGCGAGCGCGGCCAGTGCCTGCGCTACGCCGAGCCGGTCACCTGCTTCGAGGACCGCAGGAGGCCCATGAACTTCTGCATGGACCGCTACGAGTGGCCGAACCGCCGCGGGGAGAAGCCCCGGGTGCTCACCTCCTGGGAGGAAGCGCGGGGCCTGTGTGCCTCGACCGGCAAGCGCCTCTGCACCGAGGCCGAGTTCAACTTCGCCTGCGAGGGCGAGGAGATGCGCCCCTACGTCTACGGCCACGCCCGCGACGCCACACAGTGCAACTTCGACCGCCCCTACCGGCCCCGCACCTTCGTCTTCTCGCCCTGGGATGCCTGCCAGCAGGACGACGCCTGCCGCACTGCCTTCGACGCCATCGACCAGCGGCTCCCCGCCGGTTCCATGGCCTCGTGCCGCTCCGACCACGGCGTCTACGACCTGATCGGCAACGTCAACGAGTGGGTGGTGCGCCCCGACGAGCGCAGCCCCCACCGCTCCGGCATCAAGGGCGGCTGGTGGGGCCCGGTGCGCGCCCGCTGCCGGCCCACGGTCACCTTCCACGACGAGGGCGACTACGGGTACGAGGTCGGCTTCCGCTGCTGCGCCGACGCGGTCTGAGCGCCCTTCCCCATCCCTCGCGATCGATTTTCCAACAGAACGCGCGTGACCCGGTGAACGGGTGGAGAGGACTGTCCCTTCCACCCACCCTGGCCTCTCATGCGGCTCCCCTCCGGCACTGCCAGCGCCCCCTCGGACGCGCCTTCCCTCTCCACCACGGACGATCAGCGCGCGCGCACCCTCCTCACCCGGCACCGCGCCGATGTCCTGCGCTGCTTCGTTCGCTACCGCATCCCTCCCGCTGACCGGGACGATCTTCTCCAGGATGTCATCTTCGCCGCCTGCCTCGCCTGGAGCACCTACGACGCCACCCGTGGCCCGGTGGCGCCCTGGCTATACGCCATCGCCAGGAACCACGCGCGCAACTACTGGCGGCGCCCGCTGCACCGCCATGAGGAGCTGCGCGACCACGGCGAGATGCCTGACGTCACGGAGGAAGCCCGCTCGTCCGAGGATCTCCTCGCCGACGAGGACCGCCGCCGCCTGCTCGAACGCATGCTCGCTGCCCTCCCTCCAGAGCAGCGCGAGATCCTGATCCGGCACGCCCTGGACGAGCTCTCCATGCCCGAGGTGGCGCGCCACCAAGGCCTCAACCTGAACAGCGCCTGGAGCCGCTTCAACGATGCCCTCCGCGCGTGCCGAGGCTGGTTCCGACGGTGGCGCGCCTCCGAGCGCACCCGCGGCCGCGATGGCCTCCCGATCCTCCTCCTGCCTTTCCTCCACGACGCCACGCCGACGCCTCGCGCAGCACGCCACCGTGCCGCGTGCGCCGGCGCCCGCTCTGCGGCCTCGGTCTGGGCCAGCCTCGGCAGGACCGCCGCTCTGATCGTCACGGCGTGCACGCTCAGCGCGCCCGCACCGTCGCCTCCTCCTGCGCTGAAACCGGCCACGGCTGTCGTGTCGGTCATCTCTCCCACCACGACGCTTTCGCCCCCTCTTGCCTCGGTGCCGCCGCGCCCTGGCGCGCGCCCGCTCCCCTCCACCACCCGCAGCGGGACCTCGCCGCTCCCCGCAGTGAGCACCGTCTTCTTGCGCTCCCCCACGTACGCCCAGCCTGCGGTGCAGTCGTAGCCGCCCCACAGCTCCAGGCCCGACGCCACCACCACCTGCTCCTCGAACGCCTCCGCACACGCCAGCACCCGCCGCGCTCTGCGCCCCCCGCTCCCCGCACTCTCCGCGCTCCCTGGGCTCTCCGCGCTCCCTGCGCTCTCCGCGAGCGACAGCGCCTTGTCCAGCGTGCGTACCGGCGCCTCCTGCGTGCCCGGGTTTGCATCGTCCCCGAGGCTGCTGCTCACGAAGACCCCGCCGCACGCAGGGCTCGCGGCGCCCGCGGTCGCATCGCACGCCGGTGCGGCTGGCGCAGGCACCTCCGCACACGTCAGTGTGTCCAGGCAGTCTTCCGCGAAGCAGCCAGGGAGCCCCGCGGCGAGCCCCGCGACCAGCAGTACGTGGCATGCTCTCTGGCGCATCATCCGGGCTGCTGAGCATGGAACGAGCGCACCAGCCCTTTGCAGGGCGCTGCCTGGAGCTACGTTCCGGGTCTACAGCATCGGCTTCCGCTGCTGCGCCGACGCTCCCTGAGCACGCCTCGCGCCCGCGCCGGCGCGCTGCCCTCCGAGAAGGCGCCCGAGCACGTGGGCGAGGCCGCTCTGGAGCGTGCCCTTCGTGACCACCTTGCCGAGATCGACGTCGAGGTGCACGAGCGTCCTCGCGATCTCCGGGCCGATGCCCACCAGCACGCAGGTGCAGCCGAGCAGCTCCACCGCCTTCACGGCGTGCAGGATGTACCGCGCCACGGAGGTGTCGACGAGGGGCATGCCCGTGAGGTCGAGGAGCAGGTGATGCGACTGGCTCCGCACCACCGCGTCGAGCAGGTTCTGGAGCGCCAGGGTCGCGCGCTGGCGGTTGAGCTCCCCGACGATGGGCATGAGCAGGACGCCTTGCCAGATCTGGAGCACCGGCATCGCCATGCGGTCGAGCAGCTCCGCCTGCGCCGTGATCGTGGACTGCTGCCGTATGTGCTCCGCCTGGATCAGCTCCGCCTCGCGGAGCCGCTGCTTCATCACGGTCACGTCGGTGATGATTCCGCACAGCCCGAGCACCTCGCCCGTGTCGGCCTTCATCGGGAACTTGCGGGTCCAGAGGGTCCTCAGCGAGCCGTCTCCGGCGGTGACGACCTCCTCGTTCTCGTCGGGCTCGCCGGAGTCGAACACCAGGTCGTCATGCTCCCAGAAGACCTCCACCTGCTCCTTGGGGTGGTAGTCCGGGTCGCTCTTGCCGATGATCGCCTCGGGGGCTTGTCCGAGCAGCGCGCTGAAGCTCCGGTTGATCGCCATCCAGCGGTGCCGACGGTCCTTCACGAAGATGGGATCCGGGAGGATGTCGATCGCGTGCTGGAGGAACTCCGCGTTCCCCCAGTGCGCTTGGCTCAGGAACGAGACGAGAGGCGCCATGAAGTGATTTTTTAGCGGACCTTCATCCAGGGGCGTGCCGCAAAATCTGCATGCTGCGACGCCGCTGTTCAGCACCCGCGATGACACTCCCGTGGGTGTTCAGGTGCTGGTGCTGACGTGTCTCGACGTGGCGGGGGCACGATGCCCCAACCGGCGGCCTCACCGACGCGTGAGCGCGGTGCGTGCGCTGACGTCTCCTGCCGCGCGCTGGTGCCTGGGGAGGCCTTGGTGACGGCGACGCCGGTGAGCGACGCCGCGCTCAGGCCTACGGGCAGGAGCTCGGCCGGTCTGCCGCGCCGTCGGTGTGGGCCGGGGGGTGCGGGTGGTGTTCCTGGAGGGGGACCGCCCGGAGCATTGACTGGAGGCGATCGATGTCGGCCGGCTTGGACAGGTGCTCGTCGAACCCGGCGCAGAGGGCGCGCTCGCGATCCTCGGGGCGGCCGTAGCCGGTCAGGGCAATGAGGTAAGGGCGCGTCCTCAGGGGCGTGCTCCGGACGGCGCGGGCCAGCGCGAAGCCATCGAGCAGCGGCAAGCCGATGTCGATGACGGCCGCGTCGTAGCTGCCCGCGTGGATCGCGCGCAGCCCTGACTCGCCATCGTGCGCCATGTCGACCTGGTGGCCGGCGATCTGCAGCGCGGCCTGCATCAGCGTGCACGCATCCACGTTGTCGTCGACGAGCATCACGCGCCGGCGACGGACGTGGTGTCCGTTCGTGGGGGCCGCTGCACCGTCCACAGGCCCCGCGTGGAGATTGTCCGCGGAGAGGAGCGGCAGCTCCACGACCAGCTCGGAGCCTGTACCGGGGCCATCGCTCAGGGCACGGACGGAGCCCTGATGCAGGGCGACGAGGCGGCTGACCATGGTGAGTCCGATGCCGAGACCCCCGGCTGATCGCGCCAGGTTCTCCCCGTCCACCTGGAAGAAGAGATCGAAGATGCTGGCGAGGTGCTCCGGCGCGATGCCGATGCCCGTATCCCGCACGGACACCACGGCCCTCGGTTTGCCCTGGCCCTCGTCCAGCCTGGCGGTCACCACGATCTTCCCGCCTGCTGGCGTGTACTTGGAGGCGTTGGTGATCAGGTTGCACAGGACCTGCTCGATGCGCGTCGCGTCGCCGTGCATCCAGAGCGGGCGCCCCGAGACCATCACCGTCAGCTCCTGCCTGTTCTTCAGGATCATCGGCCGCATGGTCTGGGCGGCTTGATCGATGCTCTTGGCGAGGTCGATGCGCTCCTTGAGCAGCTCGATCTTGCCCTGGGTGATCCGCGACACGTCGAGCAGATCGTCGACGAGGCGGGTCAGGTGGCGTGCCTGCCGCTCGATGGTGCCGGCGATCTTGCTGGCGCGCTCCCCGGGCGGGACACACAGCGAAAGGAGCTGCGCCCCTGTGAGGACCGCCGAGAGCGGGTTGCGCAGCTCGTGCCCGAGCATCGCCAGGAACTCGTCCTTGCGCCGATCGGCCGCGAGGAGCTGCTCGGCGCGCTCCTGTGCCTCCCGCTCGTGGAGCCGGATGCGCAGGAGCGACTGGATGAGCGCCAGCATCTCCAGCGGTTCGAACGGCTGGGTGACGTAGGCGTTCGCGCCGCTCTCGATCCCCAGCCCCTTCTTGCCGCTCGTGGTGAACATCGCCGAGGTCATCACGATGGGGATGCCCTTCGTCTCGGGGTTCGACCGGAGCGCCCGGCAGACCTCGAAGCCGTCCAGATCGGGCAGCTTCACGTCGGTGATGATCAGGTCAGGCTGCCGCTCCTCCGCGAGGCTGATCCCGTCCAGTCCGTTCAAAGCCTCGATGACCGCATACCCATGGCTGTTGAGGATGCGGGAGATGAGATAGCGACTCGCGTCGGTATCGTCGATGTTGAGGATGAGCGCTCGCGAGCGGTCGTTCATGGGGCCTCATTCGGCGAGGAAGGGGCCCGAAGGCCCAGTGCACACCCATTCCCGGTTCGCGCCGGGTCTCCGTGGGACTGTCCGTCGTCGCGTAACGACCGCGCTCTCGCGGTCCGTATCCCCCTGCGGAAGTGGGATGTTCACGCACCGGAGCAGAAATTGCCCGGTGTGATCACAGTGATCACAACCTATGTGGGACAATTTCGAGACCTCATAGGGAGTACCACGAGCGGACGATGGGGAATGGTCTGATGCTGTCGTAGGGAAATGGCGAGACATTGAACGAACGTTGCCATGCGGGTTGCAGTGATTGCCTCACACTGCCCGACTGTCAGCTATGATGGCTTCACGTGTCTCATAGTCGCGAAGAAAGCCTTGATCAGGGATTGGACACGCATCCTGGACGGCACGCGCGGCAGCCATGTGCACGACCGTGGCATATTGCCATGAACTCCCTGGAGGCATTGGTTGATAGATCCAGGGCGACTGCCTGGACGATTCCGTTGAGATCGGGAATCGAAGCGAGGTCATTGAAGCGAGATAAGGCTCTCCACCGCTGGGGACCCCGCTGTGAACGGCCGGATGGAGCCCCGGTGATGAACCGCGAGCGCCCGCCCCGAGAAGCGCCCGCGCCTGCCCTGACGCGAGCGCCGGGCCTGCGTCAAGGCGCCCTGCCCTCTGCCAGCCGAGGTGCCTCCAGACGGGCCTGGGCTACGATGTCGCGCGGATGCGCGGCGAACCCCAGGACCGTCGGCTGGCGGTGATGCTCCTCGGGTGCGCGCTCGGCGCCGGGGTGCTGCTCGCCGCCTCGATGGTGCTTTACCCCGGCGGTACGTGGATGGACGCGCAGGCCCATGGCCACGACTTCTTTCGCAATTTCGTCTGCGACTTGACCCAGCCCGTGGCGCTCAACGGCGTGCCCAACCGCGGGGCACGCCCGGCCCAGGCAGGTATGCTGCTCCTCGTGGGCGCCTTCCTGCCCTTCTGGTGGCTGATGCCGCGGCTCTTCCCCGAGGAGGCAAAGCTCGGGCAGTGGGTGCGCGCCGCAGGGATGGTGTCCCTCGCAGGCCTCGTCGCCGTGCCGCTCCTGCCCTCCCTGGTGTTCGGCAAGCTCCACGCCGCCGCCGTGCTCGTGGCCAGCGTGCCGGCACTCGTGGCAGGGTGGCTCTCGGTGAGGGGCCTGCGCGCGCGCCCGAGGCTCCAGGTGCTCGGCACCGCCACGGTGGCCGCGGCGCTCGTGGACGCCGCCCTCTACGCGCGGGGCGTGGTGCTGGGCGGCCCGACGCTCCTGGCCCTGCCAGCGCTGCAGAAGGTGGCCGCCACCGGCCTCCTCGGATGGATGGTGGGCGTCGCCGTGGTGACGCTCCGGCGCGTCACGGCGACGCCCTGAAGCGCCCCCGCCGCGTCGCTGCGTCGCTGCGTCGCGGCGTCGCTCTAGGGAACGCGCGTCTTCAGGCTGTCGACGGCATGCACGGGAGCATCGTTGCCCGCCATGAGGTGCGCGATGGCGCTGTACACCAGCCGCTGACTCTCCAGCATGCTCTTGCCCGCAAAGACCGGCGAGGTGACGACGATGTTGTAGTGGCCCCCGCCGCCGGTGACCTCGGCCGTCGAGCCCTCGACCTTGCTCTCGATGGCTTTCTTGACGGCGTCGAGAATCGAGCCCTGGAAGGAGGTGAGGTGGACAGACATGGGGGCCGTTTATAGGCGAAAGGATGGGCCGAGGCCAGCGCGAGGGGCACGCCCCGCCGCGCGTCCCACGCATCCACCGTGAGGGCCCCTGGCCCACAGAGGCAGGAGTTCGCGTAGACTGGGCGCCCATATGACAGCGACTGAAGCCTTCCTGGTGCTCTCGTGTCTCGGGCCCGATCGACCCGGCCTCGTCGCCGAGGTGACCCACTACGTGACGGAGCACGGGGGCAACGTCGAAGACAGCCGGATGGTGGTGCTCGGCGGAGAATTCGGGGTGCTGCTCCTGGTGTCGGGATCCCCCGAGGAAGTGGCGGCACTGGAGAAGAGCACGGTCGACATGGAGAAGCAGACCGGGCTCCAGGTGCTGGCGCGGCGCACGAAGAGCCCCGAAGAGCACCGCAGGGCAGCCGCCATTCCGTGCGTGGTGACGGCCGAGGCGCTGGACCATGAGGGCATCGTGCGGGCAGTGTCGCGGGCGCTCTCGGCGACAGGCGTGAACATCGTGTCGCTGGAGGCCACGAGCTACGAGGCGCCCGTGACAGGCTCACAGCTCTTCCGGATGGAGGCGCGGATCGACGTGCCTGCCGGGGTCACGGTGGGGAAGGTGCGGAAGGCGATGGACCAGGTGGCGGAGGAGGAGAACCTCGAGATCGATGTGAGGTCGCTCGTCAAAGGCTGACCAGCGGCTCCCGGGGGCGAGAGCGAGGAGGAGGCGTGGGCGTGCGCGCGTGGGTCCCCCCGTGCGAATCGCTCCTCGTAGAAATCTCGATGTGACCTGGGAGGGGGGAGGCAAGACCCTGGCGGATGGGTGACCTGAGGGCCGGCGCTCGGCGCACGGGGCCCCCCCACGCGCGCACGCCCACGCCTCCTCCTCGCTCTCGCTGCCTTGGGCTCTGGGAGTAGGACTTCGCTCCGGGGTGGAAGAGTGAGGACGAGGGCGGTCGCTCTCGGTTTCGGGCGAAGCGCGCACACCAGAGAAGGCGCGGGGTCTCTCCAATCCCTCTGCCGGGGGATCCACCAGCGTCGGGCAGTGCGTGGGCGTGGGGGGGGTGGTGGGGCGTGCGCGCGCCTGGGGGGGCCCCGTGCGCCGAGCGCCGGCCTTCAGGTCACCCCTCCGCCAGGGTCTTGCCTCCCCGCCTCCTGTCACCTCGAGATTTCTACGAGGAGCGATTCGCACGGGAGGACCCAGGCGCGCGCACGCCCCACCACCCCCCCCACGCCCACGCACCGTGGGGCCCTGGGGGCAGGCAGGATGCCGTCCGGGGAGGTGCTTCGACGATCGAAGGGGAGGCAGAGGCTGAAGGAGAAGGCGCTCGGAGGGACGGGAGGAGGAAGGTCAGGAGGCGGCTTCGAGGAGGCCGGCTGCGCCCATGCCGCCGCCGATGCACATCGACACGATGGCGTAGCGGCCGCCGCGGCGACGCAGCTCGTGGAGGGCCGTCGCGACGAGCTTGGCGCCCGTGCAGCCGAGGGGGTGACCGAGGGCGATGGCGCCGCCGTTCACGTTCAGCTTCTCGTCGGGGATCTCCAGGGTGCGCTGCACGTAGACGGCCTGGGAGGCGAAGGCCTCGTTGATCTCGAAGAGATCGATGTCGGCGATGCTCAGGCCCGTCTTGGCGAGGAGCTTGCGCACGGCCGGGATGGGGCCGATGCCCATGATGGCGGGGTCGACGCCGGTCGCGACGAAGGTCCGGAAGTAGCCGAGGGGCTTGATGCCCAGGGACTCCGCCTTGGCGCGGCTCAGGAGGAGGGCGGCGGCGGCGCCGTCGGAGAGCGGCGAGCTGTTCCCGGCGGTGACGCTGCCCTTGGCGGAGAAGGCGGGCTTCAGGCCGGCAAGGCCCTCGGCGGTCGTCTCGGCGCGGATCAGCTCATCGGTGCGGAAGTCGAAGGACACGTGCTCGCCCTTGTCGAAGCGCACGCCCTTCACGGTGACCAGCTCCCCCTCGAAGCGGCCTGCCTTGCGGGCCTCGGCGGCCTTCTGGTGGCTGCGGAGGGCGAAAGCGTCCTGGTCCTCGCGGCTCACCTTGAAGCGGTTGGCCACGTTCTCGGCGGTGATGCCCATCGGGGTGTAGACCGAGGCGCAGCGCTCCATCGCCTCGGGGGAGGCGCTGAGCTTGTTGCCGGTCATGGGGACCATGGACATCGACTCCAGACCGCCGGCGATGGCGATGTCGACGGAGCCGGTGGCGATGCTGCCCGCGGCGAGGGCGAGGGCCTGCAGGCCGCTGGAGCAGAAGCGGTTGATGGTCATCGCGGGGACCTCCTCGGGGAGGCCGCCGAGAAGGCCGGCGACGCGCGCCACGTTCAGGCCCTGCTCGCCCTCGGGCATGGCGCAGCCGAGGACCACGTCCTCGATGTCGGCCGGCTTCACCTGCGGGACGCGGGCGATGAGGGCCGCGATGACCTCGCCCGCGAGCTCGTCGGGGCGCTTCTGGGCGAGGGAGCCCTTGTGAGAACGGCCGACCGCGCTGCGGACGGCATCTGCGATCACGATATCGGTCATGGCGATCTCCTAGTTCCGCAGGGGTTTGTTGGTCATCAGCATGTGCTTGATGCGCTCCAGGCTCTTCTCCTCGCCGCAGAGGCTGACGAAGGCCTCGCGCTCCAGCTCGAGGATCTCGGACTCGGTGACCTCGCGCGCGGCGCCGCCCTTGCCGCCGCAGAGAACGGTGGCGAGCTTGCGGGCGATGGTGGCGTCGTGCTCGCTGGCGTAACCGCCGGCGACCAGGGTGTCGACCATCATGCTGAGGGTGGCGATGCCGCTCTCGCCCGCGAGCTTGTACGCGCGGGGAGCCGGGGCGTGGTAGCCGCTCTCGGCGAGGCCGATGGCGCGGCCCTTGGCTTCGGCGAGGTGGCGGGCGCGGTCGAAGGTCACGCCGTCGGTCTTGCGGAAGTAACCGAGGGCCTTGGCTTCGTCGGCGCTGGTCGCGACCTTGGCGAGGGCGATGTTCTTGAAGACCTGGGTGGTCAGCTCCAGGGTGTTCACCTGGGCGCCTTCGGGGATGCCTTCGAGGGCGCGCCAGAGCATGTTGAGGGTGCCCGCGCCCCCGGGGATGAGGCCGACGCCGACCTCGACGAGGCCCGCGTAGGTCTCGGCCGCCGCCTGCACGGAGGCGCCCGCGAAGGACAGCTCCAGGCCGCCGCCGAGGGTCATGCCGAAGGGGGCCACGACCACCGGGACGCTCGCGTACTTCAGGCGCTGGGTCGCGTCCTGGTAGGCCTTCACCGTGAGGCGGATGTTCTCCCAGTCCTTGTTGGTGGCGGCCATGGCGATCATGAAGAGGTTCGCGCCGACGCAGAAGTGGTCGCCCTGGTTGAAGACGAGCAGCGCGCGGAAGTCGGCTTCGGCCTTGTCGGCCGCCTGGCCGAGGAGGGTGATGACGTCGGCGTCGATGCTGTTCGCCTTGCTCTTGAAGGTGACGCCGAGGACGCCGTCGCCGAGGTCCCAGGCCTCGGCGCCGTCGTTGGAGAGCACGGCCTTCTCGCCGCGGCGGACCCACGCGAGCGGGACGGTGCGGGGGTCGATGGCGCGGGCGCTCGGCTTGCCGGCGAGCACGTCGTACATGGCGCCCTCGGCGCTGTAGGTCGCGCGGGTGCCGGCGTTCTTCGCGACGAAGTCGTCGTAGTTCGTCGGCTTCTTCTGGGCGGCGGCGTCGTAGAAGCCCTTGGCGCCCTGGTCGCGCATGCGGGTGATGGTTTCGGGCAGGGCGATGCCGTCCTTCTCCATCCGGGCCACGGTCTCGGTGAACCCGAGGGCGTCCCAGGTCTGGAAGGGGCCGAGGTCCCAGTTGTAGCCCCAGCGCACGCCGTCATCGATCGCGGCGACGTCACCGGCGATCTCGCCGAGGCGGCGGGCGGAGTACGCGAGGGAGCGGGAGAGCACCTTCCAGGCGAAGCGGCCGGCCTTGCCCTGGTCGGCGACGAGGGCGCGGACGCGGGCGGCGGGATCCTCGATCTGCTCGATACCCTTGATGGCCTTGCGGACCTCGGGGTCGCCGCCGCGGGCGCGGTACTCAAGGGTCTTCGGGTCGAGGGTCTCGATGTCGCCGCCCTTGCCCTTGCGGTAGAAGCCGCCGCGGGTCTTGTCGCCGAGGAGCTTCTTCTCGACCATGGTGCGAATGTAGGCGGGGACCTCGAAGACCTTGCGGTCCTCGTCGTCCTTGAGCGAGTTGAAGCAGTTGTCGGCGACGTGGGCGAAGGTGTCGAGGCCGACCACGTCCGCGGTGCGGAAGCTGGCGCTCTTCGGGTGGGCCATGGCGACGCCGGTGATGGCGTCGACGTCCTCGGGGGAGAGGCCCTCTTCGAGCATCAGGTGGATGGTGGTCATCATCGCGTGGGCGCCGATGCGGTTGGCGATGAAGTTCGGGGTGTCCTTGCCGAAGACGATGCCCTTGCCGAGCACGTCCTCGCCGAAGCGGCGCACCCGCTCCACGGTGTCGGGGTCGGTGTCGGGGCCGGCGACCAGCTCGAGGAGCTTCATGTACCGGACAGGGTTGAAGAAGTGCATGACGAGGAAGCGCTTGCGGAACGACTCCGAGCGGCCCTCCATCATCCCCTCGATGCGCAGGCCGGAGGTGTTGGAGGCGATGATCGCGTCGGGGCGGGCCACCTCTTCGAGCTTGGCGAAGAGGGCGCGCTTCGGTTCGAGCTGCTCGATGATGGCCTCGATGATGAGGTCACACCCTGCGAGCAGGCCGAGGTCGTCCTCGGTGTTGCCGGTGCGGATCGACCTGGCGAAGGAGGGGTGGAAGAAGGCGGCAGGCCTGGCCTTGAGGGCCTTTTCGAGGCCACCAGTGGCGAAGCGGCTGCGGGCGGCCGGATCGGTCCGCTCGGAGTCCTTGAGGTTCGGGGGGACGATGTCGAGGAGCACCACCTCGACGCCAGCGTTCGCGAGGTGGGCGGCGATGCCGCTGCCCATGACGCCCGCGCCGATGACGCCCGCGCGGCGGATTGGCTTGGTCATGCAATTCCTCCAGAGAATTGAGGGTGCTCGCACCCTTGGCACGATCGGCGCGCCGCTGGCAAGCACGGTGACGCGAGGCGGCAGAAAGCGGGCAACGTGAGCGGGCAGCGCGGCGGATGGTACGCGTCGCGGAGGAGCCTCGCGTCGCGGAGGAGTCTTGCGTCGCGGAGAAGCCTTGCGTCGCGGAGGAGCGTCGCGTCGCGGAGGACCGTACGCATCGCGGAGGACCGTACGCATCGCGGAGGAGCCGCGCGTCGCACGCACGCAAACGCGCAAAGGATGCGCGCGCCGGCGCATAAAGGTGCGGCGGGGCAGAATGGGACAGCGCGCGACCCGAAGGCCGTCCTCGGCGATCGGGAGGGGCGTGAAGGGAGGTGCTCTTCCTTTGCGCCTCCGCCGCGCTGCAGTACTTTGATCCGATGGCCCTTTTCTCAACGCGAAATTCTTCTTCGGTCTGGGTTCTTGCTTTCCTCGGTGCGGCGGGTGCGGCGCTCAGCGCCCAGGCCTGTGGTGGGGACGACGGCGGCAGCTCCGAGACGAGCGGGACCCCCACGTCGACGACCAGCAGCCAGGGCGGCGCAGGCCCCAGCACGGGCGGCAACGGCAACACGGGCGGTGACGGCGGCTCAACGTCCTCGAACAGCGGCGGCGGTGGGGGCGGTGTCGGCGGCGGCAGCTCCCAGGTGGACTGCGGCCTGGAGGCCCAGGGGCCGGTGCCGGACCTGCAGCTCACGCCCATCTCGACGAACCTGGATCGGCCCGTCTTCGTGACGGCGGCCCCGGGGGACAACGAGCGCCTGTTCGTGGTGGAGCAGGAGGGGCGGGTGCGGGTGATCGTGAACGGCGTCCTGCAGGGCGCGCCCTTCATCGACATCTCGGCGCTCACCGATCAGCCGGGCCAGGTGGACGAGTTCGGGCTGCTGTCGATGGTGTTCCACCCCGACTACGCGACCAACGGGCGCTTCTTCCTGTTCTACTCCGACAGCGACGCCAGCGTCGTCTCGGAGTTCGCGCGCTCGGCGAACGATCCGAACGTGGCGAGCCCCGGGGTCGTGCAGACGATCCTCAACTTCCCCGGCGCGGTCGGGCAGCACTACGGGGCGATGATGGCCTTCGCGGAGGACGGCTACCTCTTCGTCTCCTCGGGCGATCGCGGCGACTCGTCGACGTCGCAGGACATCGACGACATCCACGGCAAGCTCCTGCGCCTCGACGTGGACGACGTGGACACCGCGCCGCCCGGCAACCTGCCCGGTGGGCACCCGCTCGTGTGGAATTACGGCCTGCGCAACTCGTGGCGCTTCAGCATCGACCGCTGCACGCAGGACCTCTACATCTCCGACGTCGGCGGCAACTGGGAGGAGGTCAACATCGAGCCCCCGAACACCGGGCACCGGAACTACGGCTGGCCCATCGCGGACCAGGGGACCGAGTGCACGACCGGTACGTGCGCCGTCGTGGCCCACAACCACAACTCCGGGGATTGCTCGATCGTGGGCGGCTACGTGTACCGCGGGACGGGCATCCCCAACATGAACGGCCGGTACATCTACGGCGACTCGTGCTCGCTGCGGATCAGGAGCTTCCGCTGGGGCGGCGGCGACACCGTGGCGCTCGAAGAGGAACTCACCGACAACCTCAACTCGGACGGGACGCTCCAGTACATGACGTCCTTCGGCGAGGACAACGTCGGCAACCTGTACGTGCTCGATCTCGCCGGTGGCCTCTACCGGATCGACGCGCAGCAGTAGCCGTCCCTCTGCGCGCGGGCCCCTCGTTACTCGGGGCCCGCGTCGGATCCGGTTCCTGGCCCTGTGGCTCGGCGCTCGATCGAAGCCACCGGGGTAGCGACCATCGGGAGCGCAGGGGCCGAAGGCCCCTGATTCAAGGTACGTAGTACTTGGGGCCCGCCTCGAAGGTGTCGGCGAGGGTGCGGCGGTACTCGTCGGACACCCGCGCGATCTCCTCGATGCGGGCGGCCAGGGCGGAGGCGCCGCAGCCGTCGAGACGCTCGGCGCAGCCGATGGACACCAGGTCTCCGGCGATGGAAACGGCCAGATCGCCCGTGGTCTGGTCGTTCATGGTCAGCAGGAACCGGTAGAACGGCTCGTGGTTCGCGGTGGGGAGGGTGACCACGGGGGAGCGAATCGTCAGGGTGCTGCTCGCGTCGTCGAGGGTGAGCTCCAGGTGGGTGGCCTCGGCGGTCGAGAAGGGGCGCAGGGGGAAGCGCCACGAGGTCGGGCTCACCCGGGCCCGGTTGGCGACCACGCCGATGGCGGCGAGGCCGTCGCGCACCAGGCGCTCCGCGTCGGCGCGCTCCGGGGTGGAGGCGAAGGCGTGGGGGAGGACGCGCCCGCAGGCGACGCAGCGCTCGGCGGCGATGTCGTAGGGCTCCTCGCAGGTGGGGCAGCGGTAGAGCGGGGTGCGGTCGCGCAGCTCCAGGTTGGGCCGGTCCATGGCGCCGAGCAGGGCGGAGAACGCGGGGACGGGGAGCACCGTGGTGAAGGTCGAGGTTGCGGCGAGAGGGCCGAGCGTCGAGGTGGCGACCATGCCCACCACGCGCCCCTCGGCGTCGAGCACCACGGCGCCGAGGGGCGCGTGGATGTCGATCTCGAAGAGGGAGGGCTTCGGGCCCGTGCCGGTGTGGAGCTGGCAGACGCGGGCCGGGACGATGCGCAGGTCGGAGCCTGGCGCAGGGCTCACCACGCTCACCGGCTCGGTGAGGCGGACGGCGGGCGCGGGGCGGATTTGCAGGGGAGCGACGATGCCGGGGAACTCCAGGGGGAGCACCATGGCCACGTCGCGCGCCACGTCGACGGCGATGACCCGGCCTGGCAGGGGCATTCCCTCCTGGGGCACGATGGAGACGTCGGTGGGGTAGCCGATGGCGCGTCGGCTGCTGAGCACCAGCCCGTTGGGCAAGGCCATCCAGCCGGCCGCGGTGAGCGAGCCCGCGTGCAGGGTCACGATGGCCGGGCGCACGCGGGCGATGCGGTCGTGGGTGGCGTTGAACTCGTCCTCATTGGAGGCGGCGAGGCGGTTCATCACTGGGAGACGATCCTGTTCAGCGCGGTCATCATCAGGTCGATGGTGGCGCCCTTCACGCCGTCGCGGTGGGCGTAGGCCACGATCTCGCGCAGGCGCTGGTCCGTCTTGGCGGGCAGCTTGGCGCGCACGAGCAGCTCGGAGAGGGCGCCGAGGGCGAGGAAGTGGCGGAGCGCGGGGTCGCTCGGGGCGGCCTCGATCTCGCGCAGGAAGCGGGAGAGGTGCTCGCGGGCGTGCGTCGCGCTGGTGAGGGGCTCGATTTGCAGCGGCTTCTCGTCGGGGACCTGGCCGCGGGCGCTGACGAGGCGCTCCATGGCATAGAGGGCGGGCTCGGCGATCGCGGCGGGGTTGACGCGGCGGCCCGCATTCTCAGCCTGGGCGAGGTCGCGGGTGACGGCGGCGGTGGCGCGGTAGAGGTGGGCGACCGTGTGGGGGAGCGTGTCGCCGTGCTCCAGGATGGCGCGGAAGACGGTGGAGCGGATGAGGATGAGCATGACGCCGGGCTTGTCCTGGATGCTCACCGTGGTGGCGTGGGCCTGGGCGTCGCGCAGGATCTGGCAGAAGCGGTCGGAGGCAGGGCGTTCGCGGCGCGCGTCGGGCTCGCCCTCGCTGGAGGCCGCGGGGGGCCGCATGGAGAACGGGACGGAGACGGGGGGAGAAGAGACTTCACCGATGCCCGGACGGCGCGTGCTGCCGCGCTCGACGAGCGGCGCCGGCACCTCGGAGGCGCGGGATTCACCGGGGAGCCCGCCGAGCGTGCCGCCCATGCCGCCGTAGAGTGCGCGAAGATCCGAGGGGCTGCTCGGGGGAACCGGCAGCGGCGTCGCGCGGCGGACGTAGGTGGGAGGCGTGGGGACCGGGGGCGGGGTGATGGTCGACGGCGGCGCGGCGAGGCCGGGCAGCGGGGTGGAGGTGCTGCTGGTGACGACGAAGAAGGGGGAGAGGATGTCGGGCAGCTCGTCGGCGTCGCGGCTCGCAGCTTCACGGCTCGCGGGTTCGCGGCTCGCGGGTTCGCGGTGCGGGGTTTCACGGTGGACAGGGCGGGCGCTGGCGCCGGGTGCAGGCTCGGGGGCCCTCGGCGCTGCCCACAGCGCCTCGGCGGCGGCGAGGCGCCCGGAGAGAGGCGGCGGGGGCGGCAGCACCTGGGGTGTGCCTTGCGGGGCGAAGGGAGGCGGGAGCGAGCGCCCGGGGGGCGGGATGGAGAAGCTCTTGAGGGGGCGGGAGCGGCCGACGAGCGCCCAGCTCAGGTTCGCGCGCTGCTCGTCGCTGAAGGTGGGGCGCACGTCGAACCAGGACACGAGGAGCGTGGCGACGCGCTCCGCGGCGGCGGCGGTGGTCCGGAGCGCGAGGCGCAGGGCGCTGGCGGTGAGGGTGGGGAGGTGGGCCGTGCGCCGGAGGACGAGCAGGTCGTCGCGCAGGCAGAGCCGCGCGGGCAGGAGCTGGTCGCAGAGCTCCAGGGCGGCGCGGAGGAGCGGGACCCGCTGCCGCTCGATGACGCGCGTGAGCGGGACGTCGATGCTGGTGCGCTCGGCGCCGGGGTCGAAGCTGACGAAGAGGGTCGTCGCCTGCAGGCTGAAGATCCAGCCGATGCCCTCCTGCGCGGACGTGGTGGGGACGGTCGTTCCCACCTCGGAGGCGATGCAGTGTCCGACGAAGCGGATCGGGTCCCGGGCGCGCCAGGCTTCGAGTTCGGCGTCGGGGGGCTGAGGCTCGCTGTCGGGCGTGAGGCCAGTGCGCCTGCCCGGGGCGGTGCGATGGACCCCGCATGCCTCGCACCGCGGGCCGCGCAGCGGGAAGCCGCACGCGGCGCAGAACTCGGGCACGGGGTTCGACGGTATCGCCACGGTGCCCATCATACCTCAGGGGGGGGAGGGGATGGGCACGGCCTTTGGGGTCACAGGAAGGGGTTCAGGTGGAGCGGCGTGCGTGTCGCGCGCACGCTCTCGTTGACCCGGCGGATGAGGTGGACGAGGACGAAGCTCGCGAGCGCGAAGGTGACCACGCTGGTCACCATCTGGGCCGCTTGCGGAAGCTGGACGACCATCCAGAGACCCGTGAGGAGCGCGGCTGCGAGCGTGAGTGGCACGAACAGCCTCCAGCAGAGGGTGGTCATCTGATCGACGCGGACCCTGGGGAGCACCCAGCGCAGCCACACCACACCGAGGATGAGCAGCCAGCTCTTGAGGAGGAAGAGGAGCGCGCCGAGGATCTGCAGGCCGAGCTTCGCTTCCAGGCTCGCGGCAGCGACGCCGGGGATCTGCCAGCCGCCGAGGAAGAGGGCGCTGGCGACGCCGCACATGATGAGAACGTTGGCCCATTCGGCGAAGATGAAGAGGGTCTGGCGCATGCCCAGGGGCGCTTGCGGCGCCTGCAGCGCGTTCACGGTAGCTGGCGTGGGCGCGGGGCTCTGCGGCGGGTGAGGCGGGTGAGGCGCGTGATGCGCGCGCGGCGCACGCTGCGATGGCTGTGCAGCAGGCGCGTTGGCCACGGGGCCTTCGGCCTCGGGCATGGTGGCCTGGACGCGGCTGCCCTCGGCGAGGGTGGCGGTGAAGTAGAGGGCGAAGAGGGCGAAGGTCACCGGGCTGCGGAAGACGAACCAGTACCAGGGCCAGCCGCCCGTCTCGACGGGGGAGCCACCGGTGCCGGCCTGGGCGTCGAGGATGTCCTCGATGCGGAGCGAGCCGGTCATCATCACCACGCAGCACACTGCGACCGCGGCGGGGAGCTGGTAGCTGAGGATCTGCAGGGCGGAGCGGAGGCCAGCGATGGGGGTCCAGCGCTTCGCGGCGCCGCCGCCAGTGAGGAGGCCGATCATCACGAGCGCGGTCAGCGCGATGACGAAGAGGACGCCGATGTCGAGGTCCGTCGCGAGCAGGTACTGACCGAAGGGCATCACCGCGAAGGTGGCCGAGACGCCGATGAGCACGAGGTAAGGGGCGAGGCGGAAGCCGCCGCCGTCGTCCTTGCCGGGCGGGAGGTCGTCGCGGAAGAGGGCGCGGACCGCTGCGACGAGGGCGTCGGGGAACTGCTTCACGCCCGCGGGGGTGGTGGTGCCGGCGCGCAGGCGCGCGGTGATGCGGCGCTCGAGCCAGGCGAGGAGGCGCGCGGTGGGGCTGACGAACACGAGGAGGATGCCGGCCAGGGTGCCGAGGAGGATGCCGGCACCGAGCAGGTCGCTGGAGCCGCTCGGCTTGAAGCCATCGACGGCGATGGTCCGGCGGGTGAGCGGTCCGTCGCCGCGCTGGGTGGTGATCTCCGGGAGGCGATCCTGACCGCTCGGGATGAGATCGTCGGCGGTGAGGAGCTGCACGCCCTCGAAGCTGACGATGCGGTCGCCGGGCTCGATGCCGGCGCCGCTCGCGGGGCTGTTCGGGCGCACCTCGGTCACGGCGATGCCTCCCGCCGGCGGGGTGTCGGAGGAAGCGGTGATCCCCAGGAAGACGAGGGCACGCGCGCCCTCGCGGGCGCGGGCCTCGGCGATGGCGCGGCGGGGCGGGGGAGGCACGAAGTCGAGCGTCACGGCCTCCACGGTGCCCTTGACCTCCAGGGCGCCAGGGCCGACGGAGGCGACGCGCACGGTGACGCTGCCGGCGAAGGTGGTGTGGACTGCCTCGTCACCTTGCCCGCAGAAGCGCCGCTGCAGGTCCTCGGTGAAGGGGACGACCACGCGGTCGCTGGCGAGCTGGGCGCGGTCGATCTCGACCCGCTGGCCGGTGAGGGGAGCCTGGCCCGGGCGTCGCAGCTCGCCTTCGAACACGACGGTGGCTTCGCGCCGCTCGCCGGTCGGCAGGTTGGTACCGAGGATCTCGACGCGGTCGCCAGCGTCGACGAGGCGGGGGACGACGTCGACGACGTTGAGGAGGTCGGGGGCGAGGTCGCCCGAGCAACCCACCACGCCGAGCAACGCCGCGAGGACGAGGGCGAGACGCGCGAAGGCGAAGGCGAAGGCGAACGCGCAGCGCGTGGTCATGGGCAGGTGAGCTCTCCAGAGGGGAGCCTGGCGCATGGCGCGCTTATAAGGGGCAGTCTCCCGGCGGGGCGAATTCTTGGAGAAGGCAGGGTGGGGCGGCGGACGGGGAGGCGTATGGGCGGGCGGAAAGCAGAGGCGCGCCGCGGCGTTTCCAGGCGCTGCTTCAGCGGGATGGACGGACGGGGAGGAAGTAGCGGGTGTTGTCGAGCTCGTTGACGCCGACGTACAGCTCGGCCTCGAAGGCGCTCTTGAGTTTCTGGTAGGTCATCACCTCCTCGATGGTGCCGCGTGCGAGGAGCCGCCCCCCCTTGAGGAGCGCGATCCGGTCCGCGTACTGGGCGGCGGCGTTGAGGTCGTGGAGGACGGCGACGCACGCGAGCCGGCGCTCGGCGACCTCGCGGCGGATCACCTCGTAAAGCTCGATGGAGTGACGGACGTCGAGGTGGGCGCCGGGCTCGTCGAGGATCAGCACGTCGCCCTCCTGGGCGAGGGCGCGGGCGATGGATACCCGGCGCTGTTCGCCGCCGGACAGCTCGGCCACCGGGCGATCCGAGAGAGACATGAGGCCGCAGGCATCGAGGGCGCGCTGCACGGCCTGGTCGTCCTGCTCGGAGACGCGCATCCAGGCGCCCTGGTGAGGCGACCGTCCCATGAGGACGATCTCCCGGACCGAGAAGCCGGAAGGAGGGAGCGCCGCCTGGGGGACCACGGCGAGCTGGCGCGCGATCTGACGCCGGTCCCGCGATGCCATGGGTTCCCCACAGAGGAAGACCTGTCCGGCCGAGGGCTGGAGGGAGCCCGAGATGACCCGGACCAGGGTCGATTTTCCAGCTCCGTTCGGCCCGAGGACGGCCCAAAGCTCGCCCGCGCGCACGGTCAGGTCGATTTCTGCGAGAGCGAGCCTCCCGCTCGGGTAACGGGCAGAGACGCTCCGAAGCTCGATGGCCGGGCTCTCGGGCGCGTCGGGACCGTCCCCAACGTGATCGTGCGGCAAAGAAGCCGCTCGCCGCGTAAGGTTCTGGGTCACATGGGAACCTCAGCACTTGCGCGGCCATGACTGCAATGGTCCAATCGCGCAGGCAGAACGGTAGAGGCGCAGAGGAGATGGAAACGGTGAAGGAGACACCCGCGGGCGAGATGCCGCGACGCATCATCAAGCGCTATTCCAACCGTAAGCTCTACGACACGAAGGACAGCCGCTACGTCACCCTCCAGCAGATCGGGGAGATGGTGCGCGCGGGCGAAGAGGTCCAGATCATCGACAACGCGACCAAGGAAGACAAGACCGAGGTCACGCTTGCCCTGATCATCTCCGAGGATCTCAAGGCGCAACCTCGCTCGGTGCCACTCGGCACGCTCCGGGATCTGATCCAGGAGCGAGGGGAGCGCTTCCTGTCCACCTTGCGCGATGGGCCGATCGGCAGGCTGATTCCAGGGGGAGGCCTGGAGGAAGAGGGCGAAGCGCAGCAGCAGGTCGAGGCGTCCCCGGAGCCCCCGGCACCCGTGGCCACCTCCGCCGCGGACGCCGACAAGGCCGGCGGAAAGAGCCGGCTCAGCGGCATCGTGGAGAGCTCGAAACAGACGCTCGATCAGTGGCAACACGCCGTGGACGAGCGCATCCGCACGATCCTCCCGGTTGTCGGACTGTTCCGTGACCTGGAAGAGGGCGTGAAACAGCTCTCCAGCAAGGTAGATGCCCTGGAAAAGCGTATCCAGGATCTGGAAGGTTCCTCAGGCAGGGTTAAAGAAGACGAAGCAGCCTCGAAGCAGGAATAACCCTGCTCAGTCCCCGGTTGCGGCGTTAACCCCATGCCGTTTTTCTTCAGCAAGAAACCCGCCTCCATCGCTCAGGACCTCTCCCTGGCGGGAGGCGAGGCCAGCCGCCCCGACGCCTTCGAGGTGGAGCTTCTCGGCCATCTGGACACGCTCTACAGCGTGAGCTGCCGGATGACGAAAAGCTCCACGGAGGCGGAAGACCTGGTCCAGGACACCATCGTCAAGGCGATGCGTGCCCGTCGCCAGTTCGAGCCAGGCACCAACCTCAAGGCCTGGCTCCTGCGGATCCTCACGAACACCTTCATCAACCGCTACCGCCGGGGCGGCCTGGAGCGCGATCTCTTCGAGGGGCCGGACGCGGAGCCGCTGACGGATGGCTGGGTCGGCGCGACGACGATGCGCGCGATGCGGGACCCCGAGACGCAGGCGCTGTCTCCGCTCATCGAAGCGGAGGTGCAGCGCGCGCTCGACGAGCTTCCAGACGAGTTCCGCCTGGCCGTGATCCTGTCGGACATCGAGGAGCTATCCTACAAGGAGATCGCGGAGGCGATGGGCTGCCCGATCGGGACGGTGATGTCGAGGCTCCACCGCGGCCGCAAGATGCTGCAGAAGACCTTGCGCGAGCAAGCCGTGCTCCTCGGCATCGTGAGCGAAGAAGACGGGAAGAAGTCGAGCGAGGCGCCTGCTGATTTGGGCGCGTACAGGAAGCGCAAGCTGGGAGTAGCATGAGCGCCGCACGACAGATGGATGACTGCGCCCGACTCGATCTCGCACTGACGGCCTACGTCGATGGCGAGCTCGACGCCGCACACGCCGTGGATCTCGAGGCCCACATGCGCCAGTGCGCGCCGTGCTTCGAGCGGGTGGCGTTGATGCGCGCGTCGAGGATGAGCCTGCGACGGACGACGTCGAAGCGGTGTCCGGAGGCGCTGCGCGTGAAGCTGATGACCGGCATGGCGAGCGAGCGCGCGCGCAAGGATGCGAAGGACGCGGTCGCGGAGACACAGCCGTCGCTGATCCAGAAGCGCTACGTGGCGGGGTTCGCCGCGGCAGCGAGCGTGGCCTTCGCGGTGGCTGGCTACCAGAACCACCGCGCGACCGCGGGCACCGTCGCCGAGGCGCCGCGCGAGCCAGTGCAGCAGGGCACCCTGGCCGCCGCGACCATGGAGTCGCTGCTCGACGATCTGGTCGCGCAGCACGCGCAGCCGCTGCCCCCCGAGACGACCAACCCGGAAGACCTGCCGCGGTTCGATCCGTTCGTGGGTGTGCCGGTGAGGCGGCCGCAGTTCCAGGCGCAGGCGTTCCCCGTCGACTTCAAGGGCGCCAGGGTGCACACGATGCGGGAGCGCCGCGCGGCTCTCCTGCAGTACACGGTCCGGGGTGGGCACCGGGTGACGGTGTACCTGTTCAACTCCCAGGCGGTGCCCGTGCAAAAGGCGCCGATCCTGCGGCCGCGCATGGTCCGCGAGCGGCCCGTCTACGTGGGGCACATCAGCGGGTACTCGGTGGTCGCCGCCGAGCGCAGCGGGGTGGGCTACGCGCTCGCCACCGATCTGAGCGACGAGGAGAGCACGCAGCTCGTCCTCGCCGCCATGCAGTGACGCGCGCTCCTGCGCGTCCGTCAGCTCCTCACTTCACCTCGCCCGTGCCGCCCTTGCGAGGGTCCGCAGCAGCGCGGATGACGCGCCCGCCGCCGGCGTAATCCACGGTGAGGCCCTGGATGGCGCTGAAGTTGGGCTTCGTGGTGTCCACGGTCTCGCCGCGCTTCTGGAGGTCCAGAACCACGTCGGGCGAGGTGCTCGGGTCGAGCCAGAGGCCGCCCATCGGGGGGGCTTCCATGCGGCCATCGGCGATGGCCTGATCGATGGGACGGCCGAAGACGAGGTTCGCGAGCGTCACCTGCGTGACGCCGGTGGCGATGCGCATGCCGCCGGAGCCGCCGATCGCGAGCACCGGCTGACCGTCGCGGAACACGAGGGTGGGCGTCATGCTCGACACGGGGCGGGCTTTGCCGCGGGGCGCGCTGGCGCCGGCCTTGAGGCCGAACCGCTTGGCCACCCGCTCGGGGATGAAGTCGTTCAGCTCGTCGTTGAGGACGAAGCCGCCCTCGGTGACGAGCTGCGCGCCGAACATGTTGTTGACGGTGCTCGTGGTGCTGACGACGTTGCCCTCACCGTCGATGACCACGAGGTGGCTCGTGCCAGCCTCGGTCACCGGGATGGCCTCGATGGGCATCGTCTCCTCCATCTTGATGCGCGCCCGGCGCGCCTTCATGCGCGCCGGGGCCACGAGCTTCGCGGGATCCATCGTCATGAAGGCGGGATCGCCGACGTAGTGCACACGGTCGGCGATGGCGCCGCGCATGGTCTCGGCCATGAGGTGCAGGTAGGCGCCGCTGCCGTAGCCGAGCGCGGTGAGGTCCGCCTTGCTGTGCATGTGCATCGCCTCGAGCAGCATGATGCCGCCGGAGGAGGGGGGCGGCATGGTCTGCACCTGGTAGCCCTCCCAGGTGGTGGAGAGCGGCTCGCGCTCGATGACCTTGTAGGCGTCGATGTCGGCGGCGACCATGCGGCTGCCCCCGGCGCGCGCGGTGGCGAGCACGTCGGCGGCGATCTTGCCCTGGTAGAAGGCGGCCTTCCCCTCGGCGCCGATGCGGCGCAAGGTCGCGGCGAGGGCAGGGTTCTTGATCTGGTCGCCAGGGTTCGCCAGCGCGCCTGCGGGGTGGAAGAGCGAGTAGCGGGGCGTGGCGAGGACCCATTTCTCACTCCACTTGAGGGCGCGCGAGAGGTGGGCGCTGAGGGGGAAGCCGCTGTCCGCGAGGTCCGCCGCGCCGCGCACCACGTCGGCGAAGGCGAGCTTGCCCCAGCGGGCGTGCATCTCCGCGATGCCCGCGACCTCGCCGGGCACGCCGACCATGACGCCGCGCTTCTTCTCCGGCGCGGGCCGGGTCACGTAGTCGGCAGGGTTGAGCCCCGCGGGGGCCGTCTCGCGGAAGTCGAGGATGGTGCTCTTGCGCGCCTTCGCGTCCCAGACGAGGGCGAACCCGCCGCCGCCGATGCCGCTCGACACGGGCTGCGTGACCCCGATGGCGAGCAGGCCGGCGATGGCGCCGTCGACAGCGCTGCCGCCCTTCTCAAGAACGTCCATCACCACCCGGGTCGCCGAGGCGTTCTCGGTGGCGGCGGCGAAGCGGTGGTGCGCGGGAGGCGGTGCCGGCGCTGGCTCGGGAGGCGCCGCGGAAGCGGTGGGCGCGACGGGCGCGGGAGGCGCAGCGGGAGGGCCAACCTCTGCCTCGGGTGCCGGTGTGCTGCCGCAGCCTACCGGGAAGGCTGCGAGGAGCAGACCGAGGGCAGCGGTGACGGCCAGAGGAGAGAAGGCGCGGGAGAGGTTCACGTGAGCTAGGATGCGTCGCTCGCTCCTGGGGACGCAACCCCCATGAGCCCGCGACCGACTCACCCGAGAGGATGGCCCCATGCGCTTCGTGTTCGTGATGGATCCGCTGATCACCGTCCACCATCAGAAGGACACGACGTTCGCCTTCATCCGGGCAGCACAGGCGCGTGGTCACGAGAGCTACCACTGCATGCACGGTGACCTGTCCATCGCCGGTGGTGAGGCCTACGCGCGCGTCCGACGCGTGGCCGTCCACGACGCTCCGCCGTACATCTCGTTCGTGTCCAGCGGAGAGGGGAGCCCCGAGCGCGAGCGCGTGCGCCTCTCCGACGCCGACGCGATCTTCATCCGCAAGGATCCGCCCTTCGACAGGAGCTACCTCTACGCGACGCTGGTGCTGGAGAACGCCCGCAAGTGCCCGCTCATCCTCAACGACCCGCGCGGGCTGCGGGACGCGAACGAGAAGCTCTACGCGCTGAACTTCCCCGAGTGGACCCCGCGGACCATCGTCACCGCCGATCCGGAGGAGATTCACGCCTTCGCGCGTGAGTTTGGCAGTGCCGTGGTGAAGCCGCTCGATGGCGCAGGCGGCATGGGCGTGCTGCGCCTGACGCCTGGAGACAAGAACGGCAGGGCCATCGTGGACATGCTCACCTTCGAGGGGCGACGCCTCGCCATGGCCCAGGAGTACCTGCCCTCGGTGGTGGAGGGCGACAAGCGCATCCTCCTGCTCGACGGCGAGCCGCTCGGCAGCATCCTGCGGGTGCCCCGCAGCGACGATCTGCGCTCCAACATCCACGTGGGGGGCAGCGTGGTGCCGACGGAGCTCACCGAGCGGGAGCTGGCCATGGTCCAGGCCATCACCCCCAAGCTTCGCGCCGACGGTCTTTTCTTCGTGGGCCTCGACGTCATCGGAGGTCGGCTCACCGAGGTCAACGTGACGAGCCCCACGGGCATCCAGGAGCTCAACCGTTTCACTGGCGTGGACCACGCGGCGAAGGTGGTGGCCTGGGCCGAGGAGCGCGTGCGGGCGGTGCGTTCGTGAGCGCCACCGCGTGCCTCTGACCCATGCGGCCAGCCGGTGGACCACCAACAAGTTGGCCCGGCGGACCGAGGTGCGCGATGGGTCGTGCGCATGGGCGAGTCAAGCACGCGCTGCGCGGTCTGCGGGGGTGAGGAACGGGCTGGCACGGGCCTCTTGCGGGTGATCGTGGAGCTGCGAACGCTGCTCCTGTGCCGCGCGCATGCCGCCACGGTGATGGCGGCGATGCCGGAGACGTTCGAGGAGATGCGTGCGCTGTTCGTGGGCGCCGCGCCTGCCGGGCGTCAGGGTTACGCCGGCCTCGAACGGCGGTCTCCCCTCCCGCGCAGGCACGCCGAGGACCGCCGGGCCTTCCCGCCCCGTCCCGAGGGGCGTCGGCGGGATGGCGGGCGGCGCGCCACCGATCCCGTGGACTGATCCGTCGCTCCTCCCGGCGGGGAGCGGCGTTCGAGCCTCAAGGGTCAGGAAGTCGAGGGGTCGCTGGCAGCGCCCGTCGACACCAGCTCACTTCGCGGGTCGATCGATCGGTAGGGCACCACCGTCTTCCAGTCCTCCAGCCCGATGGGGTTCACCAGCGCGCGCCGCTCGGTCTGCGCCGGCAGGTCCAGCGCCCAGCGCGCCGCGAGCATACCCCCCATCGAGTGCCCCACCACCGAGACCCGCGCGACGCCCAGCGACTCCAGGAGCGCGCGCGTGTTCGCCACGAGCGCCTGGAAACTGAACTGGTACGCCTCGTAGGCCATGCGCAGCGCCTGCCGCTGGGACGTCAGCGAGAACAACTGCACCGGGAACGGGTACTCGTAGGACGTCAGCTCCGGATCGAGCGCCACGGGCGCCGCCGCCTTCGTGGCCGTCGTGGAGGGAGCCCCGGCTGGCGGCGCGACGACGGCCGGATCAGGACCTGCAACCGGTGTCGTCGCTGACGCGCACCCCGACGCCCCTGCCGCCCACCCTGAAGCCACGGCGCTTGCCGTGGCGAGCCACCCGGCCAGCACCCGGACGCGAGAGCGAACATGCATGGTATGGCCGTACCATGGAGCGCGCCCGACGCATCGTCCTCGGCCTGGGTTCGAACCTCGGCGACCGCGCCGCCACCCTCCGCGCTGCCATTGCCGCCCTCCGCGCCGACCCTGACCTTCACCTCCTCGCCGAAGCCGCGCGCTACGAAACCCCACCCGCCGGCGGCCCTCCCCAGCCACGCTACCTCAACACCGCGCTGCTCCTGACCACCGCCCTCTCGCCCCCCGAGATCCTCGCGCGCACCCTCGCCATCGAGCACGCCCATGGCCGTGTCCGCCCTGATCCCATCCGCTGGGGACCTCGCACCCTCGACATCGACCTGCTCTGGATCGAGGGCGAGACCCACGACACCCCTTCGCTCACCGTCCCGCACCCGCGTCTGCGGGAGCGCCCCTTCGCCCTCCGCCCTCTCCTCGACGTCGCCCCCGACGCCCGCGACCCTCACACCGGCGCTCCCTACGCCGACCTCCCGGCCGCCCGCGCCGCCATCGAGCGCGTGCCCTGATGAAGAGCGGACCGCTGCTGCGCGCCCCCGTCGTGGCTCAGCCTCAGCCCTGTGGCCGTTAGCGCCGTTAGCGCCGTTAGCGCCGTTAGCGCCGTTAGCGCCGTCAGCGCCGTCAGCGCCGCCAGCGCCTCCCGAGCCAGCCCCCCAGCCGACCCGCGCCGCCTCCCAGGCTTGCCATCACCACCAGCAGGATCGCCCACACCAGCACGCCCGCGCCGGCCCCCTGCGTCAGCGCCAGCGCCCACGCCAGCCCTCCCGCCAGCGCGCCGCCCGCCGAGGCCTCGCGCAACCCCGCGGGCGCCCCGAAGCGCCCCACGAGCGCCCCACCCGCAGCCGCCGCGACCCCGAACGCCAGCGCGTTCAGCCCCACCATGGCTGCCTGCGTTCCGGCGGGCACCTCGCCGCCTGCCACGCCCAGCACCACCTGCTGCAGCAGCGCCTGCGTCCCGACCGCGAGCGGCATCCAGGCCCCGAACGTGGCCACCATCCCGAACACCGCCCACTGCCACGCGGGCCGCGCCTCGCCCTCGCCCTCGCCCCCCCGCGCTCCACCGGCGCCCGCGTCTTCCGGTGGCTCTCCGCCCCCGCGCTCACCCCCGCGCCCGCGCCCTTGCACCTCACTGCCCACGATCGGCAGCCTGCGCTTCGGCGCCTCCGCCATGCCCGTCAGCTCGGACGACGCCAGAACTTGCGGGCCTCGTCCTGCTGACGGATGAGGCGTCGCTGCTCCTGGATCAAGCTCCCGTACGCGCGCGGCACCCGTGCGTCCTTGGCGAGCGCGTAGAGCACCTGCAGCGCCGCCGCGGCGTCGTCGGTCGCGCGGTGCGCATTCTCCAGCGAGATCCCGAGGAGCGCCGCCATGTCGCCGAGGGCCCGGCTCTCCTGCGACTTGTACACCTCGCGCGCGAAGGCCAGCGGATCGATCCAGTCCACCTCGCGCCGCATCGCTGGCGGCGGCTCTGCCGGGCGCACCGCGGCGCGCTCCAGCTCCGCGAGCACGAACGACCTGTCGAACCCCGCGTTGTACGCGGCAGGGATCGCGCCGCGCAGCGCCCCCAGGATCTCGTGCGCCACCTCCGCGAAGGCCGGCTTGCCGGCCACGTCTGCGTCGGTGATCCCGTGGATCGCCGAGCTCTCGGCCGGGATGGGGCGCCCCGGGTGGATGAGCCAGTTGAACTGCTCCTCCTTGCGCAGCATGCCGCCCCGCCCGATGACGATGCCGAGCTCGATGATCCGGTCGTTCTGCGGATCCCTGCCCGTCGTCTCCACGTCGATGAACGCGATGGGGTGATCGACCCACGGCGCCGACGCATCCATCTCGGTCGCGACGCCGACCGCGCGGATCTTGAGGAGGTGGGCGATCCCCGGGTAGTGACGCCCTGTCGGGAAGCAGCCGCAGGGATCCGAGACCTTCACGGTGCCTTCGCCCCGCCCGCCGCGGGCTTGCTCGAAGCGCTCGCCGCGCCTGCCGCTGGAGCCGCCGACGTCGCCGGAGCTGCCGATGCTGCCACGCTCGCCGTGGGCGCCGCGCCGTTCTCCGGCTTCGGCGCCGCCTTTGCGGGAGGCGGCGGTATCGCGATCCCGGCGAGCTGCAGGTCGAGCTTCACCCAGTCCTCCAGGTCCTCGTAGAGGTTGTTGATGTACTGCGTCTCCACCTCGCGCCCATTGATGAACACCATCGGGGTTCCCGTGAGACCCAGCTCATCGGCCTGCTTCTTGTCCTTCTCGATCCGCTGCGTCGTCTCCTCGGCGGTGAGGTCCTTCTTGAACCTCGGCAGATCGACCCCGATCGTCCGCGCATACTGCTCGAGATCCGTCTGCTCCAGCCGGTCCTGGTGCTCGAACATCTGGTGGTGCATCTCCCAGAACTTGTCCTGGTTCTGCGCCGCGATGCCGGCCCGCGCCGCGATCTCCCCGTGGGGATGCGACATCAGCGGGTAGTACTTGTAGACGAACTTCACCTGGCCCGGGAAACGCTCCGCGAGCTGGTCGAGGACCGGGGCCATCACCCGGCACGCGCTGCACTCGAAGTCGGCCCACTCCACGATGGTGACCGGCGCCTCGGGCGGCCCTTTGAACGGCGATCCATCGAGCACCAGCGTCTTCGTCTTGTTCGCGTCGAAGCGGGAGTGGAACGCCTGCTCCCGCTCCGACTTGGCGCGCCCGGCCTTCACGTGCCCGAGCAGGTACTGCGCGGCGGGCAGGCACGCCTTGCAGGCCCGCTGCTCCTTCACGCACTGCGCGATGCTCACCGGCGTATCGGCGCAGGGCGCGAGCAGCTCGGACACCTGGCCCGCCCACTCCCGCCGCTCGCGCGGGGTGAGCGCCGACGTATCCACGCCGGGGAGGGAGACCTCGGGGCTGATTGCGGGCTTGTTCTCGCTGGGCTCCGACTTGGGCTGGCAACCCGCCCCGAAGAGCGCCAGCGCGCCGATCAGGGGCAACCATCGCTGGGGATACATCGCGGCGCGAGCTTAGTCGGACCCCTTGCAGGGCGCTAGCGGCGGTGTAGCGTGGCGGCGTGAGAAGCGTCCTTTACCGCTTCCCCGATCTGGAGCAGTTCGAGCAGGTCCTCCAGGGAGCCCAGCTCGACGCGGAGCTGGATCTGGGGGTCCCCTCGGGCGTGTCCGTCGAGGATGGCGAGTGGGTGCTCGCCGTGTTCGAGCTCGGCCGCGCGCGCCGGGCCACCTCGGCGGCCGCCAGGGCCACGCTCTCTCCCGAGGGGGCGCGCCTCAGCTTCGAGCCTCGCGACTGGCTCCGCCTTGCCCATTTTTCCCGCACCGAAGCCCCGCGCCCCAGCTCTCAGGTCGACCTGGAAGAGCTTCACCGAGACCAGCTCACCCCCGCCCCTGGCTCTCTCTCCCCTATCCCCACCCACGCCTCCAGCGCCCCCCCGGCCCCCTCGGGAGCCCTCCTGCGACCCAGCGCACGCCCTCCCCAGAATGCCCGCGTCCTCATCGTCGATGACGACCCTGACATCCGCGAGCTGGTCACCGTCATGCTCGAAGCCGTCGCCCTCACGGTCTCCAGCGTCTCCAGCGCCGAGGACGCGTTTGCCCGTGTCCGCGAGGAGCACTTCGACCTCGTGGTCCTCGACTGGAACCTTCCCCGCATGAGCGGCCTCGACTTCTGCCGCCAGCTCCGCCGCGAGCCCGACCTCGCCGACACCCCCGTCCTCTTCCTGACGGCCAACGCCGGCTCCCAGGACATGGTCGAAGCCTTCGCGAGCGGCGCCGACGACTACGTCGTCAAACCCTTCCGCGCCCCCGAGCTCGGCGCCCGCATCTTCAGCCTCCTCCGCCGCGTCCGCCGGCCCTGAGGCTCGGCCACCGTCCAGCGGGCCATCGTCGCAGCCGGCGCGACGTCGTGCCCATGCAGCACCACGTCTTCTCCGGCGCGAGCGGTTCGAGGGGAGTCGTGCTCCAGCACGCTTTCGCCCTCACGCCTTGGCGGGCTCGCGTCCCTTTGGCCAGCTCGGTCCGGTTTTGTTCGGCACTCTAGAACGCGACGTCGACGTTGACGTTGATCACGCCGAGGGTCTGCTTGTAGATGCCGCCTGCGTCGGGCGACTTCGAGGGAGCCTCGAGCCCTGCCAGGGTGCTGAGCCCCGTCGTGTCCCGCTGCACGTAGAAGAAGTGCGTGTACGACGCCGCCAGGTTCACGTGCTTGCCGATCGCGAACCTCCCGCCGAGGGCCACCGACACGTCGTGTGCGTCGCTGAGCGTCGGCTCCAGCGTCTCGTCGGGGACCGCGTTCGAGTCGTACCCGAGCCCGGCGAACAGCTCTGCGGCCTCCGTCGGCCAGTAGCTCAGGCCAGCGCGGATCCCGAAGGCGTCGTTCCAGTCGCGGGGCAGGTTCACGATCGGGCTCGACCCCTCTGCGGCCGAGCCGTCCTCGTTCACCTCGCAGGGCGTCCCCTCGTCCGCGACACACTGATTCTTCATCGCGCTCCACCGCGTGAAGTCGCCGAAGAGCCGCAGCTCCAGATCCTTGGCCGGCTTGAAGCGCCCGCCGAGCCGGATCACGTCCGGCATCCCCTGGTAAAACGAGATCGGCGACTCACCCACCGTCCCGGCGAAGTTGTTCGTCAGCGTCCCGGTGAGCTCCACGTCGCCGGTGATGTTGGGCCGCGCCTGGTACGACGCCCCGAACCACAGCGTGTCGGGCAGCGCCTCGTACATCAGCCCGGCCCCGAAGCTCGCTTGCAGCCCGCTCACGTCGGCGAGCGAGCGCCCTTCGAGCGACACCGAGTTCGACCCGTCGGCCGCGCGCGCCCGCAGCGTGGTCACGCTGGAGCTGATCAGGTTCCCCGAGACGCCGATGCTCAACCCGAACGGGAGCTTGTAGGCCGCCGCGAGCGTGAAATACATCGACTGGATCGCGCCCGAGATGGTGTGCCAGCGCTGCACCCCGTCGTAGGGACCGGCGTTCTCGCGGTCGCCCTCGAAATCGGTGTTCTTGTTCCAGGTCGCCGAGCCCCCGAACGGCACGTAGAACCCGGCGCCCAGCGCGAAGTCCCCGAACTTCGCCGACGCCCCCACCATGGGCGCCGCGATAACGTTGAACAGGCCGTTCGAGCCGGTGTTCGCCCCCGGCACCGACACGTCGTCCGACGCGGCAGCCGTGTGCTCCCAGCCCACGCTGCGCAGCGCCAGGCTCCCGTCGAGGAAGATGTGGATGCCCTCCGTCTCCCCGAGGCTCGCCGGGTTGTAATAGATCGACGTTGCGTTCGGCGTGACCGGATTGCCGTGCTCGCCGCCGAAACGGGCCGTGGAGAACCCCGAGGCGAGCGCGGGCTCCGCCCAGAGCGCGGCGCCGAGCAGGGCGAAGGCGAAGGGAACCGCGCGCACGGTGCTGCGGGCGAGGGGGGATCGGGTACGGAGCAGAGCCATGGGGGGGTCAGTCCTCTCAGTCCTCGTCGAGGGGTCGCTCAGTCGCTCAGTCGGTCGCTCAGTCGGTCGCTCAAAAGGCGCGGAGGAATCGCTTCTCGTCTGAACAGCAGCGCGGGAGCCTGTGGTAAGGTCGAGGCATCCCCGGCCGCGGGGCGTCCCCGGCCAAGCCGAGTGAACTGTCACATCCCGGATGGTGTCAAATGGTTTTCTGTCGCTCTGCCCTGCTTCTGTGGTCTGGCCTCATCGCTTGCAGTGTCGCAGCGATGGGATGTGCCGATCCGCAGGGGGACTTTGACGCATTCACCGAGCGCTACGCCAGCATCCACGGCACCACCACCACCAGCACCGAGCCTGGGACCTGCGCCCCGCCCGAGGCGGGCGCCATCGACGGCGACCACCTGCTCACGCTCTCCGTGAACCTCAACCCGAAGAAGCCCGTGGTCTTCATCGCCGGTGTCACCACCACGGCCATGGGCGATGGCCTCGGCCTCTCGATGACCCTCCAGGCCCTCGCCGCCGCCGACCGCACGACCCTCGTCGGCGACGTGACCACGGTTGGACCTTACGAGGTGGGCGCCGACGGCGCCTTCGTCGCGGAGCTGCCCGAGCTCACCGTCCCCGCCGAGGCCAACGCCATCACCGGCTCCCAGATCAAGGCCAAGGTCACCCTCACCGGCACCCTCTGCGCGGACGCGCTCGCGTGCGGCAAGGTCACCGGCACCGCCGTGGTCAACGTCGACGGTTCGGACTTCACCCTGCAGAAGATCGACGACCCTGCCGCGTACCCCGAGGCCGTCATCAACTGCGCCGGCGAGACCGCTCCCCTCGCCGAGGAGTGAGTGAGCGCTGGCGCGTGACCCTCGCGGCGCCATGGCCCGAGCGTCAGCGCCCCCGGCCCGCGCTTCGGGCCTGACGCCCGTCGCCTCGGGAAGCGGACAATGCCCCCGACCGCATGGCTCAGGCCCTGGCGGCGTCGCCCCCGACCAGCTCCACCAGCGTGATCTCCGGCGGCGCGCCCACCCGCATCGGCGGCCCCCAGTACCCCGTCCCTCGGCTCACGTAGATCTGCGTCTCCCCGTGCTGCTCCAGCCCCTGCACGTGGGGCTGGTCCAGCCGCACGAAGTAGCCCCACGGGAAGATCTGCCCCCCGTGGGTGTGCCCGCTGAGCTGCAGCCCCACCCCCATCGCCGCTGCCTGCACCACCTGCTTCGGCTGGTGGGCCAGCAGCACCACTTCCCGCGCCGGGTCACGCCCCTCCAGGGCCCGCTTCAGGTCGGGCCCGTGGCCCCGGAACGACCCTGCCTTCCAGTCGTCCACGCCTGCCAGATCGAAGCTCGCCTCGCCCTCGCCGATCGACACCCGCTCGTTGCGCAGCACCCGCACCCCGAGCCGCGTCAGCTCCTCGATCCACTCGTCGGCCCCCGAGTAGTACTCGTGGTTCCCGGTCACGAAGAACACCCCGTGCTTCGCCTTGAGCCGCCCGAGGGGCGCCACGTGCTCCCGCAGCGCGATCACCGTCCCGTCCACCAGGTCTCCCGTGATCGCCACCAGGTCCGGCGACAGCGCGTTCACCTGGTCCACGATCCCCTCCAGCCACTCCCGGCCGATCGTCGGCCCCACGTGGATGTCCGTGAGCTGCACGATCCGGAACCCCGACATGGCCCCGGGCAGCTTGCGCAGCCGCACCTGCACCGGCTTCACCGCCACCATCCCCAGCGCGCTCGCGAGCCCGACCCCTGCCAGCCCCACCCCGAGCACCCCGGCCGCGCCGGCCAGCACCCGCGACAGGAACACCCGCCGCGCCTCGTCGAACGGCCGGTGCTGCAGCGCCGTCACCGCACGCGCGCCGAGCCGCACCACCTCCATCGACACCAGCACGAAGAACAGCAGCACCGCGAGCCCCACCCACCCGTAGGCCACTGCCGCCACCACCCGCCCCACGGGCCGCGGCGCCCGCGCGCTCACCAGGAGCCCCACCGGCACGCTCAGCGCGAACCCCACGAGCGCCCAGCCCAGCACCCTTCGCCACGGCTGCGCGAGCTCGGCCGAGCGCACCAGGCGGAACCACAGGTAGTAATGGATCCCGCCCACCACCAGCGAGAACACCAGCAAGAACACCGCGAACGACAGGAGCGAGCGCTGCACGGCCCTACCATGCCACGTCGCCTGCGCGCCGTCGCCCGCCGCTCCTCGCCTGGCGGCGCCCGCAACGCTTCTTCACAAACCGCGCGTCAGTAGTCCCCGCCGATGCAGACCCCGTAGCCGGTCGGAAAGCCCATGCTGCCGCCCTGGCACGTCGCGTTCGCGCCGCAGTCCGCCGCGCTCTCCCCGAGCCGGCACAGCTTCTTGCACTGGTTCGTGAGCATCGAGCACACGAAGCCGTCGCCGCACGGACACTCGTCTCCCACCCCGCCCGCACCGATCGGCACGCAGCTCGTCGTCCCGTCGGCGCGCACGATGGTGCACGTCTGCCCGGGCCCGCAGCTCTCGGTGAGCAGCGTGCACCCCGTCGCCGGCACGCAGACCGGGATGGGCACCGCTGTGTCCTCTTGCATCGTCTGCTCCGCGCAGAAGGTGCCGGACGCGCACGCCTCCACGTTCCCGCAGCAGTACTCCCGGCAGGTGCCGGCCATTCCCCCGGTCGCGGCGCAGCCGAGCCCCGGAGCGCAGTCCGCGGCCGACTCGCACGGCTCTCCTGCGGCGAACGCGCCCGTCGCCCCGCACGCCCCTTCCGCCCTGCTGGCGTCGCCTGGCACGAGCTGGCAAGCCGTGACCGACGTGCCAGTGTCCGGATCGCTGCCGCCAGCACCGCCGCTGCCGCCCTCGCCGCCGTCATCGGACGACGCGCACGCCTCCGGATCGCCGGGCTTGCACTCCCCTCCGCAGAGGTGGGCGAAGCGCTGATACGGATCGGGCGAAGTTTCCCCGGTGCCCAGATTGACGCTCCCGCCCTCGCCGCCGGAGCCACCGGCGCCGCCCACGCCCTCGAACCCGGCATCCCCGCTCGTCTCGTGGCCGAAGTCGAGCTCCAGCGCCCCGCAGGCGGCAGGCATGGCCGCCGCCACGACGACGGAGACCCCGACAAGGATGGAGCGGAGCGGTTTCATGGTCTGGCGAACAGAAGAGAAGCTCCCGGAATCTAGCATCTCGATCCGGGATCATCCACTTCCCATGCCACGCCCGAACCTCGCGTTCTCCGCCGTTGCAGCGGGCAATCCGGGCGACGCCACGACATTCACGTCATGGCCAGCGTGGCCGCGCAGGGCACAGACGCTGCCGTGCGGGGTGAGGTCCGCCCCCCTCGCCCCCTGCCGCGTCCTGCCGCGTCCTGCCGCGTCCTGCCGCGTCCTGCCGCGTCCTGCCGCGTCCTGCCGCGTCCTGCCGCGCCGCGTAGCGCCCTTCTCGTCAGCCCTTCAGCGCGCGTCCACGTCGCGGGTGACCACGTTTCCCGAGCTGTCGTAGGCCCTCACTGCCACCAGGTGCGACCCGGCCGGCACGACCGCCGTGATGTCGGCGTCGAATGCCTCTGCCGCCTCGTCGAAGATCCCGTCGCTCGGGAACAGCGGCCGCCACTCCTCCGAACCCGCGATCGACACCTCGATGCGCGCCACGGGCCCCAGCCCGTCCACCACCTCGCCCCGCAGCCGCCGCCCTTGCAGCGCCAGCGACCGGAACACCGGCGGCGTGTTGTCGACCAGCACCACCCCCGACTCCAGGGTGTGCTTCTGCGCCCTGTCCGGCGGGTTCGCCATCTCGTCCGTCGCCTCGACCAGGATCCGGTACTCCCCCTCCGGCATCGCGGTCGTATCCCACGTGTACTCCGTGCGGCTCACCTTCTCCCCGGGCTTCAACAGGCTCCGCCAGGGCGTCTGCCCCTCCATCCGGTACCAGAGCCGGTAGCGCATCTCGTCCTGGTCCGGATTGTCCACCTGCCAGGTGATCTGCACCGAACTCGAAGGCTTCGGCGCCTCACCCCCGGACGCCTGCACCCCCGGCTTCGTCGCCCGCGTCTGGTTCTTCACGCCCACCGAGGTGATCACCGTCCGCGCGTTGTCGGTCACGAAGGACAGCGACACCTCCCGCAGCACCGCCTGCGGCTCCTTGTTCCAGCGCGCCCGCACCTGCACGAACCGCCCCGGAGGGCTCTTCACGTCACCGGGCGCTGCGAGCGCGGGCGACCAGGTGCTCCAGCTCGTGTCTGGCGTCTCCGTGTTCCCGCTCCGCGTCTCGAACTGCAGCGCCCCGCCGGACCGCCACGTCAGCCGCCCGAAGCTCGCCCGCAGCCCCGCGTCGAGCACCTTGCTCGTCCACACCGCGTCCGCGCCGCCCACCCCCCGCACCTCGTGGAACACCGCCGGATCCGTGGTCGCCACGAACCGCTGCTTCCCTGCCAGCACGAACGCGCCCACCTGCCGCTCTTCCGTGTCGGCCACCAGCCGCTCCACCCGGTTCTCGCTCACCGTGTACAGCCGCCCCTCGGCCCCCGTCCCCACGTACGGCGCCCCGTCCTCGCCGAGCCCGAGCGACACGTAGTGCGTATCGTCGTCGCTGAGCAGCTTCTCCGCCACGCCATCCCGGCTGAAGCGCGTCAGCGTCCCCTTGCCTGGCTTCGGCGTCCGCGCCGGCTGTGGCGACGGCGGCCCCGACTTGTTCCGCTTCGGCGACGCGAACGGCTCGCTGTACTTGTTGGCGATGGCGTAGATCGCGCCCCCCTTCGCCGCCGGCGCCACCACGATCGCCTTCACGTCGTCGGCGTCGAAGTCGTGCAGCACCGTCGCCCGCCCCGGCCCGGTCAGCTTGTACAGCAGCCCCTTGCCGTTCGACCCCGTGTACACCGCCCCGTCCTCGCCCACGGCCACGCTCACGAGGTGCGGCTCCTCGCTGTCGAAGTACACCTGCGCCTTGCCCTGCGCGTCCACCCGGTAGAGCTTCCCCTCCGGCCCCGTCGCCGCGTAGAGCACCTTCGCCTTCTCGTCGTAGGCGAGGCCCCACACGTCCTCGGTCCCCGGCAGCTCCGCGAACACCTTCGCCTTCTCGCCGGCGCCTTTCCCCGCGGTGCCCCCGGCCAGCCGGAACAGCTTCCCCTCCGGGAACGTCCCCGCGATCACGTCGCCGTTCCAGGCCACCGCCATCGCGCTCACCGCCATCTGATCGGTCGTCGCCGCGACCGACACCTTCCCCCCCGCCACCCGGTAGATCTTGCCCTCCGAGCCCGTCCCGAGCAGCGCCGCCCCGTCGGGGAGCACCACCGCGCTCCACACGCTCGTCGCGTCCGCGATCGGCGTCTTGCCCAGGTTCAGCCCTGCGAACACGTTCCCGTTCGAGTCCACGGCGACCCCGGTCAGGTCGCCTCCCTTCAGGTCCTCCAGCGAGTCCAGCGTGAAGGTCCGGGTCCCGACCGCGGCGGCGTGCGTCGCGGCGAGCCCCGCGGCGACGACGATCACGGCCGCGGCGCTGCGGCGAACGAAGGAGCGGAAAGAAGAGCGCATCTTGGTCATGGATGGTGGTCGTTGGTCAGGCAGCTCGGAGAAGGAAAAAGCAGTCTCGCAAAGCGATCAGGGATCTTGAGAGCCGGTCTCGGAAAGCGATCAGGGATCTTGAGGTCCGCGCTCGGTTCGGGGTCTTTGCTCGAGGATCCACGAAGCAACAGGGGTAGCGACCATCGGGAGCGTAGGGGCCGACAGGCCCCTGATCCAGGGTACGCAGTACTCAGCGCAGCACGGGCCGCACTTTCACGGTCACCGTATCCTTGCCGACGACGAAGCGTTTCATGGGGATCACCGTGTGCGCCTCTGCCCCGAAGGTCTCTGGCGCGTTCGACTCCGACGCGGGCCGCAGCGTATCGAACGCGCCGGGCGGCAGCCGCGAGGCCACCTGCCCCCGGAATGCCGCACCGTTCTCGCGCAGCCGCACCGTCGCCACCACGCTCTCCGCGTCGTAGTACTGGTTCGGCAGCACCGCCACCAGCTCCGCCAGGCTTGCCGGCGTCGCCAGCGGCCGCTCCACGTCGTAGCCGGGCTCCAGCTCGATCTCCACGTCGCGCCCTGCCAGCTCTGCCGGGATGGGCACCTCGATCACCCGCGACTCCACCGCCCCCTGGTAGGGCTGCAAGTCCAGCCGGATCTGCGCCTTCTGCCCCACGTCGAGCTCCGGCTGCAGCACCTTTGCCCCCCGGAGCTGCGACACCTCGCGCCCGAAGGTGATCTTCACCTGCGTGTCGATCCGCTCCACCGACACCTCTTCCCAGGGGTTGTTGAGGAGCGAGCCCACTGCCCGCACCAGCCGGCTCCGCGAGAAATCGTCGGAGCTGAGCGGCGTCCCGTTGCCGGCCCCGAAGTCCGCCAGGCTGATCGTCCCGTACCGCCCGATCTTCAGCCGGCTCACCGCCCGCCAGGTCAGGTCCTGCCGCTCCGCCGCCGTCGCCTCCAGCGCGTTGCCGATCGCCATCGCCACGAACGCCGGCGCCATGAACTGATCGTGGGCGATCTCCATGTTCCACGCCGGGTGCGGCGCCCCGGCCATCCCCTCGATCTGGAGTGCCAGCGGGAAGACCGGCGCTTTGCGCGTCGTGTCCACCACGATGGCCGCCTGCCGGTCGTTCACCAGCGTCCCCAGCGACCGCGCCGCCTCCCCGATCTTGAAGCTCCGGTTCTGGCTCGCCAGGATCCAGTGCACCTTCGCCACTGCCGTGGGCAGGCTGGTGATCCCCCCGTTCAGCATGGGGTGACCGAACGCGAGCAGCCGGTCGCCCGACACCCGCGTCACCGTCCCGATCCCCATCGCCGACACGTCCCCCCGCACCATCTCCACCCCGATCGCGCCGCCGTCCACGAACTTCGTCGGCGCGTCGGGCTCGGGCGTCGTCGACGACCCCCCGCCCGCCTGCAGCGGCTCCAGCCCCAGCGGCCCGAGCAGATCGTGCGCCATCTTCAGCGCCGTCCCCCCGAAGCCACCCAGCATGATCGGCGTCGACGCCCGCGCGAGCCCCATGTTCTCCGGCGGCGCGATCGCCGACCCCACGCGCGCCGCCACTGCCGCCGCGTGCGCCCCGAGATCGTACGCCTCCGAGGGCCCCACGAACCGCCGCGCCAGCCGCTCCCGCCGCGCCTCGTCGGCCTCGCTCCCCCCGCGCCCCTCACCCACCCCGCGCCCCTCACCCACCCCGCGCCCCGCGTCTGCCGTCCGCTTCCCCACCGGCAGCGGCGCGCCCCCGCCCGGCATCAGCGCCTTGGGCACGGGGCGCGCAAGCTCGTCGAGCATCGCCCGGATCGGCGTCACCCCCACGATCGGCTCCACCCCGAACAGCCACCCGTACGCGTACGCGCCGATCATCTTCCCGTTCAGGTAGATCGGGCTCCCGCTCATCCCCGCCACCGTCCGCGCCGCCGTGAGCCGCGGGTGGTTCGGCGTCTTCACCAGCACCAGATCCTGCCGCGGCCGGAAGTTCCGCAGCGTCGAGATCACCTCCACGTCGAACTTCTCTGGCGTCGTCCCCGAGAACACCGAGAGCCCGTAGCCCTTCATCCCGGGCTTCACCTCCGAGAGCGGCATCACGTCCGACGGATCTGGCACCGCCTCTGCCACCCTCGCCCCCACCGCCACGCTGCACACGGCTCCTGCCAGCAGGCTCAGAGGCACCACCCGATGGGCGGGCACCCCATCCATCAGGCGCTGCCCGAAACGACGAACGGCAGACAGCGCACGGAGTGACTTGAAGATCGCCGACACGAGCGGGAGAGTAGCGTGCTTTTCACCTCTGGACAGAGCCCCGCCGCTGCCCCGCCGCATCCACCCAAGCCAGGAGGAGGCGCGGACCATCCGGATGTGGGATAAGGCCGCTCCCCATTCCGCCGGGCCACGCCGGCCGCTACGGTGCAGCACGTGAGGGACATCCTCCTCCTCGCAGTTCTCCTGGTCGCCTTCGCCCTCTTCGTGACCACCCACGTCGCGCTGGCAGGCCGGCTCACCCTTCACAACCACCCCCGCTGGCGCGGCGTCCTCGCCCTCTTCGTCCCGCCCCTTGCGCCCATCTACGGCTTCCGCGAGGGCTACCGCCGCACGAGCATCCTCTGGCTCGTCGCCATCGTCCTCTACAGCCTCGCCCTCATCGCCAGTTACCTGTTCTGAGCCTCACCGCCCGGTCGAGGCGCGCGCTGCTCGGACCGGTTCCCGCTGCTGTTCGCTCGGCACCTTCACGCGCGCGTGGTCGCCGTGCGGATCAAGCCTGCTGCCACCGCGGCCAGCTCGCCTGGGTCCACCGGCTTCGCCAGGTGCATCTGGTAGCCCGCGGCCAGCGCCTTCAGCCGGTCCTCCTCGTGGGCGAAGGCCGTCAGCGCCAGCGCCGGCACGCCCCCGCCTGCTTTCCGGGGCATCGCCCGCACCTGGCGCATCAGCGCGTAGCCGTCCACGTCGGGCATCCCGATGTCGGACACCACCAGGTCCGGCTTCCACCCCGAGAACACCTCCAGCGCCTTCTCCGCGCTCTGCGCGACCCGCACCTCGGCCCCCGCCGATGACAGCACCGACTGCACCAGGTCCCCCGCGTCCACCTCGTCGTCCACCACCAGCACCCGCGCGCCTGTGAGCGAGGGCCGCAGCGATGCCCCCTCCGGTGCCCCCTCCGGTGACCCGGGGATCGACGTCAGCGACGCCCGCTCCAGCCAGCTCCCCGCCTGGGGCAGCTCCACCGTGAACCGCGCCCCCTTCCCCTCGCCCTCGCTCTCCACGCGCACCGTCCCCCCGTGCGCCTCCACGAGCTGCCGCACGATCGCCAGCCCCAGCCCGAGCCCCCCGTGCTTGCGCGTCACCGTGGCGTCGGCCTGCCGGAACCGCTCGAACACGTGGGGCAGGAAGTCCGCCGTGATCCCTTGCCCCGTGTCGGTCACCACGAGCTGGTAGGTCTCCCCGATCCCCTCTTCCAGCCGCAGCGTCACCTCTCCTGCGCGCGGCGTGAACTTGATCGCGTTCGACAGGAGGTTCCACACCACCTGCTGTAGCCGCGCCGCGTCCCCCCGCACCGGGGCCGGCCCCGTGGCCTCCGCGGTGAGCGTCACCCCCTTCGCCTCTGCCGCCAGCGTCACCGAGTCCACCGCGGCATGGATCACCCGCTCGAGATCCACCTGACCCATGTCGAGCTGGAGCTTCCCGCTCACGATCCGCGAGGCGTCCAAGAGGTCCTCCACGAGCTTCGCCTGCAGCGTCGCGTTCCGCTCGATGGTCTCCAGCGCCCGCTCCCGCGAGGTGTTCGGCATCGACCCCGACCGCAGGATCCGTGACCACCCCAGGATCGCGTTGAGGGGCGTGCGCAGCTCGTGCGACACCACCCCGAGGAACTCGTCCTTCAACCGGCTCGCCTCCTGCACCTCCGACAGCCGCAGCGCGAGCGCGTCTTTCAGCGTCGACAGGTCGCGCTGTGCCCGCGCGATCCGGTCGGCCATGTCGTTGAACGCGCGGCTCAGGTCCGCGATCTCGTCGGGCCCGCTCACGCTCACCCGCCGGTCCAGGTCTCCCCCGGCCAGCCCCAGAGCCGCCCCGCGCAGCGTGGAGAGCGGCCGCGTCAGCGAGCGCGCCACCCACCCCGACAGGAGCAGCACCAGCATCACCACCATGCCGAGGAAGATCACCACCGCCGCGCTCAGCCGGGTGATCGGCGCGTACGTCGATCCCACGTCGGCGCTCACCACCACCACCCACGGCCACCCGCGCACCCGGGTGACGGCCGCCAGGATGCGCCGGTTCTCGCTGTCGAACGACTCCAGCACCTCCCCCTCGTCCTGGGGGCGCTCCGACACGTACACCTCCCGCATCACCGCCTCGATCGAGGGCGAGAGGTGCGGAGGCCCTCCCTCGTCGTCCCCGTGCGAGTCCTGGAGCAGCCGGTGCTGCTCCATGTCCACCACCAGCACCCGGTACGCCGCCGACGCGCCGCGCGACCGCTGGTAGCGCTCCCCCGCGAGGAGGTCCGCGTCGCGCTCGTCCCCCAGGCGCTGCCGCAGCCACTCCGCCTCGTCGTCGGCGGCCATCTGCACGTGGTTCCACACCTCCTGCTCCAGCGCGTCGTGGGCCGCGGTGGAGGCGAACGCGCCGAGCGTCAAGAGCGGCAGCACCCCGGCCACCACCATCCCCCGGAGCAGCCGCCAGCGCACGCTCGTGAGGCGCGGCATCTCCGGCACCCAACCAGCCGCGAAGCACGCCGGTGCCAGCACCGCGTACAGCGCCACCCCCGACCAGGAGCGCCCGTAGACCAGGGTGAGCCCCACGACCGCGAAGCCCCCTCCGAGCAGGGTGAACAACCCTCGCCGCGCCGGGGCACTGCGGACCACCGCCAGCCCCACCGCGGTGGCCAGGAACATCACCCCGAGCGGCACCATCACCGGCCGCAGCGGGAGGAACAGCGGCCCTGCGAAGGTCCCGGGCACGAACGCCATCAGCGACCCGAACGCCAGCGCCACCAGCGTCGCGAACAGCGCGAACAGCCCGCGCTGCCGCATCGCCTGGCTCCCCTCCAGGACGACCCCGAGCATCATCAGCGGGTAGAGCACCGTCCCGCTGGCGACTCCGCGGCTGACGCTCGCCGACCACCAGTAGGTGACGAGCGCTGTCAGGAAGACCGCCCTGCCGAACCAGTCCACGACGCGCGGCCATTCCGGGTAGAGCGCCGCCACGCCGAGCAGCACCCCGCCGCCGAGGAACATCGCGCCGAGGAGGCGGATATGCGGGTAGATGGCCTGGAAGATCTGGGCGCCGAACTCGTACGGCACGTACGTCATCAGCACCCCGACCGTGAGCCCGAAGAGGGCCGCCGCCCAGGTGACCTGTAGCCTCGCCGGGCTGTCTCCGAGCGCCCCGAGCCGCCGCGACGGCGACCCCAGGGACGTGGCTGGCGGCTGCTCTTCCGGACTCCCCGTCATCGTGCGCACGTCATCGTCACCAGAGCAGCGTGAGCGTCCCCCCGACCCGCGGCGAGCCTTCTCGCGGCCACCCTGGACGGTATTCCGGCATAGCACAGAGCGACACTGGCCATCGCGCCGCGCACACGTGAGTTTCGCTACCGGTCCCCGTTACCGACCGCTCCCGGCCGTTCCGCCTCGAATCGACCGCCGCTGCCGTCCGGTCTCGATGCATGGCCGGCTGCCCGGACCCTGCGCCAGAGCATGTCCGTCCCGTGCTCCGCGAAAAGCCCCCGAGGGCAGGCGCCCCAGGGTGTACGGGATGCGGTCGCCCTCACAGAGACGTTGTGTCCCAGGTGCGCGAGGAACGCTGGGTGGGAGCGAAGGGGTGACCACGTGCACGAGAAGGGGTGACCACGTGCACGAGAAGGGGTGACCACGTGCACGAGAAGGGATGACCACGTGCACGAGAAGGGGTGACCACGTGCACGAGAAGGATGACTGCTGACACGAGAAGGATGACTGCTGACACGAGAAGGATGACTGCTGACACGAGAAGGATGATTGCTGACACGAGAAGGAAGTCCGCTGGCACGTGAAGGAAGTCCGCTGGCACGTGAAGGATGACTGCTGACACGAGAAGGAAGTCTGCTGACACGTGGAGGACGACTGCTGACACGTGGAGGACGACTGCTGACACGAGAAGGAAGTCTGCTGACACGTGAAGGATGACTGCTGACACGAGAAGGAAGTCTGCTGGCACGTGAAGGAAGTCCGCTGACACGAGAAGGAAGTCCGCTGGCACGTGAAGGAAGTCCGCTGACACGTGAAGGAAGTCCGCTGGCACGTGAAGGAAGTCCGCTGGCACGTGAAGGATGACTGCTGACACGTGAAGGAGGACCGCTGGAGAGGGAGGGTGGCCACGGAAAGCGGCTGGTCTCCGTCCCGCAACCCCTGCCAGTCCCCCGTGGGAATACGGTAGGCACACTCCATGCTGAGGCGCCTCCGGGTCGAAGGTTACCGGCTGCTCGCGGATCTCGAAGTCGAGCCGGGGCCCCTCTCCGTCGTGTTCGGTCCCAATGGTGCGGGCAAGGGGAGGCTGGATCCATATTCCGGCGAGCGCCTCGTCTCGCTGGAGAAGGACCAGGAGCTGATCCGCCGGACCACGGTGACTGCGCAGGCAGTGTTCGCGGCGCCTCCCTACCTCCAGACGAGCCGGACATCTCGCTCCACCCGTGGGCCCTCGCCGTGTTCGCGCGCGCCGTGAAGGCTGCGAATGCCAGGGGGCTGCAGGTCTTCATCACGACCCACTCTCCCGTGTTGCTCAGCCAGTTCGCGGCGGAGGAGTCCTTTGCGGCCGAGCTGAAAGGCGACAGGGCGCAGCTCACCCGGCTGAGCGACGTGGAGGGAATCGAGGACCTCCTGGAGCAGTACGCCGCAGGCTCGCTCTACATGGCGACCATCATCGCCCCCCCAGGGCACGCCCGGTGTCGTGGAGCGAGGAGCGCCCGAGGGCGTCGCGCTCCGGGTGGAGCATGCGCCGCTCTGGTGAGTTAGCCCTCGGTTCGACAGCCCTCGCCTACCGCTCCACAGCAGCTTTCGGCGCCGTTCGGTCTGCGCCGACGACTCCGCACGGGCATTCCCTGGCGGGGGTCCAGTCGGCGGGGCAGATGGGGTAGGCTCGGCGCGAGTTTTGCCATGCGCCCCGACGAGATCCTCACATCGCTGGTTCCTCGCCTGATCGCGGCGCAGAGCTTCGAGGCGGCGGCCAGGGAGCTGCTCCAGGCCATGGTCGCCTGTGTCGAGGCGGCGCTCGAGGCGAGTCCCTATGCCCGGCGGGGCAAGCTCGTCTCGGCGCTCGTCCACTTCCGGCCGGGGGACAGCTACCGCCGGCTCTTCGGCATCGCCCTCCCGAGCGGCGCGCCCATCGAGACCCTGGGCTACCTCACCTCCGCGAACGTCTGGCACTGGCTGGTCGAGCACCGCTGCTCCGTCTCCATCGACGTGCAGCTCGCCACCCTGCGGCCCTGGCTGCGCGGGGAGGAGGTCGAGCGCCGGGACCTGCACGCGGCGGAGAGTCCGCTGGGCCAGGAGACCCGTGAGCGCATGCTCGGACGCGCCGCCTCGCACGTGCACGTGGTTCCCCTCTGCACGCCGGCCGGTGGCGTGGACGGGATGATCACCCTGGAGGCGAGCTGCAAGGCGGCGATCGGCCAGGAGTTCGTGTGGGGGGCGTGCCACGAGACCCTGGAGCTGCTCGCCATCGTGGCGGCGCCGTACCTCGCCGCGCTGCCGCTGCAGCAGGTCCAGGCGGCGCCGACGGACGAGTTCTTGCCGGTGGTGGGGCCCTCCACGGCGGGGCTCATCGAGATGCTGCGGATCTTCGCCGCGCAGGAGGAGACGGTGCTCATCGGCGGGCCCACGGGCGCCGGCAAGTCGCGCCTCGCGCGGTGGTGCCATCACCAGTCGCCCCGGAGAGAGCAGCCCTTCGAGACGCTCGACCTGCTCTCCGTCCCCGAGGACCTGCAGATGGCGGAGCTGTTCGGGTGGAAGCGCGGCGCCTTCACGGGGGCGGTCAAGGACTCGGCGGGCGCCATCGCCCGGGCGGCGCGGGGGACGCTGTTCATCGACGAGATCGACAAGCTCTCGCTCAAGGCCCAGGCGGGGCTGCTCCGGGTCCTGGAGGAGCGGCGTTACCGGCCCCTCGGCGATGAGCAGGCCGAGCGCACGGCGGACGTGCGGTTCATCGTGGGCACCAACGCCGACCTGCGGGGAGCGGTGCGGGCGGGGCGCTTCCGCGAGGACCTGTACTACCGGATCAACGTGCTGCCGGTGAAGCTGCCGCCGCTCTCCGAGCGGCTCGATGAGCTGCCCCTCTGGGCCGAGTACATGCTGAGCCGCCGGCACCAGGAGGCGGGGCGCACGAGCGCGGTGCGGCTCACGCCCGACGCGGTGAAGCGGCTGCAAGCGTGGACCTGGCCCGGCAACCTGCGGCAGCTCGACAACATCGTCCGCCGGGCGTACGCGCTCGCCGCGTCGTCCGCAGGCGGCGCAAGCGGCGGGGAGGCGGCGCGCGGGGACCTCGTGCTCGAGGTGCGCCACGTGGAGAGCGCGCTGGCGTACGAGGGGGGCGCGGAGACCACGTCGCTCCTGGCCCAGCTCTGGCGCGCGGCAAATGCTTTCGTGCAGGAGGTCGAGCGCCGGGAGCACTCGGGGGCGCCGCTGTCGTTCGAGCACACCGAGGCCTTCCGGGGGCTGGTGATGGGCGCCGCGGTGCAGCGGCGCGGGGACCGGGACGCGGCGTTCGTGCTGCTCGGGCAGGGCCACCTCCTCAAGAACCGCAACCACCACCGCACCCTGAAGCGTGAGCTGGACCGTGTGCGCGAGCTGATGCGGAGCGTCGGCGGCGAGATGGATCAGGACTTTTCCGCGCTGCTGGATACGCTTGGGGATCCGACCTAACACCATGCCTCGACACAGCCTCACCTTCGAGCCCGGTCACCGCTTCGAGGGCCGGTACGAGATCATCGCCCTGCTCGGGGAGGGCGGGTTCGGCACGGTCTTCAAGGCGCGCCAGGACACCACGGGGCAGCCCGTGGCCCTGAAGATCATGCGCCGGGGAGAGCAGGGAGACGCGGCGCGCCGGGAGCGGCGGGTGGCCCGCTTTCTCCGGGAGGCCGAGCTGTGCGCGCAGATCCACCACCCGAACACCGTCCAGCTCCTCGACGTGGGGAGGACCCAGGACGGGCTCCTCTACACGGTGTTCGCGTTCGCGCCTGGCGAGACCCTGGCCGAGCTGCTGGCGCGGGAAGGGAGGCTCGCCCCTCGCGAAGCGCAGCACCTCATGCTCCAGGTGCTCGACGCGCTCGCCTGCGCCCACACCCAGGGCGTGGTGCACCGGGACCTCAAGCCGAGCAACATCATGATCATCCCGTCGGGCGCCCGCCGGAACGCGGTGGTGCTGGACTTCGGGATCAGCGTCATGGCGGAGGAGGGCCCCGAGGAGCAGCGCAAGCGCCTCACCGCGAGCGACGAGACGGTGGGCACGCCGGGGTACGCGGCGCCGGAGCAGCTCCGCGGGCTCGACACGTCGCACCGCGCCGACCTGTTCTCCTGGGGGCTGGTCTTCCTGGAGTGCCTCACGGGCCAGCCGGTGTACCGGGGGAGGTCCGCCGCCGAGATCCTCTACCAGCAGCTCAGCCCCGAGCCGGTGCCGCTGCCGGCGGTGCTCGATGCGCACCCGATCGGGCGGATGCTGCGCCGGGTGACCCGCAAGAACGAGGCGGAGCGGGAAGGCACTGCCGCGTCGCTGTTCCAGGAGCTGGACGCCTGCGATCTGCGCGGGGTCTCGTACGAGGCGCTGATCCTGGGCGACGTGCCGCTCGCGGGCATGGAGGGCTGGAGGGGCACGGGGAGCGGGGCGGGCGATACGGGCGGCGGCCCCGCGACCGAGATCGCCTCGCGCCTCGCCCACCTGGAAGGTGAGCAGCGCCAGGTGACCGCGGTCTGCTGCGTGTTCTCGCCGCGCGCCGACGCCCCGCACACGCTGGACGTGGAGGAGATCGACGAGCGCCTCCGGGCCGCCCTGCTCGGCGCGACGGAGCTGGCCGTCCGGATGCGGGCCCTGGTCGCCGCGGCGCTCGGCGACAGGCTCCTGCTCTACTTCGGGTATCCGCGTGCCGCCGAGGACGACGCCATCCGCGCCGCGCACGCCGCCCTCGCCATCCAGGAGGAGAGCGCCCGGAGCGTCGGCCCCAATGGCGCTCGGGTGGAGGTGCAGGTCGGCATTCACACCGGCATCCTGGTCGCGGGGCGCGGGGCGGTCGGCGGTGGGATCGGGGTGGGGACCACGGCGGCGATCGCGGAGCGGCTGGCGCGGCGCGCGCGGCCGGGCAGCCCGCTGGTCTCCGCGGACGCGCAGCAGCTCCTCCGGGCGACGTTCACGCTGGAGGTGAGCGCCGCGGAGACCCGGGAAGCCGCAGCGCAGGCCCCGCGCGACGGGCTCGCCGCGGTGGGAGGGCTCGTCACCGCGGAAGACCCGGGGACGCTCGACGACCTCGTCGCCTCGCGCGAGGTCTTCCTCCTGGCGCGCTCCCGCGGCGACATCACCACCGGGGGCACCCCCGAGGGCCCGAAGGCCCCTCTCGTCGGCAGGGATCAAGAGGTGGAGCTCTTGCTCGAACGCTTCCGCCGGGCCCGCGCCGGCAGCGGTCAGTGCAGCCTGATCACGGGTGAGCCCGGGATCGGCAAGACCCGCCTGGTGCGCGAGCTGCGCGAGCGGCTGCGCGGCGAGGCGCTCACCTTCCTCGAAGCGCGCTGCTCGCCCGACGCCCAGAACAGCGCCCTCTACCCGTTCATCGAGCTGCTCGGGCGCGCGTTCGGCCTCGATCCGGAGGCCCAGCCGGGCGCGAAGATCGCGCGCGTCGAGGTCGAGCTGACCCGGCACGGCTTCACCCTGACCGAGGTGATGCCGCTCTTCCTGCCGCTGCTCTCGCTGCCCCTCGAAGCGCCCTATGCGCCGCTCGTCCTCGCCCCGCAGCGCCTGAAGGAGCTGACGCACAATGCGGTGCTCGCCCTCTTCGCCTCCATGGCGGAGGAGCGGCCGCTCGTGCTGCTGGTGGAGGACCTGCACTGGGCCGACCCCTCCACCATCGAGCTGCTCAAGCAGCTCGTCCAGGAGGTGCCCTCGGGCCAGTACTGCGTCCTGCTCACGGCGCGGCCCGAGTTCTCGCCGTCGTTCGCCACCATCGGGCTGCTCCAGCTCCACCTGAACCGGCTCGGGCAGGGGGAGATCGAGGCGCTCGTCCAGGGGCTGCTCGGCCACAAGCCGCTGCCCCCGGAGGTGATGCATCAGGTGGTGGGCCGCACGGACGGGGTGCCGCTCTTCGTGGAGGAGCTGACCCGGATGATGGTGGACTCCGGGGCGCTCGTGGAGCGCGCCGACCGCTACGACCTGTCGCGCCCCCTCTCGGAGGTGGAGGTGCCGAACACCCTGCGCGCGCTGCTCACGGTGCGCCTCGACCTGCTGGGGAGCGCCAAGGAGACGGCCCAGCTCGCGGCGGCCCTCGGCCGCGAGTTCGGGGTGGAGCTGCTCACGGCGGCGAGCCGCTCGGCTGCGGAGACCGTGCGGGAGGACCTCGACGCCCTCGCGCGCGCCGGAGTCCTCTCGCGCAAGCACCGCCCGAAGGAGCAGGCCTACACCTTCAAGCACGCGCTGATGCGGGACGCCGCCTACGAGTCGCTCTCCCGCGAGGCGCGCAAGAAGGTGCATGGGCACATCGCGCGGACGCTGGAGTCCCGGTTTCCGGCGATCGTGGAGGCCCGCCCCGACCTCCTCGCCCGCCACCACGCCGCGGCGGACCAGAAGAAGGAAGCGATCGCCTACGCCCAGCGCGCGACCCAGGGCGCGCTCCACCGCTCGGCCTACCTCGAAGCGATCCGCTCCGGCCAGGAGGCGCTCGGGTGGATCTCCGCCATCGAGGGCGAGGTGGAGCGGAGCGAGGTCGAGCTGTCCCTGTGCAGCCAGCTAACCTTCGCGATGCTCGCGCATGGCGGCGTCGGTGCCCCGGATCTGGCGCGCACCGCGCAGCGCTCCCTGGAGCTGGTGGACAGCCTCGGTGACAGCGCCGACGCCGCGCCCACCCTGTGGCGGCTGCTTCTTTATTACCTGCACGTCCGGCCGCAGACGGCGAGGGCCGTCGCCGAGAGGCTGCTCGCGCGGGCGCAGCGCCGGGGGGACGTGGGCGAGGAGGTGGCCGTGCTGCCCCTCCTCGGCCAGTGCCTCTGGCTGGAGGGGCGCTTCCCCGAGGCGCGCGTGCACCTGGAGCGCGCCCTCGCTCTCTACGACCCCGCGGCGCACCGGCAGAGCGCGTTCACGTACGGCATCGACTCCCGGGTCTGCGCCCACGTGATCCTGTCGCTGCTGCTCTGGTTCATGGGCTACCCGGACCAGGCGCTGGCGCAGGCCGAGGCCGCCGTGGCGTGGGCGCGGGAGCTGGACCACCCGATCTGCATCGGCAACGCCCTGCTCTTCCTGGGCGGCATCCACCACTACCGGGAGGAGCGCGAGGCCGCCGCGGAGGCGGCCCAGGAGGGCGCCGCGCTCGCCAGGCGGTACGGGATGGAGTCGGTCGGCGTGTTCTGCGGCATCCTCCACGCCTGGGCGACCGGCGATCTCGCCGAGGGCCAGAAGTGCCTCGCGTCCCTGCGCAGGTCCGGCGAGCAGCTCTGCATGACCTACTGGGCCGCCCTCATCGCGGACGTGGAGGCCCGGCGAGGCAACCACGACGCGGCGCTGGAGATCCTCGGGGCGTGCCGCGAGCGCGCCGAGCAGAGCGGCGAGGTCTATTACCTCCCGGAGATCCACCGGCTGGAGGCCGCGAGCCACGGCGCGAAGGGGGATGAGGTTCAGGCCGAGGCGCACCTGCGCGAGGCGCTCCGCATCGCTCGGGCCCAGGGGGCGCGCGTGCCGGAGCTGCGGGCGAGCCTGGCGCTGGGGAGCCTCCTCGAACGGCGCGGCGCGCGCGGCGAGGCGCAGGCGCTGGTGCGGCCTGCCCACGGGTGGTTCACCGAGGGGCTCGACGCGCCGGAGATGGTGCAGGCCCGGATCCTGCTTGCGAGCCCTGCCGACGCGCCGGAGGCCGCGGAGCGTCTGGAGCCTTCGCCCGGCTGAAGGCTCCCTGGCCGAGCCAAGAGAGAGAGGACCCATGGTCGATCAAGACCCGGACGACGTGAGAAAGAAGAAGGACACCAGCGCCAGCGACGAGATGGACCAGCTCAAGGAGTGGCACTTCCTCTGGATCGAGGCGGTCGCCAAGTCGTGGAGCGACCCTGCCTACCGGAGCAAGCTGCTCGCGAACCCGAACAGGTACCTCGACATCCACGCGCTGCTGGGCTCGGAGGTGACCCTGACCCTGAAGGATGGCGACCCGTCTTCCGACGCCTGGCGCGGGAGCTTCTGGCTCTTGCCCTACACCGAGGTGACCTTGATGCTGCCGGTGCCCCCGGCCACGGGCGCGGCCTGGGGATACGCGATGGCCGCGTACGAGGCGCAGATCGTCGGCGCCTCCACCACCCTCGCAGGCAGGCCCCCGCCGGGGGGCGGCGGGGGGTCCAACGTCCACACCTCCAACCTCTCCCTGGGCGGCGAGGGGACGCTCGTGGCGTTCGACCAGATGGTGCGCTGGATCCACGTCTGGCCTCAGGCCGTCGCCCTCGCGTGGCACGACGCGGCCTTCAAGGAGCACCTTCTGAGTGACCCGGTCCTGGCGCTCTGGAATGCGTTCAACTTCCAGTTCCCCGGCGGCGTGCTCCTGCGCGTCCAGGATGTCCCCGCGGGAGCGCCCTACGGCACCTGGGACGGGACGAAGGGGCGCTGGACCTTGCCCCCCATCGCCCTGACCTTGATCCTCCCCCCGCCTCCCGAGAGCGGCTCGGAGCAGGCCATGGCGCTCGGTGCGTACGCCTCGTCGGGCAGGACGCATCCCTTCACCCTCTGCTGCTGCTAGGAAGGCCGCGCGGCGGATCCTCTCCGCGTGCTTCAGGGCGCGGAGAGGGTCATTTTCCCGGCGGGACGTGGAGCCCGAAGAGGCGGGCGGCGTTGCCCGAGAGCACCTTGGCGAGCGCGTCGCGGCCGAGGACCTCCCGGAGCGCGAGCATCTTCCCCACGCCGTCGGTGTCGTGATCCACGTGGGGAAAGTCGGTGCCGAAGAGCAGGTGACCCTCGCCGAGGTGGCGCAAGGTCTCCGCGAGGAGCGGCTCGGTGGGGTCGGCGGAGGCGAAGCACTGCCGCCGGAAGTAGGCGGAGGGCTGCATCTTCACGTGCTCCTCCACCTCGCCCGCGAGGTTTTCGTACTCGACCACGTCGAGGCGGTGGAGCCAGGAGGGCAGCCACCCGCACCCCGCTTCGAGGAACCCCACCCGCAGGGTCGGGTGCCGTTCGAGGACGCCCCCCTCGATCAGCGCGAGCAGGGCCATCATCTGCTCCATGGGGTGCGAGCAGGCGTGGAGGGCGAAGCGGCTCTCGAAGCGGTCCGCGCCGGCGGTGGGCAGGCGCGCGTGGGTGCCCTCGTGGATGGCGACGCCCACCTGAAGCTCGGCGCAGGCGGCCCAGAAGGGCTCGTAGGCGGGGTCGCTGAGGCGCCTGCCGTGCACCGGGTTGGGCCGGAGCACCACCGCGCTCCAGCCGCACGCGACGACGCGCCGCAGCTCCTCCACCATCTGTCCGGGGGCGTGGAGGTTCACCACGCCGACGCCGCGGAGCCGCTCGGGATCGGGCGCGCAGAAGTCGCGCAGCCAGTCGTTGTAGGCGCGCGCGAGGGCGCCCGCGAGCGCGGGGTCGAGGCCGTCGATGCCGAGGAGGTACATCGCGAAGGTGGGGAAGAGCAGGGCCACGTCGATGCCCGAGGCGTCCATCGCCGCGAGCTGCGCCGCGGGGCTCGCGCCGGCCTCCATGTGGCCCGGGCGGCGCTGCCTGGCCAGGCTCAGGGCGATCTCGGCGCGCTCCGAGATCCCGCGCATGACGGGCTGCCCTTCGAGCATCAGCACGGGGGCCGGCGGGACCAGGCCGCGGGGGCCGAGGCGGGCGATGCGGGCGCCGAGCGGCTCGGTGGAGGGGGGAAGCTCCAGGGTGGGGGCGCGCGCCCGGAAGGCGGGCGGGAGGTACGCCTGCCACAGGTCCATGGGTTCGGTGACGTGCCGGTCGGCGTCGATGATCCAGAAACCGTCCCGCATGGGCGACTCCTTCAGAGGTACAGGGGCACGGGGTTGAGGTCCGCCTCGGCGCGGGGCTGCGCGAGCCACCCCATGGACACCGGCACGTCGTAGAGGCGCCCCGGCCCGAACCGCGGCCAGATGTGCCGCAGGCCCGGCACCACCACCTTGACCGCGCACAGGCCAAGATCGGGTCTGGTCTGGTCGAGCACCAGCACCTCCAGGCCGAGGGCGGAGGCGCGCGCGACGCACTGGAGGACCTCGTCGCGCAGGTCGCCGCGCAGGTCGCCGCGCAGGTCGCCGCGCAGGTCGCGCAGGTCGCGCAGGTCGCTGGTGAGGGGGTGCAGGTAGTCGCCGCGCTGCCGCTCGGGGAGGCCGTCGTGAGGGGCGAGGAACGAGGCGTCTTCCAGGGGAGCGTCGCCCCAGGGGGCAGGGGAGGGGTCGTCGGGGTCGAAGATCTGGTTCAGCTCCGTGAGCGCGCGCTGGATGCCGAGCCGCGCCTCGGCGTGGCACCCGAGCCCGATGCAGTGACGTCCCGTGCTCTCCGCGTGGGTCAGGGCCACGAAGGCGGGGACGCCGAGGTCGTTGGTCACGTCGAGCACCCGGAGGCGGTAGCCGAGCGCGCGGTAGTGGTCTTCGAGGTCCGTGAAGTACGGCTGGTCGAAGCTCGCCAGGTCCACGGCGGGGCGGCGGAGGCGGTTGTACCACCAGATCCCCACCGCATCGCGCTCGCAGAGCTCAAAGAAGGCCTGGAGGATGGCCTCTTCCAGGAAGTTGCCGGCAGCGTGGCCGTTCGGGTCGAGGGTGGTGAACCGCTCGGCGGGTGGGGCCGGCCAGTGGAGGTAGCAGGAGGTGGCGGGCAGGTAGCGGCGACGTCCGTGCGTCAGCGACCAGGCAGGCACCCAGTCGAGGAGCGCGGCTTCGTCGAAGGGGAGGGGGATGCGCCGGCGCGCGTCAGGGGTGGCGCGGTTGAGCGCGTCGCGGTGGCGGACCTGCGCTTCGCTGAAGTTGAGGAGGGCGCGGGGGTCCACGGCGTCGTCGCCGAGGTCGGCGAGGCGGGCGCGGATGCGGGGCTCGTCGCCCTGGAAGATGCAGCTATGGCGCTCGATGGCCTCGCAGAGTGCGCCGGCGCGCGACTGCGCTGCGGTGCGGCCTTTGCCGAGGGCGGGGCGGCTGAAGTCGTCGGCGCCAGGGGCGCTGTCGGGGAGGGGGCAGGTGAAGTACGAGGAAGCGAAGACGGGGCGGAGGGGGTGGTCGCGGCCGGGCAAGGGGCCGACGCTGTGCACGACGCCGGTGATGGGGCTGATGAGGTGCCGGTAGCGCGCGAAGGTCTCCTCGGGGGTGACGGCGCGGTAGCCGCCGTCGTCGGTGAAGGAGGTGGGCCGCGCGGTGAGGGTGAGGGGCTCCTCGGCGCGCCGGGCGAGGAGGTCGGGGGTGCCGCAGGCGGGGCACTGGGGGCGGCGGGTGACGGGGTGCTCTTCCAGGGAGAGGCGCGCGTGGTCCAGGGTGAGGAGCCTGGCGTCGAGGGAGGCGTCGGTGCCGCGCACGATCCAGCGCGCCAGGGCGAGGGCGGCGTGGTCCGCGGCGGCGCGGAGGCTGGTGGGGAGGGCGGCGCGTGGCGGTGGGCGCGGGGAGCCGTGGCCTTGCTGGCGCGCCAGGAACATCTCCACGGGGCGGTTCTGGCGGAGGCGGTGGGCGAGGCACTCCCAGCACGGCCCCTCGCCGGGCTGGAAGAGGGGGCCCATCCAGGCGACGGTGCCCGAGGGTTTGACGATCATCCAGCGGAAGCGCTCCGCGAGGGCCCGCCGGTTCAGCGCCGCGAGGGTGTCGTCGAGGTAATCGCCGGCCGCGACCACGCGCAGCGGTGCGTCGTCTTCGAGGCGCACGCCGATGCCTTCGAGGGCGCGCGCGAGGGGGGCCGGGTCCTCGCCTCCCGCCGAGAGCACGGTCACGGGGTTCGCCTGGAGCCGCGCGGCAGCGAGGGCCGGGTCGACGCCCCACCCCTGCCAGAACGCGGCGGCCTCGGGGGGCAGGGGAGGGGCAGCCTCGGTGAGGTAGCCCTTCTGCTCCAGGGTGAGGAGCGCGTAGTACAGCTCGAAGGGAGAGGCCTGTCCGTCGAGGGCTTCGAGGATCTCGCGGTTGGTGCGGCGGCCGTCGAGGAGGGGCGCGATGAGGGCATTGCAGCGGCCTTCGAGCAGGACGTGCTGGTGCTCGCGCTCGCCTACGAGGAAGACGCGGGTGTCGCCCAGCGGCTCGACGTGCAGGTGCGGCTTGAAGCGGAGGGTTCGGTTCATGAGGCAGGCATGAGGCAGGGTGGAGGAGAGGCAGCGGCGCGATGATGAGGGAAGAGGCGGTGAGATTGGTCAGGGAAAGGACGGCCGCGGACGGGCGTGGTGCAAGCGCCGTGCAATGCCGCGCCTCGGGCGTGCGGGCGCGCTGCCGGCCAGAGGCGCGGTCCCTCGCGTCACCCGGTGAAGCGCGGTTGCAGCGGGTGACGCAGCGGGTGACGCAGCAGGGCTGCGTCCGAGGTGGTGTGGCGTCGCCGCAGGCGTGGCGGAGGGCGCATGCGCCTCCACGGAGAGGCGTGCGTGGCCTGGCATCTCACGTGCAATCGCGCTGGGCACCGGGGCGACGCGGAGAGCGCGGATCGCCTCGCATCGAATCTCTGGAGCGTGTGCTGCACGCACCGGAGCCGCGATCCATCGCCCACCTCAAGACGCAGAAGAGAGCGCCATGTCCACCATCTACAACGTGCTGATCGTCATCGATTGCGACTCCATCATGAGCGGGACCACCGATCCGGGTAAGGTGATCCAGATGTACGCCGATCCGTCGATCGTGCAGAAGGACGCGAACGGCAGCTCGACGCAGGGCTCGTACGAACTCAGTATCGAGGTGCAGAACCAGGACGTCATCCGGTGGTTCATGTTCCCGAAGGAGGTGAAGGCCAGCGACACCGATCAGGGCTACACGGCCATCGTGTCCAGCGACTACGCCTGGAACGACGCCAAGCTGCTCGCGAGCTGGACGGCCTACGACGGCCAGGGGACCATCCTGATCTACAAGCCCGATGCGCAGCCCCTGCCCTCCGGGACGACCGCCACGGTCGCCACGGTCGGCGATTACAAACCCTACATCCAGGCACAGGCCGTGCTCCCTGGGCGCCCGGACCCGGGGACCAACCAGCAGGAGGCCTACACGTTCTACGTGGACATCTACCAGGGCACCACGAAGGTGAAGACCTATAGCTGGGACCCCTTCGTGACCGTCACCCAGCCCGGGTAGGTCTGGCGTTCCCCAGTGCGCCGCGGGTTCGGACCCCGGCGCGTGTCACCCGGTGAAGCGCCGCTGCTGGAGGTGACGCCGGACCTCGCCGGGAGGGCTGTGGGGACCTTGCGTCACCCGGTGAAGCGCCGCTTCAGCAGGTGACGCAGCGGCAGGGATCGTGGGGCGCTCTGCGTCCGCTCCGGCGGTGCGGCGCGGCTCGGGGCGCGGTCGGCCGACCATGATCCTGCGCGTGATCTCGGGCGTCGAGGCGTCCTTGCGCGGCGCGCCTGCAGCGCGCGCCTGGTGGCACATCCGCTGCAATTCATCGCGGGCGAGGGCGGGGGCAACGACGACGGCGTCAGCGCCGTCTGCTGCACAGGGGCCACGATGACAATCTCCACCACCAGCGATCTCGTCCGCGGAAACAGGCTCAAGGTGTCGGCGTGGGTGGGGCCTTACCCCGAGTTCTTCGAGCTGCCGAGGGTCAGGGAGGACGCGGCGCCTCCCCAGGGCCGCGATCAGGCGACGGGCGCCGCGTACGTGAGCGATGGCCAGGCGCTGCCTTCTCTGGGAGCGCTCGCGCCGCTGGGGGGCTGGGCGTCCGTCGCCACGCTGCTTCTGAAGAAGACGCAGGAGATGACGGGGTTCGATCCGGTCAGCACCGTGTACGACGTCATGGCGTGGAGCAGCTACCTGCGGAAGCTCGCGAGCATGCCGTTCCTCCGGGTGGCGGGGCGCAACACGCGCGAGCGGATGCTCCCGCTGCACGCCAGCATGGCGGCCGTCCGGGAGGCGTTCGAGGCGATGTGCGCGAGGTTCTCCGTGCCCACGCGCGACGCGATCATGGCCTCCGTGGGCGGGACGCTGGCACTGGCAGAGAAGAACCCGGCGGGGATGCAGAAGACCAACCACCAGATGGTGGCGGCGATCGTCGAGGAAGCGGGGCGCGTGCAGATCGTGCAGCTCTGGACGTCGGTGTCGCTGGCGCTCGGTGAGGAGAACCTCTACCGGCCGCTGCCACGGGCCATGAGCCTGCGCTGCTCGGTGAGAACCCTCGACACCCTGAAGTGCCTCCGGCATGCCGAGACGCTCCGCCGGTGGAGCGCCCTGCCCGTGGAGGCGTGGGTGAAGGCCGTGAACAGCACGCCGGAGCTGGCGCGGGAATGAACGCGCGCTTAAGGCGTTCTCGGGAGTGCTCTGTGCACCACAGGGCCGGGGCCCCACGCCGGCTCCCCACCATTGACGCGACGTTCCTGCACCGCATTTGCGCCGCGTTTCACGATCCTGCCTGTAATCCGCTGTACCTACAGCGGCACCCCACCCCACCCTGCGGCATCCTGCCGCACCACCGCGGCACTTTGACGCTTGTGGCGGAGGACGTACCGCCATAACTCGCCCCTGAGCGTTAGGCCCGACTACGCTCCACTCCACCCATGGCGCGGTACATATTCCCACGCTGGGCCAACAAGGTCCTCCCGCTTTCCCTGGTCTTCGGGGTGCTGCCGCTTGGCGCGGCTGTCACCGGGGGCCTCTGGTACTACGGTACGAACAAGCACGTCGAGGTTGGCTACCAGCCGAAACAGCCCGTCGATTACTCGCACAAGCTACACGCGGGTGATCTCGGGATGGATTGCCGGTACTGCCACAACACCGTCGAGCGGTCCGAGGAGGCTGCCATCCCACCCACCGAGACGTGCATGAACTGCCACTCGAAGGTGCGGACGCAGAGCCCGAAGCTCCTGCCCGTGCGCGAGAGCTGGGCGAACGACACTCCCATCCCCTGGGTGCGTGTCCACAACCTCGCCGACTACGTCTACTTCGACCACAGCGCTCACCTCTCGGCGGGCGTCGGTTGTGTGACCTGCCACGGTCGCGTCGACCAGATGGCCGAGGTCCGACAGGTCGAGCCGCTGTCGATGAGCTGGTGCCTCGATTGCCACCGCAATCCTGGCCCCAACCTTCGCGATCCCAAGGACATCACGCGCATGGACCTGCCGGCCTTGGCGCACGTCACGGCGGCGCCCGCGAAGCTCGCTGGCGGCGGCGCTGCGAACGCGCCCGTCGCTGCCGAAGGGCCGGCGCCGCACGGCAACCCCGTCGCGCACACCACCGACGGCAGGCCCGTCAACCCTCCGCTGCACTGCTCCGGGTGCCACCGATGAAACGAGTCCCTCTTCCTCTCGCTCCCGAGGATCCGAACGCAAAGCGCTGGTGGCGCAGCCTCGGTGAGCATGCCGGCTCCCCCGAATTCAAGGAGAGCCTCCCCGCCGAGTTCCCGCCTGGCGCGGCGCTCCCGCCCGAGGGCGAGGGACGGCGCCAGTTCCTCACGGTGATGGGCGCCTCGGCGGCGATCGCGACGCTCGCCGGGTGCCGCCGCCCGGAGGAGCACATCATGCCCTACACCCGCCGGCCCGAAGAGGTCGTCGAGGGCAACCCGCTCTACTTCGCCACGACGTTTCCCTTCCAGGGCACGGCGTACGGGCTTCTCGTGGAGAGCCACGAGGGGCGGCCCACGAAGGTCGAGGGCAACCCGCAGCACCCCGAGAGCCTCGGGACGACGACGCTCTGGAGCCAGGCGTTCATCCTGGATCTCTACGATCCCGACCGCACCAATAGCCCGCGGAACAAGGGCCAGACCAAGACCTGGGCCGAGGCGAGCGACTTCCTGCGCGCCGAGGGCGAGCGCCTCAAGGCGCAGCAGGGCAAGGGCCTGGTGGTCCTCACCGAGTCGCACCGCTCCCCGAGCCTGGCGGCGCAGCTCCGGGCGCTGCGCGAGGCGCTCCCCCAGGCGAAGGTGGTCCGGTACGAGCCGTTCTCGTCCGACAACGCGCACGAGGGTGAGCGGCTGGCCTTCGGCCGACCCCTGTCGATGTCGCTCGACCTCGCCAAGGCGAAGACCATCGTCACGCTCGACGCGGACGTGCTCTCGTCCGACGGCAGCACCGTGCGCCAGGCGCGCGGGTTCGTCGCCGGCCGTGACGTGGACAAGGGCGTGGAGCCGAACCGGCTCTACGTGATCGAGAGCCACCTCTCGACGACGGGCGGCTCCGCAGACCACCGCCTCCGCATCCAGAGCCGGCAGGTGCCGGCCTTCGCCTTCGCGCTCGCCGCGGAGCTCGGGAAGCTCGGGGTGGACCTGGGCGCCGGCGTCGCCGCCGCGGCCGAGCCCAAGGGGCAGGGCCTGAGCGAGAAGGCCAAGCGCTTCGTGGTGGCCATCGCCAAGGAGCTGGCCGGGAACCGTGGCCGCGGTGTGGTCGTGGCGGGGCGCAAGCAGCCCGCCGAGGTTCACGCGGTCGCGCACCTGATCAACCAGGCGCTCGATGCGATCGGCGAAGGGAAGCCGGTGCGTTTCCACGCCGCCTTCGACGAGGACCGCGACGGCCCCACGGTGCTGACCGACCTCGCGGCCTCCATCGGCAAGAACGAGGTGGAGACGCTGCTCATCCTCGGCGGCAACCCCGTGTTCAACGCGCCGGCAGATGCCCGCTTCGCGGAGGCGATCGGCAAGGTGCGCACGAGCATCCACCTCTCCACGGTCATCGACGAGACCAGCGAGAAGACGACCTGGCACCTGAACCGCACCCACCTGCTCGAGGCCTGGGGCGACGCGCGCAGCGTGGATGGCACCCAGTCGATCGTCCAGCCCCTCATCGCTCCCCTCTTCGATGGCAAGAGCGAGCTTGAGGTTCTGGAGATGCTGCTCGGCGGCAACCGCAGCGGCTACGACATGGTGCGCGCCACCGCTCTCGGCAAGGCGGCCGACGCGGAGAAGGGCTGGCGCAAGGCGCTGCACGACGGGGTGTGGGCCGGGAGCGCCTCGCCCGTGGAGGCCGTGACGCCCGCGCCCGACGCGGTGGTCAAGGCGCTCGGCGCGTTCAAGGGTGTGTCGATGGATGGCCTGGAGGTGACCTTCCGGCCCGACGACCACGCCTACGACGGCCGCTTCGCCAACAACGCCTGGCTGCAGGAGCTGCCGGATCCCTCGGTCAAGCAGACCTGGGGCAACGCGGCAGGGCTCTCGTTCTCCACCGCGAACAAGCTCGGGGTGAAGGACGGCGACGTCATCACGGTGAGCGGCGCGGGCGGCTCGATCACCATCCCCGTGGCGATCATGCCGGGCCAGGCCGACGACTCGATCTCGCTCACCTTCGGCCAGGGCCGCAGGGCAGCGCTGCGCGTGGCGCACAAGGTCGGCGTCGACACGGGGCCCATCCGCCAGAGCGCCGGGTTCGACGTGGCGAGCGGCTTCTCGGCGCAGCGCACCGGCGGCTTCGTTCAGGCCGCGCGCACCCAGGAGCACTTCTCCATGGAGGGCCGCCCGGTGGCCCGCGAGGGCAGCTACGAGGAGTTCAAGAAGGACCCCACCTTCGCCAAGAAGGAAGCCCCGCGCCCGGAGCTGTTCAACCTCTGGACCTCGCCCGTGGTGGACCAGGGGCACGCCTGGGGCATGGCCATCGACCTCAACGCCTGCCTCGGCTGCAGCGCGTGCGTCACGGCCTGCCAGGCGGAGAACAACACCCCCGTGGTCGGGCCCGACGGCGTGACCCGCAGCCGCGAGATGCACTGGCTGCGCATCGATCGCTACTACGACGGGTCGCCGGACGAGCCGGAGACCATCTCGCAGCCGATGCTCTGCCAGCACTGCGAGAGCGCGCCGTGCGAGCAGGTGTGCCCGGTGGCGGCCACCACGCACAGCCCCGAGGGCCTGAACGACATGGCGTACAACCGCTGCATCGGCACCCGGTACTGCGCCAACAACTGCCCGTTCAAGGTCCGGCGCTTCAACTACTTCCACTACAACAAGGACCACGACGAGTTCCGGAAGCTCCAGTTCAACCCGGAAGTCACGGTCCGTTCGCGCGGCGTCATGGAGAAGTGCACCTTCTGCGTGCAGCGCATCAACCGGGCGAAGATCGAGGCGAAGCGCGACGGCAAGACCCGGGTCGAGGACGGCAAGATCGCGACCGCCTGCCAGGCCGCCTGCCCGACCCAGGCCATCACCTTCGGTGACCTGAACGACCCGAAGAGCGCGGTGTCCGAGCGGGCCGCAAGCGCTCGCGGCTACAAGCTGCTCGAGGACATCAACGTGAAACCCCGGATCACTTACCTCGCCCGGATTCGCAACCGGAACCCGGAGCTGGAGGGCGCATGAGCACGTCGGTCCCCATCTCCAACGAGAAGCCCGTCGCCGCGGTGAACACGGACGATCCGGTCGGCCGTCACCCCCTCGTCCTCGGTGGGCTCGGGTTCAAGAGCATCACCGATCGCGTCGCCGGCATCTCGCTCGGCAAGACGCCGAAGACGTGGCCCTTCGCGCTCGCGCTCGCCGTGAGCCTGCTCATGGTCCTCGGCGGGTCGCTCGGCTGGCTGGTCAGCCAGGGCGTCGGCGTCTGGGGCATGAACAGCACGATCGGGTGGGCCTGGGACATCACCGGGTTCGTGTTCTGGATCGGCATCGGCCACGCCGGGACCCTGATCAGCGCCATCCTCTACCTGTTCCGGCAGAAGTGGAGGACGAGCATCAACCGCGCCGCCGAGGCGATGACCATCTTCGCGGTGCTCGCGGCGCTGATTTACCCGGCGTTCCACGTCGGCCGCGTGTGGTTCGCGTACTGGATGCTGCCCATCCCCAACCAGATGGGCATGTGGCCGCAGATGAAGAGCCCCCTCCTCTGGGACGTCTTCGCGGTCTCGACGTACGCCACGGTGTCGGCGCTGTTCTGGTTCGTCGGCCTGGTGCCGGACTTCGCGACGCTGCGCGACCGCGCGGACACGAAGACCAAGCAGATCGTCTACGGCATCCTCTCGCTCGGCTGGCGCGGCTCGCACCGCGCGTGGCTGCACTACGAGCGCGCCTACCAGATCTTCGCCGGTCTGAGCACGCCGCTCGTGCTCAGCGTGCACACCATCGTGTCCTTCGACTTCGCGGTGTCGATCCTCCCCGGGTGGCACACCACGATCTTCCCGCCGTACTTCGTCGCGGGCGCGATCTTCAGCGGGTTCGCGATGGTCGTCACGCTGATGGTGGTCGCGCGGACGGCCCTCGGGCTGAAGCACCTCATCACGATGAGGCACCTCGAGAACATGAACAAGATCATCCTCGCGACCGGCACCATGGTCGGTTACGCGTACGGGATCGAGTTCTTCATGGCCTGGTACTCGGGCAACCCGTACGAGAGCTTCGCGCTGATGAACCGCGTCTTCGGCCCGTACGCCTGGGCGTACTGGACGATGGTGAGCTGCAACGTGCTCTTCCCGCAGCTCTTCTGGTTCAAGAAGATCCGCACCAGCATCCCGGCGATGTTCGCGATCTCGATCGTGGTCAACGTGGGCATGTGGTTCGAGCGCTTCGTCATCATCGTGACCAGCCTCCACCGCGACTACATCCCGTCGAGCTGGAGCTACTACCGGCCGTCGCTGGTCGACATGTCGACCTTCGTCGGCACCTTCGGCCTGTTCCTGACGCTGTTCCTGCTGTTCTGCCGCTTCGTGCCCGTCATCGCCATCGGCGAGGTGAAGGGCGTCCTGCCCGCGGCTGACCCGCACAACCCGCACGACGCGCACGACGCGCACGGCGAGAAGGCTGGGGTGGAGCACCATGGCTGATCAAGACGATCGCAAGTCCGACCCCGGGACCGCGAGCCCGGCCGAAGGCGCGAGCCCGGCCGAAGGCGCGACGAAGGACGAGGGCGCGACGAAGGACGAGGGCGCGAGCCCCGCGGAAGGCGCGACGAAGGACGAGCCCCGCGACGAGGCCAACGACGCGGCTCAGGACGCGGAGGTCGCCGCGGCCAAGGCGGCGATGGCCGAGATCCAGGCCGATGCCGCGGAGCAGCGCGCCGACATCGCCGAGGCCGAGGCGGCGAAGGCGCGCCTCGAGGCCGAGGCCAAGGCGGACGCGCCGTTCCCCGAGGCCGAGGCCGCCGAGCGGCAGGCCGAGGCCGCCGAGGAGAAGGCCGACGCGGCGATGCTCGAAGAGAAGATCGCGAAGGAGAAGGCGGAGGCCGCCAAGCGGGAGGCCGACGCTGCCGAGGAGGAGGCCGTGGCCAAGGGCAAGCAGGCCGGTGCCGACGCGGACGCTGGCAAGAAGAAGAAGAAGAAGAAGTCCCAGCGCCCGGCCGAAGAGAGCGTCGCTGCGGCGGCGACCCCGCTGCCGGCCGCCGCTCCCCGCGTCGTGGAGCACCACGACGAGCCGGAGCACGAGGCAGCGCCCGGCATCGTGGGCGCTCCCTACGCGCTGATGGGCTACTTCTTGACCCCGGCGGAGCTGTACCACGCCTGCGAGGCGCTCCGGGACGCGGGGTACGTCCACTTCGACGCGCACACGCCGTTCCCCGTGCACGGCCTGGAGAAGGCGATGGGGCTGCCGGCCTCGCGCCTGCCCTGGTTCGTGCTCGTCGGCGGCATCACCGGCCTGTCGAGCGCCATCGCGCTGGCCTGGTACACGCAGGGGTACGACTACCCGCTCAACATCAGCGGGAAGCTGCCGTTCTCGTACCAGATCTTCGTCCCCATCTTCTTCGAGCTGACCGTCCTCTTCTCGGCGCTCACCTGCTTCGTGGCGGTGTGGGCGTTCGGGAAGCTACCGACCTTCTCGCACCCGACCATGACCCACCCCGCGTTCCCCCGGGCCACCGACGATGCGTTCTTCATCAGCGTGGAAGCGCGCGATCCGAAGTACGACCTCGGCACCACCCGACGCCTCCTCGAAAAGCTCGGCGCGCACGAAGTGCTGGAGGTCGCCCAGTGATCCGTCTGGCCCTTCCCCTGACCCTCCTCCTCCTTGCCGGTTGCCGCGGGCAGCCCAGCGACAAGCCGCCGATACACATCTTCGGCGACATGGACTGGCAGCCCAAGGTGCAGCCCCAGGAGGCCTCCAACGTGTTCGAGGATGGGCGCGGCATGCGCCCGCTCGTGCCCGGCACCATCGCCCACGGCCACCTCGACGAGGACGACGCCTTCTACCGCGGGAAGCTCAATGGCAAGCACGTGCCGCTGGCGCCGGTGAAGGTGGATCAGGCGCTCCTCCAGCGCGGCCAGGAGCGGTTCAACATCTACTGCACCCCCTGCCACGACAAGACCGGCGGCGGCCGGGGTCTGGTCATCCAGCGCGGCTTCCCCCCGCCGGTCGACCTGGTCTCCGAGCGCGTCCGGCAGATGCCCGACGGTGAGATCTTCGACGTGATCACCAACGGCGTCCGCAACATGCCGCACTACCGCAAGCAGGTCCCCGTCGAGGACCGCTGGGCGATCGTGTCGTGGGTGCGCGTCCTCCAGCACAGCCAGTACGGCAAGCTCGAGGATGTCCCCGCCAACGAGCGCGGCAGCATCCTCCCCGAAGAGCAGGCCCCCGCCGACGCGGCCCCGAAGGAGGCCAAGTGATGGCAACGTCCCACGAAGTCTCCACGAAGCCCGACGCGATCAAGCTCGACGCGGAGAGCGCGAAGAAGCTCCAGGGCATCGCCATCGGCGTCGCTGTCGTCGGCGTGATCCTCGCCGCGGCGGGCTACGTCACCGACCCGCACCGGCTCGCGTTCTCGTACCTGACCGGCTTCCTCTGGATCACGACCATCGCCCTCGGCGGGCTGTTCTTCGTGATCATCCAGCACCTCACCAAGGCCGGCTGGTCGGTCGCGCCGCGGCGGCACATGGAGTGGCTCTCGGGGGCCCTGCCGGCCTGCGCCCTCCTGTTCCTGCCGATCGTGCTGTTCTCGCACGACATCTACCACCACTGGATGAGCGCCGAGGCGGCCCACGACGAGATCCTGCAGAAGAAGGCGGGGTACCTGAACCCGACGTTCTTCTACGTCCGCGCCGCGATCTACTTCGGCATCTGGATCTTCCTCGCGTCCTACTTCGCGGGCCGCTCGCGTGAGCAGGACAAGAGCGGCGATCGCAAGCTCACCGAGAAGATGCAGAACCTGGCGCCTCCCGCCACGCTGCTCTTCGGCCTGAGCATCACCTTCGCCGGTTTCGACTGGCTGATGAGCCTCGACCCGCACTGGTACTCGACGATCTTCGGCGTGTACGTGTTCGCGGGGGCGGCGGTGAGTTCGCTCTCGATGCTGGCGCTCATCAACATCGGGCTGCAGCGCGCCGGGCTGCTCCACAAGATCAGCAACGTCGAGCACCGCCACGACATCGGCAAGCTGCTCTTCGGGTTCATCGTCTTCTGGGCGTACATCGGCTTCTCCCAGTTCATCTTGATCTGGTACGCCAACATCCCCGAGGAGACGCTTTTCTACCGTCACCGGTGGGAAGGAAACTGGAAGGTCGTGAGCATGGTGCTCCTCTTCGGGCACTTTGTGATTCCGTTCCTCGTCCTCCTGTCCCGGCATGCAAAGAGGCACTACACCGTGCTTGGCGGTGCCGCCGTGTGGATGCTGGTGATGCACTACCTCGACCTCTACTGGCTGGTGATGCCGACCCTGGACCACCACGGCGCGCACTTTAGCTGGATCGATCTCGGCGGCCTCCTGGCCCCCGTGGGCGTCGCCGCAGTCTTGATCGCTCGCCTCGCGGCGAGCGGCCACCTCTACCCGATCAAGGACCCGCGCCTCCCCGAGGCGGCCGCGGTCCAGAACATCTGAGGATGGGATCATGAGCGACGCGGTTCACGCAGCAGACGCCGAGCACCACGATCCCGTCGAGGTCGAGGCGGACCGCCCCAAGAACGGGCTCATCGCGCTCTACATCGCGGGGTTGATGGTCGCCCTCGTGCTGATCGTCACGGCCGTCTACGAGCTGTTCGTCTACGAGTTCACGGCGCAGATCCAGCTACAGGTCCTCGATCCCCCGAACAGCGCCCTGCGCGAGCTCCGGGCGAGCGAGGAGGCGAAGCTCACCCGCTACCAGTGGGTGAGCCAGAAGGATGGCGTCGTGCGCGTCCCCCTGACGCGGGCCATCGAGGTGACGCTGCAGAGCTACCGGGAAGCGGCGGCGCGGCCCCCGGAGCAGCAGGGCACCACCACCGCGCCCGCGGAGGGCACGCCTGCCGAGGGTACGCCCGCCGAAGGCGCCCAGCAGGGTGAGCCCAAGGACGGCGACGCCAAGGACGCGGACAAGAAGGACGGCGACGCCAAGGACGCAGCCGCGAAGGACGGCGACGCCAAGGACGCGGACAAGAAGGACGCGGACAAGAAGGACACGGCCACGGAGAAGCCCGAGGTCGCGCCCAAGAAGAAGGCTCCCAAGAAGCCCGCGTCCGCGCCGGCCGCACCTGCGCCTGCCTCTGGAGGCGAAGTCTACTGATGAAGCTCCCCCGGCTCCTCGCCCTGATCACCGCGATGACGCTCGTCATCACGGTTGCCGCGCCTGCGGCCAGGGCGGGGGCTCAGCCGGCGTCGCCGATGGCCCGTGGCATCGAGGCGAAGCCGGTCGACAACACGCTCCCGAAGGAGCTCGAGGGGATCGGCATCGAGGACAAGCCGGGGGCCGAGGTTCCCAGAGACGCGCGGCTCCGCGACCAGGAAGGGCGCGAGGTCACGCTCGGTCACTACCTCGACGCGGGCAAGCCCCTCGTCCTGGTGCTGGCCTACTACCAGTGTCCGATGCTGTGCTCGATGGTTCTGAACGGCGTCTTGAACGCCATGAAGGCCACGGCATGGACCGCCGGCAATGAGTACCGGGTGCTGGTGGTGAGCTTCGATCCACGGGACACCGTGGAGCTGGCGAAGCAGAAGCGCGACAGCTACGTGGGGGCCTATGGCCGCGACGTGGGCGAGCGCGGGTTCGACTTCGCCGTGGGTGACGAGGCCAACGTGCGGCGGATCGCCGACGCCGTGGGCTTCGGTTATCGCTGGGACGAGGCGACGACGCAGTTCGCCCACGCCGCCGGCGCGTTCGTCGTCACACCCGAAGGGCGGCTCTCCCGGACGCTGTATGGCGTCACGTTTCCGGAGACCACGCTCCGCCTGGCGCTCGTCGAGGCCGGGCAAGGCACGATCGGTACCACCCTCGATCGTGTGATCCTGTTCTGCTTTCACTACGACCCCAAGGAGGGGAGTTACGTCGTGGCGACCTGGCGCTTGATGAGGGCCGGGGGCGCGCTGACCGTGCTCTTGCTCGGGGCGCTGCTCTTCCGCCATTGGCGGAACGAGCGGTTGGGGACTCGCGAGGCATCATGAACAAACCCCACATCAATATCGATTCCTTCTGGCTTCCCCGGCAGAGCTCGACGCTGGCCGAGAAGGTCGACTTCGGTTACTACGCGGCCTACTGGACCGGCATCGTCTTCTTCCTCCTGATCACGGGCGCGACCGTGTACCTCGTCCTGAAGTACAGGCGCCGCACGGAGAAGGACAAGACGAGCCCCATCGCGCACAACACCGCGCTCGAGGTGACCTGGTCGCTCATCCCGCTGGTGATCCTGATCTGGCTCTTCTTCGTGGGCCTGCGTAGCTACGTCTACGCCTCGGTGGCCCCGGCGGAGTCCTACGAGATCAAGGTCACGGGCGAGATGTACCTGTGGACCTTCATCTACCCCGACGGCACGGCCGTGGTGAACGAGCTGGCGGTCCCCAAGGGACGCCCGGTGAAGCTCATCATGAGCTCGAAGGACGTGCTCCACAGCCTGTACATCCCGGAGTTCCGGGTGAAGCAGGACGTGGTGCCCGGCCTCTACACGACGATCTGGTTCAACGCGACCAACGCGGGGGACACGGCGCTCCTGTGCACCGAATACTGCGGCAGCGGTCACTCCGATATGCTCGCCACGGTGAAGGTGCTCGAGGAGTCCGACTTCGAGAAGTGGATCGAGCAGCAGTCCGGCCCGAGCGATCTGCCTCCCGAGGAGCTCGGCAAGCTTCTCTACGCCAAGAAGAGCTGCGCCACCTGCCACTCGGTGGACGGCTCCCCCATGCAGGGGCCCACGTTCAAGGGCATCTTCGGGCGTAACGAGGAGTTCTCCGACGGGAGCCGCGTCGCCGTCGACGAGAACTACATCCGCGAGAGCATCTTGAACCCGCAAGCGAAGGTGGTGAAGGGCTTCCCGGCCGTCATGCCGACCTTCCGCGGGCTGCTCAAGGATCGCGAGATCGACGCGCTGATCGCTTACCTCAAGACCGTGAAGTAACCTGGCGAGGGTGCGAAATGTCGCAGACAGCAACAGTTGATCACGTCGTAGCGCCCGACTCAGGCAAAGGCGCCGTTGACTACATCCGCAATGGCAAGGGCATCGTCTCCTGGCTGACCACGATCGATCACAAGCGCATCGGCCTGATGTACCTGGGCAGCGTGGTGCTCGCGTTCCTGGTGGGCGGGCTCTTCGCGCTCGCCGTGCGCCTCGAGCTGCTCACGCCGTCGCGGACCATCATGAGCGCCGCCGGGTACAACCAGGCGTACACGCTGCACGGCGCGGTGATGGTCTTTCTGTTCATCATCCCGTCCATCCCGGCGTCGCTCGGCAACTTCCTCATCCCGATCATGGTCGGGGCGAAGGACGTGGCGTTCCCGAAGCTGAACCTGTTCAGCCTCTACATCTTCTGGATCGGGGCGCTGATCACCCTCTCGTCGCTGGTGCTCGGCGGCATCGACACGGGCTGGACGTTCTACGTCCCCTACTCGAGCCGGGTCTCCACGACGGCGGTCGTCAACGTGACGCTCGGGGCCTTCATCATGGGCTTCTCGAGCATCCTGACGGGGCTGAACTTCATCGTCACGATGCACAAGCTCCGGGCGCCCGGCATGAGCTGGTACCGGATGCCGCTGCTCTGCTGGGCGCTCTACGCGACCAGCCTGGTGCAGATCGTGGCGACGCCGGTCCTCGGGATCACGCTGCTCCTGCTCATCTTCGAGCGCGCCTTCCAGATCGGCATCTTCGACCCGGCGCTCGGCGGTGACCCGGTCCTGTTCCAGCACTTCTTCTGGTTCTACAGCCACCCGGCCGTCTACATCATGATCCTGCCGGGCTTCGGGATCATCAGCGAGCTCATCGCGGTGCACTCGCGGCGCAAGGTCTTCGGCTACAAGGCGATCGCCTTCTCCAGCGTCGCCATCGCGCTGATCGGCTTCCTCGTGTGGGGCCACCACATGTTCGTGTCGGGTCAGAGCGAGCTGGCGGGGACGATCTTCTCGTTCCTGACCTTCATCGTGGCCATCCCGTCCGGCATCAAGGTGTTCAACTGGACGAGCACCCTGTGGGGCGGCTCGATCAAGCTCGACACGCCGATGCTCTACGCGCTGGTGTTCCTGATCCTGTTCACCATCGGCGGGCTGACCGGGGTGTTCCTGGGGATGCTCGGCGTCGACCTGCACCTGCACGACACCTACTTCGTGGTGGCGCACTTCCACTACGTGATGGTGGGCGGCACGGCGGTGGCCTTCTTCGGTGGGCTCTTCCACTGGTGGCCCAAGATGACTGGCAAGATGTACTCGGAGAAGGGCGGGGCCGTGAGCGCCATCCTGGTGTTCATCGGCTTCAACATGACCTTCTTCACCCAGTTCTTCCTGGGCAGCCGCGGCATGCCGCGCCGCTACTACAACTACCTCGACCAGTTCCAGCCGCTGCACGCCTTCTCGACGGTGGGCTCCTGGGTCCTCGGCGCCGGCTTCGCGCTCGGCATCGTGACGCTGCTGGTCTCGCTCAAGAACGGCAAGCAGGCGCCGGCGAACCCCTGGGGTGGGCTGAGCCTGGAGTGGCAGACGGCCTCGCCGCCCATCACCGAGAACTTCGAGTCCACCCCCGTCGTGACGCACGGCGCGTATGACTACCCGCTCGCGCAGGGTCAGAAGGAGCACGCATGAGCAGCAGCGCCGAGGCGCACGTCGCGAACGGGGAGAAGTCTCCCCAGTTCCACGTCGCTCACCATTTCCCGACCGCCGACATCCAGTTCAACTCCGGGAAGATGGGGATCTGGCTGTTCCTCGTCACGGAGATCCTGCTGTTCGGAGGGATGTTCTGCTCGTTCGCGATCTTCCGTAGCTGGTACCTGGGCGGGTTCGTCGAGGCGCACCACCACCTCGACCGGGTGATGGGCGGTATCAACACCATCGTCCTCATCTGCTCCAGCTTGACGATGGCGCTCGCGGTGCGGGCAGCGCAGACGACCAACAAGAAGGCGGTCACCGTCCTCCTCGGTCTGACGCTGGCCTTCGCCGCGACCTTCCTCGTCATCAAGTACTTCGAGTACTCGCACAAGTTCCACGACGGCCTGCTCCCCGGGATTCACTTCACGGCGACGGGCTTCCAGGAGCCGCGCGAGGCGGGGATCTTCTTTGCCATCTACTTCATGATGACGGGGATCCACGGCTTCCACGTGCTGGCCGGGATGGGGCTCATCACCTGGATCCTCATCCGCAACCTGAAGGGTCAGTTCTCCAGCCGGTACTACGCGCCCGTCGAGGGCGTGGGCCTCTACTGGCACCTCGTCGACCTGATCTGGATTTACCTGTTCCCGCTTCTGTACCTGGTGGGCTGACGGAGACGCACATGGCGACGCATTCAGATACCCACGCAGACGTCCACGGCCACGCCCATGGCGGCGCGGACCACGTCCCCCACGTGCTCCCGCTGAAGATCTACATCAGCACGTGGATCGCGCTGATGGTCTTCACGGTGATCACCGTGGCGGTGAGCTACGTGGACTTCGGCGACTTCAACCTGTGGATCGCGATGCTGATCGCGACCTGTAAGGCCAGCCTGGTGGCGCTCCTGTTCATGCACCTGCGCTGGGACGAGCGGTTCAACTCGATCATCCTGGTGTCGTCCCTGATCTTCCTCGGGATCTTCATCGGCTTCACGATGAGCGACACCGACAACCGTGGTCGGGCGGAGCCCATCGAGCACGACCGTCCCCTGGACATCAAGGATCCGTTCGGCTTGCAGTCTCCTCAGCAGTAAGCGCAGCCGTCTGGCCGCGCGCCTGAAAGGCGTCGCCCTCGCGAGGGTGGCGCCTTTCTCGTTTGCGGGGCAGCACACGGTTTCCCGTGCGCGCGGCGCGGGCCGGCGGTAGTGGTCGCTCAGGCTCCTCGCGCATCCCGCATGCAGACGCACCCTCCCACCTGGACGATGGATACCGCCGGGGGTGGCACGGCCATGGCCTCGCCCCGGAGGCGGCGGCTGGCCGTGCTGCTGACGGGGCCCTCTCCCTCGTCCGACGAGACCGCCGACCGCTGGCTGGTCCAGCTCCGGTGGGCCGCCATCGCCGGCATGCTCGCCACGACCGCCGCAGGGAAGGTGCTCGTCCCCGGCCTGGGAGCCGCCCCGCTCCTCGGCGGCATCGCGGGGATCGCGATCATGAACCTGGTCTGGACGTGGCTCGGCAGGCGCGACGCCGACGCGCGCGTCGACGGCGGTGAGCCCCGCGATCGCGCGCCCCTGCAGATCCTGGGCGACGTCGTGGCGCTGACCTGGATGCTGTGGTTCTCCGGGGGTATCCAGAACCCCTTCGCCAGCTTCCTCACGTTCCAGATGGCCCTCGCCGGCCTGCTCTGTAGCCGGCGGACCACCGTCATCGTGGCCGCGGCGACGCTCTTCGCCATCGTCGCCCTGCTGACGGCGCCGCCGCTCCCGCTCGACAGCGCTCCCCTCGGGATCGTGCGGATCAAGATGCTCGGCGATCTCGTCTCCATCGCCGCCCTCACCCTGTTCTTCGGCTTCTTCGTGATCGTGTACGGGCATCGCCTGGAGGAGATGCGCGAGCAGAGCATGCGCAACGAGCGCCAGGCGATGGTCGGTCGCATGGTGGGCGGCATCTCCCACGAGCTGTCCACGCCGCTCGCGACCATCCTGCTCGCGAGCCGTGACCTCGTGGACGTCGTCCGAGAGGCCGGCTCCGAGGAGGCCGCGCGCCTCGCCGAGACCGTGGCGGGAGAAGCGCAGCGCGCCAGCGAGATCATCAGCCTGGTGCGGGGCCAGATCCGGTCCGACCAGCGGATGGAGATGGTGGAGCTGACCTCCTTCGTCGAGGAGGTCACCCGCTCCGAGCTGGCGCGCCTCGGCTACTCCGGCGTGCTCTCCTTCGAAGGGAGCGAGCCGGTGCACGCGCGCGTCCTGCGCTCGGCGCTCCGCCAGATCCTGGTCAACGTGCTCACGAACGCCGTGGAGGCGATGGCGACGGGTTCGGGGCGTGACAGCACCAGCGAGGGCGCGGGGGAAGGCGGGGACGCCCCTCAGCAGCGGATCTCCGTCGCGGTGGAGGTGCGCGGCGACGACGTGGAGATCGCCATCGCCGACAGCGGACCCGGCTTCAGCGCCGCGATGGAGAACCGCCTCGGCGAGCCCTTCCAGACCACGAAGGAGTCGCAGGGCGGCATGGGGCTGGGCCTCTACATCAGCACCCTGATGGCAGCCCGGATGCATGCCGTGCTGCGCGCGGAGAGCGATGCGCTCGGGGGCGCCACCGTGACGTTGAGCTTGCAACAGAGCGCCTTGCAGCAGAGCGCCGAGAGTGACAGGGGCGGAGGTACGGGAGACAGGGTGAGCGGCTCATGGCAGATGAACAGGCGCGGGGAGGGTGAGGGGTAGCGATGGTCCAGCGGATCGCGACAGCGCTGGTGGTCGACGACGACGACGCCTTCCGGATGACGCTGCAAGGCGCGCTGCGTCGGCGGGGCGTCATGGCCCGGACCGCGGCCACGGTGGACGAAGGGCTCCTCGCGCTCGAGTACGAGCCGGCAGATCTCATCGTGATCGACTACCGCATGCCCCGCGGCGATGGCCTCAGCGCCCTGGCGCGGCTCCGTGCGCTCCAGCCCGAGGCGGTGATCGTGATGCTCACCGGGTACGGCGACATCCCTCTGGCGGTGGCGGCGGTGCGAGAAGGTGCGGACACCTTGCTCACCAAGCCCGTCGATGCCGACAGGTTGCTCCGTGAAGCCGCGACCCTGCGGGACCGTCCCCGCTCGACGACGGGCCCGTCGTCTCAGCAACCTGCGAGCTTGAACCTGGACGAAATGGAGCGAGAGACCATCCGCGCGGCGCTGAAGCAGTCGGGTGGTGTGGTTGCCAGTGCTGCAAGGCTCCTCGGTATCGACCGCCGTACGCTCCAGCGAAAGCTCAAGAAGATCGGGGTGTGAGGCCGCCCGTGGCGCATCGGGCCATGGTACAAACGACTCATGACCCACCGGCTTTCGGCTCTTGCGGCAGTCCTCATGGCGCTCGCCTCGTGCAAGTCGGCCAAGCCCGCGGAGCCCACGAAGCCCCCGGAGCCCGCAGCGCCGCCCATCGCGATGGTGCATTCCTCGGTGGTGGCCACGAGCTGCCCGCAGGTCACCCAGTTCAACGCAAAGCAGGCCGAGAACGCGATCAAGAAGCTCGTCGAGCCCTGTGAGCGCATCCCGGGCGGAGCGGCGCGGTTCACCGCGACCATGCTCCCCGGCGGACAGATCCAGCTCGGGTCCCCTGAAGGCGATCCGGTCGAGGGGACCGTCCCCACCTGCGTCACCAAGAACGTGCTCACACACAAGGTGTTCCTCAGGAAGGCGTGTGTGTTCCAGGTGGAGCTGGAGGAGCGGCCCATCATGGCTCCTCAGCCTGCCCAGAGTCAGACCGGTACGGACTCTTAGGTCCAGCATCCCCTTAGAGGGAGACCACGCGTCCTTTACGCGGCGTGGTGCGCTCTCCGTGGTTCCACGCACATACCTGGGAGCAGGATCACCTCCGCGGGTCCGGAGAGGGACCCCGAATGCAGTTCCGTCCACGCCCTGGGTCGTTGCGCGTTGATGACACTCGCGTACGCTGCAGGATGCGATGTCTTCGGGCTGCGCGCTGGAATGCGCCGTCCCAGGAACACGGAGGTCTCATGAAAAAGTGGTCCATGCGAGCGGCCCTGATCCTGGCCGCTGTCGCCGTGCCGGCTGTGATGCCAGGCTGCAGTTGCTCCGATACGTCTTCCACGGGAACCACGGAGGGCGGAGGGGGCGGAAATGTGGGGGGTCACGGTGGAGAGGGCGGCGCTGGCGAGGGTGGTCAGCTCTTCCCGACCACGGGTAGCGCAGGTGGTGGCGGCGAAGGGCCGTGCCAGAACCTCGAATGCTCCGTCGTCGAGTGCGACGGTGAAGCGAAGACCACGGTGAGCGGCGTCGTCTACGACCCCGCAGGCCGGGTGCCTCTCTACAACGTCACCGTCTACATCCCCAACGCGCCGCTCAGCCCCATCGCCGACGGCGCCACCTGCGAGACCTGCGCTGCCAACCTCTCCGGCGATCCGATCGCCGCGACGCTGACCGACACCGAGGGCCACTTCGTCCTGGAAGACGTTCCGGTGGGCGAGAACATTCCCCTGGTCATCCAGGTCGGCAAGTGGCGGCGCGAGTTCGTGTTGCCCTCCGTCGAGGCGTGCGTGGACACGCCGACCGTGGACCACGAGGTTCGCCTCCCGCGCAACCAGGCCGAAGGCCACATCCCGCTGATCGCGCTCACCACCGGCGGCTTCGACCCGCTGGAGTGCCTGGTCCGCAAGATGGGGATCGACGACGCGGAGTTCACGTCGGAAGGAGGCAGCGGGCGGATCCATCTCTTCCACGGCAGGGAAGGCGGAGAGCGTTTCGCGGACACCCTGAACGGCGGCGCGGCGTTCACCCCCGCGAACAACCTCTGGGACACGCTCGATGGCCTGATGCGCTACGACGTGGTGCTCCTCGCGTGCGAGGGCGAGCAGTTCCCCGAGACCAAGCCGCCGGCCGCGCTGCAGGCCATGCACGACTACGCGTCGGCTGGAGGCCGGATCTTCGCCTCGCACTGGCACAACATCTGGATGGAGTTCGGCCCCACGCCGTGGCCCGAACTCGCCGACTGGGATTTCCAGTCCGACCCGCTGGAGCCGTTCACGAGCCACATCGACACGTCCTTCCCCAAAGGGGCTGCGCTCTCAGACTGGCTGGTGAACGTGGAGGCGTCGCAGACGCCGGGCGAGATCCAGGTGCTCGACCCGCAGCACAGCATCCTCACGGTGAACGACCAGCTCACCACGCGCTGGGCTTACAGCGAGGCTCCGCACGACCCCGGTGTTCAGTACTTCACCTACAACACGCCGCTCATCAAGGCGGACGGCACGCCCGAGGAGCCCGAGAACCAGTGCGGTCGCGTGGTGTACACGGACATTCACGTCTCCTCGGGCGACTACCCCGGCGATTCCTACCCCTTCCCCCAGGGCTGCATCACCAATGAGCTCTCCGCCCAGGAGAAGGTGCTGATGTTCATGCTCTTCGACCTCTCGGCCTGCGTCACCTCCGACGACGAGCCCCCGCCCCCGCCCCAGATCGAGATCCAGTGAGGCGCTGAGCGCTTCACGCTGACGCCGCCACCCGGTGACCCGGGTGGTGGCCTGGCTTTCGACGCTCTTCACCACGCTCTCCGCCACACTCACCAACTCCCGCGTGGCCAACGGCGCGGGCCGGCCGCTCCGGCCAGAGATCCGTCCGCAGAGCTGCGTCGCGCGCCGGGAATTCTCTGCCGCCTGGCGTCATGGCGCGTATGCTCGGGGAATGTCGTCCCGGATTGAGCGTCAACTGGCCGCCATCGACCGCCTCGAAGAGGGCATCGGCAAGTTCAAGCGGGGCGAGATCAGCCCGGACCAGTTCCGTCCGTTGCGCCTCGGCATGGGCCTCTACGCGCAGCTCGCGCACGTGAAGCACATGCAACGCATCAAGATCGCGGGCGGTCGCATCACCGCCGAGCAGCTCGACGCGCTCGCCGAGGTCACCGATCGCTGGGGCCGCGGCCTCGCCCACGTCACGACGCGTCAATGCATCCAGCTCCATCACCTGGAGCTGGAGGACTCGGTCGAGCTGCAGCGCGTGCTCGTTCCGCTTGGCATTAGCTGCATCGGCGCCTGCGGCGACGCGGTGCGCAACGTGACGGCGTCGCACCTCGCGGGGGTGGTCGAGGAAGAGGTCTTCGACGTCTCACCCTACGCGCACGCCCTCACCCAGCACTTCTACTTCCAGGAGCACAACCTCCGCTTGCCGCGGAAGTTCAAGATGGGCCTGTCGGGGAGCGACAAGGACCACGCGCAGATCATGATCAACGACATCGGCCTCCTGGCGAAGATGGGCCAGGTGGAGGCCGCCGACGGGAGCGGTGAGGGCAAGGAGGAGCCTGGGTTCGCCGTCTATGTCGCAGGCGGGCTCGGGTCGACCCCGGAGATCGCCCACCTGTGGCGCGAGTTCATCCCGGCGCGCGACGTGCTCGCGGTGGCCGAGGCGATGGTCGCGATCTTCTTCCGCGACGGCGAGCGCAAGAACCGCAAGAAGGCACGCCTCAAGTTTGTGATCCGCAAGGTTGGCGAGGCCGAGTTCTTCCGCCGCCTCGACGAGACGTTCGCGAAGATCCAGGAGGAGCGCGAAGCGCAGCTCCACGCGCAGCTCGACGGTTACCTCGCCGAGTACGCCGAGGCTGCACCGCTCGCCCCGGGTGAGGGGGGCGTCCCGCTCGGCGACGCGGCTTTCGCGCGCTGGGTCCGCACCAACACCGTTCCGCAGCAGCAGCCCGGTTACCGGGTGGCGACGATCAAGCTTCCCCTCGGCGACATCACCGGCGCGCAGCTCAGGCGCCTCGCCACCCTCAGCCGCGAGCACGGCAACGGCGAGGTGCGCGCCACGAACACCCAGAACCTGGTGATGCGCTGGGTCCCCGAGTCCCACCTCGCGCAGCTCCACCGGGAGCTCGGCGCGCTCGGCCTCGCCGAGGCCGACGCCGACCACATCACCGACGTGGTGAGCTGCCCGGGCGCCGACTACTGCACGCTGGCGGTGACCAAGAGCATGTCCGTGGGCGCGCAGGTGCGCGATCACCTCGCCAGGGAGAGTTCCCGGCAGGAGGCCGACGACAAGATCCGCCGCATTGGCGCGTTCACCATCAAGATCTCCGGCTGCCCGAACTCCTGCGGCCAGCACCACGTGGCTGACATCGGCATGACCGGCATGGTGAGCAAGGGCCCCGACGGCGTGGAGCGACCCGCGTACTCGTTCCGCCTCGGCGGTGGCTGCGGCCCCGCGGCGCGCATCGGTGACCGGATGGAGGGCCGCATCCTGGAAGAGGACGCGCCCAAGCTCATCGCGGCGATCGCCGAGTTCTACCTGGACCAGCGCGTCGAGGGAGAGACGTTCCAGGAGTTCGTCCTCCGCCGGGGCGCGAAGGACATCTCCAGGGCAGGGCTCGCCGTCACTGGCAACACTGTCTACGGCGCGGACGCTGGCTCGGATACCGGCGCGGACGCCGCGGAGTGACGCTGCGCGGCGCCACTCCTGGGAGTACGTTCCCCATGTTCGTCCCGGGTCCTCGGCTCGGCGTTCGAGCGAAGTCACGGGGGTAGGGACCGAAGGTCCCTGAATTGCCGTACGCAGTACCGACCATCGGGAGCGTAGGGACCGAAGGTCCCTGAACCAGGGTACGCAGTGCTAGGGGCGGCGTCGGGGGATTACTGGCTGGTTCGCCGAGAATGGGTTGAACGATAGCGCGGCGAGCACGCTCGCGGCGCCTGCCTTGGTCTTATCGATCTCGGGCGCCTGCGGCCCCTCTTCCTCGCGCTCTGCGAGCAGCTCTTCCGGCACGTCGAGCAGGAACCGGCTCGGCGTCCGCGGCACGAGCTTCCCCCGGCTCCCTCGGGCCTTGGCGCGGCACAGGTAGAGCCGGTCCTTTGCGCGGGTCACCGCCACGTAGAAGAGCCGCCGCTCCTCGTCGATGCTGTGCCCGACCACCTCGCCTTCACCCCCCGAAGGCGCCGCGTCCGTGGCGCGCTCCGAGAGCGCCCGCTGGTGCGGCATGATCCCTTCTTCCAGGCCGATCACGAACACGTACGGGAACTCCAGCCCCTTCGAGCCGTGCATCGAGCTGAGCGTCACCCGGTCGGTCGCCTCTTCCTCCTCGCTCTCCTGGCGCAGCGCCAGGAGCCGCAGGAAGTTCGCGAACTGCTCCCTGTCTCCCTTCCCCTGCTCGTCGCGCCGGGTGAACACGTTGAGCAGACCTTCCAGGTTGCCCCACCGCCGCGCCGCCGCGCTGTTCGAGGTGGAGCCCGCCACGATGTCTTCCTTGAACCCCGCGTCCACGAGCAGCGCCCGTGCGATCTGCGCGCTCGGCTCTCCCCGCTCGAAGCGCTGCCGCGTCGCCTCGACGATGCGCACGAGCTGCCTGCAGCCCTCCATCGCCGCCGAGGACAGCTCGTGCACCGCGTGGGGGCGTGACACCGCGGTCCACAGGATCAGGTCGCGGGCCGTCGCGTGCGCCGCGAGCTTGGCCACGGCCGCGTCCCCGATCGCCCGCGCCGGGTAGTTGAGGATGCGCCGCAGCGACATCTCGTCCTCCGGGTTCAGGGCCACCTTGAGGTACGCGATGAGGTCCTTCACCTCCTTGCGCTCGAAGAACTGCGTCCCGCCGATCATCCGGATCGGGATCTGCCGCTCCTTCAGGGCCGCCTCGATGGGGCCCGACAGGAGGTTCGACCGGTAGAGCACCGCGATGTCCCTGGGGCGCGCGCCCTCGCGCTCGAGGAGGCGCATCGCCTCGGTGGCGACGAAGCTCGCCTCCACGTCGGGATCGGCGCAGATGACGTGCTGCACCTTGTCGCCTCCCATCCGGGTGGCGATGAGCGTCTTCCGGTGGCGGCGCCCGCCGGCGCGCGCGAGCACCGCGTTGGCGACGTCGAGCACTGGCGCGCGCGAGCGGTAGTTGTGCTCGAGCTTCACCACCTTGGCGCCCCCGAAGTGCTCCTCGAAATCGAGGATGTTGCGCACGTCGGCGCCGCGCCAGGCGTAGATGGACTGATCGTCGTCGCCGACGACCACCACGTTGCGGTGCGTGCCGAGCAGCCGCAGGAGTTCGAGCTGCGCGTGGTTCGTGTCCTGGTACTCGTCGACGATCACGTACCGGTAGCGGGTCCGCCACCGCTCCAGCACGTCGGGGCGGCGCTTCCAGAGGTTCACCACCTCGCAGATCAGATCGTCGAAGTCGAAGGCCTGGAACGAGCGCAGCGCCGCCTGGTAACGCGGGTACACGAGCATCGCCACCTCGTCGTACTCGTCGATCCCCTTGCCGCTGCGCTGCGCCTCCTCCCAGGCCTCGGAGGTCTGGAAGGCGTTCTTGGCGTTGGAGATGCGCGCCAGGATCGCGCCCACGTCGTAGCTGCGCCCCGAGCGCAGCTCCCTCAGGATCTCGCGGATGACGCCCGTGCAGTCCGACTGATCGAAGATCGCGAAGGCGCTGCCCCGCAGCCCGAGGGCCTTGGTCTCGGCGCCCAGCACGTCGAGCCCGAAGCGGTGGAACGTGCACACCGTCAGCTCGCGCGCGAGCTTCGAGCCCACGAGCTTGCCGACGCGCTCGTGCATCTCGGCGGAGGCCTTGTTGGTGAACGTCATCGCCAGGATCGAGCGCGCGGAGACCCCGCGCTGCAGGAGCCTGGCGATGCGCTCGGTGACGACGCGGGTCTTGCCGGAGCCTGCGCCGGCGAGCACCAGCATCGGACCCAGATCATGCTCGACTGCCGCGCTCTGGGAGGGATTGAGCTGCATACTGCGGCCTGCCGCTCTACCCCGGCAGAGCGACGTCGGGGAGCTTGTTTTTTACGGCCGCCCGGTCACCCCGCTCAGAGAATCTTCGCTTCCTTGATCCGGTCGAGGAGCGGAAAGTCTTTCTCGATGTACGCGTCCCCCTGGCTCTGCATCACGAACGGATTCGGCCCCTTGCCCTGGGGCGCCAGCTCTCCGTAACCCTTGTAGAAGGAGTCGACCACGCTCATCCCCTCGACCACTTCGCCGAAGGGCGTGAACCCCATGCTGTCGAGCCGCGCGTTCTTGTCGGCGTAGTTCACGAACACCTGCGTCGTGCGCATGTCGGCTCCGGCCGTCGCGAACGTCACGAGGCCCCGCTTGTTGCTCTTCTCCCGCTTGTCGTCCGGGATGAACGCCTTGAACCACGCCCCGTTCACCGACGGGTTGGGGCTCACCCCGAACTGCGCCATGAACCCGTCCACCACCCGGTGCAGCCGCACCCCGTCGTAGAAGCCGAGCTTCACCAGGTTGAAGAACCGGTCTGCCCCGTTGGGCGCCCACGCGCGCGTCACCTGCACCACGAAATCGCCCTTCGTCGTGGTGAACTTGACCTTGTACGTGTCCGGCGCCTGCTCCTTTGCCAGCTCCGGGTGGAAGATGGGCGCGTCCCCGGTCAGCGCCGATCCCGTGGGCGCCGGCTGTGCCTTCGCGGAGGCCGCGCTGGCCGCCGCGGCGCTCGCCTCGCTCTTCGCGGAGGCCGATCCCGTCGTCGCCCCCGGCGCGGGCGCGTCGCCCTTCGAGCACGCGGATGCGCCGAGCATCGTGAGCGCTGTGAGCGCTGCGGCGAGGAGGGCAGGGGACCGAACCGAGGAGCGGGGCAGCGTCACCAGCATCCCGGCACGCTAGCGCAACCCGACGCCGGACCTCAATCGAGCGCCGCGCCCCGCCGCAGCCCGTGCCGCTGCAGCAGCCGGTGCAGGTACATCCGGTCCAGACCTGCCTTGCGCGCCGCGCGGCTCACGTTCCCGCTCGCCCAGCCGAGGAGCGCCACCAGGTACTCGCGCTCGAAGCGGTCCACCACCGCCTCCTTCGCTTCCTTGAACGGCCGCTCGATGTCCACGCTCATCGCGTCGAGCGCACCCGGCTCTCCCACCTCGAGCGGCGCGCTGGACTGCCCGTCCGAGTGCGTACCTTCGAGCAGCGCCTCGCCCCCCAGCACCACCGTGCGCTCCACCTGGTTGCGCAGCTCGCGCACGTTCCCGGGCCAGTCGTAGCGCAGCATCTTGTCCATCACGTCCGGCGGGAACAGCTCCGACCGGTCCGACGCCCCGAGCGCGCCCAGGAAGTGCTGCACGAGGAGCGGGATGTCCTCCTTGCGCTCCCTGAGCGGCGGCACCCGCACGGTCACCACCGACAGCCGGTAGTAGAGGTCCTCGCGGAACCTGCCGCTGTTCACCTCGCGCTCCAGCCGCCGGTTGGTCGCCGCGATCACCCGGATGTCCACCTTGCGCGCGCGGCTCTCTCCCACCCGCCGCACCTCGCGCGAGGCCAGCGCCCGGAGGAGCTTCGGCTGCATCTCCAGCGGCAGCTCCCCGATCTCGTCGAGGAACACCGTCCCCCCGTCGGCCTCCTCGAACGCGCCTGCCCTGTCGCGCGACGCCCCCGTGAACGACCCCCGCACGTGCCCGAACAGCTCGCTCTCGATCAGTGTCGGCGAGATCGCCCCGCAGTCCACGATCACCAGCGGCTTCTGGGCGCGGTTGCTCCGCTGCACCAGCTCCGTGGCGATCAGCTCCTTGCCCGTCCCGTTCTCGCCCTCGATGAGCACGTCGGACGACGCCTGCGCCACCCGCTGCAGCACGTGGAACATCCGGCGCATCGACAGCGACGCCCCCCAGAGCGACCCGAAGCTCAGCACCGCCGGCAGCTCCGTCTCCGAGATCGCGCTGGCGTCGCGCACCCGGATCGTCGACTCGCCCAGCTCGATTACGCACTCCGGCTGGATGTCCGCGTCGCGGACCCGCGCGCCGCCGATCCAGATGCCGTTCAGCGAGCCCACGTCCGTGACCCGGAAGCCTTGCCCCGATCGCTCCAGGATGCAGTGGAAGCGCGACACCAGCCGGTCCGAGAGCACCAGATCGTTGCTCGGGTGAGCGCCCACCCGCACGAAGTCGCTGTCGAGCACCATCACCCGCCGGGTGGCCTTCCCGCCCTCGCGCTCCACGCACAGCTCGAGCCGTGGCACGCGCAGGATCTCGGGTTTCATCCGAGGTTCGGTGACCGCTGCAGTGTCAGCGGGTCCCATGGACCGGGAGAACGACATGGGGCGCATGGTAGTACAACCGCCGCGCCCCCGTCCTGACCCCTGCGCTCACCCTGGATCGAGCGCGTACACCCGGGTCGCTCCCTTCCGCCCGGTGAGGCTCTGTTCGCCCAGATACCGCAGCGGGAAGGCGTCTCCCGCGAGCACCTGGGTCGCCTCCGCGACCAGCACCTGGTTCGGCTGCGCGATGGATTCGAGCCGCGCGGCCACGTTCACCACGTCCCCGATGACCGTGTACTCCATCCGCTTGTCCGAGCCGATGTTCCCCGCGATCGCCTCGCCGGAGTTCACCCCGATTCCGAGGCGAATCTCCACGTCGTACCGCTTCTTCCAGTCGTCGTTCGCGGCCTCCAGGAACCGCATCATGTCCTCGGCCGCCGCGAGCGCCCGCGCCGCGTGGTCCTCCTGCCCCACGGGGGCTCCCCAGACGGCCATGATGCAGTCGCCGATGAACTTGTCCACCGTCCCCCCGTGACGGAACACGATCTCCGTGAGCACCGAGAACAGCTCGTTCAAGAGCCCCACGATGCGCTCCGCCTCCCGTGACTCCGCGAGCGGCGTGAACCCCACCACGTCCGCGAACAGCACCGTCACCGCCGTGCGCTGACCGCCCAGCGACAGCGGGTGCTCCCCCCGCACGATCGCCTCCACGATGGCGCGATCCATGAAGCGCCCGAGATCTCCGCGCAGCCTCGCCTGCCGGCTGATCTCCGCCTCGCCCGCCTCCAGGTCGTGCGCCATCTTTCCGATCGCCGTGGCCAGCTCTCCCAGCTCGTCGCGCCGCGCCTGCACCTGCGGCACCGGCTCCCCCTCCGCGGGGCCCAGCTCGCGCCACTGCCGCGCGCCGATGAGCCGCGCCCGCGCCACAAGATCCAGGATCGGCCGGGTGATCTGGCGGCCCGCCACGAGCCCCACCACGATGGCCAGGAGCGCGCCGGCGAGGGCCACCGCGAGGCCGCCCCGCTGCATGTCCGTGAGCGCCGCGAACGCCTCCGCGCGCGGCCGCCACACCAGCACGGCCCAGCGGAACTCCGGCACGATCTGGATCGCGCCCACCACCTCGCGCCCGTCGATCTCGTGCTGGCTCACCGCGCTCACGCTCTTGTTCCAGGCCACCTCCGGGCCCAGCAACCCGAACATCGGCAGCCCCGAGACATCGCTCCCCACCTCCACCCCGGGCGCCCCCACCGCGGCCACTGCGGTCCGCTCCTCTCCCGCGACCACCAGGCTCACCCCCTGCTTGCCGAACCGCCGCTCCGCGATCTCGCGCACGTCCTCTCCGAGCAGCGCGAGCGGCACCCCCGCGACCACGTAGCCCGCGGCCCCGCCGGCCTTCGAAGGCACCCGCACCACCACCACCCCTTGCCCGGGTCCCGTGAGTCCGAATGCCGCCTCTTCCTCGTCGGCAACGCGCCGCAGCTCCGCGGTGCTCTTCGGTGGGTCCGCCGTCGCCTCCGCCTTCCGGAACACCGTTTGCAGCCCTGCCGACGGCACCTCCAGCCGCACCGCCTCGGTGATTGTGCGCGTCCCGAGCAGCGCCCGCACCTGCGCCATCACGTCTTCATCGCGCGTCGCTCCTTCGGCTGCGCTCGCGAAGAGCGCGGCCACCACCCGCGCGTCGCTCTCCACGTCCCGCGTCAGCCGCGCCGCGGCCCCGACCACCTCGGCGACCACCGCCGACTGGAGCATCTCCTCCGCGTTCTGCACGGGCCGGCGGCTGATCTCGATGAGCAGCGCCACCGCAACCACCACCGGCAAGAGGGTGATCCCCATGAAGAGCACCGCAGCCTTCGTGCGGAGCGAGCTGCGCAGCGCCATGCGCCGAAGCTAGACGGAACGACGGGCCGCCGTTGCTGGAAACGACCCGGAGCAGTGTCTGGAGCCACGAAGCAAGCGTGCGGAGCCTCCTGACCTTGCGATGAAGGTCGGGGCCATTCTCGACATCCCCCGGCCTTTTGGCTACAGAGGGCTGATGCAACGAACGGGGATCCGCGCCCTCGCCACGGTGGTTGTCGCAGCGTTCACCGTGAGCGGCAGCGCGCTTGCCCAGAGCGCCCCCACCACGTCGACCGCGCCGGGTGCTCCGACGACGTCCGCCACCATGGCGACCTCGGCGCAGCCAGCTCCCTCGGCGCAGCCAGCTCCCTCGGCGCAGCCAGCTTCTGGGGGGCAATCCTCGACGATGGGCACGGGCAAGCCCGAGAGCACCGCGGCTGGCGCTGCTGTCTCTGCGGAGGCGTCGGCGCAGCAGGCGGCGGCCAGCGTCGACGCGCACGCCGCGGTGCCCGAGTCGGCCCGGTCCCGCGAGGACAGGGCCGAGCCGGGCCCCAACTGGGTCCTCGTCGGCGTCGGCTCGGGCATCACCGCGGCGCTCCTCGGCGGCACCATGATTCTCTTCACGTTCAGCGGCAACCGGGTCACCGACTCCGGTAACCTGGCGCTCAATGCGGGCGCGCTCGTGACTGAGGTCGAGGCGGAGGGCGGGTCGTGCACCGGGAACGCCCTTCCGGAAAAGTGCGTGCAGGCGGCTTCCTTGCAGAGCGAGGCGATGCGGCTCAAGAGCCAGGGCGATACCTTCCAGGCCCTCGGCATTGCCACCTTCGCGGGGGCCTGGATCGCCGGCGCGATCACCGTCGCGTACGGCGTGTGGCCCCGTGAGCGCGAGAGTGAGCGGGAGCGGGACAACAAGCGCGAGGCGCGCCGCAATGTCTGGGTCGCCCCGAGCTTCGGCCCCGGCACTGCCGGCCTCGTGATGCAAGGGCGGTTCTGAGGCGGTTCTGAGGCGGCTCTGAGGCGGCTCTGAGCAGGGAAGACCCCGGCGACGTGCAGCGAGAGGGTTCTGTGTGGCTCATCGCGAACAGCACGGAGCATGTGCTCCTCGTCAGGGACATCCTTGCCGCAGCGCATCCCGTCGAGGTCGTCACCGACCCTGACCTCGCGCTCGCGCGCCTCTCCCCCGGCGTCGCGCCTCCGCTGCTCCTCGTGCAGGCACGGCTGCCGGATCTCCCGCCCGCCGCCATCTGCCGCGGAGCCCGCGCCCACTGCGATCGCGCGGCGCTCCCCATCCTGGTGCTCCTGCCTCCCGGCGCGGAGGCAGAGCGCCATGAAGCTGCCCTCGACGCCTTCCGCGCCGGCGCGAACGACGTGGTCTCCGCCGCCTGCGATCCTGCCGAGCTGCTCGCGCGCGTCGCCTCGCTCCTCGACGTGAGCCGCGCCCACGCCGCGCTCCTGGCAGAGCATGCGCGCGCCTCCGCGCCACCCAGCGAGGAGGTGCAGGAGGCCCGCTTCCGCACCATGGCGGACACGGCACCTGCCATGCTCTGGGTCACCGAGTCCGATGGCCGGTGCTCCTTCCTCAGCCGCGGCTGGTACGAGTTCACGGGCCAGTGCGAGGAGACGGGCCTCGGCTTCGGCTGGACCGACGCCGTCCACCCCGACGACCGCGGCGCCTCCACCCGCGCCTTCCTCGAAGCCAACGAGCAGCGCAGGCCCTTCGCCATCGACTACCGCCTCTGCAGCCGCGAGGGCATCTACCGCTGGGCCATCGACGCCGGGCGCCCCCGCCTCGGGCCCTCCGGCGAGTTCCTCGGCTACATCGGCTCCGTCATCGACATCCACGACCGCAAGCAGGCCGAGGCCGAGCTGCGCGAGACCAACCTGCGCCTCTCCGAGGCCGTCGACGCCGCCGAGGCGGGCACCTGGCGCATCGACGTCGGCTCTGGCGTCGACAGCCGTGACCGCGGCTTCAACCGCATCCTCGGCCTCCCTGCCGAGGACACCGCCTCCACCGTCGCCGACTTCTTCGGCCGCATGCACCCCGACGACGTCAGCACCGCCCTCGCCGCGTGGCGCCAGGCCCTCGGCCGCTGCGGCGTCTACGACATCGAGCACCGCATCATCCGCTCCGACGGCGCGGTCCGCTGGATCCGCAACCGCGGCCAGGTCATCGCGGGCCTGGAGGGGGCCCCCCTCACCGCCACGGGCGTGGTCACCGACACCACCGAGCGCAAGCAGCGCGATCTCGAGCGCGAGCTGCTTCTCGAGAGCGAGCGCGCCGCCCGCGCCGAGGCCGAGCGCGCGAGCCGCACCAAGGACGAGCTGGTCGCCACGGTCTCCCACGAGCTGCGCACCCCGCTCAACGCCATCCTCGGCTGGGCGCAGCTCCTCCGCCGCCCCACGCGCCAGCCCGAGCAGATCGACAAGGGCCTCGAAGTCATCGAGCGCAACGCCCGCATGCAGGCCCAGCTCGTCTCCGACCTGCTCGACGTCAGCCGCATCGTCACCGGCAAGCTCCACGTCGAGGTGGGCCCCCTCGACCTCGACGCCGTGGTCCGTGCCGCCCTCGAAGACCTCCGCGCCCCCGCCGTCGCCAAGGGCGTCGCCCTGCGCGCCCAGATCGAGACCCTCGACGCCCCGGTTCAGGGCGACTCCAACCGCCTGCAGCAGGTCGTCGTCAACCTCGTCTCCAACGCCATCAAGTTCACCCCTCGCGGCGGCCTCGTCGACATCACCCTCGAACGCTCCGGCGCCTGGGTCGTCCTCACCGTGCGCGACAGCGGCCAGGGCATCGCCCCCGAGGTCCTCCCCCACATCTTCGACCGCTTCCGCCAGGCCGACTCCACCATCGCCCGGCGCCACGGCGGCCTCGGCCTCGGCCTCTCCATCGTCAAGCACCTCGTCGAGCGCCACGGCGGCCGCATCCACGCCAGCAGCCCTGGCCTCGGGGACGGGGCCATCTTCGTCGTCGAGCTCCCCTGCGAGGCGAGCGCCCCCCTCTCGTCGTCCCCGATGAGCGGCCGTCCTCGCGCCCGCCACACGCCCCCGCGCACCACCCTCGACGGCGTCCGCGTCCTCGTCGTCGACGACGAACCCGACGCCCTGGAGCTCACCCGCCGCGTCCTCGAAGAGCAGCGCGCCACCGTGAGCACCGCCCTCTCGGGCCCCGAGGCGCTCAGGGCGCTGCGCGCGAACACCCCCCACGTCCTCGTGAGCGACATCGGCATGCCGGGCATGGACGGCTACACCTTCATCCGCGAGGTCCGGGCTTCCGGCGACATCGCCCTCCGCGACCTCCCCGCCGTCGCCATGACGGCCTTCGCGCGCCCCGAGGATCGCCGCCGCGCCCTCGACGCCGGCTTTCACGCCCACATGGCCAAGCCCATCGAGCCCGCCGAGCTGGTGGCCATCGTCTCCACCCTCGCCCCCGACGACGACCTCCCGCCCAACTCCGCCTGAGCTTCAGTCCTCGTCCACGGGCCCGTCACGCCAGCCGGCGGCGCCTTCCGCCGTGCGCCGCCGGATCTGGAACTCCACCCGCCGGTTCTTCGCGCGCCCTGCATCCGTCGTGTTGTCGGCGAGGGGCCGCCGCGGCCCGAACCCCCGCGACTCCAGCCGCCGCGCGTCCACCCCGTGCTCGATCAGCCACTGCACCACCGACAGCGCCCGCCGCCGAGACAGGTCGAGGTTCGCCTTCTCGGACCCCCGCCCATCCGTGTGCCCGTCCACGGCCACCCGCGCGATCTCCGGGTGCTCCTCGAGCGCCCGCACCACCTGCTGGAGCAGATCGAAGCTCTCCTTCAGGATCTCCGCCTTCCCCGTCGCGAAGTTCACCTGCTGCAGCAGGACGATCTGCGACCCCTCGACCCGCACCGCCCGCGGACAGCCGTGGGTCTGCGGATCCTGCGTCGCCTCACCGCGCTCCGAGGGGCACGCATCCCGCGCGTCGACGATCCCGTCCCCGTCGGTGTCGGCAGGGCACCCGTGCCGCTCCGCGTTCGTGCTCGCCACCCCGGCCTCGGCCGGGCATCGATCGTCGGCGTCGACGATCCTGTCCCCGTCCTGGTCCGGCGGACATCCCCGCCGCGGCGGCCTGTCCACCCCGACCAGCGCCGGGCAGGCATCGTCGGCGTCGACGACCCCGTCCCCGTCTTGATCGCTCACCGGCGCCACCCCCACGGCACGCTCGGGGACCTTCGCGCCCACCGCCTTGGCCGCGTCCCTGCGCGCCCCGTCCCCTTCGCCCGCGTCGCCTGCCACCGGGGTGCGCTCCCGACTGCGCCCCAGATCGGCAGCCACGCTGATCCCCCCGAACAGCCGGAACGCCGGCGTCCCCGGCGTCCTCCCGAACCCCGGACCACCCCCGAGCCCCAGCGTCACCGGCCCCAGCGCAACCCGCGCGCCCAGCCATCCCTCGGCGCTGACCCCGCTCCGCGCCCGCTCCTGCAGCGGGTTCCCTGCCACGCCCGCCACCATCAGCTCTGGCCCGATCTGGAACCCCCCCAGCCGCAGCGCTGCTGCCACCCCACCGAACGTCTCGCCCCCCGTCAGGCTCTCCTCGGATGCCGGCACGAACCGCCCCCCGAACGTCGCCGACCACAGCCAGCGCGGGTACTCCCCGCCCACCACCAGCGCGGGCGCGAAGCGCGCCGACTCCGTCCCCGAGAACGCGCGCGCCCCTCCGCCGGGCAGCCACACCGACATCCGCAACGCTGCCGCCGGCACTGCCCCATCCTGCCCGAGGAGCGCCACCCGACCGCCCACCCGCAGATCTCCTGCTTGTGCCCCCGAGGGTGCCGTCACCGTCTGCGTCCCCAGCGTGCCGGACGTCCCCCCTTGCTCCACGGTCACGGGCACATCGAGGTCGAGCTTCACCCGCTCGAACAGCTCCATGCTGACGAGCACGTGGAGCACCACCTGCCGGCTCACCCAGGTCAGCTCGTCGCCCTCGTCGCTCTGGCGGCGCAGTGACAGCGGATCGCGCGCGTAGCTGAGCAGCGCCGCCGCCCCCGGCGCGAGCTTGCCGGGCACGCTTGCCGAGGGCACCGAGAAGAACGCATCTCCCGCGGGCGCCGGGTCGAACCGATCGAGCGCCGTGGATTCCTGTGCCGCTGCCTTCGAGCCGCAGAGTGTCACGACGGCGCCCGCCGCGGCGTGCGCCAGGACGCACACCAGCCGGCCCAGCCAATGCGCCATGACCCTTCGTAGGGCATCCGTCCTCACCTTGCAATGCGGAACTCGATCCGATAGCGTCGACCACGCCGTGGCTCCCCCGAGAGGCGTATTGACTGCGCTCACCGCCGGCCTGCTGAGCCACACCACAGCCGCATTTTCTGCGGGGCCTACCGAGGGATACCCGGAGCCGGTCATCCAATGGGGCGTGCAGAAGGGCGAGACCTGCGACGATATCGCCAAGGTCACCTACGGCTCGACGAAGCACGTCGCCCTCCTGCACCGTTATAATCGCGTGGCCTGCAGCCCTGGCGTGGCCTTGCCCGAGGGCCTCACCCTGGTCCTCCCCGCCACCGTCACCACCATCCCCGATGCCAGGATCAAGGGTGCGCATCCCGAGGTCCGCGCCCGTCCTTCCGGTGGGGGCTGGGTCACGGCCTCGGCCGGCATGCCCCTCGGCACCAATTCGAGCGTCAATACCCTCGACGAGGGCCGCGCGGACATCGAGTTCATCGACCGCACCCGCCTCGTCCTCTCCCCCCGCACCCTGGTGGTCATCTACGGCACCGCCAGCCGCTCCCGCGTCTCTCGCGCCCCCCCGGCGGCCGTCGAGCTCGAAGCCGGCGAGGTGAAGGCTGCTCTCTCCGCCCTCCGTGGCGACTCCGGGAAAGCGGGCGACTCGTCCCGCGCGTCCCTCGCCACCGTCGAGGTCGACATCCGCGGCGGCGGACGGGTCAGCGCCACCTCGCGCGACACCGTCGTCCAGCGCAAGGGTGACCGCACCACCGTCGCCGTGTTCGACGGCAAGGCCGCCGTGAATGCAGCGGGCCGCGCCGTCGACGTCCCCAGGAACCACGGCACCCGCTTCACCCCCACCGTACCCCCCGCGCCTCCGCGCCCGCTCCCGCCGGCCCCGGCCTGGGCCTCGGCGAGTGGCGGCGCCCCTGCCCGTGGCTCGGACATCCTCCTCGCCTCCGGAGCGACCGGCGTGCTCACCGCGGCCTGGCAGCCCGTCCCTCGTGCCATTGCATATCGCGTCGAGGTCGCCCGCGACCCTGAATTCAATGATCTCGTCACCCGTGAAGAGGTCCCCTCCGACGTCCTCGTCTTCCGCGGCGAGCGCTTCCCCGTCGGTGGCTATCACCTGCGCGTCCGGGCCATCGACCACGAGGAGTACCTGGGCATTGCGGCGATCCGTGTGACCCACCTCGTCCAGGCCACCCTCGGCCAGGCCGGCCAGATCGACCCTGGCCAGATCAAAGCGAACCCTTATGGCGTGCTCCATTTCGGCGCCTCTCCTGCCCTCGAACTGGCCCTCGACGACGGCCCCTTCGGTCCGGTCATCGAGCAGGTCGACCTGAAGCAGCGCCATCCCCAGGTCATTCGCCTGCGCATCCGGGGCAGCGCGCCCGACCTGGGGATGGCG
>NZ_ASRX01000017.1 GCF_000601485.1 Chondromyces apiculatus DSM 436
GGCCGGGGGTGGCGGCGGGGTCGGGGGGTCGGGCGGGGTCGGGGGATCGGGCGGGAGCGGCGGCTGAAAGGCCGGGCGGGTCAGGAGGGGAGCAGTGCAGGATATTGAAAGTCACTTGCTACAATCTACCGCTGCTCCGGGTCGTTCTGATAAGGTGAGCACCACCATGCGTAGTTATCGCTCTCTTTTGGCCCTGCTCTTTGCGGGCGCGCTCTTCGCGGCTGCTGGTGCTTGCTCCTCCGACGATGATGACGGGACGAGCACGAGCAGCAGCAGCAGCACCACCTCTTCCTCGTCCACCTCGTCGAGCGCCGGCGGCGGCGGCTCGGGTGGGGACAACAGCACGGGCGGGGGCGGAAGCGCTCCGGTCGGCGGCGGGTGCACCGAGCCGACGGAGGTCGCCTGCTCCGACAACGTGCTCCAGGACCTGAACCTGCAGGACGACACCGACGCCGGGATGATCACCAGCACCCCCGAGGGGATGGGCTTCCTCTCCCTGATCGACGCCGTGGCGGGCGGGGCGATGGCCACCGATCCGACCTCGTACACCTACGGGCGCTTCACGGACACGGGGCTGGAGAAGGTCAACATCTCGGACGAGGCAGCCCTCGACTCGATGGAGTGGGACATCGCCTTCCGGCGGAGCACGGTGCGCATCAACAGCGGCAACTCCGGCCCGTCGTGCGTGACCGGCGCGCCCATCCCCAACGCGGTGTTCGACGAGGTGACGGCGGTGCCCGATCCGGCCCCCGCGGCCCGCACGGACAGCTACTACTCGTCGGGCTGCGTGCTGCAGGGCGACGCGAGCGGCCAGCCCACGGCGCCCGGGACCGCGCTCTCCGGCTTCTACGTCTACAACCTCGACACGCACTGCGTGGGGATGAGCGATCAGGTGTACCTGCTGCAGCTCGCCGACAGCCGCTACCTGAAGCTGGAGATCACGGCGTACTACACGACCGAGAACCAGCAGCTCTGCGACAACGGCGATCCGCTCCCGCAGGGCCCGACGGGCTCGGGGAACTACCAGGTGCGCTGGGCGTTCCTGCCGTGACGTCGACGCGCGGCGCCACCTCCTCGCTGACAGCCCGTGCGGCCAGCACGGTCCGCACGGCACGCACAGCACGCACGGCGCGTACGGCGCTGGCGGCGCTCAGCACGCTGACGGCGCTGACGGCGCTGACGGCGCTGACCGCGTGCGGGGCCGAGGAGGAGGGCGCGCCGCGCCTGGGGCAGCCCAGGTTCGAGGCGCTGGACAGGCCCGACACGCCCGGGAACATGCTGCTCTTCCGCTTCGATCCGGGCGATGTGGTGGAGACCCACGCGTCGCCGGGGGGGAGCTTCCTCGTGCACTTCACGCGCGACGGGGACAACGCGGTGCCCGCGGCCGACGTGAACGGCGACGGGGTGCCCGACTTCGTGGAGGAGGTGGGCGCCGTCTACGACGAGGTGCTCACCTTCTACACGGGGGAGCTCGGCTTCCGGGCGCCCGCGAGCGACGCGGAGGTGGCGATCAACGGGGGCGACGATCGCTTCGACGTGTACCTCGTGAACTTCGGGGGGACGGGCGATGGGTCGTTCCAGCTCGACCCCGACGGGTGCTCGGCGGCGATGCCCGGGGAGTGCGCGGGCTCGATGGTGCAGGAGAACGACTTCGTGGGGTACGGCTACCCGTCCACGCTCGTCGCCAACCGGATCCTGGCGAGCCACGAGTTCTTCCACGCGGTGCAGGCAGCGTACGACGCGGGCCAGGGCAGCGTGATCAACGAGGGGACGGCGGTGTGGGCGACCGAGCAGTTCGACCCATCGCTGAGCGACTTCGAGGCGTTCATCGACGGCTACCTGACGAACCCCGACCGGTCGCTCGACGTGCCGCTGCCAGGGCCCGTGGATCCGTTCAGCTACGGGACGGCGCTCTACTTCCAGTTCCTGGAGGAGCGGTTCGGGGCAGGGACGGTGCGCGGGCTGTGGGAGCGGACGGTGGACGGGGCGTTCGGGGTCGCGGACCCGGCGTGGCTCGCGCAGGTCGATCCGCTGCTCGTCGATGTGGCGCAGTCGTCGTTCGCGGAGTCGTTCGTGATCTTCGCGACGTGGAACCTGTGGGCGGGGCTCAGCGCCGCGCCCGGCGAGGGCTACGCGAACGGGGCGACCTACGATCGGGTGACGATCGAGGAGGCCGCGGCGCCGTACAGCGACAGGCTGCGGGTGTTCTACGCGTCGTCGCAGTACACGCGGACAGAGCCCGAGGGGCGGGCGGCGCTGACGGCCGCGCTGGTGCCGCAGGAGGGCTCGCCAGAGGACCTGGAAGGACTCGTGATGCTGGTGACGACCGAGCAGGGGGCGGGCTACGGGCCGGTGACGCGGGTGGAAGATCCCGAGGCGGGCACGGAGGCGATGGAGGTCGCCGACGGCAGCGCGCTGGTGGTGATCGTGGTGAACACGCTGACGGGTGAGTCGTCGCGGCGGCCGACGCTGTGCATCGGGTCGCCGGACGAGGTGGCCGCATGCAAGGCCGAGGTTCTGGCAGGCGCAGGCGGCGCGGGCGGCGGTGGGGGCGGCGGCGGTGGGGCCGGAGGGAGCGGGGCGGAGGGGCCCGGCGACCAGGATCTGCCTGCGGAGGAAGGCTGCGGGTGTCGCACGGCCGGCGGGGAGAGCCCGGCGGGTGGCGCGGCCGGAGCGGTGCTGGGCGCGGGGCTCGCGCTGGCGGCGCGCTACCGGCGACGGCGGCGCGCGGCGTAGGCAGCGGCGGCGACAGCAACGAGCGTCGCGGCGGAAGGGGCGAAGGGGCTGCGGTGAGCACGGCCCGGGGCGCTGGCGAGGGTGCAGCCGCCGTCGTCTTCGGAGGTTTCGGGGACGAGGCCGCCGTCGTCGACGGGGATCGGGTCGGGGTCCTGTCCGGCGCCCAGCTCGGTGAGCGCGGGGAGGGGGTCGATGATGCCGTGGCCGTAGATGGGGTCGTGGCCGTTCTCGTCGGGCACGGCGAGGGTCGCGGGGCGGGCGGTGCGGATCATCAGGTCGTAGAGGTCTCCCGCGGTGCGGTCCGGCGCGGCACTGGCGAGGAGGGCGGCAACGCCGGCGGCGACAGGGCACGCGGAGGAGGTGCCGCCGAAGAGGAAGGTGTAGTCGCCGGCGTCGTAGCCGCGGGAGCCGCGCAGGTCGGTGGTGACGGTGCCGGCGGGGGCGACGAGGGCCACGGCGTCGCCGAAGTTCGTGAAGGAGGTCTTGTCGCCCCAGTGGTTGACGGCGCCGACGGTGAGCACGGAGGGGAGGGCCTGCATCTCGTCCGGCTGGATCTCGCGGCTCTCGTTGCCGGCGGCGAAGATGACCAGGGTGCCCTTGCCCTTGCGGCCGGTGCGGAAGACGTTGTCGATGGCGTCGGCGATGACCTGGGGGACAGGCATTTCATCGGCGAAGCTCCAGCTATTGGAGACGACGGAGGCGCCCGTTTCGAGGGCGTAGTTGAAGGCGTCGATGGTGGCGGAGGCGGGGAGGTCGACGTCGCCGAGGAGGCGCACGCAGCGGAGGCGGCACTCGGGGCAGACGCCGGAGATGCCCTCGGCGTTGTTGGTGGAGGCGGCGACGATGCCGGCGCAGGCGGTGCCGTGGGCGGCGCCCTCGTCGCTGGGCTCGAAGGAGGCGTCGTCGTCGCCGTCGACGACGTCGAGGCCGCCGTCGAGCTTGTCCACGAGGTCGGGGTGGCCGTAGTCGCAGCCGCTGTCGAGGACGACGATGCTGGTCTCGGCAGTGCCGCGGTGGAGGCCCCAGGCCTCGGTCAGGCGCAGGGCTTCGAGGTACACCTGGTCGGGCCGCATGGGGTCGTCGGGGGTGTAGGGCTCGGCGCTGGCCTTGAGGCGGAGGTAGAGGTTCGGGACGGCCTGCTCGACGCCGCGGGCGACCTCGCCCTGGAGGCGGGCGGCGAGGTCGAGGCCATCCTCGTCCGCCGCGCCGTCGGCAGGCTCGACGAGCCAGAGGCCACGGGAGGGCATGAGGGGGCGGAGGAGGCGGACGCCGGTGGCCTCCACGGAAGCCTCGGCGCCGGGAGAGATCTGGATGATGGCGGTGCGGTCGACGTGCGCCTCGACCACGCGCTCGCGCAGCCGCGAGGGGCGGTGAGGCGCGGTGCCGTCGGCGAGGGGGGAGGCGGCGGAAGGGCCGGCGGAAGGGCCGGCGGAAGGGCCGGCGGAAGGGCCGGCGGAAGGGCTGGCAGAAAGGGGGGCGTCGTAGCGGAGGCGGACGCGGGTGAGCACGCGGCCACGGGCGTCGGGCGCGGGCGGCGCGAGGCGCTCGGCAGCGACGAGGCGCGCGCCGTCGAGGAAGGCCGTGGGGGCGCGCGGAGAGAGGGAGATCTCGGGGGCGCGCAGCGCGGCAGGGGTGGTGGGGGCAGCAGGTGCGGTGGGGGCAGCAGGTGCCGCGAGGGAGAGGCTCGCGGTGAGCAGCGAGGGAGCGACGAGCCCCACCAGGCGACAGAGAGTGTGGATCGAGCGCGTCATCGAGCCTCCAGCGGGGCGCATCGTACCCGTCGCGGGTGGGGGGTGGCGAGCCTGGCGTTCGCGGCGGGGCGCCGTTCATGGCAGACGCTGGAGCGGGCGCGCTCAGGTGCTTCTTCACCTTCTCGTCGGTGCGGTCGTATGGCAGCACGATCGAGATCTTCGTCGACGTTCCCGAATGAGCGAACAACCAGCCCCCCCGCCCGAGAGCCTCTCCCCCGCACTGACCACCCTGTTCGCGACGGCGTGCGGCGCCATCGTCGCGAACATCTACTACGCGCAGCCGCTGGTGGGCCTGATCGGGCCGGACATCGGGCTCGGGAAGGAGCTGTCGAGCCTGGTGGTGACGCTCACCCAGCTCGGCTACGGCGCCGGGCTGCTCCTGCTCGTGCCGCTCGGGGACATGGTCCAGAACCGGCCCCTGATCCGGTGGATGCTGGCGGCGGTGGTGCTGTCGCTGGTGCTCTCGGCGGTGGCGCCGCACGCGGCGGTGTTCCTGGTGGCGGCGCTCCTCACGGGCGTCAGCTCGTGCGTGGTGCAGATGCTGCTGCCGCTCGCGGCGCACATGGCGCCGGACGCGACGCGCGGGCGGGTGGTCGGCAACGTGATGGGCGGGCTCTTGCTCGGCATCCTCCTGGCGCGGCCGGTGTCGGGGATCATCGCCGACGCCTTCGGGTGGCGGGCCGTGTTCTGGATGTCGGCGGCGCTGATGGCGGTGTTCTGGGTGGTGCTGCCGCAGCTCCTGCCGGATCGGAAGCCAGCCGTGGGCGCGGGCTACCGGGCGATGCTGTCGTCCCTGTGGCCGCTCCTGCGCGACACGCCGGTGCTGCGGCGGCGGGCGGCGTACCAGGCGGGGTGCTTCGCGGCCTTCAGCCTCTTCTGGACGGCGGTGCCGCTGGAGCTCGCGGGGCCGCGCTTTCACTTCAGCCAGCGGCAGATCGCGCTTTTCGCGCTGGCAGGTGCGGCAGGCGCGGCGGCGGCGCCGCTCGCGGGGAGGCTCGCCGACCGGGGGATGACGAAGCCCGCGACGGGGCTCGCGCTCGGCCTGGCGGCAGCGTCGTTCTTCGTGATGCGCAACGGGTTCGGGCTGTCGGCCATCGGGATGGTGGTGGCGGTGATCGCGCTGGACTTCGCGGTGCAGACCAACCAGGTGCTGGGGCAGCGGGCGATCTATGCGCTGGGCGCGGAGGTGCGCAACCGCCTGACGGGCATCTACATGGCGCTCCTGTTCCTGGGCGGGGCGACGGGATCGGCGCTCGCGAGCGTGCTCATGGCGCGCGGCGGCTGGGACGCGGTGACCCTGGCGGGCACGGCGTTCCCGCTGGCGGCGCTGCTGCTCTTCGGGGCGACCGAGGGGATGAAGCCCTCCGCGCCCCGCGACGTGGCCGTGTGACGTGGCTGCGTGAGGGGCGCGGCTGGCACGGGGCACGCATGGGGAGAGGGGCGTGATCGACCCGTCCTATCTCCGGGACGTCCTCGCTGCCTCCGACCCCGATCTCGCCCGGCTCCGTCAGGCCGGCCGCGCCACGCTCGCGGCCATGGCGGCGCTCGCCGTGCTGCACGCCATCGCGCAGGCGCTCGGTCAGCCCACCACCTCGGCGCTGGTCGGGATCAACCTGGCCACGCTCGGCGCGGTGGTGGTGACCGATGTGACGCCGCGCGATCAGCGCATCACCACGGCGTGCATTCCCTTCGTGGCGAGCGCGGCGGTGCTGCTGGGGACGTTGGTGTCGCCGTACGGGTGGCTGCGCAACGTGCTGCTCATCGCCATCGTGTTCGCGGCGGTGCTGGCGCGCAGCGTGGGGCCGCGCGGGGTGGGGCTCGGGATGGTCGGGTTCCTCTCGTACTTCTTCGCGCTCTTCTTCCACGCGAGCGTGGCGCAGCTCCCGCTGATGATCGGGGGCGTGTTCGTGTCCGCGGCGCTGGTGTACGCGATGCGTTTCTGGGTGCTGCGCGAGCGGCCCGAGGCCGTGCTGCGCCGGCGCATCGAGGGGTTCCGGCGGAGGACGGCGCTTGCGCTCCACCACCTCGCGCAGGTGGCCGCGGAGGGGAGCTGGTCGCCGCGGCGGGCAGGGGCGATCGGGCGGGCGATGAACGCGGTGAACGAGTCGGCGCTGACCATCGAGGACCAGCTCGAACGCCTCGGGCCCGCCGCGCTGACCTCGGGGGTCGCCGGGCCGGAGCTGCCCGCGCGGGTGTTTGCGCTGGAGATCGCGCTGGAGCGGGTGCTCTCCGCCGTGGAGTCGCTGACCACGTCCGGCGCGACGACCGACGGGGACCGCGCGGCGGCAGCGAAGGCCCTCGCTGCCGCGCGGCTGGCGGTGCGCGCGGGGGACGGGAGGCGCGCGGGGGACGGGAGGCGCGCAGGAGACGCGAGGCGCGCAGAAGACGCGAGGCGGGTGGGGGACGGGGGGCGCGCGCTGGCCGGTGAAGAGACCTCCGGGACAGGGGGCGCGCCGTTCCTCGACGACCTCCAGAGGGCCATCGAGGATCTGCTCCGCGCCGCCCAGCACCCCTGGCGCCCGAGCCCTCCGGAGATGCTCGCGGGCACCCCGAGCCGCAGGTCCGCGCAGGTTCCTGTACCCGCGCCCGCGCCCCTTCCCTCCTCGACGCCCTCTCGCCCGTCGGCCGCGCGAGAATCCACCCTGCGCCTCGCGGTGCAGGCGACGGTGGCGACCTCGCTCGCGCTGTGGGCAGGAGAGGCCGTGTCGGCGACGCGCGGCTACTGGGCCGTGGTCGCCGCGTTCGTGGTCTTCTCCCGCGCGACCACGGTGGGGGCGACGGTGGCGCGGGCGTGGCAGCGGACGATTGGCACCATCGCCGGGGTGTTCGTGGGCATCTTCGTCTCCCACGCCGTCCAGGGGAACGTACCCCTGGAGCTGTCGGTGGTGTTCGGGTGCATGTTCGTCGCGTACTACACGCTGCAGGTGTCGTACGCGTGGATGGTCGCCGCGATCACCACGCTCATTGCGGTCCTCTACAGCCTCCTCGGGAGGTTCTCGCCGGAGCTGCTCTACCTGCGCATCGTGGAGACCCTGATCGGCGCGGGCATCGGCGCGCTGGTCGCGGCGCTGCTGTTCCCGACACCGGCGCGCGAGAAGATCGGAGGGGCCATGGCGGAGGCGCTGCGCTCTCTCGGGGATTACCTGGACGCGGCGGTCGTCGAGCGCACGGCGAGCCGGGCCCACCTGCTCGGCGCCACGCGCGCGCTCGACCGCAAGTTGCGCGAGGTGCGCGAGGAGGTGCGGGCACTCACGGGGGGGCCGCCGCTGCGCTCTTCCAGGGCGCTCTCGCGGGTTTTCCTGCCATTCTCGGCGGTGTTCTTCTACGCGCGCACCCTCGTCGACGCCGAGTGGCTGGCGACGGGCAGCTCCGGCAGCGGCAGCGTGCGGGCGGCGGGGGAGCGGCTCGCGCAGAATGCCCGCGCGCTCGCCGAGGCGCTGGAGGGTCGCGGGGGCAAGGCCGTGGCGCCCGCAGGAGAGGCCTTCAAGGCGGCGCGATGCGCGCTCGCGACGCCGGTGACGTCCGCGCCGCTCACGGCGCTCACGGCGCTCACGGAGGAGGAGGCGCGGCTCTGGGGCGCCGGCAGTCCGGCGGTGGTCCTGAAGTGGCTGGAACGGATCGATGCTTCCATGGTCCTGCTCGACCGGGTAGCCCGCGAGGCAGGGCTGACGCGGCCCCGCCGGAGGCGAAAGCGCTCGGGAAGCGGCGCGTTCCTGCCGTGGGGCGCTGTCCAGCAGGGTCCCGGGGAGGCCGCAGCGTCCTCAGCGTCCTCGGCAAGCGCGGCAAGCGCGGCAAGCGCGGCAGGCTTGAGGAGCAGCGCGAGGGGCAGCGCGATTCGGCGTCCTTGATGGAGGTCACCTGGACGGGTGGCCGGCACTCACGCTACACATGCGCAAGTGTCGCGTGACGGCTCGTCAAGCCCGTTCGTCGCACGCGGAGGTCTTATGAAGCCTGGAAGAAACGACGCCTGTCACTGCGGTTCCGGCGAGAAGTACAAGAAGTGCTGTCTGCCCAAGGACGACGCCCAGAAGCTGGCGGACACCAAGGCCGCCGCCGAAGCTGCTGCTGCTGCGGCGGCGGCGGCGGACGCGACCGACAAGGACGCCGCCGGTGACGGCGCAACGCCTGCGGGCGCTGCGACCCCCGGGGCTGGAGGCGGTGCGCGGCGCGGGCAGGCCCCCGGAGCGCAGCCGAAGCGGCAGGTCCCCACGGCCAAGGCGCCCCCGGTCCGCCGCCGCGCGGTGTGAGTCACGCGGCGGGGGTGCGCATCCCCGCCGTTTCCCGAGCGAAGACGCCCACCTCGTCGACGCCATCTCGTCGACGCCCCTTCAGGGAGAGCAGCAGCGAAAGCCGACCGCGGGCCCGAAGGCATCGCGGCGCCACTTCTGGATGAAGCCGCAGAACGTGGCGTTCGCCAGGAAGCCGTACATGCCTCCCTGCACGGGGCAGAGGTCATCGGCCCCGGGTTCGCCGGGCATGGGGTCGGCGGTCGTGATGTCGCACGCGTCCACCCACTCGGAGACGTTGCCGCTCATGTCGAAGATCCCGTCGAAGCCGCCCTCGCAGGCGGTGAACGAGCCGACCGGCTCCGTGGTGTTGTAGAGCCCGCCATACGAGCTGTCGTTGGGCCTGCCATCGACGCAGTGACCCGAGGGCGCGTTCCCGCTCCCGGCGGGGACTTCGCCGAAGGGATAGGTCCGCGTGTCTCCACGGGAGCATGCATGGAACCACTGCGACTCTATCGAATCCACCATCGCCGTTGAAGGCAGGGCGCCTCCGGCGCGGGCGCCGCAGAGCCGCTTGCCGGCCCACGCGCAGTAGGCCTTCGCGTCGCACCAGTCCACGTAGCGGACCGGGTCGTTGATCTGCGAGTCTTCGTCATCGAGCTTGTCCCAGTAGGTCGTGAAGTTGCTCGGAGGTTCCAGGCTCACGTTCCACGCGCACAGCGGGTCCTGCTGCTGCTCCCCGAGGATGCTCGTGTCGAACACGGACGCGTCGACGAACTCCAGGTACTGGGCCATGGTGACCTCGGTCGAGTCGATGCAGTACTCCGGCGCGATGTCGACGCGGACCATGGTCGGGCCCCTGCCCGTGGGGCATCCGTCGGACCCGGTGCCCATGCCGCCGCTGCCTCCACCTCCCGCGCTCCCGGAGCTCGACGGATCGCCGCTGCCAGTCCCGCTCGCGCCAGTGCCGCCTGCGCCGCCCACACCACTCGCGCCACCAGGGCCTTGCCCGCCCTCGCCGGGAGAGGCTCCGTCCGCGAGGCCACTGAGGTCGACGACCACCGAGCACCCGGCCACCATCGCCGCGAGCACGCCTCCGACGACGATGCCCAGCACGCGCTCACTCCGTCCACCGCCAGGATGCGTCATCACACCCGCAGCGTATCAACCCAGGGAACGCCTCGTGTCGGGATCGCACCCCGCTGATGCCATGTTCGCCTGGTAGGCCGTCGCCTCCCCGCACCGCAGGGGTACGACATGGGCAAGCGACGACTCGGCACCTGTCCGGCACGGGGCGCTGACCGGTGAATCACGGGCAGGGAAATTTTCCCTGCTCCCCTCCACTGAGAGCGCGTCACTCCGTGGATGAAGCGTGCTTTACCATTCCTGTAGGCATTGCCCTGACTCTCTCCTGGAGGGCTCCCTTATCGCCAGGGCGTAGCCCGTAGACCCTTTCATGGTTCCATTCCGGTCAGGCTCGAACAGGGAAATTTGCCTCGGTTGACAACATCGAGGTTCTGTACGACTCCTTGGGGCTCGCAGCCCCCCGCGCCATTGACGGAGGGCCACTCGGCCGAGCCACGCCCTGGCTGGCCGCGCGGTAATCAGCACGAAAGGATCTTGCAATGAGCTGCAATGAGAATCGTACCGCTGTGGCACGTGGCCTTGCGTCTCTGGTCGGTGTGGCGGCGCTCGTGATTGGCTGCGGAGGCGCCGAGATGGAGGCCCAGTCCGCCGAGACCATGCCCCCGGAGCCTGCCGCGATGGAGCCCGCGCCGCCTCCGGCGTCCGAGCCCGCGCCGGCCCCGGAAGCTGCGCCGGCGCCCGAGCCGGACCCCCCCGCCGCCGCCGAGCCCGCCGCCGAGTCCGCCGCACCGCCGACGCCGCTGAGCGACGAGCAGATCGCTGCCGTGTCGGAAGCCTCCAACACCGCCGAGATCGACCTCAGCAAGCTCGCGCAGACCAAGGCCAAGGACGCGCGCGTGAAGAAGTTCGCGGCGACCATGGTCCAGCACCACACCGACGCGAAGAAGAAGCAGACCCAGGTCCAGACCAAGGCGAAGCTCATCCCCGCGGAGAGCCCGGTCACCCAGAAGATGAAGACCGACGTCGACGCTGGCCTGAGCGCGCTCAAGGCGGCGGCGCCTGCCGACTTCGACAAGACGTACGTCGAGCTGCAGGTGAAGCTCCACCAGGACACGCTCGACACCATCGACAAGCAGCTCCTGCCCAGCGTGAAGAACGCCGAGCTGAAGACGCTGCTCACGGACATGCGGCCGGTGGTCGAGGGCCACCTGACCCAGGCGAAGGAGCTGCAGGCCGCGCTCGCAGGCGCGGCTCCTGGAGCCACCGCGGGCGCGAAGGCAGGCCCGACGCCCGTCGCGGCCCCCGGCGCTGCCGCAGGCCCGACAGCCGTCGCAGCACCCGGGACTCCCGGCGCGATCCCCGCGTCAGCCCCCGCCGCAGCGCCCGCCGCGACCCCCGCCGTGACGAGCAAGAAGTAGCCGCGCCGGTCACTCGGAGCGGGCGAGACGTGGCCCGCCGCTGAACGAGTCTTTGCTGCCGCGGTGTTACCCCGACACCGCGGCGGCCCTTTTTTGTCGTGCGCCTCGTCTCCCGGGAGGCAGACGGGATCCCCTGCCGCGTGAACGAGAGAGACGGCGTCACGCCACCGCGGCTCGGCGGCGGTGCATCCACCCGTACAGGGCGATCCACACGTAACAGAGGAGCGGGCAAAGCAAGGCCAGGCTCAGCGTGGTGTGGTCGGCGAGGACGCCGGTGAGGAGCGGAACCACGGCGCCCCCGACGATGGCCATGCAGAGGAGCCCCGAGGCCTGCGCGGTCTCCTCGCCCATGCCTTCGAGGCCCAGGGTGAAGATGGTGGGGAACATGATCGCGTTGAACAGGCCGACCGCGATGAGCGCCACGCCCGCGCTCACGCCCGTGCCCACGACCGCGACGCCCACCAGCGTGGCCGCCGCGAGGGCGCACGCCGCGAGCGCCGTGCCGGGGTGGAGCCGCCGCAGCACGAAGCCCCCGAGGAGGCGGCCCACCATCGCGCCTCCCCAGTACAGGCCCACGAGCCGGCCGGCTTCCATGGCGGGCAGCGCCAGGGTGCCGGGGAGCATGAGGAAGTTGGTCATGAGGCTGCCGAGCGACACCTCCGCGCCCACGTAGAGGAAGATCGACATCACCGCGAGCAGGAGGGCCGGGCGCCCGAGAAGCTTCAGGGTGTCGCGCAGCGCCGCCGGGTGCTCGGCCTGCCCGAGGCTGGCGGCGTTGCGCGCGACCCAGAACAGCACCGCGAGGACGAGCAGGCCCACGGCGATGAGCAGGAAAGGGGTCTGCACGGCCTGCGCGCCCACCTGCCGGGCAGCAGCCAGCTCGGCAGGGGAGAGGGTCGTCGGGTCGGGCGTGGAGACGCCGGAGGCCAGGATCAGGGTGGCGCCCACGTGAGGGCCGACGGTGGTGCCGACCGCGTTGAAGAACTGGGCGAAGGTGAGCCGGCTCGGCGCCGTGTCGGGCGCGCCGAGGAGGGCCATCAGGGGGTTGGCGGCGACCTGCAGGAGGGTGATCCCCGAGGCCATCACGAAGAGGGCGAACAGGAAGCCGGGGTAGACGCCGAGCCGCGCCGCGGGCGCGAACATCAGGCACCCCAGCGCCATGACCACGAGGCCCCCGACCACGGCGCGCAGGTAGCCGATGCGGCTCAGGATCATGCTCGCGGGGAGCGACATCAGGAGGTAGGCGAGGAAGAAGCAGAACTGCGTCAGCATCACCTCGGTGTAGGTGAGCGCGAAGAGGCCCTTCAGCTTGGGCACCAGCGCGTCGACCAGCACCGTCGCGAAGCCCCAGGCGAAGAAGAGGAGCAGCACGAAAGGCACGAGCCAGCGGGTTTTTGTACCTCCGCCGTCTACTCGCAGCCCTTGCGGCGCCTGCGACGGTCGTGGCTGCGACCCCTGCGCTGCCTGCATCATCCCCCCCATGACGTCACCGGCCCTGGTAGACCGGCTTGCGCTTCTCGGCGAAGGCCTTGAGGGCTTCGAGCCGGTCCTCGCTGCGCAGGGTCTCGTCGTAGCGGGTGCGCTCCAGCTCCAGGCCGAGGGCGAGCGGCACCTCGAACGAGTCCTCGATGGCGCTGAGGGCCGCGGCCTGGGCGATGGGGGCGCCCGCGGCGATGGGTTCGATCCAGGCGAGCGTGTCGTCGAGCACGGGGACGCCCTCCGGCGAGACGCGGTTGACGAGGCCCCAGAGCCGCGCCTCCTCGGCGCCGAGCCTGCGGCCGAGCAGGATCATCTCCTTGGCGCGGGCCTCGCCGACGATGCGCGGCAGCCGCTGCGTCCCGCCAGCGCCGGGGATGATGCCGAGCGAGGTCTCGGGAAGCGCCACCTCGGCGTGGGGCGCTGCCACGCGCAGGTCGCAGATCAGCGCGAGTTCCAGCCCTCCGCCGAAGGCGACGCCGTTCAGGGCAGCGATGACGGGCTTCGGGCTGCGGTCGAGCACGCCGAGCTCGGAGCGGTACAGGCCCACCTGCACGCGCACGTCGTCGGTGCTCATGCCCTGGCGCTCCTTGAGGTCGGCGCCGGCGCAGAAGGCCTTGTCGCCCGAGCCGGTGATCACGATGGCGCGGATGTCCGGATCGGCGATGAGTTCGCGGCCGAGGCGGCCGATGGCGAAGAGGGTGTCGCGGGAGAGGGCGTTGCGCCGGTCGGGCCGGTCGAGGACGAGCACGCCCACGCGCCCACGGCGTTCGAGCTTCACGGGAGAGGCTGCTTCGGACATGGCCCCCGCCGTAGCCGAGGCCCCACGCGGCGTCAGCTACGGCCCTTGCTCTTCTTCGCCATGCGCGCGATCACCGGCCGGACCAGCACCTTCGGCACCGACTCCAGGGACAGCATCGCGGCGCGCATGGGCAGGCCGGGGATGACCCTGGCGCGGCCCGCCTTGAGCGCCGTCACCGCCTCCTCGGCGCACAGGTCCACGCTGACGTGGAGCGCCTCGGGGACGGTCTCTCGCCGGGTGCTCCCGGCGACCTCCTGGAACTCGGTGGGGACCGGGCCCGGCGAGAGGTTGGTCACGCTGACGCCGGTGCCGGCCAGCTCGGCGCGCAAGCCGTCGCTGAGCAGGTTCACGAAGGCCTTGGTCGCCGAATAGGCCACCATCTGGGGACTGGCCGCGATGCCCGCGCACGAGCCCACGTTGAGGATCGCGCCCGCGCCACGCGCCACCATCGTCGGCACGATCCGGTGGAGCAGGTACGTCGCGCTGACCACGTTGAGCTCCAGCATCTGCTCGACCTTCGGCCACGCGCTCTCGGCGAAGAAGGCGTAGTCGCCGAAGCCGGCGTTGTTGACGAAGACGTCGATCCGCTCGCCTTCGCTCTCCAGGTCGTCGAGGAATGCGCCGGTGACCTCCCGGTCGAGCAGGTCCACGGAGCGCACCACCACCCGCAGGCCCGGCCGCGCCGCGGTCAGCTCGGCGGCGAGCTCGTCGAGCCGCTCCCGGCGCCGCGCCACCAGGATCAAGGCCCCCACCTCGCGCGCGAGGACCTTGGCGATCTCCCGGCCGATGCCGGCCGAGGCCCCCGTGACCAGCGCTGTCTTCCCGGCGAGCGTCACGCTCATGACTTCACCTCGGCCTTTCTCGTGGTGCCCTTCGGCGCGCCCGCGGTGCCTTCGAGCTTGGCGATGCGCGCCTTGAGGTCGTGGTGGTCGCGCCGCAGCGTGTCCAGCTCGTCGCGCAGCCGGTCCACCTCGCGCCGCCCGGCGCCCGCGTGGTCGCGCAAGGCCTCGCGCAGGCGCCGCCGCACCCGGCCGTCCAGCTCCCGGTCCAGCGCCCGCTGCATGGCGCCGCGCGATTTGATGTCGCCGAGGTCGGTGAGCGCCCGGATCACGTCGACCCGCACGTGCGGATCGCGGGTGTCGAGCAGGTCCTCCAGCGCCTCGCGCGTCTTCCGGTCGGCGCCGAGCCGGGGCAGGGCCAGGATCGCCGCCCGCCGCCCGCGCGCCGGGACGCCGTAGCGGGTCCGCGCGAGGACGTGGGGCAGCGCGCGCTCGTCGCGCAGGTTGGCGAGGCCATCGAGGGCCCCGGAGCGGATCACGTCGGCCCAGGACGGCCTGTCGAGGATGTCCACCAGCGTCTCGAAGGCCGAGGACTGCCGGGTCGCGCCGAGGGCCCGCGCGGCCTCCGCCTCCACGAGGTAGCTCGCGTCGCGCAGCGCCATCTTCTGGAGCGCCTCGGCCGCCTTGCCCGACCGGAACTTGCCGAGGGCCCGCGCCACCGCCCGCCGCACCTTGGGGTGAGCGACGCCGGTGCGCGCGAGCAGCGTGGCGAGCGCCTCGTCCGCACGGCTCACGCTGAGGGCCTCCGCCGCCTCCGCGCGTACACCCCAGAACTCCTTCTCGTCGCCGAGCGTCCGCGCCAGGGCCTTCAGGGTCGCCGGGTCGTCCTTCTTGCCGAGCAGGTGCGCGGCGAGCGCCCTGCCCCGCGCCGAGGGCGCATGCGCGAGCTGCCCGCGCAGGAGGTCCACGGGCGCCTCCACCGTGACCTCGCCGAGGATGCGCAGGTCCGGGTCGATGACCACGAAGCGCGGGCGGCGCTGGAGCGGGATCGCGAAGGTCTGCGTCGCCTGGTCGACCCGGCGCACCTCGCGGTGCACCTCGCCGAGGCCGAAGTCGAGCACCAGGTCGAACGCGAACACCGGGGGCGTCGCGTCCGGCGGCGGCGTGTCGGCCCGCCCGGGGGCGGCGCTCCCGCCCTGGTTCTGCTTCACGGTGACCGTGCACAGGGCGTCGGTCACCTCCAGCTTGATCTCCACCTCCGGGTGCCCCGGCCGGAAGATCCACTGCTCGAAGAACCGTTCGAGCGACTTGCCGCTCGCCTCCTCGAAGGCGCGCTGCAGATCCCGGGTCTCCACGACGCTCCGCGCGTGCCGCGTGAGGTAGAGGTTCACGCCGCGCCAGAACAGGGTGTCGCCGAGCTCCCGCCGGAGCAGGTGCAGGACGAGGCCACCCTTCTCGTAGAGGTGCCTGTCGAACAGGTCGATCGGCACCTCGTAGTCCAGGCACACCACCGGCCGCTTGTAGCGACCGCGCGCCTCCGCGAGGTAGGCGTCCATGTCCCCGACGAGGCTGTGCTCGTACTCGTCGAGGCCGAGGTGGTGCTCGCGGTCGACGTGCTCCATGAAGGTGGCGAACCCCTCGTTGAGCCACCCGTGCGACCAGTCCCGGCACGTCACCAGGTCGCCGAACCACTGGTGCGCCAGCTCGTGGGCGATGAGGTCGTCGCCGGTGATGTCAAGCCCCGCGCGCTCGTCGATGAGGATGTGCTCGTACATCGTGGTGGCGGTGGTGTTCTCCATCCCGCCGAAGATGAAGTCGCTCACCACCACCTGGCTGTAGCGCTTCCACGGGTACGGGACGCCGAGCTTCTCGCCGAAGTGCCGGATCATGTCCGGCGTGCGCCGGAAGGTGCGCCGCCCGTCCTCCTCACGGCCGCGCGGCACGAGGTAGGCGAGCGGGATGCCGTCCACCTCCTCCTCGATCCGTGACAGTTCGCCGGCCACCAGGGTGAAGAGGTAGCTCGGGTGGGGCTCGTCGAGGCGGTAGTGGAAGACGCCCTGCTTCTGCTCCTTCGCGGAGTTCAAGAGCTCGCCGTTCGACAGGCACGTCCACCCTGCCGGGACCCGCACCCGGATCTCGGTGGTCTGCTTGACGTGCGGCTTGTCGATGCAGGGGAAGATGTGGCGCGCGTCCTCGTCCTGGCACTGCGTCCACACCTGGCGGGGCCGATCCGGCACGTGCTCGTCGGGCGTGAGGAAGTACATGCCCCGGCGGGGCACCGCCCGGTACGTCACCCGGATCGAGGCTTCCTGCACGTCGAGCGGCAGGTGCACCCGCAGCGACTCGCCGTCGTAGGTGTGCTCGGCCGCGGTGAACGCGGGCTCCGCGGAGGCCTTCGCCGCGCGGGCGCTCCCCTTTCCACCCTTCGCGGCCGACTTCGCGGGCGCCTTTGCAGACTTTGTAGGGGCTGCCTTCTCTGCCGCGGGCCTGCTCACCAGGAGGGTCGCGGCGATCTCCACCTTGGCGATCTCGAACCCCAGCGCGTCGAGCGCGAGGTGCGTCTCCGCCGGATCGATCCGGGTGACGTCGAGCCGCGCCGAGCCGGCGACGGCCTTCTCCTCGATGTCCAGCGCGAGATCGAGCGCGATGTGCCGGACGGTGAACGGCCGCGCGCGCTCGTACACCCTCCGGGTACCGGCGAGCGTGAAGGGGCGGGAGGAGCCCCCGGCGGCGGATGAGAACGAGGTGGATGACGAGAGCGCAGAGCCGCAGGCGCAGCGGTCGTGGAGGCGAGACTCGGCCATGGGCGCCGAGTTTCCTCACCGAACAGGCGGAATCGCAAGCGCTATCGACGTCAGTCGATGTGACCGCCGAATTGCAGGTAGATCGAGGCCACCCCGCCGCGGTCGAACCCGGGCCCGAGCGGCCTGTCCAGGGCGAGGAGCGCGCCGGCCCGCATGAAGAACGTCTTCTGCGAGTCGTAGGCGAAGTACGGCATGATCAGGGTCTGCGCGATGTCCCCGCTCGCGGTGGGGATGACCCAGGTCATCAGCGACGCACCGCCGCCGAACCCCGCCTTGCTCTGGAACTCGGGCTCCACCTTGAGCTGGAGCGCCACATCGAGGTCTCCCGAGCGCACCACGCCGAAGTTCCGGCCGCGGCTCAGCGACGGGTAGAAGCCGAGATCACCCCCCGCGCGCAGCACGAAGAAGTCGGCGAAGCGGTACTCGATGCCGCCGTAGCCCCCGAACGGGAGCGAGTCGTTGGCCCAGAGGAACGGATCCCAGAACCCCATCGCTGCGGCACCCGCGGCCGTCGCGTACCGCCATCCCCGGGCATCGACGAGGCCGAGCGGCAGCGAGACGCGCCCGCCCGCGTACCAGGTGAGATCCCCCTTGATGTCCGAGTACCAGAGCGACGCGGTGGGGTTGCCAAGGCCGATGTAGGCCGGGTCGAAGCTCGTCGCGAGCGGGAAACGGAGCCCGAGGAACAGGTTGTGGGCCACATCCCACTGGACGAAGGGCACGGCGGGGAGGGCCGTGCCGATACCCCTGGCGCTCCAGATGTACAGGTCCACCCCAGCGTCGGAGCGGTGCATGATCGGGTCCCAGTCCGCGCGGGCCTCCGAGGCCGTGAGCAGGACGGGCGCGACCGCGGTGAGGGCAACGGACAGCACAAAAGACCGGCGGATTGCGCTTTTCATCGCCTTCGTCCGTAGTGTTCCCGGGTACTCCGCGTCAATGCCGCCGCACGCGCCCAGCACATCCGGGCCCCTCCCACGCCCCTGTTCCCGCGCCATCCAGGCCCTCGGCTGTCCAGGGCGCTCCTGCGCGAACCCTTTCATGAGCCATTGCCCGCCGCTACCATGCGCCGCATGACCCCCGCGAGACCTGCGGCCCCCTTCCTCGAGGCCTTGCAGCGTTCCATCCTGGTGTTCGACGGTGCCATGGGCTCGCTCCTCTACGAGCGAGGCGTGTTCGTCACCCAGAACTTCGAGCAGCTCAACGTCACCCGCCCCGACATCGTGAAGAAGATCCACGGCGACTACGTGGACGCGGGGGCGCAGGTGATCGAGACCAACACCTTCGGGGGCAACAGCTTCCGGCTGGAGCGCTACGGCCTCGTCAACGAGGTGCGGAGCTACAACCTCGCCGGCGCCAGGGTCGCCCGCGAGGCGGCAGGGAGCGCGGCCTACGTGGCAGGCTCCATCGGCCCGACGGGCATCGTGCCTGGCGTGGCGACCCAGGAAGACCTCCGCGCCGCCGCGAGCACCTTCGCCGAGCAGGCCGCGGCGCTCGTGGAAGGAGGCGCAGACCTGCTGATGATCGAGACCTTCCGCCACATGGAGGAGCTGCGCATCGCCATCGACGCCGCGCGCCGCGCCGCGCCCGGCACCCCCATCCTGGCCTCCGTCACCTTCGATGCCGGGGGCACGGTCGCCGACGGCTCCCAGCCCGAAGGCGTCGCGGCCATGCTGCGCGACTTCGGCGTCGACGCGATCGGCATCAACTGCGGCGATGGCCCGCAGCTCGCGCTCTCCATGGCGGAGCGCATGCGCGGCACGGGCCTGCCTCTGTGCGCGCAGCCCAACGCCGGCCTCCCCCGCACCGTCGATGGGCGCCTGCTCTACATGGCCACGCCCGAGTACTTCGACGTCTTCACCCGCCGCATCATCCAGGCCGGCGCCCAGATGGTCGGGGGGTGTTGCGGGACCACCCCGGAGCACATCCGCTGGATGGTCAAATCCGCGCGCATGCTCGGCGGCGGCGCGACCCCCGCGGCCGCCGCGCGTCCCAAGGCCGCGCCCGTGGAGGTGATCGGCCTCGATCCCATCCCGCTCGCCGAGCGGAGCCGCCTCGCTTCCAAGATCGCCGCCGGGCAGTTCGTGGTCTCGGTCGAGGTGAACCCCGCCCCCGGCCTCAGCCCCGACAGCGCCCTCGCCGCGGCCAAGATGCTCATCGACAACGGCATCGACGTGGTCAACGTCGCCGACGGCCCGCGCGCCACCGCGCGCATGAGCAACCTCGCGTTCTGCGCCTTGCTCATCCAGCGCTACGGCATCGAGCCCATCCTCCACGTGTGCGGGCGCGACCGGAACCTCATCGGCCAGATGGCGCACCTGCTCGGCGCGAGCGCCGTGGGCATCCAGAACCTGGTGGTCATCACCGGCGACCCTCCCAAGATCGGCGACTACCCCGAGGCCACGGCCGTCTACGACCTCGACTCCATCGGCCTGCTCAACATGGCCAGCACCATGAACCGCGGCCTCGACCCTGCCGGCAAGCGCATCGCCGGCGGCCAGACCTCGTTCCTCCTCGCGACGGGCCTCGAACCCGGCGCCCAGGACCTCGGCAAGGAGATCCAGCGCCTCGAACGCAAGCACGCCGCCGGCGCCGAGATCGTAATGACCCAACCCATCTTCCAGCAGGAGCTGCTCGACGAGGTGCTGCGCCGCATCGCCCACCTCAACATGCCGGTGCTCATCGGCGTGCTCCCCCTGGTCAGCTACAAGAACGCCGAGTTCCTCCACAACGAGGTTCCCGGCATGCAGATCCCCGAGGCCATCCGCGAGCGCATGCGCAAGGCCCCCCCTGGCGCCGAGGCCCGCAAGGAGGGCGTCCGCATCGCCCGCGAGATGCTCTTCTCCGTGCGCGACCGCGTGCAGGGCGCCTACCTGATGCCCCCCCTCGGCAAGTACGAGCTGGCTCTTGAGGTCCTCGACGGCCTGAAGTGAGGCGCTGATCAGGATCTCGCGCGCCCGGCCGGCGTCTCACGCGCCCGGCCGGCGTCTCGGTCAGAACGAATCGACCGACACCTCGTCCCAGAAGTCGCAGAGGTCCTTCCTCACCCCGGCTTCCGTGGAGAGGTCCAGATCGAGGATCAGCGCCTCGTCGGATGCCGCTTCGTAGCGGGGCCAGGCCACGCCCTCCTGTGCGCCCGGCTCACCGCTCTCCGCGAGCCCTCCCCAGTAGCCCATCACCGCGGCCGACAGCGAGAGCTCGTCCTCGTCGAACGGCTGCGGCAAGAGCGTGCTCCGGTTGCCAAACACGAAGTTGGTCTCGGCCGAGTGGAAGGCGCCGAGATCGCCGAACAGGCCGTTCCTGGGCGCGTAGGTGAAGTGGTAGAGATACGTCTGGGCGCCCCCTGTAGCGAGCGCGCGCGCCGTCCTCCGGGCGGGGCAGACGAAGGTCGCGTCGCCCACGGCCGCCAGCGCCGCGGCTTTCGATGAGCCGTAGGTGGCGCTCGGGTAGCGCGCCACGGCCGCCTCGCCCTGCCCCGGGAAGAAGCCCTCGATCAGCGCCGCGAACGTCGCGTCGTCGGGGACCTCGAAGCCGCCGCTCAGCACGTCGAAGAGGTTCGCTTCGTCGGCGTTCGCCCCGACGATGGTCGGTACCTTCTCGAAGTCACCAGACGCGAGCTGCACGGCGGGGTGACGGGGGATGTTCCAGCCGTCAATGACCGGATACCAGCTCCCCTCCTGGGAGAAGCCGTCGCTCGCCGGGAGCGCCGCGAGCACCTCCTCGGCGGTCGCCTCCCGGAGGCACGCCGCCACGTCCGGCGCGCCCTGGCAGCCCAGCGCCTCCACGAGCATCGCGCCGTGCTCCATGGCCGAAGCTTCGTCGCTGACGAGGTTGCAAGGGCCGCTCTCAAGGATCGCGCGCTGGAAGAGCCCGCGACTCCTCGGCGAGGTGAGGTGGATGCACACGCTCGCGCCCCCCGCCGACTCTCCGAACACCGTGACCCGCGCCGGGTCGCCGCCGAAGGCCGCGACGTTGGCTTTCACCCACTCCAGGGCGGCGCGCTGATCTTCGATGCCGTACGCGCCCGAAGCCGCGTGCTCCGCGTCTTCCGCCGACAGCTCCGGCAGCGCCAGGAAGCCCAGGGGCCCCAGGCGGTAGTTGACGGTGACCACCACCGCGCCCGTCGCCTCGGAGAGCTTCTGGCCATCGTAGGCCGCCTCGCCGCCGCTGCCGAAGACGAAGCCGCCGCCGTGGATCCAGACCATCACGGGCACGGCCTCCGAGGCGGGTCGCTCCGGCGTCCACACGTTCAAGGTGAGGCAGTCTTCGCTCTCGTCGCCCGCGGGGACGCCGGCCGGGGCGCTCTGCGGGCAGGCGCCGCCGCGCTCGGTGGCCTTCAAGGTCTCGCTCCAGGGCTGCGCGGGGGCGGGTGGCTTCCAGCGCAGGTCGCCTGTGGGCGGCGCCGCGAAGGGGATGCCGAGAAAGGTGCGCGTGTCGCCGACGAGCGCGCCCTCGACCTCGCCCTTGTCGGTCATGACGCGCAGCGGGCCAGGCTCGGTCGCCGGGGTCTCGATCCCGGTGTCTTCTGTGCTGCAGCCGGTGGACGCGCCGAGCGCGCCTAGCACGAAAGCGCATGAGAACAAGGCAAGTCGGGTCATCGCGACACTCTCCTTCATACGGTCACGCGGCTTCATACGGTCACGCGGCCCACGCGGGACCCGCTCCTGGGCACCGCCTGGCCATCGGGTCAGAGGCTGGAGCCGCGCGTCCCTCCGGGCACGAGCGTACCTCTCCGATGCGTCGTCCGCAGCCATGGTCGCTCACCAGGGCACGCGCCGGAACGTCGGGCTCCGGCGGGAGCGCGCTGGGCGCCCCCGCTCACGGTGCCTCGGCAGGCCCCTCGTCCCAGAAGTCGCAGAGGTCCTTCCGCACCCCGGTCTCGGTCGCGAGGTCCAGGTCGAGGATCAGCGCCTCGTCCGACGCCGCGTCGTAGCGGGGCCAGGTCACGCCCTGCTGCGTACCGGGCTCACCGCTCTCCGCGAGCCCACTCCAGTAGCCCATCACTGCGGCCGACAGCGAACGCTCCTCCTCGTCGAACGGCTGCGGCAAGAGCTGGCTCGGGTTGCCAAACACGAAGTTGACCTCCGCCGAGTGGAACGCGCCGAGACCGTCGATCGCGGCATTCGGGGGAGCGTAGGTGAAGTGGTAGAGGTACGTGGACGTGCCCCCCGCCGAGAGGTCGCGCGCCATCTTCCGGGTAGGGCAGACGAAGGCTGCGTCGCCCAGGGCCGCGAGCGCCGCGGCCTTCGCCGAGCCGTAGGTGGCGCTCGGGTAGCGCGCCACGACCGCCTCGCCCTGCCCCGGGACGAACTGGTCCATCAGCGCCGCGAAGGCCTCCTCGTCGGGGATGTCGATGCCGCCGCCCAGCAGGTCGATGAGGGTCGCCTCGTCCGCGTTCGCCCCGACGATGGTCGGCACCCTCTCGAAGTCGCCGGACGCGAGCCGTGCCGCGGGAGAGGCCGGGATGTTCCAGCCATCGATGACCGGCTGCCAGGCCCCCTCCATGGAGAAGCCGACGCTCGCCGGCAGCGCGGAGAGGACCTCCTCGGCTGGCACCTCCCGGAGGCACGCGAGCACGTCCGGCGCTCCCTGGCAGCCCAGCGCCTCCACGAGCAGCGCGCCCTGCTCCTGCGCCGACGCCTGGTCGCTGCGCAGGTCGCACGGCCCGCTCTCAAGGATCGCGCGCTGGAAGAGCCCGCGGCTCCTCGGCGAGGTGAGGTGGATGCACACGCTGGCGCCCCCTGCCGATTCCCCGAACAGGGTGACCCGCCCTGGATCGCCCCCGAACGCCGCGATGTTGGCCTTCACCCACTCCAGGGCGGCGCGCTGATCCTCGATGCCGTACGCGCCCGACGCCGAATGCTCCGTGTCCTCCGCCGACAGCTCCGGCAGCGACAGGAAGCCCAGAGGGCCGAGGCGGTAGTTGAGGGTGACCACCACCGCACCTGTCGCCTCCGAGAGCTTCTGGCCGTCATAGGCCGCCTCGCCGCCGCTGCCGAAGAGGAAGCCGCCACCGTGGATCCAGACCATCACCGGCACGGCCTCCGACGCCGGGCGCTCCGGCGTCCACACGTTCACGGTGAGGCAATCCTCGGCCTGGGTACCCTCGGAGCTGCCCGCTGGAGAAATCTGCGGGCAAAATGCCCCGCGCGCGGTGGCCTTCAAGGTCTCCGCCCAGGGCTCCGCGGGTGCGGGCGGCTTCCAGCGCAGGTCGCCCGTGGGCGGCGCCGCGAAGGGAATACCGAGGAAGGTGCGTGTCGTGCCGACGAGGGCGCCCTCAACCTCGCCCTTGTCGGTCGTGATGCGCAGCGGTCCAGGCTCGGTCGCGGGGGTCTCGGGGTCCGTGTCTTCCGAGCTACAGCCGGTGGACGCGCCGAGCGCGCCGAGCACGAAGGCGCATGAGAACAGGGCAATTCGGGTCATCGCGACACTCTCCTTCACGCACGCCGCTCCTGGGCACCGCCTGGCTATCGGGGCCGGAGGCCGGAGGAGCAAGCCCCTGGTCGCGCGAGAGCACCTCTGCGTCGCGTCATCCGGGCACCGCTCAGGTCACCCGTTCATGCGAACACATCGGGGACGTAGCGGCCCTCGCGCTCTCTGGTATCGAGCCACTGGGCGGACTCGGCGCTCGAGCAGCCAGTGGCCTCCTCGTGGATGCGGGCGAGCGTCGCCCTCACCGCGGGAGCCATGCGCTGTCCATCGCCGCACAGGAAGAAGATGGCGCCCCGCTCGTAGAGCGCACGCAGCCTCGCGCGCTCCTGCCAGACGCGGTGCTGCACGAAGCTGACCTCGCCGTCGGGTTGCTGGAAGAAGGCGGGCAGCACGGTCACGAGGCCCTCGCGCTCCCAGCGGGACAGCTCCTCGCGGTACAGGAAATCGACGTCGGGGTGATCGCATCCGAAGAGGAGGAGCGCCTCACCCGCCGCTTCGCCCGTCGCCTTGCGCGCAGCGCGCTCCTGGAGGAAGCCGCGGAAGGGCGCGAGACCCGTCCCGGCGCAGATCATGACCACGGGCGTGTCGTTCGTGGCGGGCGGGTGGAACGGCACGTTGGGGGTGCGCACCGCCACGGGAACCACGTCGCCGGGCTGGAGGCGCGCGAGGTAGCTGGAACAGGTGCCCTGGAACTGGCCTTGACCGGAGAGCGCCGGCGCATCGACGACGGCGACGGTGAGCGTGCATCGGGTGGGATCGACGCGCGGCGACGAGGAGATGGAGTACTGGCGCACGCGCATCGCGGGGAGCAGCTCCAGGAACTCGCCGAGCGAGAGGAGGCACGAGGGGTAGGCGTCGAGCAGGTCGAGCACACTCACGCGGCGGTCGAGGATCTCGGCCCTGTAGCGCGCCGGGTCTGCGGCCAGGGCGGCGAGGTGGGCGCGGTGCGGTGGGCAAGGGTTCTGCGCGGCGAGGCGCGCGAGGTCCTTGCGGGTCGCAGGCGTGGACAGCTCCACGTGGCGGCCGAGCAGCTCCTGGATGGACACGGGGCGCTCGGTGGGGAGCGAGGCGGCCATGGCGCCGCGGGTCGAGCGGAGGACGACCGCGGCGTCGGGCTTGATCCCGAAGCGGCGGGCGGCGCGGGCGACGAGGTCGGGGGGGTTCTCGGGGAGGATGGCGAGGTAGTCTCCCGCGGCGTAGGTGACGCCTTCGGGCAGCGCAATCTCGAGGTGGCGCTTGGAGCGGCCGAAGGGCGAGGTCATGTCGACCAGCTCGCGGTTCTCGGTGATGGTGGCGAGGGCGAGGCGGTTCTGCGCCACGAGGTCGGCGCCGGCTGGAGAGACGATCTCCACGGCATAGAGCGGGGTCGTGGAGACCTCGTCCTCGCCGGTGCCGAACGCCTCGCCGAGCGCGCCCCAGAAAGGGGCGTACCAGTGCTCGAAGTCGCCGAAGAAGTCGGCGCGCGCGTCCCCCTCGCCGCGAGGAAGGATGGCCTCGGCGCCGGCGCGGGTGAGGTGCTCGTCGATCTGCCTGGGGACCTGTTGGTACGTGCTCGCCCAGTCGCGGTTGCCGCAGCCGAACACGGTGTAGCGGACGCCGGAGAGCGACCCCTCGACAGCCTCCATGAGCCAGGCGAGGAACCGGCGCGCGTTGTCCGGCGGCTGGCCGTTGTAGGAGGCGCTGACGACGGCGACGGCGCCCTCGGTAGGGAGGCTCGCGGTGCCCTCGTCGAGCGTCGCGACCCGCGTCGCGTAGCCGCGCGCGCTGCCATCGCTGGCAATGCGGCGGGCGAAGGCCTCCGAGGCGCCGGAGTTCGAGCCGTACAGCACGAGGAGCGGGGTGCCATGAGAAGGCACGCGGGCGGGCCCGCTGGCTGCGCCAGATGCGCTGGATGCGCCGGTCACGCCGGACACGCGGGTCACGCCGGGGCGGGCGGCGGGGCCTTCCGCAGGACGGGAGACGGTGCGGGAGATGGGCTTGCGCAGCCGGGCGCGGACGGTGAGGCCCTGGGGTTTGAGGGTGAGCGTCTCCTTGACCTTGAGCGTGTAGCGCCCGGGCCGCTCCAGCTCGAAGCGCTGGAGGAGCATGGCGAGCACCAGGGTCGCTTCCTGGAAGGCAAAGGTCCGGCCAATACAGGCGCGCTGGCCATTGCCGAAGGGCTTCCAGGCGTGGGTGGGGATGGCTTCGCGCGCGCCGGGGGCGAAGCGCTCGGGGTCGAAGCGCTCGGGATCCTTCCAGACCGCAGGGTCGCGGTGCAGGAGCGGCAGGAGCACGGTGAGGGGGTCGGTGGTGCGCACGGGGTAGCGGCCCGCGAGCACCGTGTCCTCGCGGGCGTGCACGCTGAAGGCGGGCGCGGTGGGGTAGAGGCGCAGGGTCTCGCGGAGGACCTGGTCGAGGTAGCCGAGCTCCGCGAGGTGCTCGTAGCGCGGCGCGGTCGTGCCGAGCACGCGGTCGGCTTCCTCGCGGGCGCGGGCAAGGGCCTCGGGGTTGTCGAGGAGCAGGTGAATGGCGAACGAGAGCAGGCCGCTCGTGGTCTCGTGCCCGGCAATGAGGAAAGTGACGAGCTGATTGCGGATGTTGACGTCGTCGAGCCCCTCGCCGGTGAGGGGGTCCTTCGCATTCAGCATGAGGCTGAGCAGGTCCCTCGGAGCGCTCTGGGGCTCCCCGCGATCCTCGCGGCGCCGCTTCGCGATGAGGTCGCGGGTGATGCCGTGCATGAGGTCCATGTGGCCGTCGAACCTGTGCCTCGTGAGGAGCATGAGCCGGTTCTGGATGGGCAAGCGCTGCGCGCGCAGGCCGGCCTCCGTCAGCGCACCGATCATGGCGTCGACGAAGGGGTGCATCTCCTTCTGGTAGAACGAGTTGAAGCGGTAGTTGAACCCGCACAGCGCAATGGTGTCGAGGGTGAGGCGGGTCATGGTGTCGGCGACGTCGTGAATGGTGTCGGGACCGAGGCGCTCCCATTTCGTGAGCATCTGGTCGGCGACGTCGAGCATGTCGTCGAAGTAATTGCGCATCGCCCCCGGGCCGAAGGCGGGCATGAGCACCCGGTGGGCCTTGCCCCACTGCGGCTCGTGGGTATGGGCGGTGAAGAGGCCATCGCCACCGACGGCGCGGAGCTGCTCGATGACGCCGCCGATGTTCTTGTCGAACCGCGCCTCGTCGCACACATCGGCGACGAGGTCGTGGCCGCTGAGGACGAGCACCGTGTGGCCACCCGGGAATGCCAGGCGATAGATCGGTCCGAGCCTGCGCCCGATGTCGATCATGCTCTGCAGCGGGGTCTCGGTCGACAGCTCGGCCATGTTGCCCACGAAGGGGCGGACGGGCGGCTGGGGAATGGCCTCGGGGGCTCGGGGGGCTCGGGGGGCGCGCGGGGTGCCGTTGGTATGGGCTGCGTGGGTCGCGGGGGTCGCGCGGGGGTCGGAGGGGTGATTCACGGGTTGCTCCTCTCGTCGCGCTCGGAGCCTGAGCGCGCGCTTCCACCTGCACCGCCGGGGGCAGGTGCAGGCGATGGACGTGCGTCCGGGCTTGGTGAGCGGCAGGGTCTGTGGTGCGCCTGTGGCGCACGGAGGACGGTAATGCCGCCCGGGGTAGGATCAACGCGAAGCCGTGGTTCGTGCCGCCTGGCGGCACAGCCGGCGGGATCCAGCCGCGATGCGCTGGTTGACGGGACGCGCACGTCATCGCTTGATGGGGAGGTGGTGCTCCGCAGCGTGACCGTGGCGCTCCAGGTATTCGAGGTCGTCGCCATGCAACAACCCATCGGGGTGAGTGAGATCTCCCGGCGCCTCGGCATGTCGAAGTCGACGGTGCAGCGCTGCCTCGTCACGCTGGGCGAGGCCGGGTGGATCCGACCCGAGGTGACGGCAGGTCCCACGCGCTGGGTGATCACCTCCAAGTCGTTCGGCATCGGGCGCCGGGTGGGCAACAGCCGGCACCTCCGGACAGCGGCGCTGCCGGTGCTGGAGCGGCTGCGTGATGCGACGGGCGCTCCTGTCGAGCTGATCGTGCCGGAGGGGCGGGAGGGGGTCCTGATCGAGCGGGTGGCCACCGCGGCGACGGAGTGGCTCTTCCTGCCTCCGGGGCTGAGGGCGCCCCTGCACGTGCGCGCGGACGGGAAGGTGATCCTGGCGCGGCTGCCGGAGGAGGACCTGGAGGCCTACCTCGGCGAGGGGCTGGAAATGCTGACCCGGCAGACGGTGACCGATCCGATGCGGCTGCGGCGCGAGCTGGCGAGCATCCGCGCGCGGGGCTGGGCGGCGTCGATCGACGAGCTGGTCGACGGGGTGAGCACCCTGGCGAGCGCCGTGGTCGACCTGGAGGGGCGCCCGCTCGCGGCAGTGTCGCTACACCTGCCCTCGGAGCCTTTCCAGGTGCACCAGGCGCGGAACCGCAAGCTCGTGGTGGCGGCGGGGATCGAGATCGGCGCGCGGCTCGACGGGCGCGAGGTCGGGGGGAGGGCGGGGCTGGAGAAGAGGCGCTGATCCATGCGCCCGCGGCTTTGGCCCGGAGCGGGTGGGGGTGGTAGGGGTGGGAGGTGCGAACCAGGCGCGAGCGACGGCGGCCAGAGGAGGCCCAGGGGATCCAGGGGAGCGGAGGGGCCGGCGAGGCCGGCGAGAAGACCGTCGAAGACGCGCCGCCGCCTGCAGCGCGAGGCAGCCTGGAAGGTGCCATCGCCAGGTTCCTCGCGCACCTCCAGGGGGAGAAGCGCGCGTCGCCCAACACCGTGGCCGCCTACCGGCGGGATCTGGAGCAGCTCGCGCGGTTCGCGCGGGAGCGGGGGTTCGCGCGGGAGCGGGTGAAAGAGCGCGCGGAGGCGCCCACGCCCGCCGACGTGGACGTGTTGCTCCTCCGAAGCTGGCTCGGCACCCTGGCACGGACGCATGCGCCAGCGTCGATTGCGCGCAAGATCGCGGCGGTGCGGGCGCTCCTCAAGTACCTGGAGCGGCTCGGCGAGGTGACGAAGAACGCGGCGACCGCCCTCCAGCTCCCGAAGGTGCGGCGACCCATGCCCACGTTCCTGAACGTGGACGCGGCGGCGGAGGTCATGGAGATCCCGGACGAGGACTCGCCGGAAGGGCTGCGCGACAGGGCCATGCTGGAGACGCTCTACGGGGCGGGGCTGCGCGTGTCGGAGCTGTGCGGGCTCGATCTGCGGAACGTGACGTGGCACGCGGCGCCCGGCGGCGGGAGGGAGGCGACCTTGCGGGTGATCGGCAAGGGCGACAAGGAACGCCTCGTGCCGCTCGGCCAGAAGGCGGTGGCCGCGGTGCGGGCGTACCTCGCGCGGCGGGACGAGCTGCGCCACCCGCAGACCGGCGCGCTGGATCCGCAAGCGGTGTTCGTGTCGCGGCGCGGGGTCAGGCTCGGGCCGCGCTGGGTGCAGAAGCTCGTGCAGCGGTACGGAGCGCTCGGGGCGGGGCGGGGCGACCTGCACCCGCACGCGCTGCGCCACACCTGCGCGACGCACCTGCTCGACGGAGGCGCGGATCTGCGCGCCATCCAGAAGCTCCTCGGGCACGCGAGCCTGTCGACGACCCAGCGGTACGCGCACGTGTCGGTCGACCACCTGATCCGCGTCTACGACCAGGCCCACCCGCTGGCGAAGCAACGCAGGGCGGGGTGAGGGCGCTGCCAGGCGTTGCCCCCGCGAGCACCCCAGTGCTACGCCATCGGCCGTGGTGACCCAGCGCGAGCGACGGAGTTCTGGCGACATCACGCGCCGCGGCTGGGGCGTGCGCTTCGCGCAGAGCGTGTTCGGCGCGTCGATCTGCGCGCTCGTGGCCGCGCTGCTCGACGCGGGGTGGGCCTCGGACGAGGCGCAGGGCGCGGGGAAGCTCGCCGCGTGGCTCGCCGACGCAGGGCTCATCGCGCCAGTGGCGCTCGTGGTGGGCGCCCTCGTCGGCCTCGGGGCGATCGTCACCGACCCTGCGGAACCGCCCTCGCCGTTCACCCTGATGGATGCACTGCGGCGCCGGGCGGTGGGGCGGCCGGCCGACATCGCGGCCTTCGTGCCGCTGGTGATCCTCGCTGGCTTCGCCTGGATGACCCTCTCGGCGCACCTCGCGCGGGCGCTGCTCGGCCTCGACGCGCCGGCGGCGCTGACCGGCACGGCCGTCGCGGCGGGGTCGCTGGGGCTCGGGATCGTGGCGGCCCTCGCCGTGCTGGCGCTGACCCCCTCGCTCCGGCACCTGCTCGCGATGATGAGCGAGTACGCGCGCCCCGTCGTGGACCCGGCGGTCACCGGAGCGGCGGCGCTCGTCGTGACGGGCACGCTGTTCGGGATGGGGATCGCCTCCGGAGGGCTCTCGGGCGAGGACGGCCTGCTCGGCATCTACGGGGTGCTGCGGCGGCCCGAGCTCGACCTGCGGGCGCCGGCGATCCTGATGCTGATGGTGCTGGGCGGGTTCTTCGCGCCGGCCGCGCTGCGCTCGCTGCGGGGCGTCCTGGCCCTCGGGCTCGCCGTGCTTCCGCTCGCGCTCACGGTCAGGGCAGCCGGTGCCCTCAACGCCGAGGCCGCCCTGAGCCAGGCGCTGGAGCGGAGCGCGCCCCTCGGCGGCAAGGCGCTCGCGGCGCTGCGGCGCCTGAGCGATCGCGACGGCGACGGCGCGGGGGCCTGGTTCGGCGGCGGGGACTGCGACGACCGGAACGCGAAGATCAGCCCACTCGCGGACGAGATCCTGGACAACGGCATCGACGAGGACTGCTCGGGGAGCGATCTGACCTCGCAGGCCGTGAAGGACCTCGCGCCCGCGCCCACGTCCCATGCGCCCACGGCGGCGGCGGACACGGCGACGAAGGTACCGGCGGACCTCAACCTGGTGCTGATCACCATCGACACCCTGCGCTGGGACCTCGGCTACGCCGGCAACCCCCACCCGCTCTCGCCGAACCTCGACGCGCTCGCCGCGCGCTCGACCATCTTCGACAAGGCGTACGCGCTGGCGTCGTACACGGGCAAGAGCATCGGGCCGATGCTTATCGGCAAGTACGGGAGCGAGACGCACCGGAACTGGGGCCACTTCAACAAGTTCAGCGAGGAAGACACCTTCGTGGCCGAGCGCCTGAAGCGCGCCGGGGTGTACACGATGGGCGTCCACGGGCACCGGTACTTCGGGGATTTCGGGGGCCTCGACCGGGGCTTCGACGTGGTCGACATGAGCGCGGCGCCGCCAAAGGAAGCCGACTGGGCGGTGGACAACACCGCGTCGAGCCCCGGGCTGACTGACGCGGCTATCAAGCTGCTCGGGGAGCACGGAAGCAAGCGGTTCTTCCTGTGGGTGCACTACCTCGACCCGCACGCCGACTACCTGCGGCACGAGGATGTCCCCTCGTTCGGCAAGACGCAGCGCGACCTCTACGACGGGGAGGTGGCGTTCACCGACAAGCACATCGGCCGGCTGCTCGACTTCGTGAAGGCGGCGCCGTGGGGAGCAAAGACGGCGGTCGTCGTCACCAGCGATCACGGCGAGGCGTTCGGCGAGCACAAGATGTACCGGCACGGCTTCGAGGTGTGGGAGGAACTCGTTCGGGTGCCGCTCCTCGTGCACGTGCCCTCTGCGCCCCCCTCGCGGGTGACCGCGCGGCGGAGCCTGGTCGATCTCACCCCGACGCTGCTGGACCTGATGCACGTGCCCTTGCCGGGCGGCGCAGGCGGGGCGCCTGGCGGAGCGCCGGGTGCGGGCCAGGAAGGCGGCACGCCGAGCGAGAGCGATTTCCTGTCGGGCACGTCGCTCCTGTCGGACGTCTTCCTTGCCCCTGGCCAGGCGGCCCAGGCGCGCGACGTGCTCGTCGACATGCCGGGGGGCCCCTACAACGACGCGCGGCGGGCGCTCATCCACGGGGACCTGAAGCTCACCATCTCCAACGGGGCGCGGTTCGAGCTGTACGACCTGGCGGCCGATCCCGGGGAGCAGAAGAACCTCTGGGACGTGGCGGATGCGCGCGGGAAGCGCGACGAGATCGAGGCGCTGTACGCGGCGACGAAGGCGCGGATGCGCGAAATCAAGGTGACCGGGAAGCGAAAATAGACGCGCGCTCTTGGGTGCGTGCAGTGGATGCGGTGGGGTCGAGAGCCCACCTGCGCCGCCCTGAGCAGGGACAGGCATGTACAAGGAAAGCGATCCAGAGTAATCGTCGCTCATCCACTGACAGCCTGGGAGGCCTTGCGGCATGAGAGTGACGAAGCGGGTAACGTGGTGCCTGGGACTCGGCATGCTGCTCTCGAGCAGCACAGGTTGTGAACTCATCGTTCAGGCGGATCGGTCCCAGATCCCTGACGTTGGTAGCGGTGGTGCTGGCGGCACGGGCGGCGCTGGCGGTGCCGGTGGTGGCGTCGGCGGTGCCGGTGGTGGCGTCGGCGGTGCCGGTGGTGGCGTCGGCGGTGCTGGCGGTGGCGTCGGCGGTGCCGGTGGTGGCATCGGCGGTGATGGCGGCGCTGGCGGTGGCGTCGGCGGTGCCGGTGGCGATGGCGGCGCTGGCGTCGGCGGTGCCGGTGGCGGCGTCGGTGGCGCCGGCGGCGCTGGCGTCGGCGGAGCCGGTGGCGTCGGCGGTGCTGGTGGCGGCGCCGGCGGGGATGGCGGCGCTGGCGGTGGCAGTACGAACCCGTTCTGCGGCAACGGCGTGGTCGACGCGGGGGAGGCGTGCGACGACGGCAACTCCATCGGCAACGACTGCTGCTCGTCGAGCTGCCAGGTCGAGGCGACGTGCGAGGTGGAGCCGAACGACACCGAGGCGGAGGGCAACGAGCTCACCACCATCGTCGCTGGTGGCTCGCTGCTGCGCGGCCACATCAACCCCACGGACGACGTGGATTACTTCCGGTTCGAGGTGCCCGCAGGGTCCACCGGCTCGTTCGCGGCCGAGACCATCGCCGGGCTGAGCGGCCTGTCGTGCGGCATGCCCGACTTCGACCCTGCGTTCATGCTCTATGACGGGATGGGCGATCTCGTCGCGACGAACGACGACATCGACGCGGAGAGCGGGAACTACTGCGCGAGCATCACGACCGAGGGGCTCGCCGAGGGCGAGTATTTCCTGGCAATCACGAGGTCGCCGTACGCGGGACCGGTCACCTTCGGGTACGTGGCCGACACCACCCTGCTGTTCGCCACCTGCGGCAACAGCACGGTCGAGGGCAACGAACTCTGCGACGACGGCAACACCACCGACGGCGACGGCTGCAGCGCCACCTGCTCCCTGGAGACGGCGACGACCGAGGTCGAGCCGAACAACACCTTCACCCAGGCGCAGACGAACCCGCACATCACCCCGAACGCGCTGATCACAGGCGCCATCACCCCCATCGGCGACGTCGACTACTTCGCGATCGACCTCCCCGGCATCGCCGATCTGGCCATCGAGACCTTCGACCCAGGGAGCACGAGCGCCTGCGCCTCGGTCGACACCCAGATCACCCTCTTCAGGCCCAACGGTACGACCGCGATCGCGACCGACGACGACAGCGGCATCCTCGCCTGCTCGAAGCTCGACCCGACGATCAACGCGGGCCTGTCCCGCCTCGCCGCGGGCACCTACTATCTGCGCGTCCGCGAGTTCCAGAACGACGCGACCATCCCCGGCTACAACGTGGTGGTCCGCCTCGCCGCGCTGTGCGGTGACGGCGTCCGGCAGCTCTCGGAGGAGTGCGACGGCGGGCCCGGCTGCAACGCGGACTGCACCCGCACGCCCGTGTGCGGCGACGGGATCGTGAACGGCGGCGAGATGTGCGACGACGGCAACACCACAGACGGTGACGGCTGCAGCGCCACCTGCGCGCTGGAGGGGCTCGTCTCCGAGGTGGAGCCGAACGACACCACCGCGGAGGCGACGACGAACGGCGCCACCCTGCCCGACGTCATCTTCACCGGCGCGATCGATCCGGCAGGCGACGAAGACTACTACGCCATCGAGGTCCCGAGCGTCGCCGATCTGGTCGTCGAGACCTTCGACGGCAACGGCCCCGGCTCCTGCGAGGGCGTCGACACGGAACTGCAGCTCATCGCGCCGGACGGGACCACGCTCCTCGCGTACAGCGACGAGGAGGGCATCAATAGCTGCTCGCTGATCGAGGGCCCCGGCGCCATCCAGCTCCCGCCCGGCACCTACTTCGTGCGGGTCAACGAGTACTTCGGCGACCCCATCGACGCGTACAGCCTGCAGGTGCGCTTCGCGGCGCTCTGCGGCGACGGCCAGGTGGAAGGCACCGAGGAGTGCGACGGCGGCGCGGCCTGCGACACCTTCTGCCAGCGCGTCCCCACCTGCGGCGACGGCCACATCGACGCTCCCGAGACCTGCGACGACGGCAACACCACGGCCGGCGACGGCTGCAGCGCCACCTGCGTGCTCGAAGCCACCGCGGAGGAGGAGCCCAACGACACCGCGACCGACGCCGACACCAACGGCCCGATCGCCCTCGGTGGGCTGACCTCCGGGTCGATCAGCCCTGAGTCCGATCTCGACGTCTTCGCGGTCACGCTGACGACGGTCTCCGATCTTCGCGTCGAGACCTTCGGACCTACGGGGCCCGGGGCCTGCGACGCGACCGACACCTTCGTGGAGGTGCTCGGCACCGACGGCGCCACGGTGCTCGCCGAGGACGACGACGGCGGCATCTCCACCTGCTCGCTCCTCAACGCCTCGGGAAACGCGGCGCTCGCGCACCTGCCGCCGGGGACCTACTACGTGCGGGTCCAGAGCTACAACCAGGAGTACCTGATCCCCGGCTACACGCTGCAGGTCACGCTCGAGGCGAGCTGCGGCGACGGCCAGGTGGAGGGCACCGAGGAGTGCGACGGTGGCGCTGGCTGCACTGCGACCTGCGAGCGGGTCGCGGCCTGCGGTGACGGCTACGTGGACTTCCCCGAGGGCTGCGACGACGGCAACACCACCGCCGGCGACGGCTGCAGCGCCACCTGCACCATCGAGGGGCTGGTCGCGGAGGTGGAGCCAAACGACAGCCCGGCCGAGGCGGACCTCGCCTCCGTGCAGATCACGGGTGACGCCCAGATCACCGGCGCCATCGGCAGCATCGGTGACCAGGACGTGTTCGTCGTCGACCTGCCGACCGAGAGGGTGGTTCGCTTCGAGGTGCTCGACAGCACCGCAGGCGACTGCCAGGGCGGCATCGAGACGACCCTGCGCGTGCTCGATGACCAGGGCACCGTGATCGCGACCGACGAGGTGGCGACCGACGACATGGCGAGCGGCATCTCCGGCTGCTCGGCGCTGGTGGTGCGGCTCCCGGCGGGGACGCACTACGTGCAGGTCGAGGACCGGGGCAACAACGCACCGATCCCGTTCTACCTGCTCGAGGTCCGCACCCAGACGGCCGCGCCCGGCGAGACCGAGTCCAACAACACCATCGCCACCGCGGACGTGCTGAGCGGGACCGACGTGGTCCTTCTCGGAGAGCACCCGACCTATCAGGACAGCGACTTCTTCGCGATCCAGGTGGGCGCGGGGCAGTCGGTGAGGGCGGAGATCCTGGAGGGCACCGGCGACTCCTGCGAGTCGGGTGAAGTGGATAGCCGGATCACCCTCTTCGACGCAGACGGGGTCCAGCTCGCGGACGACGACGACGACGGCCGTGGGCTGTGCTCCACGCTGGACGGCACCGGCTCGGCGCCGCGGGACGGTGGCGCGCACGGGCTCGACGCTGGGACGTACTACCTCCGGGTCCGCGCCTCGGCGTTCGCGTCCACGTCGGCGGAGTCGTTCTCCTACCGGCTGGCGCTCACGGTGCGCTAACGTTCCGCTAACGTTCCGCTGACGTTCCACGGGCCACGCACGAGACGAAGGGAAGCAGCACATGCCGACGAATCGACGCTGGGGATACGCGAGCGCGCTGGCCTTGACCCTCGTCGCAGCCATACCGCTCACCGCGGGTGGCTGCGCGGAGGAGGAGGCTCCCGAGGGTGCGGGCGTGAACGGGCAGCCTGCCACGGACCTCGACGGTGATGAGGCGCTCCCTGGCAGCGCCGACGAGCACGGCGCCACCGAGCCGGGTGCCGCGAGGCCCGAGCAGGCTGCAGACGTCGACGGCGACGACCTCCAGGCAGGCGTCTCCGTCGACCCCTCAGCCGCAGCGACGCCGGCGGCGCGCGCGTGCGGAACCAGGACGCCGACGCGCGCGGAGGCAGCCCACACCGAGAAGCGTCTCGACGAGACGCGGACCCTCGCCAGCGCGGCGCCCCCGGCCATCATCACCATCCCCGTGGCGTGGCACGTGATCAACAAAGGTCCCGGCACCGGCAACGGCAACGTGACCGAGCAGATGATCACCGACCAGATGGATGTGCTCAACGAGGCCTACGCGGGCGACACCGGAGGCGCTGCCACGAAGTTCCGCTTCGAACTGCTCTCCGTGCAGCGGGTCACCAACGCCGACTGGTTCAACATGGGCTCCGGCTCCCTGGAGGAGATCGAGGCCAAGGAGGCGCTGCGGGTGGGCGGCCCGGAGACCCTCAACATCTACACCGCGAACCTGCTCGGCGGCCTCCTCGGCTGGGCGACCTTCCCCGACTGGTACGAGGACTACCCGCTCGACGACGGTGTGGTGCTGCTCCACTCCTCGCTGCCCGGAGGCTCCGCGTCGCCCTACAACCTGGGCGACACGGCCACGCACGAGGTGGGCCACTGGCTGCACCTCTATCACACGTTCCAGGACGGCTGTGACAAGTACAACGACTACGTGAAGGACACGCCGCAGGAAGGATCGCCCGACTTCGACTGCACGGAGAGCCGCGATACCTGCAGCGCCGCAGGCATGGATCCCATTCACAACTTCATGGACTACTCGGACGACGACTGCCTGAGCGAGTTCACGCCGGGGCAGGCCGAGCGCATGCTCACCTCCTGGCAGACCTACCGCCGCTGAGCGGCCTTCGCCCCGCACCTCGGAGACCCCCGGCGTCACCCGTCACGTGACGTCGCGGGAGGCCGACCGACGGCGCTGGCCGACCCGGAGCTTCCGCGCCTCAGCGGAGCAAGATCCCCCCCGCCGCCCCCTGCACCACGAACCCTGCGAGCGCGATGAGCGCCGAGCGCAGGGGCCCGACCCCGTGCGCTGCCCGCAAGCCAAGGGCACAGAGCGCGAGGCACCCAAGCACGGCCAGCGGCGCGTAGAAGCGCATCGCGGAGGCGAGCGCGCTGTGGCCTGCCACCAGGAACACCGTCAGGTCCGGCACCACGAACAGGAGCGCGACGGGCGTCGCGTACCCGACGCCGATCACCGCGAGGGTGGCGCCGACGGGACCGCGACCTCCGGAGAGTCGGCACAGGCCATGGCAGACGAGGCCGAAGAGGAGCCAGAGCGCCACGAAGAGGGGCGCCACGAAGAGCGCTTGCCAGAGGTAGTACTGCGCGCGAGGGATGGGGACGAGCGTGACCGAGGGCGCGTGCCCTCCCGCGTGGAGTAGGAGCGCGAACGTGGCGTACAGAGCGCCGAGCACCAGGATGGCCACGAGCCCGTCATGGGGCGTCGCCCGCTGAGCGATCCGGGCGAGGGTGACGCGAGGGCTGCGGAGGAGACCGAGAAGGACCTGGATCACGACACCGCGCGCGTACCACGGCGCTGGGACCGTGGCGACGCGCGCAGGATGGGCCGCACCTCCGAGATGCGCGGAGGCATCTCGTCCTCCCGCAGCACGTCGACGAGGCGGAGCCCCGCGGCTTCGTCTTCCACGAAGTGGAGTTCGAAATCTTTCTTGTTCTTGTCGCGCGTGAGGAGCCGGGCGGCGTGGAACAGCATCGTCGCCAGCACGCGCTGCTTGAAGTTCGCGCCGTGGATGATCACCACCCGGAAGAGCTGCCCAAAGTCGCGCTTGCCGACCAGCCGCCGGGCCGCGGGCTCGATGTCGCCGAGGCGTGAACAGTCGGCGATCCAGAGCAGCCGACCATGCTCCCTCTGCGCGGCGAGCATCGTCTCGTAGAACAGCTCGACGTCCTGCTCGCCCAGGTTCCCGAGGAGCCGCGAGAGATAAAGATCGGGCGGATCCACGCGCACCTCGAACTGTCCCATGTGTCGCCAGAGCTGCTCGTCATTCTCCATGGGGTTCTCTCTCGGAGCCTTTGCAAGCGTGCACGATCGCCACCTGCGGTGCCATCGGTCGCTTCCGCGGCACGTGCTCAGGGTTCGCTGTACTCACCTCCCCGGCGTCGCCATGCGTTCTGCACGGGGCGCGCCGCGGCGAGAGGCCTCTCCGGTGACACACTGGTGATCACCGCGCGGCTGACGCGACGCTCTCCTGTTCGGAACGTTCAGGCCATGAACGCGCTGGATGGATCTCGTGAAGCAAACTCATCTCGGCCTGTCTTCAGCGCGTGCGAGGCTCGATGCAGGTGAGACCGACTTCACCACGCCGACGCCAGGGCCCCTGCTCCGGGTCGACATCGCTACCCAGGCCATCGCGCCCTTCGGCACGCTGAGCGGCAAGCTCGATGGCATCGATCCCTTCGAGGAAGGGCTCCTTGTCTCCGACGGCGCCTTGGCGAGCCCCCATCCCTGAGCGCGCCGCCCGGGAGGCGGGGTACGGGATCATGGACCACCCCTGGGGGAACAAAGATCCACCTCTCGGGGTCCATAGACCGAGGGGACGCGAGAAATCCCCGGAGTTTTCGCGGCTTTCTCTCCCCTCCGGCTGTGGCACGGAGCGTGCGAAGGCGGAGTGTCGAGCCGGAAAGGACACGATCGCCATGCTGAAGAAGACCGTCGCTCTCGCCGCGCTGCTCGTCACCAGCTTCGTGGGAACCGGAACCGCGCCCGCGGAGAGCTACTACACGCTCTCCATCAGCGCGCCGACCGCGAAGGCGAACGCGAAATCCGTGGCGACGGTGAAGGTCACTTCCCGGGGCGACACGCACATCAACAAGAAGTACCCGACCCGGCTCACGGTCAGCCCGCCCGAGGGAGTGGCCGTCACCAAGGCGAGGCAGACGGCGACCGACGCGGTGAAGCTCAACGACAGCACGCTCGAGTTCGAGGTCGCCTTCGAGGCCGAGGAGCCGGGGACAAAGACCATCAAGGGCGAGCTGCGCTTCGCGACCTGCAAGGGCGAGGAGAGCTGCCAGCAGTACACGAAGCGCATCAAGTTCGACGTCGACGTGGAGTGATCATATCCCTCGGGCGTCGACCTCCCGAGCGACGGGAGCGCGCCCGCGTCACGTCACCCGCACCGGTTCTTGCCAGTTGGCCCAAACTGGATCCGGCGACGTCCTTCCGTTAGTCCTGGGTCCATGACGGACATCCGCCTCCCCGCCGAGGTCAAGCACAAGGCCGAGCTTGAGGCCCTCGCCGCCAGCGACAACGCGCCGCGCCCCCCGGGCTGGCGGCTCTCGCCGCGCGCCGTGGAGACCTACGTCATGGGCAGCGACACGCCCGTCGGCGGTGTCCTCATCACCCCCAAGTACATCGGCGATCGGGCGCTCGTGCAGGTGGCCATCGCCACCCTCGCCTCCGACCGGGCCCTCATGCTGGTGGGGGAGCCGGGGACCGCCAAGAGCTGGCTGTCGGAGCACCTCGCCGCGGCGATCAGCGGCACCTCCGGGCTCATCGTGCAGGGCACCGCCGGCACCAGCGAGGAGCAGCTCAAATACGGCTGGAACTACGCCCTCCTGCTCGCAGAGGGGCCCTCGCAGAAGGCGCTGGTCCCCTCGCCCATCCTGCGGGCGATGCGGGAGGGCAAGTTCGCGCGGCTCGAAGAGATCACCCGCACCTCGTCCGAGATCCAGGACGCGCTGATCTCGATCCTCTCCGAGAAGCAGATCGCCATCCCCGAGCTCGGCGAGGGCGTGAGTGCGGCCCGCGGCTTCAACATCATCGCCACCGCGAACACCCGCGACCGGGGCGTGAACGAGATGAGCGCCGCGCTCAAGCGACGGTTCAACTTCGTCACCATCCCGGTGGTCGAGGACCTAGAGCAGGAGATCCGGATCGTCACCCGGCGCGAGGCCGAGCTGCGGAGCGACTACCAGGTGGGCGTCGAGCCCCCGGCGGAGCTGGCCAAGGTGCTGGTGACGCTGTTCCAGGAGCTGCGCGCCGGCGTGACCAAGGACGGCAAGACCAAGGTGAAGCAGCCGGGATCGGTGCTCTCCACGGCCGAGGCGATCAGCGTCCTGTTCAACAGCGGCATCCTGGCGCAGCACTTCGGCGACGGCCAGGTGACGCCGGAGGACCTGGTGCGCTCGCTGCTCGGCGCCGTGGCCAAGGAGAGCCGTGACGACGTGAAGGCCGTGCGCGAGTACTGCGAGACGGTCGCCAAGGGACGCGCTGGCCTCTGGAAGGAGTTCTACAGCGCCGCGAAGAGGCGGCTCAACCCCTGATGAACCTCGACCTGCTCAGGTCGGTGCACGTCTTCCCGATCCGGCACCACTCGCCGCGGTCCAGCGCCGCCCTGCGCGCGTTCCTTGAGCACACCAGGCCGTCGCTCGTGCTCGTGGAGGGACCTCACGACGCCACCCACCTGCTCGCAGCGCTGGTGGATCCCGGGACCAAGCCGCCCGTCGCCATCCTGGGCTACCGGGTCGATGGCGAGCAGGGCTCCTCGCTGTGGCCCTTCGCCACCTACTCGCCCGAGTACGTCGCGGTGAAGTGGGCTGCAGAGCGCGGCGCCCGGGCCGAGTTCATCGACATCGCGATCGGCACGGCGCTCGCGCCCCACGAGGGTGAGGTGGTGGGCCACGAGGACCTCGACGACCCGGGCTCCGAGGAGAGCTGGGCGCCCGAGCACGAGGCCGACGAACCCGCAGCGGCCGTCGCGCAGGTGCAGGAGGAGGAAGAGGAAGCGCCACGGGTGAACGTCTACCAGGCGTGCGCCGAGGCCCGCGGCTTCCGCTCCTTCGAGGAGTTCTGGGAGGCGTCGTTCGAGGCGCCCGCGTACGACCCCTCGTCCTTCCGGGAGGCGCTGATCGCCTACGCCGACCTGGTGCGCGCCGAGGGGGACCGGCTGGTGCACCGCGCGCGCGACGCCTTCATGGCGCGGCAGGTGCTGGAGCGGATCGAGCAAGGGATCGCACCCGAGCGGATCGCGGTGGTGGTGGGCGCGGCGCACGCGGCAGCGTTCGCGGCCGGTGACGTGGACCTCTCGCTCGACGAGTGCCTACCCGCGCCGGTGCCGGTCGCTGCGACGCTGATCCCCTACAGCTTCCCGCGGCTCGCGGAGCAGCTCGGCTACGGCGCGGGCAACCGCGCGCCCCGCTACTACCAGCGCGCCCACGACGCAGGGTGCGACTTCCAGCGGGCCACGCTGGAGGTGCTGGTGGAGTTCACCGAGCACCTGCGCTTGCGGGGGTTCATGGCCTCGCTGGCCGACACCATCGAGGCCTACCGGCTCGCGGTGCGGCTCGCCGACATCCGGGGGAAGGCGGGTCCTGGCCTCGACGAGGTGCGCGAGGCGACCATCGCCACGCTCTGCCGGGGCGACGCCGCGCACGTGGACGGCTTCCTCTGGCCCGCGATGATCGGCAAGAGCGTGGGCCATGTGGCGAGCCGGATCGGCAGGACCTCGCTGCAGGAGGAGTTCTGGCGCGAGGTGCGGGCGCGCAGGTTGCCCGCGAGCGACGCCCCCGAGTCCTTCACCCTCCAGCTCACCAACGAGACCGAGGTCGGCACCAGCATCTTCCTGCACCGCCTGCGCATCGGCGAGGTCCCTTACCCGACCTACCTGGGGACGCAGCGGGGCCTCGGTGGACGCGCCGCGCGCGCCAAGCAGGACGCGGCGCTCGACACGCAGGCCTTTCTCTCCCAGGTGAACGAGGCCTGGGAGGCGCAGTGGACACCCGCGACCGACGTGGCGCTCGTCGAGAAGATCGTCCTCGGCGACACGCTGGAGCAGGTGGTGACGCGCGCCCTCGGCGAGCGGCTCGCCAACGCGGGCGGCGCGGGCGATGCCGCCGACGTGCTGCTCGACGCGGTGCTCACGAGCTGCCCCGTCACCGTGTCCGCCGCCCTGCGCGCCTGCGACCGGCTCGCCGCGTACGACGACGACCTGCCCTCGCTCGCGCGCACCACGAGCAACGTCTCGTACCTCGTCTCGTTCGGGTCGACCCGCTCCCGGTCGTCCGTGGGCGATCAGGTGCTGGTGCCCCTGGCCCGAAAGAGCTTCGACCGCGCCGTCTTGCGGGTGCGGCAAGCGTGCACCGGCGACGACGAGGCGGTGGCCCCCATCAAGGGCGCGCTGCGCACCCTGCACGATCTGGCGACCTCCCGGCCCTACCTGGACCAGCAGGCGTGGGCCGAGGCAGCCCGGGACATCGCCGAGACGTTCACGGTCAACCCCGCGTGCTCCGGGATGTGCTGCGGGCTCCTGTACCTCGCGCAGAAGCTCGACGAGGACGAGGTGTCGCGCATCGTCGGCCTGCGCCTCGGCGCCATCGGGGAGCCCCTCGCGGCGGCGTCGTTCCTCGATGGCTTCCTGGAAGTGAACGCGCTGGTGATGGTGAAGAGCCGCCCGGTGGTCGAAGCGCTCGACGCCTTCCTCGCGGGGATCGCGCCCGAGCGCTTCCGGGAAACCCTGCCGGTGCTGCGGCGCGCGTTCTCGCGGCTGGGAACCACGGAACGGCGTTACCTGCTCGAAAACGTGCTCGTGGCGCGGCGCATCGCCGACAGGGCGGAGGCCGCGCACATCGTCCTTCTGGAACAGGACAGAGAGCGGCTGGTGGCGATGAGCGACGAGCTCTCCGCGGCCATGGACGACCTGGACGAGCTGCTATGAGCGACGAGGAACTGCCGTCGAAGGATCGTGAAGCGCTGCTCCGGTGGCGGCTGGCACTCGGCACCGAGGCAGAGCGCACGAGCGGGCGCTTTGCGCTGAGCGGCCTCGAAGGCGAGGCGGGGAGCGTGGGGCTCGACCCCGGGCGCCTCGGCGACCTCGATCGAGCCCTGTCGTTCGTCTACGACGACAAGCACGACAAGTCGGGCGGGCTCGCCGCGTCCCGGCCCTACATCCCGAAGTGGCTCGCCGCCGTGCGCGAGCTGTTCAGCCACGAGGTGGTGGCGCTGGTGCAGAAGGACGCCATCGAGCGGCGGGGCCTCAAGCAGCTCCTCTTCGAGCCCGAGACGCTGCCGCTGCTCGAGAAGAACGTGGAGCTCGTGGCCACCCTGATGAGCGCGCGCGGCCTCATCCCCGACCGGGCGCGCGAAGCAGCACGCCAGATCGTGCAGGAGGTCGTGGACGACATCCGCAAGACCCTGGAGACCGAGCTGCGCACGGCGGTCCTCGGCGCGCTCCGGCAGCACACCACGAGCCCGCTGCGCGTCGCCCGCAACCTGGACTGGAAGCGCACCATCCAGAAGAACCTCAAGGGCTGGGACGCGAGCCGGAAGCGCCTCGTCCCCGAGCGGCTCTACTTCTGGGCCAACCAGCAGCGGCGCCACGAGTGGGACGTGGCGGTGCTCGTCGATCAGTCCGGGTCCATGGCCGAGAGCGTGGTCTACAGCTCCATCATGGCGGCGATCTTCGCCTCCATCGACGTGCTCCGGACGCGGCTCCTCTTCTTCGACACCGAGGTCGTGGACGTGACCCCGCTCCTCGTCGACCCGGTGGAGGCCCTGTTCACGGCGCAGCTCGGCGGGGGCACGGACATCAACCGCGCGGTCGCCTACGCGCAGCAGCACTTCATCGAGCGCCCCGAGAAGACCCTGTTCATCCTCATCTCGGACCTCTACGAGGGCGGCAACAAGACCGACCTGCTCGGGCGCCTCCAGCAGCTCGTCGACAGCCGCGTGAAGACGGTCTGCCTGCTGGCGCTCACCGACGGTGGCAAGCCCTCGTACGACCACGAGATGGCCGCCAAGGTCACCGCGCTCGGCATCCCCTGCTTCGGCTGCACCCCGAAGCTCCTCGTCAAGGTGGTGGAGCGGATCATGAAAGGGCAGGACCTCGGCCCCCTCGTCACCCAGGAGGCGCGGTGACCTCGCCCGCGTCGGGTACCTCGCCCGCGTCGGGTACCTCACCCGCGTCGGAGGACGTCCAGCGCATCGGCGTCGGCGAACTCCAGTCCTGGATCGGCGATCGGCGCGAGCTGGCGAAAGGGACGGCCCTGTACGACGACGGGAGCCTCCTCAACCTCTCGCGCCACCGCAACAAGCTCTACTGCGACGCAAAGGGCTCGGGGGCGACGCCGTACAAGGTGACGGTGGTCTACACGGCCGAACCCGCGCCGGAGTTCAAGGCGCAGTGCTCCTGCCCGGCGGCGAGGTCGAAGGGGCGGGGGGGCTTCTGCAAGCACGGCACCGCGCTGATGGTGGCGTGGGCGCGCGCACCCGAGTCTTTCCTGGTGAGCGACGGACCCTCCTCCGGCGGGGAGAGCGCGGGGGAGGTCAAGAAGCGGCAGGTCAAGAAAGGCAGGGTCAGCGCCGAGGACCTGATGCGCGCTGGCGTGGAGCAGGTGTGCACGCTGGTGCGGGAACTCTCGGTCGCCGGGGTCGCCTCGCTCTCCGAGGAGAGGGTCGCCCAGGTGCAGGGCCTCGGGGAGACGCTGCGCGCGAACCGCCTGCGCCGGCTCTCGGCGCGGACCACCGACCTCGGGCACCTCCTCGCCTCGGCCGCCGCGCCGGACGGCATGGTGCCCCCGGGCCGATACACCGCCCTGCTCGCGGACATGCTCCTCACCGCGCGCAAGCTGGAGAAGCACCTCGCCGGAGAGCCGCTCGGAGACCGCCACGTCGAGGAGCTGATCGGCAAGACGTGGCAGAAGGCAGATCGGCAGCCGGTCAGCGGCCTCCACCTCGTGGAGTACGCCTTCACTTCCTACACCACGAGCGATGACTTCCTGGTCAACGAGAGCCGGTTCCTCGACGTCTCGTCAGGGCTCCACCACAGCGAGAAGCAGATCCTCCCCCTCGCCATCGTCAAGCGGACCCCGCTCAACACGAGCCGCGCCGGCTACCTCCTGGAGGGGGCGCGGGGGACGACCTTCCCTGGCTTCCCGCCTCACCGGATCGACTTCGAGGACCTCGGTCAGCGCAAGCTCCTCGGCAACGCGATCCTCGCGGCGATGGTGGACAAGGCGCTCCCTGGCGCGGGCGCCTCGCTCGCGGCCCTGCAGGCGCACCGGAAGGACCTCTTCGCGCCCGACCTGATGCCGGTCGCGGTGCGGGTCGACGCCCTGCTCGTGCGCGGCGACCGGCTGGAGGCGATGGACGAGGGCGGCAACACCTTGCACCTGCCCCACGACGAAGCGCTGGAGGAACGGCTCGCAGGCGTGCTCCGCGCGGGCAAGCTGCGCGTCCTCTTCGGTGACGTGGGCATCGACGCGGCGCTGCCGACGCTGTGGCCCGTCGCGGCAATTCTTGAGAGCGAGATCGGGCTTGAGCTGCGGGCGATCATGGAGCCCCTCCGCGCGCGCGCGGAGACGCCCGGGGGAAGCGAGGGGCCCGAGGGGTCTGCGTGGGCGGCGGCGGCGAGGGCAGCCGGCGTCTCGGGTGCAGCCATCGTGCTCGGCGAGGTGCGCGGAGAGCTGGCCGACGCCTTCGCGACGGGGCTCTCCTCGCTCACCCCGAGGCGCGTCGAGCCGCTCGTGAAGCGGCTCTCGGAGCTGGGCCTGGAGAAGCAGGGCGCCCTCCTCGCCGCGCTCCCGGCGCGCCTCGAGCCCTCGGAGCGGCTCGGCGATTTTATCAAGCTCTACCAGGTCCTGGAGATCGCGCTGGTGCGGCTCGCGGGCACGGCCCACGTGGACCGGTCGCAGCTCGTGCAGGTGCCCACCTATGCCGGCGTCCACGTCGAAGAGCCCTCCGAGCGTCTCTCGCCCGCGGAGGTGACCCGCCGCCGCGCCGAGGGTACCCTGAACCGCTACGAGGCCGCGATCCACCACGCGCGGTACTACGGCACGCTCTCGGGTGAGCAGCTCACGGACGCCATCCTACCCACCTGGGCGGACGGCGCGGCCACGCCTCACATCGTGGCCGCCCTCGCCACGCGCCCCGAGGAGGGCCTGCAGGCTGCGCGGCGCGCGCTCGACACGGCCGCCGGCAGGACCACGCGCCTCACCGCCGTGAAGGTGATCGGCGCGATCGGCGTGGCCTCGGCGAAGGCCAGGACCTCGAAGAGCCACGAGGCGCACGCCGAGGCCATGCTCCATCAGATCTTCGACGAGGCGAAGCGCGCCCAGGACATGCGGATCTTCTCGCTCGCGCGCGAGTCCCTGGAGCTGATGCAGGTGGCCCGGCAGCCCACCGATGCCGGCGCACGGCGCAAGATGCTCGACGACGCGCGGCAGGTGGAGGATCTGTGCCGGGAAGCGCTCGAGGCGAAGCGCCGCGAGGAGCGGGTGACAGCGCTGCGCACCCTGGGCTACCGGGGCAGCGGCGCGGCCATCCCCACGGTCCGGCAGGCGTTCTGGAGCGACACCTCCAGAGAGGTGCGGGACACGGCCACCGAGGTGCTGGCGTTGCTCGGCGACAGCGACATGGTGGAGGTCTTCGTGCGCATGCTGGCCAAGCGCACCAGCGACGAGGATCTGGCCAAGGCCGCCGTGCTCGCGCTCGGCCACCTCGCCGACGTGCGCAGCATCGACGAGCTGCTCGCGGCCTATGCCGACGGCTACCAGCCGGGGATGGTCACGGACGCCATCCGTCGCTTCGGCCTGGTGGCCCTCGCGCCGCTCGTCGCGCTCGTGGAGCGGCGCCCGGAGCTCGCCCTCCGCCAGGCTGCGCTGTCCGTGCTGCGCGCCCTCGACGACGGGGAGCTCACCAGGTGCCTCGTCGGGCGCCTCGAAACCCAGCGGGGTGCGGCAGACCTGCCCGAGAAAGCACAGATCTACCTGCGGCTCGCCGACGTGCACGCGCACGCGCGGCGCGCGGTGGCGGGCGCGGTGGTCACGCTGCTCGGCGCAGAGCAGACGCCAGCGGCGCTCCGGGCGGTGCGGACCGCGCGCAAGGTGCTGGATTGAACGCATGAGACGCGAATGAAACGCGCATGAAACCGAAGACCCGTCAGGCGCCCTCGAAAGCTGCACCGGTCCCCGAGCCCCTGTCCTGGTGGAACGACTTCTACCGGGTCGTCTGCAGCATCCCTCGGGGGAGAATCTCCACCTACGGGGCCGTGGCAGCGATGGCCGGCCACCCGCGCGCGGCGCGCCACGTGGGGCAGGCGCTCTCGGCGCTCGGCGAGACCGGCGACCTGGCCAGGGTGCCCTGGCACCGCGTGCTCGGGAGCCGCTCGCGGCAGCGGGCTGCGATCTCCATCAAGGATCCCGTGGGAGGCGCGCTCCAGCGCGCGCAGCTCGAAGCCGAAGGGGTGGAGGTCGACGTCCGCGGGAGCGTGTCTCTCGATCGCTACGGGTGGTTCGCCAGCGCTCCGCCGAGGACTTCAGCGCGCAAGGCGACCAAGGCGACCCGCGCGACCAAGGCGACCCGCGCGACCAAGGCGACCCGCGCGACCAAGGCGACCCGCGCGACCAAGGCGACCAAGGCGACCCGCGCGACCAAGGCGTCCCGGCGAGGTGCGGCAGCACCGAAGCGCCGCGCGTCCTGATCCTGCATCCCCGAAGCTCTTCCCAGGTCCTCTGCGCGACGATCCGCAGGGGTAGCGACCCTCGGGAGCGTAGGGGCCGAAAGGCCCCTGATTCAGGGTGCGCAGCACCGGGGCACGCTTGTCAGTGCCCGGAAAACGCGCAACGCTCCCGGGCGATGGCAGCTCCCGAGACCGCGATCCAGACGGGCGAGGAGGCCGAGGGGGGGCCCCTCCTGCCGGTCCGCGCGTTGCTCGCTCCGCCCCAGGCCAAGGTGCGCGCGTCGGTCGTGCGCTTGCCGGGCCAGTGGTTCATCGTGGCGATGGCGTCGGAGCTTCAGCGCAAGCCCATCGCCCGCATGCTGCTCGGCATGCCGCTCGTGCTCTTCCGCGACGGAGAGGGCCACCCCGGCGTGCTCCTGGATCGGTGCCCGCACCGCAACGTGCCGCTCTCGATCGGTGAGGTCGTCGACGGGCAGCTCCAGTGCGCTTACCACGGCTGGCGCTTCGATGGCCGCGGCGCGTGCCGCTTCGTTCCCTCTCTGCTGGGTGAGCCAGGGGCCAAGGCGCGCAACGCCATGAGCTTCGCGGCGCTGGAGCAGGACGGCTTCCTCTGGGTGTACTCGACCCCCGGAGAGACCCCGACCACGAGCCCCTACCGCTTCCCGCAGCTCGGCGAGAAGGGGTACACGGCGGTGCGGCGGCGGGTCACCTCGGAGTCGACCATGCACGCGGCGCTCGAAAATGCGCTCGACGTCCCCCACACCCAGTACCTGCACCGGGGGCTGTTCCGCTCGGCGACCCGCGGCATCCAGATCACCGCGAAGGTGCAGCGCTCGCGGGACCGGGTCGTCGCCGAGTACGTCGGCGAGCCGCGCCCTGAGGGCCTGGTGGCGCGCCTGCTCTCGCCCTCGGGGGGCATGGTCACCCACTTCGACCGCTTCATCCTCCCTTCGATCGCGGAGGTCGAGTACCGCATCGGCACGGAGAACCACTTCCTGGTGAGCGCGGCGATGACGCCCGTCTCCGATTTTCTGACCCACATCTACGCCGTGGTGAGCTTCAAGGTCCGCCTCCTGCCGGGGTGGCTCCTCAAACCCTTCCTGATGCCGCTCGGCCTCCAGGTGTTCGCGCAGGACGCGGCGATGCTCAAGCTCCAGACCGAGAACATCCAGCGCTTCGGCGGCGAGCAATACGCCTCGACCGAGATCGACGTGCTCGGGCGCCACATCTGGCGGCTGCTGAAGAAGGCGGAGCGCGGCGACGCTCAGGCCCTGCTACGCGGCGACGAGGTGCACGAGGAAGAGGTGAAGCTCCTCGTGTAGGCGCGTGTTCGCGCTCGCACCCGCCTCGCGCTTGCGCTAGGGCGAGCGCCCGATGAGCCAGCCAGTTCACGCCCTCTTCCTCGTCTCCGCGCCCGACCAGCCAGGCCTCGTCGCGCGGCTCGCCAGCTTCTTCTACGCCGCAGGCCTCAACATCGTCGACGCCAGCAACCACACCGACGTCCACGCCGAGGGCGGCGCCCGCTTCTTCATGCGCCTCGTCGTCGACCTCGCCGGGCTCTCCACGCCTGCCGCGAGCAGCGCGCTCCGCGGCTCGGCGACGCGCGGGGCCCTGGAGGCCGCGTTCGGGGAGCTCGCCACCTCGCTCTCGGCGCAGTGGTCGGTCCGGTACTCGGACGTGGTCCAGCGGGCCGCCGTGCTGGTCACCAAGGACCCGGCGTGCCTCTACGACATCGTGCTGCGCCAGCGCTCCGGCGAGCTGCCCTGCGAGATCCCGCTGATCATCTCCAACCACCCCACGCTGGAGCCGGTCGCCGAGAGCTTCCGCATCCCCTTCGTCTGCCTCCCCGTCACCCCGGAGACCAAGGCCGACCAGGAGAAGCGCGTCCTTGAGCTCACCGCCCAGCACCACATCGACCTGGTGATCCTCGCCCGCTACATGCAGGTCCTCACCTCGGGCTTCCTCGACCACGCCCCGCCGGTGATCAACATCCACCACGGGTTCTTGCCGGCCTTCCAGGGCGCGAGGCCCTACCACCAGGCCCACGCCCGGGGCGTGAAGCTCATCGGCGCCACCGCGCACTACGCGACCAAGGACCTCGATCAGGGCCCCATCATCGAGCAGGACGTGGCCCGGGTGACCCACGCCATGGGCCCCGACGAGCTGACGCGCGTCGGTCGTGACGTCGAGCGGGTGGTGCTCTCCCGCGCCGTGCGCGCGCACCTGGAGCGGCGGGTCATTGTCGAGGGGCGGCGGACCATCGTGCTGTGATCGCCACCCCGCCCGCGCCACCCCGCCCGCGGGTGCTACCCTCGCCCCCGCGATGACGCCCTCCGTGTTCCCTCCCCGACCCGTGGCGCTGCATGGACGGCGCCGCGAGCTGGAGACGCTCGCTGCCGCGATCGGGCGCGCGCACCCCACCCGGATCGCCCTCGTTGGCGCCGGAGGCAGCGGCAAGACCACCCTCGCCTGCGCGCTCGGGCACCGCCTTCGCCCTGGCCTATCCGGCGGCATCCACTGGATCCGGGTGGGCGCCTGGGACATGCGCACCCTCGTCGGCATGCTCGCCCTGCGCTTCCGCTCGGGGAATCCGCACTCGCTCAAGGCGCTCAGGCGGCGCCTCGAAGCGCAGGGCCCAGCGCTCATCGTCCTCGACAACCACGAGGACGATCGCGCCGTGGCCGCGCTCCTCGACGCCCTGCGCGGGCTCCCCATCACCTGGGTGATCACCGCGCGCCGCTGCCTCATCGCCGGGGTGACCATCTTCCCCGTCGCTCCACCGCTGGTGATCTCCGGCGAGAGCCCGTTTCCCGCCATCGCCGCGCTCACCCAGCTCCTCCGGTGGAACCCCGTGGCGCTCGAGATCGCCAACGCCGCGGTGACCGGCGGCAGCATCGACGCCGAGGCGCTGCGCCGCTGGCTGCTCGCGCGCGGGGTGGACCGGGTGCACGCCATCGCCCACGAGGACGACCTGCCCGAGGTGGCGCTGATGGTGGCCTGGGCGTGGACGCAGCTCTCCCCCGCGGCGCGCCGGATGATGGCGGTGCTCGCCCACGCGGGCGGTGACCACCTCGACGAGGCTTCCCTCGCCACGCTCGCGCGGGCCGGCACGCAAGCTCCCGATGCGCTCGCCGCCCTCCGCGCCCTCCGCCTCGTGCAGGAGCCGCTGCCGGGCCGCATCGCGCTCCACGCCACCGTGCGCCACGTGGTCGCCGGGCGGACCCGCGCCGCGCCGCAGCGGTACTTCGATCACTACGTCACCCTGCTCGAACAGCACCCCGAGCGCCTCGACCTGGAGCAGACGCACCTCTTCGCGGCCATGGACCACGCCCACGACACCGGCAGCCTCGAAGACGCGCTGCGGGTGCAGGCGCTCCTCGCCCAGGTCGGCCTGTGAAGCGCAGGTGACGGTTTCTTCACCCCCGAGGGGGCCGGGGGGGAGCCATGGCACCCTCCGCGGGGCTCTGGATCGTGCCCTGACGTCCCTCAGGGAGGCTCCGCTGGGCCGATCCGCGGGTCCGGAGCCCGGCCTGGCGGAAAAAACGCCATGCCCCGTTGATTTCGCGCTATGCGGTCCCTCCGGCATACCGCGGCTGCGGTCACTGGATGAAACGTGGAACGAATGCTCACGACCGGTCTACTCCCGTCCCGGGTCTCACCCTCCGTCAACCGGCGCGTATAAAGCTCGTTAAAGAGAAGAGAAAGGACAGCGAAGCTCGATGAATATGTCTGCACACACGGGCGCCTGCGGCGCGCGCACTTCCTGTGGGAGGGCACGCGGATGAGCCGGTACACTGGACCTCGCGTCAAGATCATGCGCGCGCTCGGGACCGAGCTTCCTGGCCTGTCCGCGAAGAAGACCGAGCGACGCCCCTACCCCCCCGGCCAGCACGGCCAGGCCCGCAAGAAGCTCAGCGAGTACGCGCTGCGGCTCCGCGAGAAGCAAAAGCTCCGCCTGAACTACGGCCTGACCGACAGGCAGCTCCGTAACCTCATGATCGAGGCGCGCGGCAGCGACATGGCCGCGGGCGCGAAGCTCATCGAGCTGCTCGAGCGCCGCCTCGACAACGTGGTGTTCCGTGCGGGCTTCGCGCGGACCATCCCCGCGGCGCGGCAGCTCGTGACCCACGGTCACGTGCTCGTCGACGGCAAGCGGGTGGACATCGTGTCGTACCGCCTCCGCGCCGGGCAGACCGTGAGCCTCCGCGAGAAGAGCCGCGCCCACCAGACGGTGGAGACCGGCCTCGCTCGCAAGGATCTGGAAGCCCCGACGTGGCTGTCGGTCGACAAGGACACCCGCTCGGCGCGCGTGGCCTCCCTCCCGGACGAGACCAGCATCCCGTTCGCGATCGAGGTCCAGCTCATCATCGAGTTCTACTCGCAGCGGCTGTGACGCCCGGCCGACCCTTCGGGGTCGGTGCGTCGGCGCGCTGGCGCTTCGGCGCCTCTCTTCCTCTTCAGCGCATTCAGGAGACGGAGCTGCCTCCCCCGGCCGGTGTCCACCGGCCCGGTGCCCGGTGCCCGGTGCCCAGTGCCCAGTGCCCAGTGCCCAGTCAAGGAGGCGGCAGTCCGCGTTGCACACGCTCGTGCCAGAGCAGCATCTCCGCGCCTCCGGGGCCACGGTTCCAGCCGTAGTCGTGCGGCCCGGGGCCGACGAAGAGGTCGTGGGGGACGCCCTGCTTCGCAAGCTCGGCGCTCAGCGCGCGGATCTCGGGCAGGAACGGGTCACCCTCGCTGGAGACCAGGCGCAGGAGGAGCGGCGCCTTGCGCGTGGCCTCCTTCGCCAGCGCGGCGAAGGCGGGCGCCTCTCCTGAGCGGATCGCCGGCTGCAAGGCGCCCACGGCCCCGAACACCTCCGGGTGCGCGAGGCCCACGAGCAGCGCGAGCCTCCCGCCGAGGCTGACGCCATCGATGCCCACCCGCGCCCGCGGCGCCTCGACGCCGATCTCGCCACCGATCTCGCCGCGTACCCGCGGCAGCAAGCGCTCCACCACGAAGCGCCCGAAGAGCCGTCCCCCTTCCAGGCTCCTGTCGGTGGGCTCCGGCGTGTAGGGCGTCGCGACGACCATCTCGCCGAACGGCGCTGCCTGCAGCGAGGCGTTCATCCGCGCGAGCCGCGCCGGCTCCACGAACCCACCCAGATCGTTCGCCGTGAGCGGCGGCGCGCGCAGGCGCCCGAGCATCCTGTCGAGGTGGTAGTCGTCACGCCAGCCGCGCGCGCCCACGTCCACGCCGCGCACCGACTCCCCGCGGCCATGCAGCGCCACGAGCAGGGGCAAGCGGGGAGCGCCGTCTGGCACGAGGAGCAGCGCGCGCTGCTCGCCGGGACTGTCTGCCCCGGGTTCGAAGCGCAGCTCTCTCCAGCGGGGATCTGGTGCGTCGACACGCGGAGCACCCCCTCGGCACGCCGGGAGCGCGAGGGCCGCCAGCCCGGAGATCACCTGCCGCCGGTGCATCATGGCGCGCATCCTACCCCTGCCCTTCCCTCCCCCCGGGATCTCCGGTGAACGGGGACAGGTTCGGGCCTCCCCCGCGTGGAAGGGGTGTCGTCGGAAGCCGACTGCGCCCTCCCCCCGGCGGGAGCGGGTGCGGAGGTACCTCCCTCGCCCTTCCCCCGGCGGGAAGACGTGCGGGAGGCGCCGCCTGCCCCCTCTCCCCGCCGGGAACAGGTGCGGGGGGACGCCGCCCGCGCCCTTTCCGCGGGGGAACAGGTGCGGGAGGCGCCCGCCGACGGACGGATTTCCGCGCCCGAAAGGGGGGGGGGGCCGCCGACCTACGATTTGCCCGCGGGGGGAACCGGCGAGCGATCCCCCCGCCTCGTTCCGCCGCGGGAAGCGTCGAAGAGGCTTTCCGACAGCAGGGGTTCCGGCGCCGGAGTTCCCGGGGAGGTCAAGACGGCCCACCCATTCCCCCGGCGGGAATGGCCATGTCGGCAACCGACCGCACCCCTTCCACGGAGCCGAGGGACAGACCCGGATTCCGACGCACGGTGTGCCGGGGCTGGCAAGGACCTCCGCGGATTCCGACGCACGGGGCGCCGGGGCCGGCAGGGACCTCCGCGGATTCCGACGCACGATGCGCCGGAGCCGGCAGGGACATCTCCGGACTCCGACGCACGGTAAGCCGTGCCAGGCAGGGACGACCCGGCTCCCAGCACGCGGTGGATCGAGGCCGGGCCATACTCCATTTCCAATGTTCGTCCCGGGTCCTCGGCACGGCGTTCGAGCGAAGCCGCGGGGGTACCGACCAGCGGGAGCGTAGGGACCGAAGGTCCCTGATTTGCCGTACGCAGTACCGACCAGCGGGAGCGTAGGGACCGCAGGTCCCTGATCCAGGGTACGCAGTACTAGATGCGCTGCTTGATCATGGCCTCGGGCCAGCGCCAGAGCCCGCGATCTTCCTGCTTCCGGCGCTTGCGCAAGAGCACCACGCTCCGACCCTGGGCCTCGACCTTGCCGTCCACCTTGGCGGGCGTCTCGAACCAGCTCGGCTCTGCGGCCGTGTCCATGAGCTTCTCCCAGCCGCCTTCGAGTGCGGGGGGCATCTGCAGATCGAGCGGCTCCCAGTGTGCGTTGAAGATGAGGAAGAAGCTGTCGTCGATGACCCGGCGACCGTAGGGATCGGGGCTCGGGATCCCCTCGCCGTGGATGAAGACTGCCAGCGAGCGCGCGAAGGTCATCTGCCAGTCCGCGTCGGTCATCTCCTGTCCATCGGGCCGGAACCAGCCGATGTCGGTGAGGTTGGAGCCGCGGATCGAGGCCCCCTCGAACCAGCGCCGCCGCCGGAACGCGGGGTGCTCGTGCTGGAAGTGGATGAGCTTCTGCGTGAACTCGAGCAGATCATCGTCGGCGTCGTCCCAGTGCACCCAGGTGATCTCGTCGTCGTGGCAGAAGCCGTTGTTGTTGCCGCGCTGCGTGCGCCCCAGCTCGTCGCCGGCGAGCATCATGGGGATGCCCTGCGACAGGAACAGGCTGACGAGGAGGTTGCGCTGCTGCCGCCGCCGGATCGCGAGGATCGCCGGGTCGTCGGTGTCTCCCTCGGCGCCGCAGTTCCACGAGCGGTTGTGGCTCTCGCCGTCGGCGCTGTCCATACCGTTCGTTTCGTTGTGCTTCTCGTTGTAGGAGACGAGATCGCGCAGGGTGAAGCCGTCGTGTGCCGTCACGAAGTTGACGCTGGCGAAGGGGCGCCTCCCGGTGGAGCCGTAGAGATCGGAGCTGCCGGTGAAGCGGTTCGCGAACTCGGCGATGGTGGCCTCCTCGCCGCGCCAGAGGTCACGCACCGTGTCGCGGAACTTCCCGTTCCACTCTGCCCAGCGGCCGGGGAAGTTGCCCACCTGGTAGCCGCCCTCGCCCACGTCCCACGGCTCCGCGATGAGCTTCACCCGGCTGAGCACCGGGTCCTGGTGGAGCAGGTTCAGGAATGCCGAGAGGCGGTCGACGTTGTGGAACTCGCGCGCCAGCGTCGAGGCCAGGTCGAAGCGGAAGCCGTCGACGTGCATCTCCTGCACCCAGTAGCGCAGCGAGTCGGTGATGAGCTGCAGCACGTGGGGGTGCTTCATGTTGAGCGAGTTCCCGCACCCCGTGTAGTCCATGTAGAAGGCGGGGTTGTCGGCGACGAGGCGGTAGTAGCTCGGGTTGTCGAGGCCGCGGAAGCTCAGCGTCGGGCCCATGTGGTTGCCCTCCGCGGTGTGGTTGTACACCACGTCGATGATCACCTCGATCCCGGCCTCGTGGAAGGAGCGCACCATGGCCTTGAACTCGCGCACCAGGTCCCCGGGGCTGGAGCTCGCGGCGTACTCGTGGTGGGGCGCGAAGTAGCCGAGGGTGTTGTAGCCCCAGTAGTTCTTCTTCCCCTTCTCGACGAGGAAGTGGTCGTGCACGAACTGGTGCACCGGCATCAGCTCGATGGCGGTGATGCCGAGCCACTTCAGGTAATCGATCATGACCGGGTGGGCGAGGCCCGCGTAGGTGCCCCGCAGGTGCTCCGGGACGCGCGGGTGGAGCGCGGTCATCCCTTTGACGTGCGCCTCGTAGATGACCGTCTTGTGCGGGGGGTGTCGCGGCGGGCGGTCGTTGCGCCAGTCGAAGAAGGGGTTGATGACCACCCCGCGCGGCATGTAGGGCGCGCTGTCCATCGTGTTCAGCTCACCCTCGGGGTCGTCGAAGCGGTACGAGAAGAGCGCCTCGTTCCAGGTCACCTCTCCGGTGATGGCCCGCGCGTACGGGTCGAGCAGGAGCTTGTGCGGGTTGCTGCGGAGGCCGCGGGCAGGATCCCAGGGGCCGTGGACGCGGTAGCCGTACCGCTGCCCGGGGCCGACATCCGGGATGTAGCCATACCAGACGTACCCGCTCATCTCCGGCAGGTTGATGCGGGTCTCCTGGCCCTCCTCGTCGAAGAGGCAGAGCTCGACGCGCTCCGCCACCTCCGAGAACAGCGCGAAGTTGGTGCCGGCGCCGTCCCAGGTGGCGCCGAGGGGATAGGGGTGGCCTGGCCAGATCTCGATGGATCGCTGCATGGTGGTGCGCCTCTTCGATGCACGGCCGGGAGGTCCGGTGTGGCCGCACCGTCTCGCTCAGCGAGGAGGCGCTGTCATGTCGGGCGAAACCATCAGCCGCTAGGGCGCACCCTTGCGCTGAGCCAAGCCACCAGGGCCCCGAGACAGAGCGTTCCCAGGGCGAAGAACACCTCCGCCTGCTCGGCGCCGGCGAGCAGGACCAGCGAGCCCGCCGCACCGGCAAAAGGGATGACGTTCCCGAAGGGGACGGTCCACCGGGCGGCGTCCTCGTTGGGGGCGCCGCCCGAGGCGGGGGCGAGGCGCGCGACCCGATCGATGCGGCGCAGCGCCGGGACCGCGAGGCAGGTGCATGCGTACTGCACGACGATGGTGATGTTCGACATCCCGACGAGGCGCCGGTAGTCGAAGAAGATCGCGAGGCACGCCGCGAGCAGGGTGGTCAGGGTGATGGCGGTGTGGGGCGTCTGGAAGCGGGGGTGCACGCGGGCGATGGGCGCCGGCAAGAGACCCCGCCGGGCGATGGCTTGCGCGAAGCGGGGCGCGCCGAGGGCGCTGCCGGCGTTGAACCCGCCGATGGACACCAGGCTGCCCACGAGGACGATGAGGCCGAGCCGCGGTCCGAGGTGGGTGGCGGCGTCGGCGAGGGGGCTCTGCGAGGGCTGGTCGAGCGCGGGGTAGGAGGCCACGAGCACGGCCTGGACCGTGATGAAGAGCAGCGCGGAGAAGAGGAGGGCGCCGACCGTGGCGAGGGGGATGTTGCGGCGCGGGTCCTTCACCTCGCCGGCGGGGATGGGGGTGACCTCGAAGCCCTGGAGCGGGAAGAGCGCGAGGTAGATCCCGGTGCCCACCCCGGAGAGGCCCCGGGGGAGCGGGCCGCCGAGGCGCGAGGGGTCGAGCGCGAAGACGGCGCCCGCGAGGAAGCAGAAGATGGCCGCGAGCTTCCCGATCACGAACAGGTTCACGACCTGCGAGCCCGGCTTCACGCCGATGTAGTTGATGGCGCCGAGCGCGGCGATGATCGCCACGCACACGGCCTTACCGGCGAGGCCGTGGACGCCGAGCAGCTCGACGAAGAGCGTGGTGTTCGCCGCCCAGCTCACGAAGGCCGCCGTCCAGCAGAACCAGCCGACGAGGTAGCCGATGCGATCCCCGAAGGCGCGCTGGGCGTAGATGTACGAGCCTCCCGTCTCGTCGCACCGGCCCGAGAGCTCGGCGAAGCAGAGGGCGACGGGGAGCAGCAGGAACGCGCAGAGGAGGTACGCGAGCGGCGACCATCCGCCCATGGCGCGCTGCATGTCGTCGGGCAGGGCGAACACGCCGGAGCCGACGGTCGCGTTGACACCGATGCAGATGACGTCGAAGAGACCGAGGCGTCGGAGCGCGGGCGCGTGGGCCGTGGTGACGGCTCTGGCAGAGGTCACGGGAGGGCCTCCTTGTCGAAGCGGGAAGGTAGCGAGGAGGTAAGGAACTCAGGGGGGCAGGGCGTAACACAGGGAGACAGGCTAAAGTAGGGCCATGGGTCTGCTGTTGAAACGGGCGCTCGATCAGGCCGCCGTGTGGCACCGGTCGCAGCGGCGCAAGTACCCGAGCGTCGACGTCCCGTACGTGAGCCACCTGGCCGGGGTCGCGGTCATCCTCGCGCGGCACGGCTTCGACGAGGAGGTGGTGGCGGCAGGCGCGCTGCACGACGTGATCGAGGACCAGGGCGTCACCTTCGCGGACCTCGCGGCGCGCTTCGGGGAGCGGGTGGCGACGCTCGTGAAGATGGCGACCGAGCAGGATCGGTCGGCGCCCTGGGAGGAGCGGAAGAAGCGCTACCTGGAGGCGTTCCCGACGAAGCCCTGGGAGGCGCAGGCGATCACCCTGGCGGACAAGATCGACAACTTCCAGTCGATCATCGTCTGCGCCATGGACCACGGGGACCCCTGGGCGATGTTCAAGCGGGGCCGGGACCTGCAGCTCGATCGCTTCGACGAGCTGGGGCGCCTCTGCGCCGTGCTGCCGAAGCACCCGCTCGTCGACGAGTACGCGGAGGCGCTCGCCGCGGTGCGGCAGGTGTGAGCGCGCTCAGGGCCGGCGCAGCCAGTCGGTGACCGGCGTGATCATCTGCTGACGCACGGCATCCATGGTGGTCAACGCCGCCATGTCCAGGCGCAGGCGCTCGTATGCGTGCTGGATGCCGCCCACGCTCACCAGGTGGGGACCACCCTGCTCCCAGCCCTGCACGCTCTTCAGGAGCGTCTGCGCGGCTTTCCAGTCGACCCGCTTCGTGTGAGCCGACCACAGCCCGACGTGGATCTCGGTCGCCGAGGCCGACTCGTCCTGGAAGGTGGCCGGATCCGGCTCGCCGTCGTTCACGGTGGTGTAGCCCGTGTCGGCGATGACCTCCACGATCACGCAGCGCGCGTGCCCCTTCGTGCTCTGCTCCCAGGTGCAGCGCACCTGGTAAGCGGGCGTGAGGTCCCACGCCCATATCTCCGGCCTGAAGAACGGTTTGCGGCGCTTCGGCAGGCGGTACACGTTGAGGGGCCCCCAGTCGACGAACGCGAGGCCCTGCGCAGTGACGGCCTCGTCGAAGGTCTGGAGCAGATCGCAGACGCGGCGATGGTAGACCTGCAGGAGGCGGTAGGCGCGGCGCACGTCGGCGAGTGCCGGCGCGAGGTCTTCGGGCTGCATGCTCACGGCAACCTCCAGGCCTGGAGCGCCGCGGCCGTGGTCTTCAGCCGGTACCGATGGGCATACCTGGGCAGAGAGCCGAGTTCCTGGCGGCGGCGGTAGCCCCACGCCGCGAGTGCCGCGAGCATGTCGCGCAGGATGGCGGCGGTGCCCGGCGCGCGCGGGGTGCGGAGGAGGTCGTGGATCGTCTCGACGAGCAGCTCCCAGCGCACGCGCAGGAGGGCCGTGGGCTCGGTCCCGACCGCCTTCGCGAACTCGTCGCGCTGGGATGCGGTGGACGCGGTGGAGAGGAGGTCGTGACCGCCGACCGCCATCATCCAGAGCTGCTTGCCGGCGCGGTCCGGGGCGGCGCGCGCGGCGCGCACCTGCTCGATCCACTGGGCCACGTGTTGACTTCCCGCGTGCTTGGCCTCCACGAGGATCACCAGCTCTCCCCAGGAGATCAGCAGGTCAGGCTCCACGTAGCGGGCGTTCCGCGCCAGCGCGCCAGGCGCGAGCCGGGGCCAGAACGACCAGGTGGTCAGGCCCGCGGGCATCGCCTCGGGGAGGGGAGGGCCGTGCAGCGGCTCGCTCGCGCTCCGGAGCAAGGTCCACGCGATCGCCGGGTCCAGGTACGAGAGGCGCTCTCCCACTGCCGAGACGAGCTGGTCTTCGCGGCGGATCGCGACCTCCGGATCGTCCTCGGCGCGCTCCGCCGGTCCCCCGCGCATCTTGCGGTGAAGCAGTGCCTTGAGCATGCAGGGCGAGCTTATCCGAGCGGTCCCGGTCGACCAACAGCGACCTGCTCCTCAGTAGCGCGCGAGTCCGATGCGCGCGAGTCCGATGCGCGCGAGCCCGGTGCGCGCGAGCCCGGTGCGCGCGTTCATGGGGACGGCGCGGCTTCCGCAGGAAGCGTGAGCAGTCGGAAGGAGCGGAAGAAGCGCTCGGTGCCTGCGTGGAGCGCGTCCCCCGAGGGGCCCACCACGCTCACCTCGAAGAGCCGCTGCCCGTCGACGATGAAGTTCCGGTAGCGGCCCTCGCGCGCGTCCGGCAGGGCGAGGCGCAGCTCCGCCGCGGGGGTGCCGCTCACCTCCACGCGCCGCCGCTCCACGATGCGGGTCCCGGGCGGCGTGCTGATCCAGCGCTCGACCTGCGCGAGCATCTCGGCGCGGCCAGAGGCGTCGAGTGCCTCCGGCAGGTCGAAGCAGGCGATCTCGTACCGGCTCCCGTCCACGTCCTTGCCCCAGGCGACGCGCGCGTAGGTCGGACCTTCCTGCATCCCGCGTTCGCGCACCGGGCCGGGCATCTCCGCGATGGCGCCGCACGCAGTGGGGTGCGCGCGCCACGCGACGGGGCCCGGAGGCTCCGCCTCGCTCCGGGCTGCTGCGGAGCAACCCACCACGAAGGGCAGGGACAGGGAGAAGACGATGCGCGCGTCGAGCGTCGTGGGCACGATCCCGCCGTGGGCCCTGGACCACGGTCCCGGGCCGGAGACCGGACGCACGAGACCATGACGGGCCATGGCCTGCAAGCGAGGTCGCGCGGCCGATCCAGGCAAGCCGCGGGGGGGCACGCCGAGAGCACCGGTCGACGTCGCGCGCGGCCGCTGCTTCCGCTGGATCCCCCAGACGCGCCAGCTACCCTTGCCTCCCGCATGGACCACGCCGCGCACCACCTCGCCCTGGCCCGCCTCCGGGCGCTCTGGGACGCCGAGGTCCGCCCCTCCACGCGCCAGGCGCTCACGGCCCTCGCCGTGGCAGGCCTGCTCGCCGCCGCGCACGTCGCCCGCGCAGGGACCCCGCGCGCCCGGATCCTCGCGGCAGCCGGGCTCGCGGTCCTTTACCTCGGTCTCCTCGTCCGCGCGCTGGTCGTCCGGCGGCGCCGCGCCGATCCCCGGCGCACCGTCCGGAAGGTGGTGGGCACCGTTGATCCGGACCTGGCCGCGTCGACGCTGCGCGCCCTCCGCCTCGCGGAGCGCGCCGTGGTCGACCCCAGCGTGGGCTCGCCCTCTCTCGCGCGGCTGCACCTCGACCGGGCCATCGCCCGCGCGCCCCTCGACCGCATCCGCGCCCGCGCGGCGCGCATCGCCGGCCGCTGGGCCTTCGGGGGCCTCGGGCTCGCGGGCGCCTGCGTCGCCGCGACCGCGCTCGATCCCCTGCGGGTGCTCGAAGGCCTCGACGTCCTCGCGGCCAGGGCGGGCACGGCGCCGGTGCCGCTCACCTGGATCGAGGAGGTCAACGTCCTCGCCACGCCGCCGGAGTACCTGCGCCAAGGCAGCGAGATCCTCTACCCCTTCACGCCCACCCTGCAGCCGCGCGGCGCGGTGGTCGAGGTGCACGGCAAGCCGCTGCACCTCGGGCGCACCCTGGTGCTCACCGACGGGCGCTCCGAGGTACCCTTCGCCGACGACGGCGCCGGGGGCGTGGTCGCGCGCTGGACCCTCGGCGAGTCGGCGACGCTCCGGATCGCGGCGCGGTTCGGGGCGGTGCTCATCCCCCAGGCCGACGAGCAGCGGGTGGGCTCGATCCCCGATGACGCGCCGCGGGTGCTCCTCGTCGGCACGCCGCGCACGGTACGCCTCCTCGACGAGCCGAGCATCTCCCTTCGCTACGAGGTCAGCGACGACCACGGGCTGCGCGAGGTGGACCTCGTCCTGCGCGCCGGCACCCGCGAGGAGCGCCGCGTCCTCTCCCGCCCCGCCGCCGACGCGCTCGCCGACCGCGGCGGCTACGAGCTGCGCAGCAAGGATCCGTTCTTCCGGCGCGTCTACGTGCCCGTGGAGATCCGGGTGGAGGCCCGCGACAACGATCCGGTGACGGGGCCCAAGTGGGGGCGCAGCGAGCCGCTGATCGTCATCCCTCCCCAGGTGGGCGAGCCCGAGGCGCTGCGCTATGCGGCGATGGTCGAAGCGCGCGCGGCCCTCATCGACCTGCTCGCCGAGCGCATGGTGCAGCCTCCGCCGGCCACGACTGGCGCGGGCGCGAAGGGCGGCGCGGGGCACGCCGCGCAGGAGGCGGCCATGCAGGAGAAAGCCGTCGCCGTCATCGCGAAGGCGCTCGGGGGCGACTACGGGGGCCTCAAGGTCCGCGGCCGCGCGGCCACGCTCGTCCGGGGTCAGCTCACCCGCCTCGCCAGGGCGCTCGACGCGGAGCGCCAGAAGCCTGGGCGGGAGACCCACGACGCGCTGCTCGCCGAGACCGAGGGCGCGCTGCTCGCGTTCGACGCCGGCGTCCGTGGGCTCGGGGCCCGCGACTCCCAGCTCGTGGCGCGTCGCCTCGCCGAGGTCGCCGACGAAGCGGCGAACGGGGCGGTCGCGGTGATCGGCGGAGACAAGGCGGCAGGGGCGGCGCGCCTCGATGCCTCCACCCTGGTGCTCGACGGAGGTGGAAAGCAGCTCCTCCGCCTCGGCGATCTCGGCCTCGACCTCGGGGAGCTGATCGCGAACGACCTGCGGCGTATCGCCCGGGCGCGCGCCGCGGAGGACTGGCCGCACACCGAACTCGCCGCGCGGGATCTCGCCGCGCGTCTCCGCAAGCCCGATCCGAGCTTCATGGGCGGCGGGGGCGGGGGCGGCGTCGGTGATGGCCACGGGCACGGCGGCGTCGAGGCCGGGGGACCTGGCACGCCCCAGCCAGGCGAAGGCTCCGAGGCCGACGAGGAGGCCGCGGAGATAGGGCGCGAGCTGGAGGAGCTGGCCCGCGACCACGCGGGTGAGGTGGAAGCCGTGCAGGACTCGCTCGAACAGGCGATGTCCCCCGAGGAGATGCGCGCCCTGCGCGAGGAGGCGCGGCGCCACGCCGAGGCCATCCGCGAGGCCGTGGGCAAGCTGCCGCGCTCCGACGCGCCCCAGACCTCCGCCGAGGGCGCCGCCACGAGCGGCCGAGAGCAGGCCGAGTCGATGGCCGGTGCGCTGGAGCAGGGGGACCTGAACCAGGCCGTGAAGAGCGGAGAGCAGGCCATGGAGGCGCTCAAGGAGGCGCAGCGCCGGGGCGAGAGCGCGGGCGGGATGATCACCGAGGAGCAGGCAGGCCGCGAGGCAGGCCGCGCGGCGGGCACCCTGCAGCAGGAGCTTGCCTGGGCCGAGGAGGCGCTGCAGCGGCTCCGGCAGGCGCAGTCCGAGCAGGCGCGCGAGGCGCTGGAGCGCTCCAGCCAGCGCGAAAAGGGGCTCGCCGAGCGGGCCCGGGACCTCCAGCGCAAGGGCGAGCAGGGTGACAGCAGCATGCCCGAGGAGATGCTGGAGCGCCTCAGCGAGGCCGAGCAGGCGATGCGCGAGGCGGAGCAGGCCCTGCGCGAGGGCGACGGGGAGCGGGGCCTGCAGCGCCAGCGCGAGGCGCAGCGGCTTCTTGAGATGTCCCAGGAGCCCCAGGACGAGAGCCAGAGCGAGGCGCAGCGTGAGTCGAGCGACGGCAAGCGCATGGCCAAGGACGCCGACGTCCCTGGCAAGGACAAGCACCAGGCCCCGGAGGAGTTCCGCAAGCGGGTGCTGGAGGGGCTCGGCAAGCCCAGCGATCCCCGCCTCCGGGAGGCCGTACGGCGTTATGCAGAGGGGTTGTTGAAATGAACGGCAAGCGACGCATCCGGCCCGCGCCTCTCGCGCTCGCAGCGCTGGTCCTGGCCTCCGGGACCGCGTCCGGGAGCCTCCCGCTCGGTGACCTCGATCGCGCGAGCAGGGCGCGTGACGCCATCCTGGAGATGGAACTCGGCGCAGCCCGCGCCGTGCTGGAGGGCGCGGATCCTTCCGATCCCTCCCTCGCGCTCGAACAGGGGCGCCTCTTCATCTACGACGCCGACTGCGACGCGGCGGCGGCCCTCCTCGCCCGGCCCGACCTCGCCGCCACCCGGGAGGGCGCGGCGCTCGGCGACATCGCCCGCGGGTGCGCCCGAGCCACGGCGGCCACGGTGGTCGTCGAGGACCAGCCCCGCGGCATCTGGGTGCGCCTCCAGGACGACGACGACCGCGCCTTCGTCCCGCTCCTCGCCGAGGTCGCCGACCGCGTGCGCGCCGTGCTCGCGAAGGACCTCGGCGTGGAGCTGCCGCGCCCCCTCCGCATCGATCTCGTCCGTGACCAGCACACGCTCGCGGCGCACACCGGCTTGCCCCTGGAAGCGGCGCAGACCACCGGCACGGTCGCCGTCGCCAAGTGGGGCCGGGTGATCATGATCTCCCCGCGCGCCACCTTGCAGGGCTACGGCTGGCTGGACACCCTGGCCCACGAGATGACCCACCTCGCGCTCTCGCGCGGCACCCGCGACAACGCGCCCCTCTGGCTGCAGGAGGGCGTCGCCAAGCGCGAGGAGGTCCGCTGGCGCGCCCCCGACCCCCTCGACGACATTCCCCCGGTCGACGCCGTGGCACTGCTCGGCCTGGAGAAGGGCCTCGGGCGTCCCCTCGACAAGCTGGGGCCCTCGATCGCCATGCTCCCCACCGCGGAGGAGGCGTCGGTCGCCTTCGCGGAGGTGGCGAGCTTCATCCGGTACTGGGCCGCCGAGAACGGCGACGACGCCCTCCCCCAGCTCCTCGTCCGCCTCAAGGAAGCCCACAGCGCCGAGGACGTGGATCGCGCCATCGCCGCGGTCTCCGGGGCCGATCTCGCCGGCTGGGACAAGCGGTGGCGCGGCTGGCTCTCCGCCACGCCGCGCGACGTGCCGCAGGAGCTCTTGCCCTGGGGCAGCGTCCCCAACCGCAAGGAGGTGGCGAAGCGCCTCCGCCTCGGCGAGCTGCTCGACGAGCGAGGCCACCACACGGCCGCGGCCACCCAGCTCGCCCGGGCCCAGGTGCTCGCGCCGCACGAGGCCACGGCGCGCAGCAGCCTCGCCGCCGCGCTCCTCGCGTCCGGCGAGAAGGGCAGCGCGGCGCCCCTCGTCGAGAAGGTGGAGGACGTGCGCAACAGCGTCGGGCGCTGGTGGTCCTTGCACGGCCTGCTCCACGGCGGCGACGGCCCCGAGGCCGATCAGGCCTTCTGGAACGGCGTGGGCCTCAACCCCCTCGACCCCGACATCGCCTGCGAGGAGAAGCCAGCCCCCGCGCTCCCTGCTGACGCGGTGCGCGCTGGCATCTGCGAGACGGCCCGCCGCGCGCCGCGCTGAAGCGCGCAGCCTCCGCACCCGCGCCGCATCCGCACCGCGCGCCCCGCAGAAGGAGCGCGCCTCGCAGAAGGAGGGGGAGCTACTGCGGCGGCGCCGGCACGCACTCTCCCTGCGCGCTGATCTGGGCGTTGGTTCGGAAGGTGTTGAGCAGCTCCCAGCTCTTCTTCATGTGCTGCGGGATGGTCCCGTCCTCGCGCACGTTGGTCACGTGGTACGAGTGCTGGTTCCAGATGCGCCGCGCTGGGATCCAGCGCTCCTCCGCGTCCCGGAGCACCGTCACCGTCGGCCCGTCCGTACCGGCGGGGTAGTTCGACACGTAGATGATCTCCGCAGAGCCGTCGTTGTCCACGTCGGCGACCACCGGGTACTCGATCAGCGTGCCGGACTGGCGGGGCGAGGTGAGCTGGACGCTCCCCGTCTGTCCGTCGAACACGTAGATCTGCGACTCGTCGCCGTAGATCGCCTCGGCCACCCCGTCACCCAGGAAGTCGAAGGCCGTCGCCGTGGCCAGACCGCTCATGTCTTGCACGCTCTGGCTCCACCGGGGCGTCAGTCCGGCCGGGCCCACGCTGTACACCGTGTAGTCGTCGCAGCTCCCCATGGCGACGTCCGCCACCCCGTCACCGTCGAAGTCGTGCACCACCGACGGCTTGCTCCAGCAGTTCGGCGAGGCAGCGCTCCCGGTCGGTCGCACCGGCCCGAACTTCACCGCCCCGTCATGCTCGATCACGCTGATGCCGTTCTGCGTGGTCAGCAGGATCTCCGGCTCGGGATCGGCGTCGAGGTTCGCCACCTGCGGCTGCCCCGGGGTGAACCCCTGAAGCTTCCAGAAGAGCGACCCGTCGGACCGGAACACCTCGTGGCCCAGCACCACTTCGAGCTTCCCGTCGTCGTCGAGATCGGCAGCCGTGGGCGTCACGCACCAGTAGGTGCCGCCGTGCTCGGAGGCATTCGTCGGATCCCCGAACCGCTTGTGGCCCTGGTTGTCGAACACCTCCCAGCCGAACAGGATCTCCGGCGTGCCATCCGCGTCCAGATCGTAGATGGCCGTGGCAGCGCAATACGCGGACGAGAGGGTGGTCCGGTAGCCCCCCAGATCTCCCGTCCACTTCAAGGTCCCGTCGTGCTCGTACGCGACGAGGTGGCCTGCAGTGTCTGCGGTCACCACCTCGGGTAGGCCGTCGCCGTCGATGTCCCCGAAGGAGGGGGAGACGAAGGCATCGACCTCTCCGGGATAGGTGAAGTGGAGCTGCCCTGTGTCACCGCTCAGGAGGTGCATGTTCCCGGTCGCCAGCCCGAGCCCACCATCGAGGTTGTACAGGGTCGTCACCACGACGTCGGGGATGTCGCAGAGATCGATCGCGCCATCGCTGTTGTCGTCCGTGAAGTTGCCGACGAGCGGCGTCGCGTAGCTGCCGGTCATGTTGCCGCTCGGGGCCGCGGGGACCGTCCACGTCCACTGCACCTCGGGCGCGAAGGCGTCGGCTGGCGCCTTGTCCTCGCACGTCGGCACCACGCCGCTCTCGTCGCTCTCGCTGACCGTGCAGACCGACGGAGGCCCGCCGCCAACCCCGACCGTGAGCCCGCCGCCGACCGAGGTGTCTCCCCCGACGCCTGCCCCGCCCACGCCGCCAGCGCCTCCCGTGCTGCCCGTCGGATTGCCCGACCCGCCCTCCGAGGCTGCGGAGCACGCGCCGAGCCCCGCTCCAGACAGCATCCCCACCGCAACCAGGAGCGCGCCCGCCTTGCCCAGCACCCCCGTCCCGCACGCACCCTGCCGCTTCATGGCTCTCGACGCTACGGAGGCCGCACGGAGGCCGCAAGTACCCGGCACCCCTCGCCCCAGGTCATCGCCCCACGACACCCTGCGCGCGTCCTCCTCCCCGTCACGCCTGCCAGATGGCGACGAGCCACGCAGCCACGCCCACAGCGCACAGGAGCACCCCGGCCCGTGCGTTGCTCCACGACACGCTGCCATCGGGCCGTGCGGCCTTCCGCAGAGCCCACACCGCACCCCCGACCCACCCCAGAAACCCCGCGACCAGCACCGCCACCCACGCGGTCCGGGGCGCCTCGTTTCGCGAGAGCGCCGCGAGCTGCTCGCGCTCCACCACGGAAGCCGGCTCGGTCCGCGTCCCCGGCGGGCGCGGCTGGGCCGCCGACAGGCGCGCGATCGCCGTGTTCGCGCGCGCGAGATCCGCAGCGTGCGGCGTCACCAGCCAGCGCGTCTCCAGCGACGCCGTGCGCACGCCGCGCCAGGCGAGCAGCGCGATCTCCGCATTGCCGAGCCCCTCGGCGGCGGTGGCCAGCGCGATCAGCCGCTCGTAGGCCACCCGCACGTGCGGCGCCCCCGGCGCGTACCAGCCGGCGGCGCGCCGCGCGTGCACCGCCGCCTCGTAGGCGTCACCCCGACGCAGCGCCTCCGAACTCGCCGCGATCTCCCGCTCCCCGGACAGCATCACCCACCCCGTCACCGCGGCGATCAGGGCACCCACCCCCAGGACTGCCCGGAGCACGCGCACCAGGTGCTGGAAGCGGCGCTCCGACCGGGGCTCTCTCGCGGTCCCGGTCTTCCCCGCATTTCCGCCCCCTGCCTCGCCGCCCGGCGCTCCCCCTGAAGCGCCTCCCGACGTGCTGTTCGACGTACTGCCTGGCGTGCCGCCTGGCGTGCCACCCGACGTGCTGCCCGACGTCACAAAAAGTCACGCCTCTTGAAGATGAAGGTGGCCACGGCCAGGAGCCCCACCGTCCAGGCCAGGGCGTGGATCCCGGTCCAGCCGAGGTAGGTGGGCAGGTGGACATCGGCCGCCTCGCCCGCGAGCAGCGGCCGCGCTGGCACGTAGATCTGCAGGTTGGGGACCACCTTCGCCACCCCCTTGCCGAGCACGGTGATCCACTCGGGGAAGTACTTGCGCGGCAGCTTCGCGAGGTCGTCCGCGTTGCGTCCGACGAGGAGCATGCCCAGCGTGAGCACCGAGGAGAGGAACGGGGTGGAGAACGACGCGAAGAACGTCGCCCAGGCCGCGATGATCCCCACCTCGAGCAGGGCGAGCCCGCTCCCCACGAGCAGCACCCGCCGCTCACCGGGCGAGACCCCGGACAGCGCGATCCCGAACGCGAGCATCGCCACCGCCCAGGGGATGAACCCGTACGTGCGCAGCGGCGGGATACGCCACGCGGCCACGCCGATCGCGACCACCGCAGCCAGGCCCGCGCCGAGCACCGTCCACAGCGAGGCGCCGCCGATGCCGGCACAGATCAGCAAGAGAAGGCCCACGTCCGCGGCCACGAACACCGCGACCGTGAGCAGCGTGCCCAGGTACTTCCCGACCAGGTACTCGCCCCGGCGGATGGGCCGCGCCAGGATGGGGAAGAGCGTCTTCTGCTCCAGTTCCCGGTGCAGCGAGGTCGCGCCGATGATGATCGCCACCGCGACGCCGAAGACGGAGATCGAGGCGACGCCCAGATCGCTCACCACCCGCGCACTCTGCCGGAGCGTGTAGGCCCCCACGGTGATCGAGTAGAACGCGACCGCGAACGCGACTCCTGCGAGCCCGAGAAGGATGCGGGCACGAACCGACTCCCGGTACGTGTTGAGGGCGATCGCGAGCACACGGCCAAGCATCGGCCGGGACCTTACCATGGCCTGACGCCTCCCGGAGGCCCAGGGCCGGGCCCTTCGGCTACGCTCGGCACATGTCCGCGACCGCGCCCCCTGCGTCCCCTGCGCCCCCCGCGCCTCCAGCACCCATCGCGCCCGCCGCGCTCACCGTGCGCCCCGCGACAGCCGCCGATTACCCGTGCTTCAGCCGCTTCTTCCAGGAGCTCGGTACGGGCGACCCGGTCCCTCCCCCGGAGCGCTGGACCGAGACCATGGCGCCGGCCACCGTCTTCTTCGACGAGCCGGCCGGCCGCGCCGTCGCCTATGCCTACGTCCAGGTCCTCTCGGGGACCGGCTACGTGCGCCACATCGTGGTGGACCCCGACCAGCGCGGTCGCGGCGTGGGCCGCGCGGTCATGGCGGGCGTCGCCTCGCGGCTCGTGGAGGCGGGATGCGGTCGGTGGTGCCTGAACGTCAAGCCCGACAACACGGCAGCCATCCGCCTCTACACCTCCGTCGGCATGGCCCCCGCGCACCTCTCGACGGCCTTTCGCTTCGGCTGGGACCTCGTCCCGCGGCTACCGCGCGGCGCGCGCCCGATGCCAGAGCGCTCCGTGACCCCCGCCGACGACGCGGCCATCGAGGCCACCTTCGCCATGCCCGCAGGTCAGATCGCCGAGACCCGCCGCAATGCGAGGAACGTCTTGCTCTCGCTCGTCGATCCCCACCGCGAAGGCACGCCTCCCCTCGCCTTCGCGTCCTTCGATCCCCACTTCCCCGGCGCCTTCCCGTTCCGGGTGCTCGACCCGACCCTCGCCGCGCCCTTGCTCGACGCCATCCATCCCCACGCGCTCCCCGATCCCCCCTACATGCAGATCGTCTCCGAGGATGCCGCGCTCACCGCCGCGCTCGCCGCCGCGGGCGCCACCGTGCGTCTGGAGATCCTCCACATGCGGGGCAAACTGCCCCTGCCCGGCGCCTGATCCGCGCCTCTTGCAAACGCAACGTCCGCTTCGGTCATCGAAGTCAGGGAGGGTCGCGCTCGCGGCGTGCGATGCCTCCAACCTGTCCGATCCAAGGGCAACAGGGAGACAAGCGCATGGGTTTTCTCGACAAGCTGCTGGGGACTGACGACAGCGCCGCACAGACGAGGCGCGCCCCCGTTCCCGCGCGCGGCGCTGCACCGCCGGGCGACGCCAGCGCACAGGCCATCGAACGCTACCGCTACCTCCTGCGCACGGCTCCGCCCGACGCCATCGAGCAGGCGCACGAGGAGGCCTTCGCGCGCCTGTCACCCGAGCAACGGCAGCAGGTGCTGCAGGAGATGAGCCAGCACATCGACCCGTCCGAGCGCCCTGCGAGCGACGATCCCCGCGCCCTCGCGCGCGCCGCGACCCGCGCGGAGGTGCGGCAGCCGGGGTTCATGGAGGGCACCTTCGGCGGACGGGCCGGAGGCGCCCTGGGCATGGGCTCCGGCCTGGGAGGTACCCTGTTCGCGGGCATCGCGGGCAGCTTCATCGGCAGCTCCATCGCCCACTCGCTCTTCGGGGGTATGCACGACCTCGATGGGGCCGACGGGGCCAGCGCCGGCCCGATGGATGACCCGCACGATGTGGAGGCGTCCCAGGTCGACGACGGAGATCTGGGCGGGGACTTCGGCGGGGACTTCGGCGGGGACTTCGGCGACATCGACATTTGAGTCTCGACGAGGGGACTCGCGTCCGCTCGCCTCGCCGCGAGTGAACCCCGACGGGGACCCACTCCCCGCGAACCGCTCGCGCGTGACACTCCGCACGTCTCCATTTTTTCGATCGGTCGCTCCTCCACCCATGCTCTTGTGAGGGTCTTGCCGTACCTGGAGAGGTCCCGCGGCAGAGCCACAGGCTCGCGCGACCAGGTGGCGGCGTTGCGGAGGAACGAAGGATGGGAAGTCGTCATGAAGCCCAGCAGGGCGCGAGCCTGGAAGCGCTCGCGCTCGAGATCTCTGGCGACGGCCTGTGGGAGCTGTCCGAACTGACCCTCGATGCGCCCCTGCGCGACGATGCGCCCGCGTACTACGCGCCTCGCTTCTGCGAGATGCTGGGATACACGGAGGAGAATTTCCCGCGCGTCGCCGGGAGCTGGACCGCCGCCGTCGTGCCGGAGGATCAGGAGACGTTCCGCAGAGCACGTGAGGCGCGCATCGCGCAGCAAGGGGTGTCCACCACCCTCACGTACCGCGTCCTCACCCGGCAAGGCGAGGTGCGCTGGTGGCAGGAGGTCGGGCGCGTGCTCCCCGGAGAGCAGCCTGGATCGCTGCGCGCCGTGGGCGTCGTCCGCGACGTCACCAGGGCCGAGCGCAAGAGAGAGCACGACGAGCGCCACTGGAAGCTGCTCGAGTACTGCGCGGCGGTCCAGCACGTCGGCGGCTGGCAGATCGACATGGAGGAGCCCGACCTGGGCATCTGGCTCGACGAGACCTACCGGATCCACGAGGCAGAGATTGGCCGGAAGTTCAACATGGAGGAGTCCGTGAACTTCTACGCGCCCGAGCACCGGCCGCTGATCGGCGCGGCCTACGAGGCGTGCGTGCGCGGCACGCCCTATGCCATCGAGCTCGACATCATCACCTGCAAGGGCAACCGGCGCCACGTGGAGGCCACCGGGCACCCGCAGTACAAGGACGGCAAGCTCGTCAACATCCATGGCTCTTTCCGGGACATCACCGAGGTGAAGCGCCGCGAGGACGAGCTGCGGCGCCAGCTCGCGGTGATCACGGAGCAGCAGCGCGACATCCAGGCGCTCTCGACGCCCATCATCCAGATCTGGGACGACATCATCACCTTGCCCCTGATCGGCAACATCAGCGCCAACCGGGCGGCGCAGATCATGGACCGGCTCCTCTCCGAGGTGGTCCGCGTCGGGGCCCGCTTCGCGATCCTCGACCTCACCGGCGTCGATACCGTCGACACCACCACCGCCGATCAGCTCTGCCGCATCACCCGCGCCGTGGACCTCCTCGGCGCCAAGGTCCTGCTCTGCGGCCTCAACCCTGCCGTCGCCCAGACCATGACCGCGCTCGGCATCGAACTGCCCGCGTCCTCCACCTTCCGCAACCTGCAGGACGCGCTGCGCACGTGTCTCCGCGCCCTGTCCGTGTCCCTGCCTGGTGCGCCCCGTGGCGACGCTCGGGGCGCATCACGCGACCGACCGCGGCGTTCTCTTCGGTGAGGCTCTCCACCATTCATGAAGCCACACGATCTGCCTCCGTAACCTCGACCACCGTGAGCACGCGCGGGTGGTTTTCCCGCTTTCATGCTGCACATTTCTCTGGGCCGCAGACCGCGCACATGTGGTCTGTTGAAGGCTTGGCGTGCGCCCCCTACGTGGGGTCCGTGCCACCAGGCACAGAGGGTTCCCTGGACCACAGCGTGGCAGGAGGAGCCAAGGAAGAGGAAAAGCATGGGCAGCACTCAGGGGATCCACCAGAGCCCGGCGCGCGCCTGGATCGCGCTCGAGATCGCTGGTGAAGGGCTGTGGGAGATCCCTGCGCTGGACACCGAGACGACCTTCGATCCGACATGTACCGCGCACTTCACCCCGCGCTTCTGCGAGATGCTCGGCCACGCCGAAGCCGGTCTCCCCGAGCGCTTCGGTGCCTGGCTGCAGGCCGTCCTGCCGGAGGACCGCGAGCACTTCCTGCAAGCCCACCGGGCGCGCCTCGCGCAGCCGGGCACGAGCACCACGGTCGAGTACCGCGTGCAGACCAGCTTGGGCGAGATCCGCTGGTGGCAAGAGATCGGGCGGGTGATCGCCGGGGACGAGCCCGGCACGCAGAGCGAGGTGGGCGTCGTCCGCGACGTCACCGAGGCGAAGCACCGCGAGTCCGAGCAGGCGCACCGCTACCAGCTTCTTGAGTACACCCAGGAGCTCGCACGCGTCGGCGGATGGGAGCTCGACATGAGCACCAGCAAGCTCACCTGGCTCACCGAGACGGCGCGCATCCACGAGGTGTCCCCCGACTACGTGCCCAACGTCGAGGAGGGCATCAACTTCTACGCGCCGGAGCACGTCCCCGTGATCGCCGACGCCGTCGCGCGCTGCCAGCGCGGCGAGGAGTACGACGTCGAACTCGACATCATCACCGCCAAGGGCAACCGGGTGAACGTGCAGGCGACCGGGCGCCCCCACATCGAGGACGGCAAGGTCACCCGGCTCTACGGCGCGTTCCGGGACATCAGCGAGACCAAGCGGCGCGAGGAGGAGCTGCGCCGCCAGCTCGCGGTGATCACCCAGCAGCAGCGCGCGATCCTCGACCTGTCCACGCCCATCCTACAGCTCTGGGACAACGTCATCACCCTGCCCTTGATCGGCACCATTGACACCGGCCGCGCCGCCCAGATCATGGACCGCCTGCTGTCCGAGGTGGTGCGTGTCGGGGCCCGCTTCGCGATCCTCGACCTCACAGGCGTCGACACCGTCGACACCACCACCGCCGACCAGCTCTTCCGCATCAGCCGCGCCGTCGATCTCCTCGGGGCCAAGGTGCTGCTCTGCGGCCTCACCCCGCCCGTCGCCCAGACCATGACCGCACTCGGGATCGACCTGTCGGTCTTCTCCACCTACCGCAACCTGCAGGAAGCTCTGCGCTTCTGTCTCCAGGACCTCGCGCCGCGCTCCCGAACTTCCACAGGCTCCCCGCGCTCCCCAGGCTCCGCGGCGCCACGCCTCCCGGCGCGAAGCTTCGCCGCTCCGCCTCGGGAGCGGAGCTGAGCGCCACTCCCGAGCGGCTCAGGGCAGGTCGAACTCGAAGATGCCGATCGGGTCGACGGAGAACACGTCCGTCACCCGCAGCCGCTGGGTGATGTCCTCCGCGGCGAGGCCTTGCGCCTGCATCAGCGCCTCCGCCCTGGCGCGGTCCACGACGAGGCCGGGGAGGTTCTCGGTGCACACCATGCGCGTGCCCTCCACCGTGCACGTGCCGTCCCCGTGCACCCCGGCCGAGACCGGAAACGACGTCGCGCCCGCGGGGAACTGGCCCACAAGCTCCACCTCCTGGCCGAGGCCCACGAGCCAGGTCGGGAAGAGGTACTCGATCTTCACGGTGTCCCCCTCCTCCCGGCTGAACTCCGCGACCTCGACCGGGTACGACGCCCAGGACTCCAGCTCCTCCGGGACCGGCACCCGGTAGAGGGTGTTGGTGACGTTCGACGACTCCGCCTCGTCGCCGTCGTCGTCGTCGTCCCGGTCCTCACCCCCGCCGCTGCCGCAACCGGCGACGCACACCATCCACAGCGCGGCGAGGACCCACGAACACCTGCGATCAGCTTTCATCAGCGTTGCTCCCGATCCCGTATCTCGTGTTCTTGCCCTTCCCCGAGCGCCGGACGACGCCCTGGTCGACGAGCTGGCGCAGCCGCCGGAGCGCCGTCATCTCCGAGACCCCGAGCCGCGTGGCGAGCTCCGTGCTCGACGCGGGGCCCTCGCGGGCGAGCAGGGCGACGATCGCGTCACGCTCCGGTACCTGCGCGTCGGACGGCGCGGGTGAGATCGTGGCTCGGGGGGGCGGCGCGGCGCCCTCGCCAGCGGCCTGCAGGTCGGCCCCCGGGACGCGCTCTGGGGTCGCTCCCACCTCGGCGGGCTTGCTGCACGAGAGCGTGCTCGACAGCTCCACCAGGGTGACGCCTGCCGCGAGCTGGTAGCCGCCCGAGACCGCCTCGATCCAGTGCCCGCGCACCCCGAGCAGCGCCCGGAGCCGGCTCACCGCCGTGTGGATGACCGGATCGTGCGCGTCGGGGCGGTAAGCGCCGATCCCCCACACCAGCCGGAGCAGGTCCTCCTTGCTGTGCCGCTCGCCGCCGCCGAGCGCCCGCAGGAAGGTGCGGGTGCCGTCCGACACGTCGCTCACCACCGTCACGTTGCCGTGGTCCTCCACGACGAGGCGCCGGTCGAGCAGCATCAAACGCCTGCCTGGCGCGAACCCCAGGCAGAGCGGCAAGAGCCCCCAGTGCCCGGTCGCGATCACCCGCGAGCCGAGCTCCGGCGAGCCCCGCAGGCACGCCGCATAGAGCGCGCCGAGCCGGTCCTCTTCGAGCACCTCGGCGCCGAGCTGTGCCGGGGGGCTCGACTCCGCGCGCCCCTCGCGCAGCCACACCCGCGAGATCCCCGAGCGGCGGTGCAGCGCCCGGAGCCGCGCCTCGATCCGCGCCCGCTCCTCGGCGTCGTCGGTCGCCAGGATCTCCATGCAGGACACGTCGAGCTCCAGGGCGATGTCCTCATGCGCCCCCACCAGCGCGCGCGCCTCGCTCACGAACGGCGCCATGCTCGGCGCCCCGTAGCGGAGCCGCGCCACGTTGGCGCAGGCGAGCAGGAAGCGGATCCTCGCCCGCACGTCGCCCCCGTCCGGAAGCTGCTCGGTCCCGAGCCGCTCAAGCAGCCCCCAGGCCACGTCCCCCTCGCCCGCCAGCGCGTACTGCGAGGCCATCTCGATGCAGAGCGAGCGCTTCGAGTACGAGTCGTCGGGCCGCGTCCTCGCCTGCAGGTCGTTCAGCATGGCGATGGCCTCGCGCCCTTGCACCACCCCGAAGCGCGCCCGGTAGATGCCCAGCGCGAAATCGAGCGCCGTCGCGTTTCCTGCGAGATCGAGCGCCCCGGCGAGCGTGCGCGCCGTCTCCAGGAGCGAGAGCCCCTCCTGCACCGCCCCGAGCTGGACGAGCACGTGCCCGCGCAGGTCCGTCGCCAGGAACCGCCCGTAGGGGAACGCGGCCACGAAGGCGTACTCCAGCGCGCGGAGGGCGTGGCGCGCCGCCTGGCGCAGCCTCCCCGTGAAGTAGCGGTAGCAGCCCATCCCCTGCAGCACGTAGAAGCGCGAGAGCGGCCCGCCGTGGCGCGACGCCGCGCGCAGGTTGAGCGAGACCTCCCGCTTCGCCTCCTCCAGCCGCCCTGCCCTGCAGTACGCCACTGCGAGGAAGAAGCGCGCAGCGACGAGGGTCGGGTCTCCCTCGGGCACGTCCTTGCGCCGCCTGCGGCCCGAGAAGAGCGCCCGCGCCTCTTCGAGCCGCCCCACGAAGGCCAGCGCGCCCACGAGGAACGGCAGGTCCGAGGAGAGCTCCGCCTCGTGGGGGCCGTCGATGTGCTCGCGCACGATGTCGGCGTAGCGCCCTGCATAGAAGCGCTGGGCCAGCGACTGAGCCCGCGCATGCCTTGCCTTGCTGGGAGCCATGACGCCCGAGTCCCGGAACTCTAGCACCTCGTTCCCGACGCGCGTCTGTGTCCTTCGCGCTTCTTCCGCGCCTTCTTCCACGCTTCCTTCGCGCGCCGATGCGCTCGGCCTGCCCGTCCTCACCGGGCTGCTGGGCAGGCCGGGCGCGATCACCGCGACACGCGCGCGTCCTTCCGGGAGGCCGATCGTCGAACGAACGCAGCAAGCGCCGCGAGGGCGAGGAGCGCGCTCGTGCCCCCCAGCGCCGGGGTGCTCTGGCTCCCGGGCGAGGCGACGCTGCAGCCGTACTCGGGCGCGAGGGGTGCCGTGCCGCCCGCCGCCACGTTGGGATCTTCGCCGCTCCGCAGCTCGTCGAGATCGGTCACGCCGTCGCCGTCGCTGTCCTTTTCTTCCCCGTCGAGCGCCTGGAGCGCGAGCGACAGGGAGCCTTCGTCGTAGGCCACGAGCCCGCGGCTGAGCATGCTCACCCCGAAGGGCGTGGTCACCGTCCCGACCTTGGTCGCGCCCACGTGGCAGAGCACGCAGTCCGGCGCGGCGTCGAGGCCGAGGTTGGTGGCGATGACGCCAGGGAAGTTCGGCGTCGCGGAGGCGGGCGCTGCCGCGAACGAGACCAGGCCTACGAGCGCTGCGCCCGCGATCCACTTCTCAAAGGAAAACATGAATCTGCCCCAGGATGGAGGTCACGCCGGCGCGGGCCTCGCCGACCGGCACGTTGCGGTAGTTGAAATCGAACCGGAGGTCCGCGTGAGGTGCGAAGAACCACTGGGCGCCTGCCCACGCGCCGAACGAGGTCCCGCTCTCGGAGAAGTTCGCGTTGAGCAGCTCCCCCGCCCCGATCACATGCACGCCCTGGATCGGCTCCACGTCGACCTGGAGCATCCCCGTCGCGCCGGGCTCCAGGGAGGCGTCCTTCGGCGAGCGCAGCACGAAGTCACCCTCGGCCATCAGGACCACCGGCTTCACCGGCGCGTAGCGCGCGAAGAGGCCGTGCGCGTGACGGAACATCGGCGCCCCTGCCGCGAGGTCGCGCTCGGTGAAGGTGACCAAGCTCGACACGCCGAGGGCCAGCGACTGCCCGAACGCCCGCTCCACGTAGGCCGAGTAGCCGCGCTCGCGCAGCTCCGGCGGCGAGAGCTGGAGGTTGCCGATGATGGCCATCGCCTCCATCCGCCACGCTTCCTCCACGTACGCGAAGGCCACTCCGTGCTGCTGGGCCGCGTTGATGTCGGTGAGCGTCGTCGAGCGGGTCCACATGGTGTGCTCGATGATGCGCAGCCCGTAGGGTAGGTTCATGCGGCCCGCGCGCAGCGTGAACTGCTCGCTCTCTCCGAGCACCACGCCGGCCCAGTGCTGCCGCGACACCAGCCGGTTGAACTCGCCGTGGGTCACCGAGGCGCCGAGCGCGCCCTCGTGCACGTAGCCGAGCGAGACCGAGGCCCGGAAGCGGTCGATCATCAGCCCTGCCGCGACGTCCGCCTGCATGAGGATGTACCGGTTCACGCTCGGCGCAGGGGAGGGCGGCTGCACGTGCAGGAACAGGCTGCGCGCGTCGGCCTGGAGGAGCAGCTCCTCCGGCAGGGGCACGGCGCCGAACATGAAGCCGCCGAGCTTCGAGGGGTCCTCGTCCGCCGGCGGCGTCCCGTAACGCGTGCGCAGCAGGATCTCGCTCTGCGCGCGGCCGTACATGGTCATCAACCCGGCGCCCGACGGATCGATGTGGCACGTGGCGCAGCTCGTGTAGTCGTGGCGGATCATCCACGGGTAGGCCCACGCCCGCTCCCCCACGAGCAGGACCACGAGCGGCAGCATCACCGCGAGGAGGAGTCGGGGGAGACGACAGAGGCGGGACGGCCGCCTCCCGCGATGTCGAAGAGGTCTGGGCTCAGGGGAGATAGATTCGTCCAGGCGCACCGTTTTTTCCCTGCTCGGTGTGACAACCGTTGCAATCACCGCTCGACTGCGGCGTGTTCATCACGCGCTCTCTCCCGTTCGCGACCACCTTGGCCTTGATCGGGAAGCTCACGGGACCCTCGTCGCCGGGGAGGTAGAAGTTTCCCGTCGGCTGCAGAGGCAAGGAGAACGTCCGGTTCTGCGCGTCCGTGATGACGACGCGCGCGTCGGTGGTGTTTCCGTCGACTCCATAGCAAAGGTCCGGCTCGTGGAGCGTCGGATACACCGTGCCTCCCAGCAAGACGAAATCTTCGTCGTCCTCGTCCTCGTCGAACTCACCGCTCTCGGTGTGGCACGCGATGCAGGCGCGCCCCGGGTTCATCCACGGCCCCTCCTCGTCGAGTTCCCCCCCGCCGGGGCGCGGGTTGTCGTCACCCATCCGCCACTGCCGCTCGCTCGTGCAGACCGTGGCCACCGGCCCCGGGTTGCCTGACCCGCCACAGTCACCGCGCGGCGTTCCCGCCTCGATCCAGGCCCTGAGCACCTCCACCTCGGCCACGGGCACCGTCGGACCACTCCCTGGCGGCATCGGTGCTTCGGTCGACACCATGCGCTCCACGGACAGCTCCGCCACGCTCCGCGCCGGGTCCGAGGCCGCGCCCGCCGTGAGATCCTCGTAGGTCAGGAGCGACATGGGTGCGGACGGTTCGGCGCCGTGGCAGCCCTGACAGTACGTCGCCAGCACCGCGCTCACGTCGCACGGCAGACCACCGTCGACCACCGCCCCGTTCCCCGTCGACCCGGAGGGCGTGGGCGCGCCAGCCCCCCCACCGGAGGGACCTTCACCCGGATCCTCACCGGGCGGCATGAAGCAGCCGGCCGCAGCGGCCAGCGCGAGGACGAACGGAAGCACCACGCGCGGAAACGAGTCCATCGGCGTTCTCTCGGATCGGTTGTGGGGAAGCGTCAGAAAGCGAGAAGGACGGCAGTCCAAGGAAAGCGCGCGCGGCGCACGTCAGCGCGCCTCACACGCACTTCACGCACGTGAGGCGCACCGTGGGGATCTCACTGATCGGCGGTGTTGAAGGTCACCGCGACATCGACGTCGGGCTTGACGGACAGGCCCATGTAGCTCGGCTTCTCGATGCCGAACTCCGTCATGTTGACGCGCACGGTGCCGGACACCGCGTGCCCGGTGCCGCTCTTCTTCGCCTCGTACTTGAACTTCACCGGCTTGGTCTGCCCGTGCAGCTTGAGCTGACCCGTCGCCTCGCCCGCGCCCACGGCGGGGTAGCCGATCGCCGACTTGGCCACGGTCAGCTCCGCGTTCGGGTACTTGCTGGTCTCCAGGTACTTGTCGCGCATGTGGTCGTTGCGCAGCCCGATGCCCGTGTCGAGCTTGGCGAGCGGGACCACGATCGTCACGCTGTCGGCCGTGTCGCTGGCGCGTACCTCGCTCGACTTGCCCACGATGCTCAGCCCCGCGGGCCCGGTGGCCTTGAACTCCACGCTGGAAGTGCCAGTCGCCGAGAGCTTCGCGTGGGCGGTGAACGCGACCCCCGCGGTGAGGGCCGAAGCAACGAGACCAACATAAAGCGAACGGTTCATGACCAACTCTCCGTGCGGGGTGACGGCCAACCCCTCGTCAGCCGTCGTGAGGATCATTTGCGACAGGATTCCCCCCAGTTCCAGTAACGCGCTCTGACGCGCGTGTTGGGAATCCGGAAGGCTCCCTGATGAGGAGTGCGGACGGTAGAATATCCGTTAATTCACGCCGGTGACGCACGATGTGGGGACGCCCCCGTGGAGAACGTGCTCCTCCGATGTCCGGCTCTGGACATCGCGCCCCGGTCTCTGCTCAGCCTGTGACCGCCCGGAGCGCTGCCTCAAGCTTGTCCGCGACCGACGCAACCTCCTCCGGAGCCGCCCTCAGGGACTTCGCAGCGCTGGCGTCGGCCTGGGAGCCCTCCTCGATGAGCAACGCCGCATACCGACGGCCGAGATCCGGGGTTTTCCGCAGCACCTCCACCACGTCGATGGACAGCTCCGGGTTGTCGCGCGCAGCACTCAGCAGGTGCTCCACACGCGCCGCCCGTTCTTCGCCAGTGGCGTCTTCTTCCACTTCCGCGGTCGCCGCCTTCGCGCTCCCCGCCTTCGCAGCGCCGGCCTTCGCGCTCCCCGCCTTCGCGCTCCCCACCTTCGCGGCACCTGCCGTCGCAGGCATGCGCGCCCGACGCGGCTTCGGTGCAGCCGGCGTCGCGCCGAACCCCTCTGCGCCTTCCTTCTCCGCGAGGTTCTCCAGCGCATGCTCGGAGGGCACCAGCGGGTAGTCATTGAACATCACCAGCGCCTCCCCCGTCCGCTCCAGGAGATAGCGCAGCACGGAGACCTGCAGCGCGTCGACGTCGAGATCCCCGGGGCGCTCCAGGGTCATCACCGAGCGGCACGCCTCGACCCGGGCGGCGACCGCCGCAGAGAGCTTCGTGCGGTAGCGCGCGTAGCCTTCCTTCACCTCGTCGAGGCTCCGCAGCTCTCCCCCGGCGAGCACCTCCGCGACCTCGTCGTCGCACCCGGGGTGCTCTTCGAGGAAGGCCTCCACCGCGCGCTCGCACTCGGCCTCGAGATCGCGCATCGCTTGCGGAGCGAGGGGGCTGTAGATCCACCACGTGGCGCTCATGGCCGCGTGATACCCGATGTCGGTAGCTCGGACAACCTCGCGCCCGCCGACGCTCACGCACCCCGCGCGCACCTCGCGTTCACTGCACACGCCGCGCACGCCGCGCACGCCGCACGCGCTTCACGGCCCCTGGCCTCCGCTGCGCAGCAGCAACAGATCCTGCTGCGGCCGCACCTCCTCCGCGCCGCCGTCCACGCGCTTGATCCGCACCTTCCGGTCCTTCTCGGGACCGAGCACCGTGCTGCGCACCCACGCGCTCCCCTCGCGCCCGAGCACCACCGTCCCTGCCGGGATCGCATCGATCGTCCGCGCGGCACGGACCCACAGCGCCGACCGAGGCTCCTCCGAGGGAGGTGACGCCTCGGGCGTGAACCCGGCGAGCGCCCCTCGTCCCCGCTGCACACGCACCGTGTCGCCGGTGACGGCCTCGATCCGCACCGGGACTGTCCCTCCGCTCCCCTGCGGCAGCGCGAGCATGTCTCCCGCCAGGACCGGGGCGTCCACCGGCAGTGGCACGTCGATGCCCTGCTCGATCGCGTCGCTCGCGCGCTGCACGATCACCAGCGAGCGCTGGTCGACCACCGGCTCGATGGCCTCGGCCTCAAGCACCCGCACCTGCACGTTGCGCTCCGGCGCCAGGCCCAGCACCTCGGCGCGCGACCACGCCCCCGCGTGGTTCACCAGCACCACGTCTCCCTTCGCGGTGCCGCCTTGGAAGTACACGCTCGTCCGCGCGTTCAACGACTTGCGCGCGAGCGGCGCCGGCGCGCTCTCGCCGCACCCCACGCCGAGCACCCGACCGTCCGGCACGAGCCCGAGCACGTTGACGTTGCACGAGTCACGGCCCATGCGCATCGCCAGCTTGTCGCCGAGCGCGAGGGGCATGCTGCTCTCCACGGGCACCGTGTACGCCCCCCCCTCGGCCACCCGCAGGAACATCACCGTGCCGAAGATGCTGCTCGCCAGCACCAGGATCGCCCCTCCGATGAGCAACGGTCGGCTACGGACCTGGGGCACTTTCTGGAGAGACGGATCGGGGCCTGGCTGCACGGGGCTGGAGTGTAGTGGGGAGATCGCCGGAGCGCGACTGCTGCTGGTGAGGGTGCTTCACGGGGTGATCCTTCACGGCGCGAGCTTCGCCACGAAGGCGTCCCAGCTCCCCGCGCTATCGAGCGCCCCGCCCCCGAAGTTCAGGCTGCCCTGGAAGCGGCCGCTCACCACCAGGTTCCCCGCCGGGTCGAAGGCCACCGCGCGCCCCCACTGACCCCCCGTCGCGTCGCCGTAGCGCTGGCTCCAGAGGTGCGCGCCCGTGGCGCTGAGCTTCGCCACGAACACGTCGACGCCCCCGGCCGAGGTGAGCGTCCCGCCCCCGAAGTCCGCCGACCCCAGGAGGCGGCCCGTGAGCGCCACGTTGCCGTTCGGGTCCACGTCGAGGCCGTAGCCGAGTTGCTCCTGCGCGTTGCCGAACCGCTTGCTCCACTGGTGCGCCCCGGTGCCGTCGAACTTCGCCACGAACACGTCCTGGGAGCCGCCGGCCGGGAGCACCCCGCCGCCGAAATCCAGCGCGCCCACCACGTACCCCGAGGCGATCACGTTGCCCACAGCGTCGACCCGCACCCGGTGGCCGATGTTCGAGCCCGTCCCCACGAACGCCTTGCTCCACAGGTGGTTCCCGCTCTGGCCGAGCTTCAGGAGGAAGATGTCCTCGCCGCTCTGCGAGGTCAGCGTCCCTCCGCCGAAATCGAGGCTCCCGTTGAAGAAGCCGAGGATCACCGCAGCCCCCGTCGCGTCCACTGCGACCCCGCGGGCGCCCTGGAACATGGCGTCGCCGTAGCGCCGGCCCCACTGCGGCATGCCGGAAGCATTGAGCCTCCCCACGAAAATGTCGTTGCCCCCGGCCGCGTCGAGCTGCGTCCCCGCGAACGAGAACGACGCCGCCGCGGTGCCCACGACCGTCAGGTTTCCCTGGGCGTCGAGCGCCACCCCGAGCCCCTCATCGTCCGCGCCGGGGCCGCCGAAAGAGCTGCCCCACATCGCGTCTCCGGTCGCTGCGTTGAGGGTCGCCACGAAGCCGTCCAGGCCTCCGGTGCTCGTCAGCATCTGCCCATTGCCGAGGTCGACGGTGCTCACGAACGACCCGGCGATCACCACCTGCCCTCCCGGCGCGATGGCGACGTCGTACGCATGGTCGCTCCCCGCGCTCCCGAGGCGCCTGCTCCAGAGGTGCGCGCCGCTCGGCGAGAACTTGGCGACGAAGACGTCGGTGGTGGTCGCCAGCGCGCTCGTGAGCGTCCCGCCCCCGAGGTCGATGGTGCCTGCGAAGTCTCCGACCAGGTACACGTTCCCGGCCGCGTCCGTGACCACGTCCGTCGCGTCCTGGTCCGCGGTGTCTCCTCCGCGCCGCGACCACACCGGCGCGCCGCACCCGACCGACGAGCCGTCGCAGTTCTCGTCGGCCGCCGTCATGCAGTCCTCGGCCTGCGGCACCACCTCGCCCGTGCAGGGTCCCCACCCCTGCACCGAGCAGGTCCGCATCCCCGCCATGCAGATCCCGACGCCCGCCGTCCCCGCAGGGCCGCTGTAACAGCTCTCCGTCGACCCCGGCACGCAGCCGCCGCACCCCGCGTCCGGCTCGTTGATCTGCCCGTCGCAGTCCTCGTCTCCCGGCGCCTGGCACGACTCCGCCTGCGGCACCACCTCGCCGATGCACGGTCCGTACGCCGTGCCCTGCGCGTTGCACGCCCGGACCCCGCCCACGCAGTTGCCGACGTTCTGCGTCCCCGCAGGGCCGCTGTAGCAGGGCGCCGTGGTGTTGGGTGCGCACACGCAGCCCGCTCCCGACTCGTTGATCTGCCCGTCGCAGTCGTCATCGACCACGGTGAGGCACGTCTCCGGCTGCGGCACCACCTCGCCCATGCAGGGCCCGTACGACGTCCCGCCCGGCGCGCAGGTCTGGGTGCCCGCGTGGCAGGCGCCGATCCCGTCGGTGCCCGCCGGTCCCGAGTAGCAGGCCATGATCTGCCCGGGCACGCAGAGGCACCCGTTACCGTCCTCGTTCACCTGGCCATCGCAGTCGTCGTCGCCGGGTGTCGTGCACGTCTCCGGCTGCGGCACCACCTCGCCCAAGCAGGGCCCGAACCCGCTGCCGTCGGCGCTGCAGGTCCGCACCCCGGCCTTGCAGAGGCCCGTGGTCCCGGTGCCAGGGGGACCCGAGTAGCAGAATTCGGTTTCCCCCGGCGCACACGCCGGCCCGCCGCCCTGCCCGCTCCCGCCAGCGCCGCCCTGCCCCGCGCCGCCCAGGCCGCCACCGGCGCCGCCCAGGCCGCCGCCCGCACCGCCCGTGCCGGCATTCCCTCCGACGTTCTCGCCGCCCGCGCCGCCCGCGCCCCCGCTGCCTCCGGTCCCCGAGGCGGCGCCGCTCCCCGTGCTGCCCGGATCACCGCTGGGCATGCCGTCGTTGGAGCAGCCAGAGATGGCCAGCAAGGAAACCGCCGCTGCGAGCACGGAAGGTGTGGTGCGCGCGGTGCTCAGGGAACGCCGCGGGTGCCGGGTGCGTGCGAAGGCAGGCAAGATCATGGTGTCGCAGGGAAGCTGCGCGGATGGACGGCGTCAACGGGGGTCACGGCCCTTCGGCGCTTGCTCGGGGTGCCTCTGGCTGCTTCGCTCTGCGCGGGAGGACGACGTGCCTGAGCTACCGGAGGTCGAGCACACCGCGCGCGCGCTCGCGCACTGGCTCACGGGGCAGCGCATCGAGGGGGCGGAGGCCGACCCGACCCGGATGCTGCGCGGGCAGAGTCCCCGCGCCTTCGCCCGCATGCTGAAGGGCCGGACGCTCGACCGCGTGGAGCGGCGCGGCAAGGCCATGCTCCTCACCTTCGACGCCGACGCGGGCCTGCTCTCGCATCTCGGCATGACGGGCCGCTGGCTCCGCCGTCTCCCCGGCGAGCCCCCTCCGCGCCACAGCCGCGCCAGGATCTACCTCCCGCAGGGCGTGGTGCTCCACAACGACGACCCGCGCATGTTCGGCCGTCTCCTCGTCGCCCCTGCCTCCACCCTCCCCGCGCTGCCCGACCTCCTCGCGCTCGGCCCCGACCCGCTGCGCGACGGCGTGGACGCTTCCGCGCTCGGCCAGGCCTTCGCGCGCACCACGCGCCCCGTGAAGGTCGCGCTCATGGATCCCACGGTCATCGCCGGCGTCGGCAACATCCAGGCGACCGAGGCGCTGTTCCGCGCCGGCGTGCACCCGGCCCGGCCCGCGCACGGCCTCGCCCCCGACGAGGTGGCGGCGGTGGCTGCCGGGATCGAGGCCTCCATCACCCACACCCTCGCCTCGCTCGCCGCGCAGCCGGAGGTCGCGTACCTGGGGAGCGGCCTCGCTCCCGAGAACCCCTTCCTGGTCTACGACCGCGCCGGCACGCCTTGCCCGCGCTGCAGCACGACGCTCGACAAGATGACCCTGGGCGGGAGGACCAGCGCCTACTGCCCGCGCTGCCAGCCGCGCTGTCAGCCCAGGCGCGCCCGGCGAAGGCGCGCTACTTCGCCTTCAGCCGGTCCTTGAGCCGCTGGATCGCGTCGTCCACGGTCTGGCTCTGGGTGAAGCAAGCGCGCACCATCGTCTCCATCACCAGCAGGGTGCGCGCGTCGCCCTCCGCGACGGCGCGGTCAAGCAGGTCGAGCTTCTCGTTGCACGGCACGTCGCGCAGCGCGAAGGCGGTCCGCACCGCCGGGCTCGCGACCGCGGCGACCTCCGGACTGCGCAGCTTCTCGGCGGCGCGCAGCGCCGGGCCCGAGCGCCCTCGGGTCTCGATGAGGCGGTAGAGCACGTCGGGGCCGCCGGTCCCGAAGCTCCTGGCGAGTGCCTCGAACACCGGCTCGGCGCGCGGGTTGGTCCCCGGCGGCGCGGCCACAGCGACCGCGATGACGCGCGCTGCGTCGGCCATGACGGCGCTGTCGAGCGCGCCGGGGTCGCGCTTCGCCAGGTCGAGCAGCATGTCGGCAGCCTCGTCCCAGCTCCGCTTCTTCACGGCCTCCTGCAGGGCCTCGCGCACGGCCGGGTCCGGCGCGCCTGCGGGCGCTGCGGGCGTGGCCGACGCGGCGGCCGACGTGCTTGAAGCGGCTTCCGGAGAGGGCGGCCGCGCCGAGCCGAGCGCGCGCGCACTCGGGGTCACGATCCGCATGTTTTCGAGAGACTTCTGCCTGGGCTTGAGCTTCTCCGAGAGGGCCTCGGTCCGCGACGGCGGTCTGTCCGCGTCATCGCCCCGGGTGACCACCCACACGCAGAAGATCCCGAGGATGGCTCCCCCGAACACCAGCGCCGCGAGGTTGCCCTGCGGTTTGCGGCGTGCATCGCCGGGCTTCTTGGCTGCCCCCGCGCTGCCCTTCCCGCCGCCCGCGCCTGCTGCCCGGGGAGCGTCGAGATCCGGGGTGAGCGCCGGGCGCGAGCTGAAGGGTTCCGACGGCGGCGGCGGCTCCGAAGACGGCGGCTCCGAAGGCGGCGGCGTGCGCTCGGCGATGACCTGGCGCTTTCCTCCCGCGTCCTGCGAGGGCGCCTCCGCCTCCGCCTCCGCCTTCGGAGCCGCCGCCGACGACGACTCCGAGGTGCGCACGCCCTCAGGAGACGCGCCAGCCCTGGGCGAGGGTTCCCCGCTGGAGACTGGCTCCGCGGAAGTGCGCTCGGCGGACATCGGCTGGTCCGACACGGGCTCGGCGCTCACCCGCTCCGCGGACACCCGCTCGATGGGGTTCGGCTCCGCAGACACGCGCTCCGCAGACACGCGCTCCGCAGACACGCGCTCCGCAGACACGCGCTCCGCAGACACCCGCCCGTCGAGGTCCGAGGAGGCGGGCTTCGACGCGGCGCCCTCCGGCGCTCCGGGCTCCTCGGAGCTGCGCAGCCCCGACGACGTCACCCGCTGCGAGGGCGACAGCGCAGAGGGCGCCGTCGTGCCGGAGTCCGCCGCGATCTCGGGCACCGCGGGAGGTGGCGGCACGCTCGCCTTCGCCGCGGAGCCGGGCGGCGGGCGCGTCGAGGAAGACACCGGCCGTGGCAAGGACAGCGAGGCCTCCTCGCACGCCTCGTCGAGCGCCTCCAGCAGCGCCTCCGCCGAGGAGAAGCGCGCATCGGGCAGCTTCTGGATCAGACGGCGCGCCACGGCCTCCAGCGCGACCGGCACCTGCGTCCCCGGCGCGCGCTCCGCGATGGGCGGCGCTTGCAGGGTCGACATCCTGGTGAAGAGCTGCACCGGGTCGTCGGCCGTGAAGGGATGGCACCCCGCCAGCATCTCGTAGAGGATGATCCCCAGCGCGAACAGGTCCGAGCGCGCGTCCACCGCCTCCATCCCGAACGCGGCCTCGGGCGCCAGGTACGCCATGGTCCCGAACACGACGCCGGCGCCCGTGAGCCGCTCGATCGTCGAGGGCTGCTCGGTGTGCAAAAGCTCGGCGGCCACCGCGCTCAGGCGCTCCATGCGCACCTTCGCGAACCCCCAGTCGATGAGCTTCACGAGGTCGCTCTGCGCCTCGACCACCATCACGTTGCGGGGCTTGAGGTCGCGGTGGACGATGTCCATCGCGTGCGCGGCCCCGAGCGCCGCCGCGAGCTGCCGCGCGATGTGCGCCGCGCGCGCCGGCGCGAGCGGCCCCCGGCGGATCAGGTCGTGCAGCGTGATCCCGCGGACGTACTCCGCGACGAGGTAGAATAGCCCGTCCTCGGTCTCGCCGAAGTCGGTCGCAGTCGCCACGTTGGGGTGCTGGATGTGCGCTCCGGCCACCGCCTCGCGCTCGAAGCGCTTCACCAGCTCCGGGAGGCCCTCGGTGTCCGGGTGCAGGATCTTGATGGCGACCCGCTTGCGCATGCGCACGTGCTCGCCCCGGTACACGGCGCCCATGCCGCCCATCGCGATCACCTCGTCGATGCGGTAGCGCTGGGAGATGACCCGGCCGATGAGCGCGTGGGTCCGGCGCAGGGCCGCCTCGTCGGACTTGTCCGTAGGCTTCAGCTCGGCCATCGCGATGGCCGGCACCCTACCCCGGTCCTCGGGAAAGCGGGACGCCGAATCGTGCCGGCGAGGCAATCCCGGGATCTCCCGGATCAGGAACGGACCCCGACCGTTGGCATCACGGACCCCGACCGTTGGCATCGCGGACCCCAACCGTTGGCATCGCGGACCCCAACCGTTGGCATCGCGGACCCCGACCGTTGGCATCGCGGACCCCAACCGGTGGGGTACCGGACCCCAACGGTTGGGGTCGCGAACTCCAAGCCTGTTCCGTGGAGACCCCTCCCGATGGCCTCCGGAGCTTCAAAGGCGGACCTCACCACCCCGAACGGTCATGGTCGCCAGTGCCCCCACACCCCTCCCAGCCCTCGCCCTCCCTCTTCGCGGACGCTCCCGTCACCCGGTGTTCACGGTCGCAGCGCCTCCAGCGGACCTGCCTGTGCTTCGAGGTGGCGCTGCTCCTCGCCGAGCCAGTCGAGGAACGCGGCATCCCAGGGCGGGCCTTCGGGCCAGCCGGCCGCGATGCGGACCGCGAGCGCCTCGTCCCAGCGCGTGTAGAGCGTGTGCAGCGCTGCATGGGCACGGCGTGCGGCGGTCACGGCAGCGACGACAGCCTCGTCCCCGGAGGCGGTGGAGGCCTCGCCCTGCACGTCCTCGCGGGGAGGCGCGCGTTCCTGGAAGGTGTCTTCGCAGACGTAGTAGTTGCACGTGGCGGGGCGGAGGGTGTGGTCGATGGTGCAGCCCTCGGCGCCGTGGAACACGCACTTGTTCTGGCGCCGATCGGTGGGGCGCTCGCGGCGCCGCACCCGGAGGATGCGCAGGCCCGACGCGGTGGGCTGGAGATGACCCGCAGCGATCCGGGCGAGGAGAAAATCGCGGCCGCCCAGGGCGACGATGCGGCCGATGTCGGACCAGTCGACGGGGGGCGGGCTGAAACAGCAGCCGGCGCTCCCCTGCGGACAGCGGGCGCAGAGCGGAGAGAGAAGCCGGGTGTGGGCGCCGAGGAGCTCCAGGTGGATCATGAGGATCTGCGCCGAGGTGCGGACCGCGACCCTACCACCACGCCGAGACGTCCTGTCGCGCCGAGACGTGGCAGGATGCCGACCACGGAGGCGATGCAACGCAGTCTGGGCAGAGGGTGGGCGCTGCTTGCGAGGGTGGGCGTGGTGGGCGCCGTGGCCGTGGTGGGCGCGGTGGGCGCCGTGGCCGCACTCGTCGGATGCGCGGGGAGTGGCCCTGGTGGCGCAGCGGGCGGGGCACCGGCCGTGGTGCTGGAGATCGCCCCGGTGACCACGCCCACGCTGAGGGAGGTGGACACGACCCCGCCGACGGAAGGGGACGCCGCGCAGATACGCGCCCTGCACGGCATGGTCCGTATCAAGGGTGGGAGCTTCACCATGGGCTTCTCGGGGTGCGATGCGGACGAAGCGCCCGAGCACGAGGTCAAGGTGGGCGCGTTCTGGATGGACGTGACCGAGGTGACGGCCGAGGCCTACGCGCAGTGCGTGGACGCGGGCACGTGCACGGAAGGGGTGGCCACGTCGGGGATCCCCGGGCAGAGCCCCTCGGAAGGAGCAATGCAGTGCAACGCGGGGCGCGCGGAGAGGGCGCGGCACCCCATGAACTGCGTGACGTGGAGGCAGGCGGAGGCGTACTGCAAGGCGCAGGGCAAGCGGCTGCCCTCCGAGGAGGAGTGGGAGTTCGCGGCGCGCGGCGTGAAGGGGCGCATGTTCCCGTGGGGCGACACCTTCGACGGGGAAAAGCTCTGCTGGAACCGCGCCGAGGGGACCTGTCCGGTGGGCGATTTCCCGGAGGGCGTCACACCCGAGGGGCTGCTCGACATGGCCGGAAACGTGTGGGAGTGGACCACGAGCGCGTACTGCAGCTACGACGACCCTGGTTGCTCCGACGAGACGTTCGTGGACCGCGGCGGCGCGTGGGCGAGCGACGACGAGCGGCTGGTGCACGCGGCGCACCGTGGGCGAGGCAACGACGAGGTGTGGGCGAGCTACATCGGGTTCCGCTGCGTGCGGACGCCTTGATCCCCGCCGCCCCGGAGGTGTGAGAACCGGCGGAAGAGCGGGCGAAAGAACGGCGGCGGCGGGGAAAAAGGCAGAAAAGCGCGTGCGCCCTGGCGTGGGCGTAGTATCTGGGCGGGCATGCCGCAGCTCGACCTCGGGGTCCTCGTGTCGGGACGTGGGTCCAACCTGCAGGCCATCCTCGACGCGGTTGCCGAGGGGCGGCTGGAAGCGCGGGTGCGGCTGGTGATCTCGAACCAGGAGGGCGCGCCGGCCCTCGAACGCGCCGCGCGCGCCGGGGTGCCGACGCAGGTGGTGTCGCACCGGGCCTTCCCGGATCGGGAGAGCTTCGACGCGGCGCTCGTCGCAGCGCTGCGCGAGGCGGGCGTGTCGTGGGTGGTGCTGGCGGGGTTCATGCGGCTGCTCACGCCGACGTTCCTCGCCGCGTTCCCGGACCGGGTGGTGAACATCCACCCCGCGCTCTCGCCCGCGTTCCCGGGGGTGGATGCGCAGCAGCAGGCGCTCGACCATGGGGTGAAGCTCACCGGGTGCACGGTGCACCTCGTGGACGCGGGGACGGACACCGGGCCCATCCTCGCCCAGGCGGTGGCGCCGGTGCTCGACGGCGACGATCGGGACACGCTCGCGGCGCGGCTCATCACCCTGGAGCACACCCTGCTCGTGAAGACGCTCGGGTGGATCAGCGAGGGCAGGCTCCGGCTCCGGCCGGCGACCCGCCCGGGAGCGCGGGTGAAGGCGCGGCTCCTCGGGGTCACGCCGGTGCTGGGGATCGCGGGAATCGCGGGAATCGCGGGAATCGCGGGGAGCGAGGGACTGGCGGAGGGCGAGGCGTCCGCGTCTGGCGCGCCCGAGGAAGAGCCGGGGGCCGAGGGCGACGCGCGCGAGTGGGAGCAGGTGCCGTGATCCACCGGCACTACGACGTCATCGTGATCGGGCGCTCCATCGGCGCGCTCACGGCCGCGGCGCTGCTCGCGCGCCGCGACTTCACGGTGATGGTCGTGGGCCACGGGGAGAAGCCGCCGACGTACACCATGGATGCGCGCGTGCTCCGGCGGCGGGCGTTCACGATGCTCGCCGAGCCCTCGCCCGCGTGGCGCAAGGTGATGGTGGAGCTCGCGCAGTCGCAGACGTGGAAGCGCCGGGTGGTCCCGGCGTCGCCGATGCTGCAGGCGCTGGCGCCGCGCCTCCGGCTCGACATCCCTCCGGACATGGCCCTCTTCGGGCGGGAGATCGACCGGGAGCTGCCGGAGCTGCGGCGGGTGATCGACGAGCTGTACGGCGACCTCGCCCAGGTGAACAGCGCCGCGGACGAGGCGTTCGAGCGGGACGCGGTGTGGCCGCCGGGCACGTTCTGGGAGCGGCGGGAGACGGGGCGGTACGCGGCGATGCTGCCCTACGCACACGCGGAGCCGGACGCCGACCTGATGGTGGAGTTCCCGCGCGGGCACCTCTACCGGGCCATCGTCACCTGGTCGGTGCGGTTCGCGACCGATCTGTCGGCGATGCCGCCGCCCTTCGCGGTGGCGCGGCTGCACGGGGCATGGACCCGGGGGGTGATGACGCTGCCGCGCGGCGAGGAGGAGCTCGAGGAGTTCCTGATCGAGCGCATCCAGGCGCACGGGGGGGTGTGCCTGCTCGACGAGCGGGCCGCGGGGATCCACGTGCGGCGCGGGGCCGCGGCAGGGGTCTTGCTCGACGGGGCGGAGCAGCCGACGAGCGCCGGGCACGTGATCACCGACCTCGACGGCGAGGACATGGCGTCCCTGTCCGGAGGCGAGGGGATCCACAAGCGGGCGCTCCGGGAATGGCCCCGGATCACCTCGTCGGTGGGGCGGTTCGTGGTGTCGATGGTGGTGCGCAACGAGGGGCTGCCGGCGCCGCTCGGGCCGGAGGCGTTCGTGCTCCCGGGGCCCGGCGGAGGGCTCGCGCGCCCCGGCGCGGCGCGGCCCACGGGGGAGGCGCGCGCGGCGTCGCGGCCCCCTCCGGCAGGACCTGGCGGCGCGCGCGGGGCAGGGCGCACGGGGCCGGTGAGACCGACCATCCACCTCCAGCGCTCCCCGTCGACGACCTCACCGGACGAGTCGCTGCTCGTGGCCGAGGTGCTCCTGCCCGACCGGGGGCAGCTCGGGCTGCGGGACGCGCGGCAGGTGGTGCTCGATGCGGTCTCCGCGGAGCTGCCGTTCCTGGAGCGGCACCTCCGCCTCGTGGACTCGGCGCACGACGGGCTGCCCGCGTGGGTGTACGAAGACGGGCGGCGGCGGCTCCTCGATCGGGGTACCCTGAAGGGGCTGGAGCCGATGGTGCGGCAGCTCGAGGTGGACCCGCCGGGCTACCTGGGCCTTTCAGGAGAGCCGATCCGGGGCCCCATCGAGAGGACGCTGCTCGTGGGGCGGACGGTGCTGCCGGCCCTCGGTCAGGAGGGACAGCTCCTGGCCGCCTGGGGCGCGGCCCGGCTGGTGACGCGCACCGACCGGCGACGGGAACGGATGCGGCGCGACATGTGGAGCAAGGTCGAGATCGGATGATCCGAGCACTGACGGGGGAAACACACAATCCGGCGCGGCTCAGCTCCGCGGGAGACTATCATGCGCCCCATGCGCTCCCATGAACCCCTGGAACCAGCGGAGGCGTTCCGACGGCTCCAGCAGGTCGTGGACAGCATTCCACATGCCGCCGTGTTCGCCCAGGTGATCCACCCGGACGGCACGATGCGCTACGAGCATGCTAGCGAGGGATTCGAGCGGCTGTTCGGCGTCGCCCCCGAGGAGCTGCTCGCCGACCCGACCACGCTCGACGCGCTGATCCTGCCCGACGACCTCCCCCGAGCGCGGCTGCTCACGAAGGCGGCGACCGCCGGGCAAGGCCTCATCGACTGCGAGCTGCGGGTGCGCAGCAGGACCGGGGTCGTGAGGTGGGTGCGCATCCGGGCGGCGACCGGCCCTCTGCCCGACGGCAGCACCCGCGTGAGCGGCATCATGGCCGACGAGTCCGACCGCAAGCAGACCGAGGTGCAGCGAGAGCAGGTCGACCAGGCGCGCCGCTCGTCGGAGGAGGCGCTCGTCGCGGCCCAGTCGATCGCGAAGCTCGGCGGGTTCCGCTACCACGTGCCCACCCGCACCGTGGTGTGGACCGACGAGATGCACCGGATCCTCGGCCGGGACCTGCGCCAGGAGCCGCCGTCCTTCGACGAGCTGGTCAAGGGGGTGCACCCCGAGGACCGGCCGCGCTTCGTGGAGGCGCTCGATCGGTGCGCGCGCGACGGCGCGCCCTACGCGCTGGAGTACCGCGCGGTGCGGCCCGACGGGAGCGTGCTGTACATCTCCGGCAGGGGGACCGCGCGCCAGGACGAGACCGGGCAGACCGTGGAGATCTTCGGGACGGTCCAGGACATCACCGAGCGGGTGGTGGAGGAGCAGGCACGCGTCAAGGTGGAGGAGCGCCTCCTGCAAGCCCAGAAGCTGGAGAGCCTGGGGCTGCTCGCGGGGGGCGTCGCGCACGACTTCAACAACCTGCTGACCGGGGTGCTCACGGAGGCAAGCCTCGCCCTCGACGATCTGCCCCAGAACTCACCCGCGCAGGCGCCACTGCGCACGATCGAGGCCTCGGCGCGGCGGATGAGCGAGATGACGAAGCAGCTCCTGACCTACGCGGGCGGCGGCCCGTTCGCGGCAGAGCGGCTCGATCCGACGCGGCTCGTCAGCGACATGGTGGACGCGCTCCGCCGCAGCGTGGCGCGCGACGTGCGGCTCATGGTCGACATGCCGCGGCAGCGCGGGCTGGACGGGGCCCCGCTGAGCAGCCGGGGGGCACCCTGCATCGAGGCTGATCCGGGGCAGCTCCGCCAGGTGGTCATGAACCTGGTGCAGAACGCCTCCGAGGCGATACAGGGCCGGAGCGGCGACGTGCGCATCCGCGCCTGGATGGAGGAGTCGGCGCCGATCAGCAGCGGGAGCGGGCGGCAGACGTCACGCCCCGGGGGCGCCGGCTCCTGGGTGCTGGAGGTGGCCGACACCGGCTGCGGCATGGACGCGGAGACCCGCCGGCGCGTCTTCGATCCGTTCTTCACCACCAAGGGTCGCGGCCGAGGCCTCGGTCTGTCGACGGTGCAGGGCATCGTGCGGCGGCTCTGGGGCCAGGTGGAGGTGGAGAGCGAGCCTGATCGGGGCACCACCATCCGGCTGCGGGTGCCGCTCGTACCCGGCATGGCCTCCGTGCCCGTGCCCCGCGATCCGCCCTCGCGGGCCCCGATCCAGCGGCTGCGCATCCTGGTCGTCGACGACGAGGAGGCCGTGCGGATCACGCTCTCGCGCGTGCTCGGGAGGCGCGGGCACACCGTGGCCATGGCCGCCGACGGCGAGGAAGCCGTGGAGGTGTTCCGGAACGCGCGCGGCGACTTCGACCTCGTGCTGCTCGACATCAGCATGCCCCGCAAGAACGGCTACGAGGCGCTCGAAGCGCTGCGCGGCGTGCGACCGACGGTGCGGGTGGTGATGATGAGCGGCTACTCCGAGGCGCACCTCACCAGCGCCGGGATCAAGGGCTCCCAGGAGACGCCCTACGACGGGTTCCTGGAGAAGCCGTTCGCGGTGGAGTCGATCGACCGGGTGCTCGGAGAAGCGCTGCGCACCCGGCGGTGAGGGAGGCGCGGGGGGCGTCAACTCACCGCGACGGGGGGGTCACGGCGAGTTCGGGCGGGATGGCGTAGGCGGCCTCGGCGTCCTGCTTGCCCTTGAGCAGCACTGTCATCGGCTCGGCGCTCTCGGGGCGGCCGGCGGCGACGAAGGTGCGGGCGTCCATGAGGATGCCGCCGGGCGCGGCTTCGGCCTGGAGGCGGGAGGCGACGTTCACGCGGTCGCCGATGAGGGTGAACTCGCGGCGACCGCGGGAGCCGAGGCTGGCGAGGACCACGGGGCCGGTGGCGATGCCGAGCCGGGTGGGGAAGCTGGGGCGGCCGGAGGCGCGCATGCGGGCGTTGAAGGCCTCGACCTCGCGCTGGATGTCGTGGGCGGCGAGCACGGCGGCGTGGGCGTCCTTGAAGAAGGAGAGCACGCCGTCGCCGAGGTACTTGTCCACCTGGCCGCCGCGGCGGTGGATGGCCTGGGTCAAGGTGGCGAGGTAGAGGCTGAGATCGGCGAGCAGGGGGGCCGGGTCCATCTGCTCGGAGATGCGCACGAAGCCGGCGACGTCGCTGATGAGGATGGTGAGCACCTCGCGGGTCGGCGCGGGCGGGGCGTCGGGAGAGGCGCTCGCGGCGATGCTCTCCCAGGCGCGGTCGGAGAGGTACTCGCGCAGGGCGGCGTGGAGCTGCTGGATCTCCAGGTAGCGCTGGGAGAGCTCCTGACGCTGGCGCGACAGCTCGCGGCGCTGGCGGTGCAGGAGGAGCTGGGTGCCGACGCGGGCGAGGACCTCCTGCACGTGGAAGGGCTTGGTCACGTAGTCCACGGCCCCGGCGTCGAAGGCGGCGACCTTGTCGTCGAGCTCGGCGAGGACGCTGATGAAGATCACCGGGACGTCGGCGGTGCGGCGGTCGGCCTTGAGGCGGCGGCACACCTCGTAGCCGTCCATCTCGGGCATGTTGACGTCGAGGAGGATGATGTCGGGCGGGGAAGCCGCGGCGGCGGTGAGCGCCATGGCGCCGGTGATGGCGGCGCGCACCTCGTAGCCCTCGGCGCTGAGCACCGACGAGAGGAGGGCGAGGTTCTCGGGCTTGTCGTCGACGATGAGCACCTCGCCCTGGGAGACGGACGAGAGGCTGGGGCGCCGCCAGGAGAGCGGCGGGGTGGAGTCGTGGCGGCTCATGTCGCTCACGACCCGGTGCCTCTGGCATGCATGGAGAGGGCCTCGGCGGAGATGGAGATCGGCGCCAGATCGGCAGGACCGAGGAGGGCGAGGATGCGGTCGAAACGGTAGTGGCGCACGAGGTCCATGAGCGACTCGGCGAGGGCGGGGTCTTGCACGCGGATCATGTCGAGCATGAGCAGCACGGCCTTGCGATCGAGCCGGGTCGCGGCGTCGTGAAGCTCGGCGCGCCACTCGGCGGGGAGCGCGTCGGCGGCGACGCGGAGCTGGTCTTCGGTGGCGGGGGGCGGGGGCGGCAGGCTCTGTCGGGGCTCTTCGTAGAGGAAGGTAACGCCGAGGTGCTGGGTGAGCTGGTCGTGGATCTCGTGGTCGCGGTAGGGCTTGCGGAGGAAGTCGTTGCAGCCGACGGCGAGCACCTGGGCGCGGTTGTGCTCGAAGGCGCTGGCGGTCATGCCCACGACCACGGTGGCGCGGCCCCGGTCGGTGGCCTTGATGCGGCGGGTGGCCTCGTAGCCGTCGAGGAGGGGCATGCGCATGTCCATGAAGATCATGTGCGGCTCCCACATCTCGAACTGGGCCATGGCGCCGAGGCCGTTGGTCGCGCCGCGGACCTCGAAGCCGAGGCCGGTGAGGAGGCGAATGAGGAGGTGGCGGCTCTGCCAGCCGTCGTCGACGACGAGGATGCGGCAGGTAGCCTGGCCAGGGGCGAGGCCGATCACGGTCCGGGGGGCGCGGGTGGCGCGCACCGCGGCGGCGCTGGACAGGGCGGCGCGGATGTCGAAGCGGAAGGTCGTGCCCTTGCCGACGGTGCTCTCCACCTGGATGTCGCCGCCCATGAGGTTCACGAACTGGCGGCTGATGGCGAGGCCGAGGCCCGTGCCCTCGCCGAGGTCGCGGCCACTCTGAGACTGGGAGAAGGCCTGGAAGAGGGTGTCGATCTCCTGGGGGGCGATGCCGGGGCCGGTGTCGGTGACCTCGAAATGGAGCCGCACGTGGTCGAGGGTGCCAGGGTCGGTGGGGCGCGTCGCGGCGTGGGCGCGGAGCACGACGCGGCCGCGGGAGGTAAACTTGAGGGCGTTGCCGAGGAGGTTGATCAGCACCTGGCGGAGCTTGCCCTCGTCGGAGCGGACGCAGCGCGGGAGGGTGGGATCGCGGTGGACGTCGAGGGTGAGGCCCTTCTTGCGGGCCTGCACCGCGAACATCTCCTCGACGCTGCCGAGCAGGCGGTGGAGGTCGAAGTCGGCCTCGTTGAGGGTGGCGCGGCCGGCCTCGATGCGCGCCATCTCGAGGATGTCGTTGATCAGGCCGAGCAGGTGCTCGCCCGCCTTGCTGATGACGAGGAGGTTCTCGCGGTGCTGCTCGCTCAGGGCGCGGTCGCGTTCGAGGAGCTGGGCGAAGCCGAGGATGGAGTTGAGGGGGGTGCGCAGCTCGTGGCTCATGTTGGCGAGGTAGGCGCTCTTGGCGCGGCTCGCGGCCTCGGCCTGGGTGCGGGCGCGCTGGGCCTCCTCGGTGGCGCGGCTCTGGGCAGCGAGGGCCTCGATCAAGGTCTGCTCGCGGCCCGCGCGATCCTGGGGCTCGCCGCCGTCACGGGCGAGGAGCAGGGTGCCCGCGCGGGTGCCCTCGCCGAGGGACACCGGCGTCGCCGAGAGGCGCAGGGTGCGCTCGCCATGGCGGAGGGTCAGCTCGGAGAGGCCGCGCTCGGGGAGGCCGCGCTCGGGGAGGCCGCGCTCGGAGAGGCCGCGCTCGGAGAGGCCGCGCTCGGAGAGACCACGGAGGAGAGGTTCGAGCTGGGTTGCCGCGGTAGGGGCGAGGGGCTCGCCGGCGCGCAGGCCGAGAGCGCGCTCCATGGCGGCGTTGGCGAGCAGCACGGCGCCATCGCAGGTGACCACGGCGACGCCGTCGGAGGAGGCATCGACGGCGAGGGCGAGCGCGGCACCCAGGGGAGATCGGTTCTCATCCATCCGCGCCAGGATGGCCGCGACAGGGCCGGCTCCCCCGGGGGCCGGGGGTGGCACGGCGCTGGGAGGGGCTGGGGTGGATCCGGTCACGGGATGATGTGGGGGTGCAAAGGAATAGCCTACATGACTCTGGACCTCCGGAGGGGGACGCGTGCGGATGAGGTGCTGGCGCGGGGCGGCACGTGGTGACGCGGAGCGCCGCAGGTCGCCCGGCGGCGATGGGGGCGCATGGGGGCGTATTGAGGGCGCATGCTCCGGTTGTCCGTTCGTCCTTGCAGGGTCGAGGCTCGCCGCGCGGTGGTGGCCGCGCTATGGCGTGAGGGCCGGAGGCGACCCGAGATTCATGGTTCCCTGCTCCCGGGCGATCCCGCCCACCGACGTTCGCGTGTGCTCGATTCACCCTGGGCGAAGGCGGCCGCTGGCCGGTGCCTTCGCGCTGGTGCTGACCCTGGCCGCGGGGGGGTCGTACGCGCAGACGCCACCCCTGAAACCGGCGCCCGCCGGCAAGCCGAGCCCCGCCGCCAAGCCCGCAGTGCCGGTAGCGCCGGTAGCGCCGCCAGCGCCGACGGCAAGCGACACGCAGGCGCCGGGAGGCAAGCCGACGTCGGGCGACACGCAGGCTGGAGGCGGCAAACCGGCGGCGGGTGGTCTGCGGATCCCTGGCGGAAAGACAGCCGGGGAGGGCAAGGAAGTGCCCGGAGGCAAGCCTGCAGCGACGGGAGGACCGACGCTCGGCGGTGAGCCGCCCACCGGGACGCCTCTCAACGGTCCGCCGACGCCGGGGCCGCGTCCGCAACCGCGGCGGCCGGTAATGCTGACGGCGCGGTGGGTGGGTGCAACGCCGGAAGAGATGGTGGGGCACGCGCTCAACCGGGCGCGGCGCGGCGAAGACGATGCCCTGGCAGGGATGCTCATCGCGGCGGCCCTCGATGAGCGCGCCGCGTTCGGGAGGGCGCGAGAGGGGCTCGCGGCAATCGGGGCCTCGGACGCGCCGCTCGCCGACGAGGCCCGGTGGCTCGCGCGGCTGCTCGCCCCGGAGCCCCCGCAGCCGGTCTGGGCGGGGGCGCGCAAGGTGGTGTTCGATGCGCCGGCCGACGCGGGCGGCCTGGTGAAGTCGTGGGCCGTGCTCGGACCCTTCCAGGACAACAGCGGCGGCGGGCTCGCGCGGCGCGAGGGGCCCGAGGCGCCCGGCGCGTCGTTCGCGGACGCTGGCGCGCGCTACTCGTGGGGCGTGTACGACGTGGCGTGGCGGAGGGCGCTGCCGGCGTCGGCCACGGCGCGCGGGGTGCCGCTCGACCTGTACGTACACCCGCGGGCGGAGAGCTGCTCGTACCTGGCGTCGCGGGTGACGGTGCCGGCGTCGCTGGATCGGAAGCCCTTCCTGGTGCACGTGGGCGCGAGCGGCGCGGTGCGCCTGATCTGGGACGGGGCGGAGGTGGCGTCGAGCGAGGCGCTGCACCGGGGGCTGGTGCTGGACCGGCTGGCAGCGCAGATCGCCGCGCCCGCCGGGGAGCACCTGCTGGCGCTGAAGGTGTGCACGGGGTCGGTGGCCGACGACGGTCGGGTGAGGGCGCGCTTCACGGACACGAAGCGCAAGCCGCTGGCGCTGGCGACGTCGTCGGACCTGTCGAAGCTGCGTCTCTCCGTGGCGGGAGAACAGCCGCCCCCGCTGCCCGCCGGGGTGACGCGGGTGCGCACGGCGCTGGAGGCGGCGCTCGATGCAGGAGAGGCGCCCACGGCCGAGCAGATGCTGCTCGGCGCGGTCGCGAGGACGCTCGGCGCGGGAGACGATCAGCGCTCGCCGCGGGCGCCGGGGCTCCTCGACGTGGTGGCGCGCGCGAAGGAGGTGTCACCCGACGCGCTGGCGCTGGTGGGGTGGATCTCGCCGTTCGGCGCGAACCGGAGCGGGTGGCTGGAGCAGGCGCGGGTGCGGGGGCTCGCGGAGAAGGACCGTGCGGCGGCGTCGTTCGCGCAGCGGCGGCTCGCAGCGGCGCACCTCGGCGCGCAGCTCACCGAGTGGGGGATGGCGGCGCTGCGGGAGGACCCGCTCCGCTCGGCGCGCGACGTGGAGGCGCGGCTGATGCGGGCGATCGCCAAGCGGCAGCTCGGCGGCGGAATGTCCCGCGCCGCGCTCGACGAGCTGGTGAAGATCGCGGACGAGCTGGGGGACCGGGCGCCGGTCAGCGTATGGACGGAGATCTACGACGCGGCGCGGAGCCTGCCCGACCTGAGGCTGCGGGCAGCGCAGCGCCTCGCGGGGGTCCGGGCGGGTGCACGGGACGCGACGTACGTGCGCACGTTCGCGTCGCTGGACGGCGCGTCGCTGGAGAAGGCAGCAGCCGCGGTGCTGGCGGAGCAGACCTCGGCGGAGGACGTGATCCAGATCGGCCGCGCGCTCTACCAGGCTGGCCGCTATGCGTGGGCGCGCGAGGTGTTCTACTGGGCGACCCAGGTGGCGCCGAACCGACCGGAGGCGTTCCAGGGGCTGTCCGAGGCCCGCAACGCGGCGCGGGCGATGGGGCTCGGGGGAGACCCGGTGGACGAGGGGGAGCGGGCCACGGTGGCCCTCGCGCGGGCGCGGGACCTGACGCCTGGCGATCCCACGCTGAAAGCACAGCTCGCGTTCCGCCTCGGCGAGGTCGCGGCCGACGCGCGCGGCGCGAGCGCCGGGCGCGGGCAGCAGCACATGCCCGACGAGCAGTTCCTCGCCGCGCCGGATGTCTTCCTGCAGCGCGCCAAGGGCAACCCCGCGCAGAAGGGCGAGGTGTTCGACCGGCAGCTCCACTGGACGCGCGTGGTGACGTACCACCCGGACAAGCGGGTGTCGCAGCTCATGCAGTACGCGCGCGAGATCGTGATCGAGCCGCGCACGGAGCAGGACCTGTACGAGAGCGGGATCCCGGCAGAGGGGGAGCAGACAGAGCTGCTCTTCGCGCGGGTACACCACAAGGACGGCTCGGTCTCGCAGGCGGCGGAGCAGAGCGCGGGCGGGGCGCGGCCGTTCATCCGGTGGGAGAAGCTCGAAGAGGGCGACGTGGTGGAGGTGGCGGTGCGCTCCTGGACGGGGGGGCCGGTGGGACGCCGCGGGGACGCGCCGTTCTACTTCCTCGACTACGTGGGCTCCACGGACACGCACCCCATCCTCTACAACGAGGTGGTCATCGACAGCCCGAAGGCTTCGCCGCTCGCCGTCGACGTGCTCAACGGCAAGGCCGACCGGGTGCTCACCAGCGAGAAGGCGGGGCGCACCATCACCCGCTACATCTGGGACAACCCGCCGGAGATCCCGGAGGAGCCCTTCGCGCCCAGGATGTCCGAGGTGCTTCCGGTGGTGGTCGGGTCGACCTTCAACGGGTGGAACGATTTCCGGGAGTGGTACCGCTCCGCGGTGACGGGGTTCACGGAGCCCGACGAGCAGGTGCGCCGGCTGGCCGAGGAGCTGACGGCGGGGAAGAAGACGCCGGAGGACAAGATCCGGGCGCTCTTCAACTTCGTGGCCGACGACATCCGTTACGTGAACTTCGTGTCCGGGGAGTGGTGGCTGCCGAACCGGCCGCAGCAGCTCCTCGCGCGTCGCCAGGGGGACTGCGACGACAAGGCGATGCTGCTCATCACCTTGCTCAAGTCCATCGGCATCGAGGCCACGGAGGTGCTGGTGCAGACGCGCCACACGGCCATGCCGTCGGTCCTGCGGAGCGAGAAGGCGGCCATCCCGGTGTTCGATCACGGGATCGCCTACCTGCCGGGCAAGGACGGGAAGCCGGGGCTGTGGCTCGACGCGACGAGCCCGCAGAGCCGCCTCGGGCCGCTGCCGTCCATGGACGCGCGGACGCTGGCGCTCTTCGTGTCGGAGGGGCCGGCGAAGATCGTGGAGACGCCGGCCAGCTCCCCGGCCGATCACGGGGTGGAGGCGGACTGGACGATCCGGGTATCGCCCACGGGCGCCGGAGACCTCACGGCGAAGGAGCGCCACCTGGGCGACGCGGCGTTCGAGCTGCGGAACTACCTGGCCGAGGCAGACGCGCGGGCGCAGTGGGTGGAGCAGTTCCTGGCGGCGGGGTGGTTCCCGACAGTGGACGTCAAGTCGAAGGTCGACTTCGAGGGAGACCTGCCGAACGGACTGGCGACGCTCGGGTACGAGGCGCACTCCGAGGGCCTGGGGCGGCTGGAGGGCGACGAGCTGGCGGTGCCCATCGCGGGGACGATGACGCTCACCTCGCAGCTCGCGCCGCTGCCGAAGCGGAAGCTGCCGGTGGTGCTGCCGCCGAACGTGGCGCCGGCACACCGGACGTGGACGATGACGGTGGTTGCGCCGCTGGGCTACCGCTTCGCGGAGCTGCCGCCCGGGGGCGAGGAGAACGGCGGCGAGTTCGGGCGAGCGTCGCTGTCGTTCACGAAGGGGAAGGGGCCGAACTCGGTGGTGGTGAAGCGGAGCTTCGTCGCCGACCTGTCAACGATCCCGGTGGAGAAGTACGGGGCGTGGCGGGCGTGGCTGCAGCGCGTGGATGGGCTGATGCACCGGATGGTGCGTCTGACCCCGGAGCGCGCCGCGGCTGGCGTGGCGGCGGGCGCTGCGGTCACCGCGCCGAAGAAGCGGTGAGCCGAGGCGTCACTCCGGATCGCAGGGGCCGTCGCAGAAGTTCTCGATGGTCCCTTCGGGCTGGAAGAAGGCGTCGAGCTGCATCTTGATGCGGGGGTTGCGCCGCACGCCCTCGTGCACGTCGTTCTCCTCGTCCTCGGTGGGCACCCGAGACTCGATGCCGGGCTCCTTGTCGAGCTTGAAGTCGACGATGACCATGGCGTCGTCTGCCGGCGCGCTCACGGTCTCGAGGCCGTACACGGTCCGCGCGCTGGGCGTGAGGAGCGGGATGCCCATGGCGCGCGCGTTGACGTGGCTGGCGAGGTTGTTCACCGAGTGGTCCCCGACGCCGATCTGAAAGAGGAGGTGCCGGTCGGTCGGTGAGCCCGGGTAGGGGTCGCCGAGGACGTGGCCGGCGTAGGTGATGGGGTCCATCCGATCCCAGGTGTGCTGGCTGAGCATCATCACCTTCTGAAGGGTGAGCGGCCCCTCGATCACCGTGGAGAGCAGGCCGAGGAGCTGCTGGTAGCTCGCGGAGCGCGACATCATCAGCGAGTAGGGTCCGCCGCCGACGCTGAGCGCCGCCCGGTCCAGGGCGGGTGAGAGCGCGAGGAGGGTGACGCCGAAGATCGCGCCCTGGCTGATGCCGTAATAGTAGAGGTGCTCCTGATCGAAGAGCGGCCTGTCGAAGCGCCGCAGCTCCTCCAGGTCGGCGAGCGGTCCCTGGAGGGCGAGCGAGAGGGCCATCATGTTGACCATGGCCTGGTGCAGGCGGTCGACGAACCGGAACATCGATCCGACGTCCGAGAGGATGTCGGCCGCGGCCGCGATCGCGTCGGGCTCGCTCATGCCCCACCAGTCGACGGAGGCGGTGACGTAGCGCTGCTCGTTGGAGAAGCCGCGCATGAAGCCGTAGTTGGTCTCCTCGCGCAGGCCGAAGAAGCCGTGCCCGTACTGGAGGATGCGCGCGGGCTCGAAGGTCGCGTCCGCAGGCATGGCGCTGCGGGGGACCTGGACGAGGAAGGGCACCTCGACCTCGCCGTTCATCGCGGGGAGGCCGTCATCGCCGCGGTGGATCGCGGCGCCGGTGTCCTCGCTCTCCAGGTACAGCGGGACGCGCAGCGTGCCTTCGAGGCGGAGGGCGACCTCGGGGTCCTCGGGGTCCTCGACGGCGGAGGTCACCGTGATGGCGGGAGGCGTCTGGGCCATGCGCTGCAGGGCGTCCTCGCGGATGGCGAGCATGTCGCGGGTGAGCCAGTCCTCGGAGCCGACCGTGAAGTCCCAGGCGAGCTGCAGGCCTGCGCGGGAGACGCCCGCCGCTTCGAGCACCGGGAAGATGGATTGCTCGTAGCGGGTGGCGAGCGCGCTGAGGGCGGGCTCGGAGCCGGCCGAGGCGTCGCGGATGCGGTCGAAGCCGGAGGGCGGCGCGATGGGCTTGTCGTCGAGGTCGGTGAGGCCCTGGAAGGCGACGATGTAGCGGTGCCCGTTCTGGAGCTTGCCGTAGGGGCGCACGACGAGGCCCTGCGCGGCGACGTCGTCGGTGCTGCGATCGAGTTCGGCCCAGTGGGGAACGAGCGCGCCCGTGTCGGCGTCGATGAGCAGGGTGGTGCTGCCGGGGCGGAGCGCCGCTTCCGGGTCGTCGGTGTGGAAGGTGAGGCGCTCGGCGTTCACGCCCCCCGGGAACGACGCCACGATGGGCTGGTGGTGGGAGAAGCCGTCGACGGGGTGGCGCTCCAGGAAATCGAAGGGGCGACCGTTCTTGTCGTGGGGCTTCGCCGCCTCGGTGAGGACGACCCGGCGACCGGTGGGCGTGGTCGGGTCCTCGGTGAGAAAGAAGTCGGAGGGATACGGGAGGAGGCAGTCGCTCTCGTAGGCGATGGGGTTGCACCCTTCGGGGATGGCCAGTGTCGCGGGCGGGGTCGTGTCGTCGCCGCCGCAGCCGGCGGTGAAGAGCGCGAGGAGGAGCGCGAGGCGGGGGCGGCGCGAGGCTTTGATCATGAGCGGTTCTCGGCGCGAGGGTAACACGAGGACCGCAGAGGGCTGCGCCCGGCTCGCCCTGCATCCTCGGCGCGATGCTCCCTGCTGGCCACGGGGGTAGCGACCATCGGGAGCGCAGGGGCCGACAGGCCCCTGTTCCAGGGTACGCAGTACCTGTTCCAGGGTACGCAGTACTTACTTCTGGCGCGGGGAGAGGACGTTGAGGGAGGGCTGGGAGAGCCAGTGGACGCCGAGGGACATGCCGGCGGCGTCGAAGGTGACGCCGCGGGCGAGGGCCCACTCGGCGAGGGCGCGCCCGAGGGATGCCATGTTCGGCCAGCGGTCCTGGGGGGCCTTGGCGAGACCGCGCTCCACGATGCTCCAGAGTTCGGGCTCGTCCTGGAACTGCTCCGGCCGCCGCAGCCGGGTGTTGAGGACATCGAAGATCACGGTGGCGCTGTTCGGGCCCGCGAAGGGGCGCGTGCCGCTCACCAGCTCGTAGAGCACGGTGCAGAGGCCCCAGATGTCGGTGCGCTCGTCGGGGTCGGTGCCGCCACGGATCTGCTCGGGTGCCATGTACACGGGGCTGCCGAGCATCATGCCGTGCGTGGTGAGACGGGTGGCCCAGATGGCCGCGGAGACGCCGGCGACGCCGAAGTCGATGAGCTTGGGCACCACGCTCGCGCCTTGCTCGACGAGCATGATGTTCGCCGGCTTGACGTCGCGGTGCACGACCCCCTCGCGGTGCGCCGCGGCGAGCGCGCCGGCGACGGGCAGCACGAGCTGCACCGCCTCGGTGAACGGAAAGGTGCCCAGCTCGGTGAGGCGCTCGGAGAGGGACTGCCCCTGGAGCAGCTCCATCACCAGGAAGGGATCCCCCGCGAGGGTCACGCCGAAGTCGTGGACGCGGACGGCCGAGGGGTGGGCCACCCGCGCTGCGGCGCGCGCTTCCTTCAGCAGCCGCTCGGCGGCGTGCTGCACCTCGGCCTCGCGGCGGATGAGCTTGAGGGCCACGTCGAGGTCCAGGCTGATGCTGCGGGCGCGCCACACGGCGCCCATGCCGCCGTGACCGATCTGGTCGACGAGGCGATACCGCTGCGCGAGCACGTCCCCTGCTGCATAGACGCCGAACACCACCGCGGGCGTCGGGCTGGCGGGTGAGGAGGCCGTGTCGTTGATGCGCGCCGACGGGGGCGGCGTCTCGCTGCGCTCGCGCGCGATGGTCGCAGCGTCAGGGTCGAAGTGGCGCGAGAGGCTCGGTGGTGGGGGTTGTGGGGGGGGGGGCGGCGCTGGGGGCGGGACGCTGTCGGCGCGGTCACGACCCCGGTCGAAGATCATCCGGTAGCTCGTGGGCGTCCGGTCTGGCCCGCTCGAAGGTGAGGAGGACTCTGGAGGTGGTGTTCGACGGCGGCTCATCGACGAGGGACGGTGGCTTTGCGGCACGTGGCTTGACGGAGCAGAGAGTTCGCGCTCGCGGAAAACCATCTTGCCAGAGTACCACTCGCAAAGGTCACGCCGCGTGGACCGCCAGGGCGCAGATCTCGGGGTCAGGCAGTCCTGACGCAGGGCGCCTCGATGGGTCTGGCCCCTGGCCCACACGCACGCACGTGCGGCACGTGCAGCCTCGTGACCTCAGGGTGAGACCGCGTCGCGAGTCTTCGAAGCCTCACCCCCGCTGGAGGGCGAGGTCGGTCCGGGTGGCGTGCGCCCTTGCCCCAAGGTCGGACCCGCGAAGGCCCTGCGCAGGAGGCGCGCTTGATCCAGGGCGAGATCGGCGACGCGCCGCACCGTGTCTGTGAGTGACGGACGCGTCGCATAGAGCTGGACCAGGGGACGTACGGCCAGGGAGAGTTCCATCTTGTAGCGCGAGGTGCCGGCGAGGAAGTCGTACTCCTTGTGTCCCGCGGCGATGGCGTCACGGATGGCGAGCGCTTGAAGCGCGATACCGGCGCGCAGCTTCTCGGGCAGGTCGGTCCGGCGGCCTCCCTGGTAGAAGCAGACGCGCCCCTGCCAGACGATGTTGTAGATCGCGGCGATGGGCTCGCCTCGCGCTTCGAGCCACGACAGCTCCAGCGCACCTCGTTCGAGGAGGGCCGGCATGACCTCGGCGTGGAAGGCACGGAAGCGCGGCGACGCGAAGGCCCCTGGCTTGCCGTCGGAGGACCAGCGCCCCTCGTGCAGCCGGATCAAGGTGTCGGTCGCCGCAGGCAGCTCTTCAGGGCGGGTGACGCGCGAAAGGCGGAGCGGGGCGCCTGCCCAGGCTTCGAGGTCACGGAGAGAACGGCGCACGAGGTAACGGCGTGACGATGGGAGTGCCGCGAGGTAGGCGTCCCAGGTGGCTGGCAGCGGGATGAGCGGGCACGCGCCGGTCATCTCCAGCAGCGCGTCCGCGCCTCGCGCGCGGAGCTCTCGCGCGAGGAGCACGGGGAGCAGATCGTCACCGCGCATGGCAGGCATGCGCAGCTCGTCCCAGGCGCCGAGCAGACCGCTGCTGGTGGTGAGCAGCTCCGCGAGCTCACGCGCGATGGCGGGTTCGGCGCCGCGCTCGACGACCACCCCGAGGTAGTCGGAGCCAGTCTCGTCGGCCTCCTCTTCGCCGGAGCCACAGAGTTCGAGGGCACGCAGGGATAGGCCGAGGCGGTGGCGTCGCGACCGCTCGCAGAACGGCGCGAGCCCGACCAGGCGCTGCCCCTCCCAGAACAGCACCGCGCGCAGCTCTCTTCCGTCGAGAGGGCCGAAGACGCGCCACCACGGGAGCAGCCACGAGGGCGAAAGCGTCGGCTCGCTCAGCGCGCTGCGCGCGAGCAAGTCCTCCCAGGCGCCGCGCACAGCGACGAGTCCCGCGGTCTCGATCACGATCTGAACGCGCAGCATGCTCCTCCGTGAGGGCTGAGTGGAGAGAGGTGGAACCGTCACATGCGGAGCGCGCCGAGAGCGCGCTCGACGCCCACCTGCATGATCCGCTTGCCTCGCCGGATGGCGCGCGCGGCTTCGTAGACCCGCTCGTCGGCCCACCCCATGCGGTAGCCGGCTTGCTGGGCACGACGCTCGGCGATGGCGTGGTTGTAGGGGATGCGGTGGTAGGAGATCTCGCGGCGATCGGTGTCGAGCACCGCGAACTCGGCGTGGCTGTCGCCGCGTCGCGCGGCGTCGACCGAGCCAGGGTTCGCGAAGAAGACCCGGCGGCGGCTCTGGAGCGGGATGTCTTCGCCGAGCTCCAGCGAGACCACCTCACCGTCCTTGGCGGCGTAGAGGACGGGGGCGTGCGTGTGGCCGAAGAGGCAGATCCAGGCTTCGGGCGCGAGCCGCCGCATCATCGGGAGGTTCTCCTCGATCTTCTGCTCGTCGCGCATGTACTCGCACACGTCCGAGAAGCTGCCGTGCACGAGGATCACGCCTCCATCGACGACGCGCACCCGGGGGAGCTGGAGCAAGTAGAGGAGTGTCGGTGGAGTGACGGTCTGCCGCGTGCGGCGCAGGGCGAACGCCGCCTTGTCGCTGCAGCGCTCGGTCCCGATCTCCCCGGCGGCGATGAGATCGTGGTTTCCGACGATGGCCAGCGCCTCGCGCGCTTCGAGGAGGCGCACGCACCGGTTGGGGTCGGCGTTGTAGCCGACCAGATCCCCGAGGCAGAGCAGCTTGTCGACGCCGCGCGCGTCGAGGAACGCGAGCACCGTCCGCAGAGCTTCGAAGTTACCGTGAATGTCCGATACGATCCCGTAGCGCCCCATAGTTCACCTTCCGCGCCACCGCGCTGCTTGCCCACCTTGCGAAGGGGGCGGGGTCTCTCCAAGCAAACGCTTCGTATACCGTACCAGGGCGGGCCACCGAGAGCAGCCACGCACCCAGCGTCAGGCCCTCATCGCGCTGCTCGCGAAAGGCGAGCCAGTCACGGTAAAAATTGAGCCAGCGGCGTCGCGCCTCGGGGCGCAGGGACGTCTCCGGACGACGTCCATGTACGAGCAGGTCGTAGGCGATGACGGGAAGGTTCACGCCCGACGCCGCGCCCACGTAGTGCCACAGCGTGTAGCGCGCGTTGATCTCCAGGACGTAGAGCATGCCCGTGTGCGCGTCGCGGATGAGGTCGATCTTGAACGGCCCCTTGAGGCCGAGCCGCGCCGTGACGTCCTTCCCCATCGCGTCCACCTCATCGTCGTGGGCCACCTCGATGAGCGAGCTCTCTCCCGCGAAGGCGGGGAAAGTGCGCACCTTGCGGCCACAGAAGGAGGCGAGCAGGTTGCCGTCCGTGTCGGCGAACCCGTGGAAGGAGAGCAGATCGCTCGTGGCGCCCTCGATGTGCTCCTGGATGAGCAGCTCACCCCGCAGCCGCGCGAACGAGGGATGGTCGAGCAGGTCTCGGCGCGTCGCGAAGACGCGCGCCTTGGCGTGCCCGCCGAACAGCTCTCGCTGGATGTCCTTCCAGGCGGTCTTGCGCCTCGGCTTGATGAGCAAGGGCTCACGCATGGATGCCAGCGCGGAGAGGTCCTCGCTCGGGTCGAGCGTGCGCGGGGCGCGGACGCCTGCGGCGACGCACAGCCGGGAGAACCGCTCCTTGTCGAGGAGAGACCAGGCAAGCTCCTCGTCGTTGAGCACGAACAGGAAGCGGTCGGCGAGCTCTTTGCGGTGGTGGTAGATGAGGTCGAGATCCTTGTCGCTGCCGTACACGAGCAGGGCACGCCGGCCGAGCGCCGCGCAGAGCCGGTCCCCCAGGGCGATCAGCGCGGCAGCTCCCTGATCGCGCTCGGCAGGGAGCACGGTCGTCGCCTGGACGTAGCGAGAGTGCCGGGAGATGTCGTCCGGGTCGCGGGTCGCGAGGATCACCGGGATCCCGGCCATTCCGTGAGGTCGAATCAGCGTCAGGTCGCCGAGGACCACGACCGGTGGCCGTGACGGTGAGAACCCTTCCAGGGAAAAATCTGCCCTCTCCATGCCGTGGTGCGGGCAGATTGCAGCCACCGTGCCCAGCGGATGAGGGTCCAGACTGCACACTGATGGCGGCGATCCGTGATCGACGAGGCATCGGACATGGGCTCGGCCAGAAGGCCGGTAACTTGGACGGCCGTCGCGCTCCGGGGTACGTGTGCTGGCGTGCACGTAGGTCTCGATCGACTCCCTGATCTCGCCTTGCTCGACCGACTCAAGGCAGCACGTGTCGGCGTCCTCGCCCATCCCGCGAGCGTGGACCGCCGGCTGATCCACATCGCCGAGGTGCTGGCGGCACACGGCGTCCGTCCGCGCATCTTCTTCGGCCCCGAGCATGGCTACGGCGGTGAGGCGCAGGACATGGACGTCGTCTCCGGAGGCGTGGATCCCCGGACGGGCGCCCGCGTGGTGAGCCTGTACGGAGACCGCTTCGAGGACCTGACGCCCCGGCAGGCAGATCTCGCGGAGATCGACGTACTCCTCGTGGATCTCGCCGACGTCGGGTGCCGCCACTACACGTTCGTGTGGACGGCGCTCCTCGCGGTGCGCGCGGCACAGCGGGCGGGCGTGGCGGTGATCCTGCTCGATCGACCGAACCCCATCGGGGGCACCGTGGACACGGTGGAGGGTGCGATCCAGGAGAAAGGCTTCCTCTCGTTCGTGGGCCTGGAGCCCGTGCCCATCCGTCACGCGCTCACGGTGGGAGAAATCGTCGCGCTCTTCGGGCGTCGCGAGGGCGTGTCCGTGGCCCACATCAACGCCGACGACGCGCTGGTGGGGCCGACCGACGCGGCCCTGACCGTGGTGCCCTCGCTCGGCTGGAAGCGCGGCGCGCTCGCAGACGCGTGGGATCGCCCCTTCGTGATGACCTCACCCAACATGCCGAGCGCGGAGACGGCGCTGGTGTATCCGGGAGGGTGCCTCATCGAGGGGACGAACCTGTCCGAGGGGCGCGGGACGACGCGGCCCTTCGAGCTGGTGGGAGCACCATGGGTGGATGGGCGCGCGCTCTCTGCGGACCTGCTCGCGACGGGTCTCCCGGGGTTCGTGGCGCGACCGCTCACCTTCTGCCCGACCACCCGGAAGCATGCCGGCCAGATCTGCGGGGGCGTGCAGATCCACGTCACCGATCCTGGCGCGTTCCGACCGGTCGCCACCTATGTGGCCCTGATCGCGCTGGCGCGCCGGCAGAACCCGGAGCGGTTCCAGTTCCGCACGGAGCGCTACGAGTACGTGGACGACATCCCTGCGCTCGACCTGCTGATGGGTTCGGCCCGGGCGCGGCAAGGTATGGAGGCGGGAGAAGACCCGGGCGGACTGGCGAGGGAGATCTCCAGGGTCGACCCGGCGTGGACCGAGATCATGCACGAGGCGCAGGCCGCGCTCGGGTCAGCCACGACCTGAGTTGCGCCCGAAGAGGGGAAGGATGTGGGGGGAACCGCGAGGGGGAGGAGCCCCCCTCTCGCAGCGTCTCAGAAGCCACCACGCCAGGGGCTGAACACCCTGTCTTCGACAGGGACGAGGCGGGAGGTGAAGAACATCTTCATCGTCCCCAGCTCGGAGCGCGCGCTCGCGAGGGTGAAGGGGATCTTCCGCGTCTCGCCGGGGAGCTTCAGGGTGACGTCGCCCCGCACGATCTCCCCCGTCGTGTCGCGTCCAGCCGCGCGGCTCACCTCGACCACGTAGCTGCCCTTGGGCAGGTTGAGCAGCGCGAGCGTCTCGCGGTGGAGGCTCGTCGCGTCCTGCGCCGTGACCGTCACCCGGGGGGAGGGTGAGCCCATCCAGGAGATGCGGCGGCCCTGCTCGTCGATGAGGGCGACGTCGATGTCGGCCGCACCGGTCCACTCGGCCACGAGCTGAACGTCGCCGCGCAACGTCAGTGCCCCCGGGGTGGTGGTGCTGGAGGAGACCAGCCGCTCGACCTGCTCCCGCACCTTGGGATCCAGGTCGGCGCGGATCTGGTCGGCCAGGGCGAGCATCCCCTGGGCCCGCGCGCACTGCAGCGCGGTGGAGACCACCTTGGCGTCGCCGGGGAGGAGGTCGGCGAGCGCCAGGCGGTGCCTGCACGCAAAGGCCGGTGCACCTGCCATGTCGTGGAGATCGGCCAGGCGGGTCTGGATGGCGCGGTCGCCGGGCCGCACATCGGCGAGCCCACCGAGGATGCGCGCTGCGCGGTCGCGCTCCCCCTGCCGCGCTGCGAGGTCGGCGCGGGCGATCAGCGCGTCGGGGTCGAGCGCGTCCCGCCCGCTCCAGCGCGAGGTCAGCTCCTGCGCCTCGCCGAGACGGCCGCTCACCGCGTACAGCGCGTAGAGGCCCACCGTCTTGTCGCGGCTGTTGGGGGCCGCGGAAAGCTCGCTCTCGGCCGCGAAGAGGCGGCTCGCGTTCTGCGAGACCAGGGTGTTCACGGCCTCGAAGCTGCCCTTGCGGTCGAAGACCCGCCGCATGGGGACGAACGCGCGGTCACGCGGCGGCGTCGTGGGCGGGTTCCACTCACGACCGCGGCGGCCCCACCCCGAGGAGGACTTCTTCTCGGCAGACAGATCCCCGGGCGGCCCCGACGTCGCCGTGGGCGCAGGCGGCGGCGCAGGGCGTGGCGCGCTGCGCGTCATCGGCCCGCTCGATGAACGGAAGGCGCCGCCCTGAGGCTCGCTGGCAGGCGCGCTTCCCTCCATCTCGAAGGCGTCGTCGATCCGCTGCTCCTTCGCCTTGGCGGGAGACTGAGCCGCGGCGCCCTTGCCGAGCGCGGTCTCCTCTGCGGCTTCGTCGGGAAGCTCGCCATCGGCGTCGGCGCTCGCGCTCTCGGCGGTCACCTCGCCGGTGAAGGCCGGGGCGATGCCGCTCCGGTCCAGGCCGAAGGCCTTGAACATCGCCTCGCTCTCCAGCACGAGCAGCGAGGTGTAGCGGCTCGCCACGTTGAACCGCCTGGACAGCTCGATCACCGTGGGCTTCTGCGCCTCGCTCCCGATCCGCTCGAGTTCGGCGATCTTGGCCGCCGCATACAGGCGAGGGACGAAGGCATTGCCGGCGCTGGTGCTCGGGGCGATGGAGACCGGGTAGCTCTGCTCGAACTTCTCCCCGCTCACCTTGCCGCGCAGGCGGATCGTGCCGTTCACGTCGGCGCCTGGGCTCATCCGCGCGAGGATGAAGGTCTCGCTGCCGGCGCGGATCGGGTCGAGGCGCGCCGGGGTGACCTGGGTCAGGCCCGACGGCAGCTCCACCTCGGGATCGCGCAGGACGAGTCCATACGCTGCGCCGAGCACGTCGAGCGCCGCCGTGGAGACCCGCTGACCGGGCACGTAGGGGACCACCACCCCGCCCCCACCGCGCGCCAGCGCGAGCAGCGAACTCGTGTCGGCATCCGCGCCGAGCGCGACCGCCACGACGGCCGCATCGCCCTCGGGAAGCGCCGCCCGGACCGCGGCCTCCAGGTGCGCCCCGCGCGTCGGGCCCACGGTGGGGGTGCCGTCGCCGAGATAGACGATGCGCAGCTCCTTGTCGCCGGCGGAGCCTGCCGCCGCGCGCGCGGCGATCATCGCTGCCGCCAGATCGCTGCCACCGTCGGGCTCGATGCGGCCGAGGAAGCGCTCCACCTCCCCCGCGGCTGCGGCGCCGGGCGCCATCGGGCGCGAGGTGCCGGCGCTGTCATCCATGGCGCGGCACACGGTGTCGCAGGCGAGCAGCACGAACTCGTCCCGCCGATCCATCTCCTTCACGATCGACGACGCCAGCCGGGTCGCGCGCGCGAAGCGCTCGCCCACCATGGAGCGGCTGGAGTCGACCACCACCACGTGCCGCCGCTCGCGCGCCTCGCTCCAGCGAGGGAGCTTGGGCCTGACCGCGATCGCGACGTAGGGCGAGGCGTCGCGCACCGTCACCTGCGCGGCCTCGATCGCGGCCCTCTCGTCGGCGCTCTTCGCCTTGCTCGCAGCCTCCACCAGCGCCGCATCCGACCCGGCCGGCGCGTCCGAGCGGTAGGCCCACGCCGTCACCTCCTTGGTGCGATCGGGGAGCGCATACTCGAGCGTCAGATCACCCGACGGTGTGAAGCCTTGCGCCGAGAAGCCGCGCCGATCCAGGGCGCTGTCGGTGCCCGAGGGCGTGAGGTCGTACCCGCGCGCGTTCACGCCGAACTCCTTGTCGTGCCCGAGCACCTGCACATCGAGCGAGAAGTCGCCGACGCGGGTGGTGCCGTTGTCGTCGTGCGCGAGCGGGTAGGTATAGCGCCGCACGCCGCCCGATTGCTCGACGAGCTGGGTGTAGGTGAGCACGACCCGCCGCGAGCCGCGCTTCGGGATGGGGAAGATGCGCAGCTCGAACCGCCCGCCCCGCTGCCACTCGAGCAGCGCCGGATCGCGCCACGGACCCGGTACCCAGACGATCTCCTCGCGGGGCTTCGGCGCCTTGGGGGCCGCGTTCTGGATCACGCCACGCCAGATGGCCGCGCCGCGGTCGCGATCCACGAACGCCCCCTCCATCAGCTTGCCGTCGACCTCCAGCGCCAGCCGCTCGATCTGCGCCCCCGGCGGGAGCGGGAACCGGAAGATGCCCTCCAGCTCCTCGTCCGTGTCGTTGGTGAAGGTCTCGTCGACCTCGGTGCGGGCCACCACGTCGACGATGCGCGCCTTGACGGCGTGCTTCGAGAGCCTCACGGCGCCGTGCCGCTCCTCGGTGGACCCCGGCTTGCGCGCCCGGAGCTCGCCGAGGCCGCGGAGCACGGGCGCGTCGACCTCCTCCGAGGAGCGATCGCTCCACTCCATCACGTCCGACAGCGAGCTCGCGCTCGCCACTTGCGGCGCGCCATCGCGCGCCACCGTCGCCTCCTCGCCGGCGCGCACCTCCACGGACGACCCGCGGCTGCCGCTCACCCGCACGCTCCCGCGCGCCACCTCCACCGACGACCGCGCGTCGCTCGCGGTGATGGCGAGCTTGGTCCCCAGCACCTCGACCTCGCCCTGCGGGATCAGAAAGCGCGCCGGCTTCGAGCCCTCGGCCCGCGCCACGTCGGCGACGACCATCCCCGCCTCGACGCGGGCGGTCCGGTCCGAGCCTTCCCCGATCCACACCCGCGACCCGCGATCGAGGGCGAGCTGGGTGCCATCGCCGAGCGCGAAGTGAGCGCGCGTGCGCGCGTCCGTGCGCAGCGTCACGGGCAGCGAGAGAGCCGCTCCCTCGGCGAGCGGCGCGCACGCCCCGGCCTTGTCGCAAGCCTCCAGACCTCCGGCCTTGTCGGCCGAGGCCCGCTTGATGCCCTCGACCTTCCCCGACCACGGCTCCGCGCTGGCGACCTCCGCCTCGCCGTGAGGCGCCCGCCCCTTCAACCAGAAGCCGACACCCGCCGCGGCAGCCGCGGCCACGAGCGCCGCGGCCACGAACGAGGTGCGCTTGAAGAGCGGCACCACCTTGCCTTCACGCGGTGCCGTCGTCGACGCCGGCGCACGCGCGGGTCCAGCCCCACCCTCGTTCGTGTCGTGCAGCGTCGCGACGGGACGTACTGCCTCGCGCGCAGCGCCGTTCCGCTGCGTGTCCAGCACGTGCTGGCTCGCCGCCGAGACTGCGGGTTCTCGCACGCCCGAAGCCCCCGTGTCCCGAGGGGCCTCGTCCCGTGCAGGAGGCTGCGTCACGACGGCGTGCTGCGCCGGAGCGCCCTGCGTCGTGACGAGAGGCTCCCCCGGCTCCGTGCGCGAAGCTACCGGCGAGCGCGATGCACCTGCTGCGCCTTCCCCCACGGACGCGCCTGACGCGCCTGACGCACCCGACGCACCCGACGCATCGGATGCACCTGACGCATCTGACGCATCTGGCACGTCGGACGGCCTCGCGGCGTGGAGGCGCGAGACGAGCGCTTCCACGAACCCGTCTGCAGGTCGGAAGTCTGCGCCCGCACGGGCGACGGCCTCCGCAGCCTGCATCGCCTCGTGCCGGAGATCGCGGCAGACGTCGCACTCGGCGACATGGTCGAACAGCGCGGCAGGTGCCGTCCCGTCCAGCACCTCCGACAGCCGCTCCTCCACCTCACCGCAAAGAACAGCCGACCCCTTTTCGTCGCTCGCCATGGCTCTACTCCTCGCCCAGCTCTGCACGCAGTTTCGCCAGCGCACGGCTCACGCGCTTGCGCGCTGCCGCTTCGTCCACCCCGCAGGCGATGGACAGTTCCTTGAAAGACAGCCCGCCCTCGAAGCGGAGCACCACCGCCTCGCGCTCGCTCGGCTTCAGCTTCGCCAGCGCGGCGCGCGCGCGTTCGGCGCGCTCCTTCTCCAGCGCGAGCTCGCCCGCGTCGGGCCTCGGGCGCGTGTCGTGGACCAGCCGGAGCCTGGACTCCCGCCGCGTCTTCATCTCGGCATGACGCCCGCAGAGACGACGCGCGATCCCGAAGAGCCAGGCGCGCACGCTCCCCTCGGCCCGGTACTGGGGAAACGCGTCGTAAGCCGCGAGCAGTGTCTCCTGCACCATCTCCTCGGCCTCCGCCTGGGACCCTGTAAAGGCCATGCAGAGCTTCCCGAGCGCCATCGCGTGAGCCCGGGCACAGTGCGTGAGCGCCTGCCGGTAATCTCCCGCTCCGATGAGCGCCTCGATCGAGCGCCCCTCTTCATCCTCAGACCCCACCAGCGCCAGTCCAGCCGCCATACCCGCCTTCTCGCTGGCCATGTGTCCTCGTCCCCCCGATTCGTGACCGCTTTTTTTCGCCCGACGTCGTTTTCGTCACCGTCCGTGGACGTCCGCGTCGCCCGACTCCCCGCCCATCTTTCAACGTACACTGGTCCGCCCTTTGCAATTGGCCCCGACCGCAGCAAACTCCGGATCCGCGACGAGGAGCCGCCCATGATCGAGATCACCCCTTCGAGCCTTGCGCCCATCGCCACTCCCGGCCCCGTGGTTGACAGGCCTGCTGTGAAGCATCGTCAACGCCGGCTCCTGGCGTGCCTCACGCTCGGCCTGTGTGGCCTCCTCGTCACACCGCGGGCGATGGCCCAGGACGACCCCGATCAGGAGGCATCTCAGGACGAGGCGGAGGAGGAGCGGGCGCCGGCGCCGCCCCCCCGACCCACCAGCAAGAAGAAGAAGGCGCCCCCTCCCCTCCCTCCGCCCCCCGCTGCCGACGCGCAGGAGCCCGGAGAGGAAGCTGCAGAGGACACCCGGGAAGCGACCGCCAAGGCCGGGAAGGACGCGAAGCCGAAGGCGCCCAAGGCCCCCACGCTGGAGGAGCGGGCGCTGCGGGGGGTGGTGGTGATCGCGCGCGGAGATCAGGTGCTCGGCATGGGCAGCGTGCTCGCGGGCGACGGGCGCATCCTCACGGCGCTCTCGACGCTCGGACCGGGCAACCACCTGGAAGTGCGCTACGCCGATGGCACGCAGGCGCGGGTCAAGCTCGGGCACCATGACCGGGTGTGGGACCTCGCGTTGCTCATCCCGCAGAGCGGCAAGTGGAAGGAGGGGCTCACGGCATCCGCGCGGGATCCGGTGCGCAAGGACGCCGAGATCCGCTCCTTCACGGCGGTCCGGGGCAAGCCTGCGGCAGCGCCCCTGGTCCTGCGAGGCAAGCGGAACCTCCTCGGCGGAGACGATCAAGAGCTCGACGACGTCCTGGATCTCGGCTCCCGGGTCTCCCCCGCCGACCTGGGCGCGCCCATCCTCGACGAGGAGGGGCGGGTCGTCGGCGTCCTTGGCCGGGGATGCGCTCCCAGCGACGGAGACAAGCCCTGCTCCCCGGTGGCCTTCGGCGCGCCCATCCACGCCATCCGCAACTTCCTGCGCACGGTCCCGCCGACCGCCGTCCAGCCCTCCGGGTGGCTCGGCATCCAGGGGGTTGGTGAGACTGGCACGCTCGCGAGGGGCGTCCGGGTCACGGGCGTCCACCCCGGCGGACCTGCCGACGAGGCCAAGCTCAGAGGCGGCGACAAGGGGATGGCCGACATGATCCTCGCGGTGAACGGCACCCCTGTCACCACACCGGAGGCGCTGTCGGAGGCCATCCGGATCCACGCGGTCGGAGAGAAATTGCCCCTCATCGTGTTCGGTAGCGATGGCCGTTACCGGCAGGTCACCGTTACTCTGCGCGCTGCACCCGATGCCAAGGCCGCTGCCGCCCAGAACCCGGCTCCTCCGGCCGACCCCCCTCCCGCGAGCGCCCCGCGCCGGAAGGCACCTGCCGCCCGACCGCGCTGACGCTGGCAAATTCTCTATCTGGCACTCACAGACAAAGGAGTTTTGCTCCCCGAGCGCGATCCCGTTGACACATTGGCGCTGTAACCTCCAGGATGACCGCTGGAGCCGCCGGCTCTAGCCGCGCTTTCAGGCGCGAATCTCCGGGCCCGCCGTGATGGGCTCGCTTCCGGGTGACTCGTGGCTCAACCGTTCCGCATCGAAGTCGCCGGCGAGACCAACGTCGGGCGCAAGCGCAACCACAACGAAGACAACTTCGGCATTCTGGTTGAGTATGGCCTGTTCATGGTGGCCGATGGGATGGGTGGCCACGCTTCCGGCGAGGTCGCCTCGAAGATGGCCGTCGACTCCATGCAGGAGTTCTTCGCGGCCACCCAGGAGGACCCGGAGCGCACCTGGCCATACAAAATGGACAGGACGAAGGGTTACGAGGAGAACCGGCTGATCACCGGAATCAAACTCGCGAACCTCCGGATCTACGAGACCGCCCAGCGTGAGGCGCGCAAGCGGGGCATGGGGACGACGTTCGTCGGCATCTTCACCGCCAACGACGGCATCTACATCGCCCACGTCGGTGACAGCCGGGTCTACCGCTTCCGCGACGGCAACCTGGAGATGCTCACCGAGGACCACTCGCTCCTCAACGACTACATCAAGATGAAGCGCCTCACGCCCGAGGAGATCGCGAACTTCCCTCACAAGAACGTGATCGTCAGGGCGCTCGGCATGAAGGACACCGTGAAGGTGGACACCCGCTTCGAGACCCCGAAGCTGAACGACGTCTACCTGCTCTGCTCCGACGGCCTCTCGGGCCCCGTCTCCGACGAGGAGATCGCCGAGATCCTCGGCAAGTACTCCGACATCCAGACCGCGACCTCGAAGCTCATCGAACGCGCCAACGAGAACGGCGGTCCGGACAACGTGACCAGCGTCCTCGTGCGCTGGACGCAGTAACTCCCCGCGTTCCCCTGAGGCGACCAGCGCCGGCCCTTGCCCGGTCAGCGCTTCAGGGGAGGGCGCCTCCGCCCCACGGGATCAGCACCAGCAGGACGAAGGCGATGAGCACCAGCATCAGGATGCTGGTCGTCAGGTAGACCGAGCGCGGCGAGCGCGTCGTGCTCCATCCATCCGCGTAGAACTTCCCGCGCGAGCGGTGACGGATCCGCCGCTGCACCCCGCGGAGCATGTCGCGCGGCACCTCTGCCGGAGGCTGCAGCGCGCCGCGCAGGAGCTCGCGCACGTCGACCTCGTCGAGCATCGGCTCCTCGTCCATCACCTGGTCCTCGGGCGAGGACTGCTCCTCCTCCATCGTCGGGGACGCGGGAGGCAGATCGCTGGAAGGCGGGTCCCCCATGTCGCCTCCCGATCGGCCGGGCCTGGGCTCATCCGTTGTGCTCATCTGCCGCCCTTCAGCTTCTCACCCATGGCCTTCTCGACAAGGGCCTTGAGCTGCGTACGCGCCCTGTGGATGCGGCTCTTGACCGTCCCTTCCGCCAGGCCGGTCACCGCCCCGATCTCCTCGTACGAGAGGTCCTCCACGTCGCGGAGGATCAACACCTCGCGGAACTCCGGATCCACCTGCGCGATGGCGCGCTTCACGACCATCTCGAGCTGCATGCCCTCCACCAGCTCGTCGGGGCGACTCACGTCGCCGACGCTCACCCCCTTCGCGGCGGAGAGGGGAGCCCGATCCACCATCGCGTCGAGGTCGTCGGTCGAGCTGGCGTAGCGGCGGGACAGGTACTTCGAGCGGTTCTTGCAGAGGTTGACGGCGATCCGGTAGATCCACGTCGACAGCTTCGAATCGCCCCGGAACTGGTCGATGGCCTTGAAGACCTGCACGAACACTTCCTGGGACAGATCCTCGGCCTCCTCGCGCCGACCGAGCATGCGAAACACCAGGCCGTACACACGGCGCTCGTAGAGGACCACGAGCTCGTTGAACGCGCTCTCGTCGCGCGCCACGAGCCGCGCGATGAACTGAGCCTCCTCCTCGTCGACCACGCCGTCCGTGCCTCCGGAGCCCGGTGCCCCCTGCTCAGAGAGCACCGTAAACAACCAGGGCTCGGGCGCGCTACTACCTCGTCGCTTCTCCTCTGGAAACCTCCGGCGCGCCTCGTCCCTGGACCCCGCACGCGGGGCAGGGTCGCCTGGTTTCCGGGGTGCTCCCCCCAGGCGAGCCAGCTCGCGGAAGAGCGGATGACGATCGCGCGGGTCCAAGACGACCGCTACGAGTCCGCGGGGGGCCTTCTGGTTCCGGCGCGTGGATTCGAACCACGATTAGGGGATTCAAAGTCCCCCGTCCTGCCCTTGAACGACGCCGGAGTAGTGCCGCTTGCCTGCGGTGCGCCGGCACCTTAGCGCGAGTCAGCGCGCTCCGCACCAGCCGCGTCGGCCCTCCGACCGCGGAACCGATCGGCGTGACCACGCCGCAGCCGGTGCTGACCACGCTCCGCGCAGCGCGGACCGCTCTGCGTCACCTGCTCCCCCGAAGGAGCCGCCTCGACCCCCACCACGTCGGCTGAAGCGCCGGAGTCTCCGCCGCTCACATCCTCTCCAGCAGGCGCCGAGGTTCCCGACGTCACATCGGGAGGCAGCGCCGCGGACACATCCAGGGCCAGCGCCTGCGGCGGCTCCCAGGTCTCTGCCAGGGCAGCGCCGATCGCCACGCCAGCGAGCGAGAACCCTGCAGCGACGAGCACTGCGTCCCGCCGACGCCCGAGCCGGGCCGCGAACCGCTGAAGCCTCGAGGCGCGCACCGGGGACAGCTCTTCCGGCAGCCGCGCCGCCCTGTCCACGTTCAGGGGCAGCTCCTCCTCTCCGCTCGCAGAGGCGGCTCCCACCTCTCGCTGGGCGCCGGAGGCGCGCGAGGTGGCAGGGGGAGGTGCCACCGGAAACGACGTCGGCAGCTCCAGAGAGATCGGATGTGACAGCGCCCGCTCGGACAGCTCCGGCGTCTCCGAAGGCGAAGGCTCTGGCGTGGACACCATGGTCGGCAGCACGGACCGCTCCTCGCGGCTCCCTCTGGAGACTTCGCCCTCGTACCCGTGCGCCGGATCGACCCCTGCCCAGTCCCGCACCGGGCCCAGCTCCGCGGGGGTCATCCCTGCGCTCACCAGCGCCGTCGCCGCGTCGCCACCGGCGGCCTCCTCGGACCTGTCCAGCCGCGACACCGTCCACCGCAGCTCCCGCACCTGACGGGCCTCGGTCCAGCACTCCAGGCCCTCGCGCCACACCCGCGTCTCGGGAGGCAGCGCGCCAGACTCCAGCGCCTGCCACAGCGCCCCCGAGCTCATCGCCTCGAGGGCTTGCCCCCGGTCGACGCACCACGGCATCGACCTCGGCCCTTCCCCGCACGCCTCCTCGACCGCGCTGTCCACGGCCGGCTTGACGCAGGGCATCGTCAGCGCCTCGGAGGACGAACCTGCCCGAGCCGTGCTGCTCCGCGGCAGCGTGCCCCCATCGCCATCCTCTCGCACCCTGTCGTACGCCGCGTATTCCATCGGCACTCCGCTCCGCGCCAGGGATGCTCGCCGCAGCGCGACGTCATCCCGAGCTTGATGCGCGCCCGCGAAGACCACCTGCGTCTCCTGGACGTGCCCCGGTGAGAGCGTCGTTAACCAAGGTCGCCCGATCGGGCCAAGAAACCACCACGGCCAGGCAGCCTGCACCGATGGTCAGGTGAGCCACAAACTGCCGCCCTATTTGCCTTGTTGTGGGCCCTTCGCTGCCCGGGCCAGGCGTCACTGCCCGTGGTTCGTCAGCGCGAGGCGTCACCGCCCGTGGCCCCTCAGCGCGAGGCGTCACCGCCCGTGGCCCCTCAGCGCGAGGCGTCACTGCGCGCAGAGCACTGCGTCACCGCGCATCGTCGAAGCACCAAAGCACCGCGTCAGGGTTCGCCAGAGCGCTGCGTCATCTGCTGAAAAGCCCCAATCGCGCCGCGGTTGCGCTGTCTCACCCGTGCGGGGGCCTGTGACCAATCTGTCGCGCGATCTGACGCGCATTCGCTCACAGCGCATGAATGGTTGGATCTGACGTGAAGCTGTCGCGGGGAGGGTGCTTATCTGTTGCTGCAACCGTCGAAATCCGGAACGTCTCGGAATACCGCTGCTTTGCCGGGCGTATCGCTGATCGTGGCGGGTGTGGACATCACCGAAGAGCTCTGTACGGGAGGACGTTCTCTGTCCCATCCGACGGCTAATTCAATGGGTTTGGAGTGCCATCCGTGTTAAGACCGGAACACCTAAAACGCAGGATTGAGCGGTCGCCACGTCGTGGCGCACCGCGACGCAGAGGAGCATCCCATGGACAAGATCTCGCTGACGTACTTCGTGGACTTCGTGCTCAAGGCCGGAACCCCCAAGCTGGCCGGTGTCCGTGAGTGGAAGGAGCGCAAAGACGATCTGAGCTTCGACTTCTACCGGCAGATCCGCGAGGCCATCGTGGACATGCACCGCAACGGCAAGCCCGACACGGTGCTCGACGAGTTCCTCGCGGCGCAGCGCGACGAGCGCCGGCGCCGGGTTTACCCCTCGATTGTCGAGGGGTATCGCAAGCTGCAGGCCTCGTCGAAGATGACCTGGTTCGAGCCCCCGGTCGGCTCCTGCAAGCTCGGTGACGTGGAGATCAACATCAACCCCGACCTGGGTCTGGTGATCGACGGCAAGCCGCACCTCATCAAGATCTACTTCCGGGGTGAGCCGCTCTCGGCCAAGCGCACCACGGTGGTGCTCAACCTGCTCGCGGGCGGCCTTGCCGAGAGCAACCCGGGCAAGGTCCTGGCGCTCCTCGACGTGCGCAATGCCAAGCTCCACACCTTCAAGGCGCCGAATCCCCGCCTCGGCGTGCTGCTCCGCGGCGAAGCTGCCGCATTCTCCACGATCTACGCCGCGCTATGACCTGATGACCCCCGGCGCTGCAGGGGCACACCCCCTGCAGCCCGGCGTCAAGGTCACGGCCAGATCACGTCGAATTCGCACGTCGTGGCGCCCTTGAACCGGCACGCCACGTGTGTCGAGCGGACGCCCAGCGCGCCTGCGCTCCGCAATGCCCGCTCCTGCCAAGCCGGCACCCCCACCGCGCAGGTCACCGGTCCAGGACCACGCTCCACGGAGCGCGGCGCCGTGAGCCGGAGCAAGAAATGACGGGGGCCACGCTCCACCGGCTCCATCACGCCCACATCGAAGTAACGCTCCCACAATGAGCTGGCACGGCGCAGCACCAGCGCCGGCGATCCCATCTTGAGCAGCACCTTGAAGAAGGTATTCAGGTCCGTCTCCGCAACCTGCTCGGCAACCTGCCGAAAGCTCTGCGGATCCCCTCCCCCGAACTGCGCAATGTAACGGTCGACCAGGTCATTCCAGAGTCGCACCGGATACCAGGAATTCGGCAGAATCAACCCGTGAATGGCCGCGCCCTGCTCGGCGTCGAGCCCCGAGGTCCAGCGCTTCATCCCGGAAGCGCCGTACCTCTGGCCCACGACCTCCTTGAGTTTCCCCAGCGCGCTACCCTTGACATTGCCCATGCGTGGCGGTCCCTGCAGCGCATCCTACCCGGAGGCGCTACGCGGAGGAGCCGGTCACGTGGGGAAGTTGTGCTTGAAGACCTCGGCGAGCACCGGGTGGGCCTCTGCCCGCTCCGCAGCCGCGACGGCCCGGGGTGCCACCGCACGGATCCGCGCGCGACCCGGCCTCCAGCGGGACATCGCCGACCCGTAGACATCGAGCATGGTGAGCTTGTCACCGAGCAGGTACTGGCCCGGGGAGAGGTTCTCCTCGATGTTCTTCCAGCAGCTCAGCGTCCGCTGCACCGTCGCCTCCTTGAGCCTGTTTCCGGCCTCCTCACCCTCGGCTCCCCACCGCGCCGGGTAATCACCGACGGTGTACATCGGGTAGATCGCCGCAACGAAGTAGATGAGCCAGCGCAGGAACACGGGGCGCCGCGGATCACCGGGCGGCGGCGCGAGATCGGAGCCCGGGTGCCGTTCGAGAAGCCACAGGATGATCGCTGCGCTCTCCGTCATCACGGTCCCGTCGGGGAGCACCACCGTCGGCACCTGCCCCAGCGGATTCAACCTGAGCAGCGCATCGAACGCTGGCCCCGGGGCCCCCGGCTCGACCTCGTGCAACGTGTACGGCTCGCCGACGAGCGCGCAGGCCGCTTCGACGATCACCGAGCCCCACCCTTTGAAACCATGAATCGCCAGCACCGGTTCGGTCATGAGCCGACCTTTCCTGCAGGCGTCCTCCCACGTCAACTGGACCCCCCGTACTCCGGGCGGCGTCACCCGGGATCACCCATTCACGCAGGCGCAACGGAGCCCAGAACCGAGAGCAGCTCGGTCGGCTCCACCGGCTTGGCCAGGTGCATGTCGAAGCCCGACAGGAGGGCCCGCGTCCGGTCCTCCACCCGCGCGTAGGCGGTCAGCGCCACCGCGGGCGTGCGCCCACCCTGCTCCGGCGGCAACGCGCGCACCTGCTCGATCAGGCTGTAGCCATCCTGGCCCGGCATCCCGATGTCGGAGACGAGGATGTCCGGACGCACCTTCTGCAGGGTCTCCAGCGCCTCGGCCGCGGAGCTGGCGCAGGTGACCGCCATCCCGTGCTCCCCGAGCACCGCGGCGATCAGGTCGCGCGCATCCGGCTCGTCGTCGACCACCAGCACCCGCAGCCCTGAGACGCCGTGTTCGCTGCTCGCGAGGGGCTCCACCGCCGTCCCCTCCGGCTTTGCCCGCAAGAGGGGCGCCTCCGTGAGCAGCGCCAGAGACAGCGGGAGCTGCACCTGGAACTGCGCCCCCTGCCCTGCGCCTCCACTGAGCGCGGCCACCGTCCCGCCGTGCAGCTCGACCAGATGCTTGACGATGGTGAGCCCCAGGCCGAGCCCCCCGTGGTGGCGCGTCGTGCTGGTGTCGGCCTGCCGGAAGCGCTCGAACACGAAGGGCAAGAAGAGCGGATCGATGCCCTTGCCCGTGTCCTCCACGGCGATCTCGGCGGCGGATGCGGTCTGGCGCAGCACGATCCGCACCCGGCCCTCCCGCTCGGTGAACTTCACCGCGTTCGACAGGAGGTTCCACACCACCTGCTGCAGGCGCTCCGCGTCTCCCAGCACGCGCCCCATCGCCGGATCGATCTCCGCCTCGAGCCGCACGCCCTTGGCCTCCGCCGCGGGCCTCACCGCGTCGAGCGACGCCTCCACCACACGCGCGAGATCCACCGGCTTCACCTGCAGCCGCAGCTTGCCGGTGGTGATCCGGGTGATGTCGAGCAGGTCCTCGATGAGCTGGGTCTGCATCCGCGCGTTGCGCTCGATGGTCTCCAGCCCTCGCTGCCGCATCTCGTCCGAGAGCTGCCGGTGCCGCAGCATCGACGCCCACCCCAGGATGGAGGTCAGCGGCGTGCGCAGCTCGTGGCTCACCACCCCCAGGAACTCGTCCTTCGCCCGGTTCGCCTCCTCCACCCGCCGCCGCTCCGCCTGCGCCATCTCGAAGAGCATCGAGCTCTCCACGGCCACCCCCACCCGGCGCCCCAGCTCCTCGGCCAGGGCGAGGTCCACCTCGTCGAGCAGGTGCCGCGAGGCGAGCGTGAGCACGCCCAGCGAGCGCCCGCGCGCCAGGAGCGGTGTCACGATCGCCGAGCACAGCCCCAGCCCTTCGAGCAGCCCGAGCACCTCGCTCCCCGCCCCCAGGCTCGCGTCGACCTCCCGCCGCTCCTGCACGATGAACGGCCTGCGAGAGCGGTGCGCCCTCGTGATCGGGTGCTCCTCGGTGAGCGCGCGGAGGCGGCGCTCCTCGCGGAGCCTGACCTCGACCACCTCGTCTTCGCAGGCCACGTGCAGCTCGGGAGAGAGCGCTTCCTCGCTCGCCGCGAGATCGATCAGCGCGACCGTCGCCAGGTCCGGCAAGAGGAGCCGCAGCACCCCGGCGAGCATCCCCCCCATCTCCGACGACGCCGTGAGCACCTTCCCGGCCGCCGCCAGGATCTCCATCCCCCGCTGGCGCCTCCGCTCCTCGGTCACCTCCTGGCTGACCACGTTGATGCCGATCACCTGCCGGTTGCCGTCGAACAGCGGGTAGAAGCTCTCCACCCACGTGCGCTGCACCCCCGGGCGGGCCAGCGTCTCCCCCCGCAGCTCGATGTCCAGCACCGGCTCCCCGGTCGCGAGCAGGTGGCGCAGCTCCGGCTCGGCGCGCTCCACCACCGTGGGGAGCAGCTCGCGGATGCTGCGGCCGATGTGTGCCGCGGAGGGCAAGCCGTTGTTCTCGGCGAGCCGGTGGTTGATGCGCACCCACCGCAGCTCGGTGTCGAGCACGCACAGCCCCACGGGCGCGTGATCGTAGACCGACTGTAGCTCCACCATCTGCCGCAGTGCCAGCGCCTCGCTCGCGCGCAGCGCCGCGATCGTCGCGAGCTGGCTCTCTGCGAGCTCCTCGGCGCGCTGCCGCGCCTTGACCATCTCGGTCACCTCGTGGCCGATGTACACGAGCCCGCGGACCTGCCCGGTGTCGTCGCGCAGCGGCTGGTAAATGAAGTTGTGGTAGCCGACGCGCCGCGACCCATCGGCGCTCCGGAACGAGGTCGGCGCCTCTCGCGCCGAGTAAGGCTCACCCGTCTGGTAGACCCGATCGAGCAGCAGGAGGTATCCCTGCTCGACGAGCTCGGGTAACCCCTCGGCCACCACGCGGCCCACCATGTCGCGGCCCACCGCCAGCCGGTGCGCCTCGTTCTGCAGCACGATGCGGTGCGAGGGTCCCAGCGACACCGCGATGGACGCCGGCGCCTGCATGAAGAGCGCCTGCATCTGCGGCGAGATCACCGACGTCTCCTGCTCGGCCCACGCCGCAGCCAGGACACCGGAGAGGTCACGAGACAGGTCCTTCGGAGTGGGTGGCAGCTCGGCTGGCATGACACCTTGGCTTTACCTCCGCCAGGCCCCTTCGGCCAGCGCCGACGGCTCACGATGCAGCGGTCATCACGCGCGCGATCAGCCGTCGCGCTGCGCCGTCGACCAGCACGCCGAGAGCGACGCACCGGACGCATCGCTCACCACGCCGCGCGCCGCCGCCCAGGCCGCCATCGCGCGTCCCAGCTCGCCCATCGTCGCCCAGCGCGCCCCGGGCATCTTCGCCATCCCGCGCTCCAGGATCGCCCACAACGCAGGTTCCCCGGCGAGCACCTCGGGCCGCACCGCGGGCGCGTGCAAGATCGCCGTCACCGTCTCGGGCATGCTCCCTCCCTCGAAGGGCCGCCGCCCGGCCATCGCCTCGTAGAGCGTCACGCACACACCCCACACGTCGGTGCGCTCGTCGGGCTCACCGTGCACCGGCCGGATCTGCTCCGGCGCCATGTACACCGGGCTGCCCAGCACCATCCCTTGCAGCGTCAGCCGCGGCGACGCGGTCCCCGTCGTCATCCCCACGATGCCGAAGTCGATGAGCTTCGGCGTGAGCCGCTCGCTCTCCTGCACCAGCACCACGTTGGCCGGCTTCACGTCGCGGTGCACGATCCCCTCCCGGTGCGCCGCCGCGAGCGCGCCCACGATCGGCAGGAGCATCCGCACCGCCTCCACCGGCTGCATCCGGCGCCCCTCCGCGACCCACTCCGACAGCGACACCCCGTCGAGCAGCTCCATCACCAGGAACGGCTCCCCCGCCTCCGACTGGCAGAAGTCGATCATCCGCACCGCCGCCGGGTGCGTGACCCGCGCCGCCGCCCGCGCCTCCTTCATCAGCCGCTCCGCCGCCCGCGGCACCTCCGTGTCCGGCCGGATCAGCTTCAGCGCCACGTCCACGTCGAGCCCCAGGCTCCGCGCGCGCCACACCGACCCCATGCCTCCCTCCCCGATCGGCTCGATCAGGCGGTAGCGCATGGCCAGCACGTCGCCCGGCAGGTAGCAGCCCGTCAGCGGAGGCGCCGAGTCACGCCGCCGCGAGCGCGGCTGCACCAGCGTCGCCTCCAGATCGCACGACGCCCGCTGCTCCCTCGTCTCCTCCTCCGCAACGAGCACCGGCCTGCGCAGTTCCTGCGCCTGTCGACCTTCCCCCACCCGTCGACCTTCCCCCACCCGTCGACCCTCCCCCGTCTGCTGCTTCTCCCCCACCCGTCGACCCTCCCCCGTCCGCGGCTGGAAGATCAAGCTGTAGCCCGTCGACGAGCCGGTCCTCTCTCTGTCGCTCTCCTCGGGGGTCGCAGGCTTCTCGGCCCCGACGCGCGGAACGCGGAGCCCTCCGGGCGTCTGGCGGTCATCCTTCATGCGGCGCACCATCACGGGGGGATGCGGCTGCAAGATGCAGGCCCTGCACCCGCTCGGGCATCTCGCGTCTCGGAAGCCCCATCCCGCACACCGACGGAGGTGAGCGCTCTCGCCAGCGGCAGCCCAAGCCCGCGTACCGCTGTCCGTTCCGTGGTCCGAGCCACCTCTCCACGGCCCCTTCACTGCCGCAGGGCCGCGCGGATCTCGGGACCTCTGGCCGGACTGGCTGACCACTGGCCGGCCACCGGCCAGCCGCGCCGGCCAGCCCCACACCCTGCGTCCCTGGCCGCATCCCCCCGCTCCTCGCTGCGTCAGAATTTGAAGCGCAGGTGTCCGCCCAAGGCCGCCAGAAACATCCCGTACGTTCCGTTGCCCAGATCGTGGTCCGACTCGGTCACGGTGCGCGGCAGGATGCCCTGCAGCCGCGCCTCTCCGAGGAGCGAGAAGCCATCCGTCACCTCCAGCTCCCCGCCCACGCCGCCGATCAACCGGTGGCCGTCCGGCGAGGCCACGTCGATGGTGCTGTCCGGCGACGCGGGCGACTGGTACCCCGCCGTCACCCAGGCCTTCATCCACGACGTCGCCCGGTACTGCGCGCGCGCCTCCACCCAGATCGTGTCGCTCCAGTCGCGCGGCAGCCGCACCTTCACCCGGTCACCGATCCCGAGCTTCGGCTGGGCGAGATCCGGCGAGCGCGTCTCCACCACGAACGCGTCCACGTCCGAGTAGGTCACGTACTGCACGAAGCCATCCACCCGGAACGCGTCCGACGCCTGGAAGCCCGCGCCCAGCGTGATCCGGCGCGGCAGCCGGAACGTCAGCTCCGCGTCCCCCTGGAGCAGCGGCTTGTACTGCAGCCCCTGCGACACCAGGTCCTGGGTGAAGAGCGGGTCGTTCATGTCGATGGCGAAGTCGCCCACGTAGCGCATCCGGCTGCCGTGCTGGTACGCCGCGGCGAGCGTGAGCGCGTCCGTCGTCTGCCAGGTCAGCCCCACGTTGAACGTCGCCCCGTGCGACAGCGCCCGCTTCACCGAGATGGGGCGCGACAGCACGTCGAGCTCCCGCACCTCCGTCGGCGCGTCGGGACCGAAGTCGTTGGGCTGGTTGATGGGATCGTTCGCGAACGCCCCCCGGAACTCGTCGAGCGAGGCGAAGTCCTGCAGCTTCGACAGCTCCGCCACGCCCGTCACGTACGAGATCCCGAGCCCCGCCGCGAGCCTGTCGGTCAGGCGCACCCCGGCGCTCGCCGTGATGAACGAGGCCACGATGAACGCCTCCCGGAGCTGCCACGCCTGCGCCCCGTCCGCGGGAAAGCTCAGCGCCGCAGCGTGGGGGACGTAGACCCCGAGCCCCACCGTCAGCCGCTCGTGCACCGGCACCGCCAGGAACGCGTCGCCCGTCGGCGCGATCGGCGTCGCCCCCACCTCCTCCGTGAAGCCCGTCTTGCTCGCGTCGATGTTCGCCGGATCGAGGGGCGTCTTGAACTGGAAGGTGTCGGGCGTCTGGTAGCGCCCGATGCGCTCCCTCTGGTAGGTCACCCGTCCCAGAATGAGCCCCGCCCCGAGGAGGAGCTGGGGGCGCTTCACGAACGCGAGCCCCGCCGGGTTCCACTGCACGGACGCGGCGTCGGCCGTGGTCGGGCCGGCGTCACCCGGCCCCACGATGGGCGCGTCGAGGCCGGAGGCGCGCGCCGCCGCTGGCGCGAAGGTGACTCCGCCGAGGAGGGCGGCGGCCATTGCGACGAGATTCCTGCGGCGAGCTCTCATTGCGTCAAACATCCTCCCGTGACCCTCTTCCGCGCGAGCGCGCGCGCCCTGCAATGCGTGGTGGGCGAATGGCGTGGATTCAGCGAATGCGCGTCAGCGTCAGCGCCGCCTTGTGCAGGCTCGGCTTCTCACCCGCATCCACGCGGTAGACCGCGCCCCCGTCGTCCTCGAAGAACAGCGAAGTCCCCACCGGAATCGCCACCTTCTCGTGCGCCCTGTCGCCGTCCACCTCCTCGCGCGAGGAGATCTTCTCCGCGAGATCCGCGTCGGCATAGAACCCGGGGTGCTGATAGCCATACTCCCGGACGGGGTTCCCCTCCGCGTCGAGCCGCAGATCCTCCGGCGCAATGAAGTAGAGGAAGTCCTCCCCCTCCGCCGTCTGGTAATAATAGAAATCGGCGTCCCCCGCGGTGTTGTCATTGAGCTGCTCCGCCACCCCGCGCAGCGCGCTCGGATTGCCCTGGATGTTGTCGCGGATGCTGGTGACCAAGGTCTCGGTGCTCACCCCCACCGGCACGTCGCGCACCGTGATCTCCACGTCGGCCGCGCCCTCCGCGAGCTCCCCGTCGTGGAGCCTCACCTGCGCCACCTCCAGCAGCACGTCCCAGAAGTACGACGGCGGCGGCGGCGGCTCATCGAGGACCACGCTGGGATCCACCTGGATGTCCACCCACCCCGTCCCGTCCACGCAGACGTTCACCGCCTCGAACGGCTCCTCCACCGTGCCCTGCGGCGCATAGACCGAGCAGTGCTCGGTCAGCGCCTGCGCGCGCGCGAACCCCGCCGACGCGAGCAGGTGCTCCATCTCCCACCGCGGCGTCTCCCACACCGGCGAGTTGCCGTACGGCAGCGGATCCCGCGCGTCTCCGCTCGGCAGGAACCCGTCGTTCTCGCCGATGGCCATGGTCAGCTCCCCGATCTTCAGGTCCTCGGCGAGCCCCTCCAGCGACAGCCAGTCGGGCCTGTCGAAATCGAAGATGTTCTCGATCTGACCGCCGGTGCTGTTCACGCTCGCCACCGTGGCGTTCGTCGCGTCCACCCCCTTGTAGGGCAGGGCGTTGAGGTTCACCTTCACCTTCATCCGGAAGGCGTCCGTGGCCGCCGACACCGGCGACGAGGCCACCACGAACCCCGGGTGCGCCGGCGCTCCCTCTTCCCACGCGGGCGCGGGCCCGAACCTCTCCGCCAGGCTCGCGAAGCTGTCGACGACGTCGGCGAGGTACACGGGGATCGACCCAGGCGTCACCAGGTAGAGCCCATCGGGATGGTCCACGTTCACCGGCCCGCGCCGGAATTGCGCGTTCGGGTGCGTCGCCACCACGTTGCTGAGCACCGCCTGGGCCGTGGTCTCGGTGGAGATGAGCGGGTCGTTCTCGCCCACCTGGGCGAGGTCCGCGAGGATCAGCGAGGGCGGCAGGCCCACCGCCTTGCCCACCCCGAGCAGCGGTTCGAGCCGCGTCCCGCGCAGGTCGGTGCTCTCGGCGGTGAGGTTGAGGAGCTTCCAGAGGTTCCGCGCGGGCTGGGCAAGCGCGTGCGCCTCGGCCGGCGGCAGGTACGCCACCTGCTGGAGCGCGTTCTGCACCAGCGTCGACATGTCGAGGTCGAGCAGCCACGTGTCCTGAAGCACCCGCGTCGGCAGGGCCTTGAGGTCCGTGAGCGTCAGCGACTGCTGGAACTGCTCCACGTCGAACCGCAGGAACCGCAGCTCCACCGTGCGGCTCTCGCCCACGGCGAGCGTCGACGTGGGCGGCGTCTCGTCGAGGGTGACCTCGGTGACGCAGCCGGACAGCGTGGCCGCGAGGAGCGGCGCAGCGAAGAGGCAAAGTGCACGTCGCATCATCGTTCTCCCTGACGCGCTCACAGTTCCACGCGGTGGACGTCGGCCGTGATCTCCAGCGACCCGGCCTCGGGGACGAAGAAGCGCACCTCGTACCGCGCGCCCTCGTCGTCCTGCATGTAGAGGACCGTCTCGCCCTGGGGCAGCAGGAGCTTCTCGTGCTCCGTGTCCTCCACCCCGTCGATGTTCTTCGCCGAGAGCCGGCCCTCCTCGCCGAGATCCACGTCCTTGAAGAACCCCGGGCGCTCGTAGGTGTACGCGCGCGGCGCGTCGGGGTTACTCGGGTCGGGACGCAGGTCGGACTCGGCGACGAAGTAGAGGTACGGCTGACCGCCTTCGTCGGCGCGCCGGTAGAAGAAGTCGAGCGCGTCGTTGTTCTTCCAGAACCGCCCCAGGATGACCTCGGCGATGTAGTCCTCCTGGCTCTGCAGCGCCGGCCGCATCTGCGCGACCAGATCGGGCCCGGTCAGGCCGATGGGCACCTCGTGCAGCGCGAAGACGGGCGCCGCCGCACCCTCGTCGATGTCGGGCACACCGTCGCCATCGGGATCGTGCACCGCCACCTGCGCCACCTCCGACAGGAGTTCCCAGAGGAACTGCGGCGCCGGCACCTCGAGCGGCGGCTCCCCGCTGAACTGGAACTGGTTCATGAAGACTGTCCAGCCGGTGGGGTCGGGAGCCTGTCCGATCTCCACCCCGGTCCGGCACACACCGCCGTAGGTGAAGTAGCACTTCTCGAACATCCGCTGCTCGTAGGTGAGCAGCCCGGCCCTTCCCACGATGGACTCCAGCAGGAAGGGGCGCAGCGTCCACAGCGTGTCGTTTCCTACGGGCGTGCTGGGATAGTTCCCCTTGCACGCCTCCGTCTCCACGCACGACGGCACGATCCCCACCTGCTCGCGCAGCGAGAAGCGCATGTCCATCGTCGGCGCCTCGGCCACCCCCTGAATGTCCAGCCGCTCTGGATCGAGGAAGTCGAACGCGAGCGCCGCGTCCCCCTCACGCAGGAACATGTCCCCGGCCCCCTCCGACAGATCGACGCCCGAGACCCAGCGCAGGTTCGACTCCGCCACCACGCGCATCGTGAAGGCAGGCGTGAGCGCGTCGCTGCGCGTCGTGAACCCATCGCTGTCGGGCACCAGCACCCCCGGGTGCTCCCCGTTCCCACTCCAGGGGGCCGCGCCGACCGGACCGAGCTTCGTCGCGAGCGGCGTCATGTCGTTCAGCGCATCGAACATGGTGATCGGCAGCAATCCCTCCGCATTCCCGATGGCCGGGTGCGTCCCCATGAGCTGCTGCTTCAGCACCGCCACGAGCTGATCGAGCGGCACGAACGGCGCCGTCTTCGGGATGCCCATGCTCTCCGCCAGCACGCCCCCGAAGGTGATCGAGAACGTCGAGGGGTTCTCGCTGATGAGCTTCTCGAAGTCCTCCAGCGAGGTCCCGGTCACGTCGGCGTTGGCCGGCGTCATGCTGAGCAGCCGCACCATCGCGAACTCCGGCGTCGTCTGCCACGCAGCCCCGAAGCTCTGCCCGAGCGCCGTCGCCGCGCAGTCGTGGCCCGGATTCAGGCTATCGGCCTGCCACCCCGTCCCGCAGGCGTTCTGGATCCGCGTGAGCACGTTGCCGAGCATCGCCGTCGAGTCCACGTCGAGGAGCCGGATCTCCCGCGCCGCCTCCTCGCCGAACACCTCGAGCGCCTTCTGCTTGTCCAGCTCCAGCACGATGGGTGGCGGCGGCCCGTCCTCGATGCGCAGGAAGAACCGCGTCGGCGCCTCCGTGACGCCGCTCGACGTGCTCGCCGTGCCGCCTCCCGCACCTCCCGCACCGCCCACGTCTCCCGCGCCTCCTGCACCACCGCCCGCGCCTCCCACCCCGTCGTCACCGCCGTCGCACGCGACGAGCGGGCCGCCGAGGAGCAACACGAGCGGGAGCGAAGCGAGGACCGACCAGCATTTCATCGCAAGCGACTCCCTTCGACGCGAGACCCTCGTGGCTGCGCCGACCGTTCCCCGGATGGTACTGGACTTCGCGGCGCGCGAGCCACGACCTTCGCGTCAGGCAGCCGCGTCAGGCAGCCGCGCCGGGCCCGTCACGCGGCTCGTCACCGTCCGCAGCGTTCACGGCCTCTTCGTGGGGTGCTCGCGGTGCTCGCGGTGCTTGCGGTGCGTGCGGTGCGTGCTCGGCGCCCGCCGTGCTCACCACGTCCGAGGCACTCTCCGCAGACGCCGCGCTCTCCGCATCCTCACCCTCACCCGCCGGAGCGGATGCGCTGGCCACCACCGCGCTCACCGGGACCTGGGCCCCTGCGGCGAGGTCGCGCGTCCGGTCGAACAGCGCGCGCGCGTACTCCATCCCGGGGCGATGACGCCCGGCCGCGACGGTCAGCACCTCGTCCCGGATGGCCGCGTTGATCGGCGTGGGGATCCCGAGATCGCTGCCGCGGCTGATCACCTCGCCGTTCAGGAACTCCACGGCTGGTGTCCGACCCCGCTCGATCGCCGACAGCATCGACGACCGCATCCTGCGGAAGCGCGCCCCCACCGCGAGGAGCAGCGCGTGCTTGGCGACGAGCCCCGCCGACCCGGCCACCTGCCGCTCGGCCTCGGTGAGGGCGATCCAGTCGAGATCGAGCGTGCCCGACACCTTCTCCAGCCGCACCCGCGTGGCACGCGCCACGGCCACCACCTCCGTCATGATCTCCAGCGCCAGCCTGCGGATGAAGCGGTGGCGCATCAGCACCCCCAGCCTGTCGCCGGCGATGGTCCCGAGCGACGAGATCGCGCAGTTGATGGCGAGCTTCGACCAGCGCGCGCCGGCGAGGTTGTCCGTCACCGTGGTGGGGCCGATCGCCTCCAGGATCCGCCCCAGCTCGTCGAGCCGCGGATCACGCGCGCCGTCGTGCCGGCCGAGCACGAACCCCCCGGGGCTCGTGCGCTCGTACACGCCCGGCTCCAGCATCGACGCGCCCCACGCCACGATCCCCCCGAGCACGCGTCCCTCCCCCGCGATGCGCGCCACCCGCTCCTCGCAGAGGCCGTTCTGGAAGCACACCATCGCCCCGTCCGGCGCCAGGTGCCCCAGCACGTTGCGCGCGGCCTCCTCCACCTGCGGGGGCTGGGTCGCGAGCAGGACGTAGTCGAACGGCCTGTCCTTCGCCCCCAGCGACCGCACCACGTTCCCGCGCACGGTGCCGGGCCCCGTCTCGCCGCGCACCCGGAAGCCGTGCAGGTGGATGGCGTCGGCGATGCCCACGTTGGTGGTCAGCGCCGTGACGTCGTGTCCCTGTTCGAGGAGGTGCGCCGCGACGACACCCCCGATGCCCCCGCAGCCAACCACCAGCAGGCGCGGCGGCGCGCGCCGCACCCCGTCGGAGCGTCCAGAGGTCGAATCAGCGGCGGGCACGTGGGCGTCGGGGTCGCTCATGACCCCACCCATCTACCACCCTCCCGCGGAGGATCCGAAGGACGTTCGTGGTAGCGCGATGCGTCGTACACCGCGTTCACGCCGGGACCATGACGTCGAGCGCGCGGGGCACGAGCGACACCTCGATCGGAAGGCGTCCGAGCGGCTCGCCGTCGACGTCGAGCAGGAAGCGATCGGCGACGTCCTTGTTGAGCAGCTCCATCTCGATGCGCTCGCAGCGGTGGTGCTGCACGTCGGCGCTGCGCAGGTGGCGCCCGGAGTAGACGCCCACCGAGACGGCCACGAACCGCGGCAGCGGCGAGGACCCGAGGTCGACCACCTCGAAGACGCCATCGTCGACCTCGGCCATCGGCGCGATCTGCATCCCGCCCCCGAACACCCGGCCGTTGCAGATCGCGAGCTGGCGGGTCTCCACGTCCATCTCGCGCGTCTCGCCCTTCAGGGTGAGGCGACAGCGCACCCGGCCGATGCGGCTCCCGAGCAGCCCCCGCACCGACGCGGCGAAGTACGCGAGCCCGCCGCCCGCCGTCTTCGGCATGCGCGCGACGTGCTGGTCCACGAGCCCGCCGAGGCCCACGGAGAGGATGTTCATGAAGTACGTCTCGGCGGGGCGTCCCTCGTGGTCGTGGTAGCGCACGTGCCCGACGTCGATGGTGCGGATGCGCCCGTGCTTGAGGGCGGCGCAGTACTGATCGAGCCGGTGCTCGATGCCCAGCGTGCGGCGGAAGTCGCCGCCCGTCCCTTGCCCGATGAGGCCGAGGCGCGTGCGCGCGTCTCCGCTCTTCCGCGCCTGCATCAGCCCGTTGACGACCTCGTGAATGCACCCGTCTCCGCCGACGGCGACGACCAGCTCGCGCCCTGCGAGCGCCGCCTCGCGCGCCAGGTCCACCGCATGGCGCGGGTGCTCGGTCCGCTGGACATCGAAGTCCCCGAGCGAGCGGCGAATGGGATCAGCGAGGCCATCGAAGAGCTGGCCGGTCTTGCCGCCTGCAGAGCGGGGGTTGACGATGAGGAGCGGGCGCACGCTGCATTACCTAGCGCATCCTCCGTCCTGCATGGACCGGAACCAGCACGCATCCCAAGCGCAGCCACATGCGACCCAGCAGACCGGACTGCCCAGCCTTTCCACCGCAATTTCCGCGTTACCAGACGGGGTCCCTCGACCTATCGGACGGGGTCCCTCGACCCATCGAGCAGGATCCCTCGACCTATCGGACGGGGTCACTCGACCCAACGAGCAGGATCCCTCGACCTATCGGACGGGGTTCTTCGACCCATCGGACGGGGTCCTGCGACCTATCGGACGGGGTCCCTCGACCCCTCAAGCAGGGTCCTTCGACCCATCGAGCAGGGTCCCTCGACCCATCGGACGGGGTCCTGCGACCCATCGAGCAGGGTCACTCGTCCCATCGGACGGGGTCCCTCGACCCATCGGACAGGGTCCTGCGACCCATCGGACGGGGTCCTGCGACCCATCGAGCAGGGTCACTCGTCCCATCGAGCAGGGTCCCTCGACCCATCGGACGGGGTCCTGCGACCCATCGGACGGGGTCCCTCGACCCATCGGACGGGGTCCTGCGACCCATCGGACAGGGTCATCCAGCACCCTGAGAGGAGCAAGATCGCCCTCACTGACTACGGCTGACCTGCACTTACCAGGGTGCTGCCTTACCTTCCGCGCATGACGTATGTCCGTCCTGCTGCGGTGGCTGGGTTGTTCTACCCGGGTACCTCCGCCGAGCTTTCTCAAAGCGTCGATGCGCTCCTCGGCGCCGTCAGCACGCCCCGAGAGTCCGTCACGCCCAAGGCGCTGATCGTCCCGCACGCGGGTTACATCTACTCGGGGCCGGTGGCCGCGAGCGCGTACGCCACGCTCCGCAACGCGGCAGGCCGCATCCGCCGCGTGGTCCTGCTCGGGCCCGCGCACCGGGTGTACGTGCAAGGGCTCGTGCTGCCGGAAGCCGACGCGCTGGAGACGCCGCTCGGCAACGTGCGCGTGGACAGGGAGGCGCTCGCGGCCATCCCCTGGGTGAAGCGCAGCGCGGCGGCGCACCTGAAGGAGCACTCGCTGGAGGTGCAGCTTCCCTTCTTGATCCGCGCGCTCGGGGACTTTGCCCTGGTGCCGCTCTGCGTGGGGGACGCCGCACCCGAAGAGGTGGCGCGGACCATCGAGGCGCTGTGGGGCGGGGACGAGACGCTCGTCGTCGTCAGCTCGGACCTGTCGCACTACCTGCCTTACGCAGTCGCGCGCGCCCTCGATGGCGCAACGGCGGAGGCGATCGTGAACCTCACCGAGGCGCCCCTGCAGCACGAGCAGGCCTGCGGGGCGACGCCGGTGAACGGGCTGCTCGTGGTGGCCCGCAAGAAGGGGATGCGCCCGGAGATGCTCGACCTGCGCAGCTCCGGGGACACGGCTGGAGGCAGGGCGGAGGTGGTCGGGTACGGCGCCTTCGCATTCTACGCGGCTGGATCCAGAGAGACACAACGAGGAGGCGAGGAGGCGCATGCAGACGCTGAGTAAAGAACGAGGAGTCCGGCTCGTGGAGCTTGCCAGGAGCGCCATCGCGACCGGGCTCGGGATCCCCGATGTCGAGGAGCCGCGGCCCGATCCGGAGCGCGACGGATGGCTGCTCGAACCCGCCGCCACCTTCGTGACCCTGCACCGCAACGGCGAGCTGCACGGGTGTATCGGGAGCATCGAGCCGCGCCGCCGGCTCTTCGACGACGTGCGCCAGAACGCCTCGTCGGCGGCGTTCATCGACCCGCGGGCGACGCGGCTCGACGCTGGCGACCTCGACGAGCTGGAGATCGAGGTGTCGCTGCTCGGGCCCCTGGAGCGCATCACCTTCACGAGCGAGGAGGACGCCCTCACCCAGCTCAGGCCCGGCGTGGACGGGGTGGTCTTCGAGGCGGTGGGGAGGCGCGCGACGTACCTGCCCACGGTGTGGAACTCGCTGCCGGACCGGCGGGACTTCCTGTGCAGCCTGAAGATGAAGGCCGGGTTGCCTCCGAGCTACTGGTCGCCGGAGGTGTCGCTGTACCGCTACGCGCTCCAGAAGTGGAGCGATGAGGACCTGGACCGGCCGCGACGCCGCGCTGCCGCGTCCCCCTGGAGCTGACCATGAATCCTGGGACCGAACACCCTGCGCGCCACTGGCACGCGCTCGACGACGGGCGCATCCAGTGCGACGTGTGTCCGCGCGACTGCTCGCTCAAGGAGGGCCAGCGGGGGTTCTGCTTCGTGCGTCAGCGGGTGGGCGACCAGATGGTGCTCACGACCTACGGGCGCTCGTCCGGCTTCTGCGTGGACCCCATCGAGAAGAAGCCGCTCAACCACTTCTACCCGGGGTCGAGCGTGCTCTCGTTCGGCACCGCGGGCTGCAACCTGTCGTGCAAGTTCTGTCAGAACTGGGACATCTCCAAGTCCCGGGAGATGGAGCGGATCGCGGACGAGGCGAGCCCCGAGGGGATCGCCCGCGCCGCGCATCGGAACGGCTGCCGGAGCGTGGCGTTCACCTACAACGACCCGGTGATCTTCATGGAGTACGCGATGGACACGGCCGACGCCTGCCACGCGCTCGGGGTGAAGACGGTGGCGGTGACGGCCGGGTACATGCACGACGCCGCGCGGCGAGACTTCTACGCGAAGATGGACGCCGCGAACGTGGACCTGAAGGGGTTCACGGAAGAGTTTTACCACCGGCTGACCGGCGCCCACCTGGAGGCCGTGAAGGAGACGCTCCAGTACCTCGTGCACGAGACGAAGGTCTGGACGGAGATCACGACGCTGCTCATCCCCGGTCAGAACGACTCGGAGCGCGAGGTGGGCGAGCTGTCGGCGTGGGTGGCGAGCGCGCTGGGACCCGACGTGCCGCTGCACTTCACGGCGTTCCACCCCGACTACAAGATGGTCGACCTGCCCCCCACGCCAGCCTCGACGCTGACCCGGGCCCGCGATCGGGCGCAGAAGGAAGGGCTGCGGTACGTGTACACCGGCAACGTGCACGACACGCAGGGCGGGAGCACGCTGTGCCCCGGGTGCGGCGAGGCGGTGCTGGTGCGCGACTGGTACCGCATCCTCGACCAGCGGCTCGACGCGCAAGGAAACTGCGCGGGGTGCGGTCACCCCATCGCCGGACGCTTCGACCACACCCGCGAGCGCTTCGGCGCCCGGCGCATGCGGGTCATCATGTGAGTACTGCGTACCCTGGAGCAGGGGCCTTCGGCCCCTACGCTGTACTACGTACCCTGGAGCAGGGGCCTTCGGCCCCTACGCTCCCGATGGTCGCTACCCCCGGTGCCCGCGGAACCTGGTAACGAGGGCCTGAGAGGTGCGGGGCCTCTGAGGAAAACCCAAGGCGCGACGCTTTGCCAAGGGGCACGGTGTGGCGACTGGCGAGAGCGGTTCGCGGGGAGTGGGGCCCCGACGGGATTCACTCCCGGCGGGGCAAGGGGACGCGAGTCCCCTCGTGGGGACTTAAACGGTGGGCCAGGAGAGGCCGCGGGCGCGCAGGTCGTCGATGGTGTCAGCGAGGGTCGCGAGAGGATCGCGAGAGGTCCAGCCGAGCTCGCGGCGGGCCTTGGCCGAGTCGACGTACCAGTAGTGCTGGCCCATCTCGGCCGAGACCGGGTCGAGGGGGAGGTCGACGGGAAGGTGCTTCTGGAGGCGCTCCAGGATCTGGGCGCCGGCCTTGGCGAGGCCGATGCTCCGGGGGAGGCGGAGCTTCGGGGCCTGGACGCCAGAGATGCGCGCGAGGCGGCCGAAGAAGGCTTCGAGCGTCATGTTCGCGGCGCCGAGGAGGTAGCGCTCTCCCGCGCGCCCCTTCTCCATGGCCAGGATCATCCCGGCGGCGGCGTCGCGGGCGTCGACGAAGGAGAGGCCACCCGCAGGAACGACGGGGACCTTCTGCTCCAGGAACTGGGTGACGTCACCGGTCGACGAGCCGTGCACGTCGCCAGGGCCGAGCAGGAGCGAGGGGCCCACGGCGATGACCTCGAAGCCAGGGCCGCTCCGGTCGAGGCCCGCGCGCTCGGCGTAGAGCTTGGAGCGGTAGTAAGGCCACGAGGCGATGATCTCCATCGGAGGATCGGCGGTCTCGTCGATGACCGAGGGGTCGCGGCTCACGGCGGAGACGCCGCTCGTGCTGGCGAGGACGGCGCGGCGCACCCCGGCTTCGCGGCAGGCGTCGAGGGTGATCTTCGTGCCCTCGACGTGGACCCGGTAGAGCTCCGCGGCGTCCTCACGGCGACGGGAGACCTTGCCGGCGCAGTGGAAGACGCCGGCGCAGGCAGGGGTGTCGCCCGCGCCGGCCGCAGCAGCGCGCACGCTCGCGCCGTCGAGGATGTCGCCACGAGCGACGGTGACGCCGCGCCCGGCGAGCGCGCGCGCCTCGGAGGAGTCGCTCCGGCACAGGGCGACGACCTCGTGGCCCCCGGCGAGGAGCTGATCGACGAGGTGGGTGCCCAGGAAGCCCGTGGCTCCGGTGACGAGGTAGCGGCTCATCCCTGCACCCCGACCGCGCTGCCCGTCGCGGCGTCTGACGTTGGAGACGCCTCGCCCACCCCATCGGTGTGGCGCACGCCGCCGCCGAGATCAAAGACCCTCGGGAAGAGGAGGAGCAGCGAGGCGTCGTTCGATTTGACCTGACCGGACATGATCTCCACGGGGCCGGGAACATACCCCTCGCGGATCATCTTCGTGAAGATCTCCGGCGAGGTCTTGAGGACGCAGTCGGCCTGTCCGCTGGGCGGTTTGCCGAGGTGGGCGCCGCAGCCGTCGGGGTCGACGCGCAGGGTCCACTTGTCGTCGGCCTCGGGGCCGAGGGTGATGTAGTAGGTGACCGACTGCTCGACGCGGCCGGGCACGTAGCGCGCGGTGACCTCGCGGAAGAGGGCGACGAGCGGGTGCTCCTTCTTCGAGGCGGCGTCGTCGAGGTGCTCGATGCGGCTCAGGTCGAGGACGCCGCCGTCGCGCAGGGCCGTGACCGCCCTCTGGGTCAGCTCGGCGACCTTGCGGTAGGCCGCCGCGGGCTTCATGCCGGCGGTGAGGCGGCGCAGGTCGGTGACGTTGAGGGGCGGGCCGATGCGCGCCACCACGTCGCGGCGGGTGGGGAGAGAGCGCCCCTTGGGGAGGGCCTCGAAGGTGCCGCCGAGGTAGACGGGGAGGATGTCGACGTCGTGCGAGAGCGCGAGGTGGCCGATCACCGACTTGAACTCGTGCACGGCGCCGTCGGGGCTCCTGGTGCCCTCGGGGAAGATGAGCACGGTGCGGCCGCGTTCGAGGAGGTCACCCGCCTGGCGCAGCGCCTGGCGGAGGCCGCCCTTCCTGTCGAAGGGCGCGAGGTTGGTGAGGTTCTCGAAGTAGGCGCGGCGCCAGCGGTCCTCGAAGAAGTAGTCCTGCGCAGCCAGCGAGACCAGCTCCTCGCCGTAGCTGCCGAGCGCGTACTTCACGAGGCCCATGTCGAGGTGGCTGGCGTGGTTCGAGGCGACGATGGTGCTCCGGTTGTGGGGGATGTACGCGCGGCCGTAGACGGTCGGGCGCATCACCTTGCCGTAGAAGCCCATCTGGCCCGCGGTGAGGACCTTCTTGGCGGCGTCGGCGATCACCGGCGGGACGCGGATCGGCTCCTCCTCGGGCGCGGCCTCCTCGATGATCCGGGTGTCCACGGCCGCGGCCCCGGACTCCGCCATCAAGGTCTCGACGTCACCCACGGTCTCGCAGCGGGCGAGGCGGTTCACGTCGAGGGGACGGGAGAGCTGCGCTTCGAGGGCGACCGACAGCTCCATGGCCATCAGCGAGTCGAAGCCGAGGTCACCCTTGAGGGACATGGCAGCCGAGATCTCGGTGGGCTTCCTGCTGGCGATGGCGGCGAGCGCGTGGCGCGTCGCGCTCGCGGAGCCCCCCTCGGCCGAGAGGGGGACGACGGCGGAGGAGAGGCGGCTCAGGATGGCCTTCACCTCGGTGCGCTTGATCTTGCGGGTGACCGTGCGCGGGAGGTCGGCGTCGTAGAGGTGCACGACGGCGGGCTGGGCGACCCGGGGAAGCTTCTGGATGGCGTCGCGCAGGGCGGTGAGCGCCTTCTCGCGCCGCTCGGCGCGGGAGGAGAGGGCCTCGCCCTGCTCGGGCGACCCGGGCAGCGACCCGGGCAGGCCGGGAATGCCGGCGGGCACCTCGGGCACGGCGAGGCAGGCGACCCGCTCGCCGCCGCGGCCGTCGTCGATGCCGACGATGCTCAGCTCCTTCACGTGGTCGATCTTGCCGAGGAGGTTCTCGACGTCGTCGGGGTAGACGTTCTCGCCGCTCGCCGCGACGATGACCTCCTTGGCGCGGCCGACGATGACGAGCTGGCCGCGCTTGTCGAGCTTGCCGAGGTCCCCGGTGTGCAGCCAGCCCTCGTCGTCGAGGGCCTGGGAGGTGGCCTCGGTGTTGCCGAAGTACCCCTTCATGACGTTGGGGCCGCGGGCGAGGACCTCGCCGACGCCGCCCGCGTCGGGGCTCTGGATCTTGATCGTCACCCCGGGGATGGGCTTGCCCACGTGGCCGGCGCGGGCGCGGGGCGAGGCCTTGGCGACGGTGAGCACCGGCGCGGCCTCGGTGAGGCCGTAGCCCTCGCTGAGGTGCAGGCCGAGGCCGGAGAAGACCTCGGCGGTGTCCTTGGGGAGCGCGGCGCCGCCCGAGATGAGGTAGCGGACGCTGCCGCCGAGACCCGCGTGGACGCTGCCGAAGAAGAGGCGGCCGGCGTTGACGCCGAGGCGCTTGCCGAGGAGGCGGTTCAGCTCCATCGCCCAGCCCACGGCGGTCTCGGTGGCCTTCCCCTGCTCCTTGACGCGGCTCATGATGCGGCGTTCGAGCATCTGCCAGAGCGCCGGGACGCCCACCATCGCGGTGACGCGGCCCTGCTTCAGGCCCTCGGAGAGGCGGTCGGCGTGCAGCTCGTCGAGGTAGATGATGCGCGCGCCCTGCGAGAGCGGCAGGAGCAGGCCGCAGGTGAACTCGAAGGTGTGGTGGAGCGGCAGGACGCTGAGCACCCGGTCGCGCTCGCCGAGCGGGAAGACGGGGATCAGGGAGGCGATGAGGGCGGTGAAATTGCTGTGGGTGAGCATCACCCCCTTGGGCTCGCCGGTGGTGCCGCTCGTGTAGATGACGCTGGCGAGGTCCTCGGAGTGGGGGCGGTGCGCCGGCAGGGCGAGGCCCTCCTCGGGGGCGAGGGGCTCGGTGAAGGCCGCGAGGTCGAAGATGCGCAAGGCGGGGATGGCATCGCGGGCGGCACCACCGATCTTCTCCTCCACGCTCTCGTCCCAGAGGGCGATGGTGGCGGTGGACGAGCGGGCGATGTTGGCGAGCTGCAGGGCTTCGAGGCCGGGGTCCACCGGGACCACGACGCCGCCTGCGCAGAGGATGCCGAAGTAGGCGATGGGCCACGCGGGCTGGTTCTGGCCGGTGAGGATCACCCGGTCGCCAGGGGCGAGGCCGAGGGCGCGCAGGCGAGAGGCCGTGGCGAGCGCCGCCTCGCGCATCTCGCGGTAGCTCGTGCGGGTGAGGCCAACGCCCGTGAGCTGCTGCAGGGCGAGGGCGTGGTCGTGGCGCTCGGCCAGCTCGTCGAGCATGTCGATGAGGTTGTCGTAGGGCCGGAGCGCCTTGAGCTCGCGCTTGAAGCGGGCGTCGATCTCGGGGAACACCCAGCGTTCGAGGCCGGGCAGGTGCACCTCGAACATCCAGTGGCGCCAGTCGATCTTCTCCGGATACCAGACGAAGGCGGCGCGCTCCTCGGGGGGCATGCGGTCGAAGGCGGCGCGGGTGTTGGCGCAGGAGAAGACCCAGTCGCCCTCGGCGGTGAAGGGCTTGAAGACCTCGTTGATCATCGCCGTCTGCTCCTCGGCGCGGGCCGCCGCTTCGAGCGCCTTCGCGGCGGGCTTGAAGAGGGCGGCGGCGGGGCCGACGCCCGCCTTGTGGAGCAGGCCGCCGAGGCCCTTCAGGGTGTTGGCGATGCGGCGCGAGCCGTGGGTCTCGTACTCCTTGAGGGTGATCCCTCGGGGCTCGAAGTACTGCGAGATCATGTCGAAGACGGTGGTGCGCTTGCCGATCTGGACCTGGTGGCGCTTGTAGAGGCCCATCAGCTCCAGGTAGCGGGTGATGCGGCAGCCGTTGCCGTCGGTCGATCCGTACTGGTAGACGGCCGGGGCGCGGCCCTCGATCAGCTCGCAGAGCGAGGCGATCATGCCGCTGCACACCATGTCGACGGGGATGAGGTCGAGGCGGACGTCGTGGTCGCCGAGGATCTGCACCTGGCCTTTGCTCATCAGGTAGAGCAGCGGCGCCGAGGTGTTGATGCCCTCGTTCCAGCCGGGGCAAGGGAACTCGGAGGACGACTCGATGACCGCCGGGCGGACGATGGTGAAGGGAACGCCGGAGGCCGCGAGGACCTGCTCACCGATGCTCTTCGTGTAGGTGTAGATGTTGGTCCACCCCCAGAAGAGGGCGCGCTCCTGGCCAGCCTCGGTGAGGTGATCCTTGATGAACTTGCGCTTCACCTTGGCGAGCTCGTTGTCGAGGGCGCTGCCGCGGCACGGCTCGCCGCGCTTCTCCAGGTTGTGCTTGGCCTGGTCGAGGAAGGCGCTCTGGCGGAAGGCGTCGTCGCAGCGCTGGCGGGCCTGCTTGATGAGGTCGAGGCACTCGTCGATCTCGCGCTGCGGGTCCCAGTGCGAGCGGTCGAGGGGGCGCTTGGGGCAGGAGGCGCCATACCAGGTGGTGCCCTTGGCCCGAGGGAACGGGACCTCGGCGGGGTTCACCTCCTCGATGAGGCCAGAGCGGTAGCCGGCGACGTAGCAGGTGCTGGTGTGCATCACCGGGGCGCCGAGGGCGCGCGCCAGCTCGGCGAGGTTGTTGACACCGAAGGCGTTGACGTCGAGCGCCTCGTCAAGCGGCGGGTTGAAGTCGACGACGCCGGCGACGTTGACCACCGCAGCGGTCTTGCCGGTCAGCTCGGGGACGAGGGGCGCGAGGCCGAGGAGGGGCTCGACGACATCCCCGGCGACGGGGGTGATCTTCTTGCGGATGAAGTCCTCGAACGCGGCGCCGGGGTGCTGCTCGCGGACGGGGTCGAAGACCGGGGAGGTGATGATCTGGGACCAGAAGCGCTCCTCGGGCGACTGATCGGCCTTGGGGCGCACCAGCAGGTAGAGGTGCTCGACCTCGGGGAACCGGGTGAGCAGCATGGAGAGCCAGACCTTGCCGAGGAAGCCCGTCCCTCCGACGACGACCAGCCGCTTGCCTGCGAGGACCTGGGAGGGCACGAGCGGCGGCGCGTCCTGCCCGGCCTGCGCGTTCTGCGCGGCCTGCGTGGCCTGCGCGGCAGGCGCACCGAGGGTCAGGGCGGCATGGTTGCCTTGCCCGTTTTCGTGGGCGCCGGTGCTGCTGGTGTTGAGGCGATCGGTCATCATGACTCCGCGAATCGGCGTCAATTCGCGCCTGGGGGTGGGTGCGTCAAGGAGCAGTTGACGCGAAGATGCCTACGCGCTGGCTGACGTCCTCGCCGCCGTCCTCATCAACGGCGTGATGCGTTGGTTCGCTCGGCGCACGCACGGCATGGGCGTGGATTACCATGGTGGTCGAGATCCCGTCCGGGATCCTGAAGGAGCGCGCCATGGACCAAGCCGGCTCACGAGCGGAGGTCACAGGAGTCGAGGGAGACGAGGCTCCGGCCGTCGAGGAGACGGAGGAGATGCTGCTGGAGGCGGAGGGTGGATCCGCGGCAGATCCCGCAGACGAGGCAGGGGCCGAGACGCTGCTCGAGCTGGTGCTCGCCGAGCACGCGGCGCGCTCCGAGGCCGCGCGCGCGGCGCGTACCGAGGCGGCGCGGGCCGAGGCAGCGGCAGCGGTGGTGCTCCCCGAGCGGGTCGAGGGGATCATGGTGGGGCGCGTCGAGGAGGTCACGGCCTCGGGCGCACGGGTGGTGTTCCCGGGCAGCGGCGCGGAAGGGGTGGCCGCGCGGGCGATGGTGCAGCTCGGGAGCGGCGACGTGGGCGTCGAGGTGGCGCTGATGTTCGAGGGCGGGGATCCCGGGCGGCCGGTGGTGATGGGGCGGATGTTCACGCCGGGCGGCGCGGAGCGCGCGGGACGCGCCGGACGTGCGGAGAGCGCTGGGGGCGCGCTGCAGGCGCGGGTCGACGAGGAGCGGGTGGAGATCGCGGCGGAGAAGGAGATCGTGCTGCGCTGCGGGAAGTCGAGCATCACGCTCACCCGCGCGGGCAAGATCCTCATCCGGGGTGCTTACGTGCTGACGCGCTCGTCGGGGGTGAACCGGATCCAGGGAGGCTCGGTCCAGATCAACTAGTGCTGCGCACCCTGAAGCAGGGGCCTACCGGCCCCCTACGCTCCCGGTGGTCGCTACCCCTGTTTCTTCGCGCGAGCGTCGAACCAGAGACCGGCACGAACCTGGGAAAGTGGAGTGCGTGGCGGGGGGAGATCAGCCGCGGTGGGGGACGTGGACGCCGGCCCTGTCGGCGACCTCGATGGCCGTCTCGTAGCCGGCGTCGGCGTGGCGGATGATGCCCATGCCCGGGTCGGAGGTGAGCACCCGTTCGAGCCTGCGCGCTGCGGCCTCGGTGCCGTCGGCGACGACGACCATGCCGGCGTGCAGGGAGTTGCCGATGCCGACGCCACCGCCGTGGTGGAAGCTGACCCAGGAGGCGCCGGCCGCGGTGTTGACGAGGGCGTTCAGGATCGCCCAGTCGGCGATGGCGTCGGAGCCGTCCTTCATGCCCTCGGTCTCGCGGAAGGGGGAGGCGACGGAGCCGCAGTCGAGGTGGTCCCGGCCGATGACGATGGGGGCCTTGACCTTGCCGGCGCGGACCAGCTCGTTGAAGGCGAGGCCGACCCTGGCGCGGTCGCCGTAGCCGAGCCAGCAGATGCGCGAGGGGAGCCCCTGGAAGGCGATGCGCTGCTGGGCAGTCTCGATCCAGCGGCGGAGGTCGGGGTCGTGCGGCACGGCGTCGAGCACGGCGCGGTCGGTGACGGCGATGTCGTCGGGGTCGCCAGAGAGCGCCACCCAGCGGAAGGGGCCCTTGCCCTGGCAGAAGAGCTCGCGGATGTAGGCCGGGACGAAGCCGTGGATCTCGAAGGCGCGGTCGCAGCCCGCCTCCATGGCGCAGGTGCGGATGTTGTTGCCGTAGTCGAAGACCTCGGCGCCGCGGGCCTTCATCTCCAGCATGGCCTCGACCTCGACGCGCATGCCCTCCTTGGCGCGCGCGATGTAGGCGGCGGGGTCGCTCGCGCGGAGCGCCGCGGCTTGCTCCAGAGAGAGACCCTGGGGGATGTAGCCGATGAGGGGGTCGTGGGCCGCGGTCTGCTCGGTGACGAGGTCGGGGGTGACGCCACGCCGGACCAGCTCGGGGAAGATGTCGGCGGCGTTGGCGCAGAGCGCGATGGAGCGGGGGCGGCCCTCGCGCGCGCTCTCCTCGACGGCGGCGAGGGCCTTGTCGAGGTCGTCGATGCGCTCGTCGACGTAGCGGGTGCGGAGGCGCTTGTCGATGCGGGCAGGGTCGATCTCGATGCCGAGGCAGGACAGGCCGGCCATGGTGGCGGCGAGCGGCTGCGCGCCGCCCATGCCGCCGAGGCCCGCGGTGAGGAGCCAGCGCCCACCCTGGCGGGGGACGCGCGCTTCGTGCGCCTTGCGGGCCGCGACGAAGGTCTCGTAGGTGCCCTGCACGATGCCCTGCGATCCGATGTAGATCCAGGAGCCCGCGGTCATCTGGCCGTACATGATGAGGCCGAGGCCTTCGAGCCTCCGGAACTCGTCCCAGGTGGCCCAGCGGCCCACGAGGTTGGAGTTGGCGAGGAGCACGCGGGGCGCGTCGGGGTGGGTGCGGAAGCGGCCCACGGCCTTGCCCGACTGCACGAGCAGGGTCTCGTCGTCGGCGAGATCCCGCAGCTCCCGGGCGATGACGTCGAAGGCCTCCCAGGAGCGGGCAGCCTTGCCCGTGCCGCCGTAGACCACCAGGTCCTCGGGGCGCTCGGCGACCTCGGGGTCCAGGTTGTTGTGGAGCATGCGGAGGGCCGCCTCCTGGATCCACCCGCGACAGCTCAGCTCCGCCCCGCGCGCCGCGCGCACCGCGCCACGATGTTCTCTGTGTCCTGCCGACATGGGCGAGGTGCTACCGCAACCGGCCTCGGACGGCCACTGCCCGCGGCGCGATCCACAGGGGAAGCGCAGGGGAAGCGCAAGGGAAGCGCAGGGGAAGCGCAAGGGAAGCGCAAGGGAAGCGCAAGGGAAGCGGGGGTCGCGGCGTCCGGCGTGCTCCCCTGCACCCTCGGCGGGACTCCGGGGTATCATGGCAGGCGGTGGCGGGCGTACTCCCGTCGCGTCCGAGGAGATCCTTCGTCATGGCTTCGTTCAACCACCACGTCCGCGCCTTCGTGCTCGTCGCCGTCGCTGCGATTTCCCTGAGCGCCAGCGGGTGCTCCAGGTACGGCTGCTTCGACTACTCGGAGGCGGAGTACGAGGCCTTCGACGGGTGCCCGTCGCAGGAGGAGGCGATCGATTTCTTCGGATCGCCGAGCTGCGGTGGCGAGGTGGCGTCGGTCGACAGCGGGCCCGAGTACCGGGACGGGTACTGCTGCTACGAGATCACCGAGACCGATTACGACGACTACTACTACGACAGCACGACCTGCCTGTAGCGCCGGACCGAGGGTGCGACGCGCTGCCAGGATTGAAGTAGGCCGACGAGGCGCAACGAAGCGATGCGCCGAAAATCGGCCGGGCAGCGACGGGAGCTCCAGGGGGATACGCTCTTAAAGGCGGGGGGCGAGGGTCGCGTGCTCGTGCACGGCCACGAGGAGGAGCCGGAAGGACTCGGCGAACGAGCGGCTGGCTGCCGCTTGCGGGGGAGTTTCCTGGAGCAGGCGCTCGCCGTGACAGGTGCGGCAGAGCGGGCCTGATTCCCACATGTGCGTGCTCTTGATCGGCACAACGTTGCTGCACCCGGCGCAGGCGGTGTGGTTCTTGATGGCCGGCTCCGTGGGCGCGCTGCGGTAGGCGCCGCCCCGGGACGTGTTCACGGTGGATGCCTTGGTGGCGTTCAGGGAGACCATCTCGGCGTGCTCGTCGCCGTCGAACCAGACGCCCGAGCAGCCGATGCAGAAATCGAGGGGGACCTCGATGATGTCGAGTTCGAAGGGGACCAGATCACAGCGAGGGCAGCGGGAGATGCCGGCCCCCTGACGGCCGAGGACCGCCACCTCGAAGCGGCGCTCGGCGAGGTGGGAGACGGTCGGGCACATGGCGGGGATCGCGGGGCCGTCGAGCCAGAGGCCCTGGCAGGTGTCGCAACGCTCCAGCTCGACCCGCGCGCCGCTCGCAGCAGCCACGGTGTGCACGGGTTTCAGGGGGATCTGGCACCGGGGGCAGGAGAGGGGCACGGGGTGACGATACCGCGAGCACCGGGAGGCCGTCACAGGAGAGGAGGCCGTCAGCGGGAGGGGCGACCGTCAGCGAAGGGGCGATCGTCGCGCTTGGCGCCTTCGAGATGCCGCAAGCCTTCGAGGTCGTGCTCCGCTGCGGGCGCGCCTTCGTGGGCAGGGAGAGTGCCCCGCGGGTAGGCGAGGGTGACGTCGCCGTCGTGGAGGTAGATGTGCTCGGGGTCCACGTGCCCGTGCGCGCCGCCGGCTGCGTGGAGGGCGGTGAGCGCGGCGGCGAGCCGGGCGTGATGGTCGGGGGAGAGTGGCGCGGGGTCGTCGGCGAGGGCGCGGCCAGAAGGCGGCGCGACCCAGATCTCGCTGGCAGCTTGATCGATGCGCAGGACCACGGGGAGTGCCGGGTGGGCTGCCCGGGCGAAGGCGCGGGCGCGCGCGAGCTCGTCGGCCGTGAGAGGGACGATGAGCACGTCACGGGCGAGCCAGCGGTCGTGGCGGCGCGCGGCCGCGTCACGTCCGTCGCCGAGCGTGGTGCTGTCGTGGAGGCGTCTCTGGTCCGCGGCGCCGTCCGCAGCGCCGGGACGCGCGCTCGGCCGGGTGCTCTGCCGGCGGGGGCGCGCGGGGCGCAGGCGCGTCGGCCAGCGCAGCGAGAGGAGCAAGCGCCTCGCTTCGAAGGCGCTCTCGGGGCGCGCGTCGGGTTCGCTCGCGAGGAGGTGGGCGAGCACGGTGTCGTGGGCCCCGGAGAGATCGGGGTTCACCGTGCTGGGGGCGAGGTCGAGCTGGCCGTCCTCGGCAGCCGAGAGCACCTCGCCGGTGAGCAGCTCGGAGAGGACCGCGCCGACGCCGAACAGGTCGCTCGCGAGGGTGGCAGGTTTGCCGAGGCGCTGCTCGGGGGACATGTACGCGAAGGAGCCGATCGCGCCCGCGGTCGCGGTGCTCGAGAGGTCGCCGAGGTGGGCCGCGCCGAAGTCGGAGAGGCGGGCCGCGCCCACGCCGTCGAAGAGCACGTTGCTCGGCTTGACGTCGCGGTGGAGGATGCCGAGGCGGTGGGCCTCGCCGAGGGCGCCGAGGAGCGCGCTGGCGATCTCCACGGCGCGCGCGGGGGCGACGGCCTCGTGGCGCAGCCGATCGGCGAGGGAGCCGCCGGTCATCCACATGAGCACCATGGCCGGGCCCTCCGGGTGATAGCCGCGCAGCTCGACCACGTGGGGGTGGCGGAGCTGCGACAGCGCGCGGGCTTCGCGCTCGAAGCGGAGGAGGGCGTCGCGGCCAGTGCCGAGGGCGACGCTGGCGAAGATCTTCACGGCGACCGGCTCGCCGGTGACGCGGTCGCGGGCCTCGATGACCCGAGCGTGCGGGGTGACGGCGACCTCGCGCTGCGCGTCGTACCTCCCGAAGAGGAGCTGCCCGACGCCGCCGGGTGACGCGCCGCTGCGCGAGGAGGGTGCCGCCCCGGAGGGAGGGGTTGGGGAGGGAGGGGTGGGCACGTCCGCCGGGGCCTCGGGTGGTTCGTCAGGCACGCCGCGGCGCCTGGCTTCGTCGCGCACGGTGCGCGCGGCGTCGTCGAGGCCGAGCGCGACGAGGCTCCGCGCGAGCAGCGGCAAGGCGCGGTCGCGCTCGGGGGTGTCCGGAGGGAGCTGCTGCAGGACGCGCACCGCGGCCTCGGTGCGGCCGTGGCGCGCGAGGAGCTGTCCGAGGGCGAGGCGCACGGGGTGGTCGTCCGCGTGCTGGCGGAGCGCGGCCTCCAGGGCGCGGGCGCCGTCGGCAGGCCGGCCGCCGCGATCGAAGCAGGCGGCAGCCTCGCAGGACGCGCGCGCTGCAAGGTAGGCCTCCGCGGCTTCGAGGTGCTCGCCGAGGTCGTCGAGGAGGCGGGCGGCGTGGCGCGCGTGACCACGCGCGAGCAGGTCACGCCCGAGGTGGAGCAGGATCTCCCGGGGCGAGGTCTCGCGCATCTGCGCCGTCGCGCGCTGCACCAGCGCATCGTCGCCGCCGAGCGCGGCGAGGAGCACGGCGCGGCGGGGCTCGGCGGCAGCCAGCGCCTCTCTCGCGGCGCCGCTGAAGTCGCAGGCCTCTTCGAGGAGCAGCGAAGCGCCTGCGTGGTCTCCGGCGGCGACGAGGAGCTCCGCGCCCTCGTGCACCTGGCCCGCAGCGACGAGCTCCGCGGCCTTCCGGCGCAGGTCGTCGCGCGCCACGCGGGTCAGGGTGAGACCAGCCGGGCCTTGCCGAGCACGGAGAGGTCGAAGCGGACCTCACCGAAGTCGATGCCGTGGGCGGCGAAGGGAACCTCTCGCACCCGCCGCACCGCCACGGTCACCGACGTGGGCTGGCCCTCGGAGGCACGTACGTGGAGCGCCGACGCGGGGAGCACGCCGCGCCCGGTGTCCTCGAAGCCGCAGCGGACCGCGGCGCCGCTCGCGGCGATCACGTCGACGTAGATGCGGTCGTCCACGTGCGCCGTGTCCAGCGCGCGCCAGGTCAAGAGCACGCTCTTGCCCTCCTCGATCACGGCCTCGTCGGAGAGGTCCACGTCGCCGAGGCGCACGTCCTCGGGGCTCGCGGGCGCGTCGGCGTCGAACGAGAACCGCTCGAGCAGCGCCGAGCCGGAGCTGTCGATCGTGTAGCGCGCCGGCGCGGGCAGCTCGCTGCTCGTGTCCCTGGAGGTGTAGAAGACGCCGAAGACGAGGTCGCCCACGTCGGGGAAAGCGCGCGCAGCAAGGGCGAGCGGGGCTTCGCGGGTGCGCACGGTCACGTCGCCCACGTCGAGCAGCTCGATGGGACCGGTGCCGCTGAAGCTCGGCGCAGGCTCCTCCGTCGCGCCCCGCGCCCCGCCCACAGGGAGACACGTGCCTACGGGCGGACGATCGAACGGAGAGCCGACGATGCGCTCGGCGAGATCTGCGTCGGCCGTGGCAGGGAGGCGCATGAACTTGGCAGAGACGTTGGTCTGCGCCGAGGCGCCCTCCACCGCCGAGCGCTCGACGAGCACGAGCCCCTGGGTCACCACCCCGTTCGCGTCAGCCATGTCGACGACGGGCGTCGAGCAACCCGTCGCCGCGAGTGCGCTGGAAGCAACGATCAGGACGGCTTCACGGGCCGCGACGAGACGCATGACGATCAGTCTAGGCTTGCACTCTCGGGCGGGCAAGCCGGAGGCGCTCGGCCAGGATCTGCCGGAATTTGGTGTGGTTTCCGGGTGAGGTGGGACAGGGCGTCAGGATCGGTCAGAAGGAGAGGATCAGGCCACCGCCGGGGGCGAGCGCGGCCTGTTCGAGCGACAGGTCGGTGCCGTCCAGCTCACCGTCGGCGCGGTGGTAGGCAGCTCCGACCTCGACGGCGACATGGAGGTGGCGGAACCCGGCTCGGAGGCCGAGGACGAAGCCGAGCTGGAGGTGCCTGGCAGACACCTCGGCCACGTCGGGGCTGTCGTTGGGATCGGCGGCATCTCCACGCTGGAGGCTGCCTCGGAGCAGGGAGAAGCCAACCCGCGGACCCAGCCAGAGCGCGTACACGTCGGCCGAGGAACGGAAGCCGAGGAGGATGGGAACGTCGACGCCCCCCCCATACACGCTGCTTGCATCGGCGCCGCTGCCGGGGCGACGCGCCAGGATGGCGGAGGCGCCGAGGCCCACGGAGAGGGTCGGGGCTCCGAGGTTGAAGGCGTGACGTCCGTCGAGGCGCAGCGTCCGGCCCGTGTAGGTGAGCCCCGCCTCGTTGTCTCCAGCGATGCCTACCCGGCCGGCGACCCAGGGGGCGACTCCCGAGGCCACCGTGAGATCTTCGAGATCGACCTGACCGCCGGTCGCCGCGGTGGGCTCCGTGGAGGAGGAGGAGGGCTGCGCGCGCGGCGTGAGGAGGAGCGTGCCCGAGAGGCCTCCGCCCACACTCACCTCTCCCTCGGGGAGGACATGGGCGGGGTGGAGCAGTGGCGCGCCCCCTGCGCAGCCCGAGGCGAGGCCGAGCAAGGCGCCCGCGAGGATGAGCCCGGGGATGCGTCGGGATGCGCGTCGGGAGGCGAGGGGCTGGAGGCGCCGCACGAAGAGGACGTTCCTGTCAGAGCGACTCAGCTTCGGGGTCGGACGATCGGGGCAGACGCGCCGGTGTCGGCCAGCGCCCGATCCCGCCGACGAAGCCGCTTACTTGCGGAACCGGGAGAGGAAGTTGTTCGCGGCCGCTTTCTTCTTGAGCTCTTCATCGTCGGGATGAAGCTTCAAGGCGCGGGAGATCAGCGCGTCTTCCGCCTCCACGATCTGGGGGTTCGGCAGGCAGCATTCGACCGGACACACCGCCTGGCAGGCCTCGTGGTCGTAGAACCCGACACACTCGGTGCACAGCTCGGGGTCGATCACGTAGATCTCGTCGCCCTCGCTGATGGCTTCGTTGGGGCACTCGGGCTCGCAGGCGCCGCAGTTGATGCAGTCTTCGGTGATGTAGGTCGACATAGGTTCGTCGTTCCTGGGTGAACCCGGCTCCCCTCCGGGTTTCCGCGTTGTAGGGTCCGCGGGGGAAGCTGTCAATTCACACGCCTGGGACTCCCGGAAAGAGCCATGCCAAGTATTGAATTTCGGGAGGAAGCCGGTCATCCGACCCTGGTGCGCCGGGGACGCGCTGCTTGCGCGCTGGCGCCTGGACGAGTAGGAACGCCCGCGTTGAATCCCTGGCTTCCTGCGCTCGCTCCCTTCTTCCTGGTCGCCGCCGTGGCCCTCACGGGTTGCTCGCCCGAGATCGGCAGTGACTGCCAGACGTCCGTCGATTGTTCGCAGCAGGGAGATCGGCTGTGCGACACGACGCAGCCTGGTGGGTACTGCACCATCTTCAATTGCGAACCGGATTCGTGCCCCGAAGACGACGGGGTCTGCGTCTCCTTCGATCCGATGCTGGATGCCGCGTGCGGCACCACAGACGATGGGCGATGGCCTCGCTTCGAGCGGACCTTCTGCATGAAGGAGTGCGATGACGACGACGATTGCCGCGATGGCTACACGTGCGTCGCCCCCGTGGATCGTCAGGCGTTGATCATCGATCTGGAGCCGATCGCGTCGAAGGTCTGCATGGTGCGCACGGAGATCCCGACGCCCGCGTGCACTTGCGGTGACGGGAGCTGCGACAGCCTGTGTGGGGAGACGGAGACGAGCTGCGTGGAGGATTGCCCCGCAGCCGTCTGTCTGCCCAACCCGGAGCAGCCGTCCTACACCCCGTACGAGCCAGGCGCGGGTGGCGCGGGTGGCGCGGGTGGCGCGGGTGGCGCGGGTGGCGCGGGTGGCGCGGGTGGCGCGGGTGGCACTGGCGGGGCGGGGGGCGCGGGTGGCTCCGGAGGGGACGGGGCCGGAGGGATGGGGGGCGCAGGTGGAGCGGGCGGCGCCGGCGGCGGTTAACCCGTGCTGTCCCTCGCACCCCTCCGACGGAACCTGGAAGCTGCGGTCCGCGATCTCGGGTCGCGTCGCCCGGCGATCCGTGCGGAAGCCGTCCGGGATCTCGTGGAACACGCCGAGGCCGCGCGTGAGCGGGTGATCCAGGCGCTGCAGGGAGCCCTCCAGCGTGACGGGGAAGGCTCGGTGCGGGCCGAGGCCGCGCTCGCGCTGGCGGACATCCATGCGGTGGAGGCGCTCCCGGCGCTGCTGGTCGCGGTGGAGGACGAGGATGCCTACGTGCGCCAGATGTCCGTGGCAGCGCTCGGCGAGGTCGGTGATCCGAGGGCGACGGTCCGGCTCACGCGCGCGCTCAAGGATCAGCGCCCCGAGATCCGCTTCCAGGCGGTGATCGCCTTTCCGCGGGTCTGCAGGGAACGGGAGGAGATCTTCGAGGCACTCCTCGAGGCCACGCGCGACGAGGATGCGCTCGTGTGCCACATCGCGCTGCGCATGATCGAGGAGGTGGGATCCCGGAGCGCCCCCGAGGAGACCCCAGCGAGCCAGCAGGATGTGAGGACGGGGCTCGCCGACCTCCCTGCAGAGGCGCTGGAGCGGGCGCACGCTTTGCTCCAGCACGCATCCGCGCGTGTCCGCACGGCGGCGGCAGTGCTGCTGGCGCGTGCGGGCGAGGGCGAGGACGCCAAGGTGTGCGCGGGCCTCGCGGAGGTCGCGTCGGGGAAGCTTGAGGGAGCGGACCGGGAAGACGAGGCGGCGGCCATCGAGCTGTGTGGCGAGCTGGGTGTGAAGGGGGCGCGCCGGGCGCTGGAGAGGCGCGCGTTCGGGGGGGTGCTCGGCTTCGGGCGAGATCCGCTGTTCTGGCATGCACGCGTCGCCCTCGCGCGCATGGGGGATGCGCGCGCAGAGAAGGAGATCTTGCGCGAGCTTCGCGCCGGAGATCGGGATCGCCGCACGCTCGCGGTGGCTGCGGCCAGTCGGGCGCGGCTCCTCTCGGCGAAGCCAGTGCTCCTCTCCATGCGAGGCGACGCGCGGCTCGCTGATCCGGAAGCCGTCGAGGAGGCGCTCGGCGTGCTCTCCTCGACGGCAGGCTCCTCGACGGCAGGCAGCGTGCCAGAGTAGGGTCGAGGGTAGGGTCGCAGAGAGCGGCCGAGGCACAGGTCACTGGAGGAGGGCAGGAGTCAGCCATGCAGCCCATGGGCGAGGAGGAGCACCGCTTCACGGAGGCCGATCTGGAGCCGAGCCCCGAGGAGAGGAGCGCGGCCAGGAGGATGCTGGTCGAACGCGCGGCCACGACGGCCGGGGTGCTCGCCGCCGGGGTGTGGGCCGGGGGGCTGGTGGCGCTCGGCTTCTGCGCAGCGCCCTTCGTGTTTCGCATGACCCCCGCCCCGTTCTCGGGGGACGCGATGGGCGCGGCGTTCGCGCGCTTCGATCAGATCGCGCTCGGTTCTGCCGTGGTGCTGCTCGGCGCCGAGGTGGTGCGTACCTGGGCTGCACGTCGCCACGGCCGCACGGTGACCGCGCGGGTCCGTCGCTTCGCGGCGATGCTGCTCGCGGCGATGGCCGCGTACATGGGTCTGATCCTCACCCCTCGCATCAACGATCTGCACCGCGCGGGCGCTCAGCGCGGGCAAGGAGCGATGGGGGCAGAACTCGAGCAGCTCCACCAGCGCGCAGAGAAGGTCAGCCAGATGGAGCTTCTGCTCCTCACGGCCGCCGTGGCGCTGCATGTCTTCACGCTCGGCGCGCGTCGGCCCGAGGACGAGGAGGAAGACGAGGTGTCCGCGCCGCTGCCGCCCGGACCTCGGGGCGAGCCTTGATCGCGCGCAGGGCCCTGCATTCCGCGGAGCGGGCGCCGCTACTTCCGCGATAGCTGCTTTTCGCGCTATGGTCGGCGGACATGAACGCGGCTGATACTGCGGGCCACCCTCCGACCACCTCCGACGAGCGCGACGCTTCGATGTCGGGAGGCGATGCGCCGGGAATGCGCACGGCTCCGACCGAGGGGAGCGCCACGGCGCCGGATCTGGGGCTGTTCACCGTGCTGCAGGACGACGGCACGGCGGCTCCTGGCGTCGACCACGGGATGAGCCTCGACCTCGCGATGCGCGCGTACCGCGAGATCAAGCGGCTGCGCCTCCTCGATGCACGGATGATCCTGCTTCAGAGGCAGGGGCGCGTCGGGTTCTACGGCGCCTGCACCGGACAGGAGGCCACGCCGATTGCCACGGCGCTGGCGCTGGCGCCAACCGACTGGGTGTTCCCGGCGCTGCGGGAGAGCGTGATGATGCTCGTCCGAGGGTTCCCGCTCCGGACCTACATCGCGCAGGTGTTCGGCAACTCGGGGGACAACCAGAAGGGGCGCCAGCAGCCCTCACACATGAGCGGCCGAGCTGCCAATCAGGTGTCCTGGTCGAGCTGTATCGGCACCCAGCTCCCGCAGGCCGTCGGTGCCGCATGGGCTTCCAAGCTGCGCGGGGACAAGGCGGCAGTCATCGGCTTCCTGGGTGACGGCGCCACGAGTGAGCCCGATTTCCACATCGCGCTGAATTTCGCGGGCGTCTACCGGGTGCCTTGCGTGGTCATCTGCCAGAACAATCACTGGGCGATCAGCGTCCCGACGTCGCGGCAGACCGCGTCGGCGACGCTCGCTGTCAAAGGGCGTGCCTATGGCATTCCCTCGGTCCGGGTGGACGGCAATGACGTCCTCGCGATCTACAGCGTCGTCTCCGCTGCAGTCGCCAGGGCACGCGCGGGTGGGGGCCCGACGTTCATCGAGGCGCTCACCTACCGGATCGGCGCGCACTCCACGAGCGACGACCCGACCCGCTACCGCTCTCAGGAAGAGGTCGATCGTTGGATGCAGCGCGACCCACTGCTGCGGCTGCGCCGGTACCTGGTCGCCCAGGGCACCCTCGACGACGGGCTGGATGCCGATCTGGAAAAGACCATGAACGCGGAGATCGCGGCCGCAATCTCCGAGGTGGAAGCGCTGCCGCCTCCGGCCAGAGAGTCCATTTTCGACGACGTCTACGCCGAGCTTCCCTGGCATCTGCGCGAGCAGCGCGAGGAATTGCTCCGTTCCCAGCCTGCCCCCGGTCATAGCGGGGGCTGAGCGACGGGGTGGGCCGGCGGCGTTGTTGACCGCGCGCACGGCAGCGGAGCACAGCGCCAACGTGATCTGCCCCTGGTGCCAGTCACGGCTGGAGCACTATTCTCTACATTCGGATCTAGCCTTGGCCCTTTGCCTTGGGTAAAACCCGTCGTCTGAACAGCAGGCGCTCAACGCACGCCCGGCTAGCCGGGCTCCTTAAGCCTGAGGAGACACGTAAGATGAAATTTGAGCGGATGTCGGTTGTACTGCTCGCAGGAAGCGTGTTCGCAGCAGGCTTCTGGGGGTGTGGCGGCGACGACGGCAACAACAACGAGGGGGGCGGGGGCGGCAGCCCGACGACGACCGGCCCCACCACGACGACCACGAGCACCGGTGGCGCGCTCGATCCCAACATCGGGGCGCCCTGCACCTCCGATGCGACCTGCGGCGAGGGCAACCGCTGCGTCACGCCCGACGGGAACGATCCCTCGCTGGGCGGCGTCGCGGGTGGCTACTGCACCCGTAGCTGCGCGGATGACGCAGATTGCGGCGGCCACACCTGCCTCGCCGACCTGTGCTTCGAGGCATGCGAGGTGGGGTCCGAGAGCGGCTTCCAGCTCAACCCCGACAAGTGCCACGGGCGCAGCGATGTGGCCTGCAACGAGCTGACCACGGATGGCGTCAACGCCTTCATGGTCTGCTTCCCGGCGTGCGGCACCGATGCGCAATGTGGCGCCGGCCGCTTCTGCGATGGGTTCTCGGCCGGCGGCCTGTGCGCCCCCTCGGATGAAGGCGGCCTCCCGGATGGCCGGGCCTGCAATCCCGCGGCGGATCCGGATCCCTGCGATGGCGTGTGCCTGGCCTTCAGCGCTACCGCTGGCCAGTGCTCATCCGTGTGCGTGCTGGGCGGCAACCCTGCCACGCAGTGCGGCGGCGCCGGGGTGGGGGATTGCCTCCTGGTCCCCCAGGGCAGCGCAGCGGGCGACGGCGGCTTCTGCGCTCAGCCCTGCAGCGAGCACAGCCAGTGCGACAACCCCAGCGTCTGGTGCCAGACGCCTCAGGGTGGCAGCCCGCCGGAAGGCTTCTGCAGCCTCCCCGCGGCCTGCGGTGCGAACGACACCTGCAGCGCGGGCTTCACCTGCAGGACCTTCGGGACGACCAAGGTCTGCACCGAGGATGCGTATGATGGCGCCGGTACCGGCGGTGGCGGTGGCGCGGGTGGCGCGGGTGGCGCGGGTGGCGCTGGCGGTGCCGGCGGTGCCGGCGGTGCCGGTGGCGCTGGTGGTGACGGCGGCAACTGATCCGCTGACATCCCTGTCGTGATCATGTGGACGGCGCCTCGATGGCGCCGTCTGCCTTTTTGTGGGTGAGGTGTTTCCGCTGGAAGCGAGGTCGTGTAAGCCGGCCTCGAGCTGGACGCCCTTGAACCGTCCGGCTTGTCCTGCCGGGGTACGCTCCCCACGTTCTTGATGTGCGGGAGCGCTCTCGATGAGCGCCCTGGTGAGAGTCATCGAGCGGAGATCAGGATGAAGACCTACGACGCCATCGTCATCGGCGCGGGCCCCGGCGGATACCCCTGTGCGATCCGCCTCGCCCAGCTCAAGCAGAAGACCGTCTGCATCGAGAAGGAGTCACCGGGCGGGGTGTGCCTCAACTGGGGGTGCATCCCGTCGAAAGCGCTGATCGGGGCGGCCCACTTCTACCACAAGGCCAAGGATGCCGACTCCATGGGCATCCGCATCGGCAGCGTCGAGGTCGATCCCGGCAAGCTGCAGGACTGGAAGGAAGGCATCGTCAAGCGGCTCACCGGTGGTGTGCGCGGCCTGCTCAAGGGCAACGGCGCCGACCTCGTCATGGGCAACGCGCGTATCGTCGGGCCCCGCCAGGTGGAGGTGACGCAGGCCGACGGGACCGTGGAGAAGCTCGAGGCCACCAAGGCCATCGTCATCGCCACGGGTTCGAGCACCATCGAGCTGCCGTCGTTCAAGTTCGACGGCAAGCAGATCATCGGCGCGAAGGACGCGGTGAGCCTGCGCGAGATCCCGAAGCGCCTCCTGGTGATCGGCGGCGGGATCATCGGGCTCGAGCTGGGGATGGTGTACCAGGGCTTCGGCTCCGAGCTGACGGTGGTCGAGGCGCTGCCCGACCTGCTCACCGGCACCGATCCGGAGTGCACCAAGATCGTCGAGCGGCGCCTCCTCAAGCGAGGTGCGACGATCCACAAGAACGCGAAGGCGGCGGGGTACGAGAGGCTGGCCGATGGCTCGATCTCGGTGAAGATCGATCAGGACGGCAAGCAGATCACCGCCAACGTCGATGTGGTCCTCGTGGCGATCGGGATGAGGCCGAACTCGAAGAACCTGGGGCTCGAGCAGGTCGGGGTGACCATCGACCAGCGCGGGTTCGTCCCCACGGACCGGTCGTGCCGCACCAACGTGCCGTCCATCTATGCCGTAGGCGACGTGAGCGGCGTGCCGATGCTCGCCCACAAGGCCACGAAGGAAGGTGAGATCGCGGCCGAGGTGATCGCGGGACACCATGCCGAGAAGGACTGGGTGGCCATTCCTGGCGCGGTCTTCACCGACCCGGAAATCGCCAGCGTCGGCCTGACGGAGGCCGAAGCCAAGGCAAAGGGCATCGAGATCTCGGTGGGGAAATTCCCATTCGCGGCGCTCGGGAAGGCCATGGCCATGAACGAGACCGAGGGCTTCGTGAAGGTGATCGCCGACAAGAAGACGAAGCAGGTGCTCGGCGTGCACATGGTCGGCCCCGACGTGAGCACGATGATCAGCGAAGCGGCGCTCTCCCTGGAGATGGCCGCGTTCCTGGAGGACATCACGCTGACGGTGCACCCCCACCCGACGCTGGGCGAGTCCTTCATGGAAGCGGCGGCGCACGCGATGGGCGCCGCGGTTCACATCATGAACCGGTAGCTCGGACGCGACGCCGGGCTCCCAGAGGGGGCTCGGCGCTGCGGCGCTCGAAGCAGTCGTCGGGGATGCCGCGCCCCTCGCGCACGAGGCGGGTGGCCGCGACGAACGAGGCGGTCACCGGGTCGTGGTAACCGCTCGCGCTGGCGAGCCCTTCCACCTCGCGCTGGTAGTGCCGCACGACGCGCGCCATCAGCACTTCTCTCACGTACTTCCCCACCATCGACGCCAGGGCAACGCACAGGTCCGAAGCGTCGCCATCGCGCACGAAGGCGATCTCGCCGAGATCCGGGAAGCGGTAGGCGCTGCGGGCGCGGCTCTCCTCCAGAACTGCGTGCAGGCGCCCCGCGAGGGGGCCGAACGCGCCCGAGTACTTTCCGAAGCCGCCGACCTTGCCGCAGACCGCGGAGACCTCCGCACCGGCCACGTCGCGAAGGTCGAGGAAGAGGCGTTCCATGGCGTGCAGGTCGAGGACGAAGCGGTTCTTCCCGGCGAGGAGGCCGTCGTTCAGGCGACGTGTGCAGAGAATGACGGAGCGGACCGCGACGATCTCGACACCGCGGGCGGCGAGCCGGTCGAGGTCGTTGTGGATCGAGCGCAGGAGCGGAGCTTCCGCCTCGAACGCCTCGCCCTCGTTCGACCAGCACTGGGACGTCACGTGGTTGGGACAGGGTGACCTGAGCGTGCTCTGGTCATCCGCCGAGATTGCGTGGATCAGCGCGTCGGGCGAGGTAGCGTCCGTGGTGCGACCCGCCCCGCGCTGGACCAGCACCCGGGCCCACGCCTCCCCGAGCGCGACGTCGCCGTGGGCCACGAACTGCTTGGAATCGCCGAGACGCTTCGCCAGTGCCCCCTGCGGCGCACGGCCGGCGATCGACCAGCCATCTTCGTTGACCCGTGCGAGCACGGCCGTGACGATCATGGGACCCAGCCGAGGGCCGAGGCCATTCTCATCCGCGCCGACGCGGTAGCGATACGCGGGCCCCTCTGCCTGCATGACGTCCTCTTGCCACACGCACCGGCACGTGTCTCCTGTCAAACAGGCGCTTCCGGTGATGCAACCCGTGTTGCCTGTGTCCCCGTGCTGACAGAGGAATTGCACGTGCCGCAGCCCTCATGTGGGTCGCGGCGGGTTCTTCTGCTCACCCATTGGTCCCGACAGGATTGTGCGCCATCATGAGGGAAAGCGGGTCCGAGCCCGCAAGGCGGTCATCGTGGCACCTGGGATGCGGTGGGTACAAAGGACAGCGCTGGGGTGCCTCCTCGCATCGCTGACGAGCTGCTCGACGCCCGTGCTGACCCGTGACGGGAAGCTCGTCTTCGCCGAGGGGGGAGTCCGCGGCGCCTCGGTACTGACCGCGAATGGCGTGGAATTCCTGGACGCGGCCGAGACACCCAGCCCAGTCATTCGGAGGAGCGCCGACGAGCCCTGGCAGCCGGCGACCGGGTTTCTGCTCCCCCGCAGCGGCGTCTGGCGCGAGACCTCGCGGCCCGTGGCAATGAGTGGTCCTGGCCTGGCCGTGGTGCTCCGCACGAGTGACCACCTGGTGCCCTCGTGGGGCGGCGAGATCCTGGTGCGCATCGACGCGCTGGTCCCCACGGAAGCCTTCCCCGAAGCGAACACCAGACCGCCGCGGTTCCTCGCCGTCGTGCTGGATGGCCACGCCGCAGCCATCGCCTCGCTCGCAGAGGTGGCACTCGACAACGTCGGCCAGCGAGACAGGGTGACGATCCTCGACGCCACGCCTGCGCGCATGGTTCTCCCCCTCCTCCCCGGCTCGCACCGGACGTTGCTGGGCGCCGCGGTGCAGCGCGTGCTCTCCCACCGTCGCCGGGCACCCTCGCCGACGAAGGGTGCTCTCCCGCAGGCCCAACCGGCCTCTGGACAGGCAAGCCTCGCCGCGGCCCTCGCGCTCGCGCGAGCGCAGCTCGTCAAGCGCGCGACCGCCCAGGCCTCGACGGTCGAGCGTCAGGTGCTCGTGGTGACGGATGGCGCGGGCCTCGCTGTCGACGACGCGCGTCTCCGACGCGAAGTGGAGGCGATGCAAGCCCAAGGCATCCGCGTCACCGCCGTGGGAGCTTCCGACCAGCTCGACGACGACGCGCTGCGCCCACTCGGTGACGACACCTACGTGGGTGGTTCCCAGGAAGAGCGCGAGGATGCGGTCGCCGAGATGATCCCTCCGCCAGGTGACGTGGTCCTCCAGGACGTGGAGCTCACGCTGGCTTCCGCTCCTGCCCCCCTGCGCGTGCTCGAGCTGTCGGGGGGCACCAGCGCGCTCACTCCGGAACTCGATCGCATCTTCCTCGACGAGCTCTACGCAGGCGAGGCGCGCACGGAGGTGGCCCGTGTCGTCGTCCCTGTCTGGGTTCCCGGAGAGACCCTGGACATCCAGGTGGGCGCCACGTACCGCGACGCGCGGAGCGGGGAGCGGCTGACCTCGCAGAACACGATCCGCTGTCGTTACTCCTCCAACGTGGAGCGCATCGCTGACGCACGCCACGGCGATGTGATCGCATACGCGTCGGCGTTGGCCATGGTGCGGAGGCTGCACCGCGCCTTCCTGGGCAGCCAGCTCGATCGCGTCGGTGGGCTCCGCCCCATCGTGATGTGGCAGGCGCGCTCACTGGCAGCACTGTCGAGGGCACAGAGCGACCCTGTGCTCGGCTCTCAGGCGGAAATCCTCCACAGCCTGCTCAATGCGCTCGAGGACTGAGCCTCGCGCCGCTGGTGCGTCGTGATCAGGAGCGCCGCGCCTCTCACGCGGCTCAGACGCCGAACGCTCTCCGTATCGCTTCGGCCACGCCTCCCCCCACGTCACCGTGCGCTTCGAGCCTGTCCGTTGCCTCGTCCTTGACCGCTTCCGGCGCTTGCACCATCGCGAAGGAGCGCCCGGCAGTCCGGAACATCGGCACGTCGTTGAGCCAGTCTCCCACGACCACGACATCGCTCGGCGTGCACCCGTGGTGCTCGGCCAGCCAGGTGACAGCAGTTCCTTTGGTCGGTCCAGCAGCGCGCACCACGAGCCCGTAGACGTCCTGTTTACGGCTCACCGGGAACGAGGTCACGAACGCCGCCTCGCCCAGCCCTCCCTCGATCTCGGTGTGGGCATCGCGAATGTGCCCCTCCAGGCCGACCATCACCAGCGCCATGACTCCCTGCGCGTGCTCCCACGAATGATGCCTGGCGACGCGCTCCACCCTCTCGATGGAGGGGGACCACGTGCTCACGTAGGGCGCAAACGCGTCTCCGGCGTTGTCGTGGATGATCATGTCCTGTGCGAACAGGAAGCTGGCGGCCAGGTTGCCCGCGGCAATGCGCTGCAATGAGGCCGCCGCCGCTCCGGAGAGGGTCTGCAGGTAGTGGTGCTCTCCGCCCTCCGCGTCAGCGATAAGGCTGCCATCCACGCAGGCGATGGGCCCCGAGATCCCTGCACGCCGTGCGACGTCGCGCGTGCCCGAATAGAGCCTTCCGGTCGCGATGGTGACCGGCACCCCCGACGCTCGTAGTCGCTGGATCGCGCTCAGGTCCTCGGCGTGGATGCTGCCATCGCGACGGACCAGCGTGCCATCGACGTCGAGGGCGAGGAGCTTGTACGCCATCGTTCCTTGATCCTCAGAGAGAAGCTGCATGTGCAGCCTGGGGAGCGCCCCGGACTGCGGACAGCCGTGGTCCAGAAACGACTCAGGGGCGCAGCCAGCATTGCTGACAGCGCCCCTGGGGGTTCGACGAGGATTCGCTCAGGGAGAGAGCGGGTAGATCGACACCTGCTTCTTGGTGTTCGACTTCCACTCGTACTTCACGATGCCATCCACGAGCGCGAACAGCGTGTAGTCACGGCCCGTTCCCACGTTGCGGCCCGCGTGGATGGAGGAACCCACCTGGCGCACCAGGATGTTGCCCGCGCGGACTTCCTGCCCGGCGTAGATCTTCACGCCTCGCTTCTGCGAGCTCGAATCGCGGCCGTTTCTGGAGGAGCCGCCACCTTTTTTGTGAGCCATCGCTTGTCCTGCCTCTGTGAATTAACCGGTGATTCCGGTGATCTTGAGCTCGGTGTACGGCTGGCGGTGGCCGGCCTTGCGGCGGTAGTTCTTCCGCCGCCGGAACTTGAAGATCACGATCTTCTTGCCGCGATCCTGCCCCGTGATCTCTGCCGCGACCGACGCCCCGCTCACGAGCGGCTGGCCGATCTTCGGACTGTCTCCGCCAACGAGGAGGACCTCGCTGAAGGTGATCTTGTCGCCTGCGTTGCCGGGAAGCTTCTCGACCCGGAGCCTCTGTCCCTCGGCGACCCGGTATTGCTTGCCGCCCGTCCTGATGACCGCGTACATGATTTCGCTTCCTGGAACATGATCACGGCGGTGTTGCCGTGTCATGGCTTCGAACAAGGTTCAGTGGAGTGGGGCACGTGGCGCGTCCTCACGGACGTACCGGAATCGAGCACCCGGAACACAGGGGAGCGGGAGTATACGGACCGGCATCCCGTTGGCAAGACTCCGCGAGCGCGGATCGCGCCTTCCGGGGTGACTGGATCGCCACTCGCCCTCCAGGGGCGAGAGACCGCACCTTCGCAGAATCCCGGCATCTGAGGGCTCCCGGGCAGTACCATATGCTGGGGGGAGCGTTCAGCCTCTTCTGAACTCCGCACGCTTGGCGTTCTTTCGGAGGGACCATGCCGGTTCGGGTCTCCTTGTATCAATGGCTCTGGCTCGTGGTTGCGGCTTCCGTCGCCCTGCCCTGGATCGGGTGCGGTTCGGAGGATAGCCCTCCCATCCCCACGGGCACGGGCACGACAGGAGGACCTGGAGGGACGGGTGGCTCCGGCGGTTCGGGAGGAGCGGGTGGCCCTGGAGGAGGGGGCGGAGCAGGCGGGATCGGAGGCGGCATCGGGGGCTCCGGTGGCAACGTGACCTGCGACGCGGGAGAGAAGGACTGCGAAGGGCAGTGCGTCCCGGTGGACGATCCGCAGTACGGCTGCTCCGACACGGGGTGTACCCCCTGCGACCTGCCGGGCGCCGAGGCGCTGTGCACGAACGGTACCTGTCAGATCGCCACGTGCGATGCAGGCTTCGAGAACTGCGACGGTGACGACACCACGGGCTGCGAGACCGACATCAACGGCGATCCCGACAACTGCGCCGCATGTGGCGCCGCGTGCGTGACGCCGCACGGCGATCCGCTGTGCAACGCCGGGACATGCGTGATCGATGCCTGCCAGGCGCCCTACGAGGACTGCGACGGCGCCGCGCAGAACGGCTGCGAGACGATCGTCGGCTCCGATCCTCAACACTGCGCCGGATGCAACATGCCCTGCGCTGCCGGCGAACAGTGTCAGGGCGGGGTGTGCGGGGTCTTCTGTGACCCCGGGCTCGCCAACTGCGACAACGACCCGCAGAACGGCTGCGAGACGCCGCTCGACACGATCGACAACTGCGGGTTCTGCGGAGATGCGTGCGATCTCGCCAACGCGGAAGCGGCATGCGTGGGCGGCGCCTGCCAAGTGGACACCTGCAACGCAGGCTACGCAGATTGCGACGGGCTGGCCGACAATGGCTGTGAGACCAGCATCGACGGCTCGGCGCTCGACTGCGGGGCCTGCGGCGTCATCTGCCCGGGCGGCCCCCACTCGACGCCCGTTTGCGTGCAGGGCTCGTGCGAGCTCGCATGCAACGGCGGGTTCGAGGACTGCGATGGCATTGCCTCCACGGGCTGCGAGAGCGCCGTCACCGTCGACACGCAGAACTGCGGGACCTGCGGCGTGGTGTGCACGGCTCCGAACGGGACACCTGTCTGCGTGGCCGGTCAATGCGACGTGTCGGCCTGCGCCCCTGGCCATGCCGACTGCAACGGGGCACCGGGGGACGGCTGCGAGATCAACACCCAGACGACCGTCGCCCACTGCGGTTCTTGCGGCAACGCTTGCCCCGCCATCGCCAACGGCACCTCGACGTGCACGGGCGGCACCTGCGGCCTCACCTGCCAGCCTGGCTTCGCGGACTGCAATGGCAACCTCGCGGACGGTTGCGAGGTCAATCTGCAGGGCAACACGGCGAACTGCGGGGCCTGCGGCACGACCTGCGGCATCGCGAACGGTACGAGCGCCTGCACCGGTGGCGTGTGCACGGTCGGCGCTTGCAACCCTGGCTTCGCAGACTGCAACGGCGCCGTGGCGGACGGCTGCGAGACCAGCACCAACACCAGCCTCAACGACTGCGGGGGCTGCGGGTTGACCTGCCTCACCGCCAACGGCACCCCGGTGTGTGTCGGGGGGAGCTGCCAGATCGGTTCCTGCAATCCGGGCGCTGGGGACTGCAACGCCAATCCGGCGGACGGCTGCGAGGTCAACATCTCTGGCAACGCCAACCACTGCGGCGCCTGTGGCACCCAGTGCACCGTCGCCAATGGCAGCCCTCTCTGCTCGAACGGTACCTGCCAGGTGGGGGCGTGCGCTCAGGGCTACGCGAACTGCGACAACAACCCCGCCAACGGCTGCGAGATCCACGTCGCGAACAATCCGGGGAACTGCGGGGCGTGCGGCGCCACCTGCACTGTCGCGAACAGCACCCCGGCCTGCGTGGGCGGGACCTGCCAGGTGGGCACCTGCAACGCCGGCTACGGCGACTGCGACGGCTCTGCAGCCACGGGTTGCGAGACGAACCTCCAGAACAACGTCGCGAGCTGCGGGGCGTGCGGCAACACCTGCACCGCCGCCAACGGCACTCCGGCCTGCACGAATGGCGCCTGCACCATCGCCTCCTGCAATGCCGGCTGGGGCAACTGCGATGGCAACGCCGCGAACGGCTGCGAGACCAACCTCCAGAACAGCCTCGGTAGCTGTGGCACCTGCGGGAATGCCTGCACTGCTGCCAATGGATCTCCCGTGTGCTCGAGCGGCACCTGCGGCATTGCTTCCTGCAACGCAGGCTTCGGGAACTGTGATGGCAGCACTGCGAATGGCTGCGAGACCAACCTCCAGAACAACCTCAACAACTGCGGCACCTGCTCCACCGTGTGCACCGCCGCGAACGGCTCGCCATCCTGCTCTGGCGGCGCTTGCGCCGTCTCGTCGTGCAACACGGGCTGGGGCAACTGCGACGGCCAGGTCGCGAACGGCTGCGAGACCAACCTCCAGAACAACCTCGGCAACTGCGGCACCTGCGGCAATACCTGCAGCACGGCCAACGGCACGGCAGCGTGCACCTCTGGCACCTGCGCCGTCGCCTCGTGCAACGGCGGTTTCGGCAACTGCGACGGCCAGGTCGCGAACGGCTGCGAGACCAACCTCCAGAACAACCTCAACAACTGCGGCACCTGCGGCAACGTCTGCTCCGTGAGCAACGGCTCCCCCACGTGCGCAGGGGGTGGTTGCGGCATCGCGGCCTGCAACGCTGGCTGGGGCAACTGCGACGGCCAGACCGCGAACGGCTGCGAGACCAACCTCCTCTCGAACACCAGCCACTGCGGTGCCTGCGGCACGGCCTGCGTCATGCCCAACGCGGTCGGCGCTTGCGCCGCTGGCGGCTGCGTCATCGCGGCCTGCAACCCCGGCTATGCCGACTGCGATGGGCTGGTCGCCAACGGCTGCGAGGTGAACACCCAGACCAGCACCAACCACTGCGGCGTCTGCGGCAACACCTGCTCGGCCCAGAACGGCACCGCGGCGTGCCTCTCAGGCGCCTGCACCGTGGCGAGCTGCAACCCCGGCTTCGGCAACTGCGATGGCGTGGTCGCCAATGGCTGCGAGACCAACCTCCAGAACAGCACCGGCAACTGCGGCACTTGCGGGAACGCCTGCTCCGCCGCCAACGGCACTCCGGCCTGCACGAGCGGTAGCTGCACGGTGTCGTCCTGCAATGGCGGCTTCCAGAACTGCGACGGCATCGCCTCGAACGGCTGCGAGGTGAACATCAACACGAACGCCGCCAACTGCGGCGGCTGCGGCAACGCCTGCACGTCGGTCTGCGCGGGCAACGTGAGCGCGACGACCTGCTCCGCAGGCTCCTGCGACATCACTGCCTGCAGCGGCAGCTACCAGAACGTCGATGGCATCTGCACCACGGGTTGCGAGTGCCTGTCCTCCAACGTCAGCGCGACCTGCAGCCTGCCGGCGAGCCTCGGGACGGTGAACGTCGGAGGCCAGACCACGACTTCTTCCAACCTGGTCCCTGCCGGCAAGGAGAACTGGTACGTGATCAATTTCACCGGCAACACCAACGCCAACTACCACCCTCGCGTGCGCTTCACCTCGAACCCCGGGAACGCATTCCGGTTCGACGTCCGCACCAACTGCGCGGGTGGAACGATGGCATGCGGTGTCGAGGGAGGCGTCAGCAACGGCCTCACGGACTGGGAGACGTACCACCCCGCGGCGAACGGCTTCAACCAGCCCGTCCCCCCGGCGGGGAACAACGGGCAGGTCCTGATCCGCGTCTACCGCGTGGCGGGCGCACCGGTGAACTGCACGGACTTCACCCTCGCCATCTCCAACTGACGAGAAAAGCGCCGCATCGATCATCCCATCGGTGCGGCGCTCTCTTCCTGCACGGCGTCTTTGATCGGCTGACGCACCAGCGCCGCACCGATCAGCCGATCGATGCGGCGCTTTCACGCGCGCGAACGCGCGGCAGTTTCTCCATCCACGCTCCGCCGACGCAGAGCCCAACGCTGCTTCCGCGGAGGCGCAATGTGCACCTCCGCCCGCGACCGGCCTCCCATCCCCCCGAGTGCGGGGCTACCAGCTTGACGGGGCTACCAGCTGCCGTGGCTGCCGTGGCTGCCGTGGCTGCCATGGCTGCCGTGGCTGCCGTGGCTGCCGTGGCTGCCGTGGGAACAGTGCTGTGCCGGGATCACACCACCCTCGGGATCGCCCATAGAGCCCATCTTGTCGGCATCCCCGGTCGCTTTCTCGGCCATGTCTGCCTCGACCCGCGACAGCATCCCGCCTGGTTTTGCCGAGAAGCTCGGCAACTTGCCGTTTCCACCGTTGTTCGACATCTCGCGCCTCCCAGTCTGCGCTGCGCGCTTTCCTCAAACCTGGCTACGACGCTGCGGGTGTATGGAGGAAGTGTGAACGCTCCCGCACGGTCGTCCACCGTCGGAGCGTCTCGACCGTCTGCGGATCATCCTCCCGCAGTTTCCCGAAGATGTAATCCTGTATTCCCTTGTGCACGGAGCACAGCGTGCTCTCTCGCATCCGCCCGAAGATTGTTCCCTGCGTCCTGTAGCTGTGCTCCGGCTGGATACCGCAGTACGGAGCGTAGGTGCAATTCACGCAGTCTGGCTGCACCTCCCGGATCGAGGCCATCACCAGAGCCCGCACCGTCTCGTGCTTCATGAGCCCCCGGTAGGTCGCCGTCCGCACGTCCCCGATCAGGAAGGCGTCGTCGCCGGTCTCGTGCAGCATCCTTCCCTCGTCACTCGTGAACACCTTCCCATCGTAGTTGTAGGCAAGGGCGCCGATCCCAGAACCGCTCGGTGAGCGGATGTCGAGGAAGTTCGGGTCGTCGTCGCCGAGGATCTTGGTCAGGAAGATGGCCGCATAGCGCTCCAGCACCTGCACGCCCTTCCGGTTGAGATCCAGGATGTGCTCCACGGCGGTCCGGTAGAACTCGTGGAACGCCGCGCGATCGTACTCCACGATCTGCGCCGTCTTCCCTGCGAAGCCGAACGGGTCGACGGGCCGGAGGAAGATCGCGCGGCAGCCGAGGTTCACGTATGCGTCGACGATCTCGCGCGGGTACTTCAGCGCCTCCCGGGTCGTCGTGAGCAGCGCCTCCACGTGGTACAGCGTCGGGTCGAGCCCGAGCTCCTCGTAGCGCTTGTTGATCCGCTCGATCCAGCGCACCGCTTGCGCGTGTGCGTTGCCCCCGACGAGCTTCCGCTGCTTGTTGTGGAGGATCTCGGGCCCGTCCACGCTCGTGCAGATCTGCACCCGCTTCTCGACGAGGTACGAGAGCTTCTCCTCATCCATCATCGCGAGGTTGGACACCATCGTGAAGCCCAGGTCCTTGCCGTAGGCGCGGTTCCTGGCGAGCGCGTACTCGATCACGTGACGCATCACGGGGAAGTTCACGAGCGGCTCCCCGCCCTGGAACTCGATCGTCACCGAAGGCGACGTCGACTGCAGCGCCAGGTCGACGCATTTCTCGCCGATCTCGGGCGTCATGTCGGTGTGCACCGCATCCATGTTCGCCCGGCTCGCGTGGCAATAGACGCATGTCTCGTTGCAGCGAAGCGTCACCACGAAGATGTGCAGGTTCGGCCCGTAGTCGAGGAAGCGACGCTTGTGGCGCATGCGGCTCCCGAGCGCCTCCACATCGATGGCGGAGCGGAGGAAGTTCCTCTTCGCGAGGCGCTCCTTCATCTCCTCGGGGATCTGTCCGCGCACGAGCCCCTCGAGCTGGGGACGGCTCACAAACACCCAGTCTCCCCACTCGTTCGTGAGCAGCACGTCCTCCCCGACCTGCCGGAAGCGGATGGGGACGAGATCCGCTGGCGGCGCAGGCCGCGCGCCGAGCTTGACGAGATCGATGTTCACGCTTCCTCCCCGCCTGACGCGAGGGCCAGCGCGTCCTCGGGCATGCGGCTTCGCTCGATGGTCTTGCCGAGCGCGTAGTTGGCCAGCTCGGACGCCAGGGTCCAGGCGTCGATGCCCTCTTCGATCGCGTGCGGCGCAGGCGTGAACCGCACGATCCACGCCTGCTCCTCTCGCGCGAGCTCGGCGCTCAGGAAGTCTCCGTAGGCCTTCACGGCCTCGTCGACCGCGAAGCCGTCATAGAGGTCTTCGTGGAACCTGACCTCGATCACGGCGTCTCCCGGTCGACCGCCGTGCCGTCCGCCACGCCACTGGAGGCGTTACCGTCGGCGGTGCCACCGTCTGCAGCTTGGCCCTCGCTGCTCTTGTTCTTCTTCTTGCCGTACTTGTCTTCCCAGCTCATCGCGATGCCGAGCGGGTCGTCGAATGCCGTGTCGTCGCTGATGTCCATCGCGAGCAGCTCGTCGAGCCCGGGCGGACCTGCCGCACCGCCGAGCGCGCGGGCCGTGACCGACTCGATGAGCTTCCGGTTCTGCGCGGCGATCTCCTGGCGCCACGCCTGGCCAAGCAGCTCGTTCTGCAGCTCGCCCGCGAGCGCCTCGCTCAGCGCTGGCCCCCCGCGCTTCGCGCGTAGCGACACCTTCACGCGCCCGTCCCCGACGCGGTCGAGGTGAACGTAGCAACGGTCGATGAAGACGTATGCCGCGCCGTAGATCACGTCCTTCGGATAGAGCTGCTCATCCAGCTCGATCTCGATGACGTGCGGCTTCGCGGGGGCGGCGGGTTCTCCCTTCTCGCCCTCCGAAGGCTCCGTGGTGGCTGTCGCGGCGCTGGTGCTGCTCATGAACGGGATCCCCGGCCTAGTTGGTGTTGGTGGCGGTCACGGTGTAGTTCGTGCACGTCGGAACCCCGCTGGCGCGGTAGACACGCACCCGCACCGTCGACTGACGCGGCGTGTAGTCCGTGCAGCAGTTGGGCCCGCCGGTGTAGCCACCGTAGTTCTGTTCCCAGGTCGACACGTTGATGCCGTTCTCGTTGTTACCGCCACCCGTGGTCGAGCAACCTGCGGCCTGACCAGCGCAGTTCACCATCACGTCCATCCGGTACTGACCGCCGCCCGAGTCGGTGAGCTGGACCTTGGGTCGGTAGGGCTGGCCCACGTTCGGCACGGTGAAGTTGAACGTGAGCCAGTCGCTCCCGGAGGCTGTCTCCACCTTGCCGCTCATCGTCGTCGTCCCGCCGAGAGGGACGGCCACGGAGCCCGCCACGCTGCAGCTCGTCGCCCACGAGTCGGTCACGCACTCGCAGCCATCCGCCGACGCGCCGTTGATGTTCGCGTAACCGCCGTTGCAGGTGGTGATCTGGCACGTGCCCGTGGTGCACGCCCAGGCCTGCACGTTCCCCGCGCCCGGGAGCTGCGCGGCGCAGGCGTTCGTCGCGTTCATCTCGTCGACCTGCCCGTTGCAGTTGTCGTCGAGGCTGTTGCACAGCTCGGCCTGCGAGCCGGGGGCTACCACGGGATTGCAGCTCATCGCCCCGTTCGCGCAGAGCGTCGCGCCAGTCGCACACACGCCGGGCGCACCGCTCTGGCAGGGCTGGTTGTTCAGCAGAGACGGGTCGTCGATGGTCCCGTTGCAGTCATCGTCCTGCCCGTTGCACGTCTCCTGGATCGTCCCTGGCAGCGGGCCGCTGCAGGCGAGCTGGAAGGGAGCCGACGTCGGGCACACGTTGGTCCCGAACTGGCAGATGCCCAGGTATCCCGGCCGCGTGCACGCCTGGCCCACCTGCGGGATCCCCTCGTCCGCCACCCCATCGCAGTCGTCGTCGAGGCCGTTGCACGCCTCCGTGAGCTGCCCTGGCGCGATGATCGGCGTGCAGACCACGCCGTTCACGCCGTTGCAGGCGGTCACCCCGTTCGCGCAGAGCCCCATCAGGCCCGACTGGCACTGGTTGCCGCCCCCGGGATTGCCCTCATCGACGTTGCCATCGCAGTTGTTGTCGAGACCATCGCAGCTCTCGGGCACGGGCGACCCTGCCACACACTGGATGTTCCCGTTCACGCACTGCTCGGTGCCGTGCCCGCACTCGCCGAGCGCTGGCGCCTGACAGCTCGCGCCGCCCTCGGGGTTGCCCTCATCGACCTGACCGTCGCAGTCGTCGTCGAGACCGTTGCACGTCTCCGGGAGCTGAGCGGGCGTGGTGACGACCTCGCAGGTCGACCCGTTCGCGCCGTCGCACGCCGTCACGCCGCTCGAGCAGATCCCCGACAGACCCGTCGGACAGGGGAGCCCGTCGAGGGCCTCGTCGACATCGCCATCGCAGTCGTTGTCCACGCCATCGCAGACCTCGGGCGTCGCCGCGCACCCGCCGCCCGCGCCGCCCACACCAGGAGCGCCGCCTGCCCCGCCGGCACCGCCGAGCCCCCCTGCACCGCCAAAGCCACCCGACGCTCCGGAGCCTCCTCCCGAGGTCGTGGTGGAGGTCGTGGGAGTCGACCCGCCCACCCCCGGTCCGCTCGTGGTGGTTCCCGTGGGCGTCGTCACCGTGTCGCTCTCGGCGCACGCCATGAGCACCGTGCCCGTCAGGAGGCACGAGAGCGCGGCGAGCACGAGGGTGCCGGGGCGACGTTGCCGAGTGATGACCTTGCCTTCGAGATTCATCTCCTCACCTCGTCAACCTTCCCCCGCGAGCACGCGGCGGATGATGGGCTCTTTCGGCACGAACACGGGGGCAAGCTCGTCGAGGTCATACCAGTCTCCCAGCTCGAAGAGCCCTCCGCAGATATCGTTGAGGGTGCACTGCTGACACGCCTTCGCCTTGGGGTGGCGGAAGTCCGTCTGACGGACGGTCCCCTTGTCGTCCAGGAAATGGACGATGCGCTCCTCCCCCTTGATGATCTTGCGGGTCTCCGTCGAACAGTGCGCGAACTCGGCCATGAAGCAGAGCGGCACGCGCTCCACCCTGAAGGTGCGCTTCTCCTTTGCGAGGAAGCGCATCGCCCCGTCCAGCGAGACCTCGAAGTCACGGAGCCGGTGCGCCGTGTCCCGGTTCGTCTCGGCGCGCCCCATGGACGGGTCGAGGTTGTTCCACACGAAGTGGCGCAGGAACGGGAAGCGGCCCACGAAGTACCGCACGTTCTCGTCCAGGTGATCGCAGTTGAAGGCGTTGATCACCGTGTTGATGTTCACGGTCACCCCGGGCCCTCCTGCCGCGCGGTCCTCGGCGTCGAGCGCACCGAGGTTCTCAAGCGCGCGCATCGCCAGCGCGAACGACCCCTTCACGCCCGTGAGAAAATCCTCGACCTCTGCACGGCACGAGTGGATCGAGACGTGGTAGTGACGCAGCCCCGCCTCGACGAAGCGCCTCGCCGTCGCCTCGTCCGCGATCTTCGAACCGTTCGTGATCATCCGGACGTGGAGCCCACGCTCCACCGCGTAACGCGTGATCTCCGGCACGAGCGGTGACAGGGATGGCTCCCCGCCGGTGAGGATGATGCCGAAGTAGCTCCGCGCGACGAAGTCGTCGATCTCCCGCTGTGCCGCCTCGAGATCGAGGACGTAGGGCGTCTCGGGGTTGGAGCAGAACCGGCAGTACTGGTTGCAGTGCCGGACGAGCTGCATGTAGCCGATGTTCGCCATCAGCCCGCGCCCTCCTCGCCGCGCATCGCGGTGTGCTCGCCACCCGAGCGCTCTGCGTTGAACAGCCCCGGGAGGATCTGCCGCAGCTCCGAGCCCGTCCGGCGCTCTCGCGAACGCGACTCGGCCCGCGCCGGCATGGCCCGACCGAGCATGGGCAGGCTGACCCGGTGCGGCGCGCGCTCCGCGACCGCCCTCGGCTGGGCCGCGTCACGCACCTCCTCCGCCCTGCCCTCCTCGACAGGTCCCATCCCTGCGAACCACGCCGCTGCCCCCTGACCGCCCTCGCGATCCCCCGCGCGCCATGCGAGCCCCATCGCCGCCGCCTCGCTCACCGCGCGCGCCACCTGGGGTGCCACGAGCGCTGCGGTGGGGATCACCCGATCTGCCGCGCGCGCCGCCCGGCCGAAGCGTGACGCCATGGAGAACTGGATGGCCTGCGCCCCGAGCGCTCCCGCGAGCCGGGCGACCTCGGAGAGGTGCCGGAAGTTCGAGCGGGTGACCACCGTGGTCACCCCGACCGCGATCCCCTCGAGCTGTGCGTGTTTGAGCCCCCGCACCGTCTGCCCGAAGCTGCCCGGCGTATCGGTGTGGTAGTCGTGCATCGGCGCGCTGGAGCCGTGCAGCGAGGCGTCGAGCGTGAGCCGCGCCGAGGCCTCCCGCAGCGCCGCGGCGTACCCTCGGTACGCGAGCCTGCGCGCGTTGGTCTGCACCACGATCCGTGCCGCCCCGCGGGCTTCGGCTTCCTTGATCCACGCGGGGAGGTCCTCGCAGAGCGTCGGCTCCCCGCCCACGAACGCGACGGTCTCCCCCGCCGTGATGGCCGCGAGCTCGGCCTCCACCTTCCCCGGCCGGAGCGAGAGTTCCGTCTCCGCACGCAGCTCTCCCTGCGCGCAGAACACGCACGCATTGTTGCATGCGAAGCCGAGGAGAATGAGGCGCATCAGCCCTTCGCGTGCCCGGTCGCCGGCAGCAGCGCCTCGCGGTGGCGCTCGATGCGCTCGGCGTACGAGAGGAACCCCGTCGCGTCGATCTCTCGCTCGTTCGCCGCGATCACCTGGGCGAGCGCCATCGCGCTGAGCCCTTGCTCCTCGCAGGTCGGCAGCCAGCCATCACCGCCATTGCACACGTGCACCGCGAAACGCTCGGTCACGCCCGGCGGCCGCGGCGCCCGGGGAGAAGGGTCGCGCGCGAGCACCTCCAGACGGAACGCTTTCCCGTCCTCGCCAGTGACGGTGATCGTCACCGCGCCGCGCGAGAGCGGCGCCACGTGAACGACGGTCCAGCGCGCGAAGCGCGACCCCTCACGCAGCGGCGCCACGAGCGCGCGGGCGCGCTCGGTGACTTCTTCATCCTTCGTCGGAGCGGCATCCGGCGTGGCCGCAGTGGCCCTGTCCACGAACGACATGGCCGCACCACTGCTCAGCACACCCACCACGAAGCGACGCGACACCGTCCGCCAGGCCATATCCAAGCCCTCCTACCTACCCCGGTCTACCCAGGATCAGCGGAATGAGGGCTCACGTCAACTTGGGTGAATTCATCGCATTATCTACCAACGCGACGCGTCACGCGCGGTGCCCTCCCAGGGCTTCCACCACCTCGGCGCGGGACGTGGCGCATGGTGTCGTTCCAACGAGATGCGCCGTGCCCATGCCGCCCCTCAGGCCTTGACAAAGGAGAATCGGTCGTCCTTCACGTCCACCTGCACCACCTGCCCCGACTTGTATCCCCCTGCGAGCAGCTCCTCGGCCAGCGGATTCTGCAGCTCCTTGGTGATGGCGCGCTTCAGCGGGCGCGCCCCCAGGCTCGGCTCGTAGCCGAGATCCACGAGGCGGCTTTTCGCCTCGTCGGTGAGCGCGAGCTTGATCTCCTTGTCGGCGAGCAGCCGCTCCAGCCGCCGGAGCTGGATGTCCACGATGCCCCGCAGGTCGTCCTTGCTGAGCGCCTTGAACGTCACGATGTCGTCGATGCGGTTCAGGAACTCCGGCCGGAAGAAGCCCCGCAGCTCCTCGAGCAGCACGTCACGGATCGCCTCCCGCCCGTCCTCCGTCGACCACAGACGCGCGTCGGTCTCCAGGATGCGCTTCGACCCGATGTTCGAGGTCATGATCACCACGGTGTTCGAGAAGTCGGCGGTGCGCCCGCGCCCGTCGGTGAGCCGCCCATCGTCGAGGACCTGCAGGAGCAGGTTGAAGACGTCGGCGTGCGCCTTCTCCACCTCGTCGAACAGGAGCACGCTGTAGGGCCGCCGCCGCGCGGCCTCCGTCAGGAACCCGCCCTGCTCGCTGTCGGCGTATCCCGGCGGCGCGCCGATCAGACGCTGCGCCATGTGCCGCTCCATGAACTCGCTCATGTCGAGGCGGGTCATCGCCTGCTCGTCGTCGAACAGGAACTCGGCGAGCGCCTTGGCGAGCTCCGTCTTCCCCACCCCGCTCGGCCCGAGGAACAGGAACGACCCGATGGGCTTGCCGGGATCGCGCAGCCCCACCCTGCCGCGGCGCACCGCCCGCGAGATCGCCCGCACCGCCTCGTCCTGCCCCACCACCCGCTGCGCGAGCCGGCCCTCCATCTTCAGGAGCTTCTCCGCCTCGCCTTCGAGCATCTTCGCCACCGGGATCCCCGTCCAGTCTCCCAGCGTGGCCGCCACGTCCCCCTCCGTCACCGCGTTCGAGGACGACGCCACCCCCTCGCGCTGCGCCGCCTCCTCGGCCACCTGCAGCCTGCGCGCGATCTCCGGGAGGGTCACGTGCTCGAGCTCCCCGATCCGCGCGAACACCCTGTCCCGCTGGGCCACCTTGAGCGCGGCTTGCGCGTCCACGAGCTCCTTGCGGATCGCCTGGATCGCGGCGACCACCCCCTGCCGCGATGCGGCCCGGGTGCGCATCTCCTGCACGCGGGGCTCGATCTCGGCGAGCTCCTTCTCCAGCCGCCCGCGCGTCTGCACGCTGAGCTTGTCGTCGTCGTCCGCGAGCGCCGCGATCTGCGCGCGCAGCGACTCGGCGCGCCGGCTCAACAGATCCAGGTCGGCCGGCACCCCGTCCACCTCCACCCGCTTCCGCGCCGAGGTCTCGTCGAGCAGGTCCACGGCCGTATCCGGCAGGGCCCGGTCCGAGATGTACCGCTTCGCCAGCACCACGGCCGCCGCGATGGCGCTCTCGCCGATGCGCACCCGGTGGTGCGCCTCGTACTTGGTCGCGATGCCGCGCAGGATCTCGGTCGCCTGTGCGATCCCCGGTGCCTCCAGGGTGATGGTCGAGAAGCGCCGCACGATCGACGAATCTCGCTCGTTGATCTTGCGCAGGCCCTCCGGGGTGCTCGTGGCGATGATGCGGATCTCCCCGCGCGACAGGAGCGGCTTGAGCAGCTCCCCCACCCCGGCGCCCGTCACCCCTTGCCCGAAGAGCGCGTCGAAGTCCTCGACCACGAGCATGCTCTCCGCGCTCTGATCGGCCCGGAGCTTGTCGACGATCTGCTTGAGCCGCTGCTCGATCTCTCCCCTGAGCTTGGCCCCGGCGACCAGCGCCCCGGTGTCCAGCTCGTAGAGGTGCGCCCCCGCCAGGTTCGAGGGCACGTCCCCCCTTGCGATCCGCTCGGCGAGCCCCCGGATCAGCGCCGTCTTGCCCACCCCCGGCTCCCCCAGGATGAGCGGGTGGTTCTTCGCCCGCCGCTCCAGGATCTGGAGCAGCCGTCGCGCCTCCAGATCCCGCCCGATCACCGGGTCGAAGCGCCCCTGCCGCGCATCCGCCACGAGATCACGCACGAACCCCGTGGCCTGCCCCGGTGCTCCTGCGCCACCTGCGCCCGGTGACGACTCGTTCACGACCACCGCACCTGCCCCGGCCTCCCGCGCAGCCGCCTCCAGCGCCCCGAGGTGGGGCCTGAAGGCGCCCGGCCCGATCCCGTAGGCAGACAGGATGTCCCCGGCGGGCCCCCGGATCTCCTGGGCCAGCGCGTTCAGGAGGTGCTCGACCCCCACGCTCTTCGCCTTGTCCCGCGTGGCCTCGCGCTCGGCGCGCCCCAGCAGATCGAGCAGCCTGGCGCTGAGGTACGCCACCGCCCCGGGGTGCTTCGGCAGCTTCTTGAGCGAGGCGTCCGCCAGCGACAGCGCCTCGTTGGGATCGGCGCCTGCCCGCCGGAACACCTCCCCCACCCCGCGATCCCGTTCGAGCAGCCGGTAGAGCAGGTGCAACGTGCTGACTTCCTGATGCTGACGCTCGTCCGCCACCTGCTGCGCACCGGAGACGATCTGCCGCGCATCCTGGGTATACCGATCGAGGTGGATCGTGTCCTGTGACTCCGCCATGGTCGCGAGCCTAGCGCAATCGGCCGCTCAGGGGCTTGCATCTGGGTCCCACAGGTCAGAGGTTGAGGGCGAGGACCATGGAAGCAAACGTCACCATCTACACGACGGGGTATTGCGGCTTCTGCACCCGCGCCAAGAGCCTGCTCGGCCAGAAAGGCGTCCGGTACACGGAAGTTGACGTGGAGTCGCGGGAGGAACTGCGGGACTGGCTGCGCAAGGCCTCTGGCCAGCGCACCGTGCCCCAAGTCTTCATCAACGGCAAAAGCGTGGGGGGCTACTCCGACATCGCCGCCCTGGAGAAAGAGGGCAAGCTCGACGGCCTCCTCTCCCAGGCCCCCCCTGCCGACGCCCCGGCCATGCCCCGGTAAGATCTCACCCGGCGGCTGGCCGGTCTGACACGACCGACCTACCCACGCCCCTGCCCGGGGCGCTGCGTCTCCCCAGCGGCTAGGGCGACTTCTTCTCCAGCACGAGAAGCTGCACGCGCCGGTTCTTCTCCCGGCCGGCGGCCGTCGCATTGTCCGCGATCGGCGTGCTCCCGCCATACCCCTTCGCGACCAGCCGGTCCGCCGCGATCCCCTTGTCCACCAGCCACTTCTTCACGGACTCGGCGCGCGACGTGGACAGCGTCTCGTTGTATTTCGCGTTCCCGGAGTTGTCCGTGTGCGCCTGCACTTCGATCTTCACCCACTCGGGGTGCTGCAGCAGCACCTCCTTCAGCTCCTCGAGCGCGGGCAACGACTTCGCCTCGATGGGCGGCAAGAGCGCCGTCGACACCCGGAAGCTCACCGGCTCGAGCACCACCACCTCGTCACCCCGCACCCGCACGAGCTTCGGGCAACCGCGCGCCGTCGCATCGTCGCTCGCCACGCCCTTCTCTCCGGGGCATGCATCGTCCTTGTCGTTGATCCCGTCCCCATCCCGGTCGAGCACCGGCGGAGGCGCCGGGCACCCCGCGCGTCCCCCCACCGACTCTGCGGGCCCTGCCTCGGCAGGACAGGCGTCGATCGTATCCGGCACGCCATCTCCGTCGCCATCGGCGGGGCAACCGCGCCGCTTCGGATCCGCCGACGCCACGCCGGCCTCGTCGACGCATGCGTCCTCGCCGTCGGCGATGCCGTCCTCGTCCCGATCCGCCACCGGGCAACCGTTGTGCTTCGGATCCGCGCTCCTCGGCCCGTGCGCATAGGGGCACGCGTCCTCCCCGTCGCGCAGACCGTCACCATCCGTATCGGCAGAGGCCTTCGCCTCCACCTCCGGGTTCTCGGCGCGCGGCGACCACGCGACGGTCCCGAGGACCCGGAACGCTGGCGTACCGATGCCGTCACCGAGCCCTGGCCCTCCGGCCGCCCCGACCGTGAGGCCTGACCACAGCCACGCCCGCGCATCGAGCAGCACCTCGGCACGCGTCGCCCGCGCGTGCTCCACCCGAGTGCTCTCCGACAGCCCCAGTGACCCACCCTGCAGGGGCGTCGCGGCGTAGATCTCCGGCCCCACCTGCAGCCGCTCGTCGAGGAGCAGCACCGCCACACCAGCGCCGTAGGTCAGCGTCGACGGGTTGCCCGAGCTGCGGATCATCGCCCCGCCGCTCACGCTCCACACCAGGAGGTCCCGGAAGCGTCCGCCCAGCAGGAGCTGAGGGGTGACCCGCACCGACCCATCGCTCATGTAGTTGTCGGAAGCCCCCACCGGGATGTGCAGGGCGAAGCCGGTTCCGAGCTGGAAGATCCCCCGCTCCTCTCCGATCAAGCGGATGCGGGCTCCGATCCGGGGGTCACCGAGCGCCGGTCCCTCCGGAATCGCCTCGGCGACATCCTGCGTGGAAGGGGCGCCGTCGCCGCTCTGCGCGAGGGCGAGGGGAACCTGCAGGGAGATCTGCGCGCGGTCGAAGAGCGAGAACGACGCGCCGAGGTGCAGGATGGACTGCCCCGCGACCACCGCGCGCTCGGTGTCACCCTCGCTCAGCGTGAGCGGCGAACCGGCATGGCTGAAGACGGCATACCCGCGGGGTACCAGGTGACCGCCGATGAAGGGCGAAGGCACACCGAAGAAAGGATCCCCCGCAGGGGTGAGGTCGAGCTGATCCAGCGCAATCGCGCCCGCTTCCTGGGCTGACGCTGGAACGACGGACGCAGTGAGCGCAGCGACGAACGCTGCGGCCGAGATGAGGGCCTTCATCAACGCACGACTCTAACGCTGGTCGCGGCGCCAACGCAAAGAACACGTGGTCCACACCACGGAAGCTTTCTTTGGGAGAGACGATCCGTTCTAGGATGGTCCATGTTGGGCAGGTTCGACTCCCGGCGTCGGGCAGGAAGGTGCGGGTGATGGAGGTCAGGCGCGCAATGAGGTGGACCGGCATGGCCGCGGCGATGGCCGCAGCGGGGCTCTCGGCGACGATCGCCGGGGCGCAGCCGTCGCCCGGAGCAGCGACGACGAAGGCGCAGGCCGCGCCGTCGCAACCGACACCTCCGCAGGCGACCCGCGCGGCAGGTGCGCAGGCCACGCCCCCCGCAGGAGCAGCCGCGAAGCCGCAGGCTGGAGGCGCTCCCGCGGGCAGCGCCTCCACGACGACGCCGGGAGGCCCCACGCCGCAGGCGCCCCTCTCGGAGTCGCTCACCGGCATGGCGAAGGCGGAGTACGGCGCGGGGAACGCGCTCCTCAAGGACGGAGACTTCGCCGGAGCCCTCGTGCAGTTCGAGAAGGCCTACGCCCTCTCCAAGGACCACCGCGTCCTCTGGAACATCGCGCTGTGCCAGAAGAACCTCCGCCGCTACGCAGCGCTGCTCGACACGCTGCAGCGGCTCGAAAAGGACGGCGGCGCGCTCCTCACCGCCGAGGACCGGAAGGACATCGCCGACCTGAGGACGACGGCGGAGGGGCTGGTGAGCCGGGTGGAGGTCGTCGCCAACGAGGCCGGAGCCACGGTGCTCATCGACGACGCGTCCATGGGGACCACGCCGCTCGCAGCGCCCCTCGTGGTGGAACTCGGCGAGCGACGGATCCGGGTGACGAAGCCCGGCTTCAAGGAGTTCACGCGCACGCTGCGGGTGGAGGGTGGGGGGCGCATCAGCCTCGCCGCCACGCTCACGCGCGAGGTGCGGCGCGGGACCCTCGTGGTGCAGGCCGGTGCCGAGGACCTGATCTCCCTCGACGGCAGGACGGTGGGGCGCGGGCGCTGGGAGGGCTCGGTTCCGAGCGGACAGCACGCGCTGCGGGTGAGCGCCCCCGGGAAGGAGACACACGAGGCAGAGGTCCTCGTACGTGACGGCGAGATGCGCCGCGTCGACGTGGGGCTCAACGCGGCAGCCTCCAGCTCGGGGCGCACCTGGCTCTGGATCGGTGGTGGCGCGGCCCTCCTCGCGGGCGCGGTGATCACGGGGGCGTTGCTGTTCGAGCCGGGGACGCCCGCCGAGCGGGGCACGCTCGGCACGTTCCCCCTGTCGTTCGGAGGTCGGTGATGGGCAAGCGTCGGTTGACGGGTCTGGGTCTCGCAGCACTCCTGGCATGTGGCGCAGCGGTGTCGTCCAGTGGCTGCTCCGGTTCCAAGGGGCAGCTCATGGTCGCCTTCCAGACGGACATGTCGGTGCCCAAGGACGTCGACCGGATCCGGATCGTCGCGACGCTCGAAGGCGCCGTGGTCTTCGATGAATCCTACGGCAAGGACGCGAACGAGGAGATCAAGCTCCCCGCAACACTCGGTTTCCTCACGCCGGAAGACCCCTCCCAGGCGCTCTCCTTGCGGATCATCGCCAGCCGCGGGAGCGAGGAGGACGTCCAGGTCCTGCGCGAGGTGGTGACCACCATCCCCGAGGACAGGACGGCGACGCTGCAGGTGCCCATCCAGTTCCTCTGCTACGGCATGGCCGAGGTCGAGCGGGAGGCCGACGGCACCGCGAAGCGCGACGGGGACGGCAAGGTGATCGTGAAGAGCTCTTGCGGTGAAGGGAAGACCTGCGTCGCAGGCTCCTGCATCACCCAGGAGATCCCCGCCGACGACCTGCCCGACTACCAGCCGCAGGCGATCTTCGGAGGCGGCACCGGCGTCGGCGACGGGCTGTGCTTCGACACCGTGCAGTGCTTCTCGAACGCATCGAGCGCACAGGTCGATCTCACCAGCTTCACAGCAGACCCCACCGTGTGCCGGGTGGCTGTGCCCCCGGGGCAGACGAATGTGAACGTCGCGCTCCTCACGCAGGGCGGCGGCATCTGCGGCTCGACCGCGTGCTACGTCCCCCTCGACGCCGAGAGCGAGGGCGGGTTCCGCGCCGTCGAGGAAGGGTGGCTGCAGATGCCCACCGCGGTCTGCGCACAGGCCGAGGCCGCGAAGCTCCTGGGCGTCGCGGTGACCGCCGCCGGCGACGGGACCTGTCAGCAGAAAAAGTCGGGGCTGCCGACCTGCGGAGCATGGTCGTCGTCCGGGCAGGGCTACTACACGGCCCCCGACGGGGCGCAGCCGCTCCCGATCGCCCTGGGTCTGAGGAACCCCGTCGAGCTGGAGGTGACCCCGCTGCGCGTGCTGTGGACCGAAGCGGGAAGCTTCGACGCGGACGGCGCGGCGCTGGGGGATGGCGCGGTGAAATGGGTACCGCTCGAAGGTGGTCAGCCCACGGTGATCCGTGACGGGCTCGTCTCGCCGCGGGACGTGGTCGCGGAGGACTCGGTGAGCGAGGCGGGAGAGACCTTGGGCACCGTGTTCTTCACGACCGCGGGGACGACGGCGGACGACGGCGCCATCTGGGCGGCGGCGCACGGCATCGAGCCGCGGGAGCTGCTCGACGGCAGGCGTCAGCCGGAGGGGATCACCCAGCTCGACAGCGCCCTCCTCTGGACCGAGCTGTGGGGTGACGAGGTGCTGGAGGTGGCGCTGACGGGCGCCGGCCCCACGCTCGGCGCTCCAGGCGAGCCCCAGCCCCGCACCTCCCCCTCCTTCGGCCGCGCCCCCTACCGCGTGGCCGCGGCGGCGAACGTGGCCTGCTGGACCTACCAGGGGACGCTCCAGTCCGGAGATGGCGCCGTGGCCTGCCAGCGCGCAGGCGTCAGCGCGGAACTCGTGGCAACTCAGCAGAGCACCCCGCGGGCCCTCGCCCTCGACGTCGACGCCAGCGGCAATGCCCAGGCGGTCTACTGGACGAGCTTCGAGGGAGGCACCGTGTCGCGCTTCGACCTTTCGGGCGGCTCGGCTGACGCCCTCGTGGAGATCGCGGCGGGGCAGGCGCTGCCAGGCGGGATCGCCGTCGACGAGCGGTACGTCTACTGGACCAACCGGGGCGATGGGACCGTGATGCGCGCCGACAAGGGCGGTGGCGCGCCCGAGGTGGTGGCCTCCGGGCAGGTCAAGCCCGGCGCCCTCGCCGTGAACGCCAGCGCCCTCTACTGGCTGAACGAAGGCAAGGCCAAGGAGGAGGACGACACCAACCTCGCCGGAACGGGAGTGCTGATGCGGCTCCAGAAAGCGTCGGAAGCGCCGAGCACCAACTGATGCGGTGAGAAGCGCAGAAGCAGCGCAGAGGGAGCAGGGATGACCAAGCACGCCGAGGATCGTTACGAGCTGTTCTACTGGCCTGGCATCCAGGGACGCGGGGAGTTCATCCGGCTCGCGTTCGAGGAAGCAGGCGTCCCGTACGTGGACGTCGCCAGGCAGAGCGCCCAGGAAGGCGGCGGCGTCGCCGCGCTCCAGAAGGCCCTGCGCGGCGACGGCAAGAGCCTCAAACCGTTCGCCGCACCCTTCGTGCGGGTGGGCGACGTGGTCGTGGCGCAGGTGGCCAACGTCCTCCAGTTCCTCGGCCCGCGTCTAGGTCTCGTGCCGGAAGACGAGGACGCGCGCCGCGACGCGCACCAGCTCCAGCTCACCCTCGCGGACCTCGTGAGCGAGGTGCACGAGACCCACCACCCCATCAGCAATGCCCTCTACTACGAGGACCAGAAGGACGAGGCACGGCGGCGCGCCTCCGCCTTCGTGGGCGAACGGCTGCCGAAGTTCCTGGGCTACTTCGAGGAGGTGCTCGAACGGAACACCCGGAGCGAGGGACGACACCTCGTCGGTGAAGCGCTCACCTACGTCGACCTCTCCGCCTTCCAGGTGCTGAGCGGGCTCGGATATGCGTTCCCCAACGGCCTCGCGCAGGTCGCCGCGAACATCCCGCGCCTGCTCGCGCTGCGCGATCACGTTGCCGCGCGCCCCCGCATCGCCGCGTACCTCGCATCCGAGCGGCGCCTCCCCTTCAACGAGCAGGGCATCTTCCGCCGCTACCCCGAGCTCGACGCAGCCCCCGTCCACTGAGTCTCCACAGGGGGACGCGCGTCCCCTCGCCCCGCCGGGAGTGAATCCCCTCGGAGCCCCACTCCCCGCGAACCGCTCCGGTTCGCTATCGTCTCCGGCGCCATGAACGCCGCTCCCCTCCCCTGCCTCGCCGAGTTTCAGGCGCCGCGCGGTCCCTCCCAGGGCTGGCTCCCGAAGGCCGTGGCGCCCCTGCCTGGCCTCGACGACGAAGAAGGTCCCCGGCTCCCCTCCTCCCTGCCCCCCGTCGTGGATGCGCACGTGCACATCTTCCCCGACCGGGTGTTCGAGGCCATCTGGCGGTGGTTCGATGCTCACGGGTGGCCCGTCCGCTACCGCCTCCCGGCGCCGGAGGTCGCGCGCTTCCTGCTCTCGCGCGGTGTCGAGCGGGTGGTCGCCCTGCACTACGCGCACCGCCCGGGGATGGCGCGCGCCCTGAACCAGTTCATGGCCTCGGTGTGCGCGGACGAGCCGCGCATCGTGGGGCTCGCGACCGTGCTGCCGGGCGAGGAGGGCGCCGGAGCGATCCTGGACGAGGCCTTCGCCATGGGCCTCCGGGGCGTGAAGATGCACTGCCACGTGCAGTGCTTCGCGCCAGACGACGCCGCGATGCAGGACGTCTACGCCGCCTGCGTCCGCGCCGACCTCCCCCTGGTGATGCACGCCGGACGCGAGCCGAAGAGCCCCGCCTACAAGTGCGACCCCCACGCCCTCTGCTCGGCCGAGCGCGTGGCGCGGGTGCTGCAGGACCACCCCCGGCTACGCCTCTGCGTGCCGCACCTCGGCGCCGACGAGTTCGAGGCCTACGAGCACCTCCTCGAACGTCACGACACCCTCTGGCTCGACACCACCATGGTCGCCGCCGACTACTTCCCCGTCGACCTGCCCGTGAGGCTGCTGCGGTGCAGGCCCGATCGCGTCCTCTACGGCACCGACTTCCCCAACATCCCTTACGCCTGGGATCGCGAGATCAAGCGCCTCGCCGCGCTCGGCCTGCCCGAGGAGGACCTGGCTGCGCTGCTCGGCCAGAACGCGATGCGGCTCTTCGCGATCGAGGCCCCTGCGCCCACCCCCGGCGCCTGACCCACACTCCCGGCCCCGATCAGCAGGCGCCCGGCAAGGTGCACGGGAGCGTGTACATGCCGCCCACGCACATCTGGTCGGGGAAGTGCTGGTCGGCGTCGCCCGGGTTCTGGAAGGAGCAGTCGAGCTTCAAGGTCTGGTCTTCCTCGATGACGATCTTCTGGGTGGAGAAGATGCTCGGCTCAGGCTCGGCCCAGTTGGTGGTCTCGTAGAGCGTGAGATCGGTCTCCTTCACGCTCATCCGGAAATGCGTCCCACCCTCGTGCATGTGGGACGACGCTGCCACCACCCGGAAGCGGCTCCCCGCGGCTTCCTCGTAGCTCACGTCGGTGTCCCCGTGGGCCGGAACGACGAGGCCGTACTGCTCGGGAGGCAGGATGGTGCGGAACAGGAGCCGCGCGACGACGGGCTCACCGCGGCGCAGATCGAGGGTCGCGCACCCCTCCAGATCGCTCCCTCCGGCATTGAGAAAGTGAGCATCGAAGACGAGCTGGGTACCGGCGGGGACGTGGAGGCCGACCTGCACGGGTGTGGAAGGGAAGTCGTACGAGACGCCGGAGCTTTCGTAGGAGACACCGGCCAGCATCTGGAACAGGCCGTTCTGCTGCGCATCCATGATCTCCGCCTCGGAGCATGGCGCCACCCCATCGGGCGCCGCGGGGTCCTGCGCGAGCAGCAGGCTGTGGTGCCCACCGGGGCCGAGCGTCCCCACGAAGCCGTGGATGTCGATCGCCTCCGGCGTGGTCCAGCGCAGGCACATGGTCCGCTCCTCGGCGGGGGCGAGGGTGGCCCCCACCGCGAGGTGCAGGGTGTCCCCCTCGAAGCTCGGGGCACAGGCCGCAGTGTCTCCACCTGCACCCCCAGCGCCGCCCACTCCCTGCGAGGCGCCAGTGCCACCCGTGCCGCTCGGCTCACCCGTCGTGCCTGGCTCCGTCTCCGAGGAACCGCACGCCGCAGCAGCGACGCCAGCGAGCACGACGAGAAGCGCCGAGACCAGGTCCGAGCTGCGCCTCCAGGATGCAGGGCGACCACGCGCGATGAGGTGCATGGACCAGAAGTAACCGATCCAGGCGGGGCCGGCTGGGTTCATGGGCCCCCCAGCAGGGTGTTCAGGGCGTCAGCCAGCGGCTCGCCCCTGGGTCCCTCTCTCGTCGTCGACGACATCATCCTCGGGGGAGGTGCGGAAAAGCCCAGCGCCCCGCGATCCGGGCGCCTTGACCGAGAGGAGCCCCCCTCTCATAGTGCCCCACAGTTGATTGGTTGTGAAACTGACCAATCAAATCTTCCACCTCTGACCGGAGACATCGCCGTGGACCACCGGACGCACGACACGCACGACCACAAGCACGGCCCGAACTGCGGACACACGGCCATCCGCCACGGAGACCACGTGGACTACCTCCACGAGGGCCACCTCCACCACGAGCACGACGGCCACGTCGACGAGTGCTCCCTGGACCACGCCGGGGCGTGTACGCCCTCCCATGCCTGCGGCGCCCACCCGCAGGCCCACCGGCACGGCCCCGGCTGCGGCCACGACGCCGTGCCGCACCACGATCACACCGACTACCTCGTCGACGGCCACCTGCACCACGTGCACGACGGGCACTGCGACGACCACGGCCGCGTCGAGCTGGCCTGACGCCCGCGCCCGCCGCAGGGCGCTGCACCGACCGGATGCGCCCCGGTCACCCCGCCTGATCCGGTGCCCTCCTTGACGCGCGCTCAGTTCAGGCGATGCGCCGCTGCGGGTGCGGAGGGGGAGGCTCCTCGGAGAGGCCCTCTTCGCCCTGGCCGCGAGGAGGCGCGGCCTCCTCGGCGTGTGCGCGGTGGTGGCCATGATCGTGGCCATGATCGTGGGGGTGGCGAGGATCATCGGCCTCCCCCCGCAGCGGCCACTGCCGCTCCACGGTCATGGTGCTGAACCAGCCGCGAGGGCCGAGGCGAAGGAGGCTGCCGAGGAGCAGCGCCGCCAGGATCCCGGTGGCCACCCACTCCAGCACCGCGTGCTCGTGCGCGACGAGCGCGTGCACCTCCGGCGCCGTCGCCGCCGGGACCAGGAAGTTCGCGAGCAGCCCGAGCAGCGCCCCGCACCCCGCGCTCCCCAGCACGAACATCGCCGTCGCTCCGAGGCCGAGGTGACGCCTCAGCAAGGCGAGCATGGCGATGTTCGTGGCAGGCCCCACGACGAGGAAGGCGAGCGCCGCGCCCACGGAGAAGCCCTTGTGGATCATCACTGCCGCGAGCGGCGTCGCCCCTTGCGCGCTGATGTACAGGGGGATGGCCGCCAGGGCGCTCACCACCACGTCGTGTGGAGGCGGCAAGCCGAGCGCGATCTCCGGATCGAACGTGGCCTCGACGATGGCCGCCAGGAGCAGGCCCACCACGTACCAGGCAGCGACGCGGTCGAGGGTGGGGCCACAGGCGTCGGCGAGGATGGCGCGGAGCCGGCTCCCTGCGAACGGCGGAGGCGCGGCGGCGGCGAGCGGCTCGGCCCCGGCGGCGGCGTCGGCCCCGGTGGCGGCGTCGGCCCCGGCGGCGGCGTCGGTGGCGTCGGTGGGAGCGACAGTCTCCTCCGCGCGGCGCCGCGCCACTGCCGCGACGAGCAACGCCACGACCAAAATCAGCGCCGCGCTCCCGATCAGGCGCACAGCCGTGAGGGGCACGCCGAGGAGGCGCACCGAGAGCGCGGCACTCCCCACATCGAGCTCCGGCGCGCCGATCGCAAAGGCGATGACGGCAGCCGTCGGGACGCCCGCCACGAGCATGCGGCGCGACATCGGGAGCACGTCATTCACGCCGAGCGACAGCGGGAGCCCGAAGACCATGCCCCGCGCCGCCTGCACAGGGGCGCTCCCGCCCCGCAGCGACGCGGTGGACCTCTGCTTCAGGTACGTGTGCAGCAGGGCCGCGCCGACGAGGCCGAGCAGGAGCGAGGGCGCCGTCTCCACGAAGAGCGGACCGAGCGACTGGATCACGCTCAGCTCACGCGGATGAGCCTCGACGAGGTGCTCGGCAGGCTCGGGGACGGCCACGGCAGCCGCGACGCCGACGAGGAACGCGATCGCCCCCGCCCGCCGCGCCGGCCGGGTGGAAGGAGCGACCGAGTGCGGATGCAGCGCCATGGCCAGCATCGCGCCGAGGCCCACCGCGACGAAGCCCTCGAACACGCCGTGAGGCACGACCGACAGCGCCCGCTCCCCGGCGATGGCCCCCACGATGGTGGCCAGCGCGACCACACCGAGGCGCGCCAGGGTGCGCCCCCAGCCGAGCTCCGGGAGCAGCGTGGTGACGAGGAACAGCCCCTCTGGCATGCGGTGCACGAGCAAAGCGAGGCCGAGCAGGACCCCCTCGGCGCTGCCCTGCTCCGCGGCGGCAGTCGCGAGGGCCAGCCCCGCCCCGTCGGTGAAGGCGTGCATCGCCAGCGCCACCACGATCAGCCCGCGGCCCACCCGCTCGCTGGCGACGTGGCTCCACCGCTCCACGAGGCGCAGCCCCACGTAGCCGGAAGCCATCGCCCCGATCGCCACCACCGCCCCGATCTCCTCGGCCACGTGCGGCAGGTGCCGGACGAGGAGCAGCGCCGGCAACAGGCCCAGGGTGAGCCCCTCCATCGCGGCCAGCGCGACCGCCCGCCCGCGCCCCAGCACGGCGAGGAGCGGGCCGACCGCGAGGCCGCCGATGGACAGCGCCAGTGCCAGGAGGAGCACGGGCCCGCTCTAGTGCTGCCGTCGCGCGGCGAGCAAGATCGAACGGCGATGACCGGCGGACTGCGGGCGCTGGCTCATGGCCCGATGCACCGGTCGCAGCGCCCCTTGAGTTGGATCTGAACGCCCCTGCGGCGCAGGGAGCGTGGCGCGCCGCGCGCCGCCTTGATCTGAATGCTCTCGTCCGGCAGGCACTGGATGTCGCCGCACTCGTCGCAGACGAAGTGGGGGTGCTCGTCGGTGCGGTGCCGCGGCCCCTCCTTCAGCAGCTCGAAGCGCCACACGTGGTCGCCCACGTCGGCGCGCCGCACCAGGCCCACCTCGGTCAGGTCGATGAGGTTCCGGTAGAGCGTCGCCCGGTCCCACCCGCGCGGTCCGAGCTCCGCCGCGAGCTCGGCGTGGCTCACCGGCGTGGTCGCCTGAAGCAGGTGCTCGAGCACCGCCACGCGCGATGTCGTCGCCCGCAACCCCTTGGCGCGCAGGATGGCGCGCATCTCGTCGAGGGTCAGCGGCTTGCCCGGTTGCGACACGGCTACCATTTGTACCTGGGGTGCGAGGGAGCGCAATGGAACTTCCGCGCGGGTTTCCACGTGGAAGCCCGCGCGACGCCCGGAGCCGTCACGTGGGATCGTCGTCGTCGAGCGGAGGCGACCTCAGCTCGCTCGCGTGTTGCAGGGCGTTGTGGACGAGTTCCACCACGTGCTGGTCCGCGAGCGCATAGAAGATGTGCTTGCCCTCGCGCCGCTGCACCACCAGCCCCTCGGCGCGCAGGACGCGCAGCCGCTGCGAGACCGTGGGCATCCGGGCCCGGGACGTCTCCGCGAGCTCGGTCACGCACACCTCCCGCTGCGCCAGCGACTCGAGCAGCTTGAGCCGCTCCACGTCGCCGAGCGCCCGGAACAGCGCCGCGGCGCGCTGGAACGCGAGCTTGCCGAACGTGGAGGGTGCCGCCGGGACGTGGTGGTGCGGCTCCCCGTCGCAGGCCGCCCCGCTGTCGCCCTCCTCGCGGGACACCGCCGCCGCGTCCACCGTGTCTGCCGTATCCGCCGCGTCCATGGCATCCGCCGGGTGCGCTGTCTGTGGGCCCGTGCTCGAGGTTCGTTTCACGTGATCAACCCGCCGCAGCGTCACCCTTTGTGACTGAGTTGCAAATGCATCGGCAGGTGGGATGCGTCAAGCGCCTTCCTCGGCGCCCAGCCTCCCGCGCTCAGGCCTCGACGCGCCGGTCCTTCACGCGGCGGAGCACCCGGGCGACACCCACCGCGTTCCAGCCCGCGAAGGCGAGGAACAGCGCGACGAGCGCCACCGCCCACCGCGAGCTCCGCGGCGACGAGCCATCGATGAGCAGCCATGCATCCGGAGGGATCGCCACCTCCGTCTGCTCGCGGACCTGAGCGACGACCCCCGCGTGCCGCACGCCCGCCTCGCCGATGGGCACGAGGCGCCCCGCGAACGTCGTGGGGGGCACGAAGCGCGGCCCCTCGAAGCCCTCGGGCACGCGGATCTCCACCCAGAGCTGCGGGTTGCCGGCGACCGGCGCGACGCGGAACGAGTCCCCCTCGGCCGCGCGGCCGTAGTGGATCGCGCCGGAGGTCCCGAGCAGCCCCGTGGCCCGGATGTACCGGTTCGCCAGGTCCTCCCCCGGCTTGAGCGAGGTCAGCTCACCCACGTCGAGGGGCTGGCCCGCGGAGAACGCGTACCGGGCCTCCGAGAGCAGCGCCAGGCACATGAGCACGCCGGCAACGGTCGTCAGGAGCATCAGCACCACCGCCGCCGTACGCTCACGACGGGGCGGTGCGGGCAGGGCCGCCAGCTCGGGGTCGAGGTCTGCGGCATCCGCCCCTGGTCCCGACGGGCGGGAGGGGCGCCCCGGGCCGGGGACATGCGCGTCGAGGGATGTGCGTTCGGAGGACACGGTTTCCTTGCAGTATAGCCGACATGAAAGCCGCGGCGCGCTCGCGCTCGTCATGTTCGGCCCTGACACCGGCGCGGGCGCCGGGTTCCGCGCCTGGACGGCGATCCCTCGGACCCGCCTCCCTTGCCCAAGGCGGGAGCGTTGCCTAGCCTAGGCGCCCGATGAGCAGCCCCCAGAACAGCGGCCCCGTGGTCTGCCCCCTGTGCAGCGCCCGGAGTGCAGCCATGCCCGAGGGTCGACGCTGCGCGTCGTGCGGCGCCCTGATGGAGGGACCCCGCGGGGCGCGCGGGTCGGGCGCGTCCGCGAGGCGGTCGGCCTTCTCGCCCTTCTGGTGCCTCATCTCCCTGGTGGTGCAGGCGGTGCTCACGGCGGCGCTCGTGGTGGGGCTGCCCCTCGTCGTGCACCAGCTCGACTTCGAGGGCTCCCACGGGATGACCGTCTCCATCCCCGTCTGGCTCCTCGGCGGGACCCTGATCGGGATGATCGTGCCCGGGAAGATGGTCCTCGAACCCGTGGTCGGCTCGGCGATCGTCGCGGTCCCCACCGTCTACTACCTCATCCAGAGCCAGACCGTCCGGACGATGCCGATGTTCATGTACGTGATCATGGGCCTCATCGGCGTGATGTTCGCGCTGGTCGGCATCTACATCGGGGAGCGGATCCAGATGGGACCCGCCCCCCGACCCGCCCGGTGACCGCGCCGTGAGGCCACTCCGCCGCTCGCCACACACCGTGGCCGCGCTCGCCCACGCCGCGCGCGTTGCCGCCTTCGCCCTCTTCCCCCTCGCCCTCTTCCCCCTCACCGCAGGGTGCGGCCCCAGCCCCGAGAAGCGCGAGGCCGCCGCGGTGCTCCATGCCATCGACGTGCTGCGGGACGCGCCCGCGGAGCCCGCCTCCGGCCGCGTCGCGCACCTGCAGCAGCTCGAACAGGTCTCCGCCTCGGACCCGCGCTCGGCCCGCGCCCGCGACGACTGCGTCAAAGCCTACCGCCTGCTCCTCGAAGGCAACGCCCTGGAGGCGAAGGTGCGGGGGGCCCTCGCGGATCCCAGCGGCCTCACCCCCGAGATCCTCCGGGACCTCGGCGCCGCCGAGGACAAGATCGAGGAGAGCACCGCCGCCATGCCCGCCTGCGACACCGCGCTGGCCGACCTCCACCGCTGGCTCCGCTGATCCTGCCGCGGCGCCCGCGCGCGGGGGCTCCCCCGTGCGCGGCCTCGTGCTAAAGACCGCCCACCATGTTCGAAACGCTGTCCCGGGGCTTCCGTCAAGCGCGCAACCGCCTCGCCGGGCTCACCGAGCTCACGGAGCAGAACATCGACTCCGCGCTCCGCGAGGTGCGCCTGAGCCTCCTGGAGGCCGACGTCGAGATGGGCGTCGTGAAGGCCTTCCTCAGCCGGGTGAAGGAGAAGGCGCTCGGGCGCACGCTCGAGGTGAAGGTGAAGCACGCGGGCGAGACCCACGAGGTCTCGGCGAGCGATCACTTCATCAAGATCTGCCACGACGAACTCGAAGCGATGATGTCGCACGAGGGCGAGGAGATCGCCTGGGCCCAGAGCGGCCCCACCGGCATCATGGTCGTCGGGCTCCAGGGCTCCGGCAAGACCACCTCCTGCGCCAAGCTCGCGCGCCTCCTCCAGGAGAAGGAGGGCAAGAAGCCCCTGCTCGTCGCCGCCGACATGCAGCGCCCCGCCGCCGTCGAGCAGCTCAAGGTGCTCGGCGACCAGCTCAAGGTCCCGGTCTTCAACATCCCCGGCGCGAGCCCCGTCGAGATCTGCGCCGCCGCCCGCGAGCAGGCCCGCAAGCAAGGCCGCGACGTCATCATCTACGACACCGCCGGCCGCCTCGCGATCGACGAGCCGCTCATGAAGGAGCTCTCCGACATCAAGGCGAAGACGAAGCCCGAGAACATCTTCCTCGTGGTCGACGCCATGATCGGTCAGGACGCCGTGAAGACGGCGCGCAGCTTCCACGAGCGGCTCGAGCTGAGCGGCGTGGTCATCACCAAGCTCGACGGCGACGCCCGCGGCGGCGCCGCCCTGAGCATCAAGGAGGTCACCGGCGCCCCCGTCCTCTTCAGCGGCGTCGGCGAGACCACCGACAAGTTCGAGCCCTTCCGCGCCGACGGCATGGCGAGCCGCATCCTCGGCATGGGCGACGTGGTCGGCCTGATGCAGGACTTCGAGCAGGTCGTCGACCAGAAGAAGGCCGAGAAGGACGCCGCCCGCATGCTCCAGGGCGAGTTCACCCTCGACGACTTCCTCGAGCAGGTCCGCATGATCCAGAAGATGGGATCGCTCAAGGACCTCGTGGACAAGCTGCCCATCGGCAACATGTTCCCCGGCGGCCTCCCCCAGGACGTGAACCTGGACGACCGGGAGCTCGTGCGCATCCAGGCCATCATCCAGTCGATGACCGCCTTCGAGAAGAACGACCCCTACGCGCTCATCCGCGAACCGAAGCGCGTCGAGCGCATCTCGAAGGGCTCTGGCAGCAAGCCCGAGGCCGTGACGGAGCTCGTGCAGAAGTTCCTCTTCATGCGCCAGATGATGAGCGGCCTCGGTCAGAACATGGGCATGCTCGGCAAGATCCCCGGCATGAAGCAGATGGCCATGGCGAAGAACATGAAGAAGGCCATGGCTGGCGGCGGCTTCCCCGGCATGCCCGGCATGGGCGGCATGCCCGGTATGGGTGGCTTCCCCGGCATGCCCGGCATGGGTGGCTTCCCCGGCATGCCCGGCATGGGTGGCTTCCCCGGCATGCCCGGCATGGGCGGCTTCCCCGGCATGCCCGGCATGGGCGGCGGCGAGGACGCGGCCAGCATGACCAAGATGCGTCAGCTCAGCGCCTCCGAGCGCAACGCCAAGAAGGCCCAGCGCAAGCGCGAGCGCGACGCCCGGAAAAAGGGCCGCAAGTAAGCACCGCGACCGCGCCCCCAAGGATCCCCGACGATCCCCTGGGGTGTGAGGAGTAATCTCCTCCCGATGAGCACGAGCCCGACGCGCTCCCGGCGCAAGCCGCGGGGGGCGCGCGCCACGCCTTACCTCCTCGCGTTCCTCGCCGCCGGCGCCGCGTCCTGCCTGATGCGCACCGACGCGGTCCCCACCGCCTTCAACGGCGGCGCCCTCGACAGCAAGGGAGACCCCTTCCGCGAGCCCGCCGAGGTCCGCGCCGACGTCGTCGAGCGGCTCGTCTGGAACGAGATCATCGACGGCTACTTCGGCCAGGGCACCGGCGACGCCACCCACCGCGTCGAGCCCTGGCTGCGCCGCGTCGCCGACACCCCCTCCCGCTTCCTGGAGATCACCTCCTGCGCCGCCTTCGGCGCGGGCCCGCGCTGCCCCCTCCAGGCCACCACACCCGAGGGCCGCCGCGAGGAGGTCAACGCCAAGATCCGCGCGCTCACCGAGGACACCGCCGGCGCCGTCTCCACCCCCGTCTGCGCGGGCCTCGGCGCCCCCAACTGGCCGGTCCTCGAGCGGGTCCTCGACGAGGTCCGCTTCCGCCAGGCCATCTCCCGCGCCGCCCGCGCCGTCAGCGAGGTGCTCGACGAGGGCCTCGTCGACGACGACGCCGTGAAGGTCGGCGCCGCCCGCGCCTTCAAGCACGCCGCCGCCTACGTGGGCAGCCGCAAGTGGCGCCGCGACCGCGAGCGCCCCACCACGGGCCTCGTGGTCAAGGGCGGCGCCGCCACCGGCGTCTTCAGCGCCGGCGTGGTCTGGTCGACCCTGCACCTCATCCACGGCTGCATGTCCGACCCTGCCTGCGGCCAGGGCCGCGACCTGCGCTTCGACCTGCTCTCCGGCACCAGCACCGGCGCCATGATCACCACCGCCGTCGACCGCTTCAACAGCGCCACCACCGCCCCCGAGCGCCAGCAGGGCCTCGACGATCTCGCCCGCTGGTTCACCTGCTTCTCCCTCACCGACCTGTTCTGCGTCCGCTCCGCCCCCATCACCCGCCTCTTCGACGTCGGCGCCACCGCCCAGCGCGGCGTGCTCGAGTTCGACGGCATCCGCCGCATCCTGTCGAGCTGCGTGAACGAGGGCATGCGCCAGAACCGCTCCGAATTGCTCCTCAGCACCGTCGAGTTCCGCACCGGCCTGCTCCACGCCCTCAGCGATCAGGCCGAGCTCCACAGCCCCCCGTGCGTCGTGGAAGCCGCCCTCGCCTCCGCCGTGCTCCCCGTGATCGCCGCCCCCGTCACCCAGCTCCCCATCGGCGTCCCCTACGACGCCGAGCGCCCCGAGGCCACCGAGCCCACCTTCCTCGACGGCGGCATCCGCTCCGAGATCCCCCTCATGCCCCTCGCCCGCCGCGGCGCCGAGCGGGTGCTCGTCGTCTCCAGCGCCAACTCCATCCTCGGCGGCACCCGGCGCCTGCGCAACGCGATCGAGATCGCCCAGCGCTACATCGACGTCTCCACCGGCGGCGTCACCGAGAGCGAGATCTCCCACGCGCGCCGGCACGCCGAGGCGGTGCGCCAGGCCGAGATCGAGGCCTGCGAGGCCCGGCTCCGCGAGGACAGCGCCCTCTGCCCCCCGGGCTCCGTCTGCGACCGCGACCGGATCTGCAAGACCCGCGACTGGAACGCGGTGTGCTCGAACCCCGCCGTCTTCCGCGGCACCGACCCCCCCCTCATGGTCACCTCCGCGCCGCCCGCCTCCCCGGACGCCTCCCAGCCCGCCTCTCTGGCCCCCTCCGCCTCCGCGCCGCCCGCGCCGCCCGCGCCGCCCGCGCCGCCTGCCCCCCCTTCCGCGCGCGTCGACCCGGACATCGAGGTGCTCTCCCCACCCGTCGAGCCTTTCTGGCGGGTCATGGGCGTCTTCCGCAACGAGTCCGCGGTCGACTCGCTGAACGGCTACAACTTCGAGCCCGCCGAGCTGCGGCGCCTCTTCCGCGCGGGCGCCGAGCAAGGCCGCCTGCGCTGCCTCGACATCGCGCGCCTGCTCGGCATCCACCCCGCGGGAGCCGGCAGCGCGTCCACCCTCGACCCTGCCATGGAGGCCAAGCTCGTGCGCTGGTGCAGCCCCGAGCTCCCCAAGAACGAGGCCCTCTGCGGCGCCATCGAGCACCCCGAAGGCTTCCGGAGCTGCGACGACCCTGCCCCTCCCGCGCTCGACGCCTGCGGCGCTCCCCCGGCCTCCACCACCTGCCAGGTCAAGCCATGAGCCGCCCCACCCCTCCGCGCCGCCCCTCCGCGCCGCTGCCCACCGCCACCGTTCTTCCCTTCGTCCCCGCGCTCGTCCCCGCGCTCGTCCCCGCGTGCGTCTCCGCGTTCGCCCTCGCGCTCGTCTCCGTGGTCGCCCCCGCCGCTGCCCTCGCGCAGGCCGTACCGCCCCCCGATCCCCCGCCGCCGGACCACAGCATCGAGGACCTCGTGCCCGCGCTGCGCCCGGCCACGCTGCCCGAGGAGGGCCTCCTGCCCTCGCGCCGCCACGAGATCGTCCTCGCCCTTCCCCAGTCGTTCGCCCTCCAGCACGGCGACCTCCGCTTCCGTTCCGGCATCGCCGCGGAGTTCGTCCCCTGGACCTTCCGCGACCAGCAGAGCATCCGCGTCGGCCTCTACGGCGCGGCCCTGCTCGGCACCTGGAGCGACGGCGCCGCGCTCGGGCCCCTCGGCGAGGCCGGGGTGAGGGCGCGCTTCAGCCTGTTCCCCGACGGCCTCGTCGACCTCTACGGCCTCCTCGGCGCCGGCGTGATCGGCGGCGGCGACGGCGCCTCCCGCCTCGGCCTGCGCACCAGCCAGGGCCTCGGCCTGCGCCTGTTCCGCGCCCTCTCCACCGAGATCTCCGCCGACACCCTCTTCGCGCTCGACGGCCCCTTCCGCGACGCAGCCTCCGGCGCACAGTCGCACCACGCCTTCGGCCTGAGCACCCAGGTGGGCTTCGACCTCTGCAGCCTCGGCACCTTCTGCGACCACCCCCCTGTCCTGCAGGAGCGCGACGACCGCACCTGCTGCTTCTACAGCGAGGCGCGCCAGGTCTGCGAGTCCGCCAAGGAGGCCGCCGTCTCCCCCGTCCTCTGCGCCTCCGTGGAGGCAGCCCTCAACACCCAGCGCCACCCGGTGCTCTCCGGCGAGGTGCCCTTCGACAGCTTCCTCCGCGCCGTCCTCAGCGAGCTGGAGTCCCGCATCCTCCCCTCCGCGCCCGCCGGAGCCACGCCTGCCGAAGCCACCACCTTCACCACATCCGACGCATCCGGCGCAGCCGGCGCATCCGGCGCGAGCGCCGCGTTCGCTGCCCTGCGCCAGAACCTGAAGCACCTCCAGACCACCCACCAGCTCATCTCCCTCTGGCGTGAGCGGGGCCGCGCCCAGGAGCGCTCCCTCGCCCAGCGGCGCCAGGTCATCCGCCGCAAGCGCGTCTACGCCCCCTACGCCAACGAGCTGCTGCGCGCCCTCGGCTGCGGCTGGGAGCCCGGCTCGGCCGGCGTCTGCCGCGACGTGTGCGAAGCCCCGCTCCCCACCGGCGAGTCCTGCCTCCACGCCACCGTCTGCGCCCTCAACTGCCCCCAGAGCACGCCGTGAGTTGCCACGAGCACCTCGTTCCCCGCCAGCCCCGTTCAGGGTACGCAGTCCTCGCCATGCGCTGCCCCGCCCTCTCCCGCCTCCCGCGCTCTGCTGCGCCCGCGCTCGCGCTCGTCCTCTGCGTTGCGGCCTGCTCCTCCGAGAACAAGGGTCCCGAGCTCACGCCGGAGCAGCAGCAGAAGGTCGCGCCGTACATGGCCAGCGACCTGCCCCCCGGGATGATCGAGACCAACATCAACTTCGACAACAAGATCACCCTCCTCGGCTACACGATCTCGCCCCGGCAAGCGGCCTACCTCCCGGGCAGGAGGGTCGAGGTGATGCTCGTGTGGCGTGTCGAGAAGCCGCTCGACCCTGGCTACCAGCTCTTCACCCACCTCCTCGGCGAGGACGGCCAGATGGTCCTCAACGTCGACACCTCGGGCCCGCTCCGCCAGATGAAGGGCTTCGAGGGCCCCCCGCTGCCGCCTTCGGCGTGGCGACCCGGGCGCCTCTACATCGACCCCGTGCGCTTCCTCGTGCCCGGCGATCCCTCCCCCACCCTGGTCGTCGCCGTCGGCATCGCCCACCCCGAGAAGGGCCGCCTCCCCATCGTCGGCCAGGGCGCGGACACCGAGAACCGCACCAGCGTCATCCGCCTGCGCACCGGCGTCCGCCCCGGCAAGGTCAACCTCAAGAGCCTCACCGCCCACAAGCTCCCCGCGGGCACCACCCTCACCCTCGACGGCCGCCTCGACGAGCCTGCGTGGGCCGACGCCCGCACCACCGGCTCCTTCGTCGACGCGCACTCCGGCAGGCCGAACCCCGCCATCCCCGTGCAGGGCAGCGCGCGCCTCCTCTGGGACGACACCCACCTCTACGCGGCCTTCGAGGTGAAGGACCAGCACCTCACCGGCGGCTTTCCTGCCGGCACCAAGGACCCCCACCTGTGGGAGAGGGACACCGTCGAGATCATGATCGACCCCGACGGCGACGGCGACAACAAGGACTACTACGAGATCCAGATCAACCCGCAGAACATGGTCTTCGACAGCCAGTTCGACGACTACAACCAGCCCCGCGGCGGCCCCGACGGCCCCTTCGGCCACGAGGAGTGGAGCGCGAACCTGGAGAGCGCCGTCGCCTTGCAGGGCACCCTCGACGACGAGTCCGACCTCGACCAGGGCTACACGGTCGAGGCCCGCATCCCCTGGGCTTCCTTCACCAAGGCCAAGCGCACGCCCCCGAACCCCGGCGACGTCTGGCGCATGAACTTCTACGCCATGCAGAAGAACGGCGGCACGGCCTGGGCTCCCCTCTTCGGCGAGGGCAACTTTCATCGTGCCAGCCGCTTCGGCCGGGTGAAGTTCGCCCTGCCTCCCGGCGAGACCGCACCCTCCACCGCACCTTCCGCCTCCCCGAGCGGCAGCGCCTCCGCGAGCGCGGCGGCTGCATCAGCCAGCGTGAAGAGCGCCCCTGCCCCGAGCGTCAGCGCGGGCCCTCAGAAGCGCCCCAATGTCATCCCCCAGCCGCCCGTCGTCAGACCCCCGGCGCCGACCTCCGGCGCGACGGACGGCAAGACCCCGGGCGTCTGGGCAGGTCACCCCGACCGCTGAGCGCAGCGCTCCGGAAACTTCGCCCGTTACGCCCAAAGAGCTGCCCGGAAAAGCGTCGCGAGCGCCTCGCGGCCAGGGAGGCCGACCAAGGAATCCTCTCGGATTTCGGGGGAGGCCGACCGACGACGCGGGGCGCGCAGCAGCTCTGCCGGGTAGCTCTTCAACGCTTCACGGGCGTGGTGTGGTAGGCGAAGCTGTCGGGCCCCTCCGACGAGTTGTACCTGTACGTCATCCGGTGCGGCACCACGTGCCGCTCCGCGTGGGTCACGCACCACATCTCCTTGCCGCCCGTCTCCTGGCGCTTCGCCACGCACAGCGGGCAGGGCTTCTCGATGTGCGGGATCTCGCCCGCGTGCTCGTGCTCCTTGGGCCGCACGATCCACACCGCGCAGCCCGCGTGCCGCACCACTGTCTCGGCCACCGAGCCCGTCACCAGCCGCTCGATGCCGTTCTTCTCCCGGGTCCCGAGCACGATCAGGTCTGCGTCCACGTCGGCCGCGATCTGCACGATCTGCGTCGCCGCAGACCCCGTGCGCAGGTGAGACAGCACGGTGATCCCGCGCAGGTTGTTCAGGGCCGGGGCCAGCGTCTTGATCCGGGCGCGCACCTCCGCCTCGGTCCGATCGAGGGCGGGCTCCACCCCGTCGCTGAACCGCTTGGCGCTGCCCCCCTCGACGTGCACCACGTGGATGTCCACCCCGGGGAAGCTCGAAGCGAACTGCAGCGCCGCGTCGAGCGCCCGCTCGCCCTCCTCCGAGAACTCAAGCCCCACCACGATGGTCGCTGAAGTTTGCGTCGCCGCCATGAATCTCTCTCCTTCCAGAACTCTGTGGTGCCCTGGAAGGTCAGGCGCCAGCCTCTCGCGTCATCAATCCATCAAACAATGCCCGGTGACGTGCGCCCGGGAGCGCAACCGTCCGTCCAGACAGCGGAACTGCGCACGACCGAACAGGTGACCAGCGTGCATCCCCTGAATGGCCCCCGCTTTCCCTGGTAGCGCGCCATCGGCAGCGATCCGCAGAGCAATCCGGACGATTCTGACTAAGCTACGCCGCCGTGCCGGTCGTAACTGCCCAGGATCTCCGCAAATCGTACGGTGCTCGCGTCATCCTCGATGGCGTCACTGCCACCATCCGCACCGGCGAACGGGTCGGCCTGGTGGGCATCAACGGCTCCGGCAAGAGCACCCTTGCCCGGATCCTCGCCGGCGTGGAGCTGCCCGACAGCGGCGCCGTGATGCGCCGCCGCGGGGCCGAGGTCGCCATCCTCACCCAGGACCCTGAGCTCGCCCCCGACCTCTCCGCCCGCGACACGGTCCTCGCCGGACTTGGCGCCTGGCACGCAGCGCGCGCCCGCCACGACGAGGCGAGCCGCGCCCTCACCCGCGGCGACGGCGACCACGAGGCGCTGCTCACCGCCCAGTCCGAGGCCGGGAGCGAGGTCGAGCGCCTCGGCGGCTGGGACGTCTCGCACCAGGTCGACGCCATCCTCGGCCATGTCGGCATCACCCGCCTCGACGCCCCGGTCGGCTCCATGAGCGGCGGTGACCGGCGCCGCGTCGCCCTGGCCCGGATCCTCGTCTCCCGCCCCGCGCTCGCCGTGCTCGACGAGCCCTCGAACCACCTCGACGCCGAGACCGTCGAGTGGCTGGAGCAGTACCTCATCGAGGAGCACACCGGCGCCCTCCTCCTCATCACCCACGACCGCTACCTGCTCGACCGCGTCGCCGAGCGCACCTTCGAGCTGGATAAGGGCAAGCTCTACATCTACGAGGGCGGCTACGAGGAGTACCTGGAGCAGAAGGCCGAGCGCCTCGCCCTCGTCGAGCGCGCCGAGGCGAACCGCCAGAACTTCCTCCGCACCGAACTCGAGTGGCTGCGCCGCCAGCCCAAGGCCCGCACCGGCAAGCAGAAGGCCCGCATCGGCCGCGCCGAGTCCGCGAAGGGACAGCTCGCCCCGAAGGCCGAGCGCGCCGCGGAACTCCAGGTGGTGACCACCCGCTCGGGCCGCTCCATCCTGGAGATCAAGCAGCTCGGCGTGCAGGCCGGGGACCGCTGGCTCGCGCGCGGGGTCGACTTCGTCCTCACCAAGGGCGAGCGCGTCGGCGTCGTGGGCCGGAACGGCACCGGCAAGACCACCCTCCTCCGCGCCATCCTCGACGAGCTGCCGAGGGGCGACGAGGCCGAGACCCCGAGCGAGCCGCGGATCGTCGAGGGCGAGGTGGTCCTCGGCAAGAGCACCTCCATCGCCTACTTCGACCAGCACCGGAGTGGCCTCGACACCGAGACCTCCATCCTCGAGAACGTCGCCGGCGACCGCTCGCGCATCCCCCTCGGCGCGCTCGACCTCGAACCGCGCGTCTACCTGGAGCGCTTCCTCTTCGAGGGCAGCACCATCCACCAGCCCGTGAGCTCCCTCTCCGGTGGTGAGCGCGCCCGCGTCGCCCTCGCCAAGATGCTCTCCCGCCCCTCCAACGTGCTCCTGCTCGACGAGCCCACCAACGACCTCGACGTCGCCACGCTCTCCTCGCTCGAACAGATGCTCGTGGAGCTGGAGGGCTCGGCCATCGTGGTCACCCACGACCGCTGGTTCTTGAACCGGGTGGCCACCACCATCCTCGCCTTCGAGGGCGACGGCCGCGTCATCCGCTACGCCGGCAACTTCGACGCCTTCCGCGCCCAGAAGGCCCACGCTGAAGCCGAGGTCCGCGCCGCCCGCCCCGCCCCCGAGCCCCAGAAGGCTGCCCGTCCCGCTGGACGTGACGCCCGCGACGCCCGCGACGCTCCCCGCGGCAAGGCGCTCACCTACGCCGAGACCAAGGAGCTCGACGGCATCATGGAGAAGATCGAGCAGGCCGAGGGCCGCGTCTCCGGGCTGGAGACCACGCTCGCCGACCCCGCCCTCTACGCCACGCGGGGCGCCGAGGTCGCGGGCCTCCTCGCCGACGTCGAGAAGGCCAAGGCCGAAGTCACCCGCCTCACCGCGCGCTGGGAAGAACTCGAAGCGAAGCGGGAAGCCGCCGGCAAGGGCTGAACGCTCAACCCTACGGCCGGGGCGCGAGCCCCTGCCGTGGGAATCAAGGAATGGCGGGCTTCACACCCAGCTCGCGCAGCACGTCGTCCGCGTTCCCCACCGCGTCCATCACCCACAGCATGTACCTGAGGTCCACGTGGATGGTCCGGGTGATGGAGGGCATGAACAGCCAGTCCGAGGCCATCGCCTCGTAGTTGCCGTCGAACGCCAGGCCCACCAGCTCCCCGCGCGCGTTCATCGTCGCCGAGCCTGAGTTGCCGCCGGTGATGTCGAGATCGCTCAGGAAGTCGACGGGCACCTCGCCGATCGCCTCGTTCACGTAGGGGCCGAACTTCTTGTCTTTGACGGCCGCGAGCAGCGCCGGCGGTGACGCGAACGGCTCCTTGCCGGTGTCCTTCTTGAGGATCCCGCTCACGCCCGTGAAGGGCACGTACGCCTCGGCGTCGGGGCGCGGCTTGTAGCCCCGCACCGTCCCGTAGGTGATCCGCAGCGTCCCGTTCGCGTCGGGCGCGAGCGCCCCGCCCTGGAACGTGCGCAGCGCCGCCACGAAGCGCGGCCGCTCCGCGCTCATCGCGCCCTCGTAGGCCTTGTCCTGGTCCTCCATCGCCTTGAGCGACGGCCGGATCGCGACCGCGAGCTTGATCAGCGGGTCCTGGCTCGCCTTGAGCTGCGCCGTCGTCGCTGTCTTCAGGAGCTTCACCCGGGTCGCTTCATCTTCGAGCTTGGTCTTGCCGTAGAGGTCGGCGACCTTCTTGTCGAGGTCGGCCTCGGTGGGCGTCGCCTTCCCGAACAGCGTCGTGAAAAGCACCGGCCGGTCCTTCTCCGGCAGGGCCGCCATCCGCCGCAGGAACACCTTGAAGAGCGCCGTGTCCAGGCGCCGGTCGTAGCCCTTCTGGAGGGCCACCATCCCCTGTTCGAGCCGCTGCCAGTTGCGCTCCTGGTAGACCGGATCCCGCTCGGCGTCGGGCTTCGCGCGCTCCTCGGCCATCCGCACCAGGGAGTCCGCCGTGGAGACCAGGCGCGCGAGCCACATCGCCCCGTCGACGAGCGCGTCCTGCTCGCGCGTCGCCTGGATGCCCGCGTGCACCTTGGCCATCTGCTCGATCGCGCCGCCGTAGGCCTCCTTGCGCTTCGGGTCCGCCGCGATCCACGCCTTGAGGTCGGCCTCGACCTTCTCCTTCTTCTTCGCGAGCCCGTCCTGCACCAGCCCGTCGAGGAGGCCCTCGGTCTTGAGCAGGTAGTTGCTGAGCCCCTCGATGCGGGGCAGCGCCTTGATCTGCAGGGCCTTGTCGTCCCGGCTCAGGTCCTTGAGCAGGCCGATCAGCTCCTTGAAGAGCGCGACGCGCGCCGGGTACTCCCAGGCCACGGCGGTCTCCACCTCGGCCGCGGTGCGCAGCCGGTTGGTCCGGCCCGGGTAGCCGGCCACCATCACGAAGTCGCCCTCCTTGAGCGGCGTCGTCGCCACCTTCAGGTGGTGCGGCGGCTTGTACGGCACGTTGTCCGCGGCGTGATTGGCGGGCTTGCCGTCCTTGCCCACGTAGGCGCGGAAGAACGCGAAGTCGCCGCCGTGGCGGGGCCAGCGCCAGTTGTCCACGTCGCCGCCGAAGTTCCCCACCCCCTCCGGCGGGATGTACACCATGCGCACGTCCTTGATCTCGAGCTGCTCGATCAGCCGGTACTCGGCGCCGCCGAAGTACGACGCCACCGAGCAGCGCAGCTCCGGGCGCCCCTTCTCGCAGGCGCTGACGAGCTGCTTCTGCCGCTCCTCGATCTTCTTGTACCGCTCGATGCCGTCCTTCACGGCGTCGAGCCCGGCGTTCACCTCGGCCGACACGTCGCGGAGCGAGCGGGTCACGAACACCCGCGCGAGCGGCCCTGCCCAGCGCTCGTCGGCGCGGTTCTTGGCGAGGAAGCCGTTCTGCTGCATGTCCTCCTCGGGCGTCGAGTTGTGCTGGAGCGCGCCGCCCGAGCAGTGGTGGTTCGTCGCCACCAGGCCGTCGGCGGACACGAACGACGCCGAGCAGCCCCCGAGGCTCACCACGGCCCCGAGCGGGAACGCCGTCGGGTCGAGCAGCGCCCTGGGATCCATCTGGAAGCCTGCCTGCTTGAGCCACGCCTCCTGGGACGCGAGCTGCTCGGGCATCCACATCCCGCCCGGGTTCTCGAAGCGCGGGGCCGCCGCGGGAGGCGCAGGCGGGGGCGCGGGCTCACCGGCCCCGGGGGCGGCGGGCTCCGAGGGAGGCTGGGCGCCGCACGCCGGTACAAAGGCGGCGAGGGCGGCGAGGGCGAGGACGGAGGGCAGCCCCGTGGTGCTGCGAAGCCGGAGACACTGGCGACGACGCGCGTTGGTCATGGCCGGGCTGTACCCCCTTCGTCAGGGGGTGTCCACGCCGCGCGCCCCCCCGGCCCTCGGTCACTCCACGTCGTGGACGCGGAACGAGGCGACCACGTCGCTGCCTTCGAGGGACCGGTGCACCCAGGGGGCGTCGCTCCGCCGCACGGCGATGAGCCGCACCTCCCCCACCCCTTCGAGCGGCGCAAGGCCCGAGAAGCCCACCGCCTTCGCCTCCTCGATGCTCATGATCTGAGCCCCCGTCTCCTTGCGTGTCTCGGCGCTGAGCAGGTCCTCGGCGCTCTTTCCCCGGGCCAGGTACACCTCGAAAACGACCATCATGACCCATCCTCGCCTGCGGCCAGCGCCTCCCGCAAGCCACCTGCGCGCGTCCGCCAGGGCGACGTGCTGGGTGACGTGACAAGCGGCGGGCTCGGCGCGCGCCGTGAGCCTCGCACCGCCCTGCGTCATGCTCGGCTGTTCAGCACACCCACCACCCTGACAGGCCTGTTCCTCCAGCGCTTCTTGCGCGGTTTTGCGCGGTTGTTGCGAGAAGAGATCAGGGATAAGCCCCCATGAGCTTTCGGGTCACCCCCGATAGAGAAGTCCAGCGCCCTTGTTAGGGTGTGACCCCTTCGCCCTTCCCGAGGCCTGACCCGTGCCCGAGCTCCTCATCGTCGACGACAGCAAGGTCATGCGTGACATGATCATGGCCTGCCTGCGCACCGAGCCCGGCATCGCGTTCACCCAGGCCGGCAGCGGCCTGGAGGCCATCGAGAAGATGTCGCTCAAGCGCTTCGACCTCGTGGTCCTCGACCTGAACATGCCGGACATCGGCGGCTTCGAGGTGGTCGAGTTCATCCGCGGCCAGGACCGGCTCCGCAGCCTGCCCATCCTCATCGTCACCACCCGCGGCGACGACGGCTCCCGCGCCCGCGCGCTCCAGGCGGGCGCGTCGAGCTTCCTCACCAAGCCGTTCACACCCCACACCATGGTCGCCGAGGTTCGCAGCCTGCTCGACGGGACGCGCCCGCCGTGAAGCCCATGGTGGACGTCGCCGAGTTCCGGTCGGCGTACCTCGCCGAGGTGGACGAGCACCTCGAAAGCGCCTCGACGAACCTGCTCGCCATCGAGCGCGCCGCGGCCGAAGGCAAGGCCGAGGCGCGGGCCCTCCGCGAAGTCTTCCGCTCCCTGCACACCATCAAGGGCCTGTCGGCGATGATGGGCGTCGAGGCCGTCGTCGCCGTCTCCCACCGCATGGAGGAGCTGCTCCGCGGCCTCCAGCAGCAGGGCGGCCCCCCGGGCCCGGCGGCCATCGACATCCTCTTTCAGGGCACCCGCGCCATCACCGTCGCGGTGCGCGCGCTCGCCGACGCGCTCCCCGTGCCGGAGGCGCCGCGCCCCTTGCTCGACGCCCTCGACGCCCTCCTCTACGGCCACGAGCCCGCGCCCCCCGCGGCGGCCCCGACGCTCTCTCTCCCCGAGGAGATCGCCGCCAAGCTGAGCGACGCCGAGCAGGAGCAGCTCGCCGCCGGCATCGCGGCTGGCAAGCGCGCCTTGCGCGTCGACTTCTCCCCTTCCCCGGCCTCCTCCGAGCGCGGCATCACCATCACCAGCGTGCGCGAGCACGCCTCCGCCCTCGCCGAGATCGTCAAGGTCATCCCCTTCTCGCGCCCTCCCTCCGAGGCGATCCCGGCCGGGCTGACCTTCTCGCTCGTCCTCCTCACCGCCGCCTCCGACGAGGCCCTGGGCCACGCGGTGGGCCTCTCCCCGGATCACCTCTCCTCCCTGGTCCAGGCCGCGCCCCCGAGCGCCGTCCCCTTCGCTGCCGAGCGCGCCCAGCGCGCCGAGTCCACCAGGCCCACCGAGTCCACCAGGCCCACCGAGTCCACCAGGCCCGCCGAGTCCACCAGGCCCGCCGAGTCCACCCAGCCCTCCGTCCCTGCCGTGGAGGTTCCCCAGCCGGACCATGACCACGCCGACGTCCCTCGCCGCGGCGTGCTCCGCGTCGAGCTTGAGCGCATCGACGACGCCATGGACCGCCTCTCCGCGCTGATGGTCAGCCGTTACCGTCTCGAGCACTGCGCCGCGGGGCTCGCCGAGGCGGGGGTGCAGGTGCGGGACCTCACCCGGCTCCTCGCCGAGCAGGCCCGCGAGCTGCGTGACCTGCGCGGCGCGCTCCTCCGGGTGCGCATGGTGCCCATGAGCGAGATCCTCGACAGGCTCCCGCTCATCTTGCGCAGCCTGCAGCGCGACACCGGCAAGCGGGTGCGCATGGAGGTCGAGGGCGGCAGCGCCGAGCTGGACAAGGCGGTCGCCGAGCGGCTCCTCCCCGCCATCGTCCACCTGGTGCGCAACGCCGTCGACCATGGCATCGAGCCCCCCGACGAGCGCGAGCGCCTCGGCAAGCCCCGCGAGGGTACGCTGCGCATCACCTGCGCCTCCATGAGCCGCGCCGCCCTCTCCATCTCCATCGCAGACGATGGCCGCGGGGTGGACCTCGCCGCCGTCGCGCGCCGCGCCGGCATCGCCTCCGACACCCCGCTCGGCGACGCTGCGCTCCTCGACGTCCTCAGCACCCCCGGCTTCTCCACCCGCGCCGAGGCCACCACCACCAGCGGCCGCGGCATGGGCATGGACATCGCGCACCGGGTGGTCACCACCGAGCTCGGGGGCGAACTCACCCTGAGCACCACGGCCGGCGCCGGCACCACCTTCACCCTGCGCGTGCCGCTCACCGTCGCCATCCTCGACGCCTTCGCCTTCCAGTGCGACGGCCAGCGCTTCGTCGCCCCCATCGCCATGATCGACGAGATCGTGGAGATCGATCCCGCCTCCATCATCCGGGGCCCCGGCGGCATGCCCCTCTTCGAGCGCCGCGGCACGGCCGTCCCCGTGGTGCCGCTCTCCGCCGCGCTCTCCGGGCACCTCGACCACCCCCGCTCCCGCGCTGCCGCGCTGGCCCTGCCGGCGAGCCCTCACCCGGCGCCCCCGGCGCTGCTCCCTCCGGCGCGCGCCTCTTCCACCGCCTCTTCCACCGCCTCTTCCACCGCCTCTTCGCCGCACACGCCTCCCGCGCTGCCCGCGTCCTCCACGTCGTCCGCATCGCTGCCTGCGCTGCCGGCGCTGCCGGCGCTGCCGGCGC